>CAZCWM010000002.1:0-521574 GCA_964502445.1 uncultured Phycisphaeraceae bacterium | reverse complement strand
ATGAAAAATGCGAGGCACGCATGAGACAGTGAAACACGACGGAGCACGCGCGGCGACACGACAACCTTGACGCGCCGCCGCAGCGCGGGGGCCTCGCCGCGCGGCCGCCGCCCAATCGGCAAGCGGTATCGCCATCTAGGTTGAAGTGCGCAACGCGAGGATGAGTTCGATCTTGCCGATGTGTTCGTCGAGTTCCCGGGCGATCTGCTGAGGCTCACGGCCTTGATCGGCGAGTTGGTAGACCTTTTCGGCCAGTGGATCGAGAACATCCACGTCGTCATCGATAGCGGCCGGCTGGGGCTGCGGGTTGCGGGCCCGGTTGGCGCTGCGTGCATCGGCCGCCGCATCAGGCGCAGGCGTCGTACGCTGCCGCTGTGAATCCTCTAGGTCCAACAGGCCCTGTATCCGGTGGTCGGCCTTTTCCAGCAGGCGTTCGATCCGCCGGCTCTTGGCGTCGAGCTGGGCGGCAAAGCGTCGCGAAAGCTGCTCGATCTCGCTCATGAGCTGCTCGAGGTCGCCCTGCATGCCGCGCATCTGGCGATTGCGCTCGACCATCTCTTCGGGCGAGAGGCGGCCGGCCTGCTGCGAACGGCGGCGGCGCAGGTACCCCATCCGAAGCAGTCCGACCGTCGCCAGAACCAGACCCACCAGAAGCAGAGCGTCGCGCCCGGCGATGAGGGCGAGGACAACGAACGGCGGCGTAGTGAGGGTCAGAGGCATGGCGTATGGGCTTCGTCGCCGACCGTGGGATCCAAGCGAAGCGATTGGCGCCAAGGCACGAGCGCCTCATGCTAACTTTCGGCCATCTATCATGCGAAAGATGAAAGTTTTATCGGACATCACCGGGGGGATGGACGAGCACTCGGTGCAACGCCATCGGCTCTGAAAACACGGCCTGGCATCCGTGAGCCGGGCTCACGGGCGCGGCCGCGCCGGGGCGACGGTAGCATGACGGTATGACGGACAGACGGGCACAGGCCCTTGACCAGCACGACGTCATGGACGGCGATTGCACGCCCAGCCGGTCGGGACGGCATCGGCTGGTAAAGGCGGTCGCCGCGGCGTTGCGTGGGCGGTGCGGCGTGTGCGCGCGCGGCGGGCACACGGCCGCTCACGTGCTGGCGGCGGTGAGCGGCGGTGCGGATTCGGTGGCGATGTTACGGGCGATGCACCTGCTGTCACACCGACGAGGCTGGCGGCTGCGGCTGACCGTGGGCCACGTGCAACATCACCTTCGACCGGAGGCTGAGCAGGAAGCGTGCTTCGTCGCCGCGCTGGCGGCGCGTCTGGGCCTGCCGCTGTATCGCCGTGATATCCAGCCGGCGGTTGCGGCGGGCAATCTTGAAGCGGCGGCCCGGCGCCTGCGATATGCGGCACTGGCGGAGATGGCGGCCGAGGTGGGTGCGGGCTTCGTCGCCGCGGCCCATCACGGCGACGATCAGCTTGAGACGCTGCTGATGCGCCTGATCCGCGGCAGCGGCGTGCGCGGCCTGTCGGGCATGGCCTGGCGGCGGAAGTTGTCTCCGCAGGCCGATACGCGGCTTATTCGGCCGCTGCTGGGCGTGGATCGGGCGACGGTGCTCGATTTTCTGCGCACCATCGATCAACGCTGGTGCGAGGACGCGAGCAATGCGGACGGCTCGCGCTGGCGGGCCCGGGTGCGGTGCGACGTGTTGCCTGTGCTGCGCGATCTGCGCGGTGACGCGGCCGCGAAGGCGACGGCCGCGGCCGACCATCTGCGCGACCTTCGCCGCATGGTCGCCGCCCAGGCGGGCGCTTTGCCCGATACGCAATTGCCGCGCGCGACGGCCCGACAGCTTCCCGTGCCCGTGCTGGCCGCCTGGCTGCGCCGGCAACTGCGGGTCGCCGGCGTCAGCGCCGACCGCCTCGGCCTCGCCAAGCTCAACGCCGTCCTGCGCGCCGTCCGCGACAACGGAGGCGGCACACGCCGCTTCGCCATGGGCCGCGGTGTCGCCGTGCGCGTCACGCGGTCCGCCATCACCGTGACGGCCGCGTGAGGGCATAGCAGCGCGCTCACGCGGCGATGGGATCGTCGGGGCGCCGGCGGTTGAATCGCGGCATCGCCAGCATGGCGCAGGTGGCGATGACGACCGCCACGCCCGCCAGGCCCAGAGCCGACAGATGCTCGCGGAAGATCACTACGCCGATGGCTGTGTTGAACACTGGCACCAGCATGCCCAGGATGCCGGCCGTGGCCACCGTCAGGTGGGCGTAGCCGGTGGTCATGCACAGTTGCCCGCCCGCGGCCGTCAACCCGATCAGCAGCAGCAGCACGCCGCCGGTCCATTGCAGCTCGACAGGCGTGAGGTTGGCGGGAATGACCATCAGCCAGAAACCGACGAGGCTCTGGGCGAAGAAAATCGAAAACGGCGAGTCGGTGTCGCAGAGCTTCTTGATGATGACGATGGCGATGCCCGACAGCACCGCGCCGAGGATGGCCAGCCATTCGAAGCTGGAGATGGTCAGGGCGGCGCCGCCGGCCTTGTCCGCGGCGATCATGCCGATGCCCGCCAGCGACGCGAAAATGAGCAGCCACTTGAGCGGCCCCACGCGCTCCTTGAGCAGGATCATGCTGCCGAGCACGGCAAAGACGTTGTACGAGTAGCTGATGACCGTGCCCTTGGCGATGCCGATCTTGTCGATCGACAGATAGAACAGGAAGATGGCCGTCCCGCCGGTCAGGCCGCGCAGGAACAGCAGCGGGCTGTCGAAGAATCGCAGGGTGATCCGCCGCGACATCGCCAGCGTGCCCAGCACCGCCAGGCCGATGGCGAAGCGAAACAGCGACGTCTTGAACGAGTCGATGCCGAGCGTGGAGGCGTGGCGGATCATCGCGCCCATGACGGCGAACAGCACACACGAAATGAGGGTGACCAGCACACCGAACGCGGGATTGGGACGCTTCATGGCGTGGTGTTGTAGCAGGACGGGACAAGTCGGCCAAGGGCGCAGACGTTGCTTTTGGTGGCTGTCGTCGCCCTCTCACCCCGGCCTTACTGCGGCGGGCCGCCGCAGCACCGCAGAAGACACCGCGTAATCAGCCTTCCCGTCGCCAGGGGACGCGGCCAGCGTCGCCCCAGAGCATCTCCAGATCGTAGTGGGCGCGTGTCTCGGGATCGAAGAGATGAACGACCACGTCGACGAAATCGACCACCACCCACTTGGCCGACCCGTCGAGTTCGCGCCCGAGCCGGGTAAGGCCAGTTTCTCTGGCCAACTCCTCGATATCGTCAGCCACCGATTTGATCTGACGGTCGCTCGTGCCGGACGCGATGAGGATGTAGTCGGTCAGGTCGGACAGGCCGCGCACGTCGAAGAGGATCGCGTCCTCACAGTGCAGATCGGACGCGAGACGGGCGGCGTCAATGGCGAACCGTCGATTCTGCGCTTCGCGTTGCGGGTCGGCGTGCCGGCGTGTTTCGTGAGGATGATCGGCCTGACGGGTGGCGGTGTGGTGCTGGGCCGGCGATGCGGGGCGCGGTGACTGGGGCATGTCGAAGGGTATCTCGCACAACGGTTGGATCGTACGCGGTCATTATAGGGATAAATGCCGCGGACTCGGATTGTGAAAAGGCCCACGGATCCGGGTCCGTGGGCCTGGGGATTCTCATTCGTCTGCGGGGCGGGATGGGTGCACTTCCGTCACCTTCAGCTCAATCCCAGCCAGCCGCCGACGATCGGCGAGAACTTCACGATCAGCCCGGCGAAGACCACCGACACGATGCTGATCAGCTTGATGAGGATGTTCAGCGACGGGCCGGACGTGTCCTTGAACGGGTCGCCCACGGTGTCGCCGACGACGGTGGCCTTATGGTTGGCTGAGCCTTTGCCGCCCATCTGGCCGGTCTCGATGTACTTCTTGGCGTTGTCCCATGCCCCGCCGGCGTTGGCCATGAAGATGGCCACGGCGAAGCCGCAGACCAGCGCGCCCGCCAGCATGCCCATGACGCCCGGCACGCCCAGCACCAGGCCGATGACGATCGGCACGATCACTGCCATCAACGACGGCACGACCATTTCCTTCTGGGCGCCGGCGGTCGAAATGGCCACGCAGTTGGCGTAGTCGGGGTACCGTTTGCCCTCCGCCTCAACCTCGAAGGGCCACTTCATGGGGTTGGCGATGTCGGCCTCGCTCATCCCCTGTTTCCTGAAGGCTTCCTTCATGATGCCGAACTGGCGACGGCACTCGCGCATCATGGCGTAGGCGGCGCGGCCGACGGCGTTCATGGTCATCGCGCAGAAAACGAACACCAGCATCACCCCGATGAACAGGCCGCAGAGCACCTTCGGGTTCATGAGCGTGACGTTGTAGTATTCGAGAATCTGAGGCAGTGAGGCATTGACGGCCAGAACCGACTGGCCGTTGATGTTGATGAAGCCGCCTTCGACCTGTGTCGACAGCGCCTGCTGCACGGTGATGACGTAGGCGGCCAGCAGGGCCAGGGCGGTGAGGGCGGCCGACCCGATGGCGAAGCCCTTGCCGGTGGCGGCCGTGGTGTTGCCCAGCGAATCGAGCATGTCGGTGCGCTCGCGGACGTAGGATTCCTGGTGGGTCATTTCGGCGTTGCCGCCGGCGTTGTCGGCGATCGGGCCGTAGGCGTCGGTGGCGAGGGTGATCGACAGCGTGCTGAGCATGCCGACCGCCGCGATGCCGACGCCGAAGACACCCATGAGGAAGGTCTCATTGCCCCCGGCGCAGATGAAGGCGGACATGATGGCCACGCAAATGACCAGCAGCGGAATCCACGTGGAGATCATGCCTTCGGCGATGCCGGCGATGATGACGGTGGCCGGGCCGGTCTCGGCCTGCCGGCTGATGCGCTGGGTCGGGCCGTGCTCGTAGGAGGTGTAGTACTCGGTGCCCCAGGCGATGACCAGACCGGCAAGCAGGCCGGCGACGATGGCCAGCCAGATGCCCCACCAGCAGACGGTCTCATTGCCGCCGACCAGTAGATAGAGCAGTCCGGCCGACAGGCCGGCAATCAGCAGCGAGCTGAACCACACGCCGCCGTGGAGGCTCTTGAGCAGTTGCTTCATGCTCGCGCCTTCCTTGGTGCGCACGACGAAGATGCCGGCGACGGCGCAGATGATGCCCAGCCCGGCGAGAGCGGGCGGGGCGACGACGAGCTTGATGGCGTCGGCCGGGGCCATGCTCAGGCGGAAGGCGGCGGCGGCGGCCAGCGCCATGGCGGCGAGAATCGAGCCGTAATACGACTCGTAAAGGTCCGCGCCCATGCCGGCCACGTCGCCGACGTTGTCGCCCACGTTGTCGGCGATGGTGGCGGGGTTGCGGGCGTCGTCTTCGGGAATGCCGGCCTCGACCTTGCCCACCAGGTCAGCGCCGACGTCGGCGGCCTTGGTGTAGATGCCCCCGCCCACGCGGGCGAACAGGGCCTGCAGCGACGCGCCCATCGCGAAGCTGAGAGTGATGGTCGTAAGCTCAACAAGCGTGAACTTGCCGATCGACGAGAGCAGGATGAACCAGAGGCTCACGTCCAGCAGGGCGAAACCGGTGACGCACAGCCCCATGACGGCGCCGGCACGAAAAGCCACGCGCAGGCCGTCGTTGAGGGAAGCCTTCGCGGCCGCCGTGGTGCGAGCCGAGGCGTTGGTCGCGGTCTTCATGCCGAAGTAGCCGCACAGGCCCGACAGGAAGCCGGCGACCGCCACGCCCAGCGGCGTCAGCTTCGGCTGCAGTTCCAGGCCGAAGCCGATGAACAGCAGCACCGCCACGAGCAACAGAAAAACAAGGACGACAACCTTGCGCTGGCGGCCGAGGTAGGCGTAGGCGCCTTCCCGCACCGCCTGGGCAATGCGGATCATGTCCGGCGTGCCTTCGCTGGCGGCCATGATCGACTTGTAAAAGACCACGGCCATGACCAGGGCGATGATCGCGCCGAGCGGCGCCAGGAAAAACAACAGGGGCAGGCCGACACCGACGGCGTCGGCCGGGACGGCAGTTGCCGGCAGATCGAACTGGGCGTGGGCGACGGAGGCGAGCACTGCGGCGACAACGCCGGCGAAACTGAAGGTGATCGACCGGCGTGGAACGCGGCCGAGCGGGCAATGGTTGCGGTCCATCGAGACAGACTCCTATGTGACTCTCTTGGAAAGAGACAACGGCACGCATCGGGTCCGGGCGGAGGCTTTGGCGATCGCCGCCGTCGAAGCGCGTGGCGACCCAAGCCTGTCGCGCCGCCAGCCGCGGCGCATGCGGGACGGCGTCGCCCGCCCGGACTTGGGCGGCCATGGTAACGGATTCCCGATACTAAAGACAAAGCCGCCCCCGATGCGGGTGCGGCTGTTTTCCACAATGCTTGTCGGCCCGTACCGGTGGCGGCCTTCAACGGTCGGACGATGAGGCCCCAAGCCTCACCGGCGGCCGGCGGGACGCGCGGGCATGGTCGCCCGCTTCACCATCTTGCGCTGGGCGCGGCGGCGGCGCTCCGAAGGCTTCTCGAAGTAGGCCTGACGCTTCATGTCCTTGGTCAGACCCTCCTTCTCGCACATCTTCTTGAACCGACGAAGAATCTGCTCTGCCGACTCACCACTGCGTGCCTTGATTCGAATGGCCATGCAAACGTTCCTCTGCTTGGAGCTGCGCCCTTGGGGGCCTCGCGCGGCCGCATCACGGTCCGGCCCGGGCCGGTCTCATGCCTGCTTTCACCGCCGAGCCATGTATTATGACCGATGGCCCGGGGGCCCGCAAGTGGCCGCCAGGCTTCCTTGCCGCCCTTCAGAAAACACCGAAATAGTGGTCGAGGAAGCGGTCGGCGTCGACGGTGGCGGCCACTTCATGCGGCCCCGGCTCATGCTCCGCGTCGGGCTTGTCCCCGGTCCAGTGGGTCATGCCCAGGGAGCGCGGTCCCCCGGTCAGTTCAATCTCAACGCGGCCGCGAACCCAGGTACACAGGTCGGGTTCGAAGATCACGGCCGCTGCCAGCGGGTCGTGGAAGATCACCTCCCGGTTGCCGCGGTCGAAGATCTCCAGGAAATCGCGCACCGGTTCGAGCAGCTTCGCCCCGCTCCTTTGCCGCACCCAGTCGTTGGGACGGATGACCTGCATGGTCGCGTCCAGTCCGACGGAGCGGTGGATCGGGCACGGCTTCTGATCGATGCACCGGTAGACGACGGCGGTGGCGTGCGGATCGGCGAAGGCGTTCCACTCGCGCGGTCCGTAGCCGGCCGTCCGCGGCAGGAACTTGCCGCACATCAGCACCAGCGACCTGAGCAGCGCGGGCAGCTCGGGATCAAGCGTGAAGAGCAGGCCGAGGTTGGTCATCGGCCCGATGGCCAGCAGCGTGACTTGCCCGGGATGGGCGCGAATGACATCGCGCATGAAGGTGATGGCCTGGCCGTCGGGAAAGTCGGTCTGGTGGTCCCACTTGGCGACCGCCTGCGCCTGCGGGGCCGTCGCCTGGCGGTTGCCCAGCAGCAGCGTGTGCGAGCAGCCGGGATAGATCGGCACGTCGCGACGGCCGGCGAGGCGGCAGAGGGCGCTGGCCATCTTCGCACGTTCGACGACCGGGCCGGTCACCGTCGTTACGCCCAGCAGGTCGCAGTCGTCGCGAGCCAGCAGGTAAGCCAGCGCGAAGGCGTCGTCAATGTCGCCGCCGATGTCGGTGTCGAGGAGTACTTTGTAGGTCATGGGTGGTGTTCGCGGTATGCAGGCGTGTCGGGTCGTCGCCACGGCGCGTGCGGCGATCTTTGACCGCTGACGAAACGGTGGGGAATGGGGCTATCGCAGGCCCATTTTGTGCATGTTCTTGAGGCTGATTTCGAGGCTCTGGAAGGGATCAAGGTCGCCGTCATCGCGCTCGACCAGGTACCATTCGACGTTCGCCTTTCTGCACGCCTCCAGGATGCGCGGCCAGTTGAGGTTGCCGACGCCGACCTCGGACATCTTCTGAACGCGATCACCCTTGTTGTTGGCGATGACGCTCATGTCCTTGACGTGGATGGCCGGGATGCGGTTGGGCCCGCCCTTCCTGCCGCTGGCGGCCACCTTGTCGATCCACGCCGCCGGATCCCCGCCGCCGTGGGCGATCCAGTAGGTATCGATCTCGAACCAGACGCTGGCGTCCAGTTCCTCGAGCAGAATGTCCAGCGCCGACCGCCCGTCGAAGTGCACCAGCTCGTGGCTGTGGTTGTGGTAGCCCAGGCGGATGCCCTGTTCAGCAAGCTTCGCGGCCGTGGGATTGAAGCCGGCCGCCCACTGCTTCCACGTGTCGGCCGTCACCACCGCGTCGCCTTTCCACGGATAGAAGCCGCCCAGGGCGGTGTACCTGCAGTCGAGAGTCTTGTGGTAGTCCACCACCGCGGCGGTATCGGACAGGTCGCCGCGATAGTGCGTCGCGGCGCATACCAGGCCGTGGTCCTTGAGCAGTTTCGCCAGTTCCTTCGTGTCGATTCGGCCGAAGGCGGAAACCTGCACGGCGTCATAGCCCATGGCTTTGACGCGTTTGAAGGTTTTGGCGATGTCGGTGGGATTCTGCGTGTGCTCGCGCAGGGTGTACATCTGCGCGCCGATCTGGGTGGCCATGTTGAACTCCGGTGCTTTCATCAAAAGAGTGACCTTGCGGGCCAAGCTTAGCGATCTGCGCGGAAAAAGGGACGGGGGCCGGCGAACATGATCTATAATGGCCCCGCCATCCGCCGCGGGCGCCGCGCGTCGGCGGGTATCCGCCGGCCGGTCTTCCACCCCGCAGCCGCGACACTTCCACCAGGGGCCCCACTCATGCGAACACTCCGCTCCATCGCGGCGGCGATGGCGATCCTGCTTGTCGTTTCACCGGCCATGCCGATGATCGCAGCCGACGCGGAATCTGAAGCCAACGACGCCCAGACGCTCGGCGAGGAGCCTGAGATGCCAACCACGCGGACCGCGCGGGCACGCACCGTGACCGTGAAACGTGATGGGGAGAAAGTCTGGCTCGACGGCGTCACCCGCCATCAAGGCTGGATGACGCTGCCGACCTGCCTGCACGACTGTGCCGCGGCCCAAGGCGTGGAGGTGTCGCGGGCGTGGCTGTACGGCTCGACGGGCTTCGCTTTCGCCCTCAACATCCACGAGGTGGTCTGCCCCAGCGGGCCGACGGCCTGGAACACGCGGCGATGCCTGGAGCTGGCGGCGAACCTCGGCCTGCCGACGAGGCGCATTCAGGCCCACAAGACGCAGGAGGATTTCGCGGCCGTACGCGAGCAGGCGTTCGCGGCGGCGAAGGCGGCGATCGATGAAGACCGGCCATGCGTGCTCTGGGAGGCGGATATTCCCGAGTGGTACACCGTCGTCGGTTACGACCGCATGCACCTGCTGTTTCTCGGCGAAGGCGACGTCAAACCGATCCATCAGCTCAAGCTCGCCGACACGGACATCGGCTGGCTGAACCTGTGGCTGCCTGAGGTCGCGGCGCCGGCGGACGATCGGCAGATCGTGCGCGACGCCCTGCAGTTTGCGTTGGACCACGCGGCCAGAAAATACACGTTCGAGCCGTACGCCGCCGGGCCGGCCGGCTATGACCTGTGGATCGCGGCCCTGCAACGCGTACCGGTGATGCAAGAGGTCAAGGCCACGGCCTTCGGGCAGGGGTACAACGCCCAGTGCTGGGCCGAGTGCCGACAGATGGCGGCCGCCTTTCTGCAGGAAGCGAAGCAGCGGCTGGCTGATCCACGGCTTGATGTGCTCTTTGACGCGGCGATCGCCGACTACAACACGGTGGCCGCGGCCCTGACGCGCGTCGCCGAGTTGACGCCCTTTGCCCCGCCCGACGATGAAGCGGCCCTGCAGCGCCTCCAGGATGAGTCACTGCGCGAGCAGGTGATCGCGGCTCTCGAACAGGCCCGCGACGCGGAGGCGCGCGGCCTGGCGGACCTGCAGCAGCTTCTGGCCGCCTTGAACCATGCAACGCAGCGGCAGGATGCGGACGCTACGAACAAGGCCGACGCGACTCAGTAGCTGTGCCGGTCAATCACCACCTTGCCGCGGAAGGTCCAGTAGACCACGGCCGTGTAGGCCAGCACCAGCGGCATGCCGATCAGGGCGATGATGGCCATGAGTGTCAGCGTCCTGGCTGACGCGGACGCATTGTGGATCGTCAGGCTGATGCCGTCGGCCGCGCTGTTGGCGACCATGTTGGGAAAGAGGGCGGCCGCGAAGAGCGTGACCAGGCAGGCGATGGTCAGACATGAGCTGGCAAAGGCCTGGCCGGGACGGTGGGCGAAGACCGCGCGGGGGATGTTGCCGATCGCCAGCACACTCAGCAGCACCACGCCCCAGAGCCAGGGCATGTGCTCGAGGTTCTCCGTCGCCCGCGGCACGCGAATGAGCGTGACGATCGTCGTCATCAGGTAGAGCACCAGGAAGACGCCGAAGCTGTGCCACATCCAGCCGCGCACGCGGTCCTGCAGCGGCGGCTGTGTCTTCAGGTGCAGATAGATCGTCCCGTGCATGGCGAACAGCGCGACGGTCATCGCCCCCACCAGCAGCGGGTAAAGCCCCAGCAGGTCGAGGAACGTGCCGGCGTAGATGCCGCGCGAGTCGAGCGGGATGCCGACGATGGCGTTGCCCACCGCCACGCCGAACAGCAGGGCCGCGAGCAGGCTGGCGGCGAAGAAGCTGGCGTCCCAGAACCGCCGCCACGCCGGCGAGGCGATCTTACTGCGGAACTCGATGGACACGGCCCGGAAGATCAGGGCGAACAGCAGGAGCATGAAGGCGTTGTAGAAGCCGCTGAAGATGGTGGCGTAGGCCTCGGGGAAGGCGGCGAACATCGCCCCGCCGAAAGTCACCAGCCACACTTCGTTGCCATCCCAGATGGGGCCGATGGCGTTAAGGAACACGCGGCGCTCGTGATCGCCGCGGGCCAGCGGGTGGAGGATGCCCACGCCCCAGTCGAAGCCGTCGAGAATCGCGTAGCCGCCCAGCAGCACGCACAGGAGGATGAACCACAGAAGTTGCAGGGTTTCAATGGCCATGGTCGGTGGTCCGTTCGTGGGGCTAAGCGAATCACACGTCGCGGCGGCGCTGGGTCATGGCGCGGTCGGTCTTGTCGGCGGCGGCGTCCATCAGGCCAGCTCGCGTCGTGCGCAGCGGCGGTGTGACCGGTTCGGGGCCTTTGGCGATTTTGTGGTTAAGCACGTAGACCCACACGGCAAACAGCAGCGCGTAGATCAGGCCGAACATGACGATCGAGCCGATGACCTGCCCGGCCGTGACCACTTCGGAAACCGCGTCGGCCGTGCGCAGCCCGCCGACGAGCTGGCCGGCCGCGTCACGCACGGGATAGACGCTCCAGGGCTGACGTCCCACTTCCGCGGCCACCCAGCCCAGCTCGTTGGCGATGTAGGCGAGTACGACGGCGGCCACGAAGTACCCCAGCAGCCATCGCCTTCCCCACAGCGTGCCGCGCAGGCGGAACCAGCCGGCCAGCAGCGTCGTGACGATCATGACCAGGCCGATGGCGACCATGATGTGGTAGCTCTGGAAGCTGATCCACACCGGCGGCGAGCCGTAGTCGGCTTCCAGTTCGTCAAGGGCCGGCACGGGCGTGGCGAAGTCTTGATGCAGCAGAAAACTCAGACCGCCGGGGATCGCCAGACCGGCTTTGACCTGCCTGGCCTGCTCGTCCGGCCAGCCGAACAGATAGAGCGGGGCGCCTTCGCCGGGCTGCTGCGTGAAGTGGCCCTCGAAAGCTGCCAGCTTCGCCGGCTGATGCGCCGCGACGTTCTCCGCCTGCCGGTGCCCACTGACGAGCTGGGCCAGGCAGAAGACGATGGCGAGCATCAGGGCTCCGGTGAAGGAGCGGCGGGCGAACTCGGCGTGGCGGTTCTTGAGCAGATACCACGCCGAGATGCTCATCACAAAAAACGCTCCGAGGATGAACGCCCCGATCCACACATGCACGAGGCGATGCACCGATGAGGGGTTGAACACCATCGCCCAGAAGTCGGTGATCTCCGCCCGCGTGAAAACGTGGCCGTTGATGGTCTTCTCGACCAGGTGAAACCCGGCCGGCGTCTGCTGCCAACTGTTGGCCACGGTGATCCAGATCGAGCTGAACACCGAGCCGAGGAAGACCATGACCGTGGCGAAGAAGTGAAAGCCCGCCGACACGCGATCCCACCCGAAGACCAGCACCGCCAGGAAACCCGACTCCAGGAAGAAGGCGAAGATGCCCTCCGCCGCCAGGGCCGAGCCGAACACATCGCCTACGTAGCGTGAATACACCGCCCAGTTGGTGCCGAACTGAAACTCCATCACGATGCCCGTGGCCACGCCGACGGCGAAGGTCGCGGCGAACAGGCCGGTCCAGAAGCGCGCGGCTGATTCGTAAATGGGCTGGCGCTTCCACAGGTACATCGCTTCGAGGTAGACCATCACCAGCCCCAGCCCGATGGTCAGCGGGGGGAACAGGTAGTGGAACATGATGGTGAAGGCGAACTGGAGGCGGGAGAGCAGAACGACGTCCATGAACTGCATGGCGGATGCCTCCTTGAAGGTCGGCCACCTGGGGGTCGGCCGCGAGCCTGCGGCTTGGTGCCGCCGTCCGCATGCACTACTCTACGCGGTGACGCGGCAATGACAAGATGACTTATTCTTCTGATTCCGTGCCGCATGAAAGCGCACGGGACGGAGGGAGCCGAACCATGATTCAACCGGCCCAGGACATGCGCGGCGTCCGCGATCTGCACGCCGACGTGACGTTGCGGCGTGTGACGCCCGTAGACGGGCACTACTTTTTCGGCTACTACGACAAGTGCCCGTGGGACGCCTCCGGGCGGTACCTGCTGGCCCATAAGGCCGACTTCTTCGATCGCCAGCCGCACCCGCGGGAGGAGGTGGCGATCGGTGTGATCGACCTGCGTGACGGGGGCTTCCGTGAACTGGATCGCACGGCCGGTTGGAGCTGGCAGCAGGGCTCGATGCTCCAGTGGCTGCCCGCCAGCGCTTCGGGCGGGCGCGAGTTCATCTACAACCAGTACGACGGGCGGCGGTACACGTCGGTCATGCGCGAGCTGGACGGCGGCAGCCGCGTGTTTGATCGGCCGATCTACTGCGTCGGCCCCGACGGACGGCAGGCGCTGAGCCTCGACTTCGAGCGGCTGCACCGGTTGCGGCCGGGATACGGCTATGCGTCGCGGCCCGACCCGTGGGAGAACGTCAAGACCCCGGATGACGCGGGCATCTACTGGATCGACCTGCAGACCGGATCCCACCGCCTGGCGCTGAGCCTGGCGTGGGCGGCCGGCTGCGCGCCGCGCGAGGACATGGACGCGGCCGAGCACTGGTTCAACCACCTGACCTTCGCCCCCGATGGACGGCGCTTCGTCTTCCTGCATCGCTGGAAACTGCCCGGACAGCGCGGCCACACCACGCGGCTCTACACCGCCCGGCCCGACGGCGGCGGCTCACGCCTGCTGCTGGACACCGGCATGGTCTCGCACTACGTCTGGCGCGACCCGCGCACGCTGCTGGCGTGGATCAGATTTCCCAGTGACCCGCCGCACGAGGGCCGCATGGCCTACGCCCTGATCGACGACCAGACCGGCAGGTGTGAGCCCGTCGCCGCCGACGTGCTCACCTGCGACGGACATATGACCTATTCGCCCGACGGCCGCTGGGTGCTCACCGACACCTATCCCGACGGCCAGCAGATGCGGACACTGCTGCTCTACGAACCGGCGACCGGTCGGCGCATTGATCTGGGCCGCTTCTTCTCACCGCGCGATCTGCCCGTCGAATGTCGCTGCGACCTGCATCCACGCTTCAGCCGCGACGGCCGACAGGTCTGCATCGACTCGCTGCACGAGGGCCTGCGTGGCATCTACGTGCTGGATGTGGCCGCGGTTCTGGGCGATCGCGCCTGATGCGGCGTCGGACGCAACGCCGCTACGTCGGCCCCGGCAGGCTGTCGGCCAGTTCGCACAGACGTTCGTAATACGCCTGCTCGTCCATGCCCAGCAGGCGCGCGCCGAAACGCAGGGCCAGCTCGTCGTTGACGATGTCGCCGTAGTTGACCACCGGCAGGTGGTAAGCGATCAGCAGCGGCAGCGCGTCGTGGCGCGCTTCGAGGGCGGGATGGATGCACAGCCGATAGCCCGCTTTCGGCGCGTCGCCGACGGGCTGGGCGTAAGCGAACTCGCCGGGCTCCAGCGGCGCCGCGTCAAAGGCGATCTCGACGGGATAGCGCACGATCTGGCGATCTTCAAGCAGACGGCGAATGGCGACGCAGTCGATGGTCGGGCCGTAGCGGGCGGCAGCGGTTTCGGCGACGGCGACGGCATGATCCAGCAGGGCGCGGCCGCCCTCTTCGACGCTGGGGCGATGGCGTTTCATGAGCAGTCTCCGACATCGCGCAACGACGCGGAAAGAGAAAACGGCGTCGCACCCGATGGCGCGACGCCGCATCATGTCACATGTTCAGCCGCGACGCACGGGCTCACTTGGCGTAGCGGGCCTTGAACTCCTCGGCCGCCTGCTTGCGCCGGGCGGCTTCCGCCGGGTCCATCCTGCCCAGGTACCACTTGTGATCGTTGCTTTCGAGCACCTGGGTGATCTTGTCCCGCAGGGCGGCGGCCGCCTCGACCTTGGCCACGTCGTCGCTGTGCAGGTGTTTCTCGGCCAGTTCCTCGAGTTTGGGCACGAACTTGCTGTAGAAGTGTTTGGCCACTTCGTAGGTGCCGTGCCAGTGCGTGTAGTCCGGGCCCATCATGGACGCCCCGTGGCGGGCGCGGCGGCCTTCGTGGTGCCAGATCTCGAACCAGATCCAGTCGATCTCATTGCCGAACTCCACCGGGCGCATCAGCGGCTGGGCCAGGGCGTAAAGCTGCAGGCCAGGCTTGGCGAATTTTTCGTTGTACAGCTCGACCAGGCCGTCGTACTGCACATAGAAGTTGTCCACCCAGTTCTGGTTGTGGCAGTTGAGACAGACATTCTTCATGTTGCGGCGGCGCACCTCCCAGGGCACATCCTTACCGGGAAGACCCATACTGGCGTCGGAGATTTCGGGACGGATGGAAACCGCCGGCCGGTTGTTCCAACTGATGCGCATGCCCACGTCGTGGCTGACCGGTTGATCGGCGGTGGCGGACATGTGGCAGGTGGCGCAGGTGGGCGCGGCCGAATAGTCCTCGCCGACGATCCACTTGGCCGAGTCGAGATTCATCTTGTCGATGTTGGCCTTGAAGGCGATGCCGTGCTTGGATTCCTCATAGATCTCCTTCTGAGGATGGTCGGGACCCATGTGGCACTTGCCGCAGTTGTCGGGCTGGCGGGCAAGGGCGACCGAAAAGCTGTGGCGGCTGTGGCAGGCGGCGCAGGAGCCTTCGCTGCCGTCGGGGTTGATGCGTCCGATGCCGGTGTTGGGCCAGGTGGCGGGATCGAGCTTGCCGCCCGGCAGCACCTTCACCTCCGAACCGTGGCACTGCCAGCATCCACTGACCGCCGCGGCGGAATTGCCCTCGGGAAACGCCGGGGTCTTCAATCCCTTGTTGCCCTCGACCACTTCGGCCAGCACGTTGTCCAGCGAGCCGAGGATGCGACCAGCCTTGGCGTGATGCGACTCGACGAACTCCTGAACCTCCTTGGCGTGGCAGCGGGCGCAGTCCTTGGGGCTGACGATGGTGGCGATCAGCGCGCCCTCGTGCTCCATGGCGTCGACGTCGCCCTCGTTGGCGGCATGGCACTCGTAGCAGCCGACATTGGCGCGGTAGTGCTTGCTGTCGCCCCACTGCTGGTAGAGCGAGGTGCTTTCCTTCTTGTGGCAGTCCACGCACTTGGCGCTTTCCTTGCTCAGCTCGCGCAGGCCGAAGGCCTGAGCCTGGGCATCGAGCGCAAGCGAACCGAGGCCGATCGCCACAGCCAGGCAGCCGAGGATTCGTTGGGCGGTCATGCTTGGGGGTATGGACAGTTTCATGGTAAATCCCTTCCAGGTTCAGTGAGTCAAGGGGGTGATCGCGGAGGAGTCCGGGGCCAAGGCGTGGTCGTCACTGTCATGCGTCAGCCGGCCGGTCAGAACCGGCACCGTGATGCGGACGAAGATGGTGTAGAGCAGCAGGCCCAGGGCCCAGATGCCCACGCAGACAAGAATCTCATTGACCGTCGGCACGTACTCGACGATCTCGCCCAGCGGCGTGGGGATGAAGGCGGGGATGATCAGCCCCATGCCTTTTTCGATCCAGATGCCCACGATCATCAGCACACAGGCGACGTTGAGATAACGCAGGCTGCGGGTCAACGGCAGATAAAGGATGACCAAGGCGATGACGTTGCACGCGACGGCCGTCCAGATCCACGGCACCAGGGCGCTGCGGCCTTCGAGGCCGAAGTAGAGATACCGGATGCTCGAGACGTGGGCGGTGTCGGCGTAGAACTCCGTGAACAGCTCGCTGACCAGCAGAAAGACGTTGATCGTCAGGGCCACGAGAATGATCTGGCGCAGGACCATCAGGGCCTTGGGCGGGACGTGGTACCCGGTGAAGCGGTTGATGACCTGAAGCGTGAGGATGATGAGGGCCGGTCCGGAGCAGAAGGCCGAAGCGAGGAAGCGCGGCACGATGATGGCCGAGTTCCAGAACGGCCGGGCGCCCAGGCCCACGTAGAGGAAAGCCGTGACCGTGTGGATGCTCACGGCCCAGACGATGGCGACGAAGACGAAGGGGATGACGAACAGCGCCGGCCGCGGCTGCACCTTGCGATACGCGCAGTAGATGATGTAGCCGCAGATGTGCAGATTCAGCAGCAGGTAGCCGTTGAGCACGATCACGTCCCACGTGAGCATCGACAGCGGGAAGTTGAAGCGGCGAAACAGGTGGTCGAAACGGTCGGGCCGGCCCATGTCGACGGTAACGAACAGCAGGCACATGATGATCGCCGCCACCGCCAGAAGCTCGCCGAAGATGACCAGGTCGTGAAGCTCGCGGTTCTTGTAGACATAGACGGGAATGACCAGCATCACCGCGGCGGCGGCGACGCCGACCATGAAGGTGAAGTTGGCGATGTACAGACCCCAGGAGACCTGATCGGTCATGCCGGTGACACCCAGCCCCTCGACAAGCTGGCGGCAGTAGGCGTGCAGCCCCAGCAGCGCGAGCACGGAGAGCAACGTCATCCATGCGTGGTAGCGCCAGTCGCCGACGAAGCTGATGCGCAGGCAGCGGTAGAGGAAGCGCAGGTAGGCCTTCATGCGTCACCTCCCCAGTCCGCTGCGGGCTCGTCGACGGGCGGGCGCGGACCGAGGGGCTCGGGATGCCCGGCGTCGGCCGGCCCGGAGCGTGGATGGCGTTCGTCGAAGTAGTAGAAGAAACGCGGCAGCGTGCCGGCCTCCTCCTTGAGCACGAACACGCGCTTGGTCTGCAGAATCTTCGCCACGCTGCTGTCGGCGTCGAGCACGTTGCCGAACTTGCGCGCCCCGACCGGACACGCCTCCAGGCACGCGGGCATGCGCCCCTGCCGGGTGCGGTGCAGGCAGAAGTGGCATTTCTCCATCACACCCTGCTGGCGCGGACGGTTGGACAGGTATGACATCTGCGGGTTGATCTGCTCGCCGCTGAGGCGCGGCTGGGTGAAGTTGAAGCGTCTGGCCCAGTAGGGACACGCCGCCTCGCAGTAGCGGCAGCCGATGCACCAGTCGTAGTCGATGACGGTGATGCCGTCGGGCTCCTGCCAGGTGGCCTCGACGGGACAGACCTTCACGCAGGGCGGCTTGGCGCACTGGTGGCACTGGACGGGCATGTAGTAGTGCTCGGCATCGGGCACGCGGGGCCGTTCGTAGTGGTGGTCTCCCTTTTCGATGTCGGTGGTGCCACGCGGCATCTCAAGCACGCGGATGTACTGGATCTCGGGGGCGCGGCTCTGATTGTTCTCAGCCACGCAGGCATGCACGCACTTGCGGCAGCCGATGCAGCGGCTGAGGTTCAGAGCATAGACGAATTCGACGCCGTCCAGCGGTTTGATGTCGCGGATCTCGGGGCGCAGGTTGTAGCGGCGCTCGACCTCGCGGCGGATACGGGCCAGGGCGGCGTCCATCTCGGTGGGGGTCATTTCCTTGTAGTGCTTCTGCAGAAACCGTTCGATCGAGGGCAGATCGTCGGCGTCCAGGTCTTTGAGCGGACTGAGGGCGGCGGCGAGCGCGGCCACGCCGCCGGCGACGGCGGCGCCGCGGCGCAGGAAGCCGCGCCGCGTGACCGACGGGGCCGAACCGCAGGTCGGGGGATCGGTGCGGCTCATGGGTGATCCTCCATGTCGGTGTGGCGCCCGTGTTCGGCCGCAGGCGTGGCCCATTTACGCAGAGGGTTGGGCTGATCGGGACCGGCTTCCTCGTGATGAAGCTGCGGACCCATGCGCAGGGTGTTGGGCGCGGGCAGCGGCGCCAGGCTGCCGAAGGCTGGCGCGTGCGGATCGTGGCAGTGGGTGCAGGTCAGGCGGCGCGGCGACCCGGCTTGCGCCAGCCAGTAGCCGTCCACGCGGCCATGCATGCCCTGCTGCCAGTCGCGCCACGTCGGGCCATGGCACTTGCCGCAAAGCTGGTCGACGTCGGCGAAACGGGCCGTCCTGGACCCGCTCAGGACAAGAAGGTTGCGGTCATCGCGATCGTGACAGTTGAAACAGCGGTCGTTGAGGCCGTGGTCCAGGGCGATCTGCGTGTGCTGGGTGAGGCGGCGCGGCGTCTCGGGGGCGGATTCGAAGAGTTTGTGGCACTCCTGGCAGGTGCGTTCGAAACCGTCGATCGTGACGCGCGGCGGATCGGACAGGGGCGGGCGTACGGGTTCAGTGCTGATGCGGGCCGGATCGACGGCGGGCGTGGCCTCGATGGGAACCGGCGACTCGGGCGGCGCGAAAAGCAGCCACACCGCCAGGCCGAGGAACGCCAGCGGTACGAACCACGCTGGTCCGCCTCGCGTGGCGCGAGGCGGGGCATCGCACGGGGAGCTGATCGTCGGACTGTCCACGCTGTCACCGCCTTCCGGTGGGCGCTGGCGCGCCAGGCATCAGGCCAACGCTTCAAAACGTGTATTCGAGGATGGCGTAGAAGAAGTCAACATCGCCGCTGGACCCTGACTGCGCGACATAATCGCCCGCGAAAAAATGGCTGTAGCCGAGAATCGCGGTGGTGTGGCGGTCAAAGGCGTACTTGACCAGCAGGTCGATCTCCGCGCCAACCTCGTTCGATCCCGTCCCCACGGCTCTGGCTGCACCGCCGGCGTTGTAGAGCGCGTCCGAATCATCGGCGAGCCAGAAGAGGTGGCCGACGCACTGGACCGTCATCTTGTCCAGGGGCTTGAGGGTCAGGGCGGGGCTGAGGTCGATGATGTTCTGTCGGCCGACCGCGTCGATCCAGCCGAGGTAAGCGTGGCCGAGGGGAAAGAGCTGGTTGAATGTTTCGACATCGCCGCCGGCCGCGTGATCGCCGCTGGCGTAATCCACGCCGATGGACAGGCGCGGCGCCATCCGCACATCGGCAAAGGTGTAGCCCGTCTCAGCGGCGAGCATGTAGGCGCTGATGTCAGCCGATCCGATCTGGCCGAACTGGTAGGCGCCTTCGAGGTCGTAGTCGATGGCGTCATCCACGCACTTGCCGTGAACGCGCGTGCCGAGGGTATGCCGCGTTTCGTGGCCGACGCTGCCGTTGAAGCCGCCGCCGGGAATCTGCCCGGCCACGCGATCCAGCCCGATGTAATACGCGTCGAGGCCCACGCCGGTGGTCGGACACAGACCCGCGGCGTAGAGGCCGAAGAGGTCGGAGTTGCCCAGGGCGTCGTTGAAATCGTACTTGCGCACCGGCGCGGGCCTCACCCAGAAGCCGGTGATGGTCCAGTCGTTGACGGCGGCGATGACGCTCAAGCCATCAAAGGTGCGCCGTGTGTTGGCCCAGTCCAGGGGACTGATGAGCCGCTGCCTGCCAAGCAGCAGTTCCTGGCGGCCGCCGCGAAAGGTGAACCTCGCGCCTTCGCTGACAACGTCGAGCGGCAGGTTCAGGTCGACAAAGCCGTTGAGCAGGTCGATCTCATCGACGTCGAGCGTGCGCAACCCGGGGCCGGCGCCGCTGTCGTCGGTGGACAGGGCGCTGATGCCCTCGACGAAGACGCGCAGCGTGTCGGCCACGTGCAGGTCGCCATGCAGGCGCAGGCGGGTGAGCAGGTAGGCGGCGTCATCCCCCCCACCGCCGCCGAAACCGAAGTCGTTCCAGTTCTCAAAACGCAGGCGCGCCTGTCCGCCGAAGCTGGCCCAGACCAAGCCGTCGTCAGTCAGAGGCATGTACTTGATGGGGTCGAAGACGTCGTCGTCGGCCAAGGGACCGCCGGCAAGGGCGGACCAGTCTTCATTGAATCGCAGGGTTTGGTAGGCCGGTCGCTGCGGCGCGGCAGGATCGGTCGGCTGGGCATAGGTTGTGACGCCCGCAGCACACATGACAACCAGCAGAAGAGGAAGCTGCGTGGATAAACGAACGGCTGGGCTCATGAGGGGAACCTCCTCGCCAGACTGCGGAGCATGCGGTGTAAGCCTTCGGCCGGCCGTGACGGGCGCAAAGCATTAATCGCGTAAAGACACCCTTTTACGCTCTTTTACAAAAGGTATCGGATTCTTCTGTCCCGTCAAGTGCCGCGACGCCCGGAAGGGTAGGAAATGTGGAAAAATCGCGCCCATGGACGACCGCAGGCGGAGGAACGGGGCCTGGCGAGCGCCGCCGCTCAGGGCCAAACGACCACTTCGCGTTCGAGGCGAACGCCGTACCTGTGATAGACGACGTCGGCGACGTGGTCCATGACGGCCAGGACGTCGCCGGCGGTGCAGCGAGGGTGGGTGATGATGAAGTTGGCGTGATGCTCGGAGACCTGGGCCCCACCGGTGCGGAAGCCCTTGAGGCCGGCCTGGTCGATGAGCTTGCCGGCCGAGATGCGCGGCGGAGCGCCGCTGTAGTCGGCCAGATCGACGGCGGGATCGACGGGATTCTTGAACGCGCAGCCGGCAGAGTTCTCCGCCAGTGGCTGGCTGGTCTTCTTGTACAGGAAGATTTCCTTCACGCGGCGTGCCAGAGCCTCGGGGTCATCATGGCTGAGTTCGAAGGTCGCATCGACGATGCACGGCGCGGCGATGTCGCAATGCCGATAGGAGAAGCCGATGGCGTCGCGGTCCAGACGACGGACGCAGCCGTCGGCCTCGATGACGTTGACGGCGGCGACAACCTCGCCGATCGACCCGAACGCCCCGCCCGCGTTCATGCGCACCGCCCCGCCGACGGTGGCGGGAATGCCCGCCAGGCACTCCAGGCCGCCCAGGCCCCGTCTGGCGGTATCGAGCACCAGTCGGGCCAGATCGCATCCGGCGCCGGCGGTGACGCGCGCCTCGTCAAATCGCACCTGGCGGAAAGCGGGATCATCCAGGCGGACCACCAGGCCGTCCACTCCGGCGTCGTGGACCAGCAGGTTGGCGCCGCTGCCGAGGAAGTAGACGGGCATGCCCTGCTCGCGGGCAAGCTGCAGCACGTGGCGCAGCGGCTCCACGCCGGCCGGATGGACAAGCAAGGCCGCATGGCCGCCGACGCCGTACCAGGTCAACGGCCCCAGCGGCGCGTTCACGTCATAACGCACACCGGCGGCATCCAGCTCACGCGCGATGTTCGTGCGATCTTCGATTTTTGACCTTGGATTTTCGATCGGCCTTGATCCCTCGGTCCCTACCGCCGCCCCGTGCGCCGAATCCAGCCGCCGCCGATCAGACGATCGTCAAGATAGCACACCGCCGCCTGGCCTGGCGCAACGGCCGGCACGGGCTGTTCGAACTCGATGCGCAACTGATCGATCGCCACGGCGATCACTCGCGCCGGTTCGGGCCGGCCATGGGCGCGGACCTGAACGCGGCAGGCCAGCGGCTGGGCGGGCGGATCGATCAGCCAGTTGACCTGGTCGGCCTCAAGCCAGCGCACCGTCAGATGGTCGGCCGAGGCGACGGTGACGGTGTTGGCGTCCGCATCGCGGTCGACGACGTAAACCGGATAGCCCAGGGCCAGGTTCAAGCCGCGGCGCTGCCCGACGGTGTAACGCTGGTGGCCGGCGTGCTCGGCAAGGGTGTTGCCCTCGACGTCGAGGACGCGACCGGGGCGCAGCGCCGCCGGATCACGTCGGTCAATGAGGCCGGCGTAGTCGTCGTCGGGCACGAAGCATATTTCCTGGCTGTCGGGCTTGTCATGCACGGGCAGGTCAAGCTCACGGGCCAGTTGGCGGATCTGCGTCTTGGTGAACTGCCCGACGGGCAGCAGCATGCGGGCGAGGGTGTCGCTACCCAAGCCAAAGAGCACGTAGGACTGATCCTTGTCCGGGTCGCGGCCGCGCAATAGCGCGGGGCGGCCGGCGGGGTCGGCGGCGGTGCGGGCGTAGTGGCCGGAAGCGATGTAGTCGGCGTCGACCGAACGCGCGTAGTCAAGCAGGCGCCCGAACTTCAGCCAGTCGTTGCAGCGCACGCAGGGATTGGGCGTGCGGCCGGCGTTGTATTCGGCGATGAAATAGTCGATGACGCGGTCGAAGGCGTCGCGGAAGTTGAGGACATAGAGAGGTATGTCCAGCTTCGCGGCGACGACGCGGGCGTCGGCGGCGTCGCCCACGGAGCAGCAGCCGCGGTGTGGCCGCGGATTGTGGGCGTCGTCCAGGTCGCAGGCGGCGTCGGCCGACGTCACGCCTTCGGGGCTGCCCAGGCGCAGGAAGCAGCCGATCACCTCGTGGCCCTGGCGCTGAAGCAGCGCGGCGGCGACGGAGGAATCGACCCCGCCGGACATGGCCAGCACCACGCGGCCGGGCGGCGGATTGTGCGGCTTCAACGGGGTCATGGCCGGTGATTGTAGCCCACAAGGTGCTATCCATACCGACCGCGACGCCGCGATGAAGGTTTGCCGCCATCCGACGCGCTCCGTAAGCTGTCTTCATCTGATGGCGACCATCGCAACACGAAAGGAAGCGATCATGGGGTACGGCGCAGCGAATCCATTCAAGACGCCTCTGCTGACCGCGGTTTTGCTCGCGGTGTTGCTGGGATCGGCCGGCCGGGCGTTGGCCATCCTCGCGCCGGCTCCCGGTCTCGAGGCCGCACCGGCGGATGCTGCCGTGATTGTGTACACGCCGAGCCTGGCCGAACTGAGCGGCAAGGCCGCCATGCTCAACGCCGCGGTCGGGGCGCCGCCCACACCCCTGGCCGATCTGCTGGGCCTCATCAAGACGAATACGGGGCTGATCAACGGCCTGGACGAGAACGGGCCGGCGATGGTCGTGCTGGGCACGCTCGATGCGCCGAAGAACCAGCAGGCGATGATCGTGGTTCCGGTCGCCGACTGGGACGCGCTGGTGGGCAACTACGGCGGGGACGCGACGGCCCCCATTGCCTCGGGCACCATCTCGGGGATGGGCACCACCGGTTATCTGAAGAAGGTCGCGGACGGTCGGTTCGCGGTGATGGGTCTGACGGAGACGGCGGTGGCGGCGTACGAGCCGGACGGCTCGGCGGCGGCCGCGGCGGCGGATCGCCTGGGCTCGCTGGGCGGTCGGACGCTGGGCGATGCGGATCTGGCGATTCTGATCAACGTGGAAGACCACCGCGAGGCGTGGATGTCGGTGTTGTCGCAGGGCATGGCCGCGGCCGAAACGCAGGCGGCCGCCGGCGGTGATGCGATGGCGGGCCAGATGGTCGACTTATACGGGCAGGCCATGCGGTCCTTCCTGCGCGACGCGCGGGCCGCGGTGGTGGCGATGGATATGACGGCGGACGGGCTGGGCATGAGCTTCAGCGCCCAGACAGCCGCGGATTCGCCCTGGGGCAAACTTCTGACGGCGCCCGCAGATGGCGAGAGCGCCGATCTGGCCGACCTGCTCAACCGCGTGCCGGGCGAGAACTACCTGATGGCGCTGGCGATCGACCACCGCGCGATCCACATGGTCGAGCTCATGGAGCAGTTGGCGACCGCCCTGGACGGCGTGGAGCAGATGCGGTGGGTCGCCGAGATGATCGAGCGCGCCGCCGCCGTCACCGAAGGCGTGCAGGCCCAGACGGCTACGTATGCGATGCCGGCGGGCGGGTTCATGGCCATGATGTCGGGCCTCAAAGCGGTGAGCCTCACCCAGGTGACCGACCCGGACGCCTACATGGCTCAGACCCAGGCGATGTTTGAATCGTTGAACGGACTGGCGGTCGCCCTGCCCGGCGTGGCAAGCGCGACGACGCAGGAAATGGACAGCGAATCGGACAGCGCCTCCCCGTCGCAACCGTCGGACGCTCCCATGATCCGGTTCCAGACCACGTTCCGGCCCGAGGCCGTGGAGGTCGAGGGGGTCAAGCTGGCCAGCTATTCGACTTCCATGCAGATGCCCCCGCAACTGATGGCCGAGATGGGCCCGATGGCGGGCATGATGGGCGCGTCCAGCTCGCAGGGCTACATCGGGGTGAAGAACGGCCTGGTGCTGACGACCACGACGCTGGACCTGGAGGCCGTGCGGGAGGCGTTGGTGCTGATCGACAACGGCCAGGGCGTCGGCACGAACGCGGGTCTGACCGCGGTGCGTGAGGCGGGCCTTCTCGAGGGCGCGACGGTGCAGGGCTATTTGAACGTCAACGCGGTGGTCGACGCGATCAACGGGTTCATCGCGATGATGGGGATGCCGCCGCTGGAACTGGCGGCGGACCTGCCGCCACTGGGCTTCGGAGCGGTGACCGGCGAGGGCGGGCTGACCAAGCGTGTGTACCTGCCGCTGGCGACGATCAGCGCGGTGGCGGAGGCGGGCATGAACATGCAAGCCCAGATGATGCAGATGCAGGGCGGCCAGACCGATGACTCGCAGGGCCCTCCGTTCTAAGGGTCGACCGCTGATCCGTGCCGTCCTGAAACCCTCAGACCGGAACCGCGATGCGCAGGGGTGCGAATCGAATGTGGGTGCGCCTCGGCCTGACGGCGCTGGGCTTCTATGCCCTGGCGTCGCTGGGGGCGACGTGGTCGTGGTGGACGGCCGATCCAGCCGACGACCCGCTGCCGGGCATCCGTGAGACATCCGGCGCGGGACTGCATGGTGAGCGTGGGAGCGATGCCGCGGCGATGGAGCCCCATCCATCGGCGGCGCCGGGGGACGAACTGTCTGACGCGACAGCCAGCGGTACGAGGTTTACCGAGCCCTGGATCGGCTTCTCGATCAACCTGCATCACACAGATTCCATCGAGGCGTATCTGGAGGCGATCGACCAGGTGGCAGCTCTGGGCTGCACGGGCCTTCAGATCGTGACGCCGGCATACCAGACCGACGGCGCGGCCACGAAGATCGAGCGTCTGATCGCTCCCAGCCGATCGGCGACCACGGAGCACATCACCACTCTGCTCGCGCGGGCCCGGCAGCGCGGCCTGCGGACAGCGTTGATGCCGATCGTGCTCTTTGACCGGCCCCGAGGCAATGAGTGGCGGGGCAAGATCGCCGTCGAAAACTGGGACGCCTGGTGGGCCAGCTATGAAACGGTGATGGGCGAGTTCCTGGACATCGCCGGCCAGCAGCGGGTCGATCTTTTCTATGTCGGCTCGGAACTCATCTCGACCGAGACGCAGGACAAGCGCTGGCGTGCGTGGATCGGGCGCTGCCGGGAACGGTTTGGCGGCCTGCTCAGCTATTCGACCAACTGGGATCACTACCACTGGCCGACGTACTGGGACGCGCTGGACGCCATCGCCATCAGCGGCTACTGGAACGTGCTGGCGCTGACGGACGCGGACGAGCCTGACAACGCCTTGATCGCCAAACGGTGGCGGGAGATTCGCGAGTCGGTGCTGGCGTATGCCGCGACGCAGAGGCGGCCGGTGCTGATCAGCGAGCTGGGCTATCCGAGTCTGCCGTGGGCGATGCGCGATCCGTGGAACTACGTCGCCCGGACCGACCAGACGGTGGATCACGCAGCCCAGGCGCTGGGGTATGCATCGTTTCTCGCGGCGTGGGACGATCTGCTGACGCCCGCGTCGCAGCCACGAGGGACCGGCTTCGCGGGGGTGATGTTCTATCATTGGGATCCGTACCATCACGGTGGTGATGCGGACAGCGGCTATGGCGTGCGCGGCAAGCCGGCGGAAGGCTTTCTGCGACGCTGGCTGGCGAGTCGCGGCCCGTCGACGCCCCATGCCTCGACGGACGCGTCATCGACCGCGGATGGCCCGCTGGACGTCCAGCGATGAGTGTGTCCAGGGCGCGGGCTTGAGACCGCACATCGGGCGGTCGTGGCGCGGTCGATCCGCTATCATGCCGCGTCATGAGCACGAATCGAACCGCTGACACGCCGCCCCCCCTCGCGTCGGCCGCCAAGGTGAACGTCCTGATCATCGGCAGCGGCGGCCGCGAGCACGCCCTGGGCTGGAAACTGCGCCAGAGCCCGCGCTGCGGCAAGCTTTATTGCGCGCCCGGCAACGCCGGCACCGCGACGGTGGGTGAGAACGTCAAGCTCACCATCGAGCCGGTGAACACCAAGAACGTCGACGCCATCGACTACTTCTGCCGCCAGCATGACGTGAAGCTGATCGTGATCGGCCCGGAGGATCCGCTGGCGGCGGGGCTGGCCGACAGACTGCGGCGCCCGGGTCGGTGGGTATTCGGGCCGACGGCCGAGGCGGCGCGGCTGGAGGCTGACAAGGCCTACGCCAAGACGTTGATGCGGGCAGCGTCCGTGCCCACGGCCGAGTTCAAGACCTTCACGGACATGCGTCCGGCGCTGGCGTATGTGCGGGCCCGCGAGACGCCGGTGGTGGTGAAGGCGGCCGGTCTGGCCAAGGGCAAGGGCGTGATTGTCTGCGACACGCCCGAAGAGGCCGAGGCCGCGGTCCGCCAGATCATGGGCGACAGGGCTTTCGGCCAAGCGGGCGATACCGTGGTCGTGGAAGAACGGCTTGTGGGCCAGGAGCTTTCGGTGCTGGCGCTGGTGGACGGTCAGAACATCTACGTCCTCGACCCCGCGCAGGACCACAAGCAGGTGCATGAGGGCGACAGCGGCCCGAACACGGGCGGCATGGGCGCCTACTGCCCGACGCCGCTGGTCAGCGACGACCTGATGCGTGTGATCGAGACCGACATCCTCGTGCCGATCGTCGATGCGATGCGGCGCGACGGCATCACGTATCAGGGAGTGCTGTACGCGGGACTGATGCTGACGGCCGGCGGGCCCAAAGTGATCGAGTTCAACTGCCGGTTCGGCGACCCCGAATGCCAGCCGTTGATGATCCGCCTGCGGGGTGATCTGCTGGAGGCGATGATCGCCACGTGCGAACAGAGACTGGATGAGATCGACCTGAGCTGGGACGAACGTTGCTGCTGCTGCGTGGTGATGGCCAGCGGCGGTTACCCCGGCGACTATGAGAAGGGCAAGCCGATCACCGGCATCGACAAGGCCGAGGCGGACAAGGACGTTCGCATTTTTCACGCCGGCACAACGACCAGCAAGGACGGCCAGGTGGTGACGGCCGGCGGACGGGTGCTGAACGTCTGCGCTCTGGGTTCCGACCTGAAGGCGGCGCAGCGGAAAGCGAACGCGGCATGTGAGAAGATTCACTTCAGCGGCGCGTTTTACCGTGGCGACATCGGCTTCCGGGTGATGGGCAAGCGAATGCGCGTCGCCCAGCCGCAGGCCTGACGCCGACTTGCACGCACCGCACTGCGGCGACGTTGGGAAAGCTTCAAAGGCAGTGAGCATGCTGGAACGAATCGACGAACTTGAAACCCAGGCGGACGCCGATCTGCAACAGGTGGCGTCGGCCGACGATCTGGAGCGGTTTCGCATCAGGTACCTGGGCTCCAAGGGGGCCCTGAAGGATCTGATGGGGCTGCTCAAGGACGTACCGCGCGAGCAGAAACCACGCTTCGGACAGAAGGCCAACGCGCTGCGTCAGAAGCTGGAGCAGGCGTTCGAGGCGCGCAAGGGCGAGTTGGGTGACGCGCGGGCGGCCCGCGAGGCCGGCGGCGCCTCGGAGATCGACGTGACCGAGCCCGGCCTGCCGCTGGGGCTCGGCCGCGTGCATGTGCTCACGCAGACGATCAACGATCTGACGGAAGTGTTCGGCCGCATGGGCTTCGGCGTCGCCACCGGGCCGGAGATCGAAGACGAGCACCACAATTTCGTGGCGCTGAACATTCCACCCGAGCATCCAGCCCGCGATCCGCTGGACAATTTCTACATCGGCCCGACGCACCTGCTGCGCAGCCAGACGAGCACGATCCAGATTCGCGTGATGGAAAAGCAGCCGCCGCCGGTGCGCATCGTCGCCATCGGCCGCGTGTACCGGCCCGACGAGCACGACGCAACGCACACCTCGATGTTCCACCAGATCGAAGGACTTTGCGTGGACCGGGGCGTGAGCATGGTCGACCTGAAATCGACGCTGCTTCAGTTCGCCCACCTGTATTTCGGGCCGGACGCGGACGTGCGGCTGCGGCCGAGCTTCTTCCCGTTCACCGAGCCGTCGGCCGAGATGGAGGTGAAGATCACCCTCGGCGGGCAGGAGCAGTGGATGGAAATCGGCGGCTGCGGGATGGTGGACCCGGCGGTGTTCGAGGCGGTGGGCTACGATCCGGAGCAGTGGACCGGCTTCGCGTTCGGCCTGGGCATCGAGCGGCTGGCGATGCGCAAGTACGGCATCGGCGACATCCGCTGGTTCTACGAGAACGACATCCGCTTCCTGCGGCAGTTCTGACGCGCTACGGGAACATCGCCCATACATCGATAAGATCATATAACTTGAGGGATACACGACATGACACTGACCGCTGACGATGCCGTGATGACCACCGCCCTGCCGCTGCCTGGACGGCGGCAGGGCAAAGTGCGCGACATCTACGACGCCACGCTGACCGACGGGACCAAGGCCCTGGTGATCGTCGCCAGCGACCGCATCAGCGCCTTCGACGTGGTGATGCCCAACGGCATCGCCGGCAAAGGCGTGGTGCTCACGCAGATCAGCCGCTTCTGGTTCGACATGATCGAGAAGAAGCTCGGGGCCAAGCTGGACCACCACCTGATTTCGACCGACCCGGCCGACATCCCCGGACTCCGTGACGAGCAGCGGAAGCAGCTTCGCGGGCGCGTGATGATCGGCCGCAAGACGAAGGTGGTGCCCATCGAGTGCGTGGTGCGCGGCTACCTGGCGGGTTCAGGCTGGAAGGAGTACCAGAAGAGCCGGACGGTGTGCGGGGTGCACCTGCCCGCGGGGCTGCGGCAGTGCGAAAAGCTGCCTCGGCCGATCTTCACCCCCGCGACGAAGGTCGATGACGGCCACGACGAAAACATCAGCTTCGAGCGGGCCTGCGCGATCGTGGGCACGCCCTTGATGACGACGCTGCGGGATCTGAGTCTGGCGCTCTACCAGATGGGCCATGACTACGCGGCCCGGCGCGGCATCATCCTGGCGGACACGAAGTTCGAGTTCGGCCTGCCGGTGGACGGCGGCTCGTATGACGAAGGCGGCAAGCCGATTCTGATCGACGAGGTGCTCACACCCGACAGCTCGCGTTTCTGGCCGGTCGACGACTACGAGCCGGGACGCGATCAGGCGAGCTTCGACAAGCAGTACGTGCGCAACTTCCTGGAGACGCTGGTCGCCCAGGGCGCCTGGGACAAGACGCCTCCCGCGCCGGCGCTGCCTGAGCAGATCGTGAACAACACGCTTCGGAAATATCTCGATGCGTATCGACGTTTGACGGGACATGAACTGGACTTGTCGTTACAATAGCGGCATCGGCGGCGGCCATCGCGTCGGCTGACGATGACATTGTGCGTCTCTAAAAGAGTCCACCTCGCGCCACGGGTGGGCTCTTTGCTTTTTGCGCCGTCGCGAGATGCTCGCGGCACAGACACAGCTTGCGGTACACTCTGCGGCATGCCCGAGCCACGGCCGCAGCCTGATTTCCCCGTCGTGCGGCGCACGGCCTGGACGGCGCTGATCGCGGGCCTGTGTATCACCGCCATCAAGTTCGGCGTCTATTTCGCGACCGACTCGGTGGCGGTGCTGGGCGACGCCTTCGAGTCGATCGTGAACGTCGTGGCGGCCGGCCTGATGATTTTTTCCGTGTCGCTGGCCAACCGCCCCGCCGACGCGACCCACCGTTACGGCCACGGCAAGGTCGAGTCACTGGCGGTGGGCGTCGAAGGCGGCCTGATCCTGCTGGCGGGCATCGTTGTGGGCGTCCAGGCCGTCCTGCGCTTCATCGGGAATCGGCCGCTGCCGCGGCTGGAACTGGGCATCGTGCTGGTGGGGATCGTGAGCATACTGACGGCGGGGCTGGCGGCGTATGTCTGGGGCGTCGGCCGGCGGCACGCCAACGCCGTGCTGATCGCCGACGGCAAACACCTGATGACCGACTTCGCCAGCACGGCCGCGGTCCTGGGAGCGCTGGTGCTGGTGAAGCTGACCGGACGTGTCTGGCTGGACCCGCTGGTGGCGCTGGTGATGGCGGCGCTGATTCTGCGCACGAGCTGGAGGCTGCTGGTCGAGGCGGCCAATGGATTGATGGATCGGGCCGATCCGGCCGATGACGCGGCCATCCGCGGCGTGCTGGATGCGAGTGTCGGCGGGCCGATCCACGGCTACCACAAGCTGAGGCACCGGCACAGCGGAGCATTCCACTGGGTGGACGTGCATGTGCAGGTCGACGGCGGTCTTACGGTGCGTCGCAGCCACCAGTTGGCCAGCGAGCTTGAACACAAGATTGAACGCCTGCTGGGTCAGGCAAACGTGACGGTGCATATCGAGCCGCCGGAAGCGGCGGCCAATGGCGACGAGCCCGAGCGGTAACCGTCCGCCCCGCCACCACCGGCCGGAGGTCGCCGTCAGCCTGTATCCGAAAAAGGGCTTGGTTAGAATATCTTCCGATCTTATACTATGCTCATCATGCCCCGGCGTCGGCCGTCCGGGGTTTCGAGCGTCGATCAGCGTCTGGGCGCATCGCCGCGGAGCGACCTCGCGGGCGGCCATCGGCTGCCGCGCACGATCGGAGGATGGCATGTTCAAGATTCAGGACGTTCTATGCACCCACTGCAACTTCTGCGGTGACCGTGGTCCAACCCTCTGCTACGCCGCGCGGACGGCCCACCACGGCCTGGAAGGCAACTTCCCCAGCCGCGATGACTCGGCCTCGACAGCCTTCGGCCGCACGCAGTCGGCCGGCGAACAGTACCTGCCCGGCGTGCCGCGCTACAAGGCCTTGCGCGACATGGTGCTGGTGCCGGAATTGCTCGGCACCGCCCGTGTCGCCAAGCGTGAGGCGATCGGCAACGAACCGCTTTACATTCACACCAATTCCCAGCGCGAGCTTGGCGGCTTCAAGGTCAAAACGCCGATCGTCGTCGCGGCCATGGGCTCGACACCGGTGGCCAACTCGATCTCGCCGGACCTGGGCGTCGGGGCGGCGCGCGGGGGTATGGTCTGCTGCATCGGTGAGAACGTCGTGAACATGTGGGGCTACGAAGAGCGCATCGACGCCAACCAGCCGACGCTCAAAGACCGCATCCGGGCGTTCACCGCACACTGCGCCGGAAGCGGCGGCGTGGTGGTGCAGCAGAACGTCGAGGACGCCCGGGCGGGCGTCTGGAACCGCGTGTACAACGACCCGGAGCTGGCGGAGTATTTCCAGGCTGGCCTGATCGGCTTCGAAGCCAAGGGCGGACAGGGCGCCAAGCCGGGCATGGGCGGGGAGGTGAAGATCAACCGGTCCACCGCCCAGCGGCTCTATGACCTGTACCACTTTCCGGTGAATCCCTTCGAGACCGAACAGTCGCTCTACCAGCGGCACTCGGTACCCGGGACGGCCACACCCGAATCGCTCGAACGGCAACTGGTCGACATGGCCGAGCGCTACCCGCGAGCCCGGCTATGGTTCAAGACCGGGCCGTACGGCGACCTGATGACGCAGATTCAGATTCTCGACGATGTGGCCAGCCGCTACGGACTGCGCATTCACCTGACGGTCGACGGCTCGGAGGGCGGCACGGGCATGAGCCCGCTGGGCCCCATGAACGACATGGGCCTGCCCATGCTCACGTGCATGGCGGCCATCCACAAAGCTCGCCAGCGATACCGGAATCTGGACTACACGATCGCCGGGGGCCTGCTGACCGGGCGCGACCTGGCCAAGGCGCTGTGCCTCGGGGCGGACGCCGTCGCGTTCGGCAAGGCGTTCCTGATCGCGGCCATGGCCGGCCGCAGCCAGTTCGCCGAGGACTTCGCCGGTGAGACGGCGCTGGTGGAAGCCGGGGCCAAGGGCGTGACCAACTTCGCCATCGAGGGCGTGACCAACGAGGCCCGCATGCTCATCAGCTCGATCGGCAAATACGACCTGCAGGAAGCCCAGCCCGGCGAACCCTACCGGGTGAACGGACGATCGGTGAGCAGCATCGACGTGGTGGCCACGGACGCCAGCGTCGCGGCGATGTTCGACCTGCTCTATGCGTATGACGCGGATTTCTGGGAGCAGATCACACAGGCTGCCGAACAGCAGCGCCAGCGTATGACCGCGGCGGTCTGATGCCACACACGCGGTCGGGTTGCCGTGCGCGGCGCCGCCGACGGTAGGGAATGCATCCTCCACGCATGGGGTGTGGTTCGTCAGCCTACTGGCCGCTTGGTGCGTCGGGACTCTCGGCGTCTTTCGCCCCCAGCTCGCGTTGCAGGGCCTCGACATCGGCACCCTGCGGCAGGCGGCGGCGGACGACGTCGGCCCAGAGATGTTCGAACTCATCAAGCATCGCCTCGAAAGCGGCGCGCTCGGCGGCCTGGCGCGCGTCATCGACAGCCTGGGCGCTGGTCCAGGCATTGGCCGCCTGGCGGCGGTGTTCGGTCGCCTCGACCGAGCCATAAAGGAAACCCGTCCGTGTGTCGAGCAGCACCGCGGCGGCCGAACTGCTCACCTGCGCCTGCTGGCTGGGGAACAGGCCCAGCGTGATGACCGACGCGGGCTCCAACAGATCCTTGACGCCCATGGCGGTATCCAGCGTGTAGATCAGCAACATGTCGGCGTGGGCCGCGGCCGCGGCCTCGCGCAGTTGCTGGTGATCCTCAAGCTGCTTGGGCAGAAACAGCCTGCTGATCGTGACCAGGTCGGCGACCATCGGCATCGCGGCGATGCGCTGGTAGTCGCTGTCGCGTTCGATGTCGCGCGTGGTGACCACGGAATACCCCCCCAGGCCGTAGGATTGCCGCACACTGTGGGAGCTGTACCCCGACCCCTGCACGCGGGCCACCGCGAGAATCGCCGGCATGGGCGACAGCGGGTTGCGATCCAGCACCTGCTGGATTTGCGTGTCGGTGGCGGCGCGCATCTGCTCGGGCGTCAGCCCGGTGAGGCGCGCCAGATCGGCGCCGGGACCGGGCGTGGTGTAACGGGCGCAGCCCAAAGGCGACAGCGCCGCGACGCACATCGCGCACCATAGCGCCCGACGCATTGGCTTGGCGTAATCCATTACGGTCTCCCTGGGGGAAGAAGGTGCTGTGACGGCCCGCGACATGACGCGGCGTCAGATGGCCAGGGCCTTGGCCATCTGCGGGCCGATGTCGGCGGGGCTGTCGGCGATGAAGCAGCCGGCCTCGCGCAGGGCCGCGAGCTTGGAGTCCGCCCCTCCACCGCCGCCGTCGATGATCGCCCCCGCGTGGCCCATGCGTCGGCCGGGGGGCGCGGTGCGGCCGGCGATGAACGCGACCACCGGCTTGCGCACGTGGTCTTTGATGAACGCAGCCGCCTGCTCCTCGTCGCTGCCGCCGATTTCGCCGATGAGCACAATGCCGTCGGTCTGTGGGTCGGCGTTGAACTGCACGAGGCAGTCGACGAAATTGAGCCCGCGCACCGGATCGCCGCCGATGCCCACGCACGTGGTCTGGCCGATGCCCAGGTTCGAGCACTGCCAGACCGCTTCATAGGTGAGTGTGCCCGAGCGGCTGATGATGCCCACAGCCCGGCCGCTCTCGGCCTTGTCGGCGGGCTTGTGGATGTAGCCGGGCATGATGCCGATCTTGCAGCCCCCGCCATTCTCGCCGGGGGTGATGACGCCCGGACAGTTGGGGCCGATTAGCCGCACACCTCTGCCGCTGTTGAGGTTCAGAGCCCGACGGACGCGCATCATGTCCATCACGGGGATGCCCTCGGTGATGCAGACGATGAGCTTGATGCCGGCGTCGGCGGCTTCGAGGATGGAGTCGGCGGCGAAGGCCGGGGGCACGAAGATCATCGTGGCGTCGGCGCCGGTGGCCTCAACCGCCTCGGCGCAGGTGTTGAACACCGGCAGGCCGTTGGCATCCTTCGTCCCGCCCTTGGTGGGCGTCACGCCGCCGACCATCTTCGTGCCGTAGTCAAGACACGCCTTCGTATGGAACGCACCGGCCGAACCCGTAATGCCCTGGCAGATGACCCTGGTGTTACCGTCGACGAGTATGCTCATGATCGTGTGCTCGTTTTACATCCGACATCGGACAACGAAGCGGCCGCGTGGCCGGGCGGCGCATAAGGTAGCAGCGCCGCCGGGCCGGAGCCAGCTATCATGACAGGATCGAAAGCACGTGCCGCCGGGGAGCCCTTTCATGCAGTCATCGCCGCCCTATCGCCTTGTCCGTGTGATTCTTTTCACCCATCGCATGGACGAGATGACTGTGTTCTACCGCGATGTGCTGCGCCTGCCGCCCAAGGCCGGCCAGGACGCTGACGATCCGCAGTGGCGCGAGTTTGACGCGGGCGCAGCGACTATCGCCCTGCACAAGGCGGGGACGGGCGGCGCGGCGGGCGAAGGCGGCTGCGCCCACAAGATCAGCTTTCACTGCGCCGACATCGCGGCCGAACGTGCACGTCTGGTCAGCCTGGGCGTGGCCATGGGCGAGCACCACCGCTACGGCTCCCTCGAGCTCTGCGACGGGCCTGACCCCGATGGCAACCGCTTCCAGCTCTGCAACCTGGCGTGACCGACGACAGTCGACGCCGACAGCGTTCACTGCCCGTCGCCTCAGCCATTTTCCAGCCCGTCGCGCTCAATGAGCTTTGTGGCGCAGAACCGACCGGTTACAATATTAACTGGTCTTTTGACTCATCCGTGTCCTCATCGCCTTGTGGAGGGGCGAACATGTCACACTCTCATTGGTCTCGCGCCGTACTGCGCGCCATGCCGTGCTTTGCCTGCCTGCTGACTGGTTCCTCGACACATGCCGCGCTGATCAGCTTCGAACAACTCAACTGGCTTGACGGAGCCGGCGGCTATGTCAGCGAGAACTCCGACTGGGGCCAGGTGAACCTGCAACTGACAGCCGATGACCTGACCAACCTGACCTTCGACGACCCGGTGACGGGCGGCGTCGGTTACTACGGCTACCTGAATCTGGTCACCGCCGTGGCGGGCGGCGGGGACAACTGGGCGGTGCGGAATCTGCCGATGGTCGTGGCCGATGCGGCGGCCATTGGAGACCTGCTGCCGTCCAACGTCACCTTCGACCTGGGCGTCACATCCGGCTCGATGGATGTGACCACCCTGGACTACCGCCTGACGTTCAATGCGGCGCCGCTGGGCGCTGTGCCGGTCGGCGGCGCCATGCAGACGGCGGCGGTCGCCTCCGCAGGCGTGCTGTTCGGTGGTATGGAGGGCATGCTCGATGGTGAGAGCTTCAGCGGAGGCACCAACATCGGCGCGCCGGCGCCGGCGAGCCACTTCGTCGGCGCTCGCGAGGGCGAGACGCTCGGCGACGGGGCTCGCGGCGACTTTGGCGAAGGCAACGCCAACCTGCCCAAGCCGCTGAGCGAGGAGAAGATGGGCTGCGGCCCCGCGTCAGCCGCCCGATCGCTCAAGTACCTGGCCAACATCCACGACAACGTCTCCATCACCGACGACATCGCCACCGTCTACGGCGAACTGAAGACGGCCATGGGCACCGACATCGGCGGCAAAGGCACCACGGTCGCGAACTTCCTGGCCGGCAAGGACAAGTACACCGGCGACAACGACCTTCCTATCTCGACGGAACAGACCACCGATTGGGAGAAGGTCTTCAAGGCCATCAAGGACAAGGGCGATGTCGAAATGGTCGTCCACATGGGCACGAAGGCGGACGGCACCGACCTCGGGGCTCATGCCGTGTTCGTCGGAGCGGTCCGCCGAATCGTCGACGCGAACGGCAAGACGACGGGCTACATGGTCTGGATCCTGCACGACAAGAAACAGGGCGACGGCAAGGCGGAAGAGACCTGGGGCACGCTCACGTTCAACGCGGACGGGACGCAGCGCGTGAGCAACCCGGACGACTACGAGAAGTCGCCGAAGGTCGCGACCTTCCAGATCGAAACCGTGGTGCCCGAGCCGTCAGCCGCCCTGGTTCTCGTCGCGGGGCTCGTGCTGACGCTCCGGCGGCGACGGAACTGACATTCGGCCGAACATGGCCCTTGGCCTTGCCCGCCCGGAACCCGCCGCACTACAATCACAGGCACGTGCTCAGGGCGCGTCCTGTCCGCGGAAAGGGTTGAACCCACCCGTTCGCCGCTCGACATCACGATCAACCTCTTTTCAGCCCGATCTCGGCGGACCACGGGCAGCAGCGAAAGGAGGTCCTCGTGACTACTTCCCCTCAGCGGCCGTTGCCGCCGTCCGCCAACGTTGAGTTTCTCCGCAAGCAGGCCAAGGACCTTCACAAGAGCCAGCAGCGTGATCGCGCCAGCATGAAGCTGACCGATGCCCAGCACGAGCTGGCGAGGTCGTACGGCTTCGCGAGCTGGCCGAAGCTGATGGCTCACGTGAAGAACCTCGCAACGGAGAGACCGGCGGCGTCCATCTACACGCTCATTGCCGACGGCAATGCCGACGCGGTGGGGACGGTGCTCGACGCCAATCCTGACCTGGTGCATGCCCACAGCAGCGAAGGCCCGCGCGGAGCCGGCGATCGGGCCTATCAGCTCACGCCGCTGCAGTTCGCCGCACGTCACGGCAAACTTGCCATCTGTCGCCTGCTCGTCGAACGCGGCGCGGAAGTCTACACCCACCCGCACGCCACCTATCCGCCGGTCATCGAAGCGGCGTGGGCCGGGCACCAGGACGTCGTCGACTACTTCCTGCATGAGATCCCCGACCAAGCCTCCGGCACCAACGGCCTGGGGGTGGCCATCAACCTCGCCGCCCGCGAAGGCTGGGCCGACGTTGTCCGCCAGCACATCGAGCGTGACCCCCTGAGCGTGCACCAGCGTGGCTGGATCGGCGACACACCGCTGCACTGGCCGTCACACAACAACAAAGTGGACATCGTGGCCATGCTGCTCGACGCCGGCGCGGATATTGAAGCCGAGGAGAACAACTGGATCGGCGGCAAGCCTCTGCACTGGGCGGCTGAGCACGCCCCCGACTGTGTGCGTCTGCTGCTCGAGCGCGGCGCGCAGGTCGACAGCCGCAACACCCGGCCCGGGAGCAAGTTCGAGGGCGTCACACCGCTGATCATGAACGCCACACAACCCGAAGACATGGCCGAGATCGCCGAAATGCTCATCGCCGCCGGCGCGGATGTCCAGGCCGTCGACGCCCAGGGCCGAACGGCTCTGGATCACGCCATGCAGCGCGGGCTCGAGCGCATCCCACCCGTGCTGCGGGCCCACGGGGCGACCGCCTGACGGCCTAGGCCGGCACGTCGCCCATGGTGGCGGTGATGGTCGAGCGGATGCCGCCGCGGCCTTTCCAGTCGGTGCGGAGCACCATCCAGCGCGGGGCCATCGCGGCCGCCAGGTCATCGCACATTCTGTTTGTTACCGCTTCGTAAAAAATGCCGTCGTTGCGATAGCTCTGGTAGTAGAGCTTCAGGCTCTTGAGTTCGACGCACCGCTTGTCGGGCACGTAGCGCAGCGTGACGGTGCCGAAGTCCGGGTGGCCGGTCTTGGGACAGACGCTGGTGAATTCCTCGGCCACGTGCTCGATGACGTAGTCGCGGCGCGGGTTCGGGTTATCGAAGCATTCGAGCAGCTTGGCGTCAGCCATGGCGGGTGTCCGAGTCAGGGGTCCAGAGACCAGCGTCCGAGGGCCGAAGTCCGCGGTCCGAGGTTCACGGTCCAAGGTCTAGAGTCCAGGGTCAACGGTCGGTGGATGGGCTTCATCCACAAGTCCATCTTAGCGCCGATCGGCTGCGCACGCGAAGCAGGCGAATGGCGTATATTGCCGGCTGATGCAGGCCCTGCCGGCTTGTCGGCGGCAGCGGAGGCTGGCCCATGTCCCAGACCATCAGTGAAGATCAGGTCCGCCACGTCGCCCATCTGGCGCGGCTGAAACTCAGCGAAGAGGAAGTGCGCCACTTCACCGATCAGCTCGGGGCGATCCTGGAGTATGTGTCGAAGCTCAATGAGCTGGACGTCGAAGGCGTCGAGCCGATGGCCCATGCCCTGGATATGCACAGCGTGCTTCGCGACGATACGCCGCAACCGGGGCGGCCGACCGAGCAGATGCTGGCCAACGCGCCGCAACAGGACCCGCCGTTCTTCAAGGTCACTAAGATTCTCGGCGACGGGCCGGGCGCCTAGAGGAAGGCTGTTTTTCGATTGTGACTGGACGACTTTCGATCGCCTCCGACCCGGACCCAAGCCCGCAGGACTGAGAGCCCGACCCCGCCGCCATGCAGCCGATTGACCTGACCGCCATCGAACTTCGCGACGCCATTGCCGACCGGTCGCTCACGGCCGAGCAGGCGACGCAGGCCTATCTCCAGCGGATCGACGCCCTCGACCCGACGCTGCGCTGTTACACGCAGGTGTTTCACAGCCGGGCTCTGGAGCGTGCCCGGGCGGTCGACGCGAAGCTGAAAGCGGGCGAGTCGGCCGGACCGCTGGCGGGCGTACCCCTGGCGATCAAGGACCTGCTGTGCACCGAGTTCGGCCGCACGACCTGCTCATCGAAGATGCTCGAGAACTTCGAGGCGCCCTTCACGGCCACGGCCGTGCAACGCCTCGAAGCCGCCGGCGCGGTGATCCTCGGCAAGACCAACATGGACGAGTACGCCATGGGCTCGTCCACCGAAAACTCAGCCTTCCAGAAGACACTCAACCCGTGGGACACGCGCCGCGTGCCGGGCGGATCGTCGGGCGGGTCGGCCGCCGCGGTGGCCGCACGCCTCTGCGCGGCAGCCCTGGGCACCGACACAGGCGGGTCAATCCGCCAGCCGGCCGCGTACTGCGGGGTTGTGGGGCTCAAGCCAACGTACGGACGCATCAGCCGCTGGGGCCTGGTCGCCTTTGCCAGCAGCCTCGATCAGATCGGCCCGCTGACCCGCACGGTCGCGGATGCGGCCCTGCTCACGGCCGTCATGGCCGGCCACGATCCGCTGGACTCCACCAGCGCGGATCTGCCCGTGCCCGACCTCGCCGTCGCACTCGACGAGCGCCTCGACACGGATGGACCGGCGCGCATCGGACTCGCCCGGCAGTATCTGTCCGACGACAACGCCCCGGCCGTCGCCGCGGCGATCGATGCGGCCATCGAGATCTACCGTGATCTCGGAGCCGAGATCGTCGAGGTCGACCTGCCGCACACGGAGTACGGCATCCCGGTGTACTACCTGGTGGCGACGGCGGAGGCGTCGAGCAATCTGGCCCGCTACGACGGCGTGCACTATGGCCACAGCGCGAAGGACGCGGCCGACCTCGTCGACCTGTATGCGGCCTCGCGGGCCGAGGGCTTCGGTCCGGAGGTGAAACGCCGCATCATGCTCGGCGCCTACGCGCTGTCCAGCGGCTACTACGACGCCTACTATCTGCGGGCCCTGAAGGTCCGCCGACTGATCAAGAATGACTTCGACGCGGCATTCGCACAGTGCGACGCGATTCTCTGCCCGACGGCCACGAGCCCGGCCTTCAAGCTCGGCGACAAGGTTGACGACCCCCTGGCGATGTATCTCAACGACGTCTACACGGTGCCGGCCAGTCTCGCGGGACTGCCCGCGATCAGCCTGCCCGGCGGTTTCGCGACCGATGAGGGGATCGACCTGCCGGTGGGCGTGCAACTCATCGGGCCGGCCTTCGACGAACGGCGCCTGCTGCACTTCGCAGCCGCGTTCGAGCACGCGGCGGGCCACCACCAGCGAACGCCGGCCATGGCGACCTGACCACCCGACCGCCCCGGCGGCACGAGCCGTCGCAGCCCTACGCACGGAGGACCTTCATGGGCAAGGACAACGGCAAGCCCTGCATCGGCATCGACCTGGGCGGCACCAACATCAGCCTGGGCCTGGTCAGCGGCAGCGGGAAGGTGCTGCACCGGATCAAGGTCAAGACCAAGGCTGAGCAGGGCGCGGACGGGGTGTTCAGCCGCATCGTCGAGGCGGTCAGCAACCTGATCCTCAAGTCACACCTGAACGGCCCGGGCGACATCGCGGGTCTTGGCATCGGCGCGCCGGGGACGGTCAACATCAAGACGGGCGTGGTCCGCAACGCGGTCAATCTCTGCTGGGACGAATACCCGCTGGGCCACCGGCTGCAGAAGATTCTGGGCATCCCGGTGACGGTGGACAACGACGTCAATGTCGGGGCCTGGGGCGAGCACCGGGCGGGCGCGGGCAAAGCCTACGACGACATGCTGGCGGTTTTTGTCGGCACGGGGATCGGAGCGGGCCTGGTCCTGGGGGGCAAGCTCTACCACGGCCATTTTCAGACGGCTGGGGAAATCGGCCAGACCATTCTCATGCCCGGCGGCTCGCTGGGGCGGCGGACCCTGGAGAGTTTTTCCAGCCGAACCGCCGTGGTGAACCTGATAAGGGAGCTGATTCTCTCGAACCACCACAGCAGCATCGTGGACGCGGTGGACGGCCGGCTGGACAAGATACGCTCCAAGGTACTGGCAACGGCCTTCGCGGAAGGCGACTATGTGGCGACCCACGTGATCGAACACAGCGCCTACTATGTGGGCATTTCGATCGCTAACACCGTGACAATGCTAAGCTTACCGTGTGTTGTGCTGGGCGGCGGCCTGGTTGAGGCCCTGGGGCGCCACTACCTGGAGCTGGTGCAGGAATCCTTCGAGGAGCACGTCCACCCCGCCGAGCTGCACGACTGCAAGCTGGTCGTGAGCAAGCTCGGGGACGATGCGGGAATTGTCGGCGCGGCGATTTTAGCGCGTGATCGACTGGCCCCGGCGGCATCGACAGGGTAAAATTGCGGGTGTCCGCGCAATAAAGCTTGACGCGGTGAGGGTTCATCCTCTAAAAATGTGGAGTGAACGCAGGTCCCTGACCGACCTGCTTCAATTAGAGAGCTTTCTCCCCTCCGCCCCGTTGTCGCTTCGGCGGCAGCGGGGTTTTTCTTTCGCCCGCCCGCCCCGGAAGCCCCCTCCCGCGGCGCCTGAAGCGAACTTAAGATCAACCTCTCTGCCAGTTGCGACTCTCGATCGCCTGTGGCCAGGCCCGCTGGTGCCGCGACGGTTGCGCGTTCGCCGGGCCACGGGCTTGAAAGCGACTACGTAAAGCAGCGAATCTGGGCAAGACACTTGCGGCGGCGCGGTCCGTCGAACTCACAAAACCAGATGCCCTGCCAGCGACCGAGCAGCAGCCGGCCGTCGTCGACCAGAACGGTCACGCTGCTGCCCATCATCGACGCCTTGACGTGTGCGGCGCTGTTGCCTTCGCCGTGCCGGTAATAATCGCGTTCCCAAGGCACCTGTTCATCGAGCTGGGCCAGCATGTCGTGGACGACGTCGGGGTCGGCGTTTTCGTTGATCGTGACCCCGGCCGTGGTGTGCGGCACATGGATCACGACGTCGCCGCGTTCAATTCCTGCTTCGCGCACGATGGCCGCCACCCGCGAGGTGATCTCGACCATGTCATCGCGCTTCGACGTGCTGAGGGCGAACTCGTGTATCTGCACCGACATGAGGGGTGCATGATATCGAATGTCCGCAGGCGCGCCTCGTCGATCCGCGCATGGGCCTGGTCGTCGCACGACGCCATAGAACCGTCGCCGTCCCCAGCCACCTGAATCGCACGGCCGGGGTCGCGGCCGACCGTGGCGGATATGACGCTGGAACGAAAGTTCGTTAGAGTCATGCCCATTCCTTTTGATGCACGGCGACTCCGCCGCGGAAGACACCCATGAAGCTGCTGGTCCCCAGCCAGATCGAATTTCACGACACGCGCGTCCCACTCACACCCCAGGCCGTCAAGAAACTGACCAGCGATAAAAAGACCCCTGTTGAAGTGCTGATCCAGCGCGACGCCGGTTGCGAGGCCGGCCATGACGACGCCGCCTACCGCGATGCGGGGGCGACCCTCGTGAATGCCGACGACCTTGACGCGACCTGGGCCGCGGTGGATGTGGTGGTCACACTGCATCCGCCGACGCCCCGGCAGGCGGGCCGGCTCAAGGCCGGGGCCGTGCTCCTGGGCATGCTCGCGCCGCTGAAACATGGAGAACTGATCCGCGCGCTGGTTGCGGGCCGGATCACCAGCTTCTCGATGGAGTTCGTGCCGCGCATCAGCCGGGCCCAGTCGATGGACGTGCTGTCGAGCCAGGCGAACATCGGCGGGTACAAGGCCGTGCTGATGGCCGCCAATGCCTGCCGCAAGATGATGCCCATGCTCATCACCGCGGCCGGCACCCTGGCCCCGGCGCGGGTGTTTGTGTTGGGCGCGGGCGTCGCCGGGTTGCAGGCCATCGCCACTGCCAAGCGGCTGGGCGCGATCGTCGAGGCGTATGACGTGCGGCCGGCGGTCAAGGAACAAGTCCAGAGCCTCGGGGCTCGCTTCGTCGAACTCGGGCCCACCACCTCCGACGCCGAGACGGCCGGCGGCTACGCCAAAGAGCAGACGGAGGAGGACCGCCGCCGGCAGATCGAGCAGATGGCCCGACACGTGCAGAACGCCGACGCGGTCATCGCCACGGCCGCGATCTTCGGCAAGGCGCCGCCGCTGTTGATCCCCGCCGATACGGTTCGCGGCATGGCGCGCGGCTCGATCGTCGTGGATATCGCCGCCGATCTCGATGCCGGGCGCGGCAACTGCGAACTCACGAAGCCGGGCGAGCGCATCGTCACCGAGCAGGGTGTGGTGATCGACGGCACGCTCAACCTGCCGGCCCTGCTGCCGGTGCACGCCAGCCAGGCCTACGCCAACAACATGCTCGCGTTCCTCAAGGAAATCATCGCCCCCGTCGAGGGCGACACGCCCGCCGCAACGCTCAAGCTTGACCTGGGCGATGAAATCCAGAAAGGCGCCGCCATCACGCACGAGGGCGAAATCACCAACGACCTGGTCCGTACGAAACTCGGGGCATGACCTGGTTGGCGATGGCCACTTGATCCCTGAGTCCCGAACCCGGACCCTGAACCGCAGATCGAACCATGGATATATCCCCCCTGATCGTGAACATCGTCGTCTTCGTGCTGGCGATTTTCGTCGGCTTCGAGGTCATCACCAAGGTGCCGGCCACGCTGCACACCCCGCTGATGAGCGGGTCCAACGCCATCAGCGGCATCACCATCGTCGGCGCCCTGCTGTGCGCGATGAATGAGAGCATGCTGCACTTCGGGGTGATCCTTGGCTTTCTGGCGGTGATCTTCGCGACGATCAACGTCGTCGGCGGCTACGTGGTGACCGACCGCATGCTGCGCATGTTCAAGACCAGGAAGTAGCTCCACCCTCCAGCCCCCTGGCGACCGGAACCGCAGACCCGTCGCCTGATGCCCGGAAACTGCCCATGCCCACCTTTGCTCTGGCCAAAACGGACTGGATGACGCTCGTCTACCTGCTCGCGGCCGTGCTGTTCATTTACGGCCTGAAAATGCTCAGCAAGGTCAACACCGCCCGCCGGGGCAACCTGCTTTCGGCGGTGGGCATGCTCATCGCCTCGGCGATCACGCTCTACCACCTCGACGGGGCCACGGCCCATTCGCTGATCTGGATCGCCCTGGCGCTGCTGATCGGCTCTCTGGTCGGCGTGATCTTCGCCGTGCGCGTGCCCATGACCGGCATGCCGCAGATGGTCGCCCTGCTCAACGGCTTCGGGGGCATCGCGTCGCTGCTGGTGGCCTGCGGCTGGTACGCGACCCACGGCCGTGAGTCATACGATCTATCGGTCGGCCTGGCGGTGCTGATCGGCGGGATCACGTTCACGGGCTCGCTGGTCGCATTCGCGAAGCTGCAGGGCGGTGTATTCAAGCAGTGGGTGCCCGGCACGCCGGTGCAGCTTCCTTTCCACAAGGTGCTGATCGCCGCCCTCATTCTCGCGCCGCTGGCGCTGTCGCTGATCATGCTCGAACAACCCGGCTGGGGCTGGCTGCTGATCCTCATCGCCCTGCTGTCGCTGGCGGCGGGCATTCCGCTGGTCGTGGGCATCGGCGGGGCCGACATGCCGGTGGTGATCTCGCTGCTCAACAGCTATTCGGGGCTGGCGGCGGCGATGGCCGGCTTCGTGCTCAACAACCACGCCCTGATCATCACCGGATCGCTGGTGGGCGCGTCGGGTCTGATCCTCACCAGCATCATGTGCAAGGCGATGAACCGATCGCTGGTGAACGTGCTGTTCGGCGGGGTGGGCTTCGAGGCCGCCGCCGCGGGGGCGACCAGCGGCTCCAACGCCGAGGGCAAGACCGCTCGCGAGTCTTCCATCGAGGACGCCGCCATCGTGCTCGACGCGGCCCAGTCGGTGATTGTCGTGCCCGGCTATGGCATGGCGGTGGCCCAGGCTCAGCATGCGGTGCGCGAGCTGGCGGACGAACTGGCCCGCCGCAACATCGCGGTGAAGTACGCGATCCACCCGGTGGCCGGCCGCATGCCCGGCCACATGAACGTGCTGCTGGCCGAAGCGAACGTGCCTTATGAGCAGCTCTACGACCTGGAGAGCATCAACCCGGAGTTCGAGCAAGCAGACGTCGCGCTGGTGATCGGCGCCAATGACGTGACCAATCCCGCCGCCCGCCACGCCAAGAGCAGTCCGATTTACGGTATGCCGATTCTCAACGTCGACAAGGCCCGTCAGATCTTCGTCATCAAGCGCAGCCTTAACCCGGGCTTCGCCGGCATCGAGAATGAGCTGTATTTCGATCCCAAGTGCTCCATGGTGTTCGGCGACGCGAAGAAGGTGGTGACCGACCTCGCGGCCGCGCTGAAGGACGAGGCGTAGAACGCGGTCGGTATGCCCGGCGAAGCCCGACATCCGCGCCGCGACGCCGGCGCGCTGCCCCACCCATCAGCGCCGCGGCTTACGGCGGCTGACGACCAGAACGCCCAACGCAAGCCCACCCAGACTCGCCGGCTCGGGAATGATCGCGGCCTGAGCGCCGCCGGTGAGCAAGGCGATGAAAGAGTTGATGTCCTGGGTATTCAGGACGCCATCGCCATTGGTCTCGTAGGCGTCGGGCGATGCGCCGTAAGTTGACTCATAGGCCGACGGCTGGGTGAGGGCGAGAATGAACGGGTTGATGTCCTGCGTGTCCACGACGCCGTCCGCATTGAAATCCCCGGGCAGCGACGCGGAAAGAATGAAAGATTGTCCGACCACGCTGTTAAACCCCGTGATCGCGAACTGCTCATCGAACACCGTCAGATCGATGGACCCGAAGTTCTGCTCCCAGCTGTTGAGTGGCCCGAAGTTGCGGTGGACGATGTTGTCCTGCGAGTAGAACAGGCTGTGGAAGTCGAAGTCGATCCACCCCCGTAAGGCCGCATACTGCATCAGCAGGTTGAGCGTGAAGGCGGTGTTGTTGGTGAGCTGGGCGTCGACGGAGAATGTCGGCGTGACCTGTACGTCGCCGCCCGTCAGGGCAATGTGCACATCCGCCAACTGGTTGATCGCCAGCGGGCCGGTCTGGTCGGTGGTGTGCGAGGGGCCGTCGCCGATCTTCAGCATCACCGGCTGGTCGAATTGCAGGCTCACTTTCAGCACTGAATCGACGGCGAAGTTCTGCTGATAGCCCGCGTCGAGGGTGATGTCGAAGTCGAGGATGTCGTAGCCGGCATCAAAGTGGACATTGCTGCCCAGGTTCACGTTGATCGAGGCGCCGGTCAGCGGGCTGCCGCCGGTCAGGCTGGCGTCAACATCGACGAGCGTCGTGAGCAGGGTCTGACTGCCTGCCGAGACGATCTCTTCGCCGGACAGGCCGCCGCTGGTGTTCAACTCCCAGTCGCCGATGGTCAGTTCGGCCGACGGCGCCAGCGGATTGCCGATCTTGATGACGTCGCCCACGCCGCCAACGTCGCTGGCTTTCCAGATCAGTCGGCCATTGCCGTCATGGTTGAAGGCGAACAGGTCCTGGCGCAGATCGACGTTGACCAGCGGCCCGCCGTGGCTGTTGTCACGCTGCCAGGTGAACGTGCCGTTGCTCACGCCGTTGAAAATATTGCCGCCGCTGACCTTGGCTTCGACGAAAACATTGGTGCTGAACTTGAGAATCCCTTCCAGATAGGCCCTGGCCGTGGGCGACTGGGTCTGAATCGACGAGCTGGCGAGCCTGGAGCTGACGGCGGAGAACTGGAAATATTCTCCCGTGCGGATGACGTCGGGCGCTTCAAGGGCCACGTCGAAGTCGAGGTTCGCGTCGACCAGGCCGCCATTCATATACAACCCGGCGCCGACGCCCATCTGGCCGACAGCCGAAACGGCGAAGCGCGTGTCGACGGTAATACCCGACACAGTCACCGGTGCGGGATTGATCCACAGGCTTCCGGTGGAAATGGCCGGGCTGAGAAACTCCTGCGACCAGTTGAATTCGAAGCCGTCGCCTGTGGCCCACATGTTCTGGCCGGTGGTCGCAAATGAAAGACCCGCCCCGTCATACACCTGGCCTGCCCGCGCCGCTCCATGCAGCCCGCACGCGAACACGATCACCAACCCCCATGCACCCCTTCGATGTAATCTCATCATTCGCATCCTTCGATTGGTGAATACCGCAGCGAGCGATTGCGCCGCGCAGCTCCTGCGAACAGCCAGCATAGCGATCCCTGCGCCACTATAGGTCACGGCGCGCGATCTCGATGGCAACCACCTATCTTGCCTGATCGCTACAGACAGACTTCAGATACTCGACGTTTGTGACTTTTCATAGACCCCCCGCGCCTGCACAACATGGGGAGGTAGGCTCCATCCATGACACCCGCTGCGCCGGTGCCGCGGGACGACCGGTATCCACAAGGCCTTTTCGCGGTTCGGCGAAAGGGTCTGTCCGCGGACATTTCACGTTCTGGCGTGCCACGCAACGACCCGCGGAAAATCGCCCGCCGCCTCTGACGGGCATGGGAGAGTGCCATGAAATTTCGCCATTTGAGCCTTCTCGGGGCTGTGCTTGCGGCCGGCCTGCTGGTGTCGCAGGCTTCGGCCGCCACGGTTGTTTTCCAGGACGATTTCAACGCCGAGCACGGCGGAACCGGCGTACTTAACTATGCCGCCTTCGCCCAGTGGACGGTCAGCGGCGGCACGGTCGACCTGATCGGCAACGGCTTCCACGACTTCCAGCCTGGTAACGGCCTGTACGTCGACATGGATGGTTCGACGAACAATGCGGGCAAGATGACCAGCATCGACCTGAATCTCGCGGCCGGAACTTACATCCTGAGCTTCGACCTCGCCGGCAACCATCGCAACACGGCCGTCGAGAGCGTGAGCGTGCAGGTGAACCTGGGCTCCCTGCTCAACGAGTCATTCACGCTGGCGATGAATGACCCTTTCACGACTTTCACGCGTCAGTTCACCGTGGCGGTGCCGACGACCGTGCAGTTGAGCTTTGAAGGCGCCGGCGGCGACAACATCGGCATGCTGCTGGACAAAGTCGAGGTGGCCACAGTGCCCCTGCCGGCGGCGGCGTGGGTCGGGCTCGGCCTGATGGGAGGCATCGCGACCGTCCGTAAGCTCCGTCGCGCATGAAGCGACGTGGACGCCATTCCAGAATCCTCACCCCGCCGCGACGGCGGGGTTTTCTTTTGGGCGGCTGGAGAGTGTCCGTCCGCGCCGGCGCTCGTCGCAGCGATGCGAGATCCGGCGCTCAGATTTCGTCGATCCGGGCGAGAAGCCACGCCGCGAAGTCGGCCTTGGAGAGATTGGCGTCAGGGGGTGTGAGACGTCGGCCGTCAGCGGTGAGAAGCACAGGGGCGATGGTCGGCGACTCCATTGTGCCCAGGGGGTTGGCGACGATCGCGTCCACGCCCTTGCGCTGCATCTTGCTGGCGGCCCGCTGTTCGAGCTGGGTGGCTTCCTCAAGGGCGAAGGCAATGATCTTCTGGCCGCCTTTCTGGATGGCGGCCTGATCGTCACGCTTGGTGGCGGCGATCTCCGCCACCAGGTCGGGGGTGGGTTCGAGGCTCAGCGTGAGCGGCTGGCCCTTGCGGCGGGCGATCTTGCCCAGGGCCCGGCGCGGCCGATAGTCGGCCACAGCGGCCGCCATCACCAGCACATCGCAGCCGCGGAACTGTTCGTGCAGCAGGGCTTGCAGATCAGCCGTCGTCTCGAAGCGGATGGTCCGACAACGGGGGTGCGCGGGTTCGTCTTCTGCGTCGGGTCCGGGCCCGAGAAGCAGCGTCACGTCGTGACCTGCCGTGGCCGCCTCCTGCGCCAGCGCCAAACCAAGACGACCGCTCGAACGGTTGGAGATGAACCGTACCTCATCGATCGGTTCGCGCGTAGGCCCGGCGGTGATGAGCAGATGCATGAGGCACCTCGGGGTAATGGGTGCGGGTGATTCCTACTCCGAACCGAGGCCTTGCGGCCCGGTCTGCGTCACGGCGCCGCCCCTGCGGATCGATGCCTGGCCGCCCACGGCGCCAACCTCACGCCGTGACCGTGGCCGCGGCGGCCTGCGGGCACGAGAGCTCCCGCGGACCGATGGTGACCGTGGTGATTTCACCCGGAGGCTGCTCGGCCAGGAAATCGTTGAGCTGATCGAGTGTCAGAGCATTGAGTTCGGCCGCGACGTCGTCCAGCGAGCGTGGTCGGCCGCGCGCCGCCTGGTCCGCGGCGAGCGTTTCAGCACGGGTACCGGTCGATTCACCCTGCATGATGAGGCTCGACTTCATCCCGACGATGGCCCGCTCAAACTCGTCGCGTTCGACGCCGGTCGACAGACGGCGCAACTCATGCGTCAGGACGTCAAGGGTCTCCTGGGCCCGCGCGACGGTCGTTCCCGCGTAGGCCTGCACCAGACCATGATGCTGGTCGCCGACGTAGCGTGCGAAGACCGAATAGCACAGGCCTCGCTTCTCGCGCACTTCGGTGAAGAGCCGTCCACTCATGCCCCCGGCCAGCACGGCGACCGCCACGCGCTGCCGCATGGAGTGGGGATCGGTCAACAGCACCGCATCATGCGCCAGGCCGATATGCACCTGGGTTGACTCGGCCTCGATATGCCCGTAACCGCGAAGAGCGGCTGCGCCACCCTCCCGCCTTGACGTCCGCCCCTGCCAGTCGCCCAGCAATGCCTCAACGTGCCCGCGCAGCATCGGCCAGTCCAGCCGGCCGGCGAAAGCCAGCACCGCGCCATCCGGGGTCAGGCGCTGGCGGGCGAAGGCTCGCACGGCGTCGATGTCCAGCCGCTCGATATCTGCCCGCCGACCCAGGGCCGAACGATTGAACGGCGACGGCAGGTGACGTGCGTTGAGTTCAATGAAAGTCTTGTCTTGCGGCGTATCCTCGAGCGCGTCGAGATCCTGCAGGGCCAGGTCGCGCGCCGGCGGCAAAGACGCCTCGTCCAGACGCGGACGACGCACCATGTCGATGAGCAGGGGCATCGCTTCGGCCAGCCGCGTCCCGAGCATCGTCGCACCCAGAACCATGTGGTGGCGACGCACATGCACGCTTCGCTGCACGCCAAGCTGGTCCAGGGCGTCGGAGTGGGCCCGGGCGTCGAGGTCGCCGGCGCCGCGAAAGATCATCTCGCTGAGGATGGCGGTCACGCCCTGTCGGTCATCGGGCTCGGACGCGGTGCCGGCCGGCGTGAGCCACGACATCGCCACCGACGCCGCGCCGGCCATTGGCTCGGCGACAAGCCACAGGCCGTTGGAGAACTGATGAGCGTGAATCGGGTGCATCGATAGATTGTAGCGACATCGCCATTTCAGACATGGGCGACCTCTGCGTTGACCCGTCTGGTGCGATCCTGCTGCGCTTGCTTCGGCCAGTCTGCCGCCGGACAGGCACGCAGTCCTGACCGGATCGCGTGATACACCGGCTGCGCCCTACGAACGGTCAGAGTTTCATGCCGCCGCGGGCCCATCGTCGTCGGGGCTGTCGGCACTTGCCCGCCGACAGAGCAGGATCAGATCGTCGACGCGGCGCTTCACCGCCGCGACGTCCTGGGCATGTCGCGCCTGCTGCTCGACCTCGCGGGCCACGTCGGTGATGGGTTCAAAGCCGTATCCACCGGCCGCGCCCTTGAGCTGGTGCGACAGACGCCGAATCGTCTCCATATCCTGTTCGACGATAGCTTGCCGCAAAGCATCGACCCGCTCAGGCAGCTCATTGACGAACATGGCGATCAACTCGGCCATATCCGGATCGTCGGCATAGGTGCTGTAGAGCGGCGCGAGGGTCGTGACCGTCGTGCCAATCGGGTTAGGCGAGAAGTCGTGAACGGACATGGGTGAGGCTCCAGAGCGTCATTGCTCAAGATCGGACCGACATCCAGGACTCTTGACGCCTTGACACGGATCAGCAGCATCCGCGCACGGGTTTAGCGATCTTTAAGGGATGGCCGCCTGGACGGTGGAATTACCGCTGGCTCCCGCGGGGCGGAAGCGGCTGGCGCCGAAGGCACGGCCACATTCGCCGCGGAGCCCGGGGCGGAAGCCGCACTGAGAGACTTGGCCGTGGTTGCCTGTGGTCGCTGCGCCGCGGCATCGCGCCGCGCGACGCCATAGGGTTCGACAAACGGCTCGACCAGCAGCGAACGGCCCGGCTCAGCCGTGACGATGACCCGAGCGGGGGTGTAGGGCGTGGGCTGACGCGTCAGCCGTGCCTGCTGTGTCAGTGTCTGATCGGGCAACGTCGCCAGCGTGGTCTGGTTGACGGTGTTGTAAAGTTCGCGTGTCTCGCGGCTGGACGCCTGGGCCGGCACACGAGCACGGAAAACGCCAAGCTGGGGGTTGAACCAGAACTGGGCCTGATCGGCGCCGGTGAGCACCGGATCGGGGGGGTGCGGCTCGAAGTCGCCCTCGGGCGCGATGTCCAGCCACGGGCGACCCTGTCCGTCAACCAGCGCATATGGATTGGTCGGCAAGGCCGGCCCGAACCACTGCTCGCTGACCAGCGGCGGCGGTTCGAGACCCAGTTCCTGCTCGGCACGGCCCATCGCGCGGTGATAGCGAGTCTGCTCATGCAGGCGTTGCAGAGCGGCATGCACCTGTTCAAGATCGGTGGCCTGCCGCTGCTGATACGTGTATACCCACCAGCCGCCGTAGACGGCCGCGGCAAGCATCACCACAATCAACAGATCGATCAGCCAGCGCACGGGCAGGCCCTCCGTCCGCGGCCAGACCGCGCTGATGAGGCGCGGACCGTCCGCTGCCGGAGCGCATCGGTCTGCGCCGCGGTCCGGATAAGCACTTAAGCCGCCAGATGAAACATCTCGTGAATCCAACGGCGCGCCAGCCCGCCCAGTCGCTACAGACCGAACCGCGAAGGTCAATGGCCGGGAATCAGTTGGCCAGCCTCGGGGCTCCATCGCCAGGTGAGACGCGGGCTGGCCAGGTGGACGCCGCCGTACCAGCGGTCCAGACCGTTAAGGGCGACCTGATCGGCCTGCCCGCGCTGGACTGCCCGGCCGGCATCGGTCATCGCGACTTTCGCGCGGGCCATCCCCGCATCGAAGTTGTTTCGCGCGTCGGGGCGCGGTGTTGAGATCGGCGGGTCGATCGTCACCAGTGGCCGAGAACCGGCGGCCAGGCGCTTGAGATACACCCAGAAGCTGGCGTCGCCGAGGAAGACCGCTTCTTCCGCGGACGCGTCGTGACCGAACAGTTCGATGCCGGTGCGCGGCCCTTGCATCAGCGCATCAAGAATCTGCTGTTCGGTTCGGCCCAGACCGTTGAGGATCGAGGGAAGCTGCTGCAGGTGGCGGCGCAGGGCGGCCGCGAGGAACGGCAGCGCGGCCGTGTCGCCGGCGAGGATCTCTTCAACACGCCGCGGGTCAGGCGAGGTGAAGGCGGTCCACGCGCGGCGGCCGAGGTCGAGCATGTCGGTCGTGATCGCCCGGCGCGTGTCGAGCAGTGAGGCAAGCTGATCGGGTGTCAGCTCGCCGAGGCCGTGGAAGTCGGGCATGCCGGGGTATTCGCCGATGCAGATCAGGCTGAGCTTCACGCCCTGCGCTCCGCGCCGGGCCAGCCGAGCCAGATGGCGAATCAGAATGAGCTGGTCGTAAAGGTCGTGCTCGAACCACAGCACGAGTTCATCGTGGCCGGTGTAGGCGTCGAAGTCTCCATCCCACCGGCGCAGCGTTTCGAGGTTGCGCTCGAAGTCGAACCAGCCGCAGGTGGTCAGGAACTCCGCCCGCGTCTTGCGCCACGCGGCGTCATCAAGACCGGCCGGACACGGCCCTTCGTGCAGCACGTCGGCCCACACGGCGATGTCGCCGTCGACGCCAGACTCCCCCAGCGAATCAGCCACGCTGTGTCCGTTGGTGACGTGAAGCATGCCGCGACTATATCTGCTTCGCATGCGTTATGCTGAGCCGCATGCATCGCGACGCTCTGACGAAGCTGAATGAGCGGATCATCACCTGCGAAAAGTGTCCGCGGCTATTGAAGCACTGTGCCAAAGTGGCGAGCGAGAAGCGGGCGAGCTTTCGCGACTGGACCTATTGGGAGCGGCCAGTGCCGAACTTTCTGCCCGCCTCGCGGCCGGCGAGCGCCCGGCTGCTGATCGTCGGGCTCGCCCCGGCCGCACACGGGGCGAATCGGACCGGTCGCATGTTCACCGGTGATCGTTCGGGCGACTTTCTTTACGACGTGATGCACGAGGCCGGCTTCGCGGCGCAGGCGACGGCTACGTCGCGTGACGACGGGCTGGAGCTGATTGACTGCGTCATCACCGCCGCGTGTCACTGCGCCCCGCCGGCGAACAAGCCGACGCCTGCGGAGATCACCCACTGTCAGCCATGGCTGGATCAGACGTTTGACTGCCTGTCGGACCTGCGCGTCGTGCTCTGCCTCGGCAAGCTGGCCTTCGATGAGGTAATGAAGCTGTATCAGCGGCGGAGGTGGGTTGAGAAGCGCTCGGCCCATCGCTTCGGCCACGGCGCGTCACACGTGTTCGATGGCGCGCCGGCCGTGCTATGCAGCTACCACCCCAGTCAGCAGAACACCTTCACCGGCAAGCTGACACGTGAGATGCTGCTCAGTGTGTTCCAGCGGGCACGGGCGATTGTTGAGGGTTGACCCAAGTCGATAGTGAACGCGGGACAAGAGACGTGACGCAGTAGCCGGATTGCTACGCAATCCGGATCCGGATCCGGAGTCCGGACTGCGTAGCAGTCCGGCTATTGCGTAGAAGCGTATTGACGAACTCACGCAAGGATACGCACAAGCAGGCATCGCGCGTCCGACTCATCGACGGTCACACAACACCTCATCAGCACGCCGTCGTGAACCAAGGCGAAGTCAAGGGGTTCGTCCGCGATGGTCATGGAGGGCTGGACGCGGCGCAGATCCCCAAGGCAGGCATCAAAGCCCGCTTCGTCAAGGGCCGGCATTCGCAACTCCACCGCGCGACCGTCTCGGCTGATTGTGGGCGAGACTCCGACCGCAAGCACAAGCATCGTGCCCTTCTGCGCGATCAGCGTGTCGAGCAGTCGTCGGACCGGTGAAGCGGCCATCGTCAGGCCTCGCAAGTCGTTACGCCAGCAGCGTGATCGGGCTCTGGATGATCGTCTTGAGCGTGGCCAGGAACTCGGCCGCCACCGAGCCGTCGACCACGCGGTGGTCGGCGCTGAGGGTGAGGGTCATTTCGCGGCCGACGACGACCTGACCGCTCCGCACGACGGGCTTCTCCACGGTCGACCCGACCGCCAGGATCGCGGCCTGCGGCGGGTTGATGATGGCTTCGAAATGCTCCACGCCATACATGCCCAGGTTCGAGATCGTGAACGTGCCGTCGGACATTTCTTCGATCGTCAGGCCGGTGGTACGCGCCTTGCCTGCGAGGAATTTCGTCTCCTGGGCCAACTGCCAGAGGCTCTTGTTCGGGGCGTCGCGGATGACCGGGACGACCAGGCCGCCGCCCTTCTCTTCGGGCAGCGAAACGGCCATGCCGACGTTGACCGAGCCCTTCTGCTCGATACCCACGTCGGTCCATGAACTGTTGATGAGCGGATGGCGCGTGATGGCCAGCGCGACCGCCCGGGTGATGAGATCGGTGACGCTGAGCTTGCCGCGAGACTCGGCGAACTGCTCATTGAGCGCTTCGCGCGCGGCCAGCAGCGGGTCCATGTCGACACTGACGGTGACGGTGAAGTGCGGGATGGTGGCCTTGGACTCGACCAGTCGGCGGGCGATGGTCTTGCGCATATTGCCGACGGGAATCGTGCGACTTTCAAGCTTGACGGGAGTCGCAGCAGGCGCGGGCGCGGGCGACGCCTTTGGCGCAGCGGCCGTCGGCCGAGTCGCGGGGGCCGCTGCTCCGGTGGGTTCGAGAATATCACGCTTGATGATCCGGCCGCCGGGCCCCGTCCCCTGCACCCGCGACAGGTCCAGGCCGCGCTCTTCGGCAAGCTTGCGCGCCAGGGGGCTGGCCTTGACGCGGCCGCCGCTGTGGGGCGCTGCGGCAGGGGACGCCGTCGCCACTGCCGTCGCCATGGCGCTTTCACCCGACTTTTTGGCGTCGGAAGTCGCTGACGCTTTCTTCTCACCGTCCGCCGCGCTGCCCGCGGCGCCGGCAGCCTGCTCGATATCCTCTCCGCTCTCAGCCAGGATGAGGATCAGGTTCCCGACGGGCAGGGTCTGGCCCTCGTCAACGGCCAACATGGCCACGGTGCCGTCGTCGTAGGATTGGAGCTCCATGGTGGCCTTGTCCGTTTCAACGTCGGCCAGGGTGTCCCCGGACGCCACCTTGTCGCCGACTTTGACACGCCACTTGACCAGTGTGCCTTCTTCCATCGTGTCGCTCATGCGCGGCATGGTGATCTCAATGGCCATCGATGGGTCTCTCCGAAGCACCTGTGCGACGCCCGCCGGCCGCGACCCCCACGCTGGGGCCCTGCTGCGTCCGCGGAAGTCAGTCATCCTAACAGGGCCCGCCGACCGGCGTCGGCCGACACGCGAAACAGTGTTCACCCCTGATCCGCATGACTGTCCTCAATAAGCCGTGACGGTCGATATCTGTAACGAAAGCAGCGCACGCCGCCGCTCAAAGGATATACTGGTGTCGTGCAGGGCGGATGCCCATGATTCGCACCGCACTGGTCGGCGCCGTCTTGGACGCCAGGTCTTTCAGACGCCCGCGGCGCACGTTTTTTCTACGCTCAGGCTTGTCGCACGACAAGAGGAGGTTGGCCTTGTCCAGCAGTGCCCGCATGATGACCGTCGATGGCAACGAAGCGGCCGCCAGCGTCGCCCACCGACTCAATGAAGTGATTGTGCTCTACCCCATCACACCCAGCTCTCCCATGGGCGAGTTCACCGATGAATGGGCAGCCAAGGGCAAGTCCAACATCTGGGGCGATGTGCCGCAGATTCAGGAGATGCAGTCCGAGGCCGGCGCCATCGGTTCGGTGCATGGCAGTCTGCAGGCCGGGGCGCTGACGACGACATTCACCGCGTCGCAGGGTCTGCTGCTGATGATCCCCAACATGTACAAGATCGCCGGGGAGCTGACCAGCTTCTGCATGCACGTGGCCGCCCGTACGCTGGCAACCCACGCCCTGTCGATTTTCGGCGACCACTCGGACGTGATGGCCTGCCGGCAGACCGGCTTCGCGATGCTGGCCAGCGGCAGCGTGCAGGAGACGCACGATATGGCCGCCATCGCTCAGGCGGCGACGCTCGAGGCCCGTGTGCCGTTCCTGCACTTCTTCGACGGTTTCCGCACCTCGCACGAGGTGGCCAAGATCGCCGAGATTTCCGACGATGTGCTGCGCCAGTTCATCAGCGACGACCTGGTTCGTGCCCATCACGCCCGGGCTCTGACGCCCGACAAGCCGATGATTCGAGGCACCGCCCAGAATCCCGATACCTTCTTCCAGGCCCGGGAAGGCTGCAACCGCTTCTACGACGCATGCCCGCGGATCGTTGCGGACGCGATGGACCGCTTCGCCAAGCTCACCGGGCGGCGCTACAGGCTCTACGACTACGTGGGCGCGCCCGACGCCGACCGCGTCATCATCGCCATGGGCAGCGGCGCGGAAGTGATCGACCAGACCGTACAGCGCATGAATGAGCGCATGGGCGCCAAGCTGGGCGTGCTCAAGGTCCGGCTGTTCCGGCCGTTCTCGATCAAGGATTTCGTCGCCGCCCTGCCCAAAACCGTCAAGGGCATCGCCGTGCTCGACCGCACCAAAGAGCCGGGCTGTGTTGGCGAGCCGATGTACCTGGATGTGCTTACGGCGATCAGTGAAGCGCATCTTGAAGGCGCGACGCCGTTCGAAAAGCTGCCCAGGATCATCGGTGGACGCTACGGGCTGTCGAGCAAGGAGTTCACGCCCGCGATGGTCAAGGCCGTCTTCGATGAACTGGCCAAGGACAAACCCAAGAACCACTTCACCGTCGGCATTGTCGACGACGTGACCCACACCTCGCTGAAAGTCGACGACAGCTTCTACATCGAATCGGATGACATCGTCAAGGCGGTCTTCTACGGTCTGGGCGCCGACGGCACCGTGGGCGCGAACAAGAACTCGATCAAGATCATCGGCGAGGAAACGGACAACTTCGCGCAAGGCTATTTCGTCTACGACTCCAAGAAGTCGGGGGCGATGACCACCAGCCATCTGCGCTTTGGCCCACGCAACATCCGTTCGTCGTACCTGATCACAAAGGCGAACTTCGTCGCCTGCCACCAGTTCGAGTTCATGCACAAATACGATCTTCTGGAAATCGCCGCCCCGGGAGCGACATTCCTGCTTAACGCCCCGTTCCCTCCCGACCATGTGTGGGACCAGTTGCCCAGGGAGGCCCAGCAGCAGATCCTCGACAAGAAGCTCAGGCTGTACGCCATCGACGCCTATGCCGTCGGCCGCGAAACCGGCATGGGCACACGCATCAACACCATCATGCAGACCTGCTTCTTCGCGATCTCCGGCGTGCTGCCGCGCGAGGAGGCCATCGCCCAGATCAAGAAGGCCATCGAGAAGACCTACGGCAAGAAGGGCCAGGCCATCGTCGAGAAGAACTTCGAAGCTGTGGATCAGACGTTGGCCAATCTTCATGAGATCAAGGTGCCTGGCTCGGTGACGTCCGCCCACGTGCTCAAACCCATCGTCAGCGGCGAGGCGCCGGACTTCGTCCAGAAAGTCAGCGGCGTGATGATGGCCGGCAAGGGCGACCTGCTGCCGGTCAGCGCGTTTCCCGTCGACGGCACCTGGCCAACCGCAACGACCCGGTGGGAGAAGCGGGCCATCGCCCAGGAAGTGCCGATCTGGGATCCTGAAGTCTGCATCCAGTGCAACAAATGCGCCCTGGTGTGCCCACACGCAGCCATTCGCGCCAAGGCGTACGAGCCGGCCGGCCTCAACGGCGCGCCCGACACCTTCCGCAGTGTGGATTACAGGGCCAGGGATCTCAAGGGCCTGAAGTTCACCATCCAAGTAGCTCCGGAAGACTGCACCGGCTGCAACCTGTGCGTCAGCGTCTGCCCGGCCAAAAACAAGGCCGAGCCCAAACGCAAAGCCATCAACATGGAGATGCTCGCCCCGCTGCGCGATCGCGAGGTGGCCAACTTCGAGCACTTCCTGGACCTGCCGGAGATCGACCGCTCCAGGATCGGCCGGCTGGACGTCAAGGGCTCGCAGTTCCTCCAGCCGCTGTTCGAGTTCTCCGGCGCCTGTGCCGGATGCGGCGAAACGCCTTACATCAAGCTCATGACCCAGCTCTTCGGCGACCGGCTGCTGATCGCCAACGCCACGGGCTGCTCGTCCATCTACGGGGGCAACCTGCCGACCACGCCCTACTGCGTGAACGCCGACGGCCGCGGACCGGCCTGGAGCAATTCACTCTTCGAAGACAACGCGGAGTACGGCTTCGGCTTCCGTCTGGCGGTCGATACGCACCAGCAGCACGCGCGGCGTCTGCTGCAGAAGCTCGGGGGGCAACTGGGCGACGAACTGGTCGGCGGCCTGCTGGCCAACACGGCCGCCAGCGGTGACGAAGCCATCGGTCAGCAGCGCCAGCGCGTCGCGGCCCTGCGCGACAAACTCAAGGCCATCAAGAGCCCCGAGGCGACCTGGCTGGACGCGGTCGCGGATTACCTGGTGCCCAAGAGCGTCTGGCTGCTCGGGGGCGACGGCTGGGCTTACGACATTGGTTACGGCGGTCTGGACCACGTGCTCAGCCAGATGCGCAACATCAACATCATGGTGCTCGACACCGAGGTGTATTCGAACACCGGCGGCCAGGCGTCCAAAGCCACGCCCCTTGGAGCCGTGGCGAAGTTCGCCGCCACCGGCAAGACAGTGCACAAGAAGGATCTGGGGCTGATGGCTATGAGCTACGGCCACGTCTACGTCGCCTGCGTCGCGATGGGTGCCAGCGACAACCATGTGGTCAAGGCCATGCTCGAGGCCGAAAGTTACCCCGGCCCGTCGCTGATCATCGCCTACAGCCACTGCATCGCCCACGGCTACGACCTGCGCTTCGGTCTGGATCAGCAGCAGCGGGCGGTCGAATCGGGCATCTGGCCGCTATATCGCTACGATCCGCGCCTGGTGGACGAAGGCAAGCCGCCGCTGACCCTCGACAGCAAGGCGCCCAAGATTCCGGTCAGCGAATACCTGAGCAACGAGACGCGCTTCCGCATGGTCGAGAAGATGGATCGCGAACGCTTCAAGATGTTCGGCGTTCAGGCCCAGCAGCTGGCGACGCAGCGGATCGCTTTGTACCAGCACATGGCCCAGTTGACGTTGCCCGAGCACAACGGGCACGGCAACGGCAAAGGCGACGGGCCGAACTGATTGAACATGCGAACCTTCCGCGTCGGTCCGACCCAGCACCCGACCGGCGCGCCTGCAGGAGACGAACCCGTGGACCTGAGTTGTGAATACCTGGGCCTGAAGTTCGACCACCCTCTCATGCCCGGGGCATCGCCCTTCTGCGAGGACATGGATGTGGTGCGTCGTCTGGAGGACGCCGGCGCCCCGGCACTGGTGCTTTCCAGCCTCTTTGAAGAACAGCTTCGTCGCGAGGCCATGGCCACTGCGGAGGCGATCGACGGGCCCAAGGACCAGTTCGCCGAAGCATTGACCTATCTGCCCGAGCCCGACGAGTTTTCCGTCGGACCCGATGAGTACCTGGCCCGTTTGTCGCGGGTCAAGACCGCTGTGAGCATCCCCGTCATCGGTTCACTCAACGGCACCACGCCCGGCGGCTGGCTGGACTACGGCAAGCTGATCGAACAGGCCGGGGCCGACGCCCTGGAGATCAACCTTTACCACGTGCCGGCCGACGCCTACCGCAGCGGCGAGCAGATCGAAAAGGAGCATGTGGACATCGTCCGCAAGCTCAAGCACGAGCTGACGATCCCTCTGGCCGTCAAGCTTTCTCCGTTCTACACCTCGCTGCCGCACTTCGCTCATCAACTGGACGACGCCGGAGCGGACGCGGTCATCATCTTCAACCGCTTCTACCAGGCCGACATTGATATCGAGGAGCTGGACCTGCAGCGCTCGCTGCGTTTGTCGGATTCCTCGGAACTGCTGCTTCGGCTGCGCTGGGTCGCGATTCTATTCGGCAACATCAACGCCGACCTGGCGGTGACCGGCGGGGTGCATGCGGCCACGGACGCCATCAAGGCCGTCATGACCGGCGCCAGCGCCGTGCAGATGGTTTCGGCCATCTTCCGCAAAGGCCCCGAGGTGCTGCGCACGATGCGTGAGGAGATGGCCGCCTGGCTGGAGGAAAACGAGTACCAGTCCCTGTCGCAGGCCCGCGGCAGCATGAGTCTGCAGCGCTGCCCCGACCCGGACGCCTACACCCGCGCCAATTACCTGCACATCCTGCAGAACTGGCGGGACTCGGTCGCGGCCCTCTGAGGCCCTGAACCCCTGTTTGACATCCACGTCACCGGCCGGCACATTCGCCGGCCGGTTTTTCATCAGCCTCGCCCGTTCGATCGAACCCCACCGCCGTCAGGAGCCGCAAAATGACCGCCCGCGTCGACAAGAGTCATTCGAAAGACACGCGCCCTCTGCGTGCCGGCGTCGTCGGCCTGGGCATGGGCCGTGGACACATTCAGGCGTACCAGAAGGTGACCGGCTGCGAAGTCACCGCCGTGTGCGACAAAGACCCCGACCGTTTGAAGCGCGCGGTTGAAGAGTTTCACATCAAGCACACCTTCGAGGATGCGCAGAAGATGTTCGCCAGCGGCAAGATCGACGTGGTTTCGATCGCCACGCCGAACTTCACGCATCGGTCCCTCACAATCGCCGCGCTGCAGGCCGGCCTGCATGTGCTGTGCGAAAAGCCGCTGGCGATGAACGCGGCCGAGGCCCGTGAAATGCTGGAGGCCGCGAAGGCCAGCCGCCGCAAGCTGGCTATTCATTTCAACCACCGTATGGGGCCGCAGGCCTGGACGATCGCGCAGTTTGTCAAGGCCGGAGAACTTGGTGAACCTTCGCTGGCGCGGGCGATCTGGCATCGGCGGCGCGGGATCCCGGCCGGCGCGACCGGCTGGTTCCGCATGCAGCAGACGGCCGGCGGCGGGCCGCTCATCGACCTGGGCGTGCATATCCTCGACCAGGTGCTGTTCGCCTTCGACTACCCCCGCGTGGTGTCGGTCACGGGTCAGACGGTCAACCACTTCGGCGTCGAGGACGCGCCAGGCGGCATGGACGTCGAGGATCTGGTGACGGCGTATATCCGCTGTGTCAACGGCTTGGTGATCATCCTCGAAGTGAGTTGGGCGGCTCATCACGAACATGCGGAGCAGGTGCACATCGCGCTCTACGGCAGCAAGGCCGGCATCGTCCGCCATCAGGAGTTCTACAAGGACGAGCCGGTGAAAATCTACCACCGCCGCGGGGACCAACTGGCGACGACGACACTCGACACGCTGGCCAGCGCGCCCGGCGTGCATCAGGACTTCATCGACGCTATCCACGAAGACCGCGAGCCGCTATGCAGCGGTGAACACGGCCTGGCGACCATGCGCATCATCGACGCGATCTACGAATCGGCACGCACAGGCCGTGAAGTGCGCCTGGATTGATATGGCGTGCGATTGCCAGCTCCAATACTCATGGCGCCTGGGCGGTCGCATAGGCGACTGTTTGCCGACGAACACGAGGATGGACGTCACAGCATCGGCTGTTATATACGTAACCTATGGTGAACTATCACGGCATTGATCAAATCAGAGAGCGGGCGTGGGTCAGCGATGCCTGGACTGCGCAGCCCATCCGGGCGGTCATTTTCACGTTTGAAGGCCTCAACGAGACGGCTCTGCGACAGGCTCCCAGTTCGGGCGAGCTGGACTGGACAGCCGCCGGCGGACTGGTGGTGCAGCCCTACACCGGCCCGTGGAGCTGGATGAACCGCCAGACACGGGCCTTCACTGATGACGTGGTCGACGCGGTGTATGAAACCTTCAACCTGTCGTCGGACGTGCCGCTCATCGCCGTGGGCGGCAGCATGGGCGGGTGCAGCGCGCTGCTCTGGACGCGCTACAGCCGCCACCGCATCGCCGCCTGCATGGCCGTCTTTCCCGCCTGCGATCTGACGTATCACATGCACGAAGGGCCCAACCTGCCCCGCACCATGCACTTCGCTTTCCGCGGCTACCCGGAGCCTCTTGATGACATCCTGTGCGAGCATTCCCCGCTGTACCAGGCCGCCGCGATGCCTGACATTCCGTACCTGGTGATTCACGGCGACGCGGACAAGACCGTGAGCAAAGCGCACCACTCCGACCGGCTCGTCGCGGCGATGCGACAGGCCGGCCGGCGCGTCGAGTATGTCGAGGTGCCGGGGATGGGGCACGGCAGCCTCATGCCGATGAGCGTCATCCTCAAACGCATCGACTGGGTGCGGGAGTTTTTCAATAAGGGGTGAGCGGGCAGGGCAACGCATGCCCCGTTGCCGCCAAACCCCAAGCCGTGGCGATGCATTTTGCCATTGCATTGGCGATGCTCGTCTGCTACTGTGGCTGAAATATAAGTCACGGTTCTCCCAAAGATTAAAAGACATATCAAGCTTCAGTCTGGTTCGACTTGAGTATCGGCGGCGCACTGCAATGCGTGCAGCGCCCCAGCCCGTGGGCGCCAGCGCAGGGGGGAACGCGGGTCGGGTGGATTTAACACGCGGTCTCTTTTTCATACGGATGTCGCCATGAGTTATGTTAAGCCAGGCATAGCCGCATGGGGTCTTGCAGCCTGCCTCACCATCGCGTCTTCGTCGGCTGACGCGGCCATCAGTGGGTCGGCCTACGGTGAAGCCTATCGAAGCAACGCATTGATGCAGCAGAACAGCGAAGGGCTGGGCAACGCACCGGAGAGCGAGACCGGCGTGGTCGCAGCCGAAGCCGACTACTCGATCGGCCTGGCCAAGAGCCTGTCAAAGCTCTCCAGTGGCGCGATCGGAGCCAGCGCCGCCTCGTCGGCCAGTGGGGAAGAAGTGGTGGTGTTCGGCAATCCGGGTTACATGCGATATTCGGCCAAGGGTGTGGGGCAGGTCCAGTATGTGGATCAGTTGACCATCACCAGTGACACATTGCCCGCGGGTACGCCGGTGGCTGTCGAGTTCTGCTGGGCGGTGGATCTGGTTCTGAATGTTGAGCACACGTCGGCCTACAACGCCGACAATTACGCCAGTGGGTCGGGCACGCTGACTTTCAACGTCGGCGCGACGTATCCGCAGTCGGGCTTCTCCCGGTTCAACACGGCGATCCTGACCACCGGCGGATTGCCCAATCTTCAGGGCGTCTGGGCGTCGGGCTCTGACTCGGCCGTGGTGCTGACGACCGTCGGCAGCCAGCTCACACTGAACATCGCCCTGACCACCAACGCCACCACGCTGGCGTCGGGCTATTTCTCCGCTCCTAACGTGCCCGAGCTGCACAACGGCAGCGCCGAGTTCTGCGCCGCCCTGGTCTTCGGCGCCGCCGCGGATGTCGAGGGCGTGACGATCATGTCGCAGTACACCGGCCAGGCGTTTGCCGCGCACGACACATGCGGGCCGTCTGACGCCACGCCTTTCATCCCCATCCTGCCTGAGCCGTCCAGCGCACTCATGCTGCTGATCGGTCTGACAGCGGCCACGCGGCGGCGCCGCGCCTAAGCGAACACGACCATCTCGTGGCCGTGAATGCGCGGCACGGTTACCTGCGCGCGGCCGCGAACATGGGCGAACGCCAACGACTGGCCTTGTGGCTCCAGCTTCACGCACCGCGGCTTGACCGGAAGCTTCAGCGACAGCGTCACGTCGTGCAGCGGCACGATGTCCTCGACGATGTCAAGTTGCGGGCCGCGACGTTCAGGCGCGTAGTGCAGCAGATGCACAATGGTGCGACCCCGGCTGCCAGCGCCCCGGCTTCCAGTCACCTGCCGCATCACCGAAGTTTCCAGACCGGTCGGACCGTCGGCTTCGAGAATCGGGTCCGGCAGCAGCCGGCGCAACGCGGCCGCGACCAGCACCCGGTAGGCGGGGCAGGCGTGCTCGGCATAGGCCGTGAAAATCGGATAGCTGATGTACACGGCCTGCCTGCCCGCCACGGCGGCGGCGAAGCGGCTGGCTCGCGGCTTCGGCGGCGTCTGGCCGTGTGAACAGAAGTGATCCCACGCCCGCTCGAAATAGGGCTCGACCACGAATGCCAGCGCTCGTCCGCCTCGCGCGGCCGTGACGCGACAGCCCCGCTCGTACATCGCGTGGTCAGCCGCGATGAACGCCGGATCATGACCGACATCCAGCACGCCGCGGCTGAAACGAATGTACGTGGTGGTGAACGGCGAGGGCCCACACAGCGTGATCGGCAGCCATGGCAGCGTGAGCGATCGGCCGTCTTCCGCCAGGCCGCTGACGCCGCTGGCCAGCAGGCGGCCGCCTTTTTTCACGAACGCCCGCAGGCGCCGCGCCAGGGCCGCATCGATACGCACGTGGTCTGGCAGCACGATGAGTCGGTACCCCTCAAACGATGACGCGGGGTCGATCGTATTGAACTGGCAGCGCAACTGGCTGAGCATGCGCACCGCGCCGTTTTCTGCGGCCGTGAGTTTCTCATCCACACCCGGCAGGCCGGCGCCCAGCAGCATCAGGCCGACCTCGACCACGGGTCTGGCGTCCTTGAGCCAGGGTTCGCGCTCCTTGACGCGCTGGTACGCCCGGCCGATGTCGCGGTAGGCCAGCGGGTCGAGCGTACCGTCGGGGTTCATCTGGTCGCCGACGCTGCAGCGCGCCCCGTGGGCCATCATCTGGCTGGTTTCATACTCGAGGGCGGCATACGGCTTGTGGCCGCCGAAGTCGCCCCAATGCCGATGGAACCGCGCGGTCATGCCCATGCACGGCTTGTCGAACGTACGGGCGTAGCGGGCATACTTCGGGAAGAAGGCGTATCCCCACCCGCCGGTGGGCAGCGCCTCAATCTCGACATGATCCAGGTGCTGGATGTCGCCGGGCAGCACCGCCATCGGCCGGCTGTTGAAGTAGACGCGGGCATGAGGGCTGCTCGCTTTGACCAGCTTGCGCAGGCGGGCCATGTAGGCGTGGGCCACCTCGTCGGCATAGTGGCGGCGGTCGGCTTCGCATTGCGGATCGAGGCCGCGGACCCGCATGCCGTCGATCGCCCAGCGCGTGGCCGAGCGCTGCGACCAGCACATATCGAAGAACACGCCGTCCACCGGCTTGAAGCGGCGCAGGATTTCGTTTGTCTGCTCGCAGAGGTAGTCCTGGTACGGACTGGACATGTCCATCACGCACCAGCCGGCCTTGAACGGTCCTCCGCCGTCGCGCACCTCGCCGTCGGGCATGCGCACGATCCATTCGGGGTGCTCGTGGCCGGCGTACTGATCGACCTGCACGCTGATGTAGACCGGCGCCCGGATGCCGTGCGCGTGCAGGGCCGCGACCTGTTCACCCAGCAGGTTCAGTCCCGCCTTGAGCCGCGGATGGCGATCGGGCCGCTTCGTGTCGTAGTACAGGTGTCCGTGATGGCACTTGGCGAAGACCGTGACGCTGTTGACATTCGCCTCGGCCATGGTGCGGGCGAAAATCGTGGCGTCGAACTTCGAACCGATACCCGGGATCGCGGACGAGGTGTGAAAATCGAGGTGAATCTGGCGGTACGGCAGATCGGCAGATCGTGGCATGGCAACTCTCCCGCGACCGGGGCGTGATGCCCGCGGCTGGCCACCAGCGTATCGGTTCGCAGCCTGGGGCCAAGTCGTCAACGAAACGTCGTGTGGGATGCATCAACTCAGCAGATGGCGGCGAGCAGCGAATATCTGGTCCAGGACGTCGGTGAAATCAGGCACACGGCCGCCGCGGCCGAAGGTCAGGGCGGTTTCCATCAGCAGGCTGACGAGATGATGCCAGTCGGCCACACTGATGATCTCGGGTGCAATACGGCCGCCCCCCCGCTCCGCCCGCCGACGACCGTCCGGCGAGACCGGGCCCATATTGTGGTAATTGCCCAGCGGCAGGCACAGGCAGCCGACGTGGTGGCCGAGGCTGTGATACGCCGAGGCGTTGCACGTCCCGCCGGTCATGAGTTTACGCTGCCAGTGGAAACGCTTGTCCCGCGAGGCCAGATCGGCGGCGATGTGACCCAGGGCGTAGGTGATCTCGGGACTGAAGCAGTGCGTTTTGTCACCGACGCGGACGATCGGGCCGGCCCCGACGGGCGCGTCGGCCAGAGCCTTGGAGCATTCGAGCACGACGATGGCGGCGTCTTTGGGAATGAATCGTGAGCGAGCGGCGGCCATGGCGCCGACGAAGCCCACCTCTTCGGCGCGGGTGAGCAGCACCCGGACGTCGCCGACAGCCCGCGAGCGGACCTGTAACAGCACGTCAAAAGTCGTCAGCGCCGCCGCGACGCCGGCCAGGTTATCGCAGGCCAGCGCGTGCAGTCGGCCATGCTGGATTCGCGCGGGGTCGATGTCCCATGTCAGGACGTCGCCGACCTCCGCTGCCACAGGCCGTGGGAACCGGATGGTCACATAGTGATCGTCGAAGCGGCCCTGGCGGGAGTCGATCGTGCGGATGACGCCACGCGGAGGCGTGCCGCCGCCTTTTCCCTGATGCAGCCGGACGGCGCTGCCGACGAAGTAACAAGCCTCGACGCCGCCACGAAAGTCGGCCCCGAGGCAGTGATCGTCGATAATTTCGGTCACGACGAAGGCGGGGTGGTCCATGTGAGCTTCGATGACCAGCGGCCGGCATTTGCCCGTTCGCGGCAGGGTCCGTCGCTGGATCATGAGGTTGCCGCAGCGGTCGCGGCGGAGCGTGAGGGCGCGACGGCTGCGGAGCCATTTCTCAACGAAGGCGACAACCTGATGCTCACGACCGGCGGCGCTGGGCAGACTGGTGAGCCGACGGAGCATGGTCTCGGCGGCGCGGCGTTGGGCGGAGGACGAGCGGGCGGGCTTTGTGGCAGGCATAAGGGTAGATCGTAAGATGCCGGCCGTGTCCCGCCAATCGCCACCTCGTGATGAACCGCCCCGCCACCCGTCGCCCGACGCCCCGGCTGTGGTGGTGCAGGATGTCAGCGTCCAGCGGGGCGCGACAACCATTCTTGCCGCGGTGAGCTGCGCCCTGCCTGCCGGTCGTTGCACAGCCATCCTCGGGCCCAACGGCTGCGGCAAGACCACACTGACGCGCACGCTGACCGGCCAGATGTTCCTGACACGCGGACAGGTCACCGTACTGGGTCAGCCCATCGGCCGCACTGACATCCGCGCCCTGCGGCGGCGCATCGGTGTGGTGAACCCGACGACGGACTCGGCCGCGGCCCACGTCAGCGGCGCGGTGGTGGATGCGGAGCTGCCGGCCCGGGCGGCCGTGGCCACGGGGTTCTTCGGAACTGTCGGTCTCTACGACGCGGTCAGCGAGGCGCAGTGGCATCGCGTCGACCAGGTGCTGGGTCAGGTGGGTCTGGAGCATCGCCGCGACCTGCGTTTCGCCCTGCTGTCGACCGGTGAGCAACGACGGGCGCTGATCGCGCGGGCCCTGGTGCATGAGCCGGAGCTTCTGATTCTCGATGAACCGACGGCCGGCCTTGATGTGCGCGGCCGCGAGCAGGTGCTGGCTACGATCGAGCTGATCCTCGCCCGTCCGCAGCCGCCGACGGTGCTGTTCATCACGCATCACGTCGAGGAACTGTCGCCGCGGACCGCCCAGGTACTCCTGATGCGCGACGGGCGCATCATCGCCGCGGGCCCGCCCAAAGCGGTCATCACGCCCGAATCGCTCTCGGCCCTGTTCAACTGCAAGGTGTATGTCAAGCGCATCCACGGGCGCTACTGGCTGGAGGTCCTGCCGGAGGCGTGGGTGCAGCTGATGCGGGAAGAACCGGACGGCCATGAGTCGGGACTTGACAGGTCTGTATCATGGCCATCATGAGCAAAACACCAGATAACGCGGTGGTAGGGATCGTGATGGGCAGCGCCTCGGACGGGCCGACGATGCGGCATGCGGCCGAGGTGCTCGACCAGTTCGGCGTGGCGTATGAAATGAAAGTCTGCTCGGCCCATCGCACGCCGCAGCGGGCGCACAGCTACGCGACCACGGCGCACGACCGCGGCCTGAAGATCATCATCGCGGCGGCGGGTATGTCGGCCCACCTGGCGGGCGTGATGGCGGCCAATACCACGCTGCCGGTGCTGGGCGTGCCGATGGATGGCAAGCTGATGGGCGGTCTGGACGCGCTGCTGTCGACGGCCAACATGCCCAAGGGCATTCCGGTGGGTGCCATGAGCATGGGCAGCCATGGCGCGGTCAATGCCGCCCTCTTTGCCGTGGCGATCCTGGCGCTGTCGGACGCCAAACTGGCCGCGAAGCTGGCTGACTACCGCAAGCGCCAGAGCGAATCGGTGCCCGAAGACCTGCCGGCCGAGTAGCCGTTGCCCCTGGCGAGCGGATGCGTCACACCAGCGCGGCGATGTCGGCCAGCGCGCCGTCGATGCACGTGAGCGTATCGGCATGCCGCCGAGGGTCGGGCAGCTTCAGGTCCGCAAGATCGGCGCGGATGCGGCGAAGCTCGTGGGCGTAGTCGGCCCGGGCGGCCGGCGTCATACGGTCGCGCAGGTAGATCGCCGGACCGGGCGCGGCTGGATTCTCCGCCCAGACCAGCGGCTCCAGCGACAGCTCGCCGTCGCCGACGCGGAAGTCAGACCGCGTGAAGTACGCGTCTTCGCCGCGGCGGAGCAGCTCCGCCAACTGCCGCGTCACATCGCCGCGGGTGTGGTACACCTGCTCAACCGCGTGGCACAGGGCGACCTGGGCGTCAAGTTCGGGATTAATCATGACGCGGGCCCCCACACGCCAGGATACTTCGTCCACGGGATTCGCGAAGGCGCGGTAGTGGTGCTCGCAGGCCCGCCCGCCGTCGGCGTGCAGCGCCTTGAGCGCCGCGGCGTTGCGCAGGCCGCACGGCAGGAACCACCGCAGACGCCGCCAGTGCTGTGGATTGCCCACGAACACGCCGCCGACCGAGCCGAACGCGCACGACAGCGAGGCGATCAACTGCTTGCGCCACGGCCCGCGGACTTCCTGCTCCGTATCGATGGCACGGGCGGAGCGTTCGATCACCTCGAGAATGTAATCGACCGCCTGGGAGATCGCCTGGATGTGCGGCAGGTTGGCCGGATCACCCACGCGCAGACCCCACGACGCCTGGCCGATGATCCAGTCCGGCCGCTGGGCGCGGATATACTCGGCGCTGCGGATCAGGAGCATGGCGTGGTGCTCCACATCGCTGAGCTTGCGACAGCGGTCACAGCGGCAGCGACCCTGGTCAGCCGACTGCATCGACACGCCGTCCATGTCCCACTGCGGGTCCATCTGAAAATCCAGCACGCGGCGCTGCCAGTCCCACGCCTCGTCGGAAAAGGCGCACATGGCCTGGGGGTTACGGCCATCCTCCGGCCTGCCGGGCGCGACGCCGGGACACTTCGCGATCACTTCCTCGAAACCCCACGAGTAGATGCCCGTGCCGGCGAGAATCTTCACGCCGCGATCGTGGGCGGCCTTCACCAGGGCTTTGACCCACGCGGCCCGTTGTGGCGTGACGACGTTCTCGAACGGCACCGGCCAGCGCCGCCCGATGAACAGGCCCCACGGCCGGTTGTAGGTCACGCCCGTCTGCTTCTGTGCGTCGAGCATGCGGATGTGGTCTTCCAGCAGCTCATCGTCCACTTGCACCGTCGGCCAGGGCTCGTCGGGCGAAGGGACGCGCGAGACCGAACGGATCCAACCGGCCGTGACGGGGAAGGTGAAGGATTCAGCGGGCATGTAATGACACTCCTGCCGCAGTTGAAGTCTGAAAACCCATCAGTCAAGTTCGCGGGCGGCCGCATCAAGTTTCGTCGCCGCATCGGCCGCGGAACCCAGCCGTCGTCCCCACGGCGTGGCGTACAGGTACACCGCGAACGGCAGCATCACCGCGGCTGAAAGAATCACCGCCAGTGGCAGGCGGGTTTCGACATTGCCGACGGCACTGGAGAAGAAGATGCAGGCACTGGTGCCCAGCAGGGTAAAGAAGGCGGCGCCCAGGGCGAGAAACGTCTTCGCCGCCGGGTAGGTCCGCGCCGCCAAGGCGTAGAAAGCCGGCCAGGTCGCGCTGAACATCACGCCGGTCAGCAGCAGCGACGGCAGATAGAGCGTCCAGTGCCGGGCCAGCGCGGCCGGGAAGGTGAACACCCCGCACAGCAGGCACAGGCCGATGATGGTCCGCTCCCCCAGGCGGCTGGACATCTGCGTGAGCACGATGCGGCCCAGCAGAATGCCCAGCAGCAGGACCATCGTGCACACGGCCGCCCAGCGCGCGGAAGTCAGGCTTTCCAGCGGCGCGGGCCGTGATGTTTCGATCAGCGAGCCGAGGATGGCCGTCAGCCCTGCTTCGGAACCGGCGATCAGAAAGAACATGAAGGCGATGGTCCAGATGGCCGGTTCGCGCGGCAGGTGCGGCGCGGCATGATCGAGCTGGCGTTCTTCACCGGCGACAAGCTGCGCCACCGCGGGGCGCGCCCACGCCAAGGCGTGCAGCGCCAGCAGCGTCGTCAGAAGGGCGAACAGCAAGCCGGCGCCGGTGAGATTCGCCCCGATCACCAGCACCACCAGCGGGGCGACGACTTTGCCGCCGGCGTTGACCGCGTGCAGGAGGATCACGCCGGTGTGCGGCCGATGCTCCCACATGTCGGCGAAAATACCGTTGGACGTAGCCACCAGCGGCCGGCTGGCGGAGATCAGCAGCCACGCGGCGCCCAGGCCTATCAAGGTCCACGGGCCGTCGGGCTCGCACAGCGCCAGCAGCCAGCAGGAAATCGCCAGGGTGAAGGATCCCAGCCGCACCAGCGTGGTCCGCGGCGTACGGCGTGCGAGGATGCCGCCGGCCAATCCCAGCCCGCTGCCGATGGCCCCGAGCACGAACATCCACAGACCCAGGGCGGCCCGGCTGATACCGGCGTCAGCTTGCAACGTCTCGCGGATCGGCGACAGCAGCGGCGCGCCCATCGCGCCGCTGACAAGCATGACCGTCAGCACGTTGATCTGAATGCCGCGTCGGCCCCGTGGGTGGGCGGCCCGGTCGGCTGAATCGCGGGGGTTCTGATGCGTCAAGGCCAGTCTCCGACGCGCACGGCGGGCCAAGCATAGCGAACCGGCGTCGCCGCGGCGATCGCGCATCGTGCGTGCCTCGATGCCCCATAACCCCGCCGTTCGCGCCTGCCAGCGGTCTTTCTGCGGCTCGCGGGCCTCCGCGGTCGATGACAAACAGACAATGCTTCGGCAAGGTCACCTGGTCATGTTGGCGGCCGTGGCACTGCTCGCGATGGCGGTGCTGATGGTGCATTCGGCGACCATGAACATTGGCCAGCCGCCGCTGTCCGTGGGCGACGTGCTCGCCGGGCGGTACATGGCCCACGCACTGACGGCGATGGCCGCCATGTGGCTGGTCAGCCGGTTCGACGTCGTGCGCGTGCTTCGGCGGCCGGGCCTGCGAAGCCCCCTGCCGTGGGTGATGTTGATCGCCCTGGGACTGGTGGTCGCGGCGATGACGCCTGGGGTCGGCCTGACCATCAACGGAGCGAGGCGGTGGCTTCCGCTTGGCCCCCGGAGCTGGGGCATCACCTTTCAACCCAGCGAACTGGTGAAATGGCTGAGCGTGGTCTGCCTGGCGGCGCTGGCCGGTCGGCGGGCGGCGAGCATGCACAAGCTCACCGGCGGACTGGGGCTCGCGCTGGTCCTGATCGGCGTGTGCTGTGGTCTGGTGATCCTGGAAGACCTGGGAACGGCCTTGCTGGTGGGCATGGTGGCGGGCGTGATGCTGCTGGCGGCCGGCATGCGGTGGTGGCAGGTGGCGATGGCGTTGCCCCCGGCGATTTCAGCGGTGGTGTACGCGATTGTGCACAGCCCGTATCGCGTCCAGCGGCTGCTGACTTTCATGGATCCCTGGGCCGACCCGCGCGGAGCCGGTTATCAGGCCATCTCATCCCTGGCGACAATCGCCCAGGGCGGCGTCTACGGGCGCGGGCTGGGCGCGGGCATCGCCAAGTATGGCTACCTGCCGGCCGACACCTCTGACTTTCTGTTCGCCGTCGTGTGCGAGGAGCTGGGGGTCGGTGGGGCGGCGCTGGTCATCGGTCTGTATCTGGTGATCGTGTGGGCGGGCCTGGGCATCGTGCGCGGCTGCGGCGATCTGGCGGGCCGGCTGCTGGGGCTCGGGGTCATTCTGACTCTTGGCTTTCAGGCCATCATCAACCTCGGCGTGGTGACCGTGCTGCTGCCGACCAAGGGCATCGCCCTGCCGCTCATGAGCGCCGGCGGCACGGGCTGGATTCTTACGGCCGGGGCCCTGGGCACCCTGGTGTCGCTGGACCGTTTCGCGGATCGTTACACCTCTGAGCGTCTTGCGAATCTGGCGGCGAGCGACCATGCCGGCATCCGCATGGCTGGCCCCGGTCCGCAGACCGCCGCCATTGCTTAGAATGCCCCCTGTGCCCGAAGACCCTCGCAAAACAGAGAGTGCCACGATTCTGCTGGCGGGTGGCGGAAGCGGCGGCCATATTTTCCCGAACCTGGCGGTGATCGAGCGGCTGGTGGAAACCGGGGTGATGGTGCGGCCTCATGTCCTGGTTTCGCAGCGCCCGCTGGATCGGCAGATCGTCGCTGGCCATGGCTTGGCGCTCACCGCGCTGCCCGCCCAACCCTGGACTCTGCGTCCAGATCGCTGGCCGAGCTGGTGGTCGGCATGGCGGACCAGCGTCAAGAGCGTTACGACGTTGATCGACCGCTACAGCCCGCGGGCCATGGTCGCCACCGGCGGCTTTGTCAGCGCGCCCGCCCTGGCGGCGGCGAAGAAGGCTGGCGTGCCCACGGCCCTGGTCAATCTCGATGCCGTGCCCGGCAAGGCCAACCGGGCGATGCGCCGCGGGGCCGATGTCATCTTCACCGCTTACCCGATCGCGGACTGGCCGGAAGCACGGACCATAGGCTACCCGATCCGCAAGGCTTCGGTAGGCCCGTCGGATGCGTCCGACGCTCGCCGTCAACTGGGCATGGACCCGCGATTACCCATGCTGCTGGTCTGCGGCGGCAGCCAGGGGGCCCAGTCGATCAACGCGATGATCGAACCGTTGCTGGCACAGCGTGAGACCGCCGCGGTGCTGCGTACTTGGCAGGTTCTGCATCTGACCGGACGCGATAGCGGCGTGGACTTGGCGGCGGTCTATTCACAGGCGAAGATCCGGGCGCGTGTGGTGGACTTTCTGGATCGTATGGACCTGGCCTGGGCGGGGGCGGAACTGGCCATCAGCCGAGCCGGCGCGGGCAGCGTGGCCGAGGCCTGGGCCAACGCCACCCCGACGATCTTCCTGCCCTACCCCTTTCATCGCGACGACCATCAGCGCCTCAACGCACAGCCGCTGGTCGACTTTGACGCCGCCGTCGTCTACCGCGACCTGGTCGATGCGATGGCCAACGCCGAGCAGTTGGCCGGTCCCTTGCGGTCGATGCTGAACAACGGAGCCTGGCGGTCGACCCTTCGTGCCAAGCTTCAAAGCCGGCCGATGGACGACGGCGCAGCCGCCATCGCCTGCTGGGTAGCCGATCAGGTGGCGTAATCGAGTCAAAACTCACCCTTGGCTTGACTTACAGGCTGTCATTGTGAGCGGGCCCGGCAGACTTTATAATGATTGGCTCGATTCTTTTTCTGGCCCCCACGCGGAGTTCGCAGGCCGATGAGTCAAACGACCACCCAGCAGGGCGATGACGCCGCGGCCGCCGGGCCGACGGGAGCGCTCGATCTGAGCCGTCTGACCGAGCCGGTCGAGGCCGTCGACAGCTATCTCGCCGATTTCATTGCCCGTCGCCCGCTGCCGGCCAACTTGCGGTCGGCCGTCGAGTACGCCCTGCTGGGCGGGGGCAAACGCATGCGGCCCATCCTCACCGTGCGAAGCTGCGAGGCGGTGGGCGGCAAGCTCAAGGCCGCTCTTCCGGCGGCGGCGGCCATCGAGTTGATCCACTGCTTCAGCCTCGTGCATGACGACCTGCCCGCCATGGACGACGACGATTTGCGCCGCGGCCGGCCGACGCTGCACAAGCACACCAGTGAAGCCATGGCTATTCTGGCCGGCGATCTGATGATGGGGCTGGCCTTCGAGATCGTCGGCACCTGCATCACCCGATCGGAACTGGCCACGGCGGTGAGCCGTGAGCTGGCCATAGCGGCCAATGACATGATCGCCGGCCAGGTGTATGACACGCTGCCGAACTTTGACGAGGCCACCGAGCCGCTCGAGCGGCTGGAAACGATCCATCGACACAAAACCGGCGCGTTGCTGCGTTGCGCCTGCCGCATGGGCGCGCTCTGCGGCGGGGCCAATGCCGGTCAGCTCGACGCCTTGACCCATTACGCCGAAGCGGTAGGCCTGATGTTCCAGGTTGTCGACGATCTGCTCGACGTCACGCGGACCGCCGAGGAGCTGGGCAAGGCGGCAGGCAAGGATCAGGCCCAAGGCAAGCTGACGTATCCGGGACTGTTGGGCGTTGAGGCCAGCCGAGGCGAAGTCGCCCGCCTGCGCACCCGTGCTCATGAAGCCCTGGCAACGCTGGAAAACGGCGAGGAAGGCAAACGTGAGGGCATCGACGCGCTGCGTGAACTGTGCGACTACATGGCGGTGCGCTCAAACTGAGCCGTCTCCACGGCCCCAGCGGCCGGCCTCTGCATGCCCAGACGTTCAACACTAGAATATCGCTGAACTCGAGCCTCACGGCGGCTTCCCATGGTGAGCCGCGTTTTACGGAGACGCAAACCCAATTCTCATGCCTGCGCCGACGCCGCCTCACACCCTGCGCCCGACATGCCGCCACGCCTGCACGGCGCGGCCGGCCAAGGGCAAAGCTGTGCGCTGGCGGCATCGGGCGACGGGTTGCGGCGGATGGACCCCCGGGGCCTGAGGCCCGTCGCTGACGTTTGAAGGAATACCCCCATCATGGCGACCAACCTGCTTTCGAGCATCCACAGTCCGGCCGACCTGAAGAAACTGCCCGTGGAGCAGTTGCCCGATCTGGCCGAGGAAATCCGCCAGGCCATCTGCAACCAGGTCAGTCGCAGCGGCGGCCATCTGGCCCCGAATCTGGGCGTGGTCGAGTTGACGATCGCCCTGCACTACGTCTTCGATTTCAGCCGCGACCGCCTGCTCTTCGACGTCGGCCACCAGTGTTACCCCCACAAGCTGCTGACCGGCCGCCTGCCCCTCTTGAACAAGCTGCGCACCAGCGCCGGGATGTCCGGGTTCCCCGAGCCCAAGGAAAGCCCCTACGACCTGTTCAGTGTCGGACACGCGGGCACCGCCATCAGCACGGCTGTGGGCATGGCCCGGGGCGACCAGATGCTCGGCCATGGCGACCGGCGCACCGTCGCGCTGGTGGGTGATGCGTCGATCGTCAACGGCGTGGCTCTTGAGGGCCTGAACAACGCCGGCACGCTCAAACGCCAGTTCCTGGTCGTGCTCAACGACAACGGCATGTCCATCGCCAAGCCGCAGGGCGCCATCGCCAGCTACTTCGACCGCGTCCGTGTCAGCGCCACTTTCGGCGATCTCAAGAAGCGGGCCTATGAAGTGGTCAAGCGGCTGCCGGGTGGCTCCATTCTTGAGGAGATGTACCACCGCGGCGGCGAGATGCTCAAGACGGCCATCGCCTTCGATCACATGTTCGAGCACTTCGGCCTGGTGTGCGTCGGCCCCATCGACGGCCACGACCTGCCCACGCTCATCGACATGCTCGAAGAGATCAAGGACATCGATCGCCCCATCCTGCTGCACGCCAAGACCATCAAGGGCAACGGCTTCGACTTCTCGACCGGCGACCCAACCATGTTCCACTCGCCCAAGCCCTTCACCGTCGAGGGATGCCGCGTGGAGCTCAAGAAAGGCGGCCGCTCGTTCACCACCGCTTTCGCCGACGCCATGACCGACCTGATGCGTGAGGACGAAAGGGTCTTCGCCGTCACCGCCGCCATGCCTGACGGCACCGGCCTGGCCAAGGTCATGAGCGAGTTCCCCGATCGGACACTGGACACGGGCATTTGCGAATCGCATGCCATGGACATGTGCGCTGGCATGGCCAAGGCTGGCGTCAAACCGTTCTTCGCTGTGTACTCAACCTTCTCCCAACGGGCTTTGGACCAGGTGTTCCAGGAAGTCTCCCTCCAGGGGCTGCCCGTGCGCGTCTGCATGGACCGGGCCGGTTTTGTCGGCGGCGACGGAGCGGTGCATCACGGCTTCATGGATGTATCCATGTTCCGCGTCTTTCCCGGGGCGGCGGTGCTCGCGGCCGCGGACGAGCCGACGCTCCGTGCAGGCCTGGAGTTCATGCGCCAATACGAAGACGGCCCCTCCTTCATCCGCTACCCGCGCGACGAAGTCGCCGTCAGCCCGCTGCAGGCGCAGACTCCGCCGTTTGAACTGGGCAAGGCCAACCTCGTGCGACCGGCACGCAATGCCCGGCCGGAGCTGGCCATCCTCGCCTATGGGACCATGCTCTACGCGGCCGCCGACGCTCTCGATGAACTGGCGCCCCAGGGCTACAACATCGCCCTCTATGACGCCCGCTTCGCCAAACCGGTGGACATCGCCCTCATCGCCGATCTCGTCGGCCAGCGCGTACCGATTCTGACCATCGAGGATCACTTCCTGACCGGCGGGTTCGGCGCGGCCGTGCTCGAAGCCTGCCATCAGGAAGGGTTGTCGACCACGGGCATTCACCGACTGGGCATGGCTGAGAAGTGGGTCGCCCAGGACAGCCGCAAAAAGCAGCTCGCCGAGGCCGGCTACGACGCCATAGGCATCGCCCGCAAGGTGCGGCAGATCCTCGACGATGCGGCCGGCCTCGGGCTCGCCGCGACGCCGAGCATCGAGGTGGCCGTCGGCAAGCAGGCGCGCATGACGCGCTAAACGGTCGCGACGGGAGGCCGCAGCCGCCGGATGCCCGTGGGATCCTGTGACTACCGTTTTGCTGGCAGTACAACACAACCGCTGCCCAAGACCTGGCGCGGCCGGCTCGCACATTCCAGCGCGATTACCGTCACCGGGCTGTCCGGCGCCGCTTCGGGCAGGCCGCCCAGTTCCACACGCTCGCCATGTTGCCGCACTCTCACCGCCTTGCCGCCGGTCAGCAGACGGACTGACTTCACCTTTGTGCGAAAACCACCCAGGGTGAGGCGTTCACCCGGCCATGCATGCACATGCAGATAGGCGGTCCTGCCCTTGAGCGTCCACGCGCCCGCGACGTTGTACATCCCTTCAAGTTGCGGCCGATCGACGTGGCCGTAGATGGCCTCGCCGTTGCGCGACAGCCAGTCGCCCATCCGCCGCAGCAGCCGCGCCGACGCGGCCGGCACCGAACCGTCACCCCGCGGGCCGATATTCAGAAGGTAATTGCCCCCACCGGTCGCCGCCTGTTGAAGATGCCCGATCAACTGGTGCAGGGGTTTCCACTCCACGTCGCCGGCGCTGTAACCCCAACTGTTGTTGATGGTCATGCACGCTTCCCACGCCCGGCCGGCCGGCTCAGCGGTGACGTGCTGTTCCGGCGTGCCAAAATCCTCGGGCAGACGGGCGCGGTTGTTGATGATGATGTCCGGCTGAAGGCGGCGGACCATCGCGTTCAACTTGCGAGATTCCCACCCCTCGGCGTCCAGCGGCCACGGCAGGTCATACCAGAGAATGTCCACCCGACCATAGTTCGTGCACAGCTCACGCACCTGACCGTGGGTGTAGTCAACAAACCGCCGCCGCGCCTTCCCGTTGTGCAGACACCGCACGCCGTCGGGATGGTGCCAGTCCATGAGCGAGTAGTAGAACCCGACGCGCAGACCCTCGGCCCGGGCCGCCTCGACGTACTCGGTGACCAGGTCGCGGCCGGCCGCTCGCTTCGCCGACGTGTAGTCGGTCAACTTCGAATCAAACAGACAGAAACCCTCGTGGTGCTTGGTCGTCATCACCATGTATTTCTGGCCGGCTTTTCTGGCAAGTTTCGCCCATGCCCGGGCCGGATGCGGCTTGGGCCTGAACTGATCCGCCAGCTTCTCGTATTCGTTCACGGGAATCCGTTCGCGGTTCATCACCCATTCATGGCGGCCCAGCACCGAATACAGGCCCCAATGGATGAACATGCCGAACCGCGCTTCGTGCCACCAGCGCATGCGCCGCTGGCGGTCCCGCTGCTCATGAGTCAACTGCTGCCTGGCCATGATGCGAATTCCTGTCCCTGATTATCGCGCCCAATCCGCGTCGAGATGCTCGCGGAAAAACGCCATTGATTTGTTGGCACCCCAGCCGTGCTCGCCGGGAAACAGATCCAGCACCAGCCGATCCTTCGCCCCGGCCGCCTCGTAGATCGCCTGCGTCTGGCGGTACTGCGCCAGCGTGTGGTCGGACCGAAAGATCGTGTCGTGCAGTCCGATCTCCATCAGCAGCGGCCGCGTCGCGATCAGCCCCTGAAGGTCGCCGACGTCGCACAGGTCGAACAGCCCCGGCGTGATCTGCGAGCCGCACACCTGGTACGTGTCGAACGCGATGTTGAAGAACGGGCCGTTGTAGCAGATCACGTTCACCGCCTTCATGCGCGCGTCATAAAGGCTCACCCACGTGGTCATCGTGCCTCCCAGCGACAGCCCCATGACGCCCAGACGCTCCGCGTCAACAAACGGCTGTTCGCACACGAAGTCGGTCGCCCGCCGCGCGTCGTGCAGGTTCGATCCCAGCACCGTCCTTCCCAGCAGCGTTGCGCACAGGTACATCACGTTGCAGCGGTCGCGGTTGCGCAGGCCGGCGTAGAAGTGCGGCTTGGCTTCATACGCCCGCTCGCCAAAGCCCAACCAGTCGATGGCGTAGGTCACGAAGCCGGCCTTGGCCAGTTCGAGGCCATAATCCACCTTGCGCGGGTCGTGCGGCCCCTCGCTCTGGTACGGCACACCCATGACGTCCTTCTTGCCCTCGCGGTTGTGCCCGTGACAGCAGAGGATGGCCGGACGCCGCTCACCGTTGCGTAAATCGGCCGGACGAAACAGCAGCAGCGCTGCTGACAACCCCAGCTGGCCTTCTTCTCCCGGCTGCACGTCGATCAGCCAGCGTTCCTTGAGCAGGCCGTCCTCCTCCCATCGGGCGGTGCACAGCGGGTTCAGCGGGCCGTCGCTCGGACGCGGGCCCAGTGTCGCCAACACCCGCGGCAACAGATCGCTGCGCCATTGCGCGAACGTCGAGGCGTCGCCGCCACGCCACGTCCGCCGAGGTTGGTGAGACCGGCCAAGACTCCGCCAATACGCCCACGGGTTCAGATTGCGCTCGTGCGACACGGTCATGCTCCAGTTCACCAATCACTTGTGCCCCGCAGGCCCGCCGTCCCTGAGGTACTTCGCGTGCACCGCCTCGGCCAGGTCGATGCCGTTGATGTTCGCCAGCGTGCACAGCCACGCCAACACGTCGGCGAATTCGCCGGCCATATCCTCGCCGCCGGACGTGTCGCCGCCCTGACCCGCCGCCTTGTGCAAGGCGGTGGCCAGTTCGCCCACCTCCTCGACGAACCACATGAACGTGCCCGGCGTGCCGCGGGCCGCGTCAGTGGCGTAATAACGATCACGAATAAGCGTCTGAAACTCAGCCAGCGTCAACCTGCGGGGATCGTCGGTAGTCATAGGACCGCATTGTATGGCCAGGAGGAGTCAATGGATGCCCAATACGAGCCGCAAGCGTGAGCGAGCGGTCCGCCAGCATCAATCGTGATGACGTGAAACCGCTCCCTGACGGTCGCGGCTCGTATAGTCGCGATGGTCGCTGTGGCCACATCGCCCGTGCCATAATAGTTCATCGCGCCCTATCATGTGCCGTATGGCGAACACCACACTGCGAATCGACGGGATGCGCTGCGCCGGCTGCGTCAGCGCGGTGGAGAAGCAGCTCAAGGCCGTGCCCGGCGTGAGCGACGCGGCCGTCAACCTGGCCACCGGCAAGGCCGCGGTCACGCACGAGGCCATCGCACCCGATGCCCTGGTCAAGGCGGTCGAAAGCGCCGGCTATCATGCCGAGCCGCTGCATGACGACGGCGAAGGCGACGACGAGCCGCACATAGGCCACCACGCGCACGGCGCGACGTCCCACGATCACACCCACGGCGACCCCGGCATGCGCCTCACCTCGCCGGTCTTCTTCGGCTGCGCGATGCTCTCCGCCATCGTGTTCGCCCTGTCGATGGGACCGATGGCCTTCGGCGCGCACCACCTTCCGCCGTGGAACCTCTGGACGCAGCTTGTGCTGGCGACGGTGGTGCAGGCGCTGCTCGGTTGGCCGTTCTATCGCGGGGCCTGGAAAAGCCTGCGTCATGGCCGGGCCGAGATGGATACGCTCGTCGCCTTGGGCACCACCGTCGCCTGGGGTTACAGCGTCATCGAAGTCGTGATGACGCACGTCACCAGCCGAACGCCGCACGTCTATTTCGAGACGGCCGTGATGATTCTCGTGCTCGTCGGCCTGGGACGTCGTCTCGAAGCGCGGGCGCGATCCAGTGCGGCCGAGGCGATCCGCGGCCTGATGGCCCTGGCCCCCCCCACGGCGACCGTCATCCGCGGTGGAACTGAGCAGACCATCCCCGCGGCAGAAGTCCGCGTCGGCGACGTGGTGCTTGTACGGCCCGGACAGACCGTGCCCGTCGACGGCACGATCATCGAGGGCCGCAGCGAGATCGATCAGTCAATCATGACCGGCGAGTCCGTGCCCGTGACCGTCGGTGAAGGCGACCCGGTGACGGGCGGCACGGTGAATCAGGGCGGCGCGTTCACCTTCCGCGCTCAGCGCACCGGCCGGCGCACGGTGCTGGCGCAGATCGTGCGGCTTGTCGAGCAGGCGCAGAGCTCGAAAGCGAGGATTCAGCGTCTGGCCGACGCGGTGGCCGGCGTGTTCGTGCCCATTGTCATCGCCGTCGCCGTCGCCGCCCTGCTGGGCTGGGGGTTGCTCGGCTCAAGCTGGCCCACGGGCGTCTACGCGATGATTGCCGTGCTCATCGTCGCATGTCCTTGCGCCCTGGGTCTGGCGACACCCGCGGCCATCATGGTCGGCACGGGTCTGGGCGCTCGCCACGGCATTCTCATCAAGGACGCGGCCGCATTCGAACGCGCGGGCAAGCTCACCCACGTCATCCTCGACAAGACCGGCACGCTCACCAAAGGCCAGCCGCAGGTGACGGATGTTCTGCTGACCGATCCGCCACCTGTCCTGCCACCGATGCAAAGCGATGACGTCGACACTCCCGGCACACCCGTGGACCGCGACACGATGCTGCGCCTGGCTGCGGGCGTCGAGCAGCGCAGCGAGCATCCCCTGGCCCGCGCGGTGGTGCGCGCGGCGAAGCAACAGAATCTGAACATCCCCGACGTCGACGGCTTCGAGCGACTCGACGGCGGCGGCGTCACCGGCCGCGTCGAGGGCCGCGTCGTGACCATCGGCCGCGTCGCCGTGCTCGAACAGCGCCTCGTGCGCGATATCGAGCACGTCGCGGCCGCACGCGATCGCCTCGACGAGGTCAGCAAAACCAGCGTCGCCGTCGCCATCGACAGCCAGGCGGTCGGCATCATCGGCTTTGCCGACGAGCTGAAGGAAGACGCCCCGCAGGTCGTCGCCGCCCTGCACGCGCTGGGCCTCAAAACCGTGCTGATGACCGGCGACCGCCGCGCCATCGCACGCAGCGTGGCCGAGCGTCTAGGCATCGACGACGTCGAGGCCGAAGTTCTGCCACAGGACAAGCAGGCGCGCGTGGCCCAGCTCCAGCAGCGAGGCGAAATCGTGGCCATGATCGGCGATGGGGTCAACGACGCCCCGGCCCTCGCGGCTGCGGACGTCGGCATCGCCATGGGGGCGGCGATGGCGGACGCGCAAGACGACCGCCCCGGCGGGACCGACATCGCCATGGCGGCCGGCCACATCGTCCTCGTCGGCGCCGCCCTGAGCGCCATCCCCCGCGCCATTTCCCTGAGCCGGGCTACACGAAAGCGCATCATCATGGGGCTGGCCTGGGCCTTTGGTTACAACGTCCTGCTCATTCCCGTCGCGGCTGCTGCATGGCTCAACCCCATGCTCGCCGCCGCAGCCATGTCGCTCTCATCGGTCAGCGTCGTCGCCAACGCACTCTGGCTGCGCCGAAGCTGGAAACCCTGAAGCCTCCGCTGCGCGATCCGGCTATCATTCGCCGTCATGACAATGCCGCTCACGACACTCGTGGACGCCCTGCCCACGCTCGCCCTGGCCGGCGAGCAGGCACGCTTCACCGTCGATCTGCTGGTGGTGCTCGCGGCCGCCGCCGCACTGGCCATGCTCGGCCAGCGTCTGCGTCTGGCCATCATCCCCGCTTACCTGATCACGGGGGTGTTCATCGGCCCGCACGCCCTGGGCTGGGTGCAGTCGCCCCAAAGCCTCGACGCCATCGGCCAGCTGGCCATCATTCTCCTGCTGTTCGGCATCGGCCTGGAGCTGAACCTGGCCATCATCAAGCACGACCTTCTGCGCATGGTCATCGCGGGCCTGCTGTCGTGCGGGGCGTGCATCCTCGCCGGCTGGCCGGTAGCGATGTTTTTCGGCCTGTCCGCTCCGGCCGCCTTGGCGGTCGCCATCGCGATGGGCACCTCCTCCACGGCCGTGGTGCTGCGGACGCTCGATCAGCGCCGCGAACTGACCCAGACCCGCGGCCGGCTGGCCATCGCCATGACCACGCTGCAGGATCTCATGGTCCTGGGTCTGCTGCCGCTGTTTCCCGCCCTGCGAGCTTGGAAGACCCTGCAGCAGGGGCCCCTCCCCACCGCCGCCGATCCCGCCATCGCTGGCTCCGCAATCGTTGAACACGCGGCCGATCACCTCGCGCCGACGCTCGCGCAGGCCGCCGGCTGGGACGCCCTGCCCGTCTGGATCCAGATCGCCATCAGCGCCGCCATCCTCGCAGGGCTGTTCATCGTTGGTCGGCTTCTGCTGCCGCGACTCATGGCCGAATCCGCTCGCCACCACTCCAACGAGTCGATGATGATCCTCTCCATCGCCGTGGCCATCGGCTCGGCCATGGTCACCGAGTGGCTCGGCTTCGGGGCCGCCCTCGGCGCGTTCATCGCCGGCTTCATCCTCGCCACCACCACCTTCCGTTACCAGCTTCGCGGCCAGGTCATTCCGCTGCGCAACCTCTTCCTGGCCGTCTTCCTCACCACGCTCGGCATGCAGATGGACCCGGTCAGCCTGCTGCGCTGGTGGTGGTTGATCCTGCTGGGTGTGGCCGCACTGACGCTGGTCAAAGCCGTCGCGACGGGTCTGACCTGCTGGGCCGTGGGCGCGACAGGCTCGGTCGCCGTCGCCGTCGCCCTCGCTCTGGCCCAGGGCGGCGAATTCAGCCTCGTGATCCTGACCATCGGCCGCGACGCCGGTCTGCTCGGCGATGACGCGACGGGCATCGCCATCGCCGTCGTCGTCCTCTCGCTGGTCATCACGCCCGGCCTGATCCGCGCCGGCTACTACTTCGCCCAGCACCCGCTGTGGAGTCGCCCCGCCCCCTGGCTGCGCTCCACGCCCCTGCGCGACGCCATCCCCGCCGACCAGCCCCAGCCGCGCCCCCATGTGATCATCGCCGGCTTCGGACCCGTCGGCCGCGCCATCGCCGACCGCCTCGAAGGCACCGGCATCGAGATGGTCATGGTCGAGCTCAATCCCGTCACCGTACAGAAGCAGACGCGCCTGGGCCGCAACATCATCTTTGGCGACGTGTCGAACCCGGAGATTCTCGAAGCCGCCAACGTGCGGCAGGCCTCCGCCCTGGTGGTGACGATCCCTGACCCCGACGCGGCCGTGCGCACCTGCGCCGTGGCCCGCAGCATGCAGCCGGACCTGTTCATCGCCGTGCGCACCAACATCGTCAGCCAGGCCATGCTCGCCCGCGCCGCCGGCGCCGACCACGTCACCGTCGAGGAGCTCGCCACCGCCGAGTCCATGCAGCAGGCGGTCATCGCCCGCATCCTCGCCCAGGGCGGCGAGGGCATGACCGAGCCGGCGACGATGGCCTCGACGCCCGCGTGCCGTGGCGATGCGCAAGATTCACGGATATAGTCCCGTGGCGCGTCTGCGCCTGAACCGGCGACGGTGTCGTCGATCCACGCGATCGCACAGCCGATGGATTGGCACGGCAACGACCGCCTCACAGAGACCGGCGCATGGTGGAGAGACAAGGTTGCGAGAAGCTGTGAGACGGCTCACACGGCTGCACGGCCGATCAGCACCGGCGGCATCGGGCAGTCGAGGCGGTCGGCGACGGCGCGCAGCAGTTCGACTTCTCGCCAGGTCACTTGCTGGTCGGCCAGCACGCACGCTGCGGTCGCTTCGAGCAGTGACTTCTTCAGCGCCGGGGCTGCGGTGTTGAGCTTTTCCAGGGCCGCGTCGAGCTGAGCCAGGTCGCTCTGGTCGGCATCGAGCCACGGCACCCGCACGGGTTCCAGATGCCGGGCGGCGCGGGTGAACGCTTCGCGTGCCGCCGTCTTCTCTCCGCCGGCGCGGGCCAGGGCCGACAGCAACACCCCGCACTCGCGCCCCAGGGTCCGCAGGCTGTAGTAATCCACGCGCGGTTTGCGGACGTTGCGGTAGTGCGGTGTCAGGTGGCGGCGAAGCAGGCCGGCCAGCACCCACTCGAATGTGTCCATCCGTCGATCGGCCCGGATCAGGGCGTCGATACTCTTCTCGAACGGCTCGAACTGCGAAATGGTCATGTGACGCAACGTGGGAAGAGCGATGTCGATCAGCGGCAGGCGCAGCGCGGTGTCAAGGTTGCTGATCAGCGGCTCGATTTTGCGCGTCATTTCGAGCACGGCCTTGTCGGCATGGGCTTCGAGGTGCGTCCACTGGCGGGCGCGCGATTCGCTGGCAGGATCGCGGTCGAGCAGCATCGCGTAGATCACGGCTCTGGCGCCGAAGGGATCGTGGGCCGCGTCACGCAGGGCTTCGGGCATGCGGGCGAGCAGTTGTTCGGCCAAGGCGACGTGCCCGGCCTTGGGCTGGCCGACGTCGGCGACAGCGCGGCTTGCTGCGCCAGGCGTACTTTTCGGCGCACGCGCCGCAGCGGCAAGACGGGCGGCAGCACTGACGGCCGCAATGCCCGCCACCGGCGCTGCGGCGGCCAGCGGTGGTGGAGACGGAAACTTGCCATCCCACGTCGGATCGACGCGGGCGATGCGCTGCCTCAGCGGCGGGTGCGTGGCGAAAAGGCTGTTGAGGCTGACGGCCACACCTGAGGCGAAGAACATATGGCTGGCTTCAGGGGCGTTGGGATGGTCAAGGCGGCTGCGGCTGGACGTCGCGCCGATGGCCTTGAGCGCCCCGGCGATGGTGTCCGGGTCGCGGGTAAACTGCACAGCCGCAGCGTCGGCCAGATATTCGCGTTGGCGGCTCACGGCCGCGCGGATGATGCTGGCGAACAACGCCCCGATCGAACCGATCACCAGCAGTCCAGCGCCCAGGGCCAGCAGCGGCAGTGGATTGCTGTCACGGCTTGAGCGGCTGCGGACGCGCGGGGCGTATATGGCCGAGCGGAGAACGACCCGGCCAGTCATGGCGATCACGACGATGCCCGCCAGCAGGCTTATGAGACGGATGTTGAGGCGCATGTCGCCGTTGAGGATGTGCGAAAACTCGTGGGCGATCACTCCCTGAAGCTGCGGCCGCGTGAGCCTCTCGGCCGCGCCCCGCGTGATGCCGATGACCGCGTCGTCGAGACTGTAGCCCGCCGCGAAGGCATTGAGGCCCTGTTCGTGTTCAAGCAGGTAGACCGGCGGCACCGGTGTGCCGGAAGCGATGGCCATCTCCTCAACGACGTTAAGCACACGGCGGGTCAGCGGATCGGCAGCGGCGTGGGTCAGCAATTTCCCACCGAGCGATTCGGCCACCGCCGCCCCACCACCGCGGAGTTGGGCGAGCTTCAACAAACTTCCCAGCAGAATGAGACCGCCTACGCCCACGATCACGCCCAGCAGCAACTGTGGATACCACCATCCGGCGGGAGCACTGCGGCCTGCATGCGCCGCCGCCGTCGTGGCCGGGTAGTGCACCAGGAACAGCACCATCACCCCGTAGATCGCCGCGACGATCCCCGCCACGCACAGGCCGAACAGCGCGACGAGTCGGCCTGTCTTCTTGCGGGCCACTTCCTGGTGTTCAAAAAAGTCCATGGTCTGAGCCCGGCATGCGAGCGTCACCTCGTCACGGTCCGCGCGGACGGTCTTGTATGAATGACCGCGCCTCGTTCCATGCGTGGCAGCGACGCCAAGGCAGGCGTCGGGAACCGATCGCACACCTAGAACTGCACCTTCGGCGGCTCCGCGATCTGGGCGCGGTCCTCGAATTGCAGCATGGCGGCGTCCTGGCCGTGGCCGAACATGCTCGCGAACAGCACCGGCGGGAAAGACTGGCGGTAAGTGTTGTAGAGCATCACCGTGTCGTTGTAGGCCTGGCGGGCGAAGGCGACCTTATTCTCCGTGCTGGTCAGTTCCTCCTGGATGGCCATCATGTTCTGATTGGCCTTCAGGTCGGGGTAGGCCTCAACGACGGCAAACAACCGCCCCAGCGCCCCGGCGAGCATACCCTCGGCGCCGGCCAGCCCCTGCATCGCGCGGGCGTCGCCCACGTTGCCCGCCGCGCTCTGCAAGCCGGACACCGCCTGGTTGCGTGCCGCGATGACGGCTTCGAGCGTCTGCCGTTCGTGCTTGATGTAGCCCTTGGCCGTCTCCACCAGATTCGGAATCAGGTCGTGGCGGCGCTTGAGCTGCACCTCGATCTGCGCGAACGCGTTCTTGTAGCGGTTGCGCATCGTCACCAGCCGGTTGTAGATGCCGATGAGCATCACCACCAGCACCAGGATGATGACGACCGCCGCAGCCACGACGATGCCGACGATCAACAGAGCGGACATGCTGCCACCTCCGGCCGCACAACTTCATGGCCAACTGGGGTTACTTGCCGTTCTCAGAGCTCCTGGCCTTCTGTTCGGCCTTGTCCCGCGGGCTCTCGAGCACCTTGTCCACCAGGCCGTAGTCCACCGCCTCCGTCGCGGAGAAGAAACGGTCTCGCTCCGAGTCACGCTGAATCTGTTCGACGCTCTTGCCCGTGTGCGAAGCGAGGATCTCGTTGAGCTGGCGTTTTGCCTTGATGATTTCTTCGGCCTGGATCTGCACATCGGTGGTCTGGCCGTAGATTCCGCCGTAGGGCTGGTGAATCATGACTTTGGCGTGGGGCAGGATAAACCGTTTGCCCTTGGTGCCGGCCGCGAGCACGATCGCCCCGCCGCTCATGGCCCGTCCGATGCACGTGGTCGCCACGTCGCAGCTCAGGTAGCGGATGGTGTCGTAGATCGCCAGCGTGTCGTCCACCCCGCCGCCGGGCGAGTTGATGTACAGGTTGATGTCCTGATCTTTCTTGATGTTCTGCAGGTGCAGCAGCCGCATGATGATCCCGGTCGCGCTCGAATAGTTAATCTCGCCGACCAGGAAGATCACCCGGTTTTCCAGCAGCATCTCGTCGATGGTCATCTCGCGGTAGCGCTGATAGCCCGCGGGCCCGGGCGGCATGCTCACCGGATGATGCGGATCGAAGCGGCCGGGCTCAAACGGCGGCTGCCACGGCTGGGACGAAGAACCAAAGGCGGAACGCTCGTGCATCGTAAAGCCTCTTGAGGGCGGTATAACCGGACGCCCCGGTCAATCCGGCCATGATAGCGGCCTGATAGCGGCCGGTCACATGGGGCGAAACCCGAGCCCTCCCCCTGTGTGCAGATCACACCCATCACGCTACCGGCCATATCGCAGGTGACGGCGTCCACACATGCGCCCGGACGCTTCAATCCAACCGGCCAACCCTCGTGATCCGAGTCTGAAATTCGCCGCAAGCTGGCGTCGGCAGGCCGCGGGCACCATCCCCAACGTCACCTGGAGCGCCTTCGCGTTTGTGACCTCCAACTCATCGATCGTCCACGCCTGCGCCACGGGCTTGCCGATCATGGCCGCCGTCTTGATTACCGGCAGATCGCAATTCCCCTTCGCCGAGGAGCATTCGCCCCACCCGTAGATGGATCCGCCACCGGTCGCGCCCTCGACGGCCGCGTCGCCCGACACTTCAGAGCGACTACATCAGCCGCCGCCATCTGAATACTATCGCCTCGTGATACGTGTCACATAGTTCCACTTCACATGATTCACATCACGGCGGTGGGGCATACCTGGTATTCCCCTCACGAACACCGGCACTTCGCGTTCACTGTCAATCACGACGACTCGCTCAACCATGCCATTTGTCTGAACGTGCCCATAATCCTGATCGTTTCACACCCGCCGTGTCACTTCAACGTTATGGCACGCTGGACACGTATGGCCATGACATTGACTCTCCAAGCGGCACTTCATGTTTTCCGCAACATGACTGGTTTGGGATACATCACGTTTCGCAGAAATCCGCACAGCATCCACAGACATCCCTGTTGCCTTCGCTGCACCTTTGCCAGCGTCACATCATGGGCTGATGGATGCACTGCGGGTGGCAGCGGGCGCAACTCGGCTTTCATCGCGCGGGAGCGCGACATGTTCCGTGGCGTCTTGCATGGATCCACTTCAAAGGAGAGTTTCGCATGAACACACGTTCACTTCTGCTACTTCTCGGATGCCTCGGACTGGGCATTGCCACCATGCCGTCGTATGCGGTGTGCGGTGATTACGGCGCGAGCGACCACTATCGCAACGAAATCACTGACTACTGCTGGATGGGCGTGTACCCCTGCGGTGGCTCTGAATGGCACTGGCACATCATCTGGCCAAACTATTCTTCGCACACCTATTCGAACCCGCGTGCCCGTGGCGTCAGCATGTCGGGTGGCTGGTGGGCTCCCGGGTTCTCACCCAACAAGTCCGGCGGCTTCGGCCAGGAATGTCTGGGCGGGGGCGGTTGGCCCTACTGTGATCGTTGCGATCATCAGTGCAACTGCGGCAATTCGGACCTCGTGGCCAATATCTGTCACTAGCCGTACGCAGTTTCCGTTGTATTGCTCTGTCAACTGATGACGCCGCAGGCAGGTCGTTGCTCCCGCGCGGCCTTTTCTGCCACACAGACGCAGGCCATGATTACTTACGAGGATTTCGCTATGACCACTGCTGGGATCCTGTCATCCAAGCCTCAGGCGAATGCCACCGGCCCATCGGTCATTCGCTGGCGCCTGGCCATGGCTTCTGGATTGTTTGTGACGAGCGTGATCACATCGGTGATGCTTGGCACTGTTGATGCTCAAGAGGCGGAGGGCATTCGCGGGGCCCTGCAATGGATGACCAGTCCATGGGGATGGTCATTTCGAGTATCTGTGCTGTGGTGGGTCGGCGGCCTTGCAGCCGTGGGCCTGCTGACGACCGGCCTGGCAGTGTTCGGCTGGGGCGGTCGGCTGGTCTGGCGGCCGCTTTTGAGCGTGTCGGCCGCCCTGCTGGCGCTTGGCGCATGGTACCTGGTGGGCATGTGGCTGATGGGGAACAAGGAGTTTCTTCGCGGCCCATGGTACGTGTCCGCCTTAGCAGGCGGAGGCCTGGCTGGCATCGTGCTCTTTGCGTCACTGCCCATTCCCGCGGTACTGACGCGGATGCGGGCGTCGTGTGCCCCCGGAGGAGTTATTCTGTCCAGTGACTTTGTGGCGCGGTCAGTGCTGTGGGGACTGATCCTCGCGGCGATCGTGCTGAGCGGTGTTCGCATAGGCGGGCGTCCCGCAGCGGCTGGCGAACTGGCGCTCTTCAGGCAGTTGAGCTTTGCCCAGATGACCGGCGAAGGTGCACAGCGGAAGCTGCTGCCGACGGGGGGCAAGGCGATCCTGAGTCTAGGCCAGGTGCCGACGCTTGGCTCGCCTGATGCGCCGCACGTCATTTATCATTTCTTCGACTACACGGACCTGTGGAGCCAAGCGTGTCACGCTGCCCTTCGTGATGCACGCGAACGCTATGGTGATCAGATTGTCATATTGCCGCTGGTGTGGCCTCTGGATTCAGAACTCAATCCCCATGTCCCGGTCGACGTGGCGCAGCAGCACCCCGGTGCAGGAGAGTATGCCCGCCTGGCCCTGGCGGTCTGGTTGGCGGACTCATCCCAGTTCGAGGTGTTTCACGACTATCTGCTCACGCCGCGCGGGGACAATCTGCTCGGCCTGACGCCGTCCACCATTTCCATGCCTTCCCTGAAAGAGGCCCGCGCGAAAGCCGTGGAACTGGTTGGCGCCGCGGCGCTCGAGCACGCTCTGGCCGACCGCCGCATCGACCAGCAGATTCGTCTGCACGTTGCCGCTCGCAAACGTGAGCTTGGCCCGAAATCGGAGCACAACATCGCGCCGAAAACGTCCTGGCTGCGCCGCGCGGAGCATGGCGGCTATGAGGCTGAAGGCGTGCTGGGGCCCATGTCGAGCGTGCAGCTGTTCGAGTCACTTGAAGGGTGGTTGCACGTCGAGCCGCGGCATACGCAAGTGGAGCGGGATGACACAGTCATGGAACTGCTGAACTGACCGCTGGCAAGGAGAAACAACATGACGACGAACGCCGGCACGGCAACAGCGTTTGCCCGGATGACGGCCATCGGTACAGTCCGCTGGCGGTTGGCGCTGGTAGGCCTTCTGGCGCTGATTGCTGTCGGATGGAGCGGCTATCTGGCGACCGTGTCGCTTGGGTGGGTCAAGCTGGGACTCTGCTCCAGCGGTTCCTGCGCGCAATTGGTGCTGACCAGTCCGTGGTCCCGCTGGATGGGCGTGCCCGTGAGCATTCTATCCGTAGGCGTCTACCTGGCTCTGCTCTGTGCGCTGCCGTTCGCCGGATCCGACGATCCTGCGCGACGCCGGATCGCATGGTCCATTCTGATCGCCCTGGCATTCATCATCATGGGGGCCGCCTGTTGGTTTGTCGGGCTGATGACCCTGCACCTGCACAAGAGTTGCGGCCACTGCGCAAGTCTGCACCTGCTGGGGCTGTTCACTGGATACATCCTGATTACGACCGGATTCCTGGGTAAGCAGCCACAGGTATTGTTTTCCAGACGACGTCTGGTATCGCTGGGGATCATTGCCGTGGCGGCTTTACTCATGCTTGTCGGCGGACAGCTGGTCAACGCCGCCTCACCTCGGCCACCGGCGGATGAGCCGGGCGCGGTGACGGCCGCACACACGGATGTGAACGACGGCGCAGGTGTGGAGTCGCAAGTCGAGGACGAGTTCGCCGATGAAGACTGGGGTGACCCTAGGACCGCGGAAGGAAAGGCGCAGACGGAGGCTCTGCTCAAGCGGCTGTACGGCGATCAGTGGGACAAACCCACCAGCACGTGCCAGCTGATTCGCTATTTCGCTTCGCGCCCGGATGTGCACGCGACCGAAAGCTCGCTCTACTACCGCATTCTGCACGAGGGTTCCGGACGTTCGCCGCGGCCTGACGAGCGCGTTCGCATTCACGTCCAGGGCAAGCTGTGGAGCGGCGAAGTGTTTCAGGACACCTTCGCCGCACGTCAGTCGCGCGACGTACGCGTCGGCGACATGATCCCCGGCCTTGCTGAGGCACTCTCGATGATGCCCGTCGGCAGCCGCTGGCGGATGCTCCTGTCCTCACACCTGGCATACGGCTCCACGGGTCTGCCCGGCGTAATTCCTCCAGGAACGCCCTTGTTCTATGAAGTCGAGCTTCTTGAAATCCTTCCTGCCGTTCCGACGCCGACCGCGGAGCATTAGGAGGCACAACGATGAGCAGTCAGACGGCGAACGCGAGCTATGACGTGACGAAGCCGGATGCCGCGATGTTGGGTCGATCGCGCTGGAATCCGGGCTGGGCGGTCTTGGGTCTGGCGACAATCGGCCTGGGCCTGACGGGGTATCTGAGTGTGAGCGCTTGGGGCCGGGGCACGATTGCCGGCTGCGGCGCGGGCATCGCCTGCGATCAGGCGATGAGCAGCGCCTGGGCCTGGTGGCTGGGCGTACCGGTCAGCGCGCTGGCGGCCGGCACTTACGGATTGGTCCTGGCGGCCACACTCCTGGCGATATTCGGCGGTCCGCGTGCTCAACGGCATGCATGGACCATCCTCCCGGCTCTGGCCCTGATGCTCATGGGCGCGGCGGCGTGGTTCATCTACGTGCTGGTGGCGCGCATCGGGGCCATGTGCGCGTACTGCACCGCCAGCCATCTGATCGGTCTGATCACCGCTGGTTTGATCTTCATCGGTACGGCCACGGTTCGTTGCCCGGTCGAGAAGAGTCGGTTGATCAACCTGCAACGATGCGGGCTGGCAGCCATTCTCGCCGCCGTGGGTATGACGACCCTCGTCGGCGTTCAGGAACTGCGGCCGACCGCCACCTACGCCATGGTTGATGCCTCGTCCCTCAGCCGCCAACCCCAAAGTCAGACACAGGGCCTCCACGACGGACACGGCCATGACGGCGATGACCATCAGGGTCACGACCATGAGCACCCCGATCCCGCAGAGCTTCAGCGTCGATGGAAAGAGGCCCAGGCCACGGCGGATGCGAAACTGCTGTCAGGCGGCGATGCCATCTACAGCCAGCGCGACGGCCGGCGTGTCATCGCCCCGGCGTTCACCGACATCGTGCTCGATCCTTACGAGCTGCCCATGATGGGTTCACCCGATGCCGAGCATCTGCTGGTGTTCTTCTTCGACTACACCTGCGAGACCTGCCGCAAGACGCACAACATGCTGCGACAGGTCCACCAGACTTTCGGCCACCAGATCGCCGTGCTGCTCGTGCCTTGGCCCACAGGCAGCGCCTGCAATCCGGTCCTGGCCGAGATGGGCGTCGCTGGATCGGACAGTTCCTGTAAGTATGCCCGGCTGGGCCTGGCGCTTTGGCGCGTATCGCCGCAGGTGTTCGGGCAGTTCGACGACTGGCTCTCACGCTTCCGTACGGTGCCCCCCATCGACCTGGGCGTGAAGCAGGCGATCGACCTGGCCGGCCGCGAGCCACTGGAGGCGGCCTTGAAGGATCCGTGGGTCGACGCCCAGCTCCAGCGGTACATCAAGTTCACACGCCCCGTCATGGAGCATTTCCGCGGTACGCCCATCATCCTCATGGGCGATAAGTTCATGCAGGGCATCCCCGAAGACGCCCAGGCATTCGCCAAGCTGCTCGAAGAACAACTTGGCGTAACCCCAGCGATCGCCGCCCGTCGACCGTGACCCGAGCCGCCTACGCCTCACGAAGCGCGTTCCGGTTCCATCTGAACACGCCGGCGATACGCCGTCGCCGACATCCCCAGCGTCGCGCGAAAAGCGGTACTCAGACTCTTGGCATCGCTGAACCCGCAGTCCAGCGCGATGTCCAGCACCTTCCGATTCGTCGCCTCCAGAAGCTGCCTGGCCCGCTCGATGCGCAGCCGCCGCAACTCTTCCGCCGCGGTACGGCCCAGAGCATCACGGAAGCGCCGATCCAGATGCCGTCGCGACACCCCCAGCGTCGCGGCGATTGCCTCAATGCCGCGCGTCTCGGCAATGCTCTCGCGGATCGCCCCCATTGCCTTGGACACCAGCGCGTCTCGGACAACCAGCCGCCCCGTCGACTCGCGCTGCTGCACGGCGATGGGTGGAATCTCGATGGGCCGCTGCGGCGGTGCCTCTCCGGCTATCAACCGATCCAGCAGCGCCGCCGCCTCGTAGCCAACCTTCTCCGCATTTACAGCCACGCTGCTGATGGGTATCCGCGACACTTCACAGATGCCTTCGTCGTTGTCCACTCCCAGCACCGCCACATCGCGAGGCACCTCCAGGCCGATCTCTTCACACGCGTGCATGATCGTCAGAGCCCGCTGGTCGTTGTCTGTCATCAGTCCGACGGGGCGTGGCAGTGCCCCGAGCCATGCCAGCAACGTATCATTCCAGGCCACTTCCTCCGATCCCCACTGCGCATGTACCGCGCAACCCGTTTGTCGCAGGCGTTCGACAAAACCCGCATGGCGCTGCCGGGCGTACCAATGCGATCCGATGCCATAGAACGCAAAATGGCGATACCCCAGATCAAGCAGGTGCTCAGCCGCCATCACGCCGATCGCTCGGTTGTCTGAATGCACCGTCGGCAAGGAACGTTCATCGTGGTTGTCGGCCACGTTGACCACGGGAACAGCCAGCGACCCATATTCCGCCGCCTCGCCCGGATCGAGCATCTGCACGATCAGACCTCGAACGTGCCTGCTGTCGAGATCCTCAATGTATGCGCCGAAATTGGCTGGCAAACGCAGCCACCAGGATGTCCGGCGGTTGATGTACCGCGCCACCCCTTGAATCACGCCCCAGCCATAGGCCCCTCCGCAAACGCCCACGCTGATGCCACCCGCGCGGTTGCCGGGCTGCGACTCCACTATCCATCGGGACTCGAGCATCGCCGGACTCCCCTGAGGCGGCCCGGCACTCGCTTGCGCATTGTACCAACTAGGCGGAGGCTCTGAAATGGACCTCGACATCAACCCACCGCGTCCACATGGGACATCCACGACTGTTTATCGGCTGCTCTTGCGTGAAGTTCATGTCCAAATTGTACGCCGGCATGTCTATCAATCTGCCCTTCCCGTTTGCAGTCGATCGTACATTGCCGTTGTTCTATCGACCGCCGTTTCTGCACGGCGACTCAGGTGATGCGTTGACATACATCACTTTCGACACGCGGCCGCACATTGGTTGTGCGGTTTACGCATGGCCGGAAGGACTCACGCATGATTCAGCATGGTGTCAGTTTTCTTTCTGAAATGTTTCAGTTCTGCTGGAATCCGCATACTTAAAGATTTGATGACACGTTGTCGTCATTGTGTGAGCACACCGCATGTCGTTAACAAAATCGATTTTATAGCACGTCATCGCCACGGGGAACGCGACGGTGGCTGTTATTACGTGGGGCTCCATACGCCCCTTAGACACCCAAGGAGTACGAAGATGAGACGATTTCTGATTTCGTCCGTGATCTGCCTGAGCGTGATCGGCTACCTGCACACCCAGTATGCGCACGCCGCGATCTGGGTCCAGGGCAGCAGCTTGACCAATGAACTGTATAATTACTGCGTCTGGCCCGTCCAGCAGCGCCACTGGACCATCAATTTCAACGGCGTGGGCTGTGGCGGCTCCCCCAAGTATAACGGCGTGAGCTTTTCCGCTGGCCATTGGCGTGACGGCAACTCGTGGCAACTGACCAAGAGCTGGATGCAGAGCGTCAGTTGCCTGAGCTCAAACGATCTGGTTGCCTGTAATCAGTATCCGCAGAATTCCGGCTGCACGGCCAATAAGTTCAGCGCGTTCTGCAATAACTAACTGATCTGTGACACTGTACGGCCACCCCGTTCCCCGTGGCAATGCCTTGCTGTAGTAGTGTCCGGCACCCGCAAAGTGATTCATCCAAACACCGCTTCACAAGATGACACACACCAATACTGCCATCAAAACACTCCCGGCTTCCGCCGCCGCTGCGGGCCCGCGGCGGCACAAAGCGCCGTCGACCGGTATTTCATGGCTGGCGGATGGTCTCGCCTGGGCGGCTTCCGTATCCGGCGTTGCCGTGTCGGTCTATCTTTGGGCTGCAACGGGCCCGAATGCCGCTGGTGGGTACAAAGGTCCATGGCTGCCCACCCAATACGGTTGGTGGATGGGCATCCCGATCTATGTCGTGCTGGCCGCGATTTTCGCCATCGGAGCCATATCACTGGTCACGGCACGCGTGAGTCGGTCGCCCCATCTGCAGCGGTGGGCCCGTGTGATCGCGACAGCCAGTGCGGCCGCCTCGGCAGGCGCGGCGATCTGGTATGCCTTTGCGCTCGTTTCAGGCCAGCTGTATTCTCCTCGCTGGCACTTCTGGGCGACGGCGATCATGATCTTGGTCGGATGGTTCGGACTCTCCGCGTCATGGCGGGCCGTCACATCGCGGAAGTGGCTGACGGCTATTCTGATCGTTGTCACGGTTCCCGTGATACCGCTAGTTCAATGGACAGCCCCTTCCGTCGCTGCCGCCGCGGCGGCGGCACGTGTCTACGACTTCGGCGAAGGCCTGTCACGCGTCATCCGCCCGGCGGAAAGCGATGGGCTGCTGTACCTCGCCCAAGTGCCTCGCCTCGGTCCGCTCGACGCGCCGTTTGTCGTCCTGGGTTACTTTGACTACACCTCCAGTGCCTCGCGCACCACGCAACGGGCCCTGCTGGACCTGCGCCGTCGCTTCGGATCACAGATCGCGGTGCTGCCGGTTCTCTACCCGCTTGACCCTGACTGCAATCCCAAGGTGACAAGCGACATGGTTGGGGCTGGTTCAAATAGCTGCGTCTATGCGAAGCTGTCGCTGGCGGTATGGCTTGCCGATCCGGCGGCGTTTGAGTCGTTCCACGAAGAACTGATCGCCGCTCCCGCCCCCAGCCAGTTTCTCACCACCGAGCAGGCCCGTGCCAAGGCCGTACAACTCGTTGGCGCCGAGACACTTGACCGCGCGCTGGCCGATCCGCGGATCGGCCAGGTGCTTGCGGACGCGATCGCCGCCAAACCACGGCATCTTTCGTCAGGACTTGCGAGCGAAGTGGTTGAGGGCGTGATTGATCTGCGGCCTTGTGTGATGTGGAAAGGCTTGAGCGCGGACGATCCCGCGATGATAACGGTCGGCGAACTGAACTCCGAAGGGCTTCTCCGCGAGTTCGAGGAGTTCACCGGTGCGATCCCTCAATCCGGGGAGAACGTGGCCGGATCTACAGGCGACGCCATGCTTCCCGCAAGCCTGATGCAATTGCTGGAGAGAATTCCCGGCCACGGAGGCGACCAGTGACCGAACATCCGAACGCGGCGGCCGCCGTTTCATACGGGGCGCGTCAGACACGGGTTCCCGCGAATGCGCCCTTCGTGCTGCTCATCCTGACGAACGTGGCGCTCGTCGCACTAGCCGCCCGACTAACCTGGCTCAGCGATCCGGCCGGCGCCGCCGGGTGCGGGACGGAGGGAAACTGCAGCGAGGTTCTCTCCAGCATCTGGGCCCGCTGGCTCGGCGTGCCTGTCAGCGCCCTGGCTTTGGCGGTCTATACACTGACACTTCCGGCTTCCCTGCTGCACGGTTTCACGTCCAATGTCCAACTTCGGCGTGTGGCTGACACCGTGCTCATCGCCGCGGTGCCTGTCATCTTGGGCGCCGCCCTCTGGTTCACCGGCCTGATGGTGTGGCGTCTGCAGCACACCTGCGTGCAATGCCTGACCTTACATGGCCTTGGAGTTGTCTTCGTCCTTCTGGTCATCCTTGAGCTCAGGACGAGGTCACGTCAGACGGCGGCCCCGGCTTGCCCCCGGACGCCATGTCGGCGCCCCCTTATGGTCGGCTGCCTGGCCGTCCTGATCCTCATCGGCGGCCAAGTCCTTCGACCGACTTCTTCACTCCGGGTCCATGCGGCCGAGTCACATGATCACGACTCGGTTCAGACGGTCCTGTCGGCCGCTGCGGTGCCGCGCGTCTACGACTCCGGCCCCGGCCCGGATCGGATAATCCGACCGCCGCTCATCGATCGGGAGCTTCGATTCGCCGATTACCCGCGCACTGGCCCAGCCGATGCCGCGCACGTGTTGATTCTCTTCGGAGACTACGCGTGCCCGCATTGCCATGAGCTTTCCGACCAGCTCGTGCAGGCCGTCGACCACTATCGCGGGCAACTCGCGGTGCTTCATGTCATGGCGCCCCTCAATACGGAATGTAACCCTGCATTTGCGGGACGGCCTGTGCCGGATCGGTATGTCGCATCATGCGACCTGGCCCGCCTCGCGCTGGCCGTCAACTCCATCGACCCGCGGGCCTTTGAGCAGTATGAGCGTTGGGCGGCGCAACTGCCAACGACCCCGCTGTTGCCCGAGGCGCTGAAAAGCGCACTCAAGCTGGTCAGTCGCGACGAACTGACTCGGCAACTATCCGATCCCCTAATCGACGAAACCCTTGCGCGGCATGTCGATGTTTTTCAGGCGGTCTCACGCGTGGAGCATGGCGTGCCGATCCTGGTGATGGACAACCACTACACAACCGGAACACCCGCTCGCCCCGCCGAGCTTTTCGAATTGCTCGAAAAGCAGCTTGGCCTGCAACCGCCGCAGCCCTGACGGGCGATCACCCTTCGTCATCGTTCTGCGACTGCTCGAGCATCTTGCGCAGGCAGGCGTTCTCACGCCGCGTCGCTTCCAGGTCGAAGACCAGGTACTTGATCGACAGCCGCAGGTAGTCCAGGCTCTCGTGCAGCTCGGACACCGTCTTGCGCAGCTTTTCGTGACGCTGCTGGGTCTGGTTGGCCAGTTCGGTGAGCTTCTGCCGCTCGGCGGCGGGCAGGCAGGAGATTTCGCCCATCAGTTCGGTCAGCTTGGTCTGGAAGGTTGCTTCATCCATCGCGCAGGTCTCCCTCGTGAGGCACGGCTGAGGGGATCAGCCCCCAACTGGCGTTTTCAGGTTCACCAGGCGATGTGACAAGACCGCTGCCAGAGCGCAGTCGACGGGAAAAGCCGCCACCGCACGCGATATAAAATAATACTTTACATGAACTTACGTGTAGGACTCGATGGCCGCGGCTTGGTTGGGGTTTCGGCGGTTGAAGGCGGATGTTGCATGGGGGCAACAGCCCGTATGGCCGCCGCAACATCGCCCCGGCCGTTCAGACCAGCACCACCCGGCCGGTGCCGCGTGTGATTCGCCCGAGGGTGAATACCTTTTCGCCAGCCCGCGTCAGCCGTTCGGCGATCGCTTCCGCGAAATGCGGACGAACAATCAACACGTAGCCAATGCCCATGTTGAAGACGCGGAACATCTCCTCGCGGTCGACTTTTCCATGCCGTTGCAGGAAATCGAAAAGGGGCGGAACCGGCCAGCGTCGCATCTCGATCCGGGCGTTGACGTCGCCGCCCAAGGCCCGGCTCACGTTGCCCGGCAGGCCTCCGCCTGTGATGTGGGCCATACCTCGGACCGGCCGCTTCACTTTGTATGCGCGCAACAGGGAGACGATCGGACGGGCGTAAATCCGCGTCGGCGTCAGCAACACCTGGCCCAGCGGGCGCGGGTCCGCCAGTTCGTCGTAGACCTTCAGCAGGTCGAGTCCGGCCTGGCGCACGATGGCCCGCACCAGCGTGTAGCCGTTCGAATGGACGCCGCTCGACCCCAGCCCCAGTATCACATCGCCCACTTCGCACGTATCGGCCTGGACCATGCGCTTCAGCTCGCACACGCCCACGGCAAAGCCCGCCAGATCGTAGTCGCCGGGCTTGTAGACGTCGGGCATCTCGGCTGTTTCCCCGCCCAGCAGCGCGCAGCCCGCCAGCGCGCAGCCATCGGCCACGCCCTTGACGATGCGCTCGACCTTCGCCGGCTCCACCTTGTGAATGCCGATGTAGTCGAGGAAGAACAGCGGCTCGGCCCCCTGCACGATCAGGTCGTTGACGTTCATCGCCACGCAATCCTGGCCGATCGTGTCATGGATCCCTAGCTGCGCCGCCAGGAGCACCTTCGTGCCCACGCCGTCGGTGCAGGCCACCATCACCGGCTCGCGGTAGTTGCGTGCGAAAATCTTCTCGTTGAAGTCGAGGCGGAAACAGCCGGCAAAGCTTCCGTGCTTGCCCAGCACACGCGGGCCATAGGTCCGGCGCATATGCCCTTCGATCATGCCCACCACGCGGTCACCCGCCTCGATGTCTACGCCCGAGGCGGCATAGGTCAACGGGCCCGGCGAAGATCCGGCCGGATCGGACGCGCCGCCCGTGTTGCTCTCGGAGAGACTCATGAGCCGGATCGTACGGCCGATCACGGGCCGGGGCAAAGAAGTCCGACTTGTCCGGTCCCACACCGCGGTCGCACGCTCGGGTAAACGGTTTGAGCTGCGTGACAATCCCCAAGGTTGGACATAGAGTTTGCCGATGGGACTTCCGGTGCGACCCGCGGCGATGGGCTGCGGCAACGCCCCGCCTGGCCGATCGGGGTGGCGACCGGGAGACGCGGAGAAAGCCGGCCATGCCACCAGCCAATATGGATAATTTCGCCCAGGTGTTCATGCAACATGGATTACGCTGTACACGCCAGCGTCGCGCGATCTATGAAGCCCTCCTGGCCATGAAGTCGCACCCGACCGCCGATCAGCTTCACCAGTCCGTCAGCCGCCATATCCACGGCCTGAGCCTCGCGACCGTTTACAACAGCCTCGAAGCCTTCTGCGAAGCGGGCCTGGCGGTGCGCATCGCGCCCAATGGATCAGGCAGTCGCGGCGGCGGCTCGGCCCGGTACGACGCCGCGGTCGATGAACACCTGCACCTGCGATGCGTCAAGTCGGGCCGCGTCGCCGATGTGCCCGACGATCTGGGACATCTGCTGCTCAAGCACATTCCGGCCGACGTCGTGCGGCAGGTCGGCGACGCCCTGGGCTTCCACATCGACCACCTGAACATCGAGTTGATCGGCCGCTTCGAGACCCCGGCGCCTCAGACCGCGCGCCTGCCTCGCCCGATCGCGTCGGCTTCCTGAACCACCTCGCTCTTGCCCAGCACCTGAGTCTGCTGGCGGCGCTCACAGGTGCATGCGCCGCGTGTAGACCACCCACTCGATCATGAGCAGCCCCATCGCCGCGTAGGCCAGCCAGGGCCACAGTTCCCTTTGCGCAGCCTGCGACGTGGTGGACGCTGCCTCGCCCGAACCGACCGCCGCAAGCATCAACGCGCCCGGCCGCACATCGCTTTCGGTCACATCCAGCAGACTCACGGGCAGGCGATCCCAAGGCCGGGCCAGCGTCGGTTCAACCTGATACACCCCCACGCGCAACGGGGCGACCAACGTCGTCGTCCCGCCAGCGGCGGCGTCACCCAGTGTGATCTCTTGACGCACCGGCCCATCAAGAACCAGCCGGCCACTCTTCGGCGCGATCGGCAGCCGCAGCAGTTCGCCTGGCCGCCATGCCGCCGGTCCCCGCTCCTGGGTACGACCAGTCAGATGCTCAAGTGCATTCTCCACGAACACGACAAATCCGATCTGAATCGGCCAGTTCGAACGCAGCGGCGAGAACCCGACCACCACGAACCGCCGCCCTTCGCGCGTCAACTCCACCAGCACTGGGCCCACACGACTGGTCGCCAGCACGCTCGCATCTTCGGGAGCCTCGAGTGCCACGGGGTCCAGCAGCAACAGATCGTCGAGCGCGACATGACGCAGGACAGGATGATCGCGCCGCCACGTCAGGATCGCATCGACGACTTGCGGCGGCTCGCTCCCATCCCCCTCCCGGCTCGCCGCCATCACCTCGCTGCGCGGCAGCCGCAAACCCTCGATGGGTGGCACGGCATTGAAAAACACCGCCGATGTCGGCGGCAACTGCGGTGGACTGAAACCGTCGAACACGATCACGTCGTAGCCGCGCAACTCATCGGCTGCGTCCCGCACCAGGTAGTGTGGATCCTGCTCCTGGTAATGTCGCGGAGTCATCACGGTCAGCCGGCGTGGGCGCACCGCCTCGATCGCTTTGCGAATGAAGGGGTTGCCGCCTGACACCAGCAGCACCGCCAATGGTCGCGGCGGTTCGATCACCAACCCCGCCCAGTCATCCGTCGCCAGCACGTCCGTCCCGCCCGCCGGCCCATCATGCCAGGCTTCCAGCAGCCCGCCCGCCGTCGCCAGCACTTCAACAACGACCGATGCCTCGCCGGGCGCGCCGTTCTCTTCAGCGGCTGGCAACGCCACCTCCACAACGCGCAGGGCCCGACCGTCCAGCGCCACGGTCAGCCGCGTCGTCGTCGCCGCTGACCCGGTGTAAATCAGCCGCATCAGCACGCTGGCCCGTTGCGACTGCTGCGGGTCACGACGCAGCGACAGGTGTACCAGGCCGATGTTCTGCGGGACTGCCACGGAGCCGACTCGAACCAGCCGCATATCGACACCGGCCGGCAAGCGCGCCGCCCGCACATCCGCCGCGTCAACCATGTCGCCGAAGCGGCCATCGCTCAGCAGCCTCACCGCGAGCGCGGCGTCCCTATCCCCGCCGGCCTGCACGCCGTGATCTGCCTGTCGTGCATACGGCTCCAGCAGTCGAAGCACCGGCTCAAGCCGACCCATCTCGTCCGTCGCCTCCAGCGAGCGCATCGCCGTCCGCAACCGGGCCCTGTCACGTGTGAACGGGCAGACCACCTTCGCCTGCCGCCCAAGAACCATCAGCATGACCGATCCACGGTCGCCCGCCTCGGCCAGAAAGGCGTCGATCAGACGATCCGCCTCCCGGACGGCCGCATCAAAACGCGTGGGCTCGACATCCGTCGCCCGCATCGATGCCGAGCAGTCCACCACCACCGCCAGGCGCCGCCCCGCCGGCGCATCACCCTTCAACACCGGCCGTGCCATCGCCAGCAACAGCAGGATCAGCACTAGCAGTTGCAGAAGCAGCAGCAGATTCCGCCGCAGCTTCTGGAAGGGCGCGTTCACCTGCAGGTCCGCCAGCGCTTGCCGCCACAGCAGTGTCGAACTCACCGTCACCCGCCGTCGACGCAGCCTCAACAGGTACAGAACCACCAGCAGCGGCAGCGCGATGCCCGCCGCGATCAGGGCTGGAATGGGCGCGAGAAACTGCACGCTGACACCGCCTAACCCAGCAGCCCACGCTGGCGCAGATGTTCCAGAACCAGGGTCTCAAACGGCGTGCTGGTCACCGCCGGCAGAAACGCCATCTCCCGGGCCGTCAGGACATGCCGCAGTCGCGTCTGATGCGCTGCCAGCGTCTGTCGGTAGCGCCGCAGCAGCGGCCTCGTCACCGACACGTCCGTCACCTGGGCGTCCTCCACATCCACCAGGCGCAGGTCGCCGATCATCTCCGCCGCCGCCGGGTCCATCTCCTGCGGGCTGAGCACCTGCACGGCAAATACGTCAAGTCGGCTGCCCGCGCCGCCCAACCAGCGCAGCGCGGCATCCAGATCGCCCTTGTCCAGAAAGTCGCTGATGAAAATCACCACGCCGCACCCCCGGGCACTCAGGGCCAGTTGCCGACAGGTCTTCTCCAGCCCACCGCGGCCCGCCGGCCGCATATCTTCCAGGAACTCGAGCATCCGCGGCACCGGACGTCTGCCCCGCAAGTCCGTTAGGCGCGGCCCCAGCCCATCGGCGAACGTGAACAGGCTCATGCGGTTGTGATGCGTCAGAGCGATGTATCCCAGCGCCGCCGCCACGCGCCGGGCGTAGTCGAGCTTGTGCGGCCGGCCGTCATCCATCGACGCGCTGACGTCGACCACGATGCTCACCAGCAGATCCTGCTCCTCCATGAACAGGCGGATGAACAGCCGGTCCAGTCGCGCGTAGAGATTCCAGTCGATAAACCGCAGATCGTCGCCATGCACATAGCCCCGGTAGTCGGCGAACTCGACCGACCTTCCCCGCCGCTTGCTGCGCCGCTCGCCGTGAAGCTTGCCCGCAAGCATCTTGCGCGACAGCACATCCAGCCGATCCAGCCGGCGCAAAAAGTCCGGGGAAAGCAGCCCGCGCGCCGCTCTCTCGTGCTGGCCCTGCGCCAGGGGCGCGATCTCGCTCACGCGCTCACGCCCTCGACGCCCAGCTTGCGCAGCTGCTCACGAATGATCTGCGCCGCCTTGTCCAGATCCGCCGGCGTCGCATTGTGGTCCTGCCGCTCGAAATGCATCTCTGCTTCGGCGTTGATCGGCACCAGGTGGATGTGCGTGTGCGGCACTTCCAGCCCCAGCACGGTCATGGCCACCTTCCGCGGCTTGAAGCCCGCCTGGATCGCCTTGCCCACCTTCTGCGCCACCTGCATCAGATGACCCGCCAGATCCGGGGCCACGTTGATCCAGTGGTCCACCTCCTGACGCGGCACCACCAGCGTATGCCCGGGCTTGAGCGGCGCGATCGTCAGGAACGCGACGACTTTCTCGTCCTTGTAGACAAAACGTCCCGGCAGTTCGCCGTTGATGATCTTCGTGAAAAGACTGGCCATGGAATCTCCTTCGTTGGGTCAATCTGCCGGCCCCGCCCGCGCCTCACGCTCCAGCCGGCGCCGGCGCATCGAGCGGCAGCGTCGCCAGTAAATCGTCGAGCACCGTGTCAGGCTCCACCGCCTCCGCGTGGGCCTCGAAGTTCAGCACAAGCCGATGCCGCAGCGCCGGTCGCAGCACCGCGCGAAGATCGTCCACACTCACGTGGCCGCGCCCCTCGACCAGCGCCCGCACCTTCGCCCCCAGCACCAGCGCCTGGGCCGCACGCGGCGACGCCCCATAGCGCACATACCGCCCGGCCAGCGCCGTGGCGAACTCGCCCTCGGGATGCGTCGCCAGCACCGCCCGCACGGCATAATCCTGCACATGCGGCGCGACCACCACCTGCCGCACGAGTTGCTGCATCTCGACGATTCGCGCCGCGTCCAGCACCGGCTGCGCCTCTGCGTCGTGGCCGGTCGTGGTCCGGCGAAGAATCTCGTGAAGCTGCTCGCGGCTCGAATAGCCCACCAGCAGCTTGAACAGGAAGCGGTCAAGCTGCGCCTCGGGTAGCGGGTAGGTTCCCTCCTGCTCGATCGGGTTCTGCGTCGCCATCACCAGGAACGGCTGCTCCAGGCGATGCGTCGTGCGCCCGACGGTCACACTGCGCTCCTGCATCGCCTCGAGCATCGCCGCCTGCGTTTTGGGCGTCGCCCGGTTGATTTCGTCGGCCAGTACGATCTGGGCGAACACCGGCCCCGGCTGAAAGCGAAACTCCCGCCGCATGCCGCCGCCCGGACCTCCGCCCGTCCCACCACTTTCCACAGCGTCCCCGCCGTGCTCCACGACAATCGTCGTGCCCGTGATGTCCGCCGGCATCAGGTCCGGCGTGAACTGGATCCGCGAGAAGCTCAGGTGCAGCGCCGACGCCAAGCTACGCACCAGCAGCGTCTTGCCAAGTCCCGGCACCCCTTCCAGCAAGGCGTGCCCGCCCACGAACAGGCATGTCAGCACGCCATCAACCACGTCCTCATGCCCGACCACCACGCGCCCCACCTGCTCGCGCACCGCCTGGTAGTCACGACCGAACGCCTCCAACTGCTGCTGCGAGGAAACCGTCTGTGCCATATCCGACTCCCGGTCCTTGCCCACGACGCACTGGAAAAACGCACGTTCACCGGTTTTCGTCGAAACGCCGCCGTGCCCGTCGCTTGGCCTCAAGCAGACGGGAACGACCCTCGCCCAGCCCACCCGCAGCCGGCTTGTCGGGCTCGACCCCCTCCGGCGGTTGGGTCTGTCGCCCGTCCTGCGGCCCGGAAGCGGCCTTTGATCCTACCACCGATGGCCTCTGCGTCGCCTCAGACGCTTGACTCTGGGTCTGTTGCAGCCGCTCCATGCGTGCATCCACCTCCGCGGCCCGACGACGCAAGTGGCCCAGCGTCGCCGCGGCCGCATCGGCCCGACGCGGCGACAGGTGTCGCGTCAGCGCCCGCCAGCGGCCACTTGCCCACGCGGCCGCTTCCGTCGCACTCCATGCCACACGGCGGTTGGCCACGTCCACCAGCAACAGCGCGATCAGCCACGGCAGCAGCAGCGGCAACAGCGGACGCAGCGAGCGGATCGGCTCGATGCCCGTCCGGTCAAACAGCAGATCCGACGTCAGCGACGCCGGCTCCAGCACGCGCCCGCCGGTGATCCGCGCCACCTGCTCCAGCGGCCCACGCCGCGATGCGAAATCGCGCAGCTCCCGACCCGGCGGCTGGGCCGCTCCGCCGAAAACCATCTGCCGCGATCGCCCGTCGTCCACCGCCAGCGTCACCAGATAGGCGCCATCTTCCATCGCGGGCAGGTTTGCCTCATAGAGCCCCGCCGCCGTCTGCGTCAGCTCCACGCCGCGGGCCGTGCCGTCGGGGCCCACCACCGTGCCGGCCACCCACGCCGTCGTCGCCTGCGTCGACATCCCCGCCGCCCCCGCGACGGCCACATCCAACCTCAGGTGCAGCCGATCGTCCTCGATGACGCTCACCAGATCCAGCGACCGGTTCGCTGCCGGGCGGGCCACGTAGCGCGTCAGCCGGGCCCAGAAGTCGCCATACCCCGACCAGCCCAGCCACGCCGACGCCCACCGGTTGTGCGCGTCGGACGTGAACGCCGCCACCCGGCCCAGCCCCACCTGCCAATGCGCCAGCAGCGGCTCCCCATCCGGCGTCATCCACGGCATGACCACACGCGGGTCCGACCGCGGGGCCGTCACCACCAGCCCCGCCAACTGCGGGGTCGCGCCCATGCCCGCGGTGACTGGCGAGAACGTCGGCCGAGCGACGGGTACGAACGGCACTTCCTTGATGAGGTTGCGGCGGATGGTGCGAGCTTCTTTGATGAACACCTGTGGCAGCCGTCGCGGATCGTTCACCGGGTGATACGCGCCCCCGCCAGCTTCGGCCAGCTCAGCCAGAAGCGGACTGTTGCGCGCGTCGCCGATGCCCACCGTCGACAGTGTGATATCCGCCTCAACCATGCGGCGCAGGACATCCTCATAGCCGACGTCCTGTCCGTATCCATCGGTGAGTAGGATGATGTGCTTGATCGCCGCATCGCGAGGTCCCAGCGGCGCCAGCGCCTGCACCGCCACCTCCAGGGCAGGCAGAATGTCCGTCCCCCCGCCCGACTCGATGGAGCGGATTCTGCGGGCAGTCTCACGCGGGTTATCATGCCGGCCAAGAGGCACCACCCACTTGGGCGTATGGTCGAACGCCACCACCCCCAGCAGATCGCCGGCGAACAACGTCTGCATCGCCAGCACCGCCGCCTCACTGGCCACCTCCACCTTGCTGTGGTTCAAACCCGACACCAGCTCCGACATGGAGCCCGAGCGATCGAGCACCAGCACCAGCGCCCCGCTGGGCAGCACCATCTGGCTGGGAATCTCGCAATGCACAGGCAGCACCGCATCCACCGGCGTGTTCGCCCAGCCTCCAGCTCCGAAGCTGTGGGGGCCTCCGATCATCGCCATCCCGCCGCCCAGATCGGCCACGTACTGCGCCAGATTCCGCTGCTGACCGGGACTCAGCGCCTCGGCAGGCACGTTCTGCAGCAGCACCGCGTCGTACCGCGCCAAGCTTTCGAGACCCAAGGGCGCCCCCGACGGCAGCAACACCTCCACGTCGATGTCATGCTGGCGCAGCGCCGCCGGCAGGATGGCCGCCGCCTCGCCGCCTACGCCGTCGAGCACCAGCACACGCCCCTGCCCATGCACAAACGTAAAGGTGCTGGCCCGGTTGTTGGCCGCGACCTGATCGCGCGGGCCGGACACGTCGCCCGCGTCATCCTCGAACACCGCCTCAAAGCGGTGCGGCCCGCGCTCGGACAGCGGCACCTCAATCAGCCGCACGCACAGGTACGTCGCCGCATCCGCGCCGCTGGCCTGTTCGCCTGACGCCCGCGTCCAGTCCGCCAGCCCAATGGCAGTCCACATACCCGGTGCTTCACCATTCAAATTGACCGGCACGCCGTCGTGGAGGATGAACAAACGCCCGCGTGAAGGCGCCGCCGCCGCCAGCACCACGCGCAGCGGCACCGTCTGTCCCGTGCTCGCCTGGGCCGGCGCATGCATGCTGTCGACCATCACCTCCCCGTCCACGCGGTAAGTGATCGGCAGCACGTCGATCGGCACGCCCGCCGCCGCCGCCTCGTGGGCCGCACGCAAAACCTCCTGCATCGGCTGCGTTGCGTTGCCGTCCCACGCCAGCACCAGCCGCCGCCCGGCATCCGGCGCAAATAGTGCCATGCCCTGACGAATCGCCACCGCCGGCGCCGTGCCTTCGACAGCCGCCACCTGTACCGCCGTACCACGCACCGCCGTATCCGCCGCCGGCGTCCCCGGCGCGGACCAGACCGTCGCCCGCCCGTCAAAACCGATCACACCGACGCGATCACTGGCGCGCGGCGGTTGCAGGGATGTCGCCAGAGTCCCTCGCCACAAATCGGTCGGCCGCTTCTCACGGTCACCGCCTCGCTCCGACCCGTCTGCGAACCGCCGCACCGACTGCGAATCGTCCACGACCGCCACGACCACCAGGTCGTCATGCTCGCGCACCGATTGCACGCCGGCCAGAAGTCCCACCAGCGCCGCCAGCACCAGAAGACGCATCGCGATCGCCACGACGCGCCGATGCCGCTGCAGCCCACCCAGCGAGCGCATGCCCAACCCGATGATCGGCGCCGCCAGCAGCAGCCACCACAAGGCTGTCGGATTGTCGAAGGTGATCAGCATGAACGGATGCCCGCAAGCCAGCGACACGGGCGGCGCTTCCGGGCCTCTATTGAGGGGCAGGCGGCGCGCCGCCACCGGCTGTCGAACCGCCGGCCGCCTCGTCCGCGGCCGCGGGCAACTGGTCGAAATACTCGCGCAGTGTCGGATGAAACCGCCTCGGCACGCGGTCGTCGGTCATCGCACGCTCCGCACTGTCCTGCGCATCGGTGATGATCTCCTGAAATTGTGTCTGGGCGTCATTGCGCCGCGCCCCCCCGGGCGTCAGCCACGACGCGATGATGCGGCCGCGGCCGTCCTGAATATCTTCACGCGCCACCGAGCCGACGCCGGGCATCCGCCGGTGCTCGCCCATCGGATCGCCGCCCTCGGCCGTGCCGCCCAGCAATCCGCCCTGCCGCCCCTGCCCCTCGCCCCGTCCTTCATCGCGGCCGCGGCATCGCGGACATGCGCTGCCCGGCGGGCACTGACCCTGACAGCCGGCCAGACGATCCAGCGCGTCATCCAGCTCCGCGTCAGCCTGGCGCATCTGCTGAAGCTGCTGCTGCATCCGGGCCATCTGCCGCATGATCTCGCGGGCACGCTCTGCGTCGCCGCCCTCCGAGTCCGCCATCTGCGCGATGCCCTCGGCCAGGCGCTGCAGGTCTTCGCGGGACCGCGCGTCTTGCGCCAGACGCTGCGCCTGCTCCCTGATCTGTTCGCGCTGCTCCGGCGTCAGATCGCCATTTTCAAGCTGGCCCAGGGCACGCTCGATGGCCGCCGGGTCAAATCCTTCGCGGGCCAGCTGTTCGATTTGTTCGTCACTCAGCCCTGCGTCCGAGAGCGCCTCACGCGTCAACTGCTCGCGTCCTTCGGCGTCGGCGGCCATGTCCTGAAGCTGCCGGGCCAGACCTTCAAGCTGCCCCTGCAGCGCCTCGCGCTGCTCGGCCGGCAACTGACCAGCGGCCGACACCAGTTCGTCGATCGCCTTGGCCGCCGCCGCGAAGTCCCCACGCTGCAGCGCCTGGGCGAAACGATCGGCCGGACCGGGCTCTACCGCTTCAAGCTGACGCAGGGCATCGCTCAAATCCGCCACACGCTGCTCACGCCGCGCCGCCTCAGCCGCCAGTCGTTGCTGAACATCCGACACCGCCGCCGCCGCCTCGGTTCGGGCCGACGCCTGTGAAAGATCACGCTGCGACAACTCGGCCAGGGCCAGTCGTGCGGCCTCCCATTCGGCATCCGGCGCACCGGCGTCGTTCTGACGCCACTGTTCAATCGTCACCGCCACTTCCGCAAGCTGCTCGCGTGTCCGCTGCGTCTGGGCCTGCTCCTGCCGCGCCCGCTCCCGCTTCGCCGCCAGGCCGAACGGGTCCAGATCGCCCGGTAGCCACGCCGCCAGGCCCGCGAAAATCGTCACTCCCACCGCCGCCGCCAACCATGCGCGGCCCGGCGTGATCGATACGACCTCGCCCGGTCGCACGCCGGCTGCCGCGGTCATGGCCTGCTGCTCCACCACCGCGCCCAGCGGGCCGGCGTCGCGCTCACGGCAATGCAGCGCCGATGCGAAACCATCCTTCAGCCCAAGACGGCGATCGATCGTCTCCGCCGCCGCCATCGCATCCGCCCGCCTCCACAACGCCCACAGCACCGCACCCAGAATCGCCGCCACAAACGCCACGGCATAGGTGGATGGCCTCGACAACACCATCGCGTTGTCCCGCACCACCGACAGCCGCACCAGCAGCAGCCCGATCACGCCCAGTATCGCCCAGGCCGCCAGCGACCACGCCAGCGCGCCCAGGCCGCGCCGGGCCGTCAGCCGTCGTCGCACACGCGAGATGGCGCGGGTCATCGGATCCATCGGCTTCGTTCAAGTTTCACCGGCGCGGCGGACAAGCTTGGGCCGCGCCTCTGATGATATCGCCGCACGGCGCTCGAAACCATACCGTCGCCGTCGATCTCACGCATGTTGCGAAGCCATCGCCTCGCGCAGCGCCGCCAGTTCGTCCAGCAGCGCCGCCGCTCGATCCAGGGGCAGCATCGTCGTTGCGTCCGACTGCGCCCGGGCCGGGTCCGGATGAGTCTCGATGAACACAGCCTGTACGCCCGCCGCCACCGCCGCCTTCGCCAGCAGCGGCGCTCGCTCCGGCCGCCCGCCGCTGGTCTTTCCCGCTCCCGGTTGCTGGGTCGAGTGCGTCGCGTCGAAACACACCGGCCAACCCAGATCCATCATGTCGCCCAGACCCGCGAAGTCATTCACCAGCCGGTGGTAGCCGAAGAAGGTGCCGCGCTCCGTGAGCATGATGCCGCTGCCGTGCGCCGTGTCGCCCGCGCCGCTGGCGGTGAGCTTGTCTACCACGTTGGCCATCTCGTCGGGGGCCATGAACTGGCCCTTCTTGACGTTCACCGGCTTGCCCGTCTTCGCCGCCGCAACCAGCAGATCCGTCTGCCGACTGAGGAACGCGGGAATCTGCAGCAGGTCCACCGACGCCAGCAGGGCCGGCTGGTCGCAGGCATGCACGTCCGTGGTCACCGGCACGCCCAGTTCGCTCTTGACCTGGGCCAGCAGCGACGCCCCCGCCTCCAGCCCCGGGCCGCGGAAACTGTCGATCGAGCTGCGGTTGGCCTTGTCGAAGCTTGCCTTGAAAATGTAGCCCATCCCCAGCTTCGCACAGCGATCGCGCATCGCCTCGCCCACGCGCAGACACAGGTCCAGCGACTCGGCCACGCAAGGTCCGGCAATCACGCACAGCGGCGCATCGGGCCCGATGGCCACACCGGCGACATGGAAACTTCGCATCATGCCACCGATCGTCCCGCACGGGCGCGAAACGGTCAAGTGGCCTGCCGCGCCGCTTCCACAATCGCCACGCTGGCCGAACACCCCAGACGATCGGCCCCGGCCGCGAGCATGGCCACCGCATCGGCCAGCGTGCGGATGCCGCCGGCCGCCTTCACGTACAGCCCCTGGCTGTGTTTCTTCATCAGGGCCACCGCCGTCGGGCTCGCGCCCCCGGCCGGGTGAAAGCCCGTGGAGGTCTTGATGAAGTCGCAGCCGCTTTCGCGGGCCGCCCGACACGCCAAAGCGATGCGTGCTTCCGCTTCATCAGCACTCACATCGCGCATCAGTACCGCCGACTCGACGATCACCTTCACCACCACCCGCGGATTCGACGCCCGCGCGGCCCGCACAATTTCACGCCACGCTTCACGAGCCGCCTCCCACTTCGTTTCAAGCAGATGCGGCAGGAAGGCCACGAAGTCGACCTCCATCGCCCCGTCCTTGACTGCGGCCCCGGCCTCGATGGCGGTGACCGTCGGCTTGGCCGCACCCAGCGGAAAGCCCGCGACCGCGCACACCGCCACGTCCGAGTCGTGCAAGGCCCGCGCCGCCTCGGCCACGAAGACACCGTTCACACAGGCGCTGGCGAAACCGTAGGCCGCCGCTTCGGTCGCCAGTTGTCGCACCTGCCGCCACGTCGCTTCGGGCTTCAGCAGCGTGTGGTCGATGCGCCCCGCTAGGGCGACGGGGTCCATATGCTCAGCAGATGGTCTCATGGTCGGCGGTCTCCGCGGCGGGCGGCCTGGCGGCCAGGCGATCGAGAAACACCCGCACGGCGTCAAGGTAGCCGTCGGCATCCGCCTGGGCCAGATCAAGGTGCGCGTCGGTATCGAACACGCGCAGTTCGGCATCGGGCAGCGCCTCGGCCACGCGCCGCGCCGACGCAAGCCGGCACACCACGTCATCGCGCCCGTGCAGCAGCAGCACGGGGCAGGCGACCTTGTGCATCCACGGCACCATATCCAGCTGCCGCGGCCAGCGGCGCGTCGCCTGCAGCAGCAGTCGGGCGATGGTGAACATCGGCTCGACCGGCACGCCACGCATACGCATCACCGCCACGATCGGCTCCAGCCGGGTGGCGCCGATCCCCTCGCCGACCACGCCCGCGATCCGCCGTTCTGGATCGTCCACCGCCGCCAGCAGCGACGCGGCAGCCCCCATCGAGTAGCCCAGCAGCACCACGCGGCCGCCGCCCCAATCGCCCTGTTCCTGAAGCTGCTCGATAATCGCGTGCAGATCGCGTGCTTCGGCCACCGCCCAGTCGCAGCATGCCCGGGTCGATTCCCCGTGGCCGCGAAGGTCGTAGAACACCAGCGTCCCCACGTACGGCAGCAGCGTGGCCGCCCTTGCCAGACTCGCGTGACGGTTCTCACCCCAGCCGTGGCTGACGACCACCACCGACCCGCCCGGCCGCCAGCCGGTCATGATCCACCCTGGCGTGCAGACGCCGCCGCGAAGATTAAAGTGACGTTCCGTGAATGCAGCCCCGAGCTGACCCGGATCGGTCGGGTACCCCTTGCCCAACACCCAGCCCAACCCTTGCCGCGGCGGATAGACCAGACGGTAGACCAGCGCACCCGTCAACCCCGTCGCCAGCAACGCCCCGGCCGTCAGCAGCAGAATCAGCAGACCCATGCCCGCCAGCGTACGTCATCGCTCATCCGACACGCAATGGCCCGTTCGCCTCAGGCATCACCACGTGGAGAAGCCATGACCACCACGACCACCGACGCCATCGCCTCCGCCCCCCCTGTACCCATGCTCATCGGCGGACAGTGGCGCGTGCCTGACGCCACGCCTTTCAGTCCCGTGCACAACCCCTGTGACGGGGCCGTCATCGCCCGCGTGCCGCTCGGTGGGCCCGCCGAGGTCGACGCCGCCGTCGCCGCCGCGCACAAAGCTTTCGCCCACTGGTCGGTCACGCCCGCCCCCAAACGGGCCGCCTGCCTTTTCCACTACTACGCCCTGCTGGAAAAGCACGTCGAGGAACTCGCACGGCTCATCACCCGCGAGCACGGCAAGACGCTCGAAGAATCGCGCGGCGACGTGCGCCGCGGCATCGAGGTCGTGCAGAGCGCCTGCGGCATCGCCGAACTGTCCAAGGGCGACAGCGCCCCCCGCGTGGCCGAGCACATCGACGCCCTCACCATGCGCGAACCCATCGGCGTCTGCGCCGGCATCACGCCGTTCAACTTTCCCGCCATGGCCCCCATGTGGATGTACCCCCTGGCCATCGCCTGCGGCAACTGCTTCATCCTCAAGCCCAGCGAGAAGACACCGCTGACCGCCAACCGCCTGGCGGAACTGGCGCTCGAAACCGGTCTGCCCGAAGGCGTTTTCAACATCGTCCACGGCGGGCGCGAGGTCGTCGACGCCCTGTGCACGCATCCGGGCATCGCCGCCATCAGCTTTGTGGGCTCATCCAAGGTCGCCGAGCACGTCTACACGCTTGCATGCAAACACGGCAAGCGCGTGCAGGCGGCTGGCGGAGCCAAGAACGTCATGGTCGTCATGCCCGACGCCGACCCGGACTCGACGGTCCGCGCCGTCATGGGCGCGGCCTTCGGCTGCAGCGGCCAACGCTGTATGGCCAACCCGCTCATGATGGGCGTGGGCGAAGCAGCCGACGCCCTGCGCGACCGCGTGGGCGACGCAATCGACCAGTTGAAAGTCGGCGACACCAGTACCGACGAATCCGTCCAGATGGGCCCGGTCATCGACGCGGCCGCGGTGCGGCGCATCACCGATTACATTGCAGCCGGCCAGGACGAAGGCGCCGATCTGGTCCGCGACGGCCGCCGCCATCGCGCCGCGGCCGGGCGGGGGTTCTTCGTCGGCCCGACCCTTTTCGATCACACGCAACGGACCATGCGCATCGCCCAGGACGAAATCTTCGGCCCGGTGCTCGCCATGCTGCGCCCGCGCGATCTCGATGAAGCCATCGCCTGGGCCAACGCCAGCCCCTACGGCAACGGCGCGGTGATCTTCACCTCCAGCGGCCGCTATGCCCGCCAGTTCGCCCAGGGCATTCACTGCGGCATGGTCGGCGTGAACGTCGGCGTGCCCGCGGCTATGGCCCTGTTCGCCTTCAGCGGCTGGAATCGCTCATTCTTCGGCGACCTGCACATGCAGGGCGCCGAGGGCGTCATGTTCTTCACCCGCCAGAAGCTGGTGCTCTCCCGCTGGGACAGCGAATACCGCCGCGTCCACGGCTGGTGAGCCGCCTGCTGTGAATTGAGCGCGATGTCACATGAGATCCCGCAAGGCGCCATCCATGAGCAGTCCCACGCAGTTCAACGTCCCTTCGACCATCATCGTCGGCGGCGGTGCCAGTGCGCAGATCGGTCAGCAGGCGCAGCGCCTCGGGGCGTCGCGCGTCCTGCTGGTGACGGATCCGGGCGTGGTGAAGCTCGGCGTGGTCGACGCCGTGCGACAGTCGCTGGAGACTGCGGGTGTCACGGTCGAACTGTTCGACGCCGTGGAGCCCGACCCGACCGATCTCAACGTGCTCGCCGGCCTCGAACGCCTGCACGCCGCCAATGCCCAGGCCATCGTCGCCGTCGGCGGCGGCAGCGCCCTCGATGCCGCCAAGGTCATCGCCATTCTCAGCGCCAACCCCCAGCCCATGAGCAGCTACATGGGCTACCACAAGATCCCACGCCCCGGCCTCCCGCTGATCGCCATCCCCACCACTGCAGGCACGGGAAGCGAAGTCACCAAGGTCGCCGTCATCACCGACACCGCCCGCCACGTGAAGATGATGATGCTCGACGCGTTTCTGCTGCCGCGCGTCGCCCTGGTCGACTATCGCCTCACGCTCACCATGCCCCCGGCCCTCACCGCGGCCGTCGGCGTCGACACGCTCACCCACGGCATCGAGGCATATGTCTCACGCCAAGCCAATGCGCTGACCGATCCGATCGCCCTCTCGTGCATCAGCCTCGTCGCGCGCCACCTGCGTCGGGCCTGCGCCGAGCCGGGCAACGAACCGGCCCGCGAGGGCATGATGCTGGCGGCCTGCCAGGGCGGTATGGCCTTCGCCAATGCTTCCGTCTGCCTCGTGCATGGTATGAGTCGTCCCATCGGCGCGGTGTTCCACCTGCCGCACGGCCTGTCCAATGCCGTGCTGCTGCCCACTGTTACGCGCTTCTCGGTCACCGCCGCTGCGGCGCGGTACGCCACCGTCGCCCGCGCCATGGACCTGGCCCGTGCCGATCAGTCCGATGCCGCCGCCTGCGACGCCCTGATCGAAGGACTCGAAGCCCTCAACCGCGACCTGCACATTCCGCGCCTCGGTCAGTGCCGCGGCGTCGAACGCGAGGCATTGGACGCTGCCGTGGAAAAGATGGCGGCCGACGCCTTGGCTTCGGGCAGCCCGCAGAACAATCCCCGCGTGCCCACGGCCGAGCAGATTGTCACGTTGTATCACGAGGCCTTTTGAATACCCTTACCGCAGCGATCAACCCCCACACAGGGTACGGCCGCTATCGGAGGTCGTGCATTCGTGGCTACGAAAGTTCTGGTGACGGGATCGGCCGGTGCGGTGGGACGCGCGGTATGCGTCGAGTTGCGGGCCCGCGGGCACTGGGTCCGCGGGCTCGACCTGCAGCCCAGCGAACACGCGAACGAGTCGTGCGTCGGCTCGATCCACGATCCCGATGTCGTGGACCACGCGGTGGACGGCATGCGGCGGATTGTGCATCTGGCGGCCCAGCCCGACCAGGGAGACTTCCTGACGCGGATCGTTCCTAACAACTACGTCGGCCTGTACCACGTGCTCGAAGCCACTGTCGCACATCGGATCGAGCGCGTCGCCCTGGCCAGCAGCATGCAGACGGTCGGCGGCCTGCTGCGCAGCGGAAAAACGCTGCGCATCGAGGAAGGCGTGGCCCCGGGCAACCATTACGCGCTGTCGAAAGTGCTCGCGGAGGAGATGGGCCGCATGTACGCCCGTGTGCATGGCCTGTCGGTTCTGGCCGTGCGCCTGGGATGGATGCCGCGCGATCCCCAGTCGGCCGCCTATATCGGCAAGACCGAATGGGCCAGGGCGTTTTACATCAGCCCCGCCGACGCCGGCCGTTGCTTCGCCTGCTGTGCCGAGGCCGCTCTCGACGGCAAGCCGGGCACCGGCGGCGAGCCCATCGGTGACCAGGGCGGCCGCTACGGCGTGCTTTTCGCCGTTGGCAAAGTGGCCGGCCAACCCTGCATGGATCTCCAGCCCGCCCGCATCATCGCGGGATATGAACCGCGCGATGCGTTCCCCCAAGGCGCGCCGGGCCAACCCGACAGCCTGACCGACGACGCGAAGTGATCTCTGAACGCCGCACTTCACGCGAGTTCATCCTATGGACATCATTGAACGCGACATCACCGACGCCGAGTTGCGCCAGGTTCATGCCGGCTTTAATCAACACGCGGTTGAACACGGCAACCCACCCGAGGCGTCGCAACGGTTCAGCATCGTTGCCGTCGACGACGGCATGTTCGTTGGATGTTCAAGTGGACTCGCCTGCAAGACCGCCACCGGCTACGGTGGCTGGTTCTACCTCACCGACATGTTCGTCGAGAAGCGGCATCGCGGACAGGGCCTGGGCCACACGTTGCTCGAGCGCCTTGAACATCGCGTGACGGAGCTGGGGATCAGCCACATCTGGGCTTGGACCGCCGGCTACGAGGCACCTGACTTCTACAGGCGGCACGGCTACAGCGTCTTCTTCGAGCAGCCGAACTACTACAGCAGCGGCCATTCACGCATCGGCCTGTACAAACATCTCGATCGCAGCGCGACCTGACCAGCGGCCGAGCCCGCCGCCGACTTCCGTGAACGATCATTGCGCCAGCCCGGCCGCGGCGAGGGCGGTGCCGGGCTTGATCCTGCAGCCTGCGACAATCAGTTCGGCTTCGAGAGCCGCCAGCGTCGCCAGCGTATCGCCGGCGTCGACATAGCCCATATGACTGACGCGGAAGATGCGGCCTTTCCACTTGGCGCCCCGGCCGTCCTGTCCGCCGGCGATCTCGATGCGATACTTCTCGCGCATCGCGGCGCGGAACTTCGAATCGTCGATCCCATCAGGGTAGAACGCGCCGGTCACTGAATCGCTGGGGTTCGTCGAAATAAGCTTCAGGCCCATCGCTGCAAAGGCTGCCCGCGTTGCCTTGGCCAAAGCCGCCGACCGCGCCCACACGTTCTCCAGCCCCTCGGTCTCGATCATCTCCAAGGCCACACGCTGGCCGCGAATCAGCGACACCGGCGGCGTGAAGGGCACGTCGTTCTTCTCGTGACTCTTGAGCCAGCGGCGCAGATCGAGGTTGTAATACGGTCCGGCCGCCACATCCTTGAGTCGTTGCAGCGCCCGCGGCCCCAGGGCGACGAAGCCCAGACCCGGCGGCAACATCAGGGCCTTCTGTGAGCCGGTGACCAGCACATCCACGCCCCAGGCGTCCATCTCCACCGGCAGCGCGCCCAGGCCCGTGATCGAGTCGGCCAGAAGCAACGCGCTGGACTGGCTGACCACCGACGCGATGGCGCGCAGGTCGCAAGCCGTCGCGGTCGACGTCTCCGAATGCACCACGGTGACCAAGCTCGTGTCCGGATGCTGCTTGAGGAAAGATCCGATCGCGGCCGGGTCGGCCGCCTGGCCCCAGGGCACGGCCATGACCTGCACCTTCAGGTTCAGGAACGGGGCATACTGCCTGAAAATGTCCTCCCAACGCTCGCCGAACTTGCCCGCCGCGACCGCCAGCACCGTGCTCCCCGGCACGGCGAGACTGATCTGCGCGGCCTCGAACGCCGTGGTACCCGAGCCGGCGAGACTGAGCACCGGCTGCCGCGTGCGGCACACACGCGCCAGCCGCTGCGACAACTCGGCGTAGATCGCCTGGAACTGCTTGGTGCGGTGGTGGATGATGGGCTTGGCCATCTCCTCCAGCACGGCCGGGGGCACATCGGTCGGCCCGGGCGTCATGAGGCGCGACTTGTGAAACAGACGAAGGGGGCCGGCATCGGCGGGCATGGGTACTTCCTCAATCAGAACCGCGGCGTCGTCGCGGCCGCTCGTGCGGTGAACGGACCGGCAGGCTAAACCCCGGTCCTTACAGCGTCAAGACGCTCGGCCTGTGAGTCGCGGCATGGCGAAGTGAAGCCTTCAGCGTCCCTTCCCCTCGGAGGCAGAGGCCGGGTGAGGAGGTGCACCATCGGTCACACGCCCTCAACCCCACTTCGTCTCCACCGCCGCCGCTTCGTACCCATCGAGAAACGGCCACAGCTCCCGCGGCTCGGTGATCACGTGATAGTGCGCCCGGTGCCTGGCCTTGGTGAACCGCAGGGCATACAACCGCTCGAAAAACGCCAGCAGCGGGTCGTAGAAGCCCGCGGTGTTCAGCAGAACCAGAGGCTTGTTCGTCTGACGCAGTTGCTTGAGCGCCAGAATCTCAGCCAGTTCCTCCAGCGTACCGAACCCGCCTGGCAACGCGACGAACGCCTCGGCCCGCTGCTCCATCAGCGCTTTGCGCTGCCGCATGGTGTCGGTCCAGATCAGTTCGTCGGCCGCCTCATAGGCGACCTCATACGGCTCCATGAAACGCGGAATAACGCCCACGACGCGACCCCCGGTCGCATGCGTCGCCAGCGCCACCCTGCCCATGAGCCCGATGTTGCCCCCGCCGTAGATCAGCGTCCCGCCCTGCTCACCCAGGGCACGGCCCAAGCGCTCAGCCGCCTCGACGTACACGCCGTCGACCGCCTCGCTCGATGAACAGAATACACACAGCGAATGGGCCACCGAAAACTCCCTGGGCACGAGGCCGCGCATCATAACCCCGCCCCCGACTGGCGTGAATCTATGAAAAAGTCGCCCGTTTGGGCCCAACCACCTTGTCGCCTTCGCCGTGGCCGATAGACTCACCCGTTGTTCCCCCGGTTCGAGCGGCCCGGTAAGCCCGCTCCGGATTCCGCTGCGTGGATGCGGCCCCCGCCCAATCGGCCCCGGGCGACAAAAAGCCCGCGGCCGGCGCCCCTGACGGCGATCAGGAAGCCTCCAACTTTCGGCTCATCGCCCGCCTGCTGGCGATGACCTGGCGCTATCGTTTCGGTTGCATGGCCGTGGTGCTGCTGCACATGGTCATGTACGCCCTGGGTCTGATGGGTCTGACGGCCTTCGGCATCGCCATGGACGTCTTCCGCCACCAGGTGCTGCCCGACAAGGCCGCCCCACGCTTTCCCTTCGGCCTCCAGCCGCCGGCGGGCTGGTCGCCGCTCGCGGTGGTCTGTCTGCTCGCGTCCGTGCTGCTGGTCTCGGCCGCTCTCATCATGGTCCTCCAATACGTGACCAGCGTGGTCCACTCCCAGGTCGCCCAGAACATCGTCGTCGACATGCGCCGCCAGGTCTACGACAAACTCCAGCGCCTCAGCTTCCGCTTCTTCGACGCCTCCAGCAGCGCCTCGCTCATCAACCGCGTCACCAGTGATGTGCAATCGGTGCGCATGTTCATGGACCGCGTGGTGGTGCAGGTCATCCTCGTGGGCATCATTCTCGTCACCAACACCGTCTACATGCTCAACCTGCATGTGAAGCTGACGCTCTGGTGCCTCATCACGGTTCCCCTGATGACCGTCGCCGCTATCTGGTTTTCGCGGACCATACGCCCCCGCTACCGCCAGACCCGCAAGCTCAGCGACAGCCTCGTCCTGCACCTCAATGAGAACATCCAGGGCGTGCATGTGGTCAAGTGCTTCGGCCGCCAGAAGCAGGAGGCCGCCAAGTTCCAGACCGCCAACGCCCAGTTGCGCGACCAACGGTTCACGATCTTCGGCCTCACCAGCGTGTTCATGCCCGGCATGGGCGTGCTCACGCACATCAACATGGCCATCCTGCTCGGCTACGGCGGCCACCTGGTGATGACCGACCCCGCCTTCACCTTCGGCGGCGGGCTGATCGTCTTCACCGGCCTGCTCGGCGGCTTCGCCAGCCAGGTCAGCCAGATCTCCAGCATTGTTGACGTCATCCAGCGCAGCCTCACCGGGGCCCAGCGCGTCTTCGAGGTGATGGACACCCCCATTGAGATCGCAAGCCCCGCCAGACCCCGGCGACTCGACGTGGTGCGCGGCGAGGTCCGCTTCGAGCACGTCAGCTTCGCCTACAAACCCGCCGACCCCGTGCTGTCCGACATCCACTTCCGCGTCGAACCCCACCAGTGCGTGGCCGTCCTCGGCGCGACCGGCTCGGGCAAGAGTACGCTGCTGAGTCTGATCCCGCGTTTCTACGACCCTGACCAGGGCCGCGTCCTGCTCGATGGCGTCGACGTGCGCGACATGGAACTGGACCAGCTTCGCCGCAGCATCGGCCTGGTCTTCCAGGAAAGCTTCCTGTTCAGCAACACCATCGCCGCCAACATCGCCTTCGGCCATCCCGAGGCCACCCGCCAGCAGATCGAGGAAGCCGCCCGCATCGCCGCGGCCGATGAGTTCATCCAGGAACTCGAACATGGCTACGACACGGTGATCGGGGAGCACGGCTACGACCTGTCCGGCGGCCAGCGCCAGCGGCTGGCCATCGCCCGGGCCGTCCTGCTCCAGCCGCCCATCCTCCTGCTCGACGACGCCACCAGCGCCGTCGACCCCGAAACCGAGCACGAGATTCTCCAGGCGATGGACAACGCCATGAAGGGCCGCACCACCTTTGTCGTCGCCCACCGGCTCAGCACGCTGCGCCGGGCCGACTTCATCGTCGTGCTCGACAAGGGCCGCATCGTGCAGATCGGCCAGCATCACGAACTCATGAATGTCCGCGGCCAGTACCGCCAGGCCGCCACGCTTCAGGTCGCCGACGACGAAAGCCGCCGCCTGCTCGGCGTCGACGATGACCCCGCCGCGCCCCGCCCCGCCAACCAGGATGATGGCCCCGGCATGGATGAACAGTTGCAGGATCAGGAGGCCGCCTCATGAGCCAGGCCCAGGCCGCCTACGCCCGCACCCTGACCCGCGTCCAGAGGAAAGACGAGGACCGCGAGCCCGATCAGCGCCCGCTGGACTTCGGCCTCATCGCCCGCCTGTTCCGATATACAAAAGCACACAAGGGCCTGCGCACGCGCCTGCTGATCGCCGTGCTCATCCGCTCTGTGCAGCTTCCTCTGCTGGCCTATGTGCTGTCGCGCGTGATCAACGGCCCGATCGCCGAGGGCGATCCGCGCGCCCTGGCCATCGGCGTGGCCGGCTTCTTCGGCCTGGCCATGCTCACCCACTTCACGCACTTCTTCCGCTCGGCCTACTCGCTGCAGCTTGGCGAATCGATCGTCCACGATCTGCGCAACGAAATCTTCGACCACCTGCAGCGCATGCCCATGAGCTTCTTTGGCAAGATGAAGCTCGGACGCATCATCAGCCGCATGACCAGCGACGTCGAGAACGTCCGCATGGGCGTGCAGGACGTGCTGTTCATCAGCATGGTCCAGACCGGCCAGATGATCTTCTCCACCGCGTTCATGATCTGGTATGACTGGGTGCTGTTTCTTATCCTGCTTGCCCTCGCGCCGCTGGTCTTCCTCATCCACCGCCGCTTTCACCCACGCCTGTCGCAGGCCCACCGCGACGTGCAGGAATCTTTCAGCCGCGTCACCGCTATGCTGGCCGAATCGGTCAACGGCATCCGCGTGACCCAGGGCTTCGTGCGCCAGGACGTCAACGCCGACATCTTCGGCGAGCTCGTCGAGCACCACTCCGGCTACCACATGGCCGCCGCACGCACACGCGGTCAGTTCCTGCCGCTGCTTCAGTTTGTCCGCCCGCTCTTTCTGGCCATCATGCTCGTCGTCGCCGCCTTGCGCATCTTCCACCTGCACCCCGATCCCGCCGAGCAGCAGGCCCTGCTGGGCGCCCTCGTCGGCTTCTTCTACATGGCCGGGCTTTTCTTCGAACCCGTTGTCGTCATCGGCAACATGTACGACACCGCCCTGACGTCGATGGCCGGCGCCGAGCGTGTCTTCCGGCTGCTGGACACCGAGCCCGAATGGACCGACGCCCCCGACGCCGTCGCCATCCCACCGATCAAAGGCGACGTCGAATTCCGCGACGTCACCTTCAGCTACGTGCCCGGCACGGTTGTACTCAACGAAGTGAGCTTCCGCGCTAGGGCCGGCCAGACCGTCGCTCTCGTCGGCGCCACAGGAAGTGGCAAGAGCACCATCATCAACCTCATCGCCAAGTTCTATCTGCCCGACAGCGGCGAATTGACTATCGATGGGTACGACATCCGCCGCACCACCAGCCGCTCGCTGCACAATCAGATGGGCATCGTGCTGCAGGCCAACTTCCTGTTCACCGGCACGGTCATGGAGAACATCCGCGTCGGCAAACCCACCGCCACCGACGAGCAGGTGGTCGACGCCGCCCGCCGCCTCGACTGCCTGGACATCCTCGAAGGCCTGCCCGAGGGCTTCAACACCGACGTCGGCGAAGGCGGCAAAAACATCTCCCTGGGCCAGCGCCAGCTCGTCTGCTTCTGCCGGGCCATGCTCGCCAACCCGCGCATCCTGATCCTTGACGAAGCCACCAGCGCCGTCGACACCATGACCGAGGCCCGCATCCAGCGGGCCCTGGAACTGCTGCTCAAGGATCGCACCAGCTTCGTCGTCGCCCACCGCCTGAGCACCATCCGCCACGCCGACGTGGTGCTTGTGCTCGACCACGGCCGCATCGTCGAACACGGCAGCCACCTCGAACTGCTGGCCACCGGCGGCGTCTACGCCCACCTCTACCGCCAGTTCATCCGCGCCAGCGAGGCATAGGTGCAGTCCCAACCCCACTGGACCGCGATCGGCCAACTCACCGACCTGCCTGACGGGCAAGGCCAATACGTAGAGCATGCCGGCCGATCGCTCGCCGTGTTTCGCTGCGGAGACAAAGTCGCCGTCCTCGCCGATGTCTGCCCTCACGCCGGCGCGCCGCTCTCAGGCGGGGCGATCGAAGGCGACTGCGTGATCTGTCCGCGTCACGCGTGGACCTTCTCGCTCGACACCGGCCGCTGCCCCGACAACCCGGCCGTCGCCGTCCAGACCTTCCCCACACGCATCACCGCCGGCCGCGTCGAAGTCGCCCTGCCCGCACAAACCTGAAGACACAGACCTGACGGCACCGGCCTGACCGGACTTCTCCGCCCGATATAATCCCGCGATGCCTCCCACTCCTCCCGACAAGCGCGTCCGCCTCGGCACCGTCCGTCAATGGGTCCGCGAGGGTCGGCCCTTCGCCATGCTCACCTGCTACGACGCGACCACGGCCCGCTGGCTGTGGAAGGCCGGCCTGCGCACGCTGCTGGTGGGCGACACAGCCGCCCAGTTCGTGCTGGGTTACGAGAACACGTTGCCGGTCACGATGGATTTCATGGTGACGATCACCGCGGCCGTGCGCCGCGGGGCGCCCCATGCGTTCGTCATGGCCGACATGCCCTTCGGCAGCTACCAGTGCGGCGACGACCTGGCGGTGGCCAACGCCGCCCGCTTCCTGACCGAGGGCGGAGCCGACGTGGTCAAGCTCGAAGTGGATGAAAGTCACGCCCCGCTGGTGGCGCGCCTGAGCCGGGCCGGTATCCCTGTCGTCGCCCACCTGGGCTCACGTCCCCAGCAGAAGCTGCATCACGGCCGCAGCCGCATGATCGTCCACGGCAAGAAAGACGTCGACGCATTGGTGGAGCAGGCCCGCGTCATGGTCCAGGCCGGCGCGGTGATGCTGCTCTACGAGGCCGTCCCTGCCGAAGTCACCCGCCAGGCCATCGCCGCCATCAAGCCTCTCACACGCGACGACGAACCCGTGCCCGTCGTGGGCTGCGGCGCGGGCCCCGACTGTCACGGCCACGTCGTCGTCCTCCACGACATCCTCGGCCTCACCGACTGGCACGCCCCCTTCGCCCCCGTCCTGGGGCGCGTCGGCGACACCCTCCAGCAGGCCGCCGCCCGCTGGGTCGAACTGGCTGAATCCGGACAATACCTCAAGGCCGATCACCCCTACCACCTCGACGGCTAAACCGCCCCGCCGCCCAACCGCCATCGCGGTGAACCTTCGCGCCCCGGCCGCGTAGTATGTCGATGACCGCGGTGCGATCGGCCGCGACCTGTTGCCCATGCTTCGTCCTGTCCCGCACGCACGGAGATAATCCCGATGACCCGCATCCGTTACTACGGCCCGGCCCTTGTTCTGCTGTTCACCCTGGCGGCGGTGATGACCTTCGGCCCGCAGGCCGCACGCCACGTCGTATACGCCCAGGCCGACGCCCGCATCCAGACCATCCGCGACGGCCTCGACGCCAATCCCGCGCTGGCACAGCTGTCCAGCGCTTTCCGGCAGGTCGCCCAGGTCGTCGAGCCCAGCGTCGTGCACATCCAGTCGTATGAAAGGCCCCGCGAAACACGCCAGCGACGCCTCATCGACCCTCGCGAGTTCTTCTTCGGGCCGCGCGATGACATGCGCCGTTTCTTCGAAGGCCAACCCGACCAGGAAGACCCGCAGCCCGACAGCGATGAAGGCCTGAACCGCTACAACGTCCCGCGCGAACGCGGCGCCGGCAGCGGATGGGTTTATGACGCCAAGGGGCACATCGTCACCAATCATCACGTGGTCGAAAACGCCGACCGCCTGGTCGTCCGCTTCAATGACGGCTCGGAGTTTGAGGCGACCGTCGTCGGCACCGACCCCAAGACCGACGTGGCCGTCGTCAAGATCGCCGCCGGCGACCTGCACCCGGCCGCCATCGCTGAACAGGACGTCGAGCAGGGTGACATCGTCTTCGCCTTCGGCTCGCCGTTCGGCAACGAGTTCTCCATGAGCCAGGGCATCGTCTCAGGCAAAGGCCGGCAGATCGGCCTGCTGGCGCGGCAAGGAGGTTACGAGAACTTCATCCAGACTGACGCCGCCATCAACCCCGGCAACTCCGGCGGGCCCCTGACCAACATCTACGGCCAGGTCATCGGCATGAACACCGCCATCGCCACCCGCAGCGGCGGGTCCGACGGCATCGGCTACGTCATCCCCGTACGCATGGTCACGGCCGTGGTCGATCAGATCATCGAGACCGGCCGCGTCCGTCGCGGCTACCTGGGCGTGGGCATTGACGACCTCAAGCCCGCCATGGCCCGCAGCTTCGGTTACCAGGGCAAAGGCGTGCTCGTCACTCAGCCGCTCGAAGGCGGGCCCGCGGGCGAAGCCGGCGTCGAAAGCGGCGACATCATCACCGCCGTCGACGGCCAGCCCGTGGACAGCACCGAGATGCTGCGCGAAATGATCGCCGCCACACCCCCCGGAGCCAGCGTCACGCTGACGATCTTCCGCAACGGGCAAACCCGGCAGATCAAGATCGAACTCGGCGAGTTGCCAGATGGCGTCGCCTCCGCCCCAGGCACCCCCGAGCGTGCTCTCGACGCCGACGCCCCCGGCCGCGGAACGCTGCTCAAACTCGGCTTCCAGCGCCTGACTACCCTCACCTCCGAACTGGCCGAACAACTCAAACTCGATGCCGACGCCAAGGGCGTGTTGATCCGCGACGTGCGCCCAGGCTCGGTGGCTGCCGCCGAGGGTCTGCGCCGCGGAGCTGTCATCACCCACGTCATGGGCGACGCCGTCACCAGCGTCCAGGATCTCATCGATGCCATCGCCACGCAGGACATCACCAAGGGCGTGCGCCTGCGCATCCTCTACGACGGCAATGTCCGCTACGTCCTGCTCGCCCTGTCTGAAGGTGCCGAACAAAGCGAATGACCTGCCGCCAACATTCCAACCCGCATGACGGGCGATCGTAGATGGGCCCTCCCCGCCAACCCCACGACCACCCACCGCCCGCCCCATCCCCGGGGCGGGCTTTTCATATACCCGCCGGCGCCCCCGATATACTGACCCACGCCCATGACCATCGACACGCTCGACGCACCGGCCGCCCACACCTTCGCCTCTTCACGCGACGACGGCCGTCCCCTGCTCGAAGTGCGCGGCCTCAAAACCTACTTCCCCGTCAAGCGCGGCCTCATGCGCCGCACCGTCGCTCATCTCAAGGCCGTCGACGACATTGACCTGGTCGTCCGCCGCGGCGAAACGCTCGGCCTCGTCGGGGAGTCGGGCTGCGGCAAATCGACCGTCGGCCGCTCGATCCTGCGCCTCATTCCCGCGACCGCCGGCAAGGTGCGGTTCGATGACCAGGATGTTTTCGCCCTGCGCGGCCGCAAGCTCAAGACCCTGCGCCGCCGCATGCAGATCATCTTCCAGGATCCGGTCAGCTCGCTGAACCCGCGTCACACCGTCGGCCGCATCATCGGCGAACCCATCGCCGTCCATCGACTGGCCCGCGGTGCGGAACTGCGCCGGCGCGTCGGCGACCTGCTCGAACGCGTCGGTCTGGCACGCGACCACGACGACCGCTACCCGCACGAGTTCTCCGGCGGTCAGCGTCAGCGCATCGGCATCGCCCGCGCCCTCGCCCTCGAACCCAGCTTCATCGTCTGCGATGAGCCAGTCAGCGCGCTGGACGTCTCCATCCAGTCGCAGATCCTCAATCTTCTCAGCGACCTCAAGGCCGACCTGGGCCTGTCCTACCTTTTCATCGCCCACAACCTCGCCGTCGTCGAGCACTTCTGCGACCGCATCGCCGTCATGTACCTGGGCCGCATCGTCGCCACCGCCCCCCGCCGCCAGCTCTACCGCGATCCGAGGCACCCCTACACCCGCGCACTGCTCTCCGCCGCCCCGCATCCCGAACCTGTCCGTGCCGGCGGCCGCATCATCCTCCCCGGCGAGGTGCCTTCGCCCGTCAACCCGCCCGCCGGCTGCGCCTTCCACCCTCGCTGCCCGCTCACCCGCACCCTTGCCGTCAGCGCCGAGGCGTCGGACACGGTGCAAATCACCATCGCCGGCCAGCCCGCCTCCGTCATGGGCCGCTGCGTCCACGAACGTCCCGCCCTGGAGCCTGTGGACGCCGACCCCGACCATTGCGCTGCCTGCCATTACCGCGACCACCCGGCCGCCCGCTGAAACCGCCCCCCCGCCCGCTGGCGCCCACGCCGAGCCCTTCCGGCCCGGATTCCCCGCTCTCCCGCGTCTTGATCCCCTTCCCCTCGCCGGGTATCATGCGCGGCTCGCCTTCGGGCTCGACCTACGAGAACGACACACGGAGACCCCCACGTGGTCAGACTGCGACTCAAGCGTTTTGGCAGAACCCACCGCCCCTTCTATCGCATCTGTGCGATTGACAAGCGGTCGCCCCGCGATGGCCGGCCCATCGAGCAGATCGGCTTCTTCGATCCCGCCGAAAAGGACGACGCCAAGGCCCTGCGCGTCGAGACCGAGCGGGCCAGGTACTGGCTCAGCGTCGGCGCCCAGCCGTCCGACACTGTCCGCACCCTCCTGACCCGAGCCGGCGTCATCGAAAAGGCCGCGGCCAAGTAACCGCCACGCCCGCTAGGCCTGGCGGGCGATCACAGATCGCCCCTCAGCTTCCACGCCGCACGCCCGCACCCCGATCCTCATCCCGATACCATTGCCGGAGGGCTCGACGCCCTCCGGTTTTCTTTGCCCGGACCGAAGCCCGAATGTTCATGCCGCCACCGAGGACTCCGCAGTGCGCATCGACATCCTCACCCTCTTCCCCGAGATGTTCGAAAGCGTGCTGGGCGCCAGCATCCTCAAACGCGCCGCCGACCCCGCCCGCATCAGCCCCGACCCCCAACCCACACCACGCCCCCACGCCCCCCGCGTCCAATACCACCTCACCGACATCCGCGCCCACACCGCCGACAAGCACGGCAAGGTCGACAAGCCCCCTTTCGGCGGCGGACCCGGCATGGTCATCCAGTGCCAGCCCGTCTGGGACGCCGTCCACGCCGTCGAAGCCCGGCAGCCCGACCTGCCGGCCACACGCATCCTCATGACCCCCCAGGGCCGCCGCCTCAACCAGGCCCTCGTCGAACAGCTCGCCGCCCACCCGCGCCTGCTCATCATCGCCGGCCACTACGAGGGCATCGACCAGCGCGTCATCGACGCCCTCGATCCCATCGAGGAGATCAGCATCGGCGACTATGTCCTCAGCGGCGGCGAACTGCCCGCCATGGTGCTCATTGACGCGGTCGTCCGTCTCATCCCCGGCGTACTCGGGCACGATGAATCCGCCCTGCACGAGAGCTTCGCCGCCGGCAGCGGCCGCCTGCTCGACTATCCGCATTACACCCGTCCCCGCGTCTGGAATGGCCGCGAAGTGCCCGACATCCTCCTCTGCGGCGACCACGCGAAAATCGAAGCCTGGCGCCGCGACCAGTCCCGCCAGCGCACCGCCGTCCGCCGCCCCGACCTGCTCGACAAACCCCAAACCCCGCCCCTCGCCCCATAATCCCACGCCGAGCTGCTCTGTAGAAAACCTCGCTGTTCCAGCTACGCCAGGCACTCTTTGCGAAGCCGAATCGTGACAATTCCGCGGGAATCGGGGATGTCATGATGTCGCGGAAGACGTGAATGCTGAGCTTTTCTACAGAGCATGTCGGATACCGTTTCTCGCGCCGCGCTCCCTTTCGCCCTCCTTCGTGCGCACACGCGTGGCTGGGAATCGCCGCCCTGCTCACGATTTTTCGCTGTCTGCGCGAATTTTTTCTTCTCCCGTTTCCGCCAGCACTTGCGACCCGCGCGCGCACGAATACACCGCGATTTTCGCCACGTTTGTGCGCACCAAAGCTGTCCTTCGCCCATTTATAGACAACCAGCGCGTGGCCGCGGCGGGCGCGTCTGCGGCGGGAAACGTCGGTTTCAGCCTGCGGGTGAGTCTCTGACTGGGAGAGGCCCCAACGGCATTGCGACACCGCCTCTGGCCAAGCCTCCGCCACCACCCACCGGTGGGGCCCTCGGGCCCTGTGCGAACCTCTCCCCGCTCTCGGATCGGGCGGCGAAGGCGGTTTATGCGATCACCCCCGCAGCCGCCCGCCGCGCTTCGCGCTTCTTCGGAGATTGAAAAATGCAGAATGAAAAATGAAAAATGCGAGGCAAAATGAGACCGTGAAAAAGGACGGAGCACGCGCGGCGACACGACAACCTTGACGCGTCGCCGCAGCGCGGGGGCCTCGCCGCGCGGCCTTTTATAGCCGACCGCCTAACCGCTATGATCGTTCGTTCGGCCGCCTTGGCGAAACGATCCGAACGACCCCAGCGAGCGCATCATGGAAGCAGGCATCATCGGACTCCCGTTCATCGGCAAGACCACCCTTTTCAACGCGCTCACGTCGCTGGGCGTGCGCGGCGGCGGTGATGCGACCAAGGCCAATATCGGCATGGTGAAAATCCCCGATCCCCGACTGGATCTCATCGGGCAGTTCGTGAAGACCCGCAAGGTCGTGCCGGCCACGATGCAACTGGTCGACGTGGCGGGCCTGGTGTCGGGCGCGAGCGCGGGCAAGGGCACGGGCAACCGCTTTCTGGGACACCTGCGCAATGTCGACGCTCTGCTGCACGTGGTGCGCTGCTTCGACGACGCCTCGGTGCCGCATGTCCATGATTCGATCCGCCCCGCCCGCGATGCCGACGAGGTCGAAACCGAACTGGCCCTGGCGGACCTGGAGATGGCGGAGAACGCGCTGAACAACGCGCAGAAGAAGGCCCGCACCGGCGATAAGGACGCAAAGATGCGGGCCGACCTGATGCAGCGGTGCGTCGACACGCTCAGCGAAGGTCGGCCAGTGCGCGGACTCGACCTGACCGAGGCCGAGGACCGCATTATCAAGAGCTTCGCGATGCTGACCGCCAAGCCCGTGCTCTATGTGGCCAACATCGGCGAGGATGATCTGGCCGGCGACAACGCGCATGTGACGGCTCTGCGGGTCTACGCGGCGGATCACGGCACGGAGGTGGTGGCCGTGTGCGCCAAGCTCGAAGCGGAACTGGCCGAACTGGACGAAGCCGAACGAGCCGAGATGCTCGAGGGCCTGGGGCTGAAGGAGCCGGCCCTGAATGTCCTGGCGCGGGCGACCTACCGCCTGCTTGGGTTGCAGAGCTTCTTCACGGCCGGCGACAAGGAAAACCGGGCATGGACCATCCGCATCGGCGCCAAGGCTCCCGAGGCGGCTGGCGAAATTCACAGCGACATCCAGCGAGGCTTCATTCGTGTCGAGACATACAGCGTCGACGATCTGGCGCAGTACAAATCCGAAGCGGCCATCAAAGCGGCAGGCAAACTGCGCGTCGAGGGCAAGGATTACGTCATGCGCGACGGCGACGTGTGTCACTTCCTGTTCAACGTCTGATGCAGCCTCACGGGCTGGCGTGCCGCGGCGTCAGGACCGGCCGCGCGTGCCGTGTTTGCTGACTTTTTTCCTGCTGGTTTTCTTTGTGCGCGCGCCTGCCTTGCCGCCGGCGGCCTTGCCGTTGGATTTGACCGTTTGTTTGCCCAGGAACCGTGAAATGCTGGCCATGATTTCGGCCCGGGCCAGTTCGGCGTCGGCCCAGCCGAGGGTGATGACCTGGCCGCCCTCGAGCTGCTTGTAGGTCGCGAAGAAGTGCTCGACCTCGCGCAGGTAATGCGGCGGCACGCGCCACAGGTCGTGGTATTCGGCGAAGATCGGGTCGGAGTTGGGGACGGCCAGCACCTTGTAGTCGTTCTGGCCCTTGTCGGTCATCTTGAACAGACCGATCGGACGCGCCTCGATCAAACAGCCGGCGAATGTCGGCTCATTGACCATGACCAGCACGTCCAGCGGATCGCCGTCCTCGGCCAGCGTGCGCGGCACGAAGCCGTAGTCGCCCGGGTACATCGACGAGGAGTACAGGTAGCGATCCATGCGCAGCAGGCCGGTCTGCTTGTCAACCTCGACTTTGGTGCGTCGACCCTTGGAGATTTCGACGATCACATGGATCACATGCGGCGGCTGCGGGCCGGGCGAAACCTGTTCGTACCAGCGGGGGTTGAACATCGGAGCATTGGTGGACGAAGGCATGCGGGCCATGCGAACCCTCCCCTTTCATTGGCGATCGCGGCGTCCCTGGGGGCCGCCGACACTGCTATCGGTCATGTAAGCTGGTCGCCTCAGTGGTAACGCGCCCTGCACGCCCGTCCCGCGGCGGCGCTGCGGCCGGCGAGGTCCAGCACATGAATCGGCCGGCGGGCCCACTGCGGGGTGATGACCAGCTTCTGCCCCCGGGTCAGATGGGCCGCGATGTTCCGGTAATAACGCCACCCCTCGCTCGGCGGGTTGTCGCCCTCGGTTTCCTTCACCTTATCCCCACCCAGCCGCTGGACCATCTTCCACTTGCGAATCCAGAACACATAGCTGCCCTTGGTGCCCGTGATCTCCACACAGCCGGGCTTGGGATTCGCATCGATGTTGGTGATGCACAGGGTCATCCACGGCCCGCCCTCGAAGCGCACCGTCACGAACCCTTCGTCCTCCGTAGTGTCCTTGCCCCAGGCCGTCGTCGGCGCCCAGAAGCCTCTGTGCGCGAAGCCGCTAACCTCGGCGATCGGCGCGTCGATCAATTGCAGCGTGTACTCCAGCAGGTGGGCCCCCCAGTCATAGAGAATGCCGCCGCTGATCGACTTGCTGCTGCGCCACGTCGGGCCGGGCTGGCGCCACTGGCCCATATGGGCTTCAATGCGGACGATGTCGCCGATCTTCCTGTGCCGCTTGACCTCCTGCACCGCCCGCAGGATGCAGCCATCCCAGTGCCGGTTGTGGTAGGTGCTGACCACGCGCTTGTGCCGCTGGGCGGTGCGGACCATGCGGTCGCACTCGGCCGTGGTGATGGCGAAGGGCTTTTCCGTCACCACATGCCGCCCGGCGCGCAGGCACTGGCAGGCGAGCCTGGCATGCGTGTTGTGCGGCGTGATGATCGTCACCAGATCGACCGCCGACTGCCGCAGCATCCTGGCCACGGTGTCGTACGTCTCAATGCCGGGGAAGTCCTCGCAAGCGACGGCCAGCCGGGCCGGATCGAGCTCCGCCACCGCGGTCGGCGTCATGCCCGCCGCCTTCATCTCGTTCAGATGCTGGCGGCCCATGTTGAACGCACCGCCGTAACCGATCACGCCCACGCGGATGTCGCCCGCCTTGCCGTACCGTCCTGCCTGCCTGGCCATGTGCCGTCTCCTGAAACTCTGAGGTTGCGCACGACCATAGCAGAATGCCGGCGCGGCTCACGGCCGCAGCACCAGCTTCCCGACGTGATCGCCGCGCTCCATGAACGCATGGGCGTTGCGGACGTCTTCGAGGCTGAACGTCCGGTCGACGTGCTGGGTGAACGTGCCGTCGGCGAAGCGGTCGAGAATCCACCGACAGCCGGCCTCCGTCGCCTCGCGGTCCGCGACCAGCTCGCCCAGCACCCAGCCGCGAATCGCCGCGTGCTTGCGAATCAGGGGCGTCACATCGACGACCCCCGGCTCACCCAGCAGGCCGTACACCCACACCGTGCCCCGCTGGGCCAGACAGCGGATCTCCATGTTCAGGCAGGCTCCCGCCGCCACCGGGTCGAAGAACACGTCGACCCCGCGCCCATCGGTCAGCGTCTTGATCTCACGATGCCAGGGCAGATCGTCACTGTCCGGGCCTCGGGTCACGAGCACGTGGTCGTACCGCGCGGCTGGCAGGGCTTGCAGGCGGCGTTTCTTGTCCTGGCGTGTGGTCAGGCCGATCGCCTCAGCCCCCATGGCCTTGGCGATCTGCGCCGCCGCCAGGGCGACGCTGCTCGACGCGGCCGGCAGCGCGACGACCTGCCCGGGCCGTACATTCTGCTTCCACACCAGACAGCCCCAGGCTGTCAGATACGCCAGCCAGACGGCCCCAAGCTGGTCGTCCGGCAGAGCGTCCGGCGCGGGCAGCGTCTGCGCGGCCGCGCACAGGTAGTGCGTGCGGTACGTGCCCCCCAGACCGCCGGCCGCCAGCCGCGGCGCGTCGGGGCTGAGAATCACGCGCTGGCCGATACGCCGATCCGCCACGCCCGGGCCCACCGCTTCGATCACACCGCCGCCTTCCACGCCCGGCGTGAAGGGCGGATCGCCCGACGAGAGTCGGTACTCGCCGCGCCGGGCCATCAGCTCGGCGTGGTTCATGCCCACGCTCGTCAAGCGCACCCGCACCTGCCCCGCCGCCGGCGCCGGCGTCGGCTCCTCCACCAGCTTCAGGTTTTCGACGCCGCCAAACTGCTCGACCACCACGCGCTTCATGCCGCGCTTCCCTTCCGCAATATCCGTCGACGCAGGGAAGCGAACGCCGCCGCCCGTGGTCACCTGCCCGGCACGTCGCCTATGGCCTGGGCGCATCCTTCTCTTTCTCTTTGCCTTCACCGGCACGCTGGAGCAAACCGCCCAGGATGCGCAGCCCCACGTCTTCGGGCCGCGCCTCCCGCTTCGGCTGCTCGGGAGCGTTGGCTGCCGCGGCCGCATCCTCGCGCGGCGTCGGCGTCTGTGAAGCCGCGTCCAGCGGCGGAAGTTGTGGCAGATTCGGCCAGCCCGCCGCGCTGCCGCCCGTCACCGCGCCCGCCTTCGCCTTACCGCCGCCTTCCAGAATGGCCCCCAGGATGCCCACCGCCGCCTCGGCCTCGGGACCGGCCAGTCTGCCCAGTTGGCGCGCCCCCGCCGACTGCGCGATCGCGCCGATCAGCGCGTCGCTCTCGACCTTCGGCTCATCCAGCGTGCCGCGCACCGGCAGTTCGTAAATCGTCTGCGCCGTGATGATGCCCTCGCCGCGCAGGGCTGGAATCGCACGGAGAATCGCTTCGCCGTAGAGCCCCATCGTCGAGTTGATCCGCCGTGACACCAGGTCGACGTCGCCCTTGAAGCCCATCGCCGTCGTCGCGTTGTACATCCACAGATCGTTGGTCGTCACCTTGCCGTTGCGGGCATGCACGTCCAGCGGCGTGAAGATCACGGTCATCGAACGATCCTGCTGCGGATTGAGCAGACTCAGGCGCGAGCGCGGATCCACCGCCGTGGCGATGGCGCGCAGAATCACTTCCCATTCGCCCGCGGCCCAGCCCCGCCGCATCGTCAGCTCACCCAGCTCCAGCCGTGCGTCCAGCGCCGTTTTCGCCGGCTCAAAGCCCACCACAGGGACGGCAAACCCGTCCGCCTTCACGGTCAGGCGGATCGGCTGATTCGCCGCCTGGGCGTCCACCAGCACCGGCGAGCCGAATTTCAGCAGGGCGTCGGCAAGCTGCGGCGTCAGTTTCATCGTCAGCACCGCATCCTCGCGCAGCCCGAGAATCCGCTGCTCGCTGACACTCAGCTTCATCGGCGCGTTGATGTTCGGGCTCAGCAGCGCCAGATCGAGGGCGCCGGGCACGCGGCCGCGGACGGTCAGCGACAGCGTCTGACCGATCACGCCCACGTAGCGCGCGTCCAGTCCCGCCAGCGCGACCACGAGGCTCGCGGGCAACTGCTCCGCCTGCGTATCCGTTTCGACGACGGCCTGGTGGGCACTGAGCTGACCGCTCTCATCGACCAGGCCTGTCAACCGTGTGGTCGAGCGCAGCGGCCAGGCGCGCGTCGTCCCGGCCGCGTCGGCGGCCGCCACCGACGCCCGTGCGTCGATACTCAGCTGCCGATGCATGTCCTCGGTCGCCACCCGCGCCGCCAGCGTGTCGATCACGATCGGCTGCGGGTCGGCCGCACGACGCAGGTCCAGCCGCGTCGCGTTCAGATCAACCGCCATCGTCAGGCCGCGCAGGTTCAGCGCCTCGCCCGGGCCCGGCAGTGCGGCGCTCAACCGCTCGACGACCACCTGCACGTCCGCCGGCTCGGCGAGCACGAACGCCGCCTTGCCCGCCCCCGCCTGCTGCCAAGCGGCGAACGTCTGCGGCCGCAGCGTCAATCGCACCGTCGAGCCCTGCTCCAGCGACACCGACTGACCCGCCGCATAACGCCCACGGATCTGGGCCTGCAGATTCGTCGAGGCGACCTCCGCCTGCAGCCGAACCGACTCACCCGACGCGCCCTCGGGGCGCAGGGTCAGTTGCACCGAATCGAGCGCCGGCCCCAGCAGGAGCGACCACCGGTTGACTGCACTGCCCGCCAGCGCCAGCAGGGCCGTGGGGAACTGCTCGGCCGCCACGGACGCTTCCAGCGTCGGCTCGCCCGTGTCCAGATCGCTTCCTGACGCGCGCAGCGCCAGCTTGCCCGACCGCTCGGCCACCTGAAGCTGCGCGTCGACGGTCGCACTCATCACACAACCGACGCTGGGCGACTGAATCGCCGCCTCGATCGAACTGAGCGTCACGTCCGCGAAGCGTGCGTCACCGGCCAGCGCCAACGCATCCACGCGCAGGGATGCCTCGGCGCCGGGCGCGACCTGCGGCTGGCCGATCGGCAGCGTGATCTGGTCCAGCGTCAGATCGATCCGGGCCGCACGCGCCAAGGTCAGCGCCTCGCCCCCCGCCGGCAGCTTCACCAGGCCGCTTCGCTTGAGAGACTCGAATACGCCCGGCGTCAGAACCACCGTCGCATCGCCGTCGATCGCCAGCACGCGCGCCGCCCGCAGCGGCGCGGGATCCTTCACGTGCAGCGTCACATGACCGGCATCCTCGCCCAGACGCAGCGGCGCCTCGACCGTCAGCGCGACACCCTCGCTCAGCGGGCCGGCGGGCAGCGACGCGGTGACCGGGCCCAGCGTCGCCCGCCCCACCGCCGAGTCGGGCCCCAGCTCCAGCGCCTCGATCCGCGCCGACAGCCCCACCCGCGCGTCCGACGCTTCGCGCGTCAGCGGCCAGCGCCATGCCTCAACGTCCAGGCTCAACGACGTCGGCTGCCGCATGTCCAGCCATCGGGCGACGCCCTGGCTGTCATCGCCGCCGCGGCGAAGCGCGGTCAGCAGTTGCGGCCGCAGCTCGATCGCGCCCACGCGGCCCGGCCGCAGCTCGACCGCGTCGGCGGTCACGCGCCCGGCCAGACGCACGTCACGCAGCCGATCCGCCTGGACCGACACGTCGAAGTCACCGGTCGGCGCCCTGCCGTCGCCCGTAAATGCCAACCGACTGGTCGCGTTCACATCCAGCCGCCTGCCGATCGCCTCCTGCAGCAGGCCGGCCGTGCCCGCCAACTCATCCACCAGCCCCAGCGGCAGGCCGTCGATCCCGGCGGCGGTCACCGCCTCACCACGACGCCAGTCGATGCCGCCGCGCTCATCGGCTGCAAAAGTGATGGTGCTGTCCAGGTGCAGCTTGCCCGCCAGGTCGCCCTGCTCGGCCGCGCCGCGCAGCGCGAGCGTCATCGCCCGCGTCGAGCCGTCGAACGCCGCCTGCACTCCCAGCCCGCGCACCGCAAGCCGGCCAAGGCGCGCCTCGCCGCTGTCCAGAAGCAGATCCCCCAGCGCCAGCCGCGCCATCGCCGCCGCTCCCACCTCACGCATCGTGCCGGCACCCTGGCGACGCGGCAGTTCCAGGCGATCCACCGAAAGATCAAGCACCGCGGCCTCGACCAGCCTGGGATAGTCCTCGCGGCCACCGGCCAGCAGCTTCGTCCACGCCTCGGGCGTCAGCGTGAGCTGCGCCCCCGCGCCGGGCTGGACCAACAGGCCGGCCTCGTTCAGGCGGACCACGCCCCTGGCCACCAGGTGCCGCGAATGCACATCCACATCGGCCGCCAGATTCAGCGTCGAACCCTGAGCCGTCACCGACGCCTCCAGCGTCGGCCCGAGCAGCGCCACCAGCGCGCCGCCCTGGCGCAGCAGACGATCGACCGCCGCCACCGGCAACGATTCGATCGTCGCCTGGGCCGCAACCTGCGCCTCGCGCGGCGTCAGCAGACCCGACGCATCGACCAGCCCCGTGATCTGCACGTCGCCGCGCAGCACACCCTCCTCATCGCCTTGCCGGATGGTCGCATTCCACACCGCCTTGAGCAGGCCGTCAGCCCGGCCCTCAACGGTCAGCCGCGGCACCCGCACGGTCACCGGCTCGAAGGCAGGCCCCTGGTAGCTCAGGTTCACATCCTCGACCTGCAGTGACAGATCCTCGATCCGCAGCGACGGCGCCGCCGCCGCCGGCGCGGCCGCCGGGCCCGGCTCCACCACCTTCGCCCCCGGGCGCAGCGCCAGCGCCTGCTCCAGATTCGTCACGCCTTGCGCATCTTCGACCACGTCGGCGGTCAGCCCGCGCACCGTGACCGTGCCCGGCGAACGCCGGCCTCCAGCCAGCGCGAGAAGCGACAGCTTCGGCGCCTGCGCCTCCTTGAGCGCGAGCACCACACGCCCCTGTGGATCGTACACCGTCACATCGCCGACGCGCGGCCCGCGGGTCCAGCCGATCGACAGCTCGCCCAGCGTCAGCCGGCCTTCGATGCTGTCGTTCACCGCCGCCTCAACCATGCCCCGACCCATCCTCGAACTGGCGATCGTCGGCAGAATCGCCAGCAGCAGCAGTACGCCGACCACCAGCACCGCGACGGCCACAACCAGCCACTTCCACCAGCGGCGTTTACCCCCATGCGAGGCATCCGGCGGACGGGAACGGTCCGACGTGGTCTGTGTCTGGTTCATGGTGTGGCTCCTCCCGGCCCGCGAACGTCCGGTGTCCAGCTCCAGGGCCCCGGGGCTGGCCGCAAGGTGGCGGCGGTCGGGCATACGACAGCCGGACCCTGCATCATAAGTCTGACGCAACAAGCCGGCTTCAAGTTCGCCCCCAACCCTCCGATCGACTGCGAATTACTCCTCGATGCCCACAAGCTCCAAATCAAAAATCATCGGCGTGTCGGGCCGCACGCCGGCACCGCCGGCGCGGCCCATCGCCAGTTCCGCCGGCGCCACCAGCCGCCACCTGGAGCCGACGGGCATCATCAGCAGGGCCTCCCGCCAAGCCGGCATCGTCCCGGCCACATCAAAAATCACCGATTCGCCCTCGGGACTGCGGGCAAGCTCCCGTCCGTCCAGTGTCGTCGCTTTGAAGTTCAAGCGCACGGCATCGCCCAGTCCCGGCACGGGCCCGTCGCCGGCCCGCAGCACCTCATATTGCAGACCCGACGCCGTCACCGTCACGCCCTCGCGCTGAGCGTTGCGGGCGAAAAAACCCGCCACCTCCTCGCGCTCGGCCATCGCCCGTCGTGTCAGCTCCTGCACCTCGCCCATCGCGATCTCCAGTTGCTCATCGTTGAGCCGGCCCTTGCCCGCCAGGGCGTCGCGCAGGCCGGCGACAAGCGCTTCGGTCGACAGCTCGAACGGAGCGCCCTCGAGGCTTATTGCCATCGACGCGCCTAGGGCATAGCTGGCCCGTGTCTTGAAGTTTTCCAGCCCCGCCGGCCAATCCACCGCGGCCTGACTGTCGGGGGCGGCGATCGGCGCGGTCTGGTCGGCCGCATCGGATGTCGCCGCCAGCAGGGTCGCCGTCAACATCACCACCATCCATCCATGCATCCCTCGCAGCATCGCAACCTCCCATCAAGGCGTTCTGTGGGTTTCATCATGTCGCAGATTAGCCGCACGTCCGGCCCGTGCATGCCGTCACCTGCCGCGCGCCTGCGGCGACCTTGGCCATGTCCGATAAGGGCTGCGCCCGTTTCGCTTGCACCTCGCATGGAAAACAGGTTCTCCAGCCAGGACAGGCGTGTAAACGGGTGCTGAGGCCGCACTTGAAGCGGGGCCTTGACGTTTGGCTGCTTTTAGGTTAACTTGTCCCGAACAAATGGATGCCAAAGTTTCAAGCTCCGTGGAAAGGCCCGTCGAAGATGAAGCTGGACCGGTGGTCGGCAGACCCAAGATATTGGGGCTCGACCGCCGCGATGGACGAGCTGTCGACGGGGGTCGCGTTCGATCGGCCGATAAGCTTCGGCCCGTCGGACACCGTACCCGGTCGCAGCCGCAACCACCAGCCGCCCGCCACGGAGGCCGACACGCGATGACCAGCCCACTGATGATGCTCGGACCCGGGGGGGACTATGTGACCCGCTACTACGGCCAGATGAACGGCCGAATCGCCAGCCGCACGCAACAGTCGCTGGGGACCTCGGCCGACACGGAGAGCGGCGGGAGTTTCGCGGGCTACAGCCGCATGCCGCGCCGCCGACAGGCCCAGGGGCAGGCGGCGACCGCCAGCGTCGCTTCGCCCGCACCCGCTGTGCCGGACCGGACCGATTCTTTCGAGCCCGGCCGCCCTGTGGCCACGCCCGGGGTCTATCAGTCCATGCCGGACGGCAGGCGGGTGCGTCCGGCCGCGTCGGCCGGTCGATCGGTGGGGCCGGCCGTTTCGTCCGTGCCCCTGCGCCTGGTCCGCGGCGAGCAGGGCCTGGTGTGTGTGCCGCTGGAGAAACGCGTTCGTTCCGTCCAATCAGATCGGCCGGTGGAACCGGCCCGCGCGGCTGCGGAAGATGTAAGGTCCTTGATGGCCGCCACAGCCGCCGCCACGTCGACACGCGAGGAGACGCCTCATGAGCCCGACAAGCCTCAATCTCACGCCCAAGCAACTGCACATCCTTACACGTATCCGCGACTCGCGACTCACGGTCGGCTATTCGCCGACCATGCAGGAGCTGGCCGACGAACTGGGCGTCAGCAAAGTCACCGTCTTCGAGCACGTCGAGGCGCTGATCAAAAAGGGCGCCTTGCGACGCCAGCCCAACAGGGCTCGCTCTTTGGAACTTAGCGACGACGTGCAACTGCCCGACGAACAGCGGCACAGCCGGCTGCCGCTGGTCGGCGCCATTGCCGCCGGCCTGCCCATCGAGGCCGTCGAAGACCGCCAGTACCTGGACCTTGAGGAAGTCTTCGCCCCCACGACGCGCAGCGGCAGCGCCGACGTCTTCGCCCTGCGCGTTCGCGGCGATTCGATGATTGAGGACCACATCTCCGACGGCGACTACGTCATCATCCGCAAGACCGACACCGCGCGCAACGGCGACACCGTCGTCGCCCTGCTGCCCGAGGGCGAGGCCACGCTCAAACGCTTCTACCGCGAGAAGGACGGCATCCGCCTGCAGCCAGCCAACGCCAACTACGAGCCCATCCGCGTGAAGGACTGCAAGGTCCAGGGGGTGGTCGTGGGCATCGTCCGCCGGTATTGAAGCCGGCTTGCGGCTACACTGCCGGCCATGCTTGATCCGACCGAGCCGCATGGGTGTGCCGCTTGTGAGGCGGCGGCGCGCCCCGGCGGCCGCATCATGCTCTTCGGCGGACTCACGTTGGCGGCCGTGATCGTCTGCCACTTCTGGATCGACAAGCCCGTCGCCCGCTGGGCCGCGCGACTGCCCGAACGCGCCGAGAACATCGCCGACCACCTGGGCCTGCTCGGCTCCAGCCCGCCCTATCTCATCCCCGCGGCCGCGGGCTTTGTGCTCTTTCGCTACAGGTCCCACCGCCGCCGCGCCGCGTGGCGATGCGCCTTGGTCTTCGCGGCCGTGGCGGTGTCCGGCATCGTCAACAACGTGCTGAAGATCTGCTTCGGCCGGGCCCGGCCGAAACTGCTGATCGAGCAGGGCCGCTACGGGTATCAGCCGTTCTCCTTCTCGCGGGCCCACTACGACTTCACAGCCATGCCCTCGGGCCACACGATGGTCGTCTTCGCCGTCGCGGCGGCGTTGTGCATGTTCTACCCGCGCTATCGCTGGCTGTGGCTGACACTGGCGACGCTGATCGCCGTCACCCGCATCATCAGCGGATCGCACTACCCCGGCGACGTCATCGCCGGCGTCTGGTTCGCCGCCGTGCTCACATACCTGACCGCCCTGCTCTTCCGCCGCCGCCGTCTGATCTGACCCCGTGCATGGCGCCCCACGCCGGCATGCCGCCGTTGCGGGCCGTGAGCCGATCCACGATCATGGCGGCGCCCATCGAGGCCGTATTCGGCCGAAGTCACATCCACTTCGCCCTGGGGTTCCCACATGTTCCCAATCCCCGACGTCATCATCCTGGGCGCCGCGCTGGTGGCCCTGTTTGTCGCGCTGCATGTCATGGGCCGGCTGCGCCGCATCGAGGACCGCCTCGACACCCACCTGCGTGCCACGCGCCAGGACTCGGCTCCGCCCATTGCCCCACCCACGGCCCCGACCGCACCGCGGCCGCATCCGCCGACTCACCAGCCGCCTGTCCACCGGCCGTCAGCCGCGCAGGCGGAGGACGATGCGCGCCGGCGCGAGACGTTGCGTCAACTCGCCGCTCAGCGAGCCCGCCGCGTCGAGGCGCCGGCGGTCCGGCCCCACGCGGAGACACCAACGCCTTCACCGGTCCGCCACGCCGGCTCGGCCGCGCCGACGGGCTTTGACCTCGAACAGTTCCTGTCGACGCGGCTGCTGGTCTGGGTCGCCGCAGCGGCTGTGGCGCTCGCGGGCATCTTCTTTGTGAAGCACTCCTACGAGCGCGGGCTGATCAGCGCGGGGCTGCGGCTGGCCATCGCGGGCGGTTTCGGCACCACACTGCTCATCGCCGCGACACTATTGCACCGCCGCATCGCGATGATCGCCCAGGCCCTCGCGGCCGCGGGCGTGGCCGTGCTCTTCGGCGCGGTGCTGGCCGGCTCGTGGTTCGAACAGATCATCCCGCCGCTGCCCGCGGCCGGGTGCATGGCGGTTATCACCGCGCTCGCGGTGCTGCTCTCACTGATCCATGGCCCGCTGGTCGCCGTGATCGGCCTGCTGGGCGGCCTCATCACGCCGGCGCTCATCGGTCCGGGTCAACTGCCCCCCACCGTCGGACTGGCCTACCTGCTGCTGCTGGAAGCGGGCATCGTGATGATCACGCGGCGTCGCGGCTGGTGGCCGCTGTCCGCCATCATGTTCGTCGGCTCGGTGGTCTGGTCGCTGGTCTGGCTGCTGGTCGACGCATGGACCGCGCCGCTGCCGCTGCTGAGCCTGTTCGTTATGGTCGCCGCGGCCGGCTTCATCGCCACGACGATCGGCCGCCCGACCATCGCCCTGCCCGCGCCTCTGATTCTCGCGATCCGGCTGGCTGCCGGTCTGTTCGCAGTCGCTCTCATCACGGCGATGGCGCCGGTCGGCAACTTCGGTCTTGTGCCGTGGCTCTTCGTCGGTGTGTTGAGTCTCGGGACACTCGCCCTCGCACGATTTGACGCCCGGTGCCTGCCTCTGCCCGGCCTGATGCTCGCCGCTTCGCTCTGCCTGCTCTGGGCATGGGCGTCGCTGCGCTTCGACCTGCGCCCGGTGGATGCCGACATCGCGTCCGTGACCCTCGGCTTCGGCCTGCTTTTCGGCCTGGGTGCGATCCTCTGCCTCTGGCGGTCGACGCGCCCCGAGTTGTGGTGCGGTCTGTCGCTGGCAGGCACCATCGCCCATCTGCTCAGCGCCCATCACCTCATCGACGTCCAGGCGCCCTGGGTCTTCGGCGGCACGGCTGTGACTCTCGCGATCGCCTACAGCGCCCTCGCGGCCGTTCTCATCCGCCGTCGCGCCACGCGGGCGCATGCGGAGCCTGCACTGAGCGTGCTGGCCGTCGGCATCGCCGCACTGCTCGCGCTGGCCATCCATCTCGAACTGCCCATCCGCTGGGTCGGCATCGCATGGAGCCTTGAGGCGGCGCTGCTCGTCCCGCTTCATCGGCGCGTGCGCATTGCTGGCGGCCACGCGATCATCGCGGCCATCGCCGCGCTCGGAACGGTCTGCCTGCTCGCCATCCCGGGCCCCGGTGTCTTCAAGCCGGCCGGCCCCGTCGTGCTCAACTTCCTGACGGCGGCCTATGGCTTGCCGCTGCTCGCCTTCGCCGCCGCCGCGGCGCTGCTTCGTCACGGGCAGGCGGGCGACGAAGACCGGCTGCTCGCCGCAATCCTTGAACTGCTGGCCGCGGCGTTGGGCCTCGTTTGCGTCATGCTGAACGTGCGCTACGGATTCCATGACCGACTCGACACCCTCGGCCGCATCGGCATGATCGAAGCGGCGACATACTGCATCGCCGCCCTCGCAGCCGTCCACGTGCTTCTGACCATCGACCGATTGTTCGGCCGACGTGCGCTGGGGTTCATGGCGATCGGCCTGCTGGTCGTCGCGGTTGCGGCGCTCGTCGCCGGGCCGCTGCTCACGCGCAACCCCGCGTTCGTCCCCGCTCCAGTCGGAGAGACACGGGTCTTCAACTGGCTGCTCTACGTCTACGGCCTGCCGTCACTGCTGCTGGCGGCGGCTGTGCCGTGGCTGCGGCCGACGACGTTCGAACCGTTCCACGATGCTGTGGTCGACCTGACAAAGCTGCGACCATGGGTCGCGGCTGCATCGCTGGTGCTGCTGCTCGCGCTCATCACCCTTGAAGTCCGCCAGGGCTTTCGCGGCAGCCTGCTCAACGTGGGGCATCCCGATGAAGCGGAGCTGTACGTCTACTCCGCCGCATGGACGGCGTTCGGCCTGCTGCTGTTGATTGTGGGCCTGCTGCGGCGAAGCGCGGCCCTGCGGTGGGCGTCGCTGGCGGTGCTGATGCTCACGGCAGGCAAGGTCTTCCTCTACGACATGCGCGAGCTCGAGGATCTCTACCGCGTGTTTGCTTTCCTCGGCCTGGGCGCGGTGCTGCTGGCACTGGCCTACCTGTATCAGCGGTTCGTGTTCCGCGTCGTGGCCGGTCAGTCGACGAGCTGAAAGACGCCCTCGACGGTCGTGTCAAAGACCCGCGCGATCCGCAGGGCCAGCGGCAACGACGGGGCGTATTTGCCCGACTCCAGCGCATAGATCGTCTGGCGCGTGACGCCCACGCGCTGCGCCAGGTCTTCCTGCGTCATTTCATCGTGATCGAAACGCAGGCGGCGGATCCGGTTGGTCAGCTTGCTGCCCTCACGCGGCGTCATCGCGCTCTCCACCCGTAGGCGTGAAGCGTCGCGACGGACTGCGTGAGGACGACCAGGAACATCGCGACGAACACCGTCGCCGGGAAGAAATCGACGGGTAACGTTACCTCCCGCATGTCCCAGACATACCGCATGATCGCCCACGAGCCGACGGCTGTGAGGACGAACACACCCCAGAACAGCCCCATGCCCGCCACCCAGGCCTGGCGCTGGATCGCGAGATCACGCTCGTCGGTCACGGGCGTGCCGTCGGCCCGGGGTCGATAGAACCAACCGGCGAAGCCCCAGAGTCCGCAGAGGCCGAAGATGCCCAGCGCCGGGACCGCGACCGTGGTGAGCGGCTTGTCGAACCCCCATGCCAGCAGCGGCACGACGGCGAGATACAGCAGGGCCGTGCAGGCGAACACGATCAGGTTGAACCATGCGGCTTTCTGATGAGGCGACATGATGGCTCCTTTCCGCGGCGGCCCGGCCGGGGGTCCCCGCGTCTGGAGACAATGTAATGTTTACTTTACTTTGCGTCAAGAAGAAATAGCGCTTGTTCCCTGAAAATCGCCGCCGTCTCGGTCATGGTCGGGCAGGTGACACACGACGGCCTCACCCCGGCCGGACGGCCCATTTCAACTTCTGAGCCAGCTTCTTCCAGTAGGTCATCTCGGGATGATGCACGAGGGTCACCTGGCGCGGGTGGCGGCGGATGACCACCTGGCTGCCTTCAGCCAGCGGGAACGACATCTGGCCGTCGATGACGAGCGTCGTCGCCTCGTTGGCCCGCACGACGCGTAAGTGCAGGCAGCAGTCGGCGCCGATGAGCGTCGGGCGCGACGCCAGCGTGTGCGGGCAGATCGGCGTGATGCACAAGGCGGGGATCTGCGGGCTGATGATGGGTCCGCCGGCCGCGAGGTTGTAACCCGTCGACCCGCCGGGCGTGGCGACGATCACGCCGTCGCCCGACAGCAGCGTGCCGGGCGTCGTGGGCGTCTGTGGGTCGATGGCCATTTCGATTTCGATCATGCGGTACGGCGGGCCGGCGGTGATGACCGCGTCGTTGACGCCGACGGACTGAAACAGGGGCGGCTGGCCGTTGCTCATGTCGACCCAGGCGCAGGCCGTCGGACCCGCCGCGCCGCGCGGCGGCGGACCATACACGGCTGCGTCCAGCAGCAGCCGCTGCGAGGTGCGCCAGCGCCGCGCGGCGATGTCGGGCCAGAGTCGCTGGAAGTCCGCGAGACTGAACTCAGCGAAGAAACCGAGCTTGCCGAAGTTGACGCCCAGCATGGGGATGTTCAGGTCCACGAGGTTGCGGGCCTGGGCCAGCAGCGTGCCGTCGCCGCCGAGCACGATCGCCAGGTCGGCGCCGGCGACGCCCACGGCCTCGCGGGCCGCCTGGGTGGTCCATGTCCGCAGGTCGGGCTCGGCCACGATGTCGGCCCGCGCCGCCAGCCAGGGACGCAGCTCATCGAGGGCGGCCACCACCGGCGGCTTGTCGCGGTTGGCCAGCAGCAGCACCCGCAGGTGGCCGGTCTGGTCGGATTGTCGCGCCGTCGGGGTCATTGGGTCTTCAGTCTATCCGCCCAGCCCCGGGCCAACCATTTGCAGCCCCAGCGCCCATGTGCCGATAAATCTCCAGGACGCTGAACCCCGGCCGCTGAACCCGAACGCTGGAGCCGCTCGTGCGTGGACTCATCTTCGATGGCAGCAAGCCCCGCTTCACCACCGACCTGCCCGAGCCGCAGCCGGGCAGGGGTGAGGCGCTCATCCGCCCCACGCGCATGGGCGTGTGCTCCACGGACCTTGAAATCTGTCGGGGATACATGAGCTTCAAGGGTGTGCTGGGCCACGAGTTCGTCGGCGTGGTCGAGGCGGTGGGCGCCAAGGCCGACGCCCGCTGGGTCGGCAAGCGGGTGGTGGGCAACATCAACTGCGTGTGCGGCAAGTGCGACATGTGCAGGGGGGGCGTCAGCGAGCATTGCCGCGACCGCACCGTCCTGGGTATCGCCGGACGCGACGGCTGCTTCGCCGAGTTGTTCACGCTGCCGATCCGCAATCTGCTCGAGGTGCCCGAAACCCTCGACGACGACCGGGCCGTCTTCACCGAACCGGTCGCGGCCGCCTACCAGGTGACGCGGCAGTTGACCATCGAAGGCCGGCCGTTCGTGACCGTGCTGGGCGACGGGCGACTGGGTCTGCTCTGCGCCCAGGTGCTCAGCAAGCTCAACGCGACGGTGCGCCTCATCGGCCGCCATGAAGAAAAGCTCGAACTGTGCACGAAATGGAAGATCAAGCACCGCCTGCTCGACGACGTGGGCCTGCGGGCCGACCAGGACATCGTGGTCGACTGCACGGGCTCGCCCGACGGCCTGGGCACGGCGATGGCCATGGTCCGGCCGCGCGGCAGGATCGTGCTCAAGACCACGGTCGCCCCGCCGACATCGCGCGGATCAGGTACGGACGGCGCGTCGTTCGACCTCACGCCGCTGGTGGTCCACGAGATCCAGCTCATCGGCTCGCGCTGCGGCCCGATGCCCGAGGCGCTCTACGCCCTGGCCACCGACCAAGTAGACGTACTACCGATGATCTCTCGCCGCTTCAAGCTCGACAAAGCACTCGACGCCCTGAAGCTCGCCGCATCGAAACAGCCCGACGTCATCAAGGTGCTGATCGAGGCGTGAATGGCACGGAGAGATACCCCCGGGGCTTGCGCCCCGGCGTGGCGCTTCGATCCGCAGCCGTCGACCGGCGACCTCGGACTTCGGCTCCGCCCTCACCACCATTGCAGGTTGTCGACGCCGGTGGTCCAGCGGCCGGGCATGGGGCCCCGGCGCAGGGTGTAGACGGGCAGTTGCGGCGGGCAGAAGAGGCGCAGGGGCGGGCCGGCCTCGCCCAGGCCGCGGGCAATGGCGCACAGCGTGTTCTGATGGCGCAGCAGGCCGCTTGTCAGGCGCAGCGGCCAGTCGGTCGAGTTGTAGATCACCCGTCCGGGCAGCGGTCGCAGTTGCCCGCCATGCGTGTGGCCGCAGAGCATCACGTCGACGCCCAGATCGGCCACGACCGGCAGCATCATCGGCACATGGCTCAGCACGATCTGCAGCGGCCGATCTTCGGCCGGTCGCGCCGCACCGCCCGCGATGCCGTTCAGCGCCGCCGCCCGCCGCAGGGCCAGAACGCAGGCATCGGGGCCGATGTCGCGCGTCATGTGCAGTCCGCCGATGAGCAGATCAAGGCCATCGACCCTCGCCCACTCGTCGCGCAGCCAATGGATGGGCAGCTTCCGGCAGGCGGCGATGAAATCGTCGCGGTCGTGGTTGCCGAACACCCCGTAGATGCCGCGCCGCGGGCGCACGGCCTGGCAAATGGCTTGCAGCACCGCCATCGCGGAGGCCTCGTCGCCGGCCTCGTCCATCAGGTCGCCGGTGAGCAGCAGCAGGTCGAGCTTCATGCCGCCCAGCAGGCTCACAAGCCGGCTGTGGCGCGGCGAGAGCCCTTCGCACTGGCGTCCGCTCCGCCGCGCCCGCCGACCGCGCCGCACGTGCAGGTCGGTCACCTGTCCCAGGCGCAGCCCCGCCAGACCGGCCGGCAGATGGGGCAGGGTCAGATCGATGCTGTGAAGGTGACTTCGCCGCATGTCGGGAAACGTCCTGTCCCCTGTAGCCGCATCGGGCCGGCCCGTTTGGGCGGGTCTGGCTCAGCCGCGTCGGGCGTGCTTGTCCGAATTTGACGGATACCATAAATTAGGAAGTCCGATTGTAGCCCGCCGCCGCGCCCGGCGCGGGCTCGGGCCCGTGTCGCCGAACCGGCCCCACCGCGCGGCCCCCCCCTGGCCCAGGTTCGCCGCTCGGCGCGCGGCCATGGGCGTGCCCATGCAGCCCCGCAGGTTGACCCGACGACTGAACGCGGCCGGCCTCGACAGCCCGCTTCCCACAGGAGATGCGCCATGGCCAAGATGTTCTATACGCTCGATGAAGCGGCGCAGCGCCTGGGCGTCGACGCCGATGCCGTCAAGGTGCTGGCCAGCGACGGCAAGCTGCAGCAGTTCCGCGACCGAGACCGGCTGATGTTCAAGCGCGACGAGGTCGACGCCCTGGCCGATCAGGGCGCGGACCTGGGCGGCGCCGGTGAGGATCTGCTGTCGGACACAGACCTGGCCGCCAGCCTGGGCGATTCGGGCATTCCCCTGGGCGACACCGACGCCAGCGGCGCCATTGATCTGATGGGCGAGACGCCCGCGCCCGGCGAACAGAAAGCCGTCGACAGCCGCCTGGCGGACAGCGGCTCGGTGATTCCGCTGGCCGACAGTCAGGACATCGACGCACAGCCGGCGGGCGCCAGCGGCTCGGTCATCGACATGGCCGACACCGGCGGCGGCAGCGGCATCAGCGTTTTCGACTCCGGCGAGATTGACGCGGCCGACCCCCTGGCCCAGACGCAGCCCACAGGTTCCGGCGGAGGCGAAGACACGGACCTCTCGCTGGATTCGATCAGCTCCGGCTCGGGCCTGCTGGACCTGACGCACGAGCACGACGACACAAGCCTGGGCGTTGAGCTCGATGAGATCATGCCGCAGGACACGGCGGCGGGCTCGATGCTCGAAGCTGCGCCCGCCAGTTCGACGGCCGCGTCGGCGATTCTTGAAGAAATGGCTTCCGAAGGTGGGCCAGCGCTCGAAGCCGCGCCGGTCATGGCGACCGGCGGGGTCGTCATGGAAACGTACGACCCCCAGGGCAGCGGGCTTGCCGCCGGCCTGCTGATCGGCTGCCTCATCGCGCTGCTGCTGGCGCTGCTGGCCGCGGTGGCGGGCGTCATGGACGCGCCTTCGGCCATCGCCAGCCTGATCGGCGCGTCGACCGGATCGGTGCTCGCCTGGGCCGGCGGCGTGCTGGTATTCAGCCTCGTGCTCGGGGGCATCGGCTTCGTCGTCGGTAAGTCCAGGGCCTGAGTGGTCACGTCGGGGGCGGCTCGTCGGCGCCGCCATCGCACGCTTCCTCGCACCACGCGTCTCACTATGCTAAGCAAGCTCGCCCAACGCGACTGGCTCTGGTGCCTGGCGATCGCCGGCCTGCTGGCGGTCACGTTTCTGGTCGTCGGCTGGTACTGGGCCCTGGCGCCGCTGGCGCTGGGCGTCGGGGCGCTGCTGAGTTTCTTCCGCGATCCCAACCGCCGCACGCCGGTCGAGCGTGGGCTCATGGTCAGCCCGGCCGACGGCCGCGTCAGCTCGATCCATGAAATCGCGCACTTCGAGCCGTTCGGCGAGCCGGCCATCTGCGTGCGGGTGTTTCTGTCGGTGTTCAACGTGCACGTCAACCGCTCGCCGTGTCACGCCCGGGTGGCCAGCGTCGTGCATACACCGGGCCAGCACCGCAGCGCGCTGAACCCCGACTCGGCCGAGGTGAACGAGAACAACCTCATCCTGCTGCACCATCCGACGCGCGACGTGCCGGTGGCGGCGGTGCGTCAGGTGGCGGGCTTGATCGCGCGTCGGGTGGTGTGCGGCGCGCCCGTCGGTTCGATTCTGCAGCGCGGCCAGCGCATGGGCATCATCAAGCTCGCCTCGACCACGGAGCTCTATGTGCCGCGCAGCGCCAACGCGACGCTCGCCGTCGAAGAGGGCCAGAAGGTTCGCGCGGGCGTGACGCCGCTGTTCCGCGGCGCGGTCACGGCCAATGAGCCCAGCCCGGCTGCCCAGCCCTCCGCGAAATCCGCGGCCGCGCCGGCCGTCGTGGCGTCCCAACCGGCGCTGTCCACCCCGGCTGAGCGTTGAACCGGGCGTTCCAAGGCCGCTTGCGGCGGCGCTGACGGCCGCCCATGCACCGCCGCCTCGAAGAGCGTCATCGATCGGCCGATCAGCCGCAGACCGATGACGATCAGCAGCACCAGCACCAGGCGTCGGAACAGACGCGCGGGCACGTACCGGTTCAAGCACGATCCCAGCCCAAAACCCAGGAACAGTCCAAGCAGTCCGGCCGGCAGATAAGCGCCGGACATGGCGGAAAAGTCGCCCACGGCGATTGAAGTGACCGCGACCGTACCCGAGGCGATGATGCCCACGGCCGCGAAACTGCCGCGAAACGGGTCAGGATCCCACCGCCGGCAGGCGGCATAGATGACGATGGGAGGTCCGCCGGTGGTGTAAGCCCCGCCGAGCACGCCGGCCGCCGCGCCGAACAGGTACGCCCAGCGCGGGCTGTGCAGGTGCGGCAGGCGCGGGCCGATCAGCGAGTACAACGCAAAGCAGATCACCACCACGCCCAGAAGTCCCAGGACCCATCGCTCGGCAATCATCTGCCGCGTCGCCACGCCGATCCAGACGCCCGGCAGCAGGCCGACGATCAGCCGCCAGATGGCCGACCACACCGCCCCCTGATGGTAGCGCCAGAGCATCAGCAGGCCCTGGCCGACCCACACCACCGCCATCATCGCCACGGCTTCGTTCAGCCGCAGCACGCCGACGCTCATCAGCAGCGGAGCGACAATGAGCCCGGCGCCGAATCCAGCCACCGTCTGCACGAAGCAGCCGGTGAAGAAAATCGTCACGACGAGGGCGAACGTCAACAGGTCGATGCTGGCCATAGCCCGGCGATTCTAGCGATCGGGCATGCCGCGGCGGTTTCACTCGATGGCGAACACCGTGTCCCACTCGACGACGACATAGCGGCCCTGCGTCGCCGGCTGTCCGGCCGCGGGCGCGACCGCGAGCATCAGTCGGCGGTGCGTCGGCCAGGCCACGGCCGTGTAGAGCGTCGTGTTCATGGGCTCGGCCTTCGCCACCGACTGCATGATGGCTCGCGCGTCGTCGAAGCTGATGGGCTGGCGCGAGCGACCGTGCGCGTTGATCGCGTCGGCGATGGTGCGGTAGCGGCCGAGGCTCTCGTCGCGGCCTTCGTGCTGGCTGGCGACGCAATGATTGGTCGCCACCACGGCGAAGGGCAATCGTCGCTGCATGCGACGGACCTGGATGCCGAAGCCCTGCGGCCGGGGGTCATATTCCACCACGGCCGCCTGTCCGCCTTCGCCGTCGCCCAGACCCGAGAAGTGAAAGAGCAGACCGATCGCCACGCGGTCCCTGATCTGCTTCACGAATTGGTCGACCATCTGGTCGCGCGGCGCGGTTTCGAGAACCTGGCGCAGCAGCAGCGCCGCCGGAGCCGGATCCTTGATCTGTGCCAATCCGTCAGCACGCACAGCCGCGTCGTTGCCGGCCACGTATACCCCGTCCTGATTGATCGTCGCCAGGCCCGAGCCGATCGAGCCGAACCACTGGCCGTCGAGGGTCGGCGAAAGCTCCGGCTCATCGGGGTCGATGGCCATGATGCACGCGTAGTCGATCGAGTAAAGCGGGGGATAGTCCCAGTTGCGGCCGACGATCGGCTGGCCGTCTGCGGTGAGCGGCCCCCACGCGGAGAACTGGCTGCAGCGCATCAGTTCGAAAATCTCGCCGGTCTCCAGCAGCCGCAGATCGTCAAGGGTGATCTCGCGGCCCAGCGCCTTGATGACGCGATCCGACGGCTCAGGCAGCGCCCTCTGGATGCCCTGGAGCATGCCGGCCAGTTCCTCTTCGAACCGCGCGGGAATGGTGAACTGTTTCACCGCCCGCACGCCCGCCTCCCAGCCCACATCGTCGCGCTGCGCGGCGTAGGCTCCGAGCTTGAGAAAACTGGCGGTGGCGTCGCACATGGCGATGATCTCCCGGGCCGCCAGCGCGCCGTGCGCTTCGCCGCGCTGCGCATGCGTGCCGCGCAGCACCAGCAGTGGAAAGTCGTTGAGCGTGCCGCGGACGCTGCGCCCATGGCGGGTGAGGATCACCACCTCATCAAGCGGTTCACTGGCCGGCTCCACCGCCGCGGCCGCGCTATGGGTCGGCACGATGAGCGTCGCCACCGCCAACGCAGCGCCGACCGCTGCCACAACATGCCATTGCCCGTGGATCATGGCCTGAGCCTCCGACTTCGATGTTCGAACCATGATACGAGCGCGCTGTCGCGAACGAGCGCAGCCACGATGATTTTTCGTCAACACCGGGCCGGCGCGAATCGACATGCGGCGAGCCCCGTGGCGCAACTGGCGAATTTGTGACGGTCCAGGCTCACGAGGGTAAGCGAGGTGCATGAAGACGGCCATCAGTCTCGGCGCAGCAGGATGCGGCGCAGGGGGTAGAGGCCGGCGAGCAGGCCGATGAGGATGACGGGGCTGACGCCCAGGGCGTCGGCGAGCAAGGGCTGGCCGACAGCGTCATGCAGCGCGAGGCCGAAGAGACCGGCCAGCGGGCCGAAGGCGAAACCCAGGCCGATCACCGCTTCGTGATAGCCGCCGGCCTGCACGGCCGCGTTCTTGAGTTGCATAGCGTAATAGATGGCGCAGGCCCCGGCCGCCCCGACACCCCCGCCGCAAAGCAGTTCGCCAGCCGCGACGAGGGACCAGTGCTGACCCAGCAGAGCCGCCAGCAGACCGACGGGCAGCGCGAACATGGCGAAGACCAGCACGCCCGGCCGGCCGTGCCAGAACATCGTGGCCATGAACAGCACGTACGCCAGCCAGCGGGCCAGATCGAGCAGGGCCGCCAGCGGCGAAGCGAGCTGCACGGGCAGGTCGAAACGCTGCTTGAAGATCACGGGCACCTGGGGCACGAGAATGAAGATGACGGCACAGCCGACGAACATGACGGCCCGGCTCGAGAGCAGCAAGGCCGCGTAGCGCTGGGTCAGGGCGGCGGGCAGTCGATCGGGGTGGTCGTCAGGCAGATACGGCGGGCGCAACGGCAGCGGCCGGGCTATCCAGATGGCGGTTATGCCCGCGGCCGCGGGCAGAGCGAACATCAGCGGAGGCAGACGCCGCGGCCATCCGGGCAGCGCTTCGAGGGCCAGCAGCGGGCCGACGCTGGCCACGCCCAGGGGCACCATCGCCGCCCAGGTGATGTTGAACAGACCGATGGCTCGCGACCCGTTGCGGGCCGAGCGGCCGGCCGAAACGTAACTCTGCATCAGCGCCCACATCGAGCCGGACACCAGCGACATGGCCATGTAGCAGACGACCACCACGACCGGGCGCGGCCAAAGGGCGGGGACCAGCGCCGCCAGACTCAGGCTCAGCGTCACGCCGCGCAGGACGGTGCGCTCGGCCGCCAAGGATGCGATGCGATGGCTCAGCAGTCCGCCGATGGTGTAGACCGTGCCGTGGGATAGCGCCAGCAGCAGGTTCTGCCCCCGTGCGAAGCCGAAGTGCTGCTCCGCAAAAAAATAGACGCCACGGGTGATGAACACGACAAGAATGGACTGCAGGACCGTCAGCACGATCAGGCGCGACAGCGGCGCGGGTCCGACACCAAACGGCGTCGCGTCACGGGTCGGCCTGTCCGTGCATAGGGTCATGGTGCCACCCCAGCCGTCCCGAGTCCGCGGGCGCGCTCAGGAGCCGACGCGGACCTCGACCTTTTGCGCAGCCGCCGACACGCTGGCTCCCGACGCGATCGGCACCGGGATGAACGGCTTGTCGAGCTTCTTGCCGTCGATCGTGACGCTTACGCCTTTGGCCGTCCTGTCGCGGCGGATGTCGAAATCAAAGGTCTGGCCGCGGTAAACGCGATGGACCTGCACATGGTCCCAGGCGGTGGGCAGGCAGGGGTCGATCTTCAGGCCCTCATGCATGCGGTGGATGCCGCACATGTGCTCGACGGTCTGGTGCATGTACCAGCCGGCCGAGCCGGTCACCCAGGTGCCCTCGATGCGACCGGGCTTGAAGTAGCCTGGACCGTAGTAGCTGTTGGGCAGCACATAAGGCGTGGCGCCGCTGTTCTCGGTGGGGTTGACGCTGTTGCAGGGGTGGACGGTCTGCATCAGTTCCAGGGCGCGGTCGGCCTGACGGAGTTTGAGCAGCGCGGCGTACATGAATGCATTGGCGTGGACGTAGACGGCCGCGTTCTCGCCGGTGCCCGGGGGCATGCCGGTGATGCGGCCGATGTTGGTGTCGAACGTCGTGTAGGCCGGCGCGAGCGTGAGGTAGCCGTAGGGCACTCGCAAATGTTTTTCCATCGCGTCGATGATGGTCTGGCGCCGGGCGTCGGGCACGACCTGGCCGAGGATGGCCCAGGACTGGCTGTTGAGGTAGATGCGGCCCTCGGTGTTCTTGGCCGTGCCGAACGCCTGGCCGTTGTCGCAGAAGCCGCGGACGTACCAGCCGCCGTCCCACGCGTGCTCGTTGACACGGTCGGCCATGGTCTTGTGCCACTGCATGACGGTCGCGGCCTGCTCGTCCAGGCCGCATGCGGCGAACAGCTCGCGCAGCTCCAGCAGCGACCAGCACAGGGCTTCGGCGATCCACGTGCTTTCGCCGATGCCCTTCTCGCCGACCATCGACAACGAATCGTTCCAGTCCCCCTGGTGGATGAGTGGCAGGCCGTGCGGACCGGTGTCGGTGAAAGCCTTGTGGCAACCGCGCATCAGGTGCTCCCAGACCGGTCCGACGCCGCCGTCGCGGTAGGGCAGGATGCGGTGCATGTAGTCGCGGTCGCCGGATTCCTTGACGTAGTCGTTGGCGGTATAGCAAAGCCACAAGGCGCTGTCGGCATAGCGTTTGGGGCTGAAGGGCGCCCAGCCTCGGACGCAGAAGCCGTCGCGCATCTGCCAGGTCATGGATTCGCTGAGGTTGGCCTTGACGCGGGGCAGGTCGAAATAGTTGGCCCCGTGGGTCTGCTGGACGAGGTCGCGGTAGCCGCGCCAGCCCCAGCGTCCCCAGCCGGCGCCGAGGGCGACCTGCTGCTTGGTCCAGACGTTGATGAGCCGATCGAGCTTGGCGTCGGGCGTCTGGATGCGCGGCGAGGCGAGCATGCGGGTGGCCTGGTCGCTGACGCCCTGCACGATTTTCTTCGGGCCGTCGGCTTTCAGGTACTGGGCGATGAACCGTCCGGCTTCATCGGGCGAGCCGACGATGCCCGCCAGCAGGCTCAAGGCCTGCGTCGAGCCGGCCTTGAGCGACAGCGCCTTGTGGAAGCACGCGGCCATCGGTTCGCGGCTTGCCGGGGCGTTGGGCAGTGAGCCGGTCTCCGTGGCCAGCGGGTTGTGCAGGCCGCCGTACGGGCCGGTGAATCCACCCTTGGAGCAGGCATAGGAATCGGGAGTGAAGTCGGCCGCCTGAAAGGCCTTGTAGCGTGGGTGCGGCAGGCCGGGGGCGTTGTTCTGGAAGTAAAGAGCCTTGATGTCGTCGCGCCAGGCGGCCTGGCAGAAGTGGATGTAGCCATGCGTCGCCGCGCCGCGCAGGGAGACGCGGCCATAGGTGAAGACGCTGATTTTCCGCGGCCGGCCGGATTCGTTGGTGACGGTGACCTGCCACAGCTCGACGGGATCCTGGCCCATCGGAACCGTGATGCGCAGGGCGGCGCGGATGCCGTCGGTGGTCGAGCGAATCTCCGTGTACCCCAGGCCGTGGGCGCATTCGAACTGCCCGGCCCCGGGCATGGGGAACGTGCTCAGCGACCATGCCTTGCCGCTCTCATCGTCGCGCAGATAGACGTAGCGGTTGTCCTCGCGCTCGTACATGGCCGTGAGGTTCCAGAGGAACGTCACATAGCCTTCGCGGGTGTGCAGCTTCGACCAGCCGCGGCCCAGGTGATCGACCACGGAAAGATAGCGGTCGTTGAAGATGTAGTTGTCCCAGGGCAGCGGCGGCGTCGGCGTGGTGACGACGAACTCATTGCGGTCGTCATCGAAACGACCGAAGTGGGACCAGTCGCGGCTGGCTGCAAGTTTGGCGGCAAGTGTGGTGGGCATGGCGGTGAGTCTAGGGAGGCTGGGGAGGTCCAGGGTCCGGGGTTCGATCCAGCGGGCGGGCTTACGCGCCGCGTGAGGGATCGAAGGTGGGAACCGCTACGAATTGAAAACAGGGAATCTAAAATCAAACATGACGCGCTCACGCCTGCGTCATGATGTAGTTCAGGTAGTCGGCCGCGCTCTCTTCGGGCAGGCGGTAGTAGATGACGGCCTTGAGCGCCAGGCGGGCGGTCTGGCCGGCGGGGGCGTCAACCGTCACCGCCAGATCGAACTGCGCGAAATCGGCGAAGGGCAGCTCCGCGATCACGAAGTCGCTGCCGACGGCCGGCCTGTCCGCGACTTTCAGGGTCACGTTCTGCTGGCTGCCGGCGGCGATCTTCTGCCCGGCCGCGCCGGCGAAGTCGAGGCGGCCGGCATGGCTGGCGGTCAGCGTGACCTCGCAGCTTTGCAGCCGTCCGGCCTTGGGCAGCACCAGCGGCAGGCGGAATACAGCCGGCCCGGTGAAAGGCGCGGTCGCCGCCTGGCCCGGGTCCAGGGCCTCGATCGGGCGCGCTTCGGCTTCGCGGCCCACCGGAACCGCCTGCGCCTGCGGACCGAGCGTCACGACCATGTCGCGATCAACCATCACAGCCTGACTCATGGGGAAGCACTCCAGGGCGGGCGGACCTGTCGCCGACCGTTAGCGCCGCGGAGCGGCGCCGGCCGGGCAGCCTGAAAATCGGCCGCGCAAACTACCGCCGCGTGAAGCGGAATGCAAACGGTTTTGACCGCAATCGTCCCCGCTATACGGTGGCGGCCGATTGCCGCCCCGCATGGACTTCTCACCGTCATGACGACCCTCGCCCCCAGCCAGCATCCCGAGAGCGGCGACGAGATCGACCCTGGGCCATTACACTGTGACGGTCCGAACGCGGCCGTGACCAGCCCTCCGGGCCCCATGACCGCTCCCGAAATCCGGGACTGGCTGCTGGTCATCGAAGCCGCCGACGGCTCCACCCGCGTCAACTGAACACGCCCCTGGCCCCAGACTCCCCCGCCATGCCCTACACCTTCTCCGCCGACGGACGCGAGTGCTGGCTCGACACCCCCGAGCCGCCCCGGCCGTTTCACAACATGCTCTTCAACGACGCCTACTTCACCATGATCGACCAGCTCGCCTGCGGGGCCGGCCGACACCTGCGGCGTCACGACAAGGGCTACTTCACCAACAACGTGATCAAGGCCGAACGCATCGTCTACATCCGCGACGATGCAAGTGGGGACTACTTCTCCGTCGCGTTCTGGCCGACGCATCGGCCCTATCAGAGCTTTCGCTGCGGCTCAGGGCTTTGCCACCAGATCATCGAGAACCAGACGCTCGACCTGAAAGTGACCTGGCGGCTGTTCGTGCCCGCGGGCGACGACCCTATTGAGGTCTGGGACGTGCGCGTGGCCGACGTCCGCGGCCGACCGCGCAAGGTGAGCGTCTTCACGTACGGCGAAACCCACTGCGACGGCACGGACACCTACACCGGGTCGCTGTCGCGCCTGGCACGCTATGAGCCGGCCGTCAACGCGGTGTTTGTCTGGCAGGGTTCGCAACGCTTCGAGGAGATCGACTTTCCGCTGCACAACGGCTTCATCACGGCCGACCGTCCAGCCGTGAGCTGGGACGCGAACATGCGCCGGTTCATCGGCCCGCGACGCACCCTCATCAACCCGCTGGCCGTGGAACAGGGTCGCTGCACCGACAGCCATGCGTCGATGCAGACGCCGACATACTCCCTGCACGCGAGCATGGATGTGGCGGCAGGCGGGTGGGCGGACACCCGATTCCTCGTCGGGGCGTGCGAAACCCTCGACACCATCGCCCGCTACCGCGACACCTATCTCGGTGGGAATCCCGACGCCGATCCGATCTTCGACAAGCTGCGTCAGGATCGCGCGGCCATGATGGCCAACATCCAGATCGGCACCCCCGATTCCCAGCTTGACAACATGATCAACGTCTGGGTCAAGCAGCAGATCCACTTCGGGGCCGCGTGGTGCCGCTGGGGCTGGTTCGGCTACCGCGACATCGTACAGCAGTGCCAGGGCATCATTACGCAGCTTCCGGCTCTGGCGCGGAGGCATCTGCGCGACGCGTGCGCCCATCAGTACCAGGACGGCTTCGCCCTGCGCGGCTGGAATCCCATCGACCCCATGCGCTTCGCCGACAGCGCCCAGTGGATGATCGGGGCTGTCACCGAATACCTCAAGGAAACGGGGGATTTCGCTTTCATCGACGAGGCGGTGCCCTACTTCGACAGCGGCGAGGACACGGTGTACGACCACCTGATGAAGGCGATGGCCCGGTTGCACGAGGACCGCGGGGCCCACGGCCTGTGCCTGATCTTCTTCGGCGACTGGAACGACTCGCTCACCGCCGTCGGCCGCCGGGGCAAGGGCGAAAGCGTCTGGCTTTCGCAGGCCTTCTGCCGCGACGCCCTGCTGATGGCCGAGCTGGCCGACCATCTGGGACGCGCTGACGACGCCCGACGCATGCGGGCATGGCACGGCGAGATGGCGGCCGCGATCAACGCCCATGCGTGGGACGGCCGCTGGTATCTGTGCGCCCTGGACGACGACGGCCAGCCCATCGGCTCGCAGCGCAATGACGAGGGCAAGCTCTTCCTGAACATGCAGAGCTGGGCGCAACTCGGCCGTGTCGCGGACGATCAGCGATTCAAGGCCGCCTGGGCCGCCTGCCGCGAGCACCTAGACAGCGGCTGGGGCCTGATCCTCAGTTGGCCCACCTACACGAAGCCGCAGGCCAACATCGGCCGCCTTTCTTACCTGCGCCCCGGCATCTGCGAGAACGGCAGCGTCTACACCCACGGCAACGCGTTCATGATTCTCGCCCTGCTCGAACGCGGCATGGCCGACGAGGCGTGGCGCGTCTGGCGGAACATCGTCCCCGGCAACCCCGCCCGTCCCGTGGCGACGCAGCCCAACATCTTCGCCAACGGCTACTTCGGCCCGGACAACGACATCGAAGTCGGCCGGGCCGAGCACATGTGGGTCACCGGGTCAGCGGCATGGATGTTCATGCTCATGGTCGAACACGTGCTGGGCCTGCGCCGAGGCTACGAGGGCCTGCGCGTCCAGCCCTGCCTGCCCAGCGCCTGGGACAAGGCCGCCATCACCCGCACTTACCGCGGCACGACGTACAAGGTGACCCTCGCCAACCTCGGCAAGCGTGAAGCCGCGCCGGTGCGCAGCCTCACCGTGGACGGCAAGGCTCATCCGACCGACGCGGTCCTGCCGCTGGATGGCGGCACACATGAGGTCAACGTAACGTTGGCGAGGTGACACATGGACCGCGAGAACCTTTTTGAGACGGTTCAGACCCTAGCACGAGAGCAGGATCTATTCGCAGCCAGCGCCTACCTGTTTGGCCTTGGCGATGAGTTGGCTATCGTCGACGCGTTCAGCCACCTAATCCTCGATTGTCACCACAAGGCCAAGTCGACCGAACAGATCATTCACTTCGGCCACGCGGGGATCAACTATTGTCTCTTGCGGGCTGCGATCCGAGCGCAGAGTGATCCAGACGGAGCACGCCAACTCATGTTCGCAGCCAAGCGCATGGCCACGAACGTCGCCTCCTTCACCTGGCCAGGCTGGGCCGCCGCCGGCGTCACGATCACACCTGAGCAGACGAAACAGGGTCTGATCTTCGCACGCTATAGCTTGCGTCAGCTTCATGCGCTTGACCCAACCGATGCCAAGCTCGGTTTCACGTACTGGTTCCTCGGCGCCCACCTACTTGCGGATCGGCAACATCAGGCGGCCCTCGACGCTTTCGCCCAGGCGAGGCAGCACGCCAGCAAACAGTGCGATAATGCCGATGGTGTGACGATGCTCGACGGGTACATGGCGCTGACACGGATTCTGGCCGGTGATGCCGCAGCTGGTGATACGGCGTTTCGGCAGGCCGTTGACGCGTTGCAGGCGCGAGGCAGCGAGGACGCGGCCTTTTATGCCCAGCAACTCGTCACAGCACGTGAAGTGTTTGAGGGCCAGGGCAAGAACGCAGATACATGAACTATAGCTCCGTGCCTGAGGCCTACGGAACAGCTGGATTGCCACCATAAGGACACCAGCGGCTTGCCGCACGGCGAGGCGTCATGGATACTCAACCCTGATGTGCCTGCCCAATCGTTCGCCATACTGGTATTCGTTAGTCGGCCTTCCTGTGGGATGGTTGCTTGTCGCGATCATGATCCTGCCGAGCACGGAATGGCACGCGCATGCCGACCCTGACAATGACTGGCGTTTTCTGATCGCCGCGTCCGCGATGGGCGGCACCATTCTGGGAACAATCGTGGGCATGGGCATCGCATTCGGCATTCGAATCGGTCGATCGTGGCGATCCGACTGATCGAAACCTCACGCGCAGGCTGCGGTCGCTACGATGCCCGGCGAAGCGAAGAAGTGTTCGACGCGCGCCGCCGCGCGCTGTGCGAGACCGCCCATGCCCATGCGAAAAACGCCCGTCGTCGTCTTTCCCGCCGCGCGTCAGGTGAGCGTCGAGACCATCGATATCCCTGAGCCCGGACGCGGGCACGTGCTGCTCGAATCACAGTGCAGCCTCATCAGCACGGGCACCGAATGCACCTGCCTGAGCGGCGACTTCGAAGAGGGCACCGTCTGGCATCGCTGGGTGAAGTACCCGTTTCGGCCCGGCTATGCCGTCGCGGCACGGGTCGTCCAGATCGGCGAAGGCGTGACCAGCCTCAAGACGGGCGACCGCGTCGTCTCGCGCGGCCACCACCAGCGTTTCGACATCGCTTCGCCCGACAGCCTGTTTCCCATCCCCGACGACATCACCGACGAACAGGCCGCGTGGGCCGTGCTCGCCTACATCGCCCAGCACGGTTTCCGCAAGGCGAAGCTCCAACTGGGCGAGACGGCGGTGGTGATCGGCCTGGGGCCGGTCGGACAACTGATGACTCAATACGCCCGCGTCGCCGGGGCCGGCCGCGTGATCGCCATCGACACCAGCGCCGACCGCCTGGCTCTGGCGAGGAAGCACGGCGCGACGCATGGCCTTGCCATGCCCGCTGACGACGCGGTGAACTGCGTGCGCGACATCACTGGCGGCCGAATGGCGGAGGTGGTGTTCGACATGACCGGTGCGGCCCCCGTGCTGGCGGCGGCACTGTGTCTGGCCGCACGCTTCGGGCGCGTGGTTCTGGTCGGCGACAGCCCGCATCCCAGCCGCCAGCGCCTGGCCCATACGATAATCGGCCGCAACCTCACGCTCATGGGCGCGCATGGCCCCAATGCGCCCGCCGATGACGCGAACGACGGCGCCTGGTCGCATCGGCGCATGGTGGATTTGTTCTTCGGCCTGCTTAAGCGAGGCTTCATGAAGGTTGACGGGATGATCAGTCATCGCCTGGCCATCACCGACGCCCCGGCCGCCTATGACCTGCTCACCACCCGCCGGCACGAAGCGATGGGCGTGCTGCTGACGTATTGACGCCGGACCCGCGTGCGTCACCAACGCAGACAACGGCGGGTCGCGGACGCGACGAGGGGGCCGGGTTTGCGGGGGGCGGGTGCAACGTCCGAGAACTGGTCTGGGGTCGGCGGGGTTGGGGCGGCGGATGATCTTTGGCCGATGGTGGCCCATACGTCCGATGGATTGATTGCCTGACAACCGCCACCCCAAGGCCGCTCCGCGGCAGATTTAAGGAGCTGGGGGCATGAGTGACAAGACCCAACACAAGACCGTCCTGGGCGCCGATTGCCGTATCACCGGCGAACTGGCACTGGATAACGATGCGGTGATTATGGGGCAGTTCGAGGGAACGCTGCGTGTTCGCGGCGTGCTGGAGCTGACCGATTCGTCGCATGTGCGCGGCACGGTGATCGCGGGCGCGGTGCGTGTGGCCGGCCAGGTCGAGGCGGACGTCGTGGCGGAACAGGGCGTCGAGCTTCAGGCCGGGGCGTCGCTGACGGGCCAGCTTTTCACGACGCATCTGACGATCGTGGACGGCGCGACCTTCCAGGGCAACGTGTGCGTGGGATCGCACGCGATCGCCGCAGCGGAGGATGTGATCGCCCGGGCCGGCGGCGCCGACGAGGACCCGGCGCAGCCCGCGGCCTCGGGTCTGGCGCTGCGCAGCCAGGCGGCGACGCATGACGACGCGGACGAGCAGGCGGCTGAGGAAGCGGCGGTGAACACCGTGAGCAACTCGATTGACGCGATCCTGAAGCGTCGTCGTCCGCGGACACTGAGCGGCGGTCGTCTGACGGCCGGCGGCCCGTCCACCCAAGCCAGAGCATCGTGAGCCCGCTACGACCATCTCTCAGCAATCTGTACCGGCGCAAGCCCCGCCCGCGGGCGATGCGTGAGGTGAGCTGTCCGGCCTGCGGACACAAGATCGAAGTCAGCCAGAAGGCGCTGAGCCTGCGCTGTCCCGCATGCACGCAGCCGATCCAGCTCGATGATTTCGTGCTCGAGCAATCGACGGAGGGCCGGCTGAAGACGATGGGACTGGTGGCGATCGCGCCGGGCTGCGACATGAGCGGCGAGGTGGTCTGCGGGGCCTTTCGCAATGAAGGTCAATTCGAGGGGCAGGTACTGGTCTACGGCACAGCGGCGTTGCTGGCCGGATCGCAGACGCAGGCGTCGGTGACGGCGCGGGCGTTTGAGGCGGCAGGCGGATCGACGTTCGTCGGGCGGCTGATGGTCGGCCCGCGCGTGGGGTTAGCGCCGACCGACGCCCATCGGTTCGACGCGCCGGCCTCGCGCGATCAGACGGCTCGTGTGCCGGCCGTGGTGATCCTGCGGCAGACGGCGACCGCGTCACCGCAGGTTGTCTGATTCGGGGGGCGCATCCGACGCGACACGGATGTAATGCCTGACCGCTTCGAAGATCGCCGGGCCGATGCCTGCCACGTCCTTGAGTTGTTCGATGCTTGTGAAGCGGCCGTGCTCGCGGCGGTGGTCGACGATGCGCTGCGACAACGCGGGGCCGATGTCGGGCAGAAGCGCCAGTTCGGCAGCGTCGGCGGTGTTGAGATCGACGCGGCGTGCCACGTCGATGGGCTGCAGACGGGCGCGGGAGACAGGACGCGCGATGTAAAGCGCGGCGCAGGCCAGCAGCAGGATGGCGGCGGCCAGGCGGAAAGTCCGGGCTGTGGCGCAGGCGTCGCGGGTCACGGGCTGGATACGTTCGACGGCGGGCTGGTGGTTCGGGCCGGTTCAGCTCCGGTGCGAGGCGGCGCGGTGAGCGGAGGCAGGCCCTTGAGGGCGCGGCGCCAGGCGACGAGCCGGCCGAAGGCGACTTTGGGCTGCAACTCTTCGGTGACCAGTCCCGAGAGGGGCAGTTCGATGTTGGGATGGTCGATGATGTCGTGCCAGGTGACGGCCTCGACGAAGGGCTTGCTGACGGCCACCTGCATGAGGGCTTCGATCCAGTGGGCCTGGACCAGCGGCGACCACGGTCGCCGCCAGAAGCCGCAACGCGGATCGACGGGCTGGGTCGAGTTGGGGGCGGCGATCATGGTCTCGTCGACGGGATGGCTGGGAGCGGCGAGGGTCAGGTACACCGGCGCGCCCAGGCCGGAAAACTGGTCGAGCAGGTGGCTGATCTGCATGAGATCGCGGGTGAACTGTCCGTCGACGGCCTGGCCCATGAGCAGCTTGACCGACAGGCCGTCGATCTGCACGGCGCTTTGCATGAGCAGATCGACGTACATCATCGGCGGGATGGAGCGTGGGTTGCGGCTGTAATATTCGCCAAAGGGCTGGCGCAGCTCGACGAGCACCTGGGACGAGGGAGCGAGCTTCTTGACGAGCATTGCGGCCATGCGCGTCAGGTCGAGCAACTGATCGAAGGCGAAAGACAGGTGGCTGTTGACGTGCAGGCCGGAAACCACGGTCCACGTGGAGACGGCTCCGCGGTAGCGGCTGACGACGCGTTCAACGTGTTCATACAGCACGTCGCGCAACTGGTCGTACTGATCCTCCCAGATGTAGATCCAGTCGGGCAGGGAGGAAGGATGGAAATTGAGCACGGGTCCGGCGACGATGGGCAAGCGGTTCTGGGTGGCCCATTCCATCCACTGGTCAAGAGGCCCCCAGCGGTAGTCGTTTTCCTCGGGGGCCAGTTCGCGCCAGGCGGTGGGCAGCCAGACGAAGTCGAAGTTGGCCGCGACGCCGCCGCGGACGCGTTCGTTGGTCTCGTCGAGATTGACGCCGCAGCCGACGGGATGTGTGGGCAGCGTGCCGTTGACGCGCCGGCGGCCGAGCAGAACCTCGGAGTGGCTCAGAGCCAGTTCCTCGGTGCCGTCAAGGGCGGCGACCAGGGCGTCGGCGGCGAAGCGTTCGGCCTCGGCGGGACGGGCGTGGGACTGGCAGATGGCGGCGAGGAACAGCCGGCGCGCCAGTTCCAGCCGCTCCATGACCGGGTGCTCGGGGGGCAGGTCGAACATGCCCCAGTCTTCGAGCTTGACATAGAGCAGCATAAGCCGGTGACGGGCGAGCTCAACGTTGAGCAAATAGGGCTCGTCGCGTTCGGGCAGGACGCAGGTCTGCAGGGTGAGCTCACCACAGTCGCCGACTGGCCGCTGCAGGGCAAGGGCGGCGACGCCCGGCTCGCGCTTGCGGCAGACGATGCAGCCGTCCTCGAAACCTATCTCTGCCCACAGGGCGTTACTGTCAGGTCCGAGCATATAGGCATTGCGCAACGTCACGTCGCGGGCGGACCGACCATCCTCATAAACGGCAAAACGGAGCATGCGTGGAGGATCCCTGCGTCGAGCGTGCGGCTTCGGATCGCGCCCCGGCGCTGCAATCGAATCGCCCGAGGGGGTGCGTCGGGCAAGCGACGGGCTGCGTGGGACAGACCCTGAGCTGGCGATTATGACCCGGCCATGCGCCCCACGCAAAGGCGCGCGCGTCGACGGCACACTGTCGTCGGCCGAAGGCGATCTCCGGAGCGCATCCATCGCTCATGCCTTACGATACGTGCGATCTCGGATTGCGGATGCCGGGGCCTGATGCTTGACGCTCTGCGCTGTGACCCGTACATTGTGAACCTTGCCTTCCCGCTGGCCTGCCCGCTGGAGTTTCCCCATGCCAACGACCCTTTTCGACGTGAAGCGCTGGCTATGCCTCGCCGTCGCCGTCCTTTGGCTGGCGATGGTTCCCGCGACGGCCGGCGCGCAAGTGCAGACCGAAGATCCCAGTGAGGCCCAGCTACAGGATCGCAGCGTCGCGGCGCGCCAGAGCCCCGCCCAGTTATGGGAGGACTTCAACCATTACGTGCTGATCGCCCGGCCGGAACTGGCGGCGGCGGCGGCGGCCGCCCTGCTCGATCAGACCGATGGCGACGCTCTGCTGGACATCGTCGAAGCCAGCCGCTTCCGCGATTACCAGCAGACCATGGCGCGGGCTCTGAAGATTGCGACCGTGCAGGATGCGGCGACGAAGCTGGAGGCGACGATCCGCGCCGCCCTGCTTTCCCGGATGCGTGACCCGCAACGGATTCGCGAGTCGATTGACCGGCTGGATGATGGTCGTCGGCCGCGTCAGAACGCGATCGCCGAACTGCGTGAGGCCGGCCAGTTCGCCGCGCCGCTGCTGCTGGAGGCCCTGACCGACGAGCAGCGCAAGAACTTGCGCCCTTATCTGGTGACGGCGATGGTCGAAGTGGGCCGGCCGCTGGTCTATCCGCTGGCCGAGGCTCTGCCGCATCTGGAGCCGGTCGACCAGGCGACAGTGAGCCAGGTGCTGGCGGAGATCGGCTACCCGCGTGCCCTGCCCTACCTCAAACAGGTCATGGAGAGCGCGTCGACCGACCCGGTGGCGCGGACCGCGGCACAGGCGGCCTACAACCGGATCGCGGCGGCCAATGACCTGTCCGGCGGCGGGTCGGCTTCGGGGCTGTTCCTGTCGCTGGCGGCCAACTACTACGACCGCGTGTCCTCCGGCCGGGCCGCGCCCGGCTTTGACGAGGCGACGCAGCAGGGCGTGGTGTGGGAATACACGGACGAAACCGGCCTCGTTCAGATCGATGTGCCCGAGTCGATCTTCGGCGACGTGCTGGCGATGCGTGCTGCCCGGGCCGCGCTGGCGCTGGACCCGGGCAGCAGCCAGGCGCTGAGCCTGTGGCTGGCGGCCAATCAGCGCCGGGCCAACAATGTGCCCTACGAAGACTATCAGGATCCGACCTACCGCGAGCCGCATGCGCCGGCGTATTACCTGACGATGGCCGGTCCGGCCCGGCAGGCGGATGTGCTGAGTCTGGCGCTTCGCGATGGCGACGCCCAACTCGCCCGCGACGCGATCGCGGCCCTGGATAAGACAGCCGGTACGGCGAGCCTTGTCGATGGTTCGCAGACGATCGCCCCGCTGCTGGAGAGCCTTGGCGCGGCCGATCGGCGGGTGCGGTACGAAGCGGCGTTCGCCGTCACCAAGGCCCGGCCGCAGCAGGCGTTTGCCGGTTCGATGCGCGTGGTGCCCGTGCTGGCCGAGGCGGTGCGCCAGACCAGCGAACGCTATGCCGTGGTGATCGGCGACGCGGACCTGCTCAACACGCTGACGGCCACGGTGAAAGCGATGGGCTACCAGCCCATCGCGGGCGCGACCTTGAACGGGGTGGTCGATGAAGTGGGCACGGTGTCCGGGGTGGACCTGATCGTGATGGCGGCCTCGGCGGAGGCCATCCAGGCCGGCTACTACGAAGCGCAGCAGGACTACAAGCTGGCGGCCAGTCCGTTCGTGGCGGCGGCTGAGCCGGCGGCGCAGTCGGCGCTCAACCAGGCCCTGGGCGACAAGCCCGGCGTGTTCGTGACGGCGATGTCGAGCGATCCGCAGGCGCTGGCGACGGCGATTGAACCCGTATTGGCCGCCTATGCGGGCACGCCCATTGAGGCCCAGGAAGCGATGACCTACGCCCTGACGGCCCTGCAACTGCTGCGTGAGATCGCCCTGTCACGGGCACAGGTCTACAACGTCATGGATGCGGAACCCGCGCTGTTGCTGGCGATGCGCGACGCGCGGCCGCAGGTCGTCACCGCCGCGGCGCAGGTGGCGGCGCTGCTCGACGACAGCCGTGCCCAACAGGCGCTGGCGGAAGTGGCTCTGGCGGCGACGACCGCCGAGCCGGTTCGCATCGAGGTGCTGGGCAGTCTGGCCGAGTCGGCCGAGTACCACGGCAACCTGCTGACGCCGGGGCAGGTGTCGCGACTGCTGGACCTGGTGATGGGCGCGGAGGGGCCGACAAGCCTGGCCGCGGCCCGAGCCCATGGGGCTCTGGGGCTGTCGTCCGACCACGTGGTGCAGTTGCTCAACCAGTAATCGGACGTCCAACGTGGTGCTTCGGGCTTCTTGCCTGAGGCCTCGGCGGCGGCGCGCTATGCCTTGGCGGACGCGGCGGCGGGGTGTCTGACCCGACGTCCAAAGGCAGGGAACTGGCGGGCGGCACGCCCATGTGGAAAAACCGTGCAAACCGACCGAGCCCGTCGGCCGTCAAGATGAATGCCGCAGGGCTTATCGGTCTTTGGGTGGGACTGAGTCGGAGGCGGCCGTACAAAGCGCCACGCATATTTCACCGTAACAGACTGTACAGAAGCGTTTTAACTCGCTCACGCATACCCTATCGACGCCCTCGACATCACAGCCGGTCGTGAAGCCAGACTCGCCGCCGCCACGCCGCTGGGGGCTGATCCATGTGGAAAACCTCGCCGCCGATGGTTCTCCGACCGCAAGAGACGCCCAGACCAAGGCTTAGTGAATGAATCGCATGTCGGCGAAGTTGGGGATCAAGGCGGGCTTGTCCGGCCCGAGGGCGAAAGGTGCCGGCCAGTAGACGAAAAACGCCCTGCCCATCATCAGCTCACGCGGAACCACGCCCACAGGTGTGGGGTCGTCGGCCAGCATCTCGGATCGCACCCAGGGATCCACCATCTCCCACAGCCGGCTGTCGCCGCTGAGCGGGCTGTTGTCTCCAAGGCAGTAGAACTGATCGGCCTCGATGGGGAATGGCTCGCCCCACACGTCGTCGCCTTGCTTAAATAGCACCCCGTGTCCTGGGTTTGGGTGCATGCCCGACTCGGTCGGCGCACCGCTGAACAACATCGCCGCGCCGTAGTAAAGATCGCGATCCAGCTCGATGTCGCGCAGGACCGCGGGTCCGCCATCCAGGGCGATGCTCAGTTCGGCCGGGTCGCGCGGGGCCGGGGGCCTGGCGCGAGCCATCTGGAACGGGAGTTCGAATCGATGGACGAGCATGCGTCGGCCATCGACATGGACGCTGGCTTCCAGGTCGACCAGCCACAGCTCCAGATGCCGGGGTACGCCGGCGCGCCACGGTCCGACATCCACCGGACCGGCCAGCGGCTGCAGGTCGCCGGAGGCCCCATCGCCGGCCATGAGTTGCAGCCGACCCTGGCCGTCGAGGACGGCGGAAAGTCGTCGGGGCCGACCCTGCGGGTCATCGAGGCGGGCGGTGGTGGTCAACCGCACGGTCGGATGGTCGGCCTGGGGCTCGACGCGGACGGCCAGGCGCACGTCCTCGACGGGTTGATCCAACTCGCGATTGGGGGCTCGCACCTGGTTGTATGGGTAGAGACCCGGGGAGTGGCCACGTATCTGGTCGAAGTCGAACCGCAGCAGGCCCCGCTCTCCGCGCAAGATGTAGCCGTGCGTCGTGTCCAGCAGGCCATAGGCGTCGGTCGCCCACTGGCCGTCGATGATCCGCCACGGGGCTCGCCACGGCCCGGCCTGCTGGGTATCGGCGGGTGGCCCGCCCACCGGCGGCGTCCACCGGCTGTGAAAAATGGGCTGCCAGACGGCCCGCTGGACCTTGTCTGCGCGGCGGTGATCCGTCTTGCGGGCGATGGACCAGGGCTGGTCCGCGGCGGGCTTGATGTAGACGTCGCCGTCGATCAGCAGCACCTGCTCGCCGGGCAGGCCAACGAGGCGTTTGATGAAGTTCTGCCCGGGCAGCGACGGATTCCTGAACACCACCACGTCCCAGCGTTGCGGCTCGCTGAAAGCGTAAGGGTACTTAAGCACGAGAATGCGGTCGCCCGGGCTCAGGCGTGTGCCTATCGGGACATCCCACCGGTAGCCGGACATCAGGCCGCTGACCTGCGTCGGCCGGGAAACGGACAAGGCGCTGCCGTATTCGCCGGAATCCACGGCGAACCGCTGGCCGGTGTAGGGATCGATCAGACGGATGTGTCGGCCCAGAAGCGTCGGAGCCATTGAACTGGTGGGGATGACAAAGGCTTCGACGACGAAGGCCCGGAACACGAACGCGAGGATGAAGGCGACGGCGATCGACTCGATCGTCTCCCTGATGGTCTGCGCTGTGGGCTTGTCCGCGTCGAGGACGAGTCGGCCGGCGGGCGAGGCCGCGGGGCCCGAGACGGGCTGGGGGTTCGAGCTGGGGGCGTGGTGGGTCATGATGTTCGCGGCAGGCGTCGGGCCGAACGCTCGGCGGGTCATTGTAGCGGCCGCCGCCGGACAGTCGCCTGCTCCGCGCCCGACCGACGGCAGACGCTAAACTGTCAATGTTCGCCGCCGACCCGGGGCAAGCCGCAATCGTCTCCGCACCCAAATCGTCCCCGCACCCACCGCTGACAGAAAGTGCCGTCTATGTCCGCCCAACTGATCGCCAGCCTCGTCACCATGACGCTGGTCGTTCCGCTGATTCTGATGAGCGTGTCGTACCTGATCATGCTGGAGCGCAAGATCGCTTCGTGGGTGCAGAACCGCATCGGCCCCAACCGGACGAACTTCTCCTTCGGCATCCTGCCGCTGCGTCACCACTGCTTCGGCCTCGGACAGCCGCTGGCGGATGGCATCAAGCTGTTTCTCAAGGAAGATTACACGCCGCCGCACGTGGATCGCGGCCTGTTTCTGCTGGCGCCGGCGCTGGCGGCGATCCCAGCGATGATCGGCTGGGCGGTGGTGCCCTGGGGCGGGTTGATGCGCGTGGGCGAGCAGGTCGTGCACGTCGCGGCCGCGCCGATCAGCATCGGCGTGATCTACATTCTGGCGATCGGTTCGCTGGCGGTATACGGCGTGGTGCTCGGGGGGTTCGCGTCGAACAACAAGTATTCGTTTCTGGGCGGCCTGCGGGCGACGGCCCAGATGGTCAGCTACGAGATTCCGCTGGGCCTGTCGGTGCTGATCGTGATCCTCATGACCGGCAGCCTGCGGGCCGACACCATCGTCGATCTGCAGGCCAACGGCGTGTGGAACGTGGTGTACATGCCGCTGCTGGCGATCATTTTCTTCACCTGCACGCTGGCCGAGTGCAACCGCGCTCCCTTCGACCTGGCCGAGTGTGAGCAGGAACTGGTGGGCGGTTTTCACACCGAGTACAGCTCGATGAAATGGGCGCTCTTTTTCCTGGGCGAATACATGCACATGATCACCGGAGCGGCGTTCTTCGCGCTGCTGTTCCTGGGCGGCTGGGATCTGCCGATCGTGCGCGAGCCGATGGTCGGCGGCCTGGGGCTGGTGCTGCTGAAGTTCGGGGTGTTTGCGACCAAGATCTTCCTGCTACTGGCGCTGATGATGCTCGTGCGCTGGACGCTGCCGCGGTTCCGGTTCGACCAGCTCATGCGCCTGGCGTGGCGGTCGCTGATTCCCGCGTCGCTGCTGATGCTGCTGCTGACCGCCTTCGTCGAGGCGATGAATGGGTCGAAGTGGCTGCTTCTGGCTGGCAACGTGGTGATCTTCCTGGGCATGATGGCGATCGCCCCGCTGATTCCGCAGGGGCCTCCGGTCAACCGCCGCATCGGGCTGCGTGGTTCGCGTTTCAGTCCGGCCGTCGAATCCTGAACCCGGGGCGCGGCGGCCACAGGGCGTACGGGTAAGTGTCGGCACCCGATCGGGAGGCGCGGCCATGGCCAACCTCATCACGCTCGTTCGGCTGGTCGCGGCGTTCTATCTGGCGGGGGTGGTCGTTCACGGGCCCGTCGCGCTTCAGTGGGCCAACGCCCCCCTGCTGATTTTCACTGTCGTGCTGGACGGCGTGGACGGCATGGTGGCCCGGGCGTGCGGCCAGACGTCGCACTTTGGCAGCATTTTCGACGTGATGGCCGACCGGGTGGTGGAGAGCCTGCTGTGGCTGACACTGGCGTATGTGCGCCTCGTACCCGTGTGGGCGGCGATCATCGTGCTGGGCCGCAGCATCATCGTGGACGCGATCCGTTACCCGCAGATGGGAGCGCGGCACGGTGGATTCGACGTGATGCACAGTTCGACCGGCCGCTGGGTGGTCGCGGGGCGTTTCATGCGCGGGGCGTACGGCACACTCAAGGCAGTGACCTTCGCCCTGCTGCTGGCGATGCAGCCAGCCATGGCGGCCGAGCCCGCCTGGTGGATGCGTGAGGCGCACTGGCTGATGCCGCTGGCGACGGCGCTTATCTGGCTGACGGTGGCGGTGTGTGTGGTCCGTGGGCTGCCGGTCGTGGCCGAGTGGGTCCAGGTGCTGTGGCGTGCGGAACGGCAGGCCGGGGCGTAGCAGTGGCCGCCTCCAGCCGAAGTGACGGACACGCGGGGTTCATGGGCCGTCGGTGAACGGATCGTATTCGAGCGTGAGCGTTGGCACCTGGGCCTTGTTGAAAGGCAACGTCTGGCCGCGCGGGCGGGCGGGATCGAAATACTGGGGCGGAAGTTTGAGAATGGGTTCGATCGCCGCGCCGATGCCGCTGAGCAGGGCGTGGATGTTCACACCGCGATAGACCTGCGGCAGGCCGACAAACTTCGACTGGGCGGAGATCCACACCGTCCGCACGCCGCGCGGGTTGCCGCGGCGCACATGCTCAAGCGTGACGGCGCACTGAATCAGCCCCTGGTAGAAGCGCTTGCGGTCTCCCGAGGCCATGTGCCAGATGTCCTCCCACACCTCGTGGGCCTCGAACCATTCGCCCTCGTTGAACAGCTGCATGCCTTCATGAAAGAGTCGACGCTCGTCGGCGACGGCCCATGGGGAAGCGTCGGCGGTCGGGTCGCTCGAGTTGTCGCGGTGCGACTGGGTCATGGCGCGATGGCAGGTGGGGTCCGGCGCGGCGGCCCGTGCGGATCGCCCCACCGTGCAAACGACCCCGTCTTGCGGCGGCGGGCGATGAAAGGCGCGGCCAGGAGGAATGCGAGTGTCGCGGGCTCGGGAATGACGACGGCCCAGCCACCGTCGCCGACAAGAAGCTGCACGAAGGGGTTGATGTCTTCGGTGTCCACGTTGCCGTCGTGGTTGATATCGCCAGCGGCCAGACGATCGACGCCGGGATACGCGGCTGCGAACTGGCTGGCACTGGTGAGGGCGAGCACGAACGGGTTGATGTCTTCGGTGTTCACCAGGCGATCGCCGTTGAGGTCGCCGGCAATGGCCTGCGGGGTCACGACCCAGCCGATGTCGGCCAGGGCGGCCCAGTCCAGGTCCGTCATGTGCCTGCGCGTGCCGAGGGTCAGATAGGGCGTGAGGGCCGCTTCCTGGTAGTGGCCGTTGACGGTGCTCTGCACGTTGTCGGCCCAGTGCCAGTGGTAAGGCGGGTCAAGGGGCACGGGGGCGCCATAGGTGGCGACGGACTCAACGCCCACGAAGACGCCTGCCTCTACAAGCCGGTCCCACGACTCGGCGATCCCGACACCGAGGATGTGGGCCAGTTCGTGCACGGCCACGGAATAGAAGTCGCTGGCCCCGGCGGTCACGGGGACGGTGTGGTCGAAGTGCCATCCATTGCCGTCGGCGTCCAGATCGAAGGCGATGGCGCCGCCCCACGGGCCGAAGTCGGTGGCGCCGGGTCCGACGGCATTGATCTCGCCGCGCGTGTCGAGGGTATTGAACCACGGATCGTAGCCGTCGGCGGTGTAGCCGCCGGAGCTTGTCTCGCCGAGGACGCCGGCAGGCAGATCGCGTGCACCGACGAAAACCCACAGCGTGTTGGCGGCAACGGTGGGATTGGTGACCCAGTTGCCCAGGGCGTCGGTGTCGGGCCGGTAGAAGCGCATGCTCCAGGTGTTGTTGGCATCGGGCGCTATGGCGTCGAGGCTGTCGGTAAGTCGCACCGCGAAGAGGTCGGCCGCAGCTTGGAGGGCGGCCTGGGCGGCGGGATTGGCCGCGAAGAAGCCGGCTGAGTCGAAGCGGTAATCGAGGGTGATCTGAACGGCGGCCGCCGGTGCGGCGAAAAGCGCGACGAGCAGCGCGACGGCGACGCCGAGCGGCAGAGAGCGGCCGGCTGAAGCTGTGGCGGCACTGCGCCGGGCTGCAGGCACATGGACTCGGCTGCTTTGCCTGACCAGGCGCGCCGGGACGGCGGACGGGCGAGGGGTCCGACGGGTCATGGTCAACCTCCGTGTTTCCCTGACCGGATAGTTGCTGGGCTTACTGTAACGTTTCGCAGGTGAAGTGCGAAGAGGGAGCCCGGTGATCCGGGCCTGAAGGCCTCGGCTGGGGCGGACGGGGTGTGGAAGCGCGTAGTGCGTGAGCGGCCGATCGCGTGGCGTCACGCGAGGCGACGATGGACGGTGGTGCCTTCGCGGGTGGTTTTCACGTCGTAGCCGGCTTCGTTGAGCTCGGCGCGCAGGGCGTCGGCGGCGGCGTAGTCCCTGGCGGCGCGGGCGGCGTCGATGGCGGCGGCCTTGGTCTGGGCGGCGGCCTCGTCGAGACCAGTCGTCACCGGCACGGCCGCGGGTTCGAGGACGTTGAGCACGCGATCGACGGCACGCAGGGCGGCAAGGGCGGCGGCAGCTTCCGACGCGTCCGCAGGCCTGGTCTCGCTGAGCCAGGTGAACAGCACGCCAAGCGCGGCGGCGATGTTCAGGTCGTCGGCCAGGGCGTCGGTAAACGCGCCGACCAGCGGGTGCGACGCGTCGGTGGCGGTGGTCCGACCTGCCGCCAGTTTCTCAAAGCGCGCGGCCGCTTCGCGCAGGCGGCTGACGGCACGGGCCGAATCCTCCAGGCCCTTGCGTGTGAAGTTCAGATTCGAGCGGTAGTGGCCCTTGATCAGTTCGTAGCGGATGACCTTCGGGTCCACGCCTTCGTCGATAAGCTGGCGCACGGTGAAGAAGTTGCCCTTGCTCTTGGACATTTTCGCGCCTTCGACCAAGAGGAAGCGCGCGTGCATCCAGAAGCGTGCGAAATAAGGCTTGCCCGAGGCCCCGCACGACTGGGCGATCTCGCACTCGTGGTGCGGGAAGATGTTGTCCTCGCCGCCGGTGTGAATGTCGATCTCGTCGCGTTCGAGCACCGCCTTGGCCATGGCCGAGCACTCGATATGCCAGCCGGGATAACCTGCACCCCAGGGCGAATCCCACCGCATGATGTGCGTCTGGTCGGGCTTCCAGAGCAGGAAGTCGGCCGGGTGGCGTTTGACGGCCTGATGCTCGTCGAGGATGCGGCCGCCGGCGCCGCCTCGCACCTTGTTGAGGGTGTTGCCCGACAACCGACCATAATCGGGGAAGCTCTCAACGCTGAAATAGACCGCTCCGTCGTCAGCTTGATAGGCGTGATCGCGTTCGATGAGTGTGGCGACCATGCTCTGCATGGCAGGCACGTATTCGGTGGCCCGGGGCATGCGTCTGGGCGGATCGTCGACGATCTTCATGCCCAGAGCGCGGGCGTCGGCGATGAAGGCGTCGGCGTAATACGCGGCGATCTGGTACGGATCGTTGGGATCGTCGACGGGAGCCTGGCCGGCTTTCTTGGCCGCCTTCATGCGCTGGGCGGCGACCTGCATCTTGTCTTCGCCGCCGCCGTCAGCGAGCTGGTCCTCGGTCATGTGGCCGACGTCGGTGATGTTCATGACCTGGCGGACCTCGTAGCCGGCCAGTTCCAGAAAGCGGCGCAGGACGTCGGCGAACAGAAGCGAGCGGAAATTGCCGACATGGGCGAAGTCGTAGACGGTCGGGCCACAGTTGTACATGCGGACGACCGGCGGCTCCATGGGTTTGAAGTCTTCGATCTCGTGAGTCAGCGAGTTGTAGAAGCGGATGGGCATGATCGCACTCACAGCACATCAGGTCGGGCGTGCATCGCGGGCGTCTGTTGGTGACCGCGGATGAAAACCGGCCCCGACGAATGGGGATCCTAGTGTAAACAGGCGCAGGCCGACGTGTCAGGAGGCGTCGCGCTGCGGCCGAGGGGGCGAGCCGTTGTCGTTCTGCTCGTCGGTGGACAGCCGTTCGATGCGCACACGGGTGACGCGGGTGCGTTCGGCCTCGATCACGGTCATGCGGATATTGTCGAACTCGATGGTTTCGCCGGCGGCGGGGATGTGGCCAAGCGTTGAAAAGACAAACCCGCCGACGGTGTCGTAGTCCTCGTCTTCCGGCAGCCTGAGCCGCAGGGCGTCGTTGAGATCGTCCACGTGCATGCGGGCGTCGACTTCGGCGACGTTGTCGTCAAGTTGCCTGAGTTCCGGAAGCTTCTGTGACCGTTCGTATTCATCCTGAATGTCGCCAACAAGTTCCTCGATGACGTCCTCAATGGTGACGATGCCGGCGGTGCCGCCGTATTCGTCGAGGACGATGGCGATATGCACCTGCCGGGCCTTGAACTCGGCGAGCAGAGCCTGCACGGGCTTGCTCTCGGGCACAAGCATGGCCTCGCGCAGGGAGCTGCGCAGGTCAAAGGCGGGGGCGGGTCCGGGGCCGGCGGCGTCACCTGGCTGGCCGACGAAGCGGATCAGATCCTTGGCGTAGAGCACGCCGGCGATGTGGTCGATGGTCTGTTCATACACGGGATATCGGCTGAAGCCCTTTTCGAGAATCGTGGCGCGGATCTGCGGGAGGCTGGCGTCGACGTCGATGCCGACGACATCGGTACGGGGGGTCATGATCTCGCCGGTCGTCACGGAGCCGAATTCGACGGCCGCCTCGATCAACTGACGCTGGGCGGGATTGAAGCGGCCCTCGGTGTCGTGCTCGTCGACGACATTGAGAACCTCCTCGGCCAGTTCATCCTCATCGTCACTCACTTCGGCGTCCGCGCCTGAAATGCGGCGAACCATGGGGTCAAACAGGTGCAGGAGCCGTGCGACCGGGGCCATCACGCGGCTGATGAGAATGAGGACCGGCAACGACGCGGCGATGAGGCGCTCGGGCTGATAGCGGGCCCAACTGACAGGGATGGCGACGCTGAAGACGCTGACCAGCAGGCCGGCAATGAGGAAGGCGGCGACATACACGGCCACCGGCCGCCACTGCGCGTAATCGCCGATGGGCCCGTAGTGGCGTTCGATATAGAGCACGACAGCCAGGAGCACCACGAGGTTGAACATGGTGCGGAGAGTGCCCGTGAGCAACTGCAGATCACCGTGGCGGGCAAGGAGCGGCTCGAGGCGGCCGCTGCGTCCGGCTTCCTCAAGCAGGTCGGACAGCCGGCTGCGGCTGAATACTTTGAGCGCGAGGCTGCAGGCTGAGAAAAAACAGCTCAGCAGACACGCGGCGGCTGCCACCCATATCGCTGGATCGGTCACCACATCGGCCTCGTCCCGGGCGTCGGCCGGCGTGTACCGGCCATGGGGAGCCTCACCGCGTGCCCGGGCCGCGGCGAGGCCCGGCTACAAATCCGACTCGTCTGGATCAATCGGTGGTCGGCGGTACAAGGCCGGCAGCCCCAGCACCGCCAGCAACTGATCTTCACGTTCGTGCATGGAGGCGGCGGCGGCGGGCTCATGGTCGTCGTGTCCGGCCAGATGCAGCAGGCCGTGCACCGCATAGAGCAGCAGTTCCGCCCGTACAGGGTGGTCGCGACCGGCCGCCTGGCGCGCGGCCTCATCGATGCAGAGCACCAGCTCGGCTTCGAGCGGGGGGTCGAACGGCGTCTGCCCCGCCGCTACGCCAACGTCTTGCGGCTCGCGCAGATCGAAGGTCAACACATCGGTTGTGCCCGGCACGTTCTTGTACCGCTGGTGCAGGTCGGCCATGGTCGCGTCGCCGACGATGGCGAGGCTCAGTTCACCCTGGGTCCAGCCGAGCAGGCGGATGAGGCGTGCGAGCAGCGGCTGGGCCCAGCCGTCGAACGGAGGATCAGCGTCGAGAGCCTCGAACGCCAGGTCGATTTCGATGGCCGGCACCGCGGACTGCGATCGATCGCGGTCGAGGCCGACGGCATCGCCTTCCAGAGCGGATCGAGGCCTTCGGTCGGGCTCGTCACTGGCGTCGACGTTCCGCGACCGGTCGCCGGCGTCGGGGCCGTCTGGGTCGGTCTTGCGTTGGGAAAAATGGTCAGCTTTTGCGTTCACGGTCAATCTTGGCCTGAAACGCCCATAGCGGCCGGGCGAGCGCCCCCGCGATCGGCGGGAGACTGGATCAGTGTAGGTTCGCAGCGGCCGGCGTCCAACCCCGCTGCGCAGCGAGGACATCGCCGGTGGCCGGCCAGCCGTGGTCAGTCGGGGTCCAGGCCCGCCGGGCGGTCACAGTCCCGGCGTTTGATGAGGGTGACCGTGCGGCCGCCGTCGGAGTAGCGGACGGCGGTCATATACTGGCGGATGAGCATCACGCCCCGGCCGCAAGGGCGGACGAGGTTTTCATCAGCCGTGGGATCCGGCAGCGCGTCGGGGTTGAAGCCGGGGCCCTGGTCCGAGACGGAGATGCTCGCCACATCGTCCGTGATCGACCATTGGAAGGTCACCTTGCGATGTGGATTGCCGGCGTTGCCGTGGCGCATGGCGTTGCAGGCCGCCTCATCGAGGGCCAGGCGGATGGCGAACTGAGCTTTGGGCGGATAGCCAGCCTCGCGCACGGCATCGAGGATGCGGCGCTGGGCTTGGGTGACGGCGGCCGGCTGACTGGCCACCTCGAGCTTGCCGGACAACTCGACCGTCAATGCCCTCAACCTCCGATGCGCTGCTCTTCTGGCCGGCGCCTGTCCCGCATCATTTGAAGCTGGCCAGCGCCGCCTCGCTGTCGTCGTGGATCTGGAACAGCTTGTTGAGCTTGGTGATCGCGAAGACTTCGTAGATCTGCGGGTCGATATTGGCCAGGCGCAGTTGCCCGCCCTTCTTGCGGATGCGGTTGTTGATGGTGATCAGCGCGCCCAGGGCGGCGGAGGACAGGTGCTCGACGCCGGTGAAGTCCAGCAGCAGCTTCGGCGTGGTGGACTGGTCGATGATCTGCCCGACCTGAGCCGCAATCTCCTGGATGCGCGATTCTTCGAGAATGTTGCGGTCCACGAAGCGGACATTGGTGATGTCGCCGTCGCGCTGGACGGTCAGGCGCGTCTCGGACTCGGCCATGATCAGATTCTCCTGCGGCGGGATTCAGACTCTAGCACCCGGCCGCGCAAAGTGTCAACCAATGGCGTTGGTTGGCCTCACGGGTTGACAAGCAGGCGACGCATTGGACAGGCCGCTGGGGGCCTCTACGATGGCTTTGGCACGCCAGGCAAATCGATTCGCCTGGCCACAGGAGGCGCCGGCCATGAAAGCCGTCATGCTGATGTTCGACACGCTCAACCGCCACATGCTGCCGTCCTATGGCTGCGACTGGACGCACGCGCCCAACTTCCAGCGGCTGGCCGATCGCACGGTCACATTCGACCGCAGTTACGTATGCTCGATGCCCTGCATGCCCGCACGGCGGGACTGGCACACGGGGCGGCCGAATTTTCTGCATCGTTCATGGGGTCCGCTCGAACCTTTCGATGACTCCGTGCCGGAGATGCTCAAACGCAACGGCGTCTATACGCACCTGACCACGGACCACTACCACTACTTCGAAGACGGCGGCTGCACGTATCACACCAAGTACAAGACCTGGGAGTTTTTCCGCGGTCACGAAGGCGATCCGTGGCGCGGGCAGGTCGCCGACCCGGCCATGCCCGAGTGTCTGGCGTCGGAGCAGCGCGCAACCGGTGAGAAGTGGCGTCAGGACTGGGTTCACCGCCAGTGGTTCGACGGCCACGAGCAGCGCCAGCCGCAGTCCATGACGGTCGAATCGGGTTTGAAGTTCATCCGCCGCAACCACCAGCAGGACAACTGGCTGCTGCACATCGAAACCTTCGACCCCCATGAGCCGTTCTACACCCAGCAGCATTACAAGGATCTATACAAGCACGATTACAGGGGCAAGCCGTTCGACTGGCCGCCCTACCGGGCGGTGAACAAGGGCGAGGGGGGTGAAGACGCAGCCGCGATCGAGCACATCCGCTACGAGTACGCGGCCCTGCTGAGCATGTGCGACGCCAAGCTCGGGCGCGTGCTGCGGCTGTTTGATGAACTGAACCTGTGGGAGGACACGATGCTGATCGTGTGGACCGACCACGGCTTCCTGCTCGGGGAGCACGACTGCTGGGCGAAGTGCTGGATGCCCTTCTACCAGGAGATCGCCCATACGCCGTTTTTCGTCTGGGATCCACGCTGCGGCGTGCGCGGCGAGCGGCGACAGGCGCTGGTGCAGCCAGCGATCGACCTGGGGCCGACGGTGCTGGGTTTCTTCGGCATGGCGCCGACAGCGGACATGCGCGGCCACGATCTGGGCCGGACGATCGCGGCGGATGAGCCGGTGCGCGAGGCTGGCCTCTTCGGCATCCACGGCGGGCACGTGAATGTCACGGACGGCCGATATGTGTACATGCGCGGTCCAGCCAACGACCAGAACGCTCCCGTGTCCCAGTACACGTTGATGCCCACGCATATGCTGCATCCTTTTTCACCGAAGGAGCTGACGGATTGGCGGATGCATGAGCCGTTGGCGTTTACCAAGGGCGCTCGGCTGATGCGGATTCCCAACAACCGGCCCTGGGCGGGGCGCAACCCGCAAACCCTGCGCACCATGCTGTGGGATGTACAGCGCGACCCTGCTCAGCAGGAGGCCCTCAGCGATCCAGCGGTGGAACGTCACATGGTCGATCTGCTGGTGCGCCTGCTGGACGAGCATGACGCGCCGCCGGAACAATACGAGCGTCTGGGCTTGTGCGCGGCAGCGCGATGACGGGCCGCGAGGCGGTATGGATGGGGCCGCGGCGGCGCGGTAGACTCTGGCGTCGGTCTCAGTGGAAGGCGCCGCCATGAAGAACCCTTATCCCGTGGCATTCCTGGTGACGGTGGTGATCTGCGCCATCATCATCGTCTACCACGTCTCGTTCCGTGACGAGGACGGGCCATCGCTGGCGCGCAAGGCCGCCGAGCCCGCGGCGCGGTCGACCATGCCGGACGCACCGGCCGAGCCGTCCACGCCGACCGTGACCTTCGGCGCGCCGCGATCCACCGCCCTCGCCCCGCTGGACACAACGGCCCCGCAGCGCGAGCCGTGGCGTGCGGGCAGCGGCGTCGAAACCTCACCGGCCGGGCCGTCCTCCTCGGCGGCGCGCCCCCGGATCGAGCTGTCGCCCTCGTCGCCGGCCGCGGCGGTCGTCAGCCGGGAGTCGCCCGTGGCGACCCAGCCTCAGACGTCCACGACAACGATCGGTTCGCGTACGGCCCCGGCCAGCCCCCAGACACCGCCCAGCGGGATCCAGCCGCCCGCTCCCCCCCGAACCTATGTCATCAAACCGAACGACAACTTCTCGTCGATCGCCCTGGCGCTGTATGGTTCGGACGAATACTGGGACGAGATCGCCCAGGCCAACCCGCTGGTGGATCCGACCAAGTTGAAGGTGGGGCAGGTCATCTATCTGCCGACCCTGGAAACGATCCGCGGCCAGCGTGAAGCGGCGGCGACCGGGACGTCGACCGCCGGGACGGCGACGTACGTCGTGCGGGCGGGCGACACGCTGTGGAACATCGCAGTGCAGTACTACCAGAACGGCCGGCTGTGGCGCCACCTTTACAACGCGAACCGCAGCCAGATCGGTCCCGATCCCGACAAGCTTGAAGCCGGCACGAAGCTGCGCATCCCGCCGCCGCCGGATACGGCCGACTGATTAGCCAGAAGAGCGCTCAGGCGAGCGGGCGCACGAACCAGCCGGCGGCATTGACGGCGGCCGCCCCGTACCCCTGTCGCTCGTCTGGCCGTCGACGGCGGCGTTCGACGCCGCCACCCCGAGGCTTGCCGCGTGAGATGATGCACAACGGTCCCCTGATGCTCGACGCGGTGATTTTCGGCGGCGGCGCCGCGGGCTTGTGGTTGCTGGACAAACTTCGCCGTCACGGGTTCGCCGCGGTGCTGCTTGAGAAAGACGCCCTAGGGCGTGGGCAGACGGTGGGATCGCAGGGGATCATCCACGGCGGCTTGAAGTATTCGCTCAAGGGCCTGCTGACGCCGTCGGCACAAGCGGTGGCGCAGATGCCCGACCTCTGGCGCGCGTGCCTGACGGGCGAGCGGCAGCCGAACCTTTCGCCGACGCGGTTGCGGGCGGCCTTCTGCTATTTATGGCGAACCGATACCCTGCGCAGCCGCATCGGCCTGCAGGGGGCGAAGGCCGGTCTGCGTGTGCGGCCTCAGACCCTGCCGCGCGATCAGTGGCCCGAGATTCTGGGCGGCGTGGGCGACGTGCTGCGCCTGGATGAACAGGTGATCGATCCCCCGAGCCTTCTGGAGTCCCTGCGGCGCGCGCATGAAGCGCACACCCTTAAGATCGACGTCCAGGACGGGCTGGATATCGCCTGCCGCGGGGCCGGCCATGTCGAGAGCCTGTGTCTGCGGCATCCGGAGTCAGGGCGGCGGCTGGCTTTGCGGGCGCGGCACATCATCCTTGCAGCTGGTGAAGGCAATGCGGCGCTGCGGCAGGCGATGCAACTGGACCCCGCGGCGATGCAGCGCCGGCCTGTGCATATCGTGATGGCCCGCGGCGAGCTTCCGCCTCTGAATGGGCACTGCGCCGACGGAGCGCGGACGCGGGTGACGGTGACGACCGCTGACACGACGCCCGGCCGCACCATCTGGCAGATCGGCGGGCAGGTGTCGGAGGATGGGGTCGAGATGGATACGCCTTCGCTGGCCGCCCACGCGAAAAACGAGTTGCAGGCTGCCATCCCGGGACTGAAGCTGGAGGGTGTCCAGTGGGCGTCGTACCGTGTCGACCGAGCCGAGGCGCGCACGCCCGGAGGTCGACGTCCGGATACTGAATTCGCGGGGCTCGAGGGCAACGTCATCACGGCTTGGCCGACGAAATTCGTGCTCGCGCCCGTGCTGGCGCGGCGGGTGCTGGATCTGATCGGCCGGCCGTGCCCGCATACCAACGCCTGCATTGATGAATGGGCTGATTGGCCGCGACCGCGGGTCGCGCCAGGCCCATGGGAGACCGCCACCCAATGGATTACCGTTCCCTAGGCCGGATCGGTCTGCGCGTCAGCCCGATCGGGTTCGGCGCCTTCAAGATCGGCCGCAACGAGGGCGCCAAGTATCCCCGCGAATACGCGCTGCCTGACGATGAGCAGGTCGAACGCCTGTTGCACGGCGTACTGGACCTGGGCGTCAACCTGATCGACACCGCCCCGGCATACGGTCTGTCGGAGCAGCGGATCGGCCGCTTTCTAGGCGGACGGCGTGGCGAATTCGTGCTGGCCACGAAAGTCGGGGAGCGCTTCGAGGGCGGCCGATCGATCTACGACTTTTCCCGCCAGGGCCTGACCGCGAGCCTGGAACGGAGCCTGCGCGATCTGCGGACGGATGTGCTTGATCTGGTCTTCATCCATTCGGACGGCCGCGACCTGGAAATCCTCGAACAGACAGACGTCGTCGAGGTTCTGCGGGACTTCAAGGGGCGCGGGCTGATCCGGGGGATCGGAATGTCCGGCAAACACCCCGAGGGGGCGGCGGCGGCGCTGGCGTGGGCGGACGCCATCGAGGTGGCCTACAACCTCGAGGACCATTCGCACGAGTCGGTGATGCGCCAGGCGTCGAGTGCGGGTGTCGGCGTGCTGGTCAAGAAGGGCCTGGCGTCGGGGCATCTGCCGGCTGCGGACGCGATCGGCCATGTGCTGGCGAATCAAGCCGTGCAGAGCGTGCTCGTGGGCTCGCTGAATATCGAGCACCTGAAGGCGAATGTGCGCGCGGCCGAGGCGGCGGGGCGAATTGCGCCCGCGGCGTCGTGAGCTGCGCCAAAAAGAAAAAGGTCTCGGCCGGGGAGGCGTCCGGCACGAGACCCGATCCAGGGCTCTGGTGGTCGTGAGGCATGCGGCCTCACGTGATGGTTGTTGCGGCGGATTTTCCACTGGCGACCGGCCGTCTGCCGCGGCAGCGCGCGGCGGCCAGGGCGCCAAGGGCCAGCAGGACAAGGGAAGCGGGCTCGGGCACGGTGGTCGTGGTGCCGTGATGTTCGTCGCGCCCGCCCGGCGTGGGCCGAAGCGGGTGGCTGTTGGCCGGATACGCGATGTCCCGTACCTCCGCCGGCGGCGGCACGTCCCGTTGGCTGCGCAAGGGCGGATGCTCTTCGTCGTCGCGCCCCAGCACCTGCAGCACCGGAAGACGTGCCAGGCGGTCGTAGGTCAGGTGGACGCCGTCGTGACGCTCGGTGATGTAGCCGATCAGCCACCGCTGATTGTCAGCCGTCACGCCGAGACTCGCGTCGACGCTGCCGCACGGCTCGGTGCCGTACGGAAGCCCGTGGGCGTCCAGCTTGTTGTTCACCGTGAGCAGCATGCGTTCGGCGCCCCATGATTCGATCTGCCGCCAGCCGCCGCTGAGCCGGATGGCGCCGGACTCGGTGGTCGCCACGTCGATGCCCGCCTGGGCCCAGGCCGCGAAGACGACCGGGGCCACAGACAGCGTGACACGGATTAACCGACGATCCGACGACATCCGACTCTCCCGACTCAGGCGACCGCGACACACCCGCGACAAGCGGAGGGCGCACGCGACCGGTGAGCAGGTCATCCGATGAACTGTCCAATTCAGGCTGGCGTGCGGCCACTGACGGATGGGATGCTCTCCAAGGGCTGGAGCCGAGCCTGCGGGTTATGCCGCCTGGGCAAGCGTGGGCGAGCCGGCCCGCCATCGGACCGGCTGCGAAGGCGGCTGCTATACTCGCGGCCATGAGCGACGCGCGGAAAATCGGCGTGTTCCCGGGCACCTTCGACCCCATCACCAACGGGCATCTGGACGTCATCCAGCGTGGCCGCCACCTGTTTGACGAGTTGATCGTGGCTGTCGGCCATAACCCGGATAAACGGCCGCTGTTCACGCTCGAGGAACGCCTGGCGATGGTCAACGAGGCGATCGCCGGAATCGGCGATGACGTGCGGGCGGAGATCTTTCTGGGCCTGACGGTCGACTACGCCCGGCGGATCGGGGCGACGGCGATCCTGCGCGGCCTGCGCAACGTGAGCGACCTGCACTACGAGTTTCAGAACGCCCTGACCAACCGGGCGGTCAGCGGCATCGAAACGGTCTTCATCATGACCGGCGAGCCGTATGGGTTCACGAGTTCAAGCCTCATCAAGCAGATCGCGGCCGGCGGCGATATCGAGCGGCTGGGCAACCTGCTTCCGCAATCGGTGATCGACGGCCTGAAGCGCAAGAAAGCCGTCCTGGGTGAAGCGATCGCCAGGCTGCGCGTGGATGGTCTGAAGGACTGAAACGCGCCAGCGGCCCGCTGCGCATCGGCATGGGGTCTTGGGTCGTCATGGACTACCGCATCATCAGCATCGGCACGCTCAGCGCCAACGAGTTCTGGCAGGAGCCGGCCGGCCTGCGCACGGCCCATGCGACCACGACGCTGGTGCGCAGCGGCGATCGCGTGATTCTGGTGGACCCCGCCCTGCCGCCGCAGGTGATCGCCGCGCGACTCCAGGAGCGCAGCGGCCTGCGGACCGACGCGGTGACCGACGTGTTCCTCACCTGCTTTCGCCCCGCGCATCGCGGTGGTCTGGCGGCTTTTGAAAAAGCCAACTGGCTGATCGGTCCGATGGAGCGCGAGGTGGTCGGCCGGGCGCTGATCGAGCAGCTTCAGCAGGCCCAGGATGCGTCGACGCGGCAGATGCTCACGCAGGAGATCGCCCTGCTCAAGCGCTGCGCTCCGGCGCCCGACCAACTGGCCTCGCAGGTGGATCTGTTCCCCCTGCCGGGCTTCACCCCCGGCACCTGCGGATTGCTGCTGTGCCATGCGCAGGCCACGACGCTGATCGCCGGCGACGCGGTGCCGACGGCCGAACACCTGGAACACGGACGGATCCTGCGCGGGGCGTACGATGTGAACCAGGCCCTGGAGAGTCTGACCGAAGCCGTGGGAATCGCCGACAGCATCGTGCCCGGACATGACAACGTGGTGTTCAACCCGGCGCGCCGGCGGATGTAGAGGGCGAAAGCACCCCGGGGCGCGCGGCGGCATGAGCGGCTGCGGATGAGGAACGCTACGAATCGCAGGTGACGGACGCGACGCCCGGCCCTACACTGCCATGCCATGGTGACCGCCCAGATCGAATCCGTCGGCCGCTTCGTGACCGATCATCTCGCCGGGTTCGGACGGTTCGGCCGTTTCGCCATCACCTCGGTCAAATGGACGATCCGCGGGGCCGGTGGCTTCGGACGCTGGTCGCTGCTGATGCCGCAATTGTGGAGCATCGGCACGCGATCGATCCCGGTGATCGTGCTGCTGGGGGCGTTTGTGGGCATGGTGCTGGCGGTGGAGGCCTACGACCAGTTCGCGGCGATCGGCCAGGCTCAGCGTCTGGGCGGGGTCATCAACGTGTCGGTGGTCAAGCAGATCGGCCCGGTGCTGGCGGCGGTGATGATCGCGGGGCGTGTGGGCGGCGCGGTGAGCGCGGAGCTGGGCACCATGCGCGTGACCGAACAGCTTGACGCGATGCGCGTCATGGGCGCGGACCCGATCGCCTACCTGGTGGTGCCGCGCGTCATCGGCTGCATCATCATGATCCCGGTGCTGACCGTTTTCAGCGACCTGATGGGCATCTTCGGCAGCTACGCGGTGACGGTGAAAGGCTTCGGCGTGAATGCCGAGGATTACTGGCAGTTTTCCTCGGTGTTCGTGGGGGCGTGGGAGGTTTTCAGCGGTCTGAGCAAGAGCGTGCTTTTCGGGCTGGCGATCGGGTTGATCAGCTGCTACAAGGGCTTCAACTGCGGCAAAGGCGCGGCCGGCGTGGGGCGGGCGGCCACCGATTCCTTCGTCACCAGCTTCGTGGCCATCATCATCATCAACTTCTTCCTGGCCAAGTTCCTCAAGGACCTGTACATCTTCCTCTACGGGCCGACGGCCGTGAACGCCTTCACCAGTTGACGGACCAGTGTGGACGACGGAGTTGCTCACGCGGCGTTCTGACGGATGGCCCAGACGGCCGCGCCGATCAGCGCGACAAGCACGATGACGCCCAGCGCGATCAGAAGGGCCTGATGGCGTTCGACGAAACCGGGCGTGGGTGGCGGCGCCTTGGGTTTGGCGCCGGCCGGTATCTCCGGACGATGCCAGGGTGAACCTGAGCCGGACACGGTGGGCACCGGACCGGTGGGTCTCGGCTGGCCCTCGACGTCGATCACCGGCGATCCGGGGGGCAGCGTGTCGTCGGGTCCGGACCGGCTGGCGGGGCTGGCGTCACGAGCCGCCGGCGCATCGGCTCGCCGCTCGCGCGCCAACTCCTGCCCGAAAACAGTCTGATCGGCCAGCTTCAGCCGAACCGTACCGGCCTTTTTGGACACCGAAATCAGCGCCCCGCAGTACTTGCAGCGACAGATGCTGCCGATGAAGCCGGGGTCGATCTTCAGGCGCTTCGTGCAGTGGGGACAGGGTTGTTCGATGCGCTGCATGAGTGCGGTTGCCTGCCTTCAGAAGTCACTGTACCTCAGCGCAGCGGCGTTGCCCACAGATAGTAGAAGCCGGCCGCCCCGGGCCCGAAAGTGTCGGGCAGCGAGATCGGGGCGATATTGACCTGGGTGAGCGCCACGCCGGCGGTCGAGGGACCTGGTGCGGCGGCGTAAGGCGAACCGACATAATCGAGCGGACGGTGATAGATGATGAGGTTGGCATGCGCCGTGCCGGCCAGAGCGCGGGCGCGGGTGGCGGCGTCGGCGATATCGCCCAGTTCATCGACAAGGCCGCTCTCCAGGGCCTGGCTGCCGCTCATGATGCGGCCGTCGGTGAGCTGCGGATGGGCCTCCAGGTCGACGTTGGGCCGCGCCTGCCGCACCACGGCGATGAAGCGGGCGAAGAAGTCGTCGATCAGGGTCTGAAAGACGGCTCGCTGCTCGGGTTCGAGTTTGGCGAACAGTGAACCGGCGGCCTTGTTGGAGCCGGTAGTGATGGCTTCGGCGGTAATGCCCAGGCGGCCGAGCGCCGGTTGCAGGCTGAGCGTCTGCACCATCACGCCGATGCTTCCGGTCACCGACGTCGGGTAGGCGACGATGTGGTCGGCTCCGCAGGCGACGTAGTATCCGCCGCTGGCCGCGACGTCCATGAGCAAGGCGACGACCGGCTTGCCGCTGCGCTGCCGGAAACGACGAACTTCACGATACATGGCGTCACTGGCGGTGACGGTGCCGCCGGGGCTGTTGATGCGGAGAATGACGGCCTTGACAGAGGTGTCCCGGCGGGCGGCTTCGAGTCTTTCATGCAGCAACGCCACCGGATTCTCGCCGCTGCCGAACAGTTGCGGACGCTGCGCGTTGTAGATCATGCCGCTGATGTCGACGACGGCGATGTTGTCGCGTGTGGGCGTATCAGCACGTTCCACCATTTTCGGGCGCAAAGCGTTGTCGGCCGGACTGCCGCCAAGCGTCAGGGTCAAGGGCGCACAGCCTGTGAGGGTGGTGATCGTCCCCACCAGTATGGGCAGACTCCAGCGGATCGTGCATGACGTGGGTGCGGGCATGGTCGCCATCTCCTTCGCCGCCTTGAGAGGCGTCATTTAAGGCCAGGGTTCGATGCGGTTGTCCTGTTCGCGGCCTTGCCATTGGTCCGGGCCCGGCTGGTACGGTGCCGCCTCATCAAACGCATGGATCAGGCCGGCATGCCGGCTCGATTCGTGCATGAAGGCTGCGACCTCGTGTTCCTTCCACGATCGAGCCAGTGCGGCGTCGAGGGTTTGCCGCAGGTCGGCATGGCGCGCGTCCTGGCCGAGGTCGCGCTGCTCGGCGGGATCCGCGTCCAGGTCAAACAGTTGCGTCCGCTGGTACCCAGCGTAGCGGATCAGCTTCCAGTTCCGCCAGCAGGCCATGGCGGAGGCGTGGTCGCGGGGCGTGCCGCCCAGTTGCGACAGGACGACACGATCGGGATCAATCGGGGCCTCGCCGCGCAGGGCCGGACCGAGATCAAGTCCGTCCGTCGCCGGCAGCGAAGGTGCCTGGACCAGCGACTGCAGCGTAGGTCCGAGGTCGAGCAGGCTGGCAAGCTGCGGGATCACCCGGCCGCGGCTGGCCTGGCCCAGGCGCCTGGGATCACGGAAGATCAGCGGCACGCGAACGGAGCCCTCGTAGAAGGTGCTCTTCCAGAAGAGTCGATTGTGGCCGATCATGTCGCCGTGATCGGAGCCGTAAACCACCAGCGTGTTGTCCAGGCCGAGCGTGCGGTCGACAGTCTCAAGCACGCGGCCGACGTGACGATCGAGAATCTCGACCAGGCCGTAGTAGGCGGCGCGGCAGGCGCGGACCCAGGCTTGCGGCTGATCGAGTACATCACGCCGTTTGAGGTGGTCACGGATGGCCGGATGCACGGCGTCGAGAAAGTCGGTCGGCACATCGGGCAGCGGCAGACGTTCGTGGTAATAGGCGAACAGTTCACGCGGGCAGACGAACGGGCAATGCGGGCCATACCACCCGACGGTGAGAAACAGCGGCCGGTCGTCGGCATATTGATCGAGATAGCGGCAGGCGCCGTCCGTGACATCCTGATCGTAATGCAGCACAAGCGAGTCGCCCGGCCCACTTCGTTCGAGCGCCACGCGACCCTGTCCTGGTGTTCCGCGCAGCAACGGACCATACGCCGGTTTGTAGCCGCCCCACCGCACCGGCGTGATGTCGCCAACCAGCCGCCGCTGGTACCCGTGGCGCTGATCGGGGCCGACGAAGTGCATGCGTCCGCAAAGGGTGGTCCGATAGCCGGCCAGGGCCAGGGCGTGGACGAAGGTGGCCTGATCGCTGGGCAGGCTGTGGCTGTTGGTGAACACGCGCGTGCGCGAAGGCAGGCGCGTGCTCAACAGGGCCATGCGGCTGGGAACCGACAGCGGCGACGCACAGTAGCAGCGATCGAGACTGATACCCTCGGCACGCAGACGGTCCAGGTGCGGCGTTCGGACATACGGGTCGCCGCCGCCGCCGATGACGCCGGCGTGGTGCTGGTCGGACAAAAGGAAAACGATGTGCGGACGCTCGACCGACGCGGACGACTGGGACATGAGCGGGCTCACGCGGTGGGAATCATGGACATGATGACCTCGCATGCGCGGTACGCAAGCGCAGGCCGTGTGCCCGCTCAGATGTGTGAAGAAGGCGTGCGCGGTCTGCGGCGGACTAGGCGGCTTTTCTCCGCCCCCGCCTCGCCGCCAGCGTCACGACGGCCATCACCATGAGAACCGTGGAGGACGGCTCGGGGATCGCGGCAAAGGCTGACATCGCCTGCCCCTGGGCCGACCCGGTGAGTACGCCGATGAAGCCGTTGATATCCTCGGTGTTGACCTGGCCGTCGCCATTCATGTCGCCGGCCAGGACCATGTAGACGTCGGGGAACGCAGCGGCGAATCCGGCCGGATTCGTGAGAGCCAGCACGAAGGGATTGATGTCCTGGGTGTTGACCAGGCCATCGCCGTTCAAGTCTCCCAGCAGAGGCACGGCAACACCGGCCCAGGCAAGGCCAAACAGTTCTTCGTTGTTCTTGTCGTGGAACAGGTCGTAAATTTCGCCGCCCCACAGGACGCGGAGCATATACGCGCCCGTTTGCGGCAGGGCGAACGAGAGATGTTCCGTGTTGTTGTAGACGCTCACGGACTCGGCGACGAGCGTGTCGGGCAGACCTCCCTCCACCGACCAGACCTGCAGGTTCAGATCCACGAAGCGGCTGTGGAAGAAGGAACTCATCGACAGTTCACTGTAGTACGCGTCGACGAACCAGGTCAGCGTCACGTTGAAGGTGGTGCCGCCGATGAGGTTCTCGGTGATGTAATAGTCGTTGGTCGCGCTGTCGGTGGCCCGGCCGTAATCCCAGCCGATCGCCTCGACATTGCCGCCACCCAGCCCGGGAACATCGGTCGTGCCGGCCGTATACTGCGCGAACGCGGTCTCCAGGTTCATGCGGCCGGCGCCCGCGTTGTAGTCGAGACTCTGGGTGGTGGTGATCACGCCGCCGACAAGGCTCTGGCCGTTGTTCCAGCCGTTGGTCTTGTCCGCCGAATTCATCAGCACGGACTTCACGACTCGACCATCGATGCTCGCACCGCCGCCATAGAGGTCATAGCCGACATCGACGATCAGGGCCGCCCCGCCGGCGACGATGGGGGCCGCGAAGCTCGTCCCACTCTGGTAGTTGTGGTAGAAGTCGGTCGCGCCGCCGGTGGAATCGGTGCCGCCGGTGTTCGATCCGGTGGTGCCGCCGTACTTGGCCAGTTTCAGCACGGTCCCCGGGGCCACCAAATCGACGCCCGCACGCACACCGGTGAGCACCTGTCCGCTCTGGCTGTTGCGAAAATCAATGGGCCCGCGGCTGGAGAACGAAGCGACGTTGTTGTAGGGCGGATTGGTCTGGTCGTTGGCGACGGCGCCAACGGTGATGAGGTTGTAGCCGGTGGCCGGGGGAAGAATACTGTTGGCGGCGCTGCCGCCGTTGCCCGCGGCGACGGTGACGATGGTGCCCGCGTCGTAAGCCAGCGCGTCGATCATCGCGGTGGCATACTGGTGGGCGGTGGTGTCGGGGCTGTTGCTGCTTCCCCAACTGCTGTTGACCACGTCGGCGAGGCGGCCGTTGACGCCGTCGAGCATTGCCGTCTCATAGGGATAGCGCAGTGACGCGCGGCTGAAATTGAAGTTCGCGCTGGTCGGCGCGCCGGGATACTCGGTGGCGATCGCCCCGGACCACAGCTCCGCGTCCGGACTGATGCCACGCTGGTAATTGTTGACGCCCTGGCCGGCGATGATATGGGCGGTCTCGGTGGGGTGAACGTCGAAGTCGCCGAGCTGTGGGCCCGTGGCGATCGGGCTGTGCAGAAAGGTCGTGACGCCGGTCAGCGTTTCGTGCAGATTCCACGCGTGGCCACCCTCGATGTTGGCGACGACGGCATTCGCACCGGTGTAGCCGGCATTGTAGAACGTGTCGGCTCCGAGGTAGAGATTGACGTCCAGGCCCGCGCTGCTGGTGACCAGGGCCGCGGCGTGCGGCGTACTGACCGCCACGCCCAAGGCGGCGGCCATGGCGATCACAAGACCCAGGGTCGGGCTAACCAAGGCGCGGCAACGTCTGATCATCCGCTGTCCATCCCTTCTGATCACAGCCGACGCCGGATACAGCGGCTGCCGTCCTTAGAATAGCCCCATGCGGTCACGGAAGCCACGTTTTTCGCCCGCCACGGGGTATCGACATCCGCGCCGATCACACATCGTCCGGACAGTCAAACCAGGCAATTCACGACGGCCGACCGCCAACTTCTCCTATTTCACCATCCCATGCAGACCGGCCGGCGTGCATTGCCTTCGCCTGCGGGGTTTCCTACGATCAGCAGGCAGGCAACCGGGCTGCATCCACGCCGCGAATCTGTGTTTGAGAACGACGCGGCGCGGCGATGGAGCCTGCGCTGCTCCATCGACCGTCCGGAGGTCGAGCCGCTCCGCTCACACCCGCCCCAGCCTTGAGGAACACCCTGATGAACGTCTCGTCCGATCCTCCGACCGCCGCGGCCATGCCCGACGTCCAGGCCAGCGAGGATCGCCGCAATGTCGCGATCGACAAGGTCGGGGTCACCCACATCACCTATCCCATCGCCCTGCACCGCCAGGGCAGCGACGAGATGGTCAACACCGTGGCCCGTGTGAATATGACGGTCGGCCTGCCCCACTACCAGAAGGGCACGCACATGAGCCGGTTCCTCGAGGTGCTCAACAAGCATCACGACTCGATCCGCTCCGATCAGATCATGGACATCTGCCACGACATGCGCGAGCATCTAGACGCGGAAGAAGCTCACCTGGCGCTGACGTTCCCCTATTTCATCCGCAAGAAGGCTCCGGTCACCGGCCAGGAAGGCATCCTGGACATCGAGGTCACGTTTGAATGCGTCTCCAACACCCGCGATATTTTCATCATGGGACTGAAGGTGCCCGCCACGAGCCTCTGTCCGTGCTCCAAGGAAATTTCAGCCTACGGCGCCCACAACCAACGGTGCGAGATCGAAGTCAAGGCCCGCTTCGCCAAAGGCGGGATGATGTGGATCGAGGAACTGTTCGAGATTGTCGAGGCGGCGGCCAGCGCGCCGGTTTTCTCCGTGCTCAAGCGGCCGGACGAGAAATGGGTCACCGAAGTGGCCTACGACAATCCGAAGTTTGTGGAGGACATCGTCCGCGATCTGGCGGTGTCGCTGGACGAGGAAGACCGCATCGTCTGGTACCAGGTGCACTCCACGAACTTCGAGTCGATCCACAACCACAACGCCTACGCCTTCATTGAGCGCGACAAACGCGCCGCGCGGTCGTGCGAAGCGCACGATGGCGGCCATCCGGCATGACCGCCGCGCCGGCCAATCCCACGCCCTCCCCCGACCGCCCCGGACCGGTGCGTCTTACCTTCTACACCAAGGCCCACTGCCCGCTTTGTGAGCGGCTGGCGCTGCTGGTCGACCCGCACCTGCGCGGCCTGGCGCGGGAGCGCGGCGTCCGGTGGATCGAGTGCGACATCACCACCGACGAAGCCTGGCTGGCCCGCTATGGTGAGCGGGTGCCTGTGCTGGTGTGTGACGGCCGGGTGATTCTCGAGGGACGACCTGACAGCGACGAGGTTGCCGTGGCGATCGCGCGGCTGACGGCCGTGTAGTCCCGGGTCGCCTCTGGCCAGGTCACCGCACCGGAACTTACATCCCGGTATCCTCTTGGCCACGGATGCCGGATGCGAATTGGCGCGACGATCCCCGCCCTCCCATGGCCCGCACTGCCGCCTCCCTGACGACCCGTACCCCAGGCTCCCGGCCCAGCCGCGAGGCGCCGCTCTGGCGTCACGTGAGCTTCACCCTCATGTGGACGTCCACCGCCGCCAGCGGCTTCGGCGACCGCATGATCATGCTCGGGGCCCTGGCGCTGCTGGGCGGGCTGGTCGAGGGTATCGGCAACCGCAGCGGCATCCAGGCGGGCACGCAGTTCTGGTTCTTCCTGCCTTACATTCTGTTCAGCATTCCAGCCGGCTGGCTGGCCGACCGCCTGCCCCGCAAGTGGCTCCTGCTTTTCTGCGACGAGACGCGCGGCTTGCTGCTGTTGCTGGGCTTCTACCTTGTCGCGACAGCCAGCGGGCCCGCCGACATCCCAGCGTCGCACCATTGGAAGGTGTATGCCATTCTCTTTGCCGTCGGCACGCTCGCGGCCGTGTTCAACCCGACACGCAACGCCATCATCCCCTCGCTTGTATCGCTGCGGCAGTTGCAGGCGTCCAACGCGATCATCTTCGGCATCAACATCATCGCGTCGCTGATCGGCATGGTGGTGGGCACGCAGATCATCGACAAAGACTCGGCCACGTCGGTGCGCACGGGACTGTTGATCGCCTCGCTTTTCTACCTGATCTCGGGAACGTTCTTCGCTTTTCTGCGGGTGCGCCGCCGACCGGCCGCGGATGCCCGGGGCGAAGCCGCGTCACGTTCGTTTCTTCAGGCCGGCCGCTACATCCTCCGCCACCGTCGCGTGCTGCAGGTGATTGCGATCAACGTGCTGTTCTGGGCGGCCGCGGCGGCGGTGTCCAGTTCACTCATCGGGCTGGGAAGCGAGCATTACGGCCTGTCGGGCAACGATGTATTCCGCTTCTTCGGCCGCATGTCGGCGACACTGGGCGCGGGCATGCTCGTCGGCGCCGGCATCATGACCGCCATCAACACGCGACGCGAATCGCCGATGCTCATGCTCGGCGGCATCGCCATGGCCGGCCTGTGCGTACTGGGTCTGGCGCTCGTCAACCGGCCTTGGGTCGGCTACGGGCTGTGCTTTGGCATCGGCCTTTTCGGCAACATCACGATGGTGGCGGCGATGACGCTGCTGCAATGCCTGAGCGCCGATTATGTGCGCGGCCGTGTCATGGGCGTGAACTCGATGGTCAACACCATGTTCAGCGTGGCGACCTACTTCGCGATCTGGCGCCTGCCGCGGGCCGATGAAAACCTGCTGCGGTTCCTGTACCTGCTGGGGCCGGCGCTGACGATCGTCGGCCTGTGGGGACTGGTGCGCTATCTGATTCGCGGCCCGCTGGGCGCCCCCTGCCTCAACACGCTCTGGCACATCGGCCGGCTGTACATGCAGGTGTGGCACGGTCTGCAGTGGCACGGCCGCCATCACGTTCCGTCGCGCGGGGGCGTCCTGCTGGCGTCGAACCACACGACGGCGATCGACGGCCTGGTGCTGCAGACACCGCTGCCTCGCCTGGTGCGCTGGGTGATGCTCACCGAATACCTCTGGCCGTGGCTGAACTGGGGGTGGAAGCGCATTCGACCGATTGCGCTGGAGAAAAACGGCGGGGATCTGAAGCAGCTTCGCACGGTGGTGGCGGCGTTGCGCGGCGGCGAGGTTGTGGGACTGTTTCCCGAAGGACGGCTGCAGCGCGAGCGGAGGGAGCTGGCGGTCTTCGAGCCTGGCGTCGGTATGATCGCACGGCGAGGCGAGGCGGCGATCGTGCCCTGCTGGATCGAAGGCACGCCGCGCAAGCGGTCGATGCTCGCGCATTTTCTGACACCCAGCCGGACACGCGTTTACTACGGCCCGTCCTACCGCCCGGCCGCGACGCTGAGCCATCAACAGGTTGCGGCCGACCTGCGCGACCGCATGCTCATTCTGGCGCGGCGGGCGGCCTTCGGCGACATGAGCTGCCCCGATTGCGGCCACGACCTGAACGACCCATTCGACGCCGACCGCAACACCTGCCCGGCGTGCGGACGGGTACTCTTCACGCCAGAGACCGACCCATTGTGAATGAAAGGTCGGCCACGACTGAGTCGACACAGGCCGCTTGCCCGCCCCACTTGCTTCCGGGGCCACCGGCTGCCAAACTGCCCCGACCGGTCCCGTCCCTTGTGCGGGCGGGGAAGGTTCTGTTTAACCACGCGATGCGACTGATCCACGTTTGACCCGGAGGCAACCGATCATGGCACGTCCCGTCACGCTGTTCACCGGCCAGTGGGCCGATCTTTCGTTCGAGACCATCTGCCAGAAGGCCGCGAGCTTCGGCTACGACGGCGTGGAGCTTGCCTGCTGGGGAGATCACTTCGACGTCGACCAGGCGGCCAGGAGCGACGCCTACTGCAAACAGCGCTGGGAGGTGCTGGGCGATCACAAGCTCTCTTGCTTCGCCGTCAGCAACCACCTGGTCGGCCAGGCGGTCTGCGACAACATCGATGAGCGGCACAAGGCGATCCTGGCCGCGGACGTCTGGGGCGATGGCGACCCCGAAGGTGTGCGCAAGCGTGCGGCCAAGAAAATGATCGTAACCGCCAAAGCGGCGCGCAAGTTCTTCGACGCCAAACCCGGCAAAAAGCGCAAGAACGACTTTCCGGCAGTGGTCAACGGCTTCACCGGATCAAGCGTCTGGCATGCGATCTACGCCTTCCCACCCACGGATCAGGCTTACTGGGACAAGGGATTCAAGGACTTCGCCAAACGCTGGAACCCGATCCTCGATGAGTTCGACAAGGTCGACGTGAACTTCGCCCTGGAGGTGCATCCCACGGAAATCGCCTTCGACATCGCGTCGGCCCAGCGTGCGATCGAGGCCGTCAAGTCCCACAAGCGGTTCGGATTCAACTACGACCCCTCGCATCTGGGCTACCAGGGCGTGGATTACGTGAAGTTCATCCGCGCGTTCGCCCATCGCATCTACCACGTGCACATGAAGGACGTGTGGTGGGGTCACGGCGACGGGACGGTGGGCGTGTTCGGCGGGCACACCAGCTTCGCGGACCCAAGGCGGTTCTGGGATTTCCGCTCCGTGGGGCGCGGCGACATCGCTTTCGAAGACATCATCGTGGCGCTCAATGACATCGGCTACGCCGGCCCGCTGAGCGTCGAGTGGGAAGACAGCCGCATGGACCGCGAGCATGGCGCGACGGAGTCGGCCGCTTTTGTGCGACAGGTCGATTTCGAGCCGTCGACGCTGGCGTTCGACGCCCAGTTTGACCGCTGAGCATATCGGGATGGATCGTATGTCGACAGCCTGAGGCCCGGGGAGCGATCCCCGGGCTTTTCTTCGCTGCGCACCGGATTGCGCAGAAGCGCGGCCCGGACATACAATGACAGATCATGGGAACAACGGTTTACTGGGCGGTGCTGTGCCTGGCGGTCGCCGCGGTGCTGTTCGCGGTGGAGATTTTCATCCCCTCCGGCGGGTTGCTGGGGTTGCTCTCGGCGGCCGCGCTGGTCACGGGGGTGGTGCTGCTGTTCCAGATCAACACGACACTTGGCCTGGCGGGGGCGATCGCGAGCCTGGTGGCTGTGCCCGTGGCGGTCATGCTGGCCATGAAGCTCTGGCCCCATACGCCGATCTTTCGACTGCTGGTGCTCAGTGACGCCCAGCAGCGCAGCGACGAGGACGCACCACCGCAGGCACACGAAGCGGGCGCGATGGTGGGCCGCACGGGTACGGCCGTCACCGATTTGCGGCCCTCGGGCATGTGTGTCATCGATGGCAAACGGTTGGACTGCCTGAGCGACCAGAGCCTGATCGAAGCGGGTACGTCGGTGCGCGTAGTGCGCATCGAGGGCCGCAACATCATGGTGCGCGCCGATGGCTGAGGGGCGAAACAAAGCCAACAGGCTGTTCAGGCGTCGCCTAGGGCTTCGACGCGCTGCTGGGCGGGGTCAATCGACGTGATGCGGATGCCGAAGTTCTCGCCGACCTTGACGGCCGTGCCTCTGCCGATGCGCTTGTTCTTGACCAGCAGGTCCAGCTCCTCCTCCGAGGACTTGTCCATCTCCAGGATGGCTCCAGGGCCAAAGGCGAGCACCTCGTTCATGGTGATGCTGCGCCGGCCGATCTGAACGATCACCGGCACCTGAAGCCGCAGGATGGTCCGCACGTCGGTGGGCATAGGGTGCTTATCGGTCAGCGAAGGCCCCTCGCTTCAGCAACCATGGGCGGGGCAGACCCGGGCGCCGACGTCATCGGGCAGGTTCTCCCTCCGCCGCATCGGGTTCCACTTCGCAGCCTGGCCGCCCTAGACGCGCGGCAAGCCCAGCACCCGCCGCCATGCGGATATCTGCCCCAGGTGCGTGGACTCGTGCACCAGCATCAGATCCGGCAAGGTGTGGCCGTTGCGCGGCGCTTTGCTCTTCCAGCGTTCGAGCGTCGTCACCAGCTCCATCACCGCCTCGCCGCGCTCCCGCAGTGCCTGGCTGATCTGCTGGTGATACTTCTTGAACGACGTCAGCAGTTGCTCTTTGGCAGGATACTCGTTCGGGTCGTCCACGGCCGTGGAGTTGAAACCGTAGCGGTGATCCTTAGGGTCCGCAAAACACTCCCCCCGGATCATCGCCAGCATCACCGGGTGGTATACGCCCAGATGGGCCAGCACCCAGGCGGGGTGCGTCATGCCCGGCCGGGGCTGGTGGGTCATCCGGTCGGCCGGGATGTCCTTCATCAGCCGCTGGCAGTAGGCCAGATTGTCATCCCAGGCCCGCAGGATGCCTTCCATCACCGCAGACATGCGTCGCCTCCCATCGTGGTGCAGATCGTGCTTTATCGAGCATGTTGCCGCCGCCCACCATCCCTGGGGCAGCCGTCGGGCATGCCCCGATCAGGGTGCGGGCGGACCCAGCATTTCCTTCATCACGCCGTCGAGTTCGATCAGGGCCTTGGCGGCGTCGCCAGTGAAGGAGCTGCCGTGCATCGTCGCCAGTGTGCGCGGCTTGAGGGCGGCCAGGCCTTCCAGCAGCGGGCGCGTCTTCGCGGTGTAGGGCATGTAGTCCATGAGCGGGCCGGCCTGGAAGTCCTTGAGCGACTGGCGCGTGCGGCCGAGAATGTCCGACTCGGTCAGCGGCTCGACGTCGCCGTTGTGCGTGAACAGGTCGGAGCAGAAGAGCACTTTCTGCGTCTGCTCGAAGAGCACGCCAGCATCCCAGCCGTGTGGCAGGTGTGGCGTGGGGCGGTACTGAAAGCGGAATCGGCCGGTGCTGAACGTCTCGTCGGCATGGAGCGCCCGCGGCGGGCGGTCAGCGAAGTCGCCCAGGTTCACCATCGAGCCGACCACGCCCGAAACCGCCTGGGCGTGCGGCGCAGCTTTGAGCCAGTCGTTGAGCGAGCCGCACTCGTCCACCTCGAAGTGGCTGAAGCCGATCCAGCGCAGCTTCGCCGGGTCAATCACGCGCTGCACCGCCTCCAGCACCTGCGGGAACATGCGTCGCATGCCGGTGTGATAGAGCAGCGGCTCGTCGTCGACGATCAGGAAATGGTTGAATTGAAGGTTGATCTCGCGATACAGAATGCTGATGCGATGGACGTTCGGCGCGATTTCGGTGATCAGGGCCATGGCGGGTCAGTCCTGTCCAGAGAGGCGACGATGGCACCGTAGTGCCAGCACAGGCACACGTCAATGGATGCCGCCAACAGGAAGGTGGACAAAACCGTGTGAACAGGACGACATCGAACGTCGTGTCATGATCCGGGCACTTTGTTGCCGAACGCTCGTTCAGCGACGTCGACGGCTTTGGCGAGGGCGGCGGCTTTGTTGACGGTTTCCTGATGCTCGCTCTCGGGCACGGAGTCGGCGACAATGCCCGCGCCGGCCTGGACATGCACGCGCCACTGTGGTGGCGATTTCGCAGGAGAAACGGTATCCGACACCGTTCCTAAAAAAACGGTGTCGGATACCATTTTGTCGGGGAGGATGACCATGGTGCGCAGGGCGATGGCCATGTCCATGTTGCCGGCGAAGTCGGCGTGGCCGACGGCGCCGGCGTAGGGGCCGCGGCGGGTCGGCTCCAGCTCGTCGATGATCTGCATCGCCCTCACCTTCGGAGCGCCGCTGACCGTGCCCACCGGAAGCGTGTACCGCAGAGCGTCCCAGCAGGTCGCGCCGTCGCGCAATTGACCGACGACGGTGGAACTGATGTGCATCACGTGGCTGTAGCGCTCGATCGCCAGCACCTTGGGCAGTTGGATCGATCCCGGCTCGCATACGCGGCCGATGTCGTTGCGGCCAAGGTCCACGAGCATGATATGCTCAGCCCGCTCCTTGGGGTCGGCCAGCAGATCGCGTTCGAGGGCCTGGTCCTCGGCGTCGGTGGTGCCGCGCCGCCGCGTACCCGCAAGTGGGCGGTTGATGACCCGCCCGTCGCTGACGTGGCAGAGGATCTCCGGGCTTGAGCCGACGAGCACCGCCCCGTCGATGTGCAGGTAGAACATGTAGGGCGAAGGGTTGACGACGCGCAGGGCCCGGTAAATGTCGAACGGGTCGGCATGGGTGCGGCGTTCGAAGCGCTGGCTGATGACGACCTGGAAGATGTCGCCGTCGGCGATGTAGCGTTTGCACTTTTCGACGGCGCGCTGGTACTGGCCGTCGGCCATGTTGCCCAGGGGCAGGTTCGGCGGCGGGGTTTCGAGATCGATATCCCCGACGGGCAGTTCGGGCGAGCCGGGCGGCGTGGTGACGCGCTGGCGCTCGATGCGCTGCACAATGTCATCGACCTCGCGGCAGCCGGCGTCGTAGGCGGCATCCGAATCCGCGTGTTCATCCAGCAGCACCTGGCTCATCACGAGGATGGTCTTCTGCACATGGTCGAAGGCGACGATCTGGCGGTAGAGGCCCATGTGCAGATCGGGCAGGCCGCGGTCGTCGGGCGGGGGCGCGGGCAGCTTTTCGCCCTCGAGGTAGCGCACGGTGTCGTAGCCCGCGCAGCCGAACCATCCGCCGACGAAGCCGGGCAGCGCCAGCGGCGAGGGGGCGAGCTTCCAGCTGGCGGTGAGTTTCTGAAGCTCGCCCAGCGGGTCGGGGCTGGTGAACGGTCGGGACCGGGCGGGGTCGAGGTGGTGGCGCAGATCCACGTCGTGTCCGCGGGCGATGACCTCAAGCATGGGCCGCGAACCGAGGAAACTGTAGCGGCCGATGCGCTGGCCATCGATGACCGATTCGAGCAGGAAGCTGGGGGCCATGCGGTCGTCGGGTTCGACGAGGCGGCGGTAGGCGAGCACGGGCGTGAGCTGGTCGGCCAGCAGGCGGCGACAGACGGTGACCAACGTGTTCGGGCCTGACGCGGCCGCGATCTGTCGAAATGTCGCCCGGTCGGGCAGCGTCCGGCCCATGTCGCACCCTTGCTTGTCGTCGCCATCATTCCAGCGGATCGGTGGCGATCTCCGCGCGTTCGCCGGCGATCTTCTTCTCGGCGTAGCGGCGGATCCAGTTCTCCCAGCTTTTGCCCGCGGCCGGGTCGCGGCCGGTGAAAATGAGCCGGGCGATCTGGTCGTAGTCGAGCGTCAGTCGCTCCTGGCCGTCAGCGGCCGGCTCGGCCAGTTGCATGCGGACGATGCCCCGGCCGTCACGCACCCGGCGGTCAAAGATGTAGCCGGTGACCACCTGACCGTCGGCCAGTTCGAGCGTTACGTCGCCGCGATAGTCCAGGGCATGGTTCAACGCGGCCTGACGGGCGGCCGGATCGTCCAGGGGCGGGGTCCAGCCCTGGTGAGGGCGCGTCAGGCCGTGAACGGCGGCGGCCGGTGCGGGCGTATCGTGGTGGGTGCGCTGTTCGGTCATGGGGAGCAATAGTCTAGCGGCAGGCGATGGCTTACGTCGACTGTGCGTATCGGCTTCGGTTGGCGGCTGGGAGGCGGTGTCGGCGGGGTAAGCCGCTACCATGTAACCCAGCGGCCACGAGCCTGTGACGGCAACGCCTCCCAGCCGCGCCGTCCACAAGCGCCTACAGGGGGTTCTGCGATGAACATCGAAACCTTTTTCAGAGAGCACGGACTCAACGGCAACCCCTTTGCGGCGGAAGAGGCACGCCACGACGAGGTTTTCGAACGTCTGATGGCCTCGTCGACACGGCATCCGGATTTCGCGAAGATTCTGGGCAGAATTGAGGATCCGAGCACGGCCGTGGTATTCGGCGAAAAGGGCAGCGGTAAGACGGCGATCCGCCTGACGATCGCCAGCCATGTGCATGCGCACAACCGCCAGCAGCCGGTGCGCCGCACCCTGGTGGTCGCATACGACGATCTGAACCCGGTGCTCGACCGCGTCATGCAGCGGCTGGGACGGGGCAAAGTCCATGCGGAGAGCGATCCGGCGGCGATGCAGAGGCTGCTGGAACAGGTTCGGCTGGCCGACCATCAGGACGCGATCCTGTCGTTGGCGGTCACACGGCTTGTCGACGCGGTACTGGACCAGCCTGGCCTGGAGGAAGATGGCGCCCACCTGGACCTGGGCCCAGGCGGCCAGAAGACGCTGCGCCGACTGCCGCGACAGGTTCGAGCGGACCTGGCGGTTCTTGGGGCTCTCTACGACCGGCCACGCGGAGGTTCCGCAGCCGATCGTTTCACGCAACTCTGTCGGCGACTGCGGCTCAGCGGGCCGCTGAGCGGCCGATTCCTGGGGCCCCTGGCCGGATTCTTCGGCCTGCTGGGCCTGGGCCTGCTCGCGGCAGCGGTCTGGATCGTTCAGCCGCCGTTCTGGGCCCCGCTGGGCGGGAGCATCGCGGTGGCCCTGGGGTTGCTGATGGGCGGACTCTGGGTGTCGCGGCAGCTGCGGTGCTGGAATCTGGACCGCAAGATCCACCGTGAGCTGCGGACGATGGACCGGCGTCCGGGCGACCTGGTGCGAATGCTGCGGCAACTAAGTCGCAGCGACCTGACGGGCCAGTCCTGGCCCCTGCCGGGCAATGAGGATAGCCGCTACCAGCTCACCGCTCGCCTGCTGACGGTGCTTCGTCCGCTGGGCTATGGCGGCCTGATGGTGCTGGTGGACCGGGTGGATGAACCCACGGCCATCCACGGCCATCCGCAGCGCATGAAGGCGGTGATCTGGCCGATGCTGGACAACAAGTTTCTTCAACAGCCGGATGTCGGCGTCAAGATGCTTTTACCACTGGAATTACGCCATCTGTTGGCCCGAGAATCCGCGGACTTTTTCCAGGAAGCGCGTCTGGACAAGCAGAACATGGTCGACCGCCTGAGCTGGTCGGGCGTGACGTTGCTGGATCTGTGCAATCAACGTCTGGCGGTCTGCGCCAGCGATGGTGAAGCGGTTGACAAGCCCGCCAGCCCCCCGCTGACGCTCACGAGCCTGTTCGAGGCCGATGTGAGCCGGGAACTGCTTATCGAAACCCTGGACCAGATGCACCAGCCGCGCGACGCCTTCAAATTCCTGTATGCTGTGATTCAGGAGCACTGCCGCAATGTGGCCGACGATCAGCCGCATTATCGGATCCCCCGCCTGGTTCTGGAAAGCGTGCGGCGTGAGCACGCCCGCCGCCTGGACGATTTTGCCCGCGGATTCGCCCCGGGATGACCAGCGGCCATCCACTTGGCCTTTTGCGGATACCGATGGCGTTTATTATCGGACTCACGGTTTTTGAAGGCGTCGTAAATCAGGCTGAAAGGCATCCCGGGCAGCTTTCCACAATGGCTGTGGGGCCCGACGCGAACTTGACCCAGCTTCCCAAACCGGGCAAATTATGCAGGTAGAAAGTTCAGTGCAGGCATCACGGTCTCCGATATAAGTCACCTGACAAGGTTGATTTTTCGGAGACCGATGTCTTAGACGTTCGCTGTGTACGATTCGATCAAGCCCCGTTGATCGTTGCGTGGACGACTAGGGGTGTGAACGGGTTCCTGGATTACTTGAAGGAGACGACAATGTCACAAGGACGCACTTGGAAACTGATTGCCGGTCTGGCGGTCGCGGCTGTGCTCGCGGCTCCGGCGACGGTGATGGCTCAGGAAGAGGCCCCCGCAGGCCCGAACACTGGCGCTGTCACCTTCACTCTCGACCAGAACATCGTGACCTCCTACATCTTCCGCGGCGCGGTTCGGGAGGATCAGGGTCTGATCTATCAGCCTTCGATCACCATCAACGCGACGCTGATGGAGAGCGAAGACGCCATCAGCAGCCTGGACGTGTACGCCACCATCTGGAACAGCATCCATGGTGACAACACGGCTTCGACCAACTCGAACCGCCCGTGGTTTGAGACCGATTACGTGATCGGCGCTGTTTTGGGTCTGCCCGCGGGCCTGACCCTTGATTCGTCGGTGGTGTTCTACACCTACCCCAACGGCGGTCTGGGCGCGATCACAGAGCTTGACTTCGTGCTGAGCTACGATGACGCCGACCTGATGGCCGAATACGGCCTGCCGACGATGAACCCCTACTTGCTGTTCGCCGTTGAGCTCGCCGCGGCTGGCGCCACGGAAGAAACCTACCTCGAACTGGGTATTGAGCCCAGCTTCGCCGTTTACGAAAGCGAAGACTTCCCGATCACCCTGGCTGTGCCGGTGAAGGTCGGTATGGGTCTGGACAACTACTACGGCGACGGCTGGTTCGGCTTCGTCAGCGCCGGCCTGATCTTCAGCACCCCGCTGAACATGATCCCCGTCGAGTTCGGCGCGTGGGAAGCCTCCGCCGGCGTGGTCGCTGTCTGGGCCGACGAGGCCGGCAGCACCGCCCTCGTGGGCAACCAGGACGACATCGAAGTGTACGGCACCTTCGGTCTGACCATGACCTACTGAGTCTGACCAGGACAAGCGGGCGGCTTTACCACCCAAGCGACCGATCCAGGAACCCCGGTCGCGGTAAAGCCTCAGCCATCAAGAAGCCCGACCTCGTGGACCAGGTCGGGCTTTTTCTTTGCGCCGATGCGGCCGGCGCTCGCCCATGCCGCCTCGGGGTAGCATGCGAGGCGGTGCCCACCGGCTGGGCACGCCCATGAGCACCTGACCGTCTGTTACGCATGCCTTGCCGACCAGGGATCCAATCCGCCGCCTTGACGGATGGCGCGTCCCATCGATATTCGCCGTCCGCGGAGTGTGCGGACGGATCCTCGTGGTTTTCCGTGACCTGCCCGACATCTGGCCTTGCTTTTGCATTCTCGCTTCACGTGGTTGGTGGGCGCGTGGCCTGCTGATCAATCGTGCAGGGCAGGCCTGGTTGCGACAGCCCGCCCGGCGGCAGTACACCCCCTGGGAACACCGAATCCGGAGGACCATAAGGATGAATCACATGCATGGGTTCAAACTGTTGATCGCGATGACCGCCCTGTTCACGGCCGCGATCCTCGTGGCTCCCGCAGCTCAGGCACAGGACGAGCCCGCCGGCCCCAACACTGGCGCGGTCAGCTTCGACGTCAGCCTCGATATCGTCACGCAATACTTCTTCCGCGGTTATCTGCAGGAAGATGAAGGACTGATCTTCCAGCCGGGCGTCACCGTCAATGCCAGCCTCTACGAGGGCGAAGACGCCATCAGCAGCGTTGATGTGTATGCCACCGTCTGGAACAGCATTCACAGCGAGGACACGGGGGCCGTGAACTCGAACCAACCCTGGTACGAGACCGACTACGTCCTGGGCGCGTCGCTGGGTCTGCCGGTCGGACTCACCTTTGACCCGATGCTCGTGTTCTACACGTATCCCAACGGGAGCGTGCCGGCGATCACGGAAGTAGCCTTCTCACTGGCTTACGATGATGCCCAGCTGATGGAAGGAGCGGGACTGCCGGCGCTGTCGCCATATGTCGTCTTCGCATTCGAACTGGCCGATGCGGGCGGCACCGAGGACGCCTACTTCGAGTTCGGCGTCGAGCCCAGCTTCCTCGTGCTCGAGAGCCAGGACTTCCCCATCACACTGGCGATCCCCGTGGCGGTGGGTCTGAGCCTCGACGACTATTACGGCAGCGACACCTTCGGCTACGTCAGCGCGGGTTTTGTGTTAAGCACGCCTCTGTCGTTTGTGCCAACCGAGTTCGGCGCCTGGGAAGCTTCGGCTGGAGTAACTTTCCTCTTTTCCGGCGACGCTCTGGAGGCCTCGACCACGCAGGACGAGTTCGAGGTGTACGGCAAGTTCGGCCTGAGCATGAGCTATTGATCGCCGCCGCGTGCCGTCGGCCGACCGCGTGCCAGGCGGCCGCCGGGTTAATGATGCCGTCTTTTATGGATGCATCGCTGGCGCCTTACCTGCCTCAGGACCTGTCTGGGAACCCAGGTCTTTGAACGAGGCGCCGATCTCCAGAAGGCCCGACCATGACACCCGGTCGGGCCTTCTCTTTGCGCGCCGCGAGGGGAACCGGCCTGCCCGATTGGCAACCGGCGCACAGGGCGGTATGAAGGCAGACCGAATTCCGACAACCCCTCGGCCGCGCAGGCTCTCGCAACGTGAGACGACGCCCGCGGCCGACAGGATTACCCGCTCGTGCTCCGCGAGACACCCCCCGATCTTGTCGTGAGCCGACTTGGCGCGCTTGGGCTGGACCAGCGCGACCTGCGGCTCTGCACACACACCGACATCGACCGCTTCGGTCGCTATCGCCGCCAGTGGCTGGCGGTCACCGCCGACCGCGTCGCTGTGGTTCCCGAAGCGCCGTCGGTCGCGGGCACGCGCGATGAGCCGTCGGTCATGGTGCGTTTTGACGAGGCCAACGAGTTTCGCTGCGAGGCGGCGGTGGGCTCGGGGCTTCTGCAGGCGCGCGTCGGTCAGACGTATGTGGACCTGTTGCGTTACAGCAATCGCATGGCCGATCGTTTCGGCAAGGTGGCGCGCAAGCTTCAGGACCGGTTGCGCGGCGAGCCGGTGACCGTCACTGACGAGGATGAGCAGGAGTCCGCGCGCGAAGGACCGCCGAAGATCGATCGCGGGGCGGTACTGACGCGCATTTACCGTCTCATGCTGCCGTACCGCCGGGCGGCGATGGGCATGCTGACGCTGCTGGTCTGCGGAATCGGCCTGGATCTGGTCTCGCCGCAGCTTACGCGCATCCTCGTCGATCGGGTTCTGCCCGGAAGCCCGGATATCGCCCGGCAATGGCAGTTGGAGTCCGGCCGCATCGGCGAGCATCTGCGTATTCTGATGCAGGTCGTCGCGGTGCTCGCCGTCGTGCAGGTGTTGCGGCAGGTGGTGAACGTCGTCAACGGACGGCTGGGCGCCAACGTGGGGACAGCCATCACCCGCGACATGCGCAACCGCTTGGTCGATCACCTGCAACAGCTCTCGGTGGGCTATTACGACAAGCAGCAGGTCGGATCACTTGTCGGTCGCGTTGCCTATGACACCGAAGCGCTGCATGGCCTGATCCATCAGATTACAGGCGGATTCCTGGCCCAGCTTCTGGTTCTGGTCGGCGTGGCGATCGTGATGTTTTCGATGGACCCGTGGCTGGCGACCTGGGCTTTGCTGCCCGCGCCGCTGGTGGTGACGGGCAGCATTATCTTCTGGCGGTATGTGTATCCGCGCTACTACCGCTTCTGGGATGCCTCGAGCAAACAGTCGGGCATGCTTTCGGGCATGCTGGCGGGAATCCGTGTGGTGAAGGCGTTCGCCCAAGAGGGCCGTGAACAGCACCGTTTCGAACAGGCTAGCGACCATCTGCGCCAAGCCCGACTCAACGTCGATCGCGGCATCGTCAGCTTCAACCCGATGATGGGCGTGGTATTTCAGCTCGGCGGATGGATCGTGTGGTTCGTAGGCGGCCGCAACGTGCTGCAGGGCCATCTGACACTCGGCGAGCTGATGGCGTTCTTCGGGTACCTGTGGATGTTCTACGGACCGCTGGCGACGCTGACGCAACTGACCAACTGGCTCACCCAGTTCGCCACGCAGATGCACCGCATCTTCGAGATTCTCGATACGCCCAGTCAGATCACTGAACCCGCTCAGCCGGTCGCTTTGCCGCGCATGGAAGGCCGGATCAGCTTCGACCAGGTGTCCTTTGGCTACGACCGTCACAGCCAGGTGCTGCGTGGCGTGAGCTTTGATATCACGGCGGGGGAAATGATCGGAATCGTCGGCCGCAGCGGGTCGGGCAAGAGCACCATCGTGAATCTGCTCTGCCGTTTCTATGACGTGGGCGACGGGGCCGTCCGCATCGATGGCGTCGATGTGCGCAAGCTTTCCGGGCAGACGCTGCGCCAGCAGATCGGCGTCGTACTTCAGGAGCCGTTCCTGTTCCGCGGCAGTCTGTACCAGAACCTGACCTATGGCCGCAGGGACGCCACCCCGCGGCAGGTCATCACGGCCGCCAAGGCCGGCAACTGCCATGATTTCATTGTGCGCACGGCACACGGATACGACACATGGGTCGGCGAGCGCGGCGCGGGTCTCTCGGGCGGCGAGCGCCAGCGGGTGAGCATCGCCCGCGTACTGTTGGCCGACCCACGCATTCTGGTGCTCGATGAAGCCACCAGCAGTGTTGACGCCGAGAGCGAAGCTTCGATTCAGGCAGCGCTGGCCGAGGTGGTCAAGGGACGCACCACCATCGCCATCGCCCACCGGCTCAGCACGCTGCGCAATGCGAACCGCATCATGGTTGTCGACGCCGGCCAGGTGGCCGAAAGCGGCTCGCACGAGGCATTGCTTGCCAGTGGCGGACTGTACGCGCGCCTGGTGAGAATGCAGGGAACGACCGCACCGCCCACTGTCGATGAAATGGCCCACCGAGCCTCGCATGGGGCCAATGCGTCCCACACACCGATCGATCCCTCAGCCGGTCCCGCATCGCACCAGGCACGCTGGCTGACGCCGGAGGACAGTCATATCCACCTGGGCGGCCGCGGCCTGTTGCACGTGACGGTGCGCGACGACCGCATTTACTCGGGCGTTTATGCCCTGCGCTGCCTGCCGGTCCACTACCCCAGTCGATTCATTTCGCTGCGTTACCTCAACGCGGAAAAACGCGAAGTGGAACTGGGGCTGATCGACGACCTGGACCACTGGCCGACCGAGGCGCAGGAACTGGTGCGTCAGTCGCTGCTGAAGCGCTACTTCGTCCATACCATCACGGCCGTCGAGTCCATCACCGTCCTTCACGGTGGATTCCTGGAGTTGAGTGTCGACACCGACCTGGGGCCGATGTGCTTCGTCATGCGCCATCAGGGCGACCGGGCCCAGGACTACGGCACAAACGGCAAACTGTTGCTGGATATCGACGAGAACCGCTACCTCATCACGAACATCGACGACTTGCCCGCGCGAGATCGCCGGCTGTTCACGCGGTACATCTACTGGTGAGTCAGCTCAACCCTCCAGCCAGCGCACGACGCAGGTGACGCCGCAATTTCAAGATCGCCTTCCAACCCTTCGAGCTGGCGTTGCATCCACATGCCGCGCCAACGGGTGGACGCCGTGCGTGCCGTCTGGGGAATTGGGTGGTCGCGCTGCCCCAACCGGGTATCAGACGCACGAGGATATGCGGGCACCCGTCATCGCCTCTCGGCATGGTTGCTTCGGCCGGCGGCAGTTGTTGCGTCGTCTACGCGTAGCCGCACACGACGGGACACGTTTGCGCCACACTCTCTGGACGTTCCGACGGGGCCGGCCCCAGTCTGTAATCGCACATGCTACTGCCCCGTGGACTGCGAGAAATCAAAAATAAACGATGTGTCCATCTTCATTACATATTGGATGAACAATACCAACAGAATCCACAGCAGGACATCGAAAAGCCCCAGAGTTAGACCGAAGTGGGCCACGACGGATGTCTGCCCACTGCGCCGCAGCGCACGCCAAGCCGCTGTCACGGCCGCAACGCTCAAGGGCATGCCCAGCCAGAACGGATCACCGATGCAGATCAGAACCGCTGCCGCCATGGAGAGCACGAGTGAGAGCCAGGCGGTACGGTTTGCCGTTCCTGCGTGAATGGAAGTGGATTGGAGTATCGATGTCTGTGTCGAGTATGTGCGGGTCATGGTAGTGCCCGTCGGTCAGAGTGAGCCCATCGCAGCGACAGCGCGGACTGGGCGCGAGGTGTAGAAGGAAGGCGGCGTCAGGACGCCATGCACAGGTCGGAGAACTTTGAGGACTCGCCGCACGCGCAGGGACCGTACGTACCCTCACGCCCCGCTCGTGTTGCGACAAGCACGCAGCACGTTCGGAGTGGAGCGATCGCGTGGTTTCTGCGGGTCACGTGCGCGGCGGATGACGGCCTGCTGTGTGCATCCGCCGACGGGCGCACTCGGGGATGTGATGATTCGAAGCACACCGCCTCTTACGGCTGCAGGGAGTGGCGGCGGTGGTGAAACCCATCATGCATGCGGTGCTGACGGGGGTGAATTTCACGTCGAATCCCGCCGGCAACAGCACATTCAACCGCGCCCGAACACAGGAACGCTTGCCCGATCGTTCCGTCGGCGCGGGATTGGCCGGCCCATCACTGGTCAGCATCGCGGCAGGCTGCACGGCACCGTGGTGGTCATCCGCCCACCCGGGAAAAGATGACAGCATGCCGGCTTGCGAGACCGCGACGGTCGCACACCACAGCCACTGCACGCTCAAAGCGCATACGCACCGTAGACCGAATCGTGCCATACGGCAGACCATGGCGTAACTATAGCTTGTGGAACCGCGCATGCCAGCAAGGCCGGGCATGCCGCAAACCGTCATGTGATGGCTCCCCTGACGCCTTAGGATATCTTGCGTCGGATGCCTACGGCTTCTCCGGCTTGCCTTCGAGTAGCCGGCGGGCATCCTGGAGCGACGTGGCTTCGGCGAGGATCAGCAGGGTGTCATAAGTTTGAATGCACGTCTGGCCTCGCGGCACGATGAACCCGCCGCCGCGACGGATCAGCAGGATGAGCACATCCTGCGGCAGCGTCAACTCGGCCACGCGTTTGCCGACCACCGGCGAACCAGGCATGATCTCGAACTCGCGTGTCTCGCCGTGCATGTTGGTGGTGCGCTCGAATTCCAGCGGATAACGCGGGTGCGCTGCCACCGGATCGTCAACGTTCAGCCAACGAGCCAACAGCATCAGTGATTTCCCCTGCAGCAGTACCGACGTGAGCACCACAAAGAAGACAATATTGAAAATTCGTTCGGACTGCGGATAGCCGGCCAGCAGCGGGAAAGTCGCCAGCACAATAGGCACCGCGCCGCGCAAGCCAGCCCATGACACCAGCGTCCGCTCCCGTAAATTGAACGAACTGCGCCACATCCCGAGATACACTGCCGCTGGCCGGGTCACGAACATGAGAAACATCGATACCAGCAGGCCACCCCCCGCCACCGCCGGCAAATGCGACGGGAAGACCAGCAGTCCTAACACCAGAAACATGCCGATCTGCATCAGCCAGCCCAAGCCGTCGTGAAAGCGCATCAGGCTCCGCTTGTAGGGGAAATCACTGTTGCCCAACATGATCCCGCAAAGGTACACGCCCAAAAAGCCGTTGCCGCCCAATGACTCGGCCAGGCCGAACACCAGCAGGACCACACTCAAACTCAACACCGGATACAGCCCCTCGTAATCCATGCGGATATGGTTGAGCAGGCGTGCAACGGCAGCACCGGCTCCAACCCCGATCACCGCCCCCAGCGTCATCTGCAGCGCGAACATGGGCAGCAGATCGATCCATGATGCGTCGGGCGTTGTGAGCAACTGGATCAGACCGATGGTCAGAAAGATGGCCATCGGATCATTGCTGCCCGATTCCAACTCCAACAGCGGCCGCAGGTTCCCCTTGAGGCTTACGCCGCGCGACCGCAGCACGGCAAACACAGCCGCAGCGTCGGTCGAAGAGACGATCGCCGCCAGCAGCAGGCTTTCGATAAGAGAAAAGTCCAGCACCAGCGAGATGAACAGGCCCAACAGGCCCGCGGTCACCACCACGCCAATGGTTGAGAGGATCAGACCCTGGCGCAATACCGCGCGAATGCTTCGCCAACTCGTGTCCAGACCGCCGGAGAAGAGAATATAGGCCAGGGCGACAGACCCGATGAAATTGGCAAGCCGGGCGTTGTCAAAGTAGATGCCGCCGGGTCCATCCGAACCGGCCAGCATACCCACGCCCAGAAACATCAGCAGGGCCGGCACACCCAGGCGCTCCGAAAACTTGCTGGCCAGAATGCTCAGCAAGACCAGTGAGCCAGTAATCAGCAGTACGTAGGAAGTGTTGTCCATGAAACCCAGGTCTTCTCAGCCGCATGCAGACGGCGAACTACGCGAACCGGGGCATGATACACGGCCACCCCCACCCGGCGGACGAGATGGGCGCAGAGCACCGATGAAGCGGTCGTGGTTCACAGAAGAGCAGATACCATTGCCCCGGCATCAGTTTCGCCGGCGGTTTGAGTGTGGGGGTGACGTGATAGCCAACCTGGTCCCAGGCGCGCCTGTGCGGCTTCCATGCCGTCACCGACTGTTGCCACCCGCACGTGATCGCGCAACCGGAACATGCACCATACCGGCGCAGAATGGAAAGTTTATCAGTCGAGATTCATCGTCAGGAGGAATTCCGCGTTGGTCTTGACCTTTTGAAGCCGACCCTTGAGCAGTTCCATGGCTTCGACGACGTTCATATCGGCCAGGACTTTGCGCAGGCGGTAGACCAGCTCGAGCTCACGCTTGTCCAGCAGCAGTTCCTCGCGGCGGGTGCCGGAGGCGGCGATGTCGATGGCCGGCCAGGTGCGCTTCTCGACGAGGCGGCGATCCAGGTGCAGTTCGCTGTTACCGGTGCCTTTGAACTCCTCGAAAATGATGTCGTCCATTTTCGAACCGGTGTCGACCAGGGCCGTGGCGAGGATCGTCAGTGAGCCGCCGCCTTCGATCGCGCGGGCCGAGCCGAAGAACTTCTTGGGCCGCTGCAGGGCGTTGGAGTCCAGGCCGCCGGTGAGAATCTTGCCCGAGTGGGGCATCTCGGTGTTGTAGGCTCGGGCCATGCGGGTGATCGAGTCGAGCAGAATGACCACGTGCTCGCCGAACTCGACAAGCCGGCGGGCCTTCTCGATGACCAGGTCGGCCACCTGCACATGGCGGGTGGACTGTTCGTCAAAGGTGGAGGCGACGACTTCCACGTCATCCGGCGTGTTGTTGCGGAAGTCGGTCACTTCCTCCGGCCGCTCGTCGATGAGCAGCACGATGACCTTGATGTCGGGATGGTTGGTGATGATCGAGTTGGCCATCTTCTGGAGGAGGATGGTCTTTCCGGTGCGGGGCGGCGCGACGATCAGGCCGCGCTGTCCGCGCCCGATGGGGGCGACCAAGTCGACGATGCGCATCTCGATGTTGGACGGATCGCCGGGCGTCTCCAGCACGAGCCGGTCCTGCGGGTGCAGGGGCGTGAGGTCTTCGAAGTTGCTCACGTCATTGAGGGCATCCGGCATACGCCCGCTGATGGCGTCGACCCGCAGCAGGGCGAAGTAGCGTTCGCTTTCCTTAGGCGGACGGATGGTGCCCTGCACGACGTGGCCGACCTTGAGGCCGAAGCGGCGGATCTGGCTGGGCGAGACGTAAATGTCGTCGGGGCAGGCCAGGTAGGAATACTCCGGACTGCGCAGAAAGCCGAAGCCGTCGGGCAGAATCTCAAGCACACCCTCACCGTACATCAGGCCCTGCTTGGTCGAGGTGTGCTGGAGGATCTTGAATATCAGCTCCTGCTTCTTGACGCCGGCGTAATCCTTCACGCCTTCTTTTTCCGCCAGCTCGTGCAGATCCTCGACGGCCATCTTCTGAAGGTCGTGGAGACTGAACTGGTTGCCCTTGGCCTCGTCGTAGCGGCGCTGCGTCTCGGCGTCGAGCTGTTCGTCGGTACCGGCCGCCATCACACCCGGGGCATCGGACTTACCCTGATGGGGGCGACCGCCCCCACGGTTGGGCGGGCGCTTGCGGTTGCGCTGGCTGTTCTTGTTGCCGTCGGCCATCGGACTTCTCCTACCCCCGCAGCGCCGAAAGGGCGCCGGGTGGGTCTTCAGGGAACTTGCTTGGCTGGGGTTATGGCGTTGAAACGCAAAGCTTTGTGGGAATTCACCTTAAGAGCGCACGGGGTGGTGGACCCGATGGTGCTCGTGCGCCCTGCCTCCGCAGGTGACGCATCAGGTTCAGCGGGGGATCCAAGGCAGCAAGGTCGCCGCAATCGGCCCGGTCACGGGGCGTCAAAACCCGGTCTTCTCAAGCGTCTTGGGGAACACCTTGCTGGGTGATCTGGGAAAGGACGCGGCGGGCCTGTGCGCAGCACTGGTCCACGCCGGCATCATTGTCTATCACATAATCGGCACGCCGGGCCTTGATGTCAAGCGGGGCCTGTCGTTTTTCTCGGCGGGCGAGTTCCTCGGGGCTCCAACCCCGATCCTCGGCCACGCGACGAAGCCGGACCGGCCGCGAGGCACGGACAAAGATAATCGCGTCGCACGCCCCGTCAAGGCCCGCCTCGATCAGCAGCGGGCAATCCTCCACGATCGCCACGACCGATGGGTCGGCTTGGTGCTGGGCGCGCAGGTGCTGGCGCTGCTGGTGGACTTTGGGGTGGATCAACCCCTCCAGGCGGCGAAGCTGGGACTCGTCCTCGAATACCCTCGCGGCCACCGCTTCGCGATCTACCCGCCCCTCGCCATCCAGCACGTCGGGGCCCCACCACGCCGTCAACTGCCTTCGAACGTCCAGGCTCTGCAACGCTTCACGCGCCAGCGCATCGGCATCAATCACCGCACAACCGAACTGCGCCAGACATCGGGCCACAAGGCTCTTGCCCGACCCGATGCCGCCGATCAAGCCAATGACAGGCTTACGCGGTGGTTGCAGACGCAAGGGCGAGGCAGATGGCATCGTCGAACTCCGGGTGCGGCGGGTTCCGCGACGTGAGATCGCTTGGTGCCGCTCACACCGCCAGGTCGGCCGGCTGATCCCACTGACCGGCAAAGACCAGCTCGCTCAGTGGTCGACGTTGCCGCGGACCCTGATCGCGCTTGCGCAGCTCGTCGGCTAGCTGCGGGTTGGCACCATGATAGCCCATAGCGAACGCGGCCACGGGTTCGGCGTCTTCGGGGATGCCGAACGCCGCCCGGGCCTGAGAACTGTTGAACCCGCCCATCTGGTGCACAAACAGATCCATGGCCGTGGCCTGCAACGTCAACTGCGACATCGCCAGCCCGACGTCATGCCATGCATGGCGATTGGGCTTGCCGTTGCGCTGGAACTTCATTTTCGCCACCGACAGGCCGAGCACAGGCGCGTGCCGTGCCCACGCCTGGTTCGCTTCCGCCAGGGCGGCCAAAACCTTCTCCCATGTGAGGCCCAGCGTCCCACTCTCGCCTTTCACGCCCACAATAAACCGCCACGGCTGCTCGCCGAAGCTGGACGCGGCCCAGCGCGCCGCTTCGAACGCGGCCGCGAGCTTGTCCCCTGCGACGGGGCGGTCCAGGAACTGGACTGGACTCCAGCGACGGCGAATCAGATCGTGCATCTTCTCACTGGACATGAGCCAAGCTCCCTCTCGCTGGCGGCAGGAACATGAGGCGGCCGATGACGGGTGAATACCGACAATCCTTGGCCCATGGCGCCCGTGATTCAAGGCGCGGGCTGCGCGGCATGACGGCGCCGCGCGATCAGACGGCGCGCCGACACCGACAGCAGGTAGACGGCCCCGGCCGTCAGCACGATCGCCGACTCAGGCGACACACGGCTGCCGTATACCGCGATGCGCGGCCCGGTGGTCAGCAGCAGGCACAAGACAGTGGCGGCGAGCATCATCGGCGCCAGGCGCGTCACATGGTGCGCAGCCGTCGCGGCCGGCAGCGTCAGCAACGCGATCACCAGGATCAACCCCACCACCTGCATCAGGGCCACCACCGCGAGGGCCACCAGCCCCAGCAGCAGCACCGTCGTCCACAGCGGATCGACGCCCTGCAAGGTCGCGAACTCCTCATCCATGCACCAGGCCAACAGCCTTTTGTGACTGAAAGCCACCGCGCCAAGGATCAACACGTCCAGCGCGGCCATGCGGTAGACGTCGGCCCAGCTCACCACCGCGATGTTGCCGAACAGGTAGCTCATCAACTCCGTGTGGTAGCCGGGAGTGAACTTGATCAGCAGGACGCCCAGGGCCATGCCCACGGCCCACATCGCGCCGATGAGCGTGTCCATGCGCTCAGCCACGCGTTGGTTGACCAGGGCGATGACCAGAGCCGAAAGCAGGGCCACGACGATCGCGCCGTGCAGGGGCGTCATCCAGCCGAACAAGGCCGGCCAGTGCGTGCGCAGGAAGATGGCGGCCCCGATGCCGCCGACGGTCACGTGGGCGATCGCACCGGCCAGAAATACGATGCGTTTGGCGATGACGTAGGGCCCGATGACGCCGCAGGCGACGCTCGCCAGCAGACCGGCCAACAGGCCGGTGAGCAGCAGCGGATTGACCGTCATGTCGTGAAAAAAAGCGGGCATGCTCAGGGGGTCTCCGTGACGCGGTGATGGTGATTGGACGCGTCAGGCCCGACCGGCTCGTGCGTCGGGCAGGTGTGGTCGTGTTCGATCTGACGGACGTTGCCGTGGTTGTGGTAGAGGTCCGCCAGCACGGCCGAACTGATCTGGCCGGCGGCGTGGCTCACGAGGCGCCGATTGAGGCAGGCAATGTGCGTGACGTAGTCGGAGACGAACCCGATATCGTGGCTGACCACAACGATCGGCATCCCCCTGTTAAGTCGGGCCAGCAGGTCGTAGAGGCTCTTTTCCATGTGGGGATCGACGCCGCTCGTCGGCTCGTCAAGCAGCAGAATGCGGGCTTCGGACGCCAGCGCCCGCGCCACCAGCACGCGCTGCCGCTGCCCCCCCGACAGAGCGGCGATCGGCTCGGCCGCGAGCGACTCGACGCCCACCTGCGTCAGCGCCGCCCGCGCCGCTTCGCGGTCTGCACGGCGATATCGCATGCCCCACTGGTGGCGACCCAGGCGCCCCATCAGGACCACGTCCAAGACCGTTGCCGGAACGCTCAGATCCAGGCGCGCGTGCTGCGGCACATAACCAATCCATGACCGCGCCTCTCGCGGCGGACGGCCGAACACACGCACCTGGCCTCGCTGTGGACGCAGCAGACCCAGCACCAGCTTCAGCAGCGTCGTCTTGCCGCCGCCGTTGGGGCCGATGATCCCCAGGTAATCCCGCGGCTCGACGCGCAGGCTCACGTCCTCCAGGACCCAGCCCGCAGGCCCGGGCCCGATGTAGCGGAACCAGACGTTCGATATATCGATGGCGGTTTCACTCATGGCGGCGCTCTTCGTGCATGTCGAATACGGGCTGAGCCTCAGCGAATGATGCCGCGAGCACGTCGGCCGCGTGCAGCAGGTTCGCCAGTACATCTTCGGCCAAGGGGTCGAGCACTTCGACGCGCCCGGCAATCGCGGCCGCCAGCGCCGTCGCCGTGCGCCCGGCAATCTGCGGCTGCACAAAAATCACCCGCGCGCCATCGGCGCGGGCCTGGCGTTGAAGCTCTGTCAGCTCGTGTTCGGTGGGCTCCTTGCCTTCAATTTCAACGGGAATCTGCACGAGGTCGTAAGCGTCGGCGAAGTAGCCCCATGCCGGATGGAAGATGTAGAACCGCCGCCCCGCATGTGGCCCGAGCAGTGCGGCGATGCGTGTGTCGGCGTCATGGACGGCCTGCGTGAACGCGGCCAGGTTGGCCGCGAACGCCTCGGCATGCTGAGGCAACAGGTCGCTGAGGGCCGCGGCGATCGTGTGGGCCTGTGTGATCAGCGGGTGCGGTGAAAGCCAGATATGCGGATCCAGCGCCTCGACCTTGCTCGGATGGCGAGCAGGACCATGCGGATGATCGTTCCCACCGTCGTCATGCCCATGTGCCTCGATCGGGCGCAGGGCCACCCCTTCGCGCAGATCCATCACCCGTGGTCCACCGCGTGCCGAAGCCATCACCTCCAGCCACGGACCATTTTCGAACGGCACGCCGGTGCGGCAGTAGAGCTCGCACCGTATGGCCGCACTGATCTGCGCGTCGCTGGGCTGGTAGGTATGTGGACTCTCGCCCGGCTGCACCAGCGTCGTGACCTGCACGTGCTCACCACCGATCTGCCGCACCAGCCACGCGTGCGGGGCAATGCTGACCAGGACACGACACACATCGCCCTGATGAGCTGTGGAAGCTGAACCGTCACGACCGCACCCGGACAACAAGCCCACCAGCACGCTTGTCAGGATCACACCCACCGTGCCCGCACAGGCACGCGACGCGCGACGATATCTCGCACTGGTACCGACGTGATTGGCTGCCTGGCACATGGGGCGATCCGCCGAGGTGCTTATTGATAACGCAGTCGCATTATAATAGGTTCGGGCGCCCGTGTCACCGTCCGCACCCGCGTCGTAGACAGCCCGCGCCCGATCGGATGCCCTCATGCAGCGCAACACCCAGCAGCGACAGGCCATACGTCGTGCGTTCGAGGACGCCGGCCGACCTCTTGCCCCGCGGGAGGTGCTCGATCTGGCCGGGCGCCACGTCGCCACACTCGGCATCGCCACCGTCTACCGCGCCATCAAGAGCCTGGTCGACGAGGGAGTCATCAGCCCCGTTCAACTGCCCGGCGAGCCGGACCGTTACGAAGTCGCCAGGCTACCCCACCACCATCACTTCCACTGTACGCAGTGCGATCGCGTTTTCGATCTCGATGGCTGCGCGGTGCGTCCGGACGTGCGCTTGCCACGCGGTTTCAAGGCCCGGGGCCACGAAATCGTCTTCTACGGCACATGCGCTCAATGCGCGAAGTGACCCCGTGCCGATGACCCGACGCAGTTGCCGCCTGCGGCCCGATCGCCATGATGCCCGGACGCCCGCCCTGGAGATATGCCATGAGTTCGCCCTTCACCCGTGACGGCCAGCGTCTGGTCTGGTCGACCGAACATGAAACGCTATGGCTGGAGCCGTGGGGAACCGACGCCCTGCGCGTGCGGTGCTTCCTGGAGCCTACCGTACCCGACAAGCCCTCCGCCCTGCTCGATGCACAGCCGACCGACAGCACGATCGCGATCGAAGAGCAAGGCGCGACGATTCGCAACGGACGCATCGTCGCGATGATCTCACGCGGTGGCCACGTACGGTTTGTTGATGCGGTCGACGACCGTCTGCTGGTTGAGGAGATGCCCGTCCAGCCGCTGCATCCGCGTCCCCGGCAGTTACGCAGTGTCGGTGGGCGGCTCTACCATGCGCAGACGTGTTTCCGCGCCCAGGTCGGCGAGCGGTTTTACGGACTGGGGCAACATCGCCACGGTCGGCTCGATCAGAAAGGCAGCGTGATCGACCTGGTGCAGCGTAACTGCGAGGTCGCGATTCCTCTGCTGGTCTCGTCGCGGGGCTACGCCCTGTTGTGGAACAACCCCGCGATCGGCCGCGTCGAGCTGGGCCACACCCAGACGCGATGGGTCGCCGAGGCGACCACACAAATCGATTACTGGATTGCCGGCGGCGACAGCTATGACGCGCTCATGGAGCGTTATGGCGAGGCGACGGGTCGCGCCCCCATGCTCCCGGCATGGGCCAGCGGCTTCTGGCAGAGCAAGCTGCGCTACCACACGCAGGACGAGGTGCTGGCGGTGGCTCGTGAGCACCGGCGTCGGGGTCTGCCTTTGTCGGTGATCGTCATCGACTACTTCCATTGGCCGGTGATGGGCGATTTCTGCTTTGATCCACAGGCCTTCCCCGACCCCGCGGCCATGGTGCGCGAACTCGACGAGATGGATGTGAATCTGATGGTCTCCGTCTGGCCAAGCGTCAACACCGCGAGCCGCAACTTCCACCAGATGAAGCGACGGGGGCTGCTGCTGCGTACGGAGCGCGGCGTGCCCGCCCTGTTCCCTTTCGTCGACACACCCGACCTGCGACGACTGACCTACATCCACTACTACGACCCCACGCATCCGCAGGCGCGCGCGTTCATCTGGGAGAAGATACGCGAGAACTACCACAAGCACGGCATCAGGATTTTCTGGCTCGACGCCTGCGAGCCTGAGATGGACCCGATCGACCCGGACAACCTGCGCTATCACGCGGGCAACGGCCTGGAGGTCGGGTGCATCTACCCCATCGCCCATCAACAGGCGTTTTACGACGGGCTTCACGCGGAGGGCGAAAAGGAGATTCTCACGCTCTGTCGTTCCGCGTGGGCGGGCAGCCAGCGCTACGGCGCGGCCGTCTGGTCGGGCGACATCGATTCCACCTTCGCCTCGTTGGCGGCGCAGGTGCGGGCCGGGATGAACATGGGCCTCAGCGGCATTCCGTGGTGGACCACGGACATCGGTGGCTTCCTGCATGGCGACCCACAGTCGCCCGAGTTCCGTGAGCTCATCGTGCGGTGGTTCCAGTTCGGCGTCTTCTGCCCGCTGTTTCGGCTGCACGGCTACCGTCAGCCGATCACGCCGGAGACCGGCGGCCCCAACGAAGTCTGGTCCTTTGGCGACGTGGCCTATGGGATCATCCGCGACCTGATGCTGCTGCGTGAGCGGCTGCGGCCTTACGTCATGCAGCTGATGCGCGCCGCCCACGAGCGCGGCACGCCGCTCATGCGGCCGCTGTTTTTCGATTTTGACCGCGATCCGAAGACAGCCGACGTGGACGACCAATACATGTTCGGCCCGGATCTGCTGGTGGCGCCGGTGCTGGAAGCGGGTACGACGTCGCGGCTCGTGTATCTGCCGGCCGGCACGCACTGGCGCGACGCCTGGACGGGACAGACACACGACGGCGGCAAGACGATCGATGTGGATGCACCGCTTGACCGGATTCCGCTGTTCCTGCGCGCCGACGCCAGCCTGCCCATCTCGGACGCCGCCTCGGCCTAGACTTGCAGGTCTCTTGGAGAGGGTAGTAATGCCCACGGCTGGACAACCGCCACGGTCGAAAACAAAGCGTGGAAAGATGCGTCCGAAGGTGTTGCATGCCATCGGCGCGACGCGCCATCACTACCAGTTCCTGCGTTTTCTCAGTCAGGCGATGAGTCTTGGTATTCTCGCGGTTGTTCCGGCCGCGGGCCTGGCGCGGGTTGACTTCTGGGGCGGCGAGCATCGGCTGCTGTTCGAGCCCGCGTCGATCAAGCACACGCTAGCGGGCGTGATCCTTGGCATCGCGGGCATGTACGTCGTGACGTTCTTGAGCAATGTGGTCGCGGGTCGGCTCTTCTGCGGCTGGGGCTGCCCTGTGGGCCAGGTCAGCCGGTTTGGCGACGCCGTCGAGGAACCGGGCTTGTCGCGCGGCCGCAGAGCGCTGCGTCACGCCGGCGCCGCCCTGTACAGCGCGGTGTTCGTGCTGGCGGTGCTTTACTGGTGGGCCGACCTGCGGATGCTGGTGCTGGGGTCGCCGCGGGCCATGGCGATCGGCTGGGCGCTGGTCACCTTCGGGACGGTCGGTGCGTATCTGCACGGGCGGGTATGGCGCTGGAATTTCTGCAAGAGCGTCTGCCCAATCGGCCTTTACTATTCTTTCGTCGCGCCGGCCCGCTACTTTGGCATTCACTTTCGCAATCAGCAGCGCACATGCATCGAATGTGATGCGTGCGACCACGTCTGCCCGGTCGACCTGCACCCGCGCACGCTGGCCGAACCGGTGAGCGACCGCGTGGGCATCACCATCGCTGACGCACCGGGCTTCAACCACTGTCTGGAGTGCGGCGACTGCATCGTTGCATGCCAGTTCATGGTGGCCAGGAAGGGCACGCCGCGCGAGGCCGCGCCCTTGAGGCTGGGTTATTTCGCAGGATCTCAGCACATCGACGCCGCCTCCGGGAGTCCAACATCCCCCACCGATCAGACGACCGCGCGCACTTGAGACTTAGCCGAAAAGCGCAGGACGCCGGCCATACCATCACGACCATCGCCGCGATTTGTATTCAGATGTGGAAGACGAATTGGCGTCTTGACGCATGCGCGTTTTTTCTCATATTGAGCGGCAACTCATTTCTGCGGCACGCTGCTCGCGAGATCAACCACGTCGGCGCATGAGCGTGCGGACAGCGAGGGATTCAGGTTCATGGAACAAGCCGATCGGCAACGCCAAATCCAGGAACACCTAGAGGCCATCCGCCGCCTCCAAACCCAAGCCGCTCCGATCCAGAGCGATTGGCCGCCGCAGGGCTACTACCTGCTCTGGCACATCGTGGTGGGACTGCTGCTGGGCATGATCGGCGCGGCCGTGGCGCTGGCGCTCAACGCCGCAGGCGCCCCGCTGGTGGACAAACACCCGCTTGAATTGATTCGCGTGTACCTGACGTTCCCCATGGGCGAAGCCGCGCTCACGGCGACCAGCGGCGAAGTCCTCACCATCGGCTGCATTCTCTACTTGATGACCGGCGCGTTGTACGGTGTGGTGTTTCACCTGTTGATGAGTCTGTATGTCTCAGAAGCTGGCCTAGTCACACGCCTGCTCGTCGCCACGCTCATCGGCCTGGTGATCTGGGCTGTCAACTTCTATCTGATCCTGAGCTGGCTTCAGCCAATGCTGCTGGGCGGCAATTGGATTCTCCAGCAGATCCCCTTCTGGGTCGCCGGCCTGACCCACCTGGCCTTCGCCTGGACCATGCTGCTCGTGGAATCCTGGGGTCGCTTCGAACCGCGCGGCCGAGGAGCCTGACAAGAAGCCGTATGACGTGCCGCGTCCGTGTTCCGCTCCACCTTGGCTTGTGAACGGGAGATTACGCTTGACCCGCGATCCACACCGCAGCCGCACAGCATCACGCGCCCCATGGCGATCGACGCTGGCTCTGCTGACCCTGGCGCTTACCGTCGCCGGGCTGCTCATCGGCGTCAGCCACGCCCAGCAGCCAGCGCCCGCGCTGGCCGCTGAAACCACGCCGCCCACCGTGCCGCCTGTCATCGCCCCACCCGATAGGCAATCGGTCATGATCGCCACCGGCTACAACCAGCGGACGCGGCTGCTGCGGCGAGGCCTGGTGGTCTACCAGAACTACTGCATCGGCTGCCACGGCGAAGTGGGCGACGGCAACGGCCCGGCGGCCAAGCGCCTGATCGTCAAACCTCGCGACTTCACCAGCGGCATCTATAAGTTCCGCTCGACTGACTCCGGATCGCTGCCGATGGAAACCGACATCCATCGCACGATCGTCCGCGGTCTATCGCGCGTGAGCATGCCCGCCTTCCCGCTCATGCCCGAGCAGGACAAGGTCGCCGTCATCGAATACATCAAGACCTTCTACACCCGCTGGCACGAAGAGGCGCCGCAGCGCAAGAAGGTGTTCGTACCGCTGGCGCCGCGGGACGTCACCAGCCAGGAGCGCGCCCAGCGTGGTCGCGTGGTGTACCTGGCGATGGGCTGCTCCAGTTGCCACGGTATGGACGGGGCCGGCGCCGGCGCGACGCAAAATGAATATGACGACGCCTGGGGCGACAAGATCAAGGCCTTCAACTTCACCCAGGGCCGGCTCAAGAGCGGCGACGACCCGGAAGACATCTACCGCGTCTTCCACACCGGCCTGCGCAGCGTCATGCCCAGCTTCGGCGGCACGACGCTGGCTTACGTCTCGCGGCAGCAAGCCTTGAGCCAGGACCGCTTCATGCTTGAAGGCGAGAAGCAGACGCTGGCCCCTTACCTCGCGCAGTTCCCCGAATCGATGACGGACATCACCGCGATGAGTGAAACACAGTTGCTGGATCAGGCCTCGCGCAACAGCTGGGATCTGGTGGCCTACATCCTCTCCTTGCGTCGCACCCAGACGGCGACTCCAACGGGTGAAGGAGGGCAGGAGTGATGACGGCCTTCAATCCCCCCGCCGCGAACCCGCCAGCCAGCAACGCCGGCCCCGACCTGCGCGACCTGTGCAATGGCTCACTGGTGAAGTGGCATCTGGTCTCCAGCCTCTTCTGGTTCACGCTCGCGCTGTTCGCCGGGCTGTTCTACTCCACCCAGCTTCTGCAATACTGGATGCTGCCCAAGTGGGCGGTTCTTTCGCCCGGCCGCATCCGCCTGGTGCATACAAACCTGATCGCATTCGGCTTCCTGACCAATGCGTTTTTCGGCATGCTCTACTGGGCTGTGCCGCGTCTGACCGGGCAGCGTGTGGCCAGCAATCTCCTGGGCTGGATCATCTTTCTGGCATGGAACCTCATCGTCGCCGGCACATGGATCGGCCTGCACCTGGGTGAGGCCCAGGCGGTGGAGTGGGGCGAGACGCCGGTCTGGATCGACCCGCTGGTCGTCGTTGGCGCGATTCTTGTCTGGATCCAGTTCTACACCCCGATCATCAAGACCTCCGAGCGGGCGTTCTATGTTTCCCTCTGGTATTTCACGGCCGGCTTCATCTGGCTGGGTCTGACATACATCATGGGCAACTTCTTCCCGCAGTACCTGGTCGCGGGCAACGCGGCCGGCCCTCTGCTGGGGCTGTACATCCATGACCTGGTGGGCCTGTGGGTCACGCCGATGGGCTGGGGCATGATGTACTTTTTCGTGCCCATCATTCTCAAAAAGCCCATCTGGTCACATGCTTTGTCGCTGGTCGGCTTCTGGGGGCTGGCGTTCTTCTATCCATTGCAGGGCGTGCATCACTTCCTGGGCTCGCCGATTCCGATGTTCGCACAGTACAGCGCGGTCGTCAGCACGATCGCCATAGAGATCGTCGTGACCACTGTTGTGATCAACTTCTTCATGACGCTGCGCGGCGACAGTCGCCAGCTCCGCGACAACATGGCCATCCGCTGGTTCTTTCTGGGCGCGTTCAACTACTTCGTAACCTGCCTGCAATGCGCCTTCCAGACCACGTTGACCTTTCAGCAGATCATCCATTTCTCGGACTGGGTCGTCGGGCATGCCCACCTGGTGATGTTCGGCGTCTTCAGCTTCTGGATCCTGGCGATGATCGACCACCTCTGGCCCAAACTCACTGGCCGCAACTGGGCCAGTCAGGCCATGCGCTCCTGGCACTTCTGGCTCACCGCCGTCGGTCTGTGGGTCATGTTCCTCGATCTCACCGGGGCCGGCCTCGTCCAGGGCTTCATGTGGATCAAGCTCGCCCCGTGGCTCGAAACGGTCAGAGCCAGCTATCCCTTCTGGCTGGTGCGCACCTTCAGCGGCGTGGCGATCATCGTCGGCCACATTCTGCTGCTGATCAACATGTGGCTCACGGCGCGACAGCCCAGGACGCAGACGGCTGCCCATGTGGACATGGACTACGCGCCATACGAAGTGACGCAAGAGGAGAGGCTGGCGCATGGAACGGTTTAGCTTCATCTTTCTGGTGGCCGGTCTGGGCTTCTTCGCACTGGCATTCGGCGTCAGTGCTTATCTGCCGATGTTGCCCGTGGCCGACCTGCAGGTCGCCACCGTCGAGCAGCTCGCCGCCAACCCGCCCATCGAGTTCGTCGAGTTGCGCGAGCAGTACCCTGAGGCATTCACCAAGGCCTTTGGCGATCAGCCCATCGAACAGGCCTTCGCCCAGGCGCTGCGCCTTGGCCACAAGACCTACGTCGGCGAGGCCTGCTGGCACTGTCACTCACAGCAGGTCCGACCGTGGGGCGAGGACGAGGCCCGCTTCGGCCGAATCTCCTACCCCGAGGAGTATCACAACAAGCTGAACATGCCCCCGCTCTGGGGCACCCGACGTATCGGTCCGGATCTCATCCGCGAAGGCGGCAGGCAGTCCAACGACTGGCACGTCGCCCACTTCTGGAAGCCGACCGACGTCGCGCCTCTGAGCGTCATGCCCGAGTATCCCTGGTTCTTCGAAGCCGACGGGTTGACGCCCAACAAGGTCGGCCTGTCTCTGATCGCCTACATCCAGTGGCTGGGCAGTTGGGAACCGAACATCAGGGAGACTGTTCACAGCGTGGGCGCGATTGAACGCCAATACGACGCACCGCAGGTCGTCCATCCGGGCGCCGTGGCGAAGGCGGTCGATGCCGCCGATGCCCAGGCCGCGCCTGACGACGCGGACGCCTACGGGGCCGACGATACCTCTGGCCACGAAAACGGTGAGGAAGCCGACTATGGTTATTGAGACAAGCCACCTGCAACCGTCGCGCGGGAGTGCCTCATCATGATCGCACGCGACAGACCCTCCGCATCGCCCGAACACGCAGTCCGACAGACGACCGCGTCGGGCACCTCGCGCCGCGCGCGGGTGTTCCTGTGGGTCTTCAGCGTGATTCTCATGGTCACGGCGGGCACGGCCTTCATGTTCAAGCTCATCGAGTTCTTCTACACCGCCACCACCGACGGCTCCGAAGCCCTCGCGTCTTTTCTGATCCCCGTGCTGACTTACCTGACCGTCGCGGCGGGCTTCGGCTGCCTGTTCGCGTGGGCGTTCCTGCGGGGCCACTACAGCGACGTCGAAGCGCCCAAGTACCGCATGCTCGAGATGCAGGAGCAGATCGACCTCGCCCAGAGCCGCGCCCCGCGGGCCGGCTGATCCTCCTCGGCCGCGGAAAAGACTGACCTACGGAGAGACCGTATGTTCCACCGCCACAAGTTTCTCAGCTACCAGGGTTACGCCTTCCCGTGGTATGTCACGTTGATCTGGATCAGCTTCTTCATCGGCGGCGTGCTCTATCTGGTCCGCAACATCCTGCTTCGCTGACCAACCGCGCCGTGCGCGTACGCGGTATCCTTTGTGTTGATGGCCGCTTTGATCACCAATGCGTTACCCTCCACGCGAGATGACGGCGGCCCGCAAACCGCTGCCGTCTGCGTCCACTGCGGCCTGCCGGTGCCCGCGGGACGGCGAAGCACCAGCCCGGCCGGCAAGTACTGCTGCGTCGGATGCCGCATCGCCTTCCACATCACCACGAGCGGAGGAGCTGGACCCGACGTCGACAGTCGTACGGTCAGCGCCCTGATGCTCCGCCTCGGAGCCGGTGCCTTTCTGGCCATGAACATCATGGTCTTCAGCGGCCTGTTCTATGGCCGCGAGGTATACGACCCCCACGCGCCGATGGACGCCCTGTCGGCCCTGGTCGCCTACCTGCTCATGGCGCTGTGCGCTGCGGTCATCGCTCTGCTCGGCACGCCGCTGGCTGTGGATGCGCTGGATCGCCTGCTGGCGCGACCTGATGACGCAGGCGGCTTGTCCGCATGGCGCGGCCGTGTCGACGCCAACGGCCTGATCCTTATCGGGGTCGCCGCCGCCTTCACCCTCAGCAGTGCCCACACTTTCCATGGCCAGGGGCCGCTTTACTTCGACACCGCCGCGATGGTTCTCGTGCTCGTGACCCTCGGCCGCGCGGTCGAAGCCACGGCACGTCGCAAGGCCCTGCTCGAAGCGCACCAACTGCTGCGTGATCTGCCCGCGCAGGCCGTCATCCGCGACCAGCAGACAGTGCGCGAACTGCCCGTTAAACAGGTGCGCATCGGCAACGTCGTGCAAGTCAAGCCCGGCCAAGCCGCATGCGTGGATGGCCGCGTTGTCGAAGGCAGCGCCCACCTGCGCGAAGCGATCCTTACCGGCGAATCACGGCCGCGAAGCGTCGGCCCAGGTGACCACGTCCCAGCCGGAGCCATCGCACTCGACGGGCAACTGTGGCTTGAAACCACGCGGACAACCGGACATCGGCTGATCGATCAGATGGTGCAGATGCTCGAACACGCCCGCACCTGCCAGCCCGCTATTCAGCGCACCGCCGATACCGTCGCGGCCCTGTTCGTACCCGGCGTCGTGCTGCTGGCGTTCGCCGTGTTCACATTCCACGCCTTCACTGGCTCCGTGACGCAAGGCCTGTTCACCGCGCTGGCGGTGCTGCTGATCAGTTGTCCCTGCGCCTTGGGCCTTGCGGCCCCACTGGCCAGTTGGACCGCCCTGCGCCGCGCGGCATCACGCGGCATGCTCATCGATGGGCCGGAGACCCTGGAGCGTCTGGCTCGTCTGAAACTCATCGCCTTCGACAAAACCGGGACGCTCACCCGCGATGCGATGCAATTGCAGGCCATCGAACTCATCGACGGTGCCGGGGGGCGGACACAAACTGAAATCCTCGCCATCGCCGCCGCCATAGAATCCGCCAGTGACCACCCCATCGCCCGAGCGCTCACCGCCGAGAGCGCCAACCTTGCGATCTTCGTGCCGCAGGCGACCGATGCCTGCATTCTTCCGGGAGCGGGGGTGGAGGCGACCGTCAATGACCGACGCTGCCAACTCGGCAACCGTCGGCTGCTCAATGCCGCGGCTACTCTCCATCTGCCCGCCGCCCCCGGCAGTCAGATGGAGTTGCTGCTCATCATCGACAGCCAGGTCGTCGCCCGACTGTGGCTGCGTGAGCAGGTGCGCGACGATGCGGCGGCCGCCGTCGCGTCGGTCCATGCCCTGGGGATGAAAACCGCTCTGCTCACCGGTGATGAGCCCACCGCGGCCCAGCACGTCGCACAGACGGTGGGTATCGATGCCGCCATGACCCGCGCCGGCTGCCTGCCCGATCAGAAGCTCGCCGCCCTGCGAGCCTGGCGTGAGTGCTTCGGACCTGTGGGTATGGTGGGTGACGGTCTGAACGACGGCCCGGTTCTGGCGGGCGCGGACGTGGGCTTCGCTGTGTCCGGTGCGACGGATCTTTCGCGACAGGCGGGGCACATCCACCTGCTGGCCGATGCACTCGATCGCGTGCCCCAGGCAATCGCTCTGGGTCGCCATACGGTCCACCGCATTCGCTGGAATCTGGCATGGGCCTTCGGCTACAACACCATCGGCCTGGTCCTTGCCGCCGCCGGCCTGCTGACGCCGATCTTCGCCGCCTCGGCCATGTTGGTCTCCAGCGCGGTCATCATCGCCATGTCGCGCGGCGCGGGGGCACGGCCGCTCGCCGCCACCCCAACGCGGACGGAGACGCCTGCTTCATGAATGCGCCAAGCACACAAACCCTGACGCTGCTCAGTTCCCTGCTGCTGCTGGGACTGGCGGGCAGTCTGCACTGCGCGGCCATGTGCGGACCTTTGTTGCTGGGCTTCGGAAGCGTGTTCGACCGCACGCGGGTCACCATCGGGGGGCAATCGATCGCGCGGCCCCGGTTTCCACTCGCGGGTGACTTTCTCTTCTATCACACTGGGCGCATCTGGACGTATGCCGTCCTCGGTTTCTTCGCCGGGTCTCTGGGCAGCGCCTTGGCCGCCCAAGCGGAAACCCTCGCCTGGCAGCGAGCTCTTGGCATCGGGGCCGGGACGTTGATGCTGCTCACCGGCGTCGTGCTCACGGGCATCGTTCCCGGGGTGAATCTTGACCGCCTCGCCGGCACCTGTGCCGTCGCTCCACAAGATCAGACGGAAGCAGCCGCCCGTCGCAACGGCCCGCGCCGCTGGATCGCCATCCTCGCCCGCACACCCGGCAGCCTGGCCCGGCTGCTGCTGGGAGCGATGATGGGCCTGCTGCCCTGCGGTCTGGTCTACGCCGCCCTCCTTCAGGCCATCGCCCTGGCGTCGCCGGCCTGGGCCGCCTTGGGCATGATCGCCTTTGGGCTAGGCACCATTCCCTCGCTCAGTGCGGTCCTCATCGGCCATCGCCTGCTGCCCGCACGCTGGCGGCACAACGGTCACCGCTTTGCGGCTGCTCTGGTGGTCGCCACCGGAGTATGGATGATCGGTCGCAGCCTGCTCGCCGAGAAACCTGGCGACTGCCCTTTCTGCCATACATGAAGTCGTCGATTTCAGGCGTAACCGATCGAAACGAACATATTGACTTTCGTTTCGATCGCTATTACGATCACAACAATTATGGCGGACGCCCTTCCAGATTACCCGGCGGGTTTGGGCCGTTTGAACGCCGCTCAACGGCTGGATGTCATTGCTGATCTGGTCGCCCATGGGCAGCGCCCGACGGTTGCCGAGTTGTCTGATCGTTTTGGCGTTTCCGCGGTGACCATCCGACGCGATCTGCAGCAGCTCGAGGACGCCGGCCGGATCGTCCGAACCCACGGCGGAGCGGCCGCCGCTTTCGACACGATCCCGGACAAGTCATTTGTTGACCGGCTCGACACTGCTCGACGGGACAAGGAGCTCATCGGCCTGGCGGCTGCCGCTCTGATTCAGCCCGGCGACAGCGTGATCCTCGATAGCGGCTCGACGCCTTTTCTCGCCGCCCGTGCACTGGGCGACGTCAGGGGGTTGACGGTCGTCACCAACTCGATCCCCGTGATCGACACCCTCGAGGGTGCACCATCAGTCGAAATCGTCTGCCTGGGCGGCGTGCTAAGCCGCCACAGCATGGCCTTCACCGGCCCGACTGTCCAGGCCCAACTCGCGCAGATCCATGCCCGGCTCGCGCTGGTGGGAGCTGACGGACTCACCGTCGAGCGTGGCGCCCAGGCGGCCGGGGCCGAGGCGGCGGTCAGCGCCCGGCTCATGGCCGAACATGCCGAGCAGGTGGTCGTCCTGGCTGACGCCTCCAAGCTCGGACGTAATGCCATGAGCCCATACCTGTCCAGTGAACGCATTCACACCATCATCACTGCTGGCCAGCTCGATGCCGTCGCGGCGACGGAGCTTGATCGACTGGGAGCGATGGGTATCCACATCATTCTCGCCGAACAACCGGCCTTTCAGGAGAAACGCACGTGAACGGACACGCCATACGACTGGGCAGACTTACCAGCGCCGGACCCACGGTTGTCGTGGCGATCGACCATGGCGAATTTGACGGCCCGATCGCCCACCTGGAGGATGCGCCGAAAGTGGCGCGCGGGATTGACCCGTCGGTGGACGCGATCCTGCTGTCGCCGGGGATGATCGGGCACTGCGTCGATGTGTTCGGGCGCAAGGGGTCGCCTGCAGCGATTGTGCGGCTTAACTGGGCGACAACGTACTGCTTCTCGTGGAACTACACGCAGGCCGAGACGGTGGCGGCGATGACGGCTGCCGAGGCCGCGGCCGCGGGGGCTGACGCGGTGCTCATCAGTCTGTCGCTGCAGTCAGGCAGCGAGCGATGCGATGCGCGTAACGTGAAGGTTTTCAGCCGCCTCGCGGCCGGGGCGCGGAAGATCGGCCTGCCGGTGATCGGGGAATATTTCCCGGCCCGTGGCGAGCATGTGCAAGGCCGCGAGCTTTTCGAGGAAGTGAAGATCGGCGTGCGCATCCTCGCGGAGCTTGGGTCGGACGCGGTCAAGACGTTCCACACCGAGGACTTCGCGCAGGTGGCGGGTGGCTGCCCCGTGCCGGTATGGGCGCTGGGAGCGTCGAAGAAGAAGACGATGCGCGACGCCCTTGCTCTGGCGCGGCGGGAGATTGATGATGGGGCCCGCGGCGTCGTGTTCGGCCGCAATGCGTTCAGCTGGCCCAAGGCCGCGGCGTTTCAGCGGGCGCTGGTCGACGTGGTGCGGCACGGCAAGGCTGTGGACCAGGCCATGACCTCACATGAGTTGAAGGACTAGGACGCGCATGACCACCCGCGAGCGTGACCGAGGGTGCATGCACGAACACGCAAGCAGACCGCTTGCGAACAGTCGCGGCTCGTTGGGCGAATTTTTCGGTTGTCGAACAGGGCATTGAAATGACGCACCAAGCCACACAATCGGCCGGATCACACAGCGACCCCGTACTCGACGGCGGCAAGCGCCTGCGTCTGGGCATCTGGGGGCTGGGCCGGGGCATGAACTTCTACAAGACATGTGCAGCCCTGAATATCGACGTCGTGGCGGGTTGCGACTTCAATGCCCACATGCGCGAAAACTTCAAAAAGCAGCAGCCCGACGCCCGCGTGACCGAGGACGCGGCCGAATTTCTGTCGTGGGACTTCGATGCTGTGCTGCTGGCTACGTTCTGTCCGAACCATGCCGACGACGCCATCGCGGCTCTCGCAGCGGGCAAGCACGTGCTCAGCGAGGTCACCAGCTTCCACACGCTGGCCGAAGGCGTGCGTCTGGTTGAAACGGTGGAGAAGAGCGGCAAGGTCTACAACCTTGCAGAGAACTATCCCTTCAGCGCGCCGAACATGTGGCTGGCGGCCAGGTGGAGGCAGGGGCTTTTCGGCGAGCTGATGTATGGTGAGTACTCGTACATCCACGAGATCCGCACGCTGCAGTACACCTACATTGACGGCGTGCCCATCGAGCCGGGCTGGCAGGTGCACAACTGGCGGACTTGGATCAATGGCCACTACTACAACACGCACTCGCTGGGTCCGATCATGATCATCACGGGTCTGCGGCCGACGCGGGTGGTTTCGCTGCGATCGGAGCAGAACCTGCCGGGGTACGTGATGCGTGACCCGGCAGGCAAATGGGGCATTCCCTGCCCGTCGCTGGTCAAGATGTCCAATCATGGGCTGGTGCGCAACCTGATGGGAGCGATGACCGACGATACGAACATCCAGCGCCTGTGGGGCACCAGAGGCGCGTCGGAGTGGCAGTGGAACTCGCTGAAGCTGCGACTGGGCGGCGGCGGAGAGACGGCCAAATTCGAGGTCAAGGCCGACTGGCCTGACCCGGCGCTGGCGGAACTGGCGCGACGGACAGGCCACGGCGGGGGCGACTTCTGGGTGCTCTATTACTTCGCCCGGCAGATTCACACGGGGCAGCCGGCGCCGTTCGACATCTACACGGCGGCCGACTGCACACTGCAGGGAATCCTGGGCTACCGCTCGTCGCAGGAGAACGGCCAGCCGTACGACATTCCCGATTTCCGCGACCCGAAGCAGCGCGACCATCACCGCAACGACCATCGTGCCCAGAAACGCTACGACGTGGAGCACGGCGCGTTCGGCGGCAAGTTTGACCGCGAGCTGGCGGGGCAGTTCAACACGGCAATGAAGCACCTGGACCAGTTGGCCAAGGCATACAGCTCGTGGTCGGCGTGGGCGGGGCTGGTCGACGACATGAAGGAGCCGGCCAAAGTTCTGGATCTGACCGACAAACTGTCCGAGGCCCACGCGCAGTGCAGGCCGTGGCTGGGCGTGGCCCGCCGCATTGCCGACGCGCACCCCGAAACGGATGCGGCCCGCGTCATCAACGAATTGCTTGATTTATGCAACGAGCCGGTGACCACCCGCCCGGACTTCGCCGACTGGCTGAAAGACCACAAGGCGCAGCTTGCTGCGAAGATCAGCAAGGCGACTGCACAAGTCTGACTCATGGGAGACGCATCATGACCGCCACTGCCGACCATATCGATACCGCCTGGGCCGACGTGGACCTGGCTCAGTTGCCGCGCCTGGTGACATCCGACATCCCCGGGCCGAAATCGCGGGCCATGCATGAGCGGGCGGCGAAGGTCATGAAGGGCTATTCCGGGCAGGTGAAGCTCTTTCCCGTCTGCTTCGAGAAGGGCCACGGCGTGACGCTCACCGATGTGGACGGCAACGTATATCTGGACTTCTCGTCGGGCATCTACGTGACGACGCTGGGCCACTGCCATCCGAAGGTGTCGGAGGCGGTCGCCCATTACGCGCGGACACTGATGAACTGTCACGACTTCACCACGCCAATCAAGATGAAACTGCTCGAGAAGCTGGCGGGCATCCTGCCCGGCGATCTGAAGGTGGGCCAGCTTTATGACTCGGGCACCACGGCGGTGGAGGCGGGCATCCGCCTGTGCCGGGCCGCGACCGGCAAGGCCGAGTTTCTTTCGTGCTACCGCGACTTTCACGGCAAGTCGGGCCATGCCGTCAGCCTGGCGCGGATGAATGCCAGCAGCGGCCCTTCACGCTCGCCGGGTTTCTACCTTGTGCCGCGGCCCGATCCGTATCGGCCGCTGTTCAAGAAGCCCGACGGCTCGATCGACACGGACGCTTACATCCGCTTCTATGATGAGTTCATCGTCGAGGCGACGGTGGGGCGTGTGGCGGCGATCGTGCTCGAGCCGATTCAGGGCTGGGCCGGGTCGGTTTTCCCGCCCGATGATTTCTTCCCGAAGCTGCGTCGTTGGTGTGATCAGCGCGGCATCCTGCTGTTTGCCGACGAGGTGCTTACCAGCATGGGCCGCACGGGCAAATTCCTGGCGATGGAGCACTGGGGCGTTCTGCCCGACGTGGTGACCATCGGCAAGGGGTTCGGCAACGGTTTCCCTGTGACGGCGATGATGGCCCGCGAGCCTTACGGCGAAGCGATCGAATCCATCTCGGCTTCGACCAGCTACGGCGGCAACCCGATGGCCTGTGCGGCCGCCTTGGCGTCGATCGAGGCGATCGAGCAGGAGGGGCTGCTGGAGAACGCGGCCCGGCTGGAGACGCTCTTTGCCTCGCGGCTGGCGACGATGAAGCAGGCGCATCCTGTCATCGGCGACGTGCGTGTGAAAGGCTGCCTGATGGGCGTGGAACTGGTCAAGGATCGCGCGACCAAGGAACCTTTCGACGAAGCGGGCAAGCTGATCTACCAGCGGGCGTTTCGCAAGGGTCTGGCGTGGATTCCCGCCGGACATATTCTGCGCATGAGCCCGCCGATTGTGATGAACGAGTCGACAGCCCACAAGTGCATGGACATCATCGACGAGTCCATCGGCGAAGTGGAGCGCGAACTGGGCTACGCGTGAGCGAGGACTGAGAACCAGGGATGAACGAACTTGGCATCGGTATTATCGGCTTCGGGTTCATGGGCAGGCTCCAGAGCTACTGCCACACCGCTATCCCGTGGATTTATGATCCGCCGCCAGCGCGTACGCGCCTGGTGGGCGTGGCCACAACGCGGCAGCGCACAGCTGACGAGGCGCTGGCGCATGGTTACAGCTTCGCCACCGACGACTGGCGCAAGCTCATCGCCCGCGACGATGTGCATGTGATCCACGTCTGCACGCCCAATGACATGCATGCCCAGCAGGCGGCGGCGGCCCTGGCGGCGGGCAAGCACGTCTACTGCGACAAGCCGCTGGCCCGCACGCTTGACGAAGCGAAGACCATCGCGGCCGCCGCCCGGGACGCACGCGGCAAGTTTCAGCTTGTGTGCCAGTACCGCTACCTGCCGGCAACAATCCGCGCCCGTCAGCTCATCGAGGCGGGGTTTCTCGGCCGGCTGCTGGGTTTCCGCGCGGTTTACCTGCACGCGGGCTACGTCGATCCCAATCGCCCGATGAGCTGGCGCATGGACATGGGCCGTAGCGGCGCGGGGGCGCTGGGCGACCTGGGCAGTCACGCCCTCGACCTGCTGCTGCATCTGGTCGGGCCGTTCGAAAAAGTATTTGCCGATCTGCCCACACTCATCCCCGAGCGTCCCACGGCTGATGGCGGCAAGGCGAAGGTGCAGGTCGACGACATCGCGTACATGCTGCTCAAGACGGCTGGCGGCGCCACAGGCACGGTCGAGGCCAGCCGGCTGGCAACCGGGGCGCAGGACGAACTGCGTTTCGAGCTGCATGGCTCGCACGGGGCGATGCGGTTCAACCTGATGGACCCGAACTGGCTGGAGGTATACGACAACACGCCGGCCGAGGCGGCGTATGGCGGAGAGCGCGGCTTCAAGCGCATCGAATGTGTGCAGCGTTATCCCAAGGCCCGGCTACCGGGCCCGAAGTTCGCCATCGGCTGGGACCGAGCTCACATCGAATGCCTGGCCGCATTCCTGCGCGCGATCGCCGACGATGCGCCCACCAGTCCCGGGATTGATGAGGCGATCGCGGTGCAGGCCATCATGCACGCGGCTCAGCAAAGCAGCGTCACCCAGCGGTGGATTGACATACCCAGCCTTTGAGGCTGTCTGACAGGAACTTTTCAGCCATGAGCATTCACGACCTTCGCCGTGGTTTTCTGACGCCCGACGCGCACTACTTCGACGTGGATATGCCGTTCTACGAGCAGCGACTGCGTGATTTTCTGCCGCGGCGGATCATCGACATCCACGGGCACATCGGCTTGTCGGACCCCGTACCCGGCGCCAGGCTGGACTGGGCCGGCCGTGTGACCAGCGGCCGCAGCTTCCGGGCTAACGAGTATTTCGACTGGCAGATCAAGATGCTGCCCGGAAAGGATGTGCGGGTGTGCGTATTCGGCTCGCCGCATCCGCCATACATTGAGCCGGATAATGCCTACGTGGCCGAGGTGATGACGCGCTATCCGGCCGATCGGCTTTGGGGTCTGCTGCTGGAGAATCCGTACTGGTCGGTGGCGGAGCTGGAGCAGAAATTCGCAACTGGCCGCTTTTCGGGACTCAAGCCCTACCCGACGATGCCGCACAAGATTCCCGCGGCCGAGGTGAAGATCTTCGACATGCTGCCGGAGTCGCACCTGGAGTGGGCGGATCATCATGGCCTGATCGTGATGCTGCACGTGCCGCGCGGTGATCGGCGGATTGCTGACGAGTTCAATCTGACGCAACTGGAGACGATCAACCGCAGGTACCCGCGTGCGAAGGTGATCGTGGCCCACATCGGCCGGGCGTACACGGATACACCCGACGGGCACGACGCGGTGAAACGCATCGGTCAGTGCGAGAACCTGCTGTGGGATTTCTCAGCCAACGACTGCGAGCCGATCATGCGGACGCTCATCAAGACGGCGGGCCCGAAGCGGATTCTCTACGGCTCGGATCTGCCGATTCTGGCCTTCCGCGGCAAGCGGCTGGACGAGGGTGGCGAGTACGTCAACGTCATCTACCAGGCGGACTGGGAGGACCGACGCGTGCGCAAGACACCGGCGGGGGATGAGGATTACACCTTCTTCCTGTATCAGCAGATCGATTCGTTCCGCCGCGCGGCCGAGGCGTGCGGGCTGAGCCACGACGACGTGGCCGACGTGTTCTGCAACAATGCCCAGCGTCTGCTCACAAGCGTGAAGGAGGCCGGCGGTGTCACCCAGCTCTGACAAAACGAAGACGCACCCATGCCGTCAAGGCGCCCGTGTGAAGATTGGCCTGCTCGCCCTCATGCCCCAGCTTTATGAACGCGGCGGCCCCAAGCTCCGTGAGACGCAGGATGCGTGGGCCCGAAAACTCGCCGCTTCGTGGGATTGGGCCGACGTCCGCTACCCCGGCGTCTGCCTCAGCCGCGATCAGGTCGACATGGCCGTGCGCGGGTTCAGCGCCGAGCCCTGCGACGTGATCGTGGTCGTGCATCTAACCTATGCCCCGAGCCTCAACAGCGCCAGCGCGCTGATCGAAACGCCGCTGCCGATCCTGCTTTTCGACACCCAGCCCGACGCCGGCCCCGGCGACCTGAAGGACAATACCTTCCTTTCGCGCAACCATGGCGTCCACGGCGTGCAGGATCTGGCCAACGTGTTGGCCCGCGGCGGCAAGCATCCGCCGGTCATCGTCGGCCATTGGCGTGATCCGATGGCCATCGGCCTGCTGCGCACATGGTGCATGGCCGCGCGCATACGCACGCTCCTTCGCTCCATGCGCACCGGCATCGTTGGCCGCCCGATGGCCGGCATGGGCGACTTTACCGTCGACGAGGCCGCCCTGCTCATGCGCATCGGACCGGCCATCCTGCCCGTCGAACCACGACGCATCGCCGAACTCGCCGCGAGCGCGAATGCACAAGTGGTCAAGCAGCGAATCAAGGATAACGCCTCAATCTTCCGCATCAGCGACGAACTGACCGACATCCAGCACGAAGCAGCTGTTCGCGTGTCCCTGGCGCTGGAGCAGATTGCCGTCGAGGACCACCTCGACGCCCTGGCCGTGCACTTCCTTACCGTCAGCGAGGATGGCCGCATTCCCACGCTGCCGTTCTACGCGGCTTCGAAACTGCTGGCCGACGGCTACGGCTACGCGGGTGAAGGCGACGTATGCTGCGCCTCGCTGGTCGCAGCCATGCAAGACGTGGCCGGTCCGGCCGATTTTGTCGAAATGTTCTCCATGGATTTCGAGGGCGAGGCCGTCGTGATGGCCCACATGGGCGAGGGCAACTACGCCACCGCCGCCCCCCGCCGCAAGCCGCTGCTCGCACCCCGTCCTTTCCCGCTCGCGCCCACACCCGAGGCGCCGGCCACACCCGTCTTCGCGCCGCAGCCCGGGCCGGTGACGCTCGCCTCCCTCGCGCTGGCCCCGGATGGCGACTTCCGCATGGTCGTCGCCACCGGCGAAGTCGCCGCCTGGGGGCCATTCGACCACGTTCGCCATCCGCATTTCAAGTTCCAGCCTGCGGGCACGCTCGACGACTTCCTCGCGACCTGGAGCCAGTTTGGCGGATCCCATCATCAGGTCATGGTGCGCGGCGATGCCGTCGGCCTGCTGCTGGCCGCCGCGGAAACCCTTGGCATCGACAGCACTGTCGTCACCAACGCGGCGGAGAACGAGGCGGAGTAGGCGTATCATGGACGCGGTCCTGGGCATCGATGTGGGTACGACCGCCGTCAAGGCCATGCTGTTGACTCGCGACGGTCGGCCGCTTCCAGCCCATGCGGCCGCCTACGGATTGCACAGCCCGCAGCCCGGGTGGTTCGAGCAGAACCCCATGGAGTTGCAGGCGGCCATGGTCCAGGCCGTCCACGCCGCCCTGAACCACGCCGACAACGCCAACGTATGCGGCATCGGACTGTCAACCCAGGCGGCCGCGACGCTGCTGCTCAACGCCAGCCACGTCCCGATGACGCCGATCATCTCCTGGATGGACGTCCGGGCGAGCGAGTCGCGCCGGTCCCTGACGCGGAAGCTGGGGTCTAATGCCATTTTTGCCCGCACCGGCCGCAGTGACGCAGGCATCCTCGCCCCACTGCTCGCCTGGCTCGCACAACATGCCCCCCACGCGCTCGAGCAAACCGTGACGTTGAGCAGTGTCGAAGACTTTGTCTGCCGTTGGCTCACCGGCGAGTCGGGCAGTGACGCGAGCAACGCCGCCATCACCGGCATGCTGAACCTGGCGGCGCTCGACTGGGATGAGCTTCTGGCCGACGCGGTGGGGCTGGACGTCGACAAACTGCCACCCCTTCGCCGGCCCGACACCGCCGTCGGCCGCCTGACTTCCGAGGCGGCCAGCGCCCTGCATCTGCCCGTCGGCATTCCCGTTTGCGCGCCGCTCCACGACCAGCATGCCGCCGCCCTGGGCGCTGGCATCCTGCGCGCCGGTCAGGCGATGTTGTCCACCGGCACCGCTTGGGTTCTGTTCACATGTACCGACAATGCCCGCCTCGACTTGGGCGGCCGGCTTTTTCGTGCCCCGACCGTCGACGGTGACGGATGGGGCCTGATCGACGCCTTGGCGGCCGGAAGCGGCTATTACGATCGCGCGATGACCTGGCTGGGCCTGAATGCAGGCGACTACCCGCAGGCTGAAGATCTGGCAACGTCAGCGAGCCCTGACGCCGGCGGCGTTTGCTTCCTGCCGACGCTTGGCGGTGAACGTGCGGCCGCATGGACGGGATTGTCGCTTTCTCACCAGCGAGGCGACCTGCTGCGTGCGGTCATGAACGGTCTGGCGTGCGAGGCGGTGCTGGCGGCAAAGAAACTCGCCGGTGAAGATCGACTCGCCGAGCTGGTCATGCTCGGTGGCGCCGCCCGAAGCACGCTGTGGCCGAAGATCGTGGCCGCGGTGGCCGGTCTGCCCGTTCAGGTTCCGCAGTTGGTCGATGCCGCGGCTCTGGGCGCGGCTGTGCAAGGCGGCGTCGCGGCAGGCTGGTGGAAAGACGCCCGTACGGGCCGTCAGACGATATCGCTCCCGACCACGATCGTGCAGCCGCCTGACTGGGGACCGCAAATTCTCGCCCCGTGGCGGATAGCCCACCAAATGGGCAGTCACCTGACCAACGCGCCGGCCTGATCCGAGCCGTTCTGGAGTCCTCCCATGAGCCAGATGCACGTTCCGCCACCGCCCCCGGGCTTTCGTGTCGCCCCGTTCAACCGCGCTCACCATGAAGAATTCGCCATTCAGTGCATGCTCGGGTCCGTGCGCGTGGCCGATCCGAATGCCAGAGACGACGAGCCGTTTCGCGCCAATCTGCGCCGCATGCTTGAGGAAGTCGAAAGCGGCAAACGCAATGACAGGCTTCAGATCGTCGAAACGCTCGACGGCGAACCGGCAGCCATGGTCTGGCTTGAAATCCGCACCTACAACGAAGGTTTTGACGGCAAGCATGATCCTGAGATCTGGCCGGAGTTGATTGGACGCGTCGGCGCCCAGATTCGCAACACGCACACTCTGGCCGCCTACCGTCGACGGGGGTTGAGCCTATTCCTGAAACTGCTTAGCGAGAGCGTCGCCGTGGAGGCGGGGGCGAAATTCATGTACACCCGCTGCGCCAAGCACAATGAACCCATGCTCACGCTCAACCACAAGCTCGGGTACGAACAGGTCGAGGAGCGGGCACAGGACGGTGGGTTTATGCGGCTTCGCAAGTTCCTGTAAATGCCAGCCTTAAGTGTCAAGCCTCCTCCTTTGGTGACGGCGACGTCTTCCGGGAAGTGCTGAGCCGCCTTTGCCAGTTCACCCCTTGCCAAGAGTCCTGCTGCCCTGCGCACAGGGCATGTTTTGCCAAATTCGCAGACGGCCTCTATACAAGGCACTCATCGGCTTGTATGATCTTATTATCAGGATGGCGTCTGCACGATCGTGGACGGCGTGAGACGCCTGGATCGGGGTCCCGTCCACAAAGGGGTCGCGAGGATGTTCTCACAAACGGCGGAGTACGCCCTTCGCGCGGTCGTGTGGTTGGGCAATCGCCCGGACGGTTCGCTCACCAGCCAGCAGATCGCCGATGCGGCCCATATCCCCCCTCGCTATGCCTCGAAGGTTTTACAGGCATTGGGCCGGGCTGGCCTGGTTCATTCGCAGCGCGGGCTGCACGGCGGATTCTGGCTGGCGAGAGAGCCGGCGCAACTTTCGGTCCTCGACGTCATCATCGCGGTCGATCCCATCCGCCGCGCCGCGCACATCGGCGGCAATGGCGATCCGGCCGGACGGTCGCTCGAACACCTCAACGAGAAACTGGATCAGGCCGTTGATCTGGTCGAGAAACTGCTCGCCGAAACCACGATTGCCGATCTCGTCGAGTTGCAGCCGTCACGCTGACACGCGATGGCTGGGTGCTCCAGCGCTAGCTCACCAGATTCACGATGCGGGCGTGGACTTCGAACCGCCTGTCGCCTTTCCACCGGCATCGGGCGACTTCGCATCTTGGGCAGAAGATTTGGGGGAAGCACTGGCGGCCCCGTCGCCCGTTTTGTCGGCCGCACCGGCCTTGCCGCCGTCGGCCTTGGACGACTCGGTGGCTACCGCGCCCTCGGACTGGGCCGCTTTCTTGTAGGTCGGCGAGCGATAGTCCGTTTCGTAGAAGCCCGAACCCTTGAATATGACGCCGGCCCCGGTGCCGATCAATCGTTTGAGACCAGGTTTGCCGCAGCTCGGGCACTTGCACAGCGGCTTGGCCGTGATCGACTGGAACTCCTCGAACGCATGGTCGCACTTCTCGCAGACATAGTCGTAGGTGGGCATCGGCAGACTCCTTCACGGCCAAGCTCAGAGACTCTCAGGCCTCTCAGGCCTCCGCGGCCAGCGCGACTTTCGCCGGTCGCAGCGTCTTGTCGTCGAGTACATAACCCGGCTGCAACTGCCGCACCACATGGCCCGGCTCCACATCCGCGTCTTCTTCGCGCATCAGCGCCTCGTGCTTCTCGGGGTCAAAGCTATCGCCTCGCCCCACTTCCAACCTGTGAATTCCGAAGCGCTCAAGTGTGCGCAGCAGTTCGTTTCGCACGATGTTGACGCCTTCAAGCAAGGTCTGGGCGCCGGTGGCCTCGGGGTCCACGGCCGTGGCGTGGTCGAAGTGGTCCAGCACCGTCACCATCGCCCGCCCCAGCTCCAGAAGCTGCTGCTCGGCCGCCTGTCTAACATTCTGCTGGCTGCGCCGTACATAATTCTGGTAGTCCGCAGCCGTACGCAGCAGCCGCTGCTCCATCTCGTCCCGCTCACGCTGCACCGCTTCAAGCAGCGAAGAAGCTTCGTCAACAATCCGCTGATCGTCACCTGCCGCACTCGGTGTTGACGCGGGCATCTGGGATTGGGCCTCGGCCTCAGACGCCCGTTCCTGCGCACGCTCGCTTGATTCACCACTCATGTTTCACCTCGATCACCATACCGGTCCACCGCCTGGCCCCTCAACCCTTGCCCGCGCCCAGATATTCTTTAATCCGCTCCCAGAAGCCGCCGCTTTCCGGCAACACGTCTCGATCCTCCGTCTCGGCGAAATCACGCAACAGCTGCTCCTGCCGTTTGGTCAACCGCTGGGGGATTTCAATCATCAGCACGACCACCAGGTCGCCACGGCGTCCGGACCTCAGATTGGGCAGACCAGCCCCGGGAACACGGAACAATTCGCCATGCTGCGTGCCGCGTTTGATCTTGAGCGTCTGCCGGCCATTGAGCGTCGGCACTTCGACTTCGGCCCCGAGGGCCGCCTGCGAAAAGCTCACCGGCATACGCAGCACCAGCGTGTCGCCGTCGCGCTCAAAGAGCTTGTGCGGTCGTACACGCACGACAACGTGCAGATCGCCTCGAGGGCCGCCATGAGCACCTGGCTCCCCTTCGGCGGGAACGCGCACAGCCTGACCGTCATGAATCCCTGCCGGCACGCGCACCGTGAGAACCCGTCGCTTGGGTTGGCGGCCCGACCCGCCGCATTTGGAGCACTTTTCCGTGTAGCTCTTACCCGCCCCACCGCAGGCCGGACAGGTTGTGACCATCCGAAACATCCCGCCGAACCCCGATTGCGCCACCTTGCCCTGGCCGGCGCAGGTCACACAGGTGACGGGCTCCGACCCAGGCTTGGCGCCATTGCCCCCACAGGTTTGACAGTTGTCCTGGCGGGTGAACTCAACCTCCACCTGCGTGCCTTCGACCACGTCTTCAAGTTCAATGCTGACCTGGGTTTCAAGGTCATAACCTCGCCTCGCCGATGATTGCGGCCGGCTGTGCCCACTTCCCCCGAACGCCCCCCCGAAGATATCCTCGAACATCGAGAAGATGTCGCCAACATCCATGTGTGAGAAGTTATGCCCACTGGTGCCTGCCAGACCCTCATGGCCGTAGCGGTCGTAGCGGGCCCGCTTCTCCGGACTCGACAACACCTCATAGGCCTCGGCCGCCTCCTTGAACTTGCGTTCGGCATCCTTGTCCCCGGGGTTGCGATCGGGATGGTACTTCATGGCCATCTTGCGATAAGCGCGCTTGATCTCATCACCGTGGGCATCACGCTTCACGGAGAGAATCTCGTAGTAGTCGCGCTTGGTGGCCATGGCGGCGGGTTCCGCGTGGTCGGCGGGCGGTTGGTCGGGCCGTTCATGACAAACCCAGGGAGTCGGCCCTGGGTTGGTCATGCGGTCAGGGTGTGATTTCACGGCCAGTCGCGGCCGACGTCCACGGCAAGCCGTGAACGCAAGCCGCGGGAACGTGGCCCACAATGCTCATCGTTGTTCAGTCCGCTTCATGGCGGTACGACTCGTTGCGCACCGCCGCGGGTTCACGCCGTCGCGCCGGCGACGGCTTCCTTGTCGTCCTTGAGATCGGTAACCAGCACGTTGGTGGTGAGCATCAGGCCCGCCACCGAGGCCGCGTTCTGCAGGGCCGTGCGCGCCACCAGGGCCGGGTCGATGATGCCGGCCTTGACCAGGTCGACGTATTCGCCCGTCGCCGCGTCAAAGCCTCTGGCGCCCTCCTGCTCGAGCACGGTCTCCACGACAATGTCGCCGTCGAAACCGGCGTTGGCCGCGATCTGGCGCGTGGGCGCGCGCAGGGCCTCGGCCACGATTTCGCAGGCGATCTTCTCGTCACCGCGCAACTTGCCGCGCAGGGCATCGACCGCGGCAATCGCCCGCAGCAGCGCCACCCCACCGCCGGGCACGTAACCCTCCTGGGCGGCTGCTTTGGTCGCATGCAGAGCGTCGTCCACGCGATCCTTGCGTTCCTTCATCGCCGTCTCGGTCGCGGCGCCGACGTGGACGATCGCCACGCCGCCCGTAAGCTTGGCCAGTCGCTCCTGAAGCTTTTCGCGGTCGTAGTCGCTGGTGGTCGTCTCGATTTGTTGGCGGATCTGGGCGATGCGGGCCTCGATATCCTTCTTCTTGCCCGCTCCCTCGACAATCGTGGTGTTGTCTTTATCGACACTGATCTTCTTCGCCCGGCCAAGCTGCCCGAGCTCCACGGCTTCAAGCTTCAGGCCCTTATCTTCACTGATGAACTCGCCGCCGGTGAGCACCGCAATGTCGCCGAGGATCGCCTTGCGGCGGTCGCCGAAGCCGGGAGCCTTCACCGCGCAGACCTTGAGCACGCCGCGCAGACGGTTGATCACCAGCGCCGCCAGCGCCTCGTTCTCCACGTCTTCGGCGATGATGAGCAGCGGCTTCTGCTCCATCGCTACCTTGTTCAGCAACGGCAGCAGATCAGGCAGGTTGCTGATCTTCTTCTCATAGATCAGGATCAGCGCGTCTTCCAGCACGCACTCCTGCGTCTGGGCGTCTGTCATGAAATACGGTGACAGGTAGCCCTTATCGAACTGCATGCCCTCAACGTACTCAAGGACGGTTTCGGCCGTCTTACCTTCCTCGACCTCGACCACGCCCTCGGCTCCGACCTTGTGAATAGCCTGGGCGATGAGCTTGCCGATCTCCGCGTCATGATTGGCCGAGACGGTGGCGATCTTCTCCAGATCGCCCTGGCCTTTGCACTTGGTCGCCGCGGCCTTGATCGCTTCACTGGCTGCTTCCGCCGCCTTGGCGATGCCGCGCTGCAGCGCGATCGGGTTGGCACCGGCCGTCACGTGACGCAGGCCTTCGGCATAGATCGCGTCGGCCAGCACCGTCGCCGTGGTCGTGCCGTCGCCGGCCTTGTCGGAAGTCTTCTTCGCGACCTCGACCACCATCTTCGCGCCCATATTCTGAAACGGCTCGGGCAGTTCGACTTCCTTGGCCACTGACACGCCGTCCTTGGTCACCGCCGGACCACCGAAGGACTTGTGCATGATTACATTCCGTCCGGTCGGCCCCATGGTGACCTTCACGGCGTTGTTGAGTTGTTCCAGCCCCTTGCGAAGCTGAACCGCCGCGTCGGCTCCAAACATCATCTGCTTCTTGGCCATCGCTGTGGCTCCAATTCTCGTTTTACTTTGCCTGGTTTCGGATGTTTCCAACTGGCCGGCGCCGTATGCGACCACGCCGGGCCGACTGGGTCACTTCTCAATCACGCCCAGCAGTTCTCCGCTGCGCATGATCTTGTGCTCGACGCCGTCAATCTCAATCTCAGTGCCGGCATAGGAGCCGTACAGCACCTCGTCGCCCTTCTTCACCGGGACGGACTTGCGCTTGCCGTTGTCGCCGACTTTTCCCGGGCCCACAGCCAACACCGTGCCGCGCAGGGGTTTGTCCTTGGCCGACTCGGGCAGATAGATGCCGTTGGCTGTCTTCGCGGCCGCCTCAGCCGGTTTGATCAATACACGATCGTCGAGGGGATTGATTTTCATCGAAGTTCCTTCCATTGCCGCGGGCGGAGGTGAGTGCGCCCGAGTGCCCGCAAACTTTATCCTTGATGCGGTTGTTTCAAGCTACCGCCGTGATGTCACATCATGCCGCCCATACCACCCATGCCGCCCATGCCCGGCATGCCGCCGCCCATCCCGGGCCCGCCGTGGCTGTGGCCCTCTTCTTCGTCCTTGGGCGCCTCGGTGATCACGCAGTCGCAGGTCAACAGCAGGGTCGCCACACTCACCGCGTTTTCCAGGGCTGTGCGATCGACCTTCGCGGGCGTAATGATGCCCTTGGCCACCAGATCGCCATACTCCAGCGCCAGCGCGTCGAAGCCGAAGCTGCCCTTGCCCGCCAGCACCTTCGTGACCACCACCGTACCGCGCTCGCCAGCATTGTCGGCGATGGTCTGCAGCGGCACACGCAGCGCTCGCCGCACGACATCCACACCAGCCGCCTCGTCAGCGCCACTCGTCTCAATTTTCCTGATCGCATCCAGGGCCCGGAGAAAACTCACGCCACCGCCCGGCACGATGCCCTCTTCCACGGCCGCGCGGGTCGCATGCAGCGCGTCTTCGACGCGAGCCTTCTTCTCCTTCAACTCCGCTTCCGACGCGGCACCGACCTTGATCTGAGCCACACCGCCAGCCAGCTTGGCCAGACGCTCCTGCAGCTTCTCGCGATCATAGTCGCTGGTCGTCGTCTCAATTTCATTGCGGATCTGCTGAATGCGGGCCTGGATCGCCTTGCTGTCGCCCGCCCCCTCAATGATCGTCGTGTTGTCGGCCGTGACCGTGATGCGCTTGGCCATGCCAAGCTGGGCCAGTTCGACCTTATCCAGTTCGACGCCCAGATCCTTCATGATCGCGTCGCCGCCGGTCAAAACCGCGATGTCCTGCAACATCGCCTTGCGGCGATCACCATAGCCCGGCGCCTTGACCGCACACACGTTCAGCACACCGCGAAGCTTGTTGACCACCAAGGTCGCCAGCGCTTCGCCTTCGATGTCCTCGGCGATGATCAGCAGCGGCTTCTTGGCCTTCTGCACCTTCTCAAGAAGAGGCACAAGCTTCTGCACTGAACTGATCTTGTCTTCAAAGACCAGTACCAGACACTTTTCGAACTCGCAGACCAGTTCGTCGTTGTCGGTCACGAAGTTCGGCGATAGATAGCCGCGGTCGAACTGCATGCCCTCCACCACATCCACATAAGTCTCAAGTCCCTTGCCCTCCTCGACGGTGATAACCCCGTCCTTGCCGACCTTCATGAAGGCGTCCGCCATGATGCGCCCGATCTCGGGATCGTTGTTGGCGCTGATGGCCGCGACGTTGGCGATCTCTTCCTTCTTGCTGACGTCAATCGGCTTGCTCTGCTTGCCGATGCTCGTCACCACCGCCGCCGCCGCCGCCTTCATGCCCCGAATCAAAGCATTGGCGTCCACACCAGCGGTGATCTGCTTGAAGCCTTCTTTCACCAGCGCCTCCGCCAGCACCGTCGAGGTCGTCGTACCATCGCCCGCCTTGTCGGAGGTCTTGCTGGCGGCCTCTTTCACAAGCTGGGCGCCCAGATTTTCATTCTTGTCGCCCAGTTCAATTTCTTCGGCCACCGTCACGCCGTCTTTGGTGACTGTCGGCCCCCCCCAGCTCTTGTCGAGCACAGCATTGCGGCCGCGGGGGCCCAGCGTGCTCTTGACCGCAGCCGCCAGCTTTTCCACGCCTGCCAGAAGACTCTTGCGAGCATCCACATCAAAGGCCAATTCCTTCGCGGCCATAGTTCGACTCCATTGCGAGTTCAGGTAGTCAGGTAAGTGTCCCGTCGACGTCCGTCCAGATCGCCGAGCGATTCTTTCAGCCGGCCTGCGTCAAGCAACGCCGCCCTTCGCCGTCTCGGCGTCCGAATGCGCCACTGCGTGCAATGGAACAGGCAAAGGCAGTACCAAACCATGCCGTGCCAGAGTTTATGCACAACCACTAATAAATACGGCACTTATGGAAAATTTGCCGGCGTGATGGATGCGATGCGGCCTGCCCAATGCTGCCAGTGTGACAGACCCGCCCGGCAGTGGCTGCCAGTTGGGCCCCCATACCGCTGACCACTGCCCGCGACAGCATCCGCAGGCAAGCCGTCGGCCCGGCTCACGAGCCGTCTATGATTTGACAGTGCCTCGTTTCGGACTACGATGCGTGACTCAACATGACTGCGGGGTAGAGCAGTCTGGTAGCTCGTCGGGCTCATAACCCGGAGGTCGTAGGTTCGAATCCTACCCCCGCTATTGATACCAGAAGAAGACCTCGGCGCAAGCCGGGGTCTTTCTTTTGATTACATCGCTCCACCAGCCCGTTATTTACCCTGCGCTACGAGCCAACGACCACCGCGCTATGAGTCCCGATGCATCGGTCTGTCACGGGGAGGCCGTATCCGCACTCAGACCGATGGAACCAGCACAGCCGGCTTCCGTCCTCGCCAGGTATGGGCGCTGCCGCGGAAATTGAATGCCGCGAGAGCGTATATGGGCAAATGTATTGCGCGATCCGTTGGTTTTCTGTGTCAAACCGGTGAGATATAGTTGACGGGGGGGCAGTACGGCACCGCTGGAGCCGAATTGTCTCGTGGAGTGACAGGTCGCCGTTGGACGCGCGGCTTGTTTCCATGTGGGACCATGTCGGAATGCCCCTCTATCCCGAGGTAGTCGATCTCGATGGCCGTTCGGCAATCTCGAACAGGAGAATGGTCGATGCGAACGCTCGTTCTTGCGCTCGTGGCGGGCCTTGGTTTCTGCTCAACAGTCCACGCAGCCCTCTCGGGCAATCTCATCCAGAACGGCGACTTCGAAACTGTGGGCAATCTCAAGAACAGTGGCTCACTGGACGCGAACAACACCTTCATTCCCGTCCATCGTTTCAACCAGGATGCGGACTTGGGGCTGTGGCTCGCTCAGTATGGTCCGCCGTCGTTAGGCGGCTTGGGCGGTTTTTCGACCTACGATGACCCACGCGATCTTGCCGAGACTGGCGGCGACACCCAAGCCTCCGGCGACTTGGGCAGCATGAACCGCTCAAGCGACCCGACGGATCTCAGTGGAGCCAATCACGTGCTGGAAGGCCTCCTGTTCTACACGCGCGCGGCCCAGTGGTTCGAAGCGCCCGCCGGCAACGTGCCCGGGGCCTTTCACCTGGAGTTTGATTTCTATCTCAATCGCTGGGATCCGCCCGGCGGCGAGTCGAGCAATCCGGGGGCGTCAACGAACTTCGAGATCGGGTTCTTCGGCACCAACGAATTACCGCCGCATGATGTCGGCTATGTAGGCGAAGGCATAGCCGTCAACCCCCGAGGCGCCATCGAAGCCGGAACGCTGGACGGTGATCTTATCGCCCGCTTCAACTGGGGCGATTGGTGGGACTGGCCCAACACACCGGTAGCCGCCGGCAATAACAACGGATGGATGCACATCTCCACCGACGATCTGACCAACTGGAATTTTGACCCCAATAACGGCGAGACGACCCAGGACGGCAAGGACGATGTACTCAACGAATTGACGCAGACCTATCCATACTATGTCGTCGCCGTGCGCATGTTCACCTATTACGAAGCTCATCAGTATTTCTGGCTCTACGGCGGGAAGATTACTGATGTCCCCGCGATCATGGTCGACAACATCGTCTTGCAGATGTCCGTGGCCGATGCTTACCTGCCCGGCGACTTCGACGGCAGCGGGACGGTGGACACCCAAGACATCAACCCGTTCATCATGGCGCTGACCAATCCCGGCAGCTTCCAGTCGACCTATGGCGTCGATCCGGCGGTCTACGACACCAACAACGACGGCGTGATCAACACCGAGGACATCAACCCGTTCATCGCGATCCTGACCGGCGCTGGTCAGAGTGCGATCATCCCCGAGCCGGCCACCTTCGGCCTGCTGGCCCTCGGCGGCCTGGCGATGGCCCGGGGCCGCCGGGACTGCGGCGCCAAACTCCACGCGGGCGCGCTCCGCTAACCTGCGGTAGTTGAAAAACAGGCACGAAGTCCGTCGATCAGAAATGGCGCCCGAGGCTGCGCTTGACGTCGCGCGGTCTTGCCGTCGAATGTCATCCTTTGCACCTATGCGGGCCTACCACAATAATCGACACGATATAAAGTGACACCCGGATAGGAGGTACAAGGTGCGTGAAGTACAGTGGGAGCGGATGTTCCCGGATGAACTGGAAGCCGCGATGGCGGCGTGTCCGGTGGTGTGGGCGCCCCAGGGGCTGTGCGAGGCGCACGGCCCCCAGAACGCTCTGGGGCTTGACGCGCTCAAGGCGCAGGCGATCTGCGTCGCCGCTGCGCGGGAGCACGGGGGAATCGTCGCGCCGGTCGACTACTGGCACGTCCACGAGACCGGCGTATATGCCCCGTGGGCGAGGAATGCCATCGGCGAGATGCGGACGTGGATGACGGCCGTGCCTGCCTGGATCCACTTCAAGAACGTGTGCTATCAGTGGCGGGCCTTCGACGCCCTGGGCTTTCACGCGGCCATCAACGTGACCGGGCACTATGGCGCGAACTGGACCGATCTCAAGACGCTGACCGGGCTGCTGCAGCCTCACCTGTCGATGCGGCTGTACGGCCTGCCCGACTGGGAGGCCAACATCAACGGCTTCGACGGCCAGGGCAACAGCAAGGGCGACCACGCGGGCAAGGTCGAGACGAGCCTGCTGTGGGCCCTGCGGCCCGAGTGCGTGGACGTGTCGCGCATCCCCCCCGCGGAAGTTCAGAAGAGCCTGCGGGAGGAGCACCGGCATTTCGCCATGGGCGCCGACGCGCCGCTGGCCGACCGGCGCGTGGGCGAGCGGATGGTGCGCGATGAGGTGGCGTACCTCGGCCGCAGGGCCAAGGAACTGCTGGCGGCCTACGACAAGGACGCCCCCAAGGAGCACAAGCCGGTGTCGTTCGTGGAGCTCGAGCGGATCTGGCAGGAGGTCGTCAAGCCCAACTTCGTGAATTTCCGCACCATGCAGAACGTCGAGCCGCAGCAAGTCCCGCCGGCCGACTCGCAATGGAGTTTCAACTGCCACATCCCCGACGGCATAGGCTGACCGAACAGGGCCGCCCCTTATTCGATCTCGAATACCCGCGGCGGGTCAGCCGACATGTCGATCCGGGCCAGGCTCAGGCCGCCATGGCAGCAGTGGGACATGTACCAGCGTCCGTCCCACTCGAAGACCTCTGAGGCGTGGGTGCTGACCAGCCTGGCGGGCTTGCTGAACTCAAACGGCGTGTCCGCCACGGCGTGCCAGGTCGATAGATCCTGCGTGTAGAACAGGTGCCAGCGGCCACCGTGGAACACGACGCCGGGCGACTCGCACATGATCGGCTCACGCTCGAACAGTCCCATCTCCAGCACCGGGCCGCGGTCCTCCCAGTGAGACAGATCGTGAGAGACCGCGTGGCCGATGGCACACACGCGAGGCTTGTGCGTCAACGCGACATAGTAGAGCACGAACTGATCCCCCAGCCGGATCACGTGCGGGTCACGGCAGCAGCCCGGGCGGAACTGATTCGAGTCGGCGTCCTCCCACGGCGACCACCACGGCGCGGGATGGAAGACTGGATTGCCTGCGTAGGGCGTCCAGTTGAAAAGGTCCGGACTGGTGGCGACACCAATGTGCTGGCGCTGGTGCCGCCGACCTTCCGGCCAGTCGTACCGGCTGTAGAACAAGTAGTAGGTGCCTGCGAACTCGATGCAGTAGGGCGCGTTGGCCCCCGGATGCCACTCCCATGAGGGCTTGGGTGCCTTGGGCAGGATGTCCGGCTGCCGCTGCCAGGCCAGGAGATCCTTGCTGGTGGCGTGGCCGATCACGTTGTCCAGCGGCGTGCCGGTCGCATTCCAGATGTGAAAAAGATGCCACGTGTCGCCGGCGCGGATGAAGCTGTGATCATTGATGTTCGGCCCCGGAGTGTACACGTCGCGAAAGGGAGCGGTAGCTGTAATCACCATGGGCATGCCGACCTTTCATGGACAGGATGCGCGTCAACTTGCCTTCCAGGTCTTGCCCGCCCGCGCGGTGCGGCGGCTCGGATCGATCCCGACGGTCCTGCCCTCCAGAATCACTCGCTGAATTTCAAGGTTCCCCTCAACCGGTCGGATGGTCAGTGTTCGCCCATCGTAGCTGAACGTCCCCCAGGCCGACCCGGTCGTGAAGATGCACCGTAGCGATTTGCTCCCCGCGGGCAGGCGCGGGGCAAGGTGAATCGCTTTCTCCACCGCATCGTAGCGGAACCCCGACATCGCCAGCAGCATGCCCCAGCTCGCCAGGGCCCGCGCGTAGTGGTGCCCGCACTCCAGTTCGTCATAGGGGTTCCTTCGCCGTCCGTCGTAGCGATGCCTGATCGCCACCGCGATCGCCGCCCCCTCGTCCACCAGCCCCTCGTAGATCAGATGACTGGCCACCTGGTACTCGATCCCCGTCCACGCCTCGTCGCTGTAGGGGAACGGGTACATCGGGCGCCCGCCGCGCGGCCAGCTGCATATCAGCAGCCCCGACTCGTCGGCCAGCGCGTGGATCCGCTGAATATTGCAGTGCTCGCCCAGCGGATCACGGAAGTTGTGCTTGAACACCGCCGCGAGCGAGGACTGGACGACGTCCTCGTCCAGCACATAGCCCAGCCCCGCCACGTGGGCTGCAAGCTGCCCGAAGAGCTGGTCGCTCAGACACCCGATACCGTGCTGGTACTTGGGCGCGTCGGGGCTGAGACAGTCGAACGTCTGCACCAGGTACTCGCCGTTGAAGAGCTCCCGCTGCGTCTTCTCCCGCCCCGCGCGATGCAGCCGTTCGTACTCTGCCGCGGACGCGTCTTCTCCCACATGCCGGGCCATCTTCGCCCCGGCCACCAGCGCCGCCAGATAGAAGCACTGCACCAGCGGGTTCGGCCCCTGGAAGTTGATGTCGTACGTGTTGTGCTGATCGCCCTCAATCACACCGTCCCGGTCGCTGTCCCACTGATGCCACGCGAACTCGAGCGCGCGCTTGGCGTGCGGCCACATGAACCGCAGGTACTCCTCATCCCCGCTGAATCGCCAGTCGCGGTAGAGCTGCACGATCGCGCCGAGCTGGCCGTCGCTCGCCGCGTGCTTGCCGATGGCCGGGGTGCCCAACGGCAGCGGAAGGCGAAAGACCACCGCCCCCTTCTGCCCCCGCTCGCCGCTGTCGAAGCATCGCTCGTACTCGGCCCGGCGCATCGTGCGATGCAGCGAGGGGAACAGGAAGGCCTGCGTCAGCGCGTAGTTCCAGACATGCGTGCAGGAGCCCTCGCAGCATCCCGCCCCGTTGCTGCACCCCTCCCAGCCGTAGAACGTGCCGTCCTGGAGCTGCAGGCAGGTGGGGCTGTGCAGGATCGATGCGGTGTTGGCGGCCGACTGAATGACGGCCGGCGGCAGGGTGGAGCCGAACAGGGCTTTCTGGAACGCCCGCGTGCGCCCGAGAAGATCCTTGCGCCGAGCGAAGAAATCCTCGGCCGCATCCCAGGCCGTGGGGTATCGCTTCGCGTAGGCGTTCGTCCAGCGGGGTTTCTCGCTGTCGGGCTTGTCGTCCTCGCCCCAGTACTTGAGGAATGTCGGGAAGCTCCAGCTGATAAGGATGGGCAGCTCCACCCGCTCCCCCGGCTCGAGCGTCGCGCACAGGCCCAGGCTCCCCGGGTGACGCCAACCCCGATCGGTGTATCGCGGGGCCTCGTCGAAACGCCCATTGAGACTGAACATGTCCCAGAAGTGATGCATGTTGTCGAACCACGCCCCACCCCGCAGCCAGTTCGGCATGGCCGTCACGTCCGGCCAGTCGGTGGTCAGCGCAACGGTCCCGTGGCGGTGATCGCCGGCCGGGAAGCGCTCATTGGTGAAATCGATCCCGCGGCAGTTCACGCCCTGGCGGAAATCATTGAACGATTTGTCCGGGTCCTCTTTCGTCGGCGGCGTGGTCATGCACACGGGGTTGTTGAGCGTCATCGCCAGCGTCGCCCGCACCCGTGCGTTGGTTCGGTTCTCGAGCTGATACGTCAGGCAGGCCACCGGCATGGCCGACGCCTCTGCGTCCAGCGGGATGAAGGGGCTAAAGGCCTCAAGCGACACTTTCAGCGGGCAGGCCTCGTGCTTGAAGCGAATCCGGGCGAAGGGGAACTTGCCCGTGAACACCGCCTCACTGAAGCGCGGCAGGCCGTCACCCTGAGCGCGATCCGTGCCGAAGCCGTCACCCTTGGAATCCATGCGGGGCGGGCCGCCGGTAAAGCCGCGCATGGGCGGCCCCTGCACCACACGCGTCTGGCTCGGCTGGCCCTCTTGCTGACACCACAGGATGGGAAAGGCAAGCTCCAGGAACGAGCCCTTGTTCGGCCGATTGAAGATCTCCCAGTCGCGCAGCGACCCCCGTCCCTCCAGACTCACGCAGCCGGTCCCGATACCCCCCAGCGGGAACGCCACCTCGCGTAGTTGGTCGCCGCGATAGACATAAGGACTGGGCATGTAGCTGAACTCCTGCGCCAGTGGTCTTTGGGCCGCCGCATGATGTCTATCATGCCAGCTTGTCGGCGACACACCTGGCGCTTCGACCAGATCCGACAGCTTCGTGTTCTACAGGAGCGGGCGCGCACACCCCGCCCAACAGCCAGGCCGGCGATCATCTACCATCATGTGCTGCCGAGCGAAAGGACCTCCGATGCCACGCTTGCCGCAATTGGGCGCCAACGTCATGTTCTCCGAGGCGCCCCATCTGACGGACCATTTCCTCAAGACGCTCCACGACCACCATATGCCCGTGGCGCGGTTCTTCATTGACACCGATTTCGCGCTGTACGACTCCGTCTTTGACGCCGCGGCGAGGCACGGCATCGCCCTGTGCCCCACTTTGCCCGCGCCGCAGGTTGCCCTGACCGAGGCGCAGCTCCAGAGGCTCGATGAAACGATCGGCTCGATTGTAACCAGGTACAGGAACCACCCCGCGCTCGACACGTGGGTCCTCCTCAACGAGCCCAAGATGCGGGTGATGCGCAGCGAACTGTCGCAATCCAAGCTCAAGGAATGGCTCATCGATCGCTATGGCTCACCCGACGCAGCCCTGGCGGCCTGGTTTCCCAAGGGAGGGCGCTGGACGGATCTGGATCAGGTGGTGGCCCGTGACGCCACGTGGCGGATCGCAAATCCCTACTTCGAACTGCACGTGCCTCAAATCGACGTCCTGCGCTTCATGCTGGATTACCACACCTGGTACATGGCGTTTCTGGCCGACTGTGTCCGGCGTCGCGACTCGACCCATCCCACTCACGCGAATCCCGACCAGTTGGCGTGCAATCTCGTGCTGCACGCCTACGACCTCCCGGCCTGGCGTACCTCGATGGACTCGCTGGGCGTCACACTCCACCCCGCTTGGACTTTTGGGCGCTTCGGCAAACGCGATCGCTATGCCCTGGCCTTTTCCTATCAGTGCGAGGTGGTGCGCGCAGCGGCTGCCCCTCACCCCTTCTGGATCACGGAACTGCAGGCCGGAACAAACATCTACGAGACCGATGATCCCCTCTGTCCGACCAGCGCCGACATGGCCCAGTGGACGTGGCTGACGATCGCCAGCGGCGCCCAGCGCACGATCTACTGGTGCCTCAACCCGCGTGTCGCGGGATGGGAAGCGGGCGGGTGGAGTCTTCTCGATTACCAGCATCAGCCGAGCGATCGCCTTGAGACGGTCGGCACGATCGCCTCGATCGTTGAGCGGGAAGCCGACTTCTTCAGCGGCGCCGCGCCGCTCGAAACGCCGGTCACGATCCTCCTGGGTCTGGAGGCCATGGCCGTTGAGTGCTTCTACGGCCGCGAGGATCCGCCCGGCCGTTCCCGCGACGCCCACACGGACTCGGCTCGGGGGGTCTACGAGGCTCTCAGTGCGCTTGGTGTGGCCGCGAACATCAGACACCTGCACGACTTTGATCTTGAACGCGCCCATGAGACGCGCCAATTGCTGATTCTGCCCAATCTGCTGGCGATGTCGGAGCCTCAGGCCGCGGCTCTCACCACTTTCGTCAAGCAGGGGCACACCGTGCTCGCCACGGGGCAGACAGGCATGTACGGTCCGGGCGCTGAGCTCTGGCCCGCGCGGGAGACGTACCCATTGCGGGAACTGTTCGGTGGGACGATCAAAGAAATGCGGTTGATTGACGATCGCTTCCAGGTGGCAATCGATAATCCGGCCGTCACGCTGCCGGCCCACCTGTTCCAGGGCGAGATTCGCAATACCGATGGACAAGTCATTGGGCGCGACGGCCAGCGCGTCATCGCGACGCGCCACGCGTGCGGTCGTGGCGAGGTGATCTGGATTCCCTCGATGATCGGGTTGGGGGCATGGCTCGGCGACCCCGGCCCGCTTGCACAGCTTCTTGAGGCGGTTCTTCGCCCATTTCTCGCCGCCATGCCGTTCCGGTTCGCGGGACAGGCTCGCGACTGCGTGATCCGTGTCATGCGCAGCGGCACGTGCTACCTCACCCTCGTCACCAATGGCTCGGCCGACCGCCGGCGAGTCTCCCTGCAGATCCCGAAGCAGATGCCGCTACGCGTCCTCTGGTGTGGCGAAGAATCGAGCATCAACGGCAGGGGCGAGATCGACCTTGGGCCCCGGCAGACGGTGGTCGGCCTGTGGGGCGGCAAGGAGGATGATCCGGCGTGACGTGCGCCTGTGTTCCCCGGCCCGGCGGCCGTCGAGTCAGGGACGACCTACGCCGCTCCCGGCGTCAGCTCACGGCGTTCGCAGATCCGCGGCGTCCAGCCTTGATCGAGGCCCGCACGACAAACGCGCGCGAGCACCCGCTTTCGTTGATGAGCGTGTATTCCTCCGCCGCTGCCGGCACCACGAACGTCTCGGCGTAGTTGAACCGTTGCCGCATGCCGCGATTCGTCTCGAGGACGATCGACTCGCCCTCAGTAAGACTCATGACGTGACACGAGCCGTCCGTGCGAATGGTGATGCGATCCGTGAATTCATAGCGGAAGACGTCGTAGCAGTGCTCGGGATGCGTCGGCAGGTGAACCAGACGCCACTCACTGGTCTCCTCGATCACACGCGGCTTGGCGATCAACTCATCCTTCACGCGTTCGCCACTACGGTCAAACCGCAGATTATCGAAGGCGCGGGCAATGTTGAGCGGCCGCGGCCGTCCGTCGAGATCCATGCGCAGCCAGTCGTACATCTTGAAGGTGAAGATGTAGGGCGTCGCACTGATCTCGAGCACCAGGTTGCCCTCCCCCGAGCAGTGAACCGTGCCGCTGGGGATCAGGAACAATTCGTGCTTCCTGGCCGCATGGGTCTGCACGTATCGCTCGACGTCGACCTCGGCTCCGTTCGCGAGGCTCTGCTCCAGGTCACGACGAAACGCCTTGGGATCCACATCGCCCTGAAAACCGAGATAGACGCGCGCACCCGGTGTGTGCGCGAGGATGTAGTAGCATTCATCCTGCGTAAAGGGCTCCCCGAAGTGCTCACGGATGCACGCAGGCCTGGGATGACACTGCAGCGAGAGATTGCCCCCGCCACACGTATCGAGGAAGTCGAAGCGGATCGGAAAGGCGTCACCGAATCGGTCTGCCGCGTCTCCGATCACCGCGGCCGCGTCGTGGTACATCAGCCAGTCAAACGAAATCTCCGCCTGATGTTCGCCGTCGGCGAGCATCAGGCCGTTCTCCGGCACGATCAGCTCGAATGACCACGCATAGTTCGGAACGTCTTGTGGGAGTTGTGGGATGGCCTGCCGGATCCATTGCCCCCCCCACGGCCCCGGTTCGAACCACGGCCGTACGCGGAAGTAATTCCGGCTCATTCGCGCCAGCGCGTCGCGCACGACGTCACCGGAGACTGACGCCGGAAGGTCCGGCCGCTGCTCATCCACGAACAGATCGACATCCGCGATGATCTCCCGTTTGTGAGCGTTCAGGAGCACCCAGTCGACAAAGTAGAATCGCTTGTACTGCTGCTTCGGCGGGCCGGCCTTCGAGGCGCCGAGGTTGCGAACCGAGCCCGCCCGCGAGCGAAACTGCAGTTCGTTCTTGGGCAGGTCGACGTAGATCAGTGGCGCGTCCCATCCCACCAACGAGGCGCCGCAGCCGTAGACGATCGTGAGCGCCCCCCCCGCCCCCGGCCCCGCCCCCGGCCCCGGATCGATCGATGCCAGGTGCTTCGGGTCGAAGAGGTCGCGCAGTGATCCCTCAATACGCCGCCCGAAGAGGGGGTCGTCGCCTCCAAGGTAAGGCGCGATCAGGGCATCGATCTGGTGCTCCGGCTTCATGACGCCTGCGAGGTCGAACCAGACCGCACGCACGCCCAGAGCGCGCAGGGCCTCGTCAAGCCGAACCCGGAGGCTTTCCCACATCACGCCGACGTAGCCATCGATCATCACCCGCCGATGCCTCGCGACGTATTCAGCGATCGGGTCGAAACCGACCCGCACGCTCCCCGGCGCCACGGGGAACGCGGGGTAGATGTCGTACTGACCCGCCGGGGCCGGCTGGCAGCGCGCCGGCGCGAGCGGCTGGGTCGTCAGCCGCCATTCGCCTTCAGCAGCAGTTTGCTTTCCTTTGTAGGGCACGTCTGTCCTTTCCTGAGGGAGCGTCATTCGTCTGCGCGCGTCACCCACTCGTGCGCGCCCTGCATGAGCGTTCGCCGTACGTCCTCGGAGATGTCCCCGTGGAGTCTCTCCAGCGCGAGCAGCGCTGCCCCGAAGACGGGAGGCATGCGTTCGTCCACGATCCGCCCATGCGGAATGCGACGCCCGATCGCACGACACAGTGGACCGGTGATTATCGGCCCGGCGTCAAGCAGGCCACCCGTCATCGTGATATCGACGGGTTCCTCCGGCGTGTCGCCCAAGCCAAGCTGTGACGCGACCGTCTCGATCATAAGCGCCAGCTCATCGCTGCCACGCTCGATGATGCGAAGGGCCACCGTGTCGCCCTCATGAGCCGCGTGCGTCACGAGCGACGCCAGCTTCGCGGTATCACGACGCGAGAACCGTTCCGCATCAACGCGGAACATGATCTGGTTGATGTCGCTCAGCTGGAGTGTCTCAAGCACGCGCTCCCTCAGAACGGTCTGCTCACCGCGACCGTCGTGGGCGCGCACCGCCGCGATCATCGCCTGCAGACCGAGATACGAGCTGCTGCCGAGGTCGTCGAGCCGGCTACCCCAACCGCCCGCGCGCCAGGTGCGCCCCCCTTCAGTCCGACCATAACAGGACGACCCCGTACCGACGATCAGGACGATGCCCGGCCCTCCGGCAAAGCCGCCCGCGTGGGCGATGCGCAGGTCATGATCGACGCCGATCGCCTCGTCCGAAGCTAAGCGCACGTTCCGGGCGACCCACAGGATTGCCGCCTGGTCATCGTCCGAGACGACACTGGCCATGCCGAGAAAGGCGGCGCCGGCAGGTCGGCGTTGTACTCCGGCTTCTGCAAACGCGTGGGCGAGCGCCTCCTCGAGGTTAGCCCGGACGGCCTCAGCGCCGACGTCGTGGTAATTGCCTGGACCAGACACGCTGACACCGAGCACCGCGCCAGTCTCGGAGACAAGCGCCACCCGTAGTTGGGATCCACCTCCGTCCACGCCGATGACAACTCGCGGTGTCATCCGCGGGCTCGGCTGTGCGGGAGCAGGCGATAAATGAACTCGTCGGCCATCTGACTTGTCACGAATGTTCTGGAGTGGGGCATCACAAGATCTCTGACATAAAGGCGCCCTCTCCGCTACCCAACGGGCTGCGTGCGCCCCCACGCGGGGGCGTGGATTGAAACGCGGGCCACCTCAACGGCTGGCGTGCTCCGGCCAGCAGCACCGCGCTACTCACACCTGCGAAGATACAGCACCGCCGGTCCGGGAAACGGCGCGGCCGGGGCCTGGCGTTTGTCGCCGTTGAAGATCGGGCCTTCGTGGGTCTTACCCGTGGCGGGGTCGAACCACTGGGCCTGGAACTTACCCGGATGGCCGTGCAGGCTGACGCCCTCGGCTCCGCCGGCGGGGTAGTAGCACAGGTACTCATGGCCGGGGTGAGCCAGGCAGTAGCCGCTGGTGCACAGCTCGCCGTGCGGCAGGCAGTGGTTCAGATCCATCTTCATGGCGAAGGCGCGGGCGTAGCCCAGGTTCCGCCGCATGTCGTCGTTCTTGTAGTAGTAGCGCTGGTTGGTGCTGACGCTGCCGTCCTGGTAGTAGCCCATCTCGCCGGGGATGCGCTGCCAGGGGTCCATGAACAGGATGTTCAGGCCGCGGGTGAAGCTCTTCCAGATCCACTGCACCTCGCAGCCGTGGCCCCAGAGGTGGTCGGTGTCGGTGATGACGACCTTGCGTCCGTCGGCGGCCGGCGGGTTGTAGCGGTATTCGAGCATGTGGCCGTTGCTCGGCGAGATCCAGTCGGCCGGGCACTCGAATAGCGGTTCATTGGCCTGGTCGCCGCCTTCGGGTGTGATGCCCACGGGGTGCTGCCTGGGCATTTTGGCCTCAACCTCGTGCACATAGTCGGCGATGTGGTTCATCCAGTCGAAGGCCTCCTGGCGGAAGGGTACTTCGTTGGCCACTTCGTACATCACGTGGTCCAGGTCGTTGACCGTCTCGATGATTTTGCGGATGTAGCGTTTCTGGTGTTCGAGAAGCTGGGGGCAGTTGAGTGAGAAGTAGTCCCACGCCAGGCCATTGTCGATGACCGGATTGTCGGTGATGCCGTTGATGTTGTTGGCCGGGTGGTGCGGGTAGAAAGGCCAGGGATCGGTTTCGGGCGTGGCGCACTTGACAGCCCATGCCTCGAAGAGCATGACCGACGCATAGATGCCGTACTCAGCGGCCATCTCCAGGCGCTCGCGAAAGCGGCGGAAGTAGTCGTCGTTCCACTTCATGAGGTCGAACTTCGGCTGCCCGTCGTTGGCCAGGCCCGGTCCGGTGCGGGCGTAACACTGAGGCGTGAAGACGTTGGGCTGGTCGTTCCAGCGGGCGTTGCGGGTCTGCGGCCATTGCCAGAAGCGCATGAAGTTGTGGCCATAGTCCGAGAGCATGGTCAGGAAGCCGCGGTAGTCGGTGATGATCGGCTTTTCGCCGTCGATCCAGATGTCCTGCATCACCGCCCAGGTGTGCGAGCCGGTGAGGTAGATGGCCCGGCCGCTGTTGTCGGTGAAATAGCGGGGATTGACGGGGTTTCGCCGCAGCGGACCGCGGAAGGTGGGGTCATCAGGCATGTCGCTTGGTTCCAAAGCGGGTGTGAGGTAAGGATCGGTGGCTTCGAGACGGTCCATTGTGCAGCAAAAACGGTTCTTGCGAAAGCGGGCCCTGCTGCCGCGTCCTTCGCCGCCTACGCCGCGGTCGGGCTGGGCCGTGTCGTAGACTTCGCGCTGCCGCCAGTCCTCCTGACCGCGCCACCCACGCCGACGCCCATCGCATTCCCCTTTCGCCAGTCGCTGCGTTCAATCAATCGTCTTCATCGCCCTCGGCTGTGCGCACGACGCCGGGGTCATCCGCCGACGGCTCGACGCGGGCTACGAAAGCGCGGTAATGCCCGGAGCGCGTGAGCGGATCGTAGGTCACGCGCGGCTGATCCCACATCCAGCTCGTAGTCAGGTGGTCGATGAACCGCTGCTTCGGAATCAGCCTCTCGGCATCGACGCCCGGCACGCGCCGCAAAGCCGCGCGAGCGTTGGCCACCATGAACGACTCGTCATAGCCGACATACACCAGCAGCCCCGGCAGGCGGGCCAGGCCATCGGTCGAACGAAGCAGCCGATGCTGAAAGTACCGGTCCTCCATCGCTTCGCGAGGTTCGTAGAGATCCATGATCGACACCGGTTCATTGGAGACGTTGAACACTGGCCGGTCGGGATAGGCGAACCGCAGGTAGTAGAAGTCGGTCGTGGTCCACGCCGTGAGGATGGCGTAATCGGCGTCGACCACATGCTCATCAATGGAAGCCAGCAGGGCCTGCATTCGCCAGACGTTCACCTCGGCAGGCATGAAACGCAGCGCCACCCAATGGGCGCCCAGCAGCATCACTACCGCGGCCGTCGCGACGCTCAGCGTGGCTGGCCGCAGCCGACCTCTCACGCTCGATCCAGCCGCCCAGCGCTGCCGCAGCTCGTCAAGCACCATCGCCACCAGCCCGGCGAACGGCGTAAGGTTCTGAATCAGATAGCGTGGCTCGATATGCGAAAACAGGATGAGCAATGGAAGCGTGCCCAGTAGAAACCACAACAGGAAGAAACCAGCCCGCAAGCGCTGGCGCACCAGCAGCATCAAGGGAACCAGCAGCCAGAACAGACCCAGTTCGCAGGCCGCACTCACCAGGCGGAACACCAACGGTTCCTGTTTCTCGAACAGCACGTGACCGGCGAGAAAGTCGTCGAAACCGATGCCCAGCATGGTCAGGACGGCAAGGGTCATGGCGACGGCCAGCGTCGCGATGGGGACGACCCGTTTGAGCAGTGCGATCCGCGGCAGACCGGGCATGGGTATGAGCATGGCCGAGGCGACAAAGGACGCCAGGAACAAGCCAAGGTTGGCGCGAAACAAGGCCATGGCGGCCAGCGTGGCGACGGCAAGAGCGCTCCACGCGATCGGTCGAGGCCCGAGCGATCGCACCAACGCATACAGCGCGAGCGTCGCCAGCAGCAGAGCCGGCGCTTCGGGCAACGTCTTGAAACTCATGTAAAGGAAGACCGGGGTCAGTGCAGTCAGGGCGACGGCCGGCCCGACTGATCGGCTATCCGGCAGCAGCCGGCGCAGCACAACCCAGGTGAGAACCAGACTGGCAAGCAACAGCAGCGTGTAGCCGGCGGCGAGCACGGCGAGGGTGGGCAGGCCGGGGCCGAGCATGCTGACCAGTCCCTTGATGGTCAGGATGTGCAGGATTTTGGGGAAGTAGAAGTAGGGAATGACCGACGGCTGAAACGTGCCCGCCAGCAGGTCGGGACCGTCGACATAGGCACCAACATAAAGGTAACCCGGCTCATCCCAGAACAGGTCGCCGTCCAGCGCCAGAAACAGGCCGCCCGCCACGAGCAATCCAAGCAGAAGCCGGGGGGCGACGCCGCCCCCGGCCATCCACATCCGCATGGCCGAAGCCTCACGACGCTCTCTGGTCCCTGCCGCGCTACGACCCGCACACTCCGGCCGGCGCGACGCATACCGCGCATCCATAGGTCACCCGCGTCCACCCGAACGCTCTTCCACCGGCGAGCGTGCCCCTCGTGTGCCCTGGTTCACGTCCACCGCCCCCATCAAGCCACGCGATGCGCCCACATCGCAGGCCGCCAATGCGATCCTCATCGCCTATGGTCATTCCTATGCGACGCGCGTCCGTCATTTCAAGTACGAATCACCGGAGACCATGAAGATCACTGCCCTGTCGTAGCCAGTTGGCGGAACATGAAGAACGCCGCCCCCACCAAGCACAGAGACGCCCAGACGTAGTCCCACGACAGCTTCTGTCGCATGTAAAACACGCAGAAGGCAGCGAACACCACCATCGTAATGACTTCTTGAATGACTTTAAGCTGTGGAAGACTGTAGACGGTGTAACCCAGGCGATTGGCGGGCACCTGCAGACAATACTCAAAAAAAGCCACGCCCCAACTGATCAAGATCACCATCATCAACGGCCGATGACGCAGATCGCGCAGGTGGCCGTACCATGCGTAGGTCATGAAGACATTCGAGCCGGCAAGGAGCACGAGCGGCAGGATGAGGCGGAGCATGCCATCCCTCTCTGGCGTGTGATGTGTGGACCGCAATCGGCGCAAGGCACCGGCCACCGGCCACGCATTATACCCCGACCCCTGACCCGCGCGCACCGATCGCGGGCTGTTGACGGTTGCGCGTGCAACGGAAGACGGGCGTCAGCTTTTCTTCAGAACTTCGAAAATCGACTGCGTCCGCAACACCAACCCGCTGGAGCCAACCATGTGGTAGCTCTGAAGGTGGAACTCGCGGCGATAGCACTGGGCGTCGAGCATCGACAGGCACGGCGTGCCGCCCGGCTCGGTCCACTCGTGCATCAGCCCCCCCACTTCCTGGGCGAAGTCCACCATCTCGCGGTACGTGGCCGTGTAGAGGTTGTCCGTCAGCGTCTCGGTCTGCACCGTGGTGACGTAGCCGATCGGCGTATTGTCGTCGACGGCCATCTCATACTCCTTCTCGCCCAGGCAGGGCAGAGCGTGGATCAGGCCGGTCTCAGGCAGGTGGTCGCCCCGCTCAATAACGGTCTCGACCAGCACGTCCTTGCCGCTCTGAAACCGAACAAGGTGGCCAGCTGGAAGAATCCAGTATTCAGCGTCGTAATTCTCCTGACGCTGGAGGCGTCGGCCCTGGAGGTCGAACAGTTCCGGGTGAAGGGCACGCTGGTACGCCATCAGACGGAAGACCTGCGTATTGCTGGACTTACTGCTGACGTTCATAATGAACCTCGGAATCTCGTGGGTGTGCGGTCGTGGCTGCGGCGGGGTGCCGGAGTCGGGAGACTTGTGTTGCCGGGATTGTAGCGATCCGGTTAGCGGGCCGGAAGCCCCAAATTGTGATTTTTCACAAATTCTCTTCGGTTCGAGTCCTGTAAACCCTTGTCCAGACCGATAACTACGGCCGCGGGCGGTCGCGGTTCGGCTGTCGCCGGCCATGCCGATAAGAATCGCACGGTGACTGACACTCAGTCCATGATTTTCGCCCTGCTGGCCCATCGGTCCGATCCCTGGATCGACCAGGCGGTCGCCGCCGCCGTGCCTACGGCCAAGGGCGACGACCTGGCGGCCATCGCTCGGTTCCTGCTGAGTCGAACCGAATCGTCTCCCAATACGGTGATACGGACCGCCAGCCCAGGTCTGACGGCCCTGGTGTCGTCTTTTGATCGCCTGCCCGAGTCGATTCAGGAGCAGATCCTGGCCCAGAGCGACCGGCTCGAGCGCCCGCTTCGTGATGCTGCGGCGCTGCACGACCGCCGGCCCTGCCCCGCCGTCACGCATGCCACCCACAATGTCCTGACCATCCTCGAACGCGTCCGCCGGCCGGCGCTGGCGTATCTGGCGGCCGAAACACTGATCACCGGACGTGAGGCCACCCATTCCGCCGCCGCCGCTGTGTTGGACCGCATGGTCCAAGCTTCCCTCAGGCCCGAGCCGGCGTGGCGGCCCAACGCCGACGACCTGCGGCTTCTGGGCCAAGCCGTCACCATCGCCCTGCGCCGCTTCGATCAGCATGGGCAGGTTGCGGTCCTGTATGCCCTGCTGCGTCTGCTGCCGCACATGGATCCCGCCGCCGCTTCGATCCTCGACCGGCCGCGACACCCGGCGACATCGGCGCTGACGGATCTGCTGCACAGGCATGGACAAAACCACACGAACGATGCCCCGGCATCGTTGCCCGTTGAGTTGGCCTGCCACGGCGGTCTGCTGAAACTGCTGTGCATCGGGTCGCTGCGTACAGTCGCGGGCGAAGCGTTGCGTGGCGCCGCGGCCGCCGGCCACTGGGACCGCCTGCTCGCAAGCGCATGGTTGCTGGAAACCGCAGCGATCGCACGTCCCTTCGCCGATGCCTTCGTCGAAGAGCGTTACCTGCCGATGCCCGATGCCATCGTCGCCCTGCCAGACGAGACCGCGATCGGCGCCATCACCTGGATCGCCCGCGCCGGTGTCGCGGTGGCCGGACGGTGCGAACGTCTGGCGATGATGGCCCGCCTGCCGCAGCCGGCGGCGCGCCTTGCCGCGATCCGGACCCTGGTCGATCTCACGCCGCCCACGCTATCGGCAACGGATGCGGTCGCTGCCGCCGCTTGTCCGGCCCCCTCGCTCCAGGCCTTGGCCGCTTTCGCCGAAGATCCCGAACCGGCCTTGGCCCGGGCGGCCGTGCGTGAGCTGGTTCAACGCGTTTGGTCCGGGCTTGACGTGCTCATGCCCAAGCTGCTGCGCAGCCCGCACGCCGACGTGCGGAAGATGGCCGGCGATCGCATCGCCCCGGCCGCGTTCGATCGCTTCTGGTCCAACTTTCCTCACCTGGCCCCCCACCGGCGCGTCGAAGTCGGCATGGCGCTGCTCAAAGTCGATGCCCGTTTCTTCGACCGCCTGGGCGCCCGACTGGCCGCCACCGAGCGTGCCCAGGTGCTGCGGGCGATCGCCGTGGCCCGACAACTCGACAGGTGCGGCCCCGTGCGTGGCGCCCTGCTGCGCCTGACCCGGTCCCACGACGCGCACATCGCGTCGGCAGCGGTCAAAGCCCTGGGGCAGGTTCGCGGGCTGGAGACCCAGGCGGTGCTCGAGTCGGCCCTGGAGCATCGTGATCCACGCGTACGGGCCAATGCCGTCGAGGCGCTCGAACAACTGCGTAAGGCCCGCGAGACGGTTTCACTTGCCCGGCTGACCCACGACCGCCACCAGAGGCCGCGCGCCAACGCCATCGGGGCCATGCTCCACGTCGACCCGGCCCGCGGGGTCGAAGCGCTGCGCCACATGCTGGCCGATTCCCGTTCGCCGCACCGTGTCAGCGCCCTGTGGGTCAGCGGACAACGCCGAGCCATCACCTGCGCCACCCAGGTCGCGGAGATGTCGATCACCGATCCCGATCCGGCCGTGCGACGGCGGGCGGCCGACACCCTTGCCCAGCTCATCGCCGCCATGCGCCGTGGCTCCGTCGAGCCCTCACGCCCCTCGATCGCGGCATCGACGAAAGGAGCGACTCATGACCTGGCTGTGGCTTAACCTCGACGCCCTGGCCACGGCGTCCGCGCGGCTATGGGTCGGCCGGCTGCCGGACAACCTGCCGCCGCGGGCATCGCTCGAAGAAATCCGTCGCGGCTGGCGCTTCGAGACCAGCGACTACCAGGTCGGCTGGGCGGTGCTGGCGCTGGGCCTGCTGCTGCTGACGGTGGCCGGCTGGTCGCTGCTGCGCCGCCTGCTGCGGGGTATGCGCCCGCCGAGCTGGACGTTTCTCAAAGCCGCCCGCCAGGCCGGCCTCAGCCGCGCCGACGCATGGCTCCTGTGGCGTGTCGCCCGAACCGAACATCTGCCCTCGGGGTTGACGCTTATGCTCTCCGACGGCACCCTGCGGCACCATGGGTTGCGTTACCTGCGAGCGCTGGCCCCGGGCCAGCGGGCGGCAGCGGCGCAGCGTCTGGCGGCGATTGAGTCGCGGCTGTTCGGCTCGGAGGCCAGAAGTCATGGCGCCACGTCCGACCGACCACGCCCACGTCACAACCATCGAGCTGCCTAGGCCTGGCCATGCCGATCGGTTACGCTATGGTTTTCCGTCGCGTCCGGGCGCGACGGGGGCCACGGAGTGACCATGGGCCTGGAAATTGAAGCCAAGGTGGCTGTGCCTGATCTCAAGGCGGTCGAGGAGCGGCTGAAGCAACTGGCGGCCGAGGATCAGGGCCTCGTTCTTGAAAGCAACGTGTTTTTCGACACACCCAGCAGCCGGCTCAAGAGTGCCGACCAGGGCCTGCGCATTCGCACCACCGAGCCCGTCGACCGCCGTCGCCGCCGCGCGACTACCATTACCTTCAAGGGCCCCCGGGCCCGAGGCCTGATCAAAAGCCGCGAAGAAACCGAACTCGAAGTCTCCGACGCCCAGGCGGCGGCCGACCTGCTCATGCGTCTGGGCTTCGCGATTGTCTTCCGCTTCGAAAAACGCCGCCGCACCTGGAAGCTGGACGGCTGCATCGTCGCTCTGGACACGGTCCCGCACCTGGGCCACTTCGTCGAGGTTGAGGGGCCCAGCGAACAGGCGGTGCTCGCCGCCCTGCGCCGCCTTGAACTGGCGGAGCGGCCGATGGTGACCGCCAGCTACATCTCTCTGCTGCTGGCCTACGTCGATCAGCAGCGCCTGGCCACCGACGCCATCACCTTCGCCGATGAGCAAGCCGCAGCCCAGACGCCTCCACCCCAGCCGCAACCTTCACTTTAACGTCGGCTAAAAGTGGCCATGGACACCGAAGCCCAGGTAATGAATCGCACGCTCGTAGAACTGGCCGTTGGGCGAGTGGCCGTTGTAGTATTCGATCAGCAACTGGATGCGGCGGGTGGGCAGTTGCGGGTTGGCGAACTCCAGGCCGGCGCGCAGTGACACGTCGGTAGCCCACCCGTGCTCCTCGGCGAACTGCAGGTCTACCGCCGCGACCGGTCTGGCGCGGCCGCGGAGCAGCGTTGGATGGCCGCGCCACTCGGCGCCCGCCTGCGACGACCACGGGGCCAGGCCGTCTGGATCGGTATGCACCAGGTAACCGCCCCCGACATATATCCGCCACGGATCGTCACGGTGGCGGTCACCTGTATGCGCCGTAGCATCGGCTTCGCGGTTTTCACCGAAGGGATCGAATGTCTGTGAGAGCTTGATGTCCAGGCCCTCGTAGCTGAGGTTGATCCGTTCGATGCGGCTGCGCAGCAGAAACTCATCGCCCAGGTGTGAGCTCTGATGGTAGACCATCGCGATGGCTGAAAAGCCGTCGGGTCTGCGGTAAGCCGGCCCGAAGCCGACGCGGTAGTCCGCGTTGACCAAGTCGCGTGACTCGGCATCCATGTCAAAGATGGCGAACACCCCGGCCGGCAGAACCAGGCCCCAGCGTGCCGCGTCGTCGAGGGTCTGCTGGTAAAGCGAAAATGTCTCTCCGAAGCTGACAGCGCCGACGGTCGTCAATTCGTCATCGCTGGCATAGTGATGCAGGGCCGCGGAGAAGTGCGGCCAGCGCGGATCGGCCATCAACGGATCGAACAACCGCTCAGCGGGCAGCAGACCTTCAACATTCGCCATCGCGGACCTGGCATCGGCCGCCGCAGTGTCGTCGAGCGTCGGCCACGGGCCCGCCGATGCGCCAGCCCCTCGGGGCGACGACGCGGGCGCTGCCGTGTCCGCGTCGGATGCGGACGCGGACAGCCCACCGGCCAGTCGTAGCTCGCGCAGGCCGGGCGCCTGCTCAAGAGCCTGGCGCAGCGCCGCCTGCTGGCCGGCCGTCAACATCGGCGCGTCGACACATACGACGCCATCGGCCACCTGAAGCGCCTCAGCGTCAAGGCCGAACTCACGCGTGATAACGGCGAGGCAATAGCCACGCAGCAGCGCGTCGTCCGTAGTGGTGGCGGGCTCGGCGTAGACCGTACAGGTCAGCACCGCACCGATGCCCGTCAAAGCCGCCAGCCACAGCGGCCAACCTCGGATCGCGTGCGTGCATTTCATCTCTGTTCCCCTGATCGCGATCGGCACGTGAAGCCGAGGCGATCGTCGATGACCGACATCAACACGTCGTGCTGAGTTTACCGATATATTGGGGTCGGCCACCTTAACCCGCGGCGAAACGGATAGATTTGCCCGGCACTTGGCCCTCCCAACACCCGATGACGCGGATGCACGCCGCAAGGACAACCGAGCATGCACATCACGATGGTCGGTACCGGTTACGTCGGGCTGGTCAGCGGCGTCTGCCTGGCCAACACCGGCAACCACGTCACCTGCCTGGACGTGGATCAGACGAAGATCGCCCGCCTGCGGGCCGGCGAGTGTCCCATCTACGAACCCGGTCTGGAAGAGCTGATCCGCCGCAATGTGAAAGCCGGCCGCCTTCACTTCACGGCGGACAAGCGGGCAGCCTACAGCCGGGCACAGGCCATCTTCATCTGCGTCGGTACGCCCAGCGACGACGAGGGCTTCGCCGACCTGAAGTACGTGCTGGCCGCGGCCGGCGACATCGGTGAAGCGATTGAGGCGGTGGAAGGCGGCGAGGACTCCCGCGGCGGGGACGGTCGGCCGCCGGTCATCGTCGTCAAGTCGACCGTGCCGGTTGGGACCAATGCCCGCATCCGCGCGGCCGTAGCGGCCAGGACTTCGCGACCGTTTCTGATGGCGTCGAACCCCGAGTTTCTCAAGGAGGGGGCGGCCATCACCGACTTCACGCGACCGGACCGGGTCATCATCGGGGCCGACGACCGTCGGGCCGCCGATCTGCTCACCGAACTGCACGAACCCTTCGTGCGCCAGGGCAACCCCATCCTGGTGATGGACATCGCCAGCGCCGAGATGGTCAAGTATGCGTCCAACGCGATGCTGGCGACGAAAATCTCCTTCATCAACGAGATGGCCAACCTTTGCGAAAGCTTCGGCGCCAATGTCGACGAGGTGCGCAGGGGCATGTGCGCTGACCGACGCATCGGCAACCAGTTTCTCTATCCCGGCCTAGGCTATGGTGGATCGTGTTTCCCGAAGGATGTGCAGGCCTGTATGGCCATGGGCCGGCGCAGCCAGACACCCACGCCACTGATGGCGGCTGTGCATGAGGTCAACCAGCACCAGCGCCGCGCCTTCATCGCGAAGATTGAGAAACGTTTCGGCGCCGACCTGGCCGGCAAGCGCTTCGCCGTCTGGGGCATCGCCTTCAAGCCGGGCACCGACGATGTGCGTGAAGCACCGTCGCTGACAATCATGCAGTCCCTTCTTGATCGCGGCGCCAGCATCATTGCCCACGACCCCGCCGCCCACGCCACCTGCCGCGCCGCCGCGGGCGTCGGCGACCGCATTGAATACGCAGACCAACCCTATGCCACCCTCAACGGCGCGGACGCTTTGATCGTCTGCACCGACTGGGACGAATTCAAGCACCCGGACTTTGGTGAACTGCGCGAGCGGATGGCTCAGCCGATCATCTTTGACGGTCGCAACCTCTACCGTCCTGAGGTGATGGCCCGGCTCGGATTTGAGTACGTCAGCATCGGAAGGTGATGCGCTACAGACAACGACTGGCATGTACGGCGGCGTGGGCCGCGCAATCAGCGCGTCACGCGGCGACAGCGCTGGAACCCGCCACGCGCAGGCAGTTGCGGCCGCTGGCCTTCGCGGCATAGAGCGCCTGGTCCGCGGCCCGAAGGATGGCAGCGGCATCGCTGAAACCCCTGCCTCGCTCGAACGCCGCCAGCCCGAGGCTGGCACTGATCGACAGCATCAGACCGTCGCCGCAGTCGACGGGTGTCTCGCAGATAGACAGACGGATCGCCTCGGCAATGTTCGCCGCAGTCTTACCGGTCACGCCGGGCAGGACAATGGCGAATTCCTCGCCGCCATACCGGGCCGCAACACCCTTCTTCGGCAAGGCATCATTCACACGCGCGCTGACCTCGGCCAGCACACGATCACCGACAGGGTGCCCGTGCGTATCGTTCACCTGCTTGAAGCGGTCCAGATCGAGCATGATCAGGCTCAGCGATCCACCCGTGCCTGCCGCAGCCGCGAAGGCCTCCGCCATCGCGGCATCGAATGAGCGGCGGTTGTGCAGGCCCGTCAGCTCGTCCTGCGTCGACTGTTCGCGGAGCACGCGGTTCTCCTGCTCAAGCTTCTCGGCGTTCTCACGCAACTCCATAGACAGCGAGACGAGCATTTCGCTGGCTTCGGCCAGGATGCTGTCGGACGGCAGCGGTGTGGAGGTATCCACCTCAAACTCTTTGGCCAGTTGCTTGGCCCCGTGATGAATGGTCTTCAGCAGATCGCGGCAGCCCGCCTCGTCAAGCTCCAGCCACTCACGGGCGCTGCGGGCGAAACGGTCGACAGCCCAGGGCTCCCGCTGCCCGAGGCAGTCCGCGGCCTGACCGGCCAGCGCGACAGCTCGAACCATATCGCGATCTTCGATCGGAGCGTCGTTGGGCGTCTCATGCCAGCGAATGGCCGCCACCAGCGTCGGCGGCAGCGTCCATCGCCGCGCCAGTTGCTCGCCAACCACGGTGTGGTCGACATCGAAAGTTCTGCGTTCGAGGTCCAGCAGCCGGCTGTGCCGCCCGCCCGCCTCGTTGAGCAGCGTCGCGTACTTGCCATGCAGCGTGGTCACCAAGGCGATCACGCCCAGATCCTGCAGCAAGCCGGCGATGAACGCCTCGTCGGGGTTGTCCAGACCGATGCGCCGCGCGATGGCGGCCGCCCCGACCGCGGAACCCAGGCTACGCCGCCACAGGGCCGTGGGGTCAAACCTGTTGCCGCCACTGTCCTGAAGAATGGGCGCCAACGAGAAACCGAGGGCCAGCATCTTGACGGATTCAAGACCCAGCATGGCCACCGCGTGCGGCACCGTCGTCACGGGTTGACGCAGGCCGTAGTAGCTGCTGTTGATCGTCCGCAGGATCCTGGCTGACAGCGCCGGGTCGTGACTGAGCAACTGCCCGATGTCGCGGACCGACACGGTGTGGTCGCGGCACATTTCCACCACCCGCACCGCAATGGCCGGCAGACTCGGGAGGCGTGGGCAATCAAGCACCTTGTCAATCAGACGCTGATCCATCCGCCCCATCCTGCCCCCCGGTCCCGGAAACCCCGTGCTGTGACCGCCCACCCTGAAACTGAGGATGAACGCCGCGGCCGCACTGTTTCTATCGGATTTCAAGGAGCCTGCCTCCATCCCACCTAGCGGAAAACCCGCAAAAAGGAATTGACTCAAGAATTAACACATGGCCTGAGGATTTCTGGCCAGCCAACGGCCGCCGCATCAAGACCGAGCCCCGTCCGCACGATATTAAGCCACAAAGGACTTGTCGCGACGTCGCGACGGTGGTCCGGTAACGGACACGGGAGGGGACCGAGACGGACGCTGGCGCTGACGTCGGTGCCATTCACGGCAATCGATGGCGAGGTGAGGTTTGCTGCTCTGCGGGATCGATCAGGTCGAGGCCGGGGCCGTGGTCGCTGTCCCCCTGCAACACCCGCGACGGCCGGATGTCGAACTGCTCGCGGCGGGCGTCCCCATCGAAGACCGCATGATCAGCCGCCTACAACGCCTGGGGGTCACCCACCTGTGGATCCGCCACGACCTGACCGCCGACCTCGAACTGGCCGTCTCACCCACCCTGACCACCAGGCAACTGGCGGTCTTCGAGCGGCTGCGTCACGATTTCACCGCTCTGGCGCAGCGCACCATCAGCCAGGGCGACATTCACACCTACCGCCAGGCGATGATGGAACTGGTGTGCGAGGTGGTCAGCAACCATCGACTGGCCGGGCTGGCGCAGCGTCTGCAGAGCCATCGCGGTCCGCTCATGGCCCACAGCGTCAACGTCGCCTACCTCGCCCTGCTCATCGGCCTGGAACTGGAGACCTATATCGTGCATGAGCGGCCGAAGGTCGCCAGCGAGCACGCTCGCGACCTGACCAACCTCGCGCTCGGCGGCCTGCTGCACGACGTGGGCAAAACTCGTCTGGACACGGAGTTGGCCAATCTACATGAGGCCTGTGAGGGCGAGTACGGCTTGGACGCGATCGAAGAAGAGACGGCCGACGCCTATCGCGGCCATTGCGAACTGGGCTACCGCATGCTCGGTACGACGCGCATACCGGCTTCGGCGCGCGGCGTCGTGCTCGGCCATCATCAACGCTTCGACGGCGGCGGCTGGCCGGACATGGCCGAAGTCACCGACAAGCGTCGACCCGGCCCCCAGGCCGGTCACGAGATCCACATCTTCAGCCGCATCGTCGCCGTCGCCAACGTGCTCGACAATCTGCTGCGCGCCGCCGAACAACGGCGGCAGCCGGCCATCGCCGCCCTCTATGCCTTCAGCGCCTGCCGCTTCGACGGGTGGTTCGACCCTCTGGTCCGGCAGATGGCCATGCGCTGCCTGCCGCCATTCCCGCTTGGCGCCCACGTCACCCTCAGCGATGGCAGCGAGGCCGCGGTCGTCTGCCCAAGCCTTCACCAACCGTGCCGCCCTACCGTTCGACTGCTGCGTACCGACGACGACGGCCAGACGCCGCAGATCGACCTGCACGACCATTATGATCTGCGCATCGTCCGCTGCGCCGGCCAGGACGTGACCGAATACCTGTTCGAGCTCAACCCCGAACTACCTCGCCAGCCCAGCCGCGCCGCCTGACTCCCCGCCCTTCCAAGGTGGCGCATCAGTACACTAACACGATGCCTCAAGCCTGCCCGACTGTCTATCTCAATGGCCAGTTTCTTCCCCGCGCCGATGCCCACCTCGATATCGAGGACCGCGGCAGCCTCTTCGCCGATGGCGTGTATGAGGTGATCGCGTACTTCCATGGGCGACCGCTGGCGATGGAAGCGCATCTGGCGCGCATGCGCCGCAGCCTCGCCGCCATCGACATGGCCCCCGCCGCGGCCGACGCGCTCGACGACGTCTCCCACAAACTGGTTGATCGCAACGGCCTGTCCGACGCGATGATCTACTGGCAGATCACCCGCGGCGCCGGCCCACGCGACCATGTGCCCGACCCAGCCCTGAGCCCAACGGTGCTGGCCATCGCCTATCCCGGCCGGCCGCTCGACCTCGCCGATCCGCCGCACGCCATCCGTGTCGGCCTCGCCGAAGACCTGCGCTGGCAGCGCTGCGACATCAAGTCGCTGATGTTGCTGGCTAACGTACTGGCGATGACCACGGCCAGGCGGCGAGGCTTCGACGATGTGATCCTGCATCGTGGCGATCGCATCACCGAAGCGGCCCGCACCAGCGTGTTCGGCGTGCGTCGTGGCGTCATCCACACCCACCCAGCCGACCCGTGGATCCTGCCCAGCATCACGCGCGCGATTCTGCTGGAACTGGCCCGGGGTGACGGGCTGGACGTGCGCGAACAGGCCATGGCCATCGACGAACTTCGCGCGTGTGAGGAAGTTTTGACCTGCGGCACCGGCTCCCGTCTTCAGGCCGTGACGCACATCGAGGACCGACCCGTCGGCGACGGCAAGATCGGCCCGGTCACCGCAAGGCTGCATCACCTGTACATGCGCCACATCGCCCGCAGCTGCGGTCTGACGGGCGCGTGAGAAAAGCGGGGATCACTCCGCCGGCACGTCCCCGAATTTGCGGGTGCGACGCGCGAAGTCGCGGATGGCCGCGCGCAGGTGCTCGGCCGTAAAGTCCGGCCAACAGACCTCCGCGACGTGGAACTCGGCGTACGAGCACTGCCAGAGCAGGTAGTTGCTCAGACGCAGCTCGCCAGCAGTGCGAATCAGCAGATCGGGGTCTGGCAGACCGGCCGTATACAACCGCTGGTCAATCGTCATCTCATCGATATCCGCCGGTTCGAGACGACCTTCGCGCACGTCTGTCGCCACTTGACGCATCACGTCGGTCAGTTCCGCCCGTGAGCCGTAGTTGATCGCCAGGGCCAGCGTCAGGCCGTTGTTGTCCGCTGTCATGCGCGTCGCGCGGTCGAGCTGATCGAGCACCCGTTGGCTCAGACCTTCGCGCCGGCCGACATGACGGAAACGCACATTGTTTTCCATCATCGTCGGCTGCTCAGCCTCCAAAAACCGCAGCAGCAACGACATGAGAAAGTCAATTTCACCCTTGGATCGTAGCCAGTTTTCCGTGGAAAACGCGTAGAGCGTCAGCGCGTCCAGACGCAGGCGGGCGCATTCGGTGACAATCTGCCGGACGGTGAGAGCCCCGCGTTCGTGACCGAAGACGCGTGGCTTGCCCTGGTGGCGGGCCCAACGGCCATTGCCGTCCATGATGATCGCGATGTGACGAGGCAACGCCTCACGCGGCAAACCGAGGGCGGCCAACGCCTCCTGAGCCTGCTGGTCGTGGGTCAAGCCGATCTGTGTCGTCGTGCGGGGCATGGCGAATACGGTAGCCGCGAAACCTCAGGCGTTCACGAGTATCTGGTCGCGCCGCCGACCGACGCACGCCATCGCCACCGGCACGCCGACGAACTGCTCAATGCGACGCAGGTACGCCTTCGCCGCGGCCGGCAACTCATCGAAGCTGCGACAACCCTCCACTGGCTGCCCAAAGCCCGCGAGTGTTTCATACACCGGCTTGATACGGCCCAGCAGCGCCGCGTCGGCGGGCACTGTATCGAAGCGCCGGCCGTCGGCCTCGTACGCAACACATACCTTGAGCTTCGGCAGCGCCGCCAGCACCGACAGGCCCGTGCATGCCAGCGCGGTGATGCCCGACAGCCGCACCGCGTAGCGCACCGCGACCAGGTCCAGCCAACCGCAACGTCGCGGCCGACCAGTGGTGGTGCCGAACTCGTGGCCGTCCCTGCGAATCTGCTCGCCGGTGGCGTCAAATAGCTCCGTGGGCATCGGTCCACCACCCACGCGGCTCGTGTAGGTTTTCACCACGCCGATCAGCGATTGGACGCTGCCGCCGGGCACGGCCGCGCCGGCGTAGATGCCCAGCGACGAACAGTTGCTGCTGGTGACGAACGGGTACGTACCGTGATCCACGTCCAGAAGACAGGCGTTGGCGCCCTCGAAGAGCACACGTTTGCCCGCCGCCATCGCATCGTAAAGCAGCGACGTGGTGTCACAAATGTGCGACTTCAGGCGATCGGCCCAGCCATTGAGCAGGCCGAACAGTTGATCCACGATGTAGGGCTCAAAAGCTTCCCCCGCCGCGTCGGCCAGGGCGCCGAGCACACGGTTCTTGATCGCGACCGTGTGCGTCAGCTTTGCCTTCAGAGCCGGCAGGTCGAGCAGCTCGCCCATCCGGATCGCCGTCGAGCGCTGCGCCTTATCGGCATAGCACGGACCGATTCCCCGGCCGGTGGTGCCGATGGCCTGGTCGTCGCCGCGGGCCGCGGACAGCGCTTTCTCCATGAGGACGTCGTCGAGCTTGTGATACGGCATAACCACGTGCGCGCGATCGCTGATCCGCAGGTTCTCGCCGATGGTGACGCCGCGCTGCCGCAAGCCATCCATTTCGTCAAGGATGCCGGCCGGATCGATCACCACGCCGTTGCCCACGACGTTGATCGCCGCCGGGTTCAGCACCCCCGAGGGCACCAGGTGCAGAGCGAACTTCTGGTCGCCGATCATCACGGTGTGGCCGGCGTTGGCCCCGCCGTTGTATCGCACCACATAGTCGTAGCGTGGCGTCAGCACGTCGACGATCTGGCCCTTGCCTTCGTCGCCCCATTGCAGGCCGATGATGGCGGCGTGGCCGCGACCCAGATCAAGGCGGTCCAGGGGCACGTCAGCCAGAGCGGCGGGCGCGGCGGTATCGCTGGAGGGTGGTTTCATAATCGGCCTCACAAGGGCGAACACAGAGCGGGTCAAACGAGGCCCGGCCCCCAGCCGGGTCCGGACCCAAACATCCTAGTGTAGCAGCCGCGCCAGGCGCGCGTAAGGGCGGGAATGGCGATCCGTGAGAGCCAAAGCAGAAGTACCCCCTTGGACGGGGGTGGTGCGGCGGCCAGACCCGGGGGACAGTTCTACACGGTCGAAGCCGCGGCCCCTTCTACGATTCGGCTGCAACAGCAGCGGCATCATGCTTTTGCCCCGCGTCGCCAAGGGTTTTATCATCGCGTGCCTGAATGCCCGTCGCGTCCGCCAGGTCTGAGCGTGGTCGCGTTGCGCAGCCGCTTCTGGGAGACCCGCCCTTGCACATCACACGGCCGATTCACTATCGCCTTCTGTTTCTGGCTATCGTCGTCGCCCTCGGTCTGGACTCGACCCGCGTGGCCTTGGGGCAGGAGTCGTACACGCTGGGGGGCAGCGGGCAGTGGCAGCAGGAGGCTTCGGCGGATCCCGACAGTCCGGCCGGCCAGTTGCAGGCCGCCCGTCGCGCTCTGGCCGAAGGCCGGCACGATCACGCCCGTAAACTGGCGGACGCATGGCTAAAAGAGTGCGGCGACCATCCTCTGGCGGTCGAGGCCTATCTGCTGCGCGCCGACGCCCGCGCGGCCGGCGGCAACTACTACAAGGCTCTCTTTGATTACGAGCACGTTATCCGCACATTCCCTGCCAGTGAACAGTTCTTCACAGCTCTGGAACGTGAGTACCACATCGCCATGCTGTATTCGCAGGGCCTGAACCGGACGCTGCTGGGCATGCCGATTCTGCCAGCCACCGGCGAGGCGGAGGAACTGCTGATCCGCATGCAGGAGCGGGCGCCCGGCAGCGATCTGGGAGAGCGGGCCAGCATCGCACTGGGTGACCATTACTATCGGCTGGGGCAGTGGTCGGGAGCGGCCGACGCTTATGATCTGTTTCTGGTCAACTACCCGCGCAGTCGGTTCCGCGAGCACGCCATGCTGCGGCTTATCCAGGCGAATCTGGCCCAGTTCCGTGGCAGCCAGTACGACCCGACGGGCCTGATCCAGGCGACGCAATACCTCAAGCGTTACCAGCAGGAGTTCCCCGCCGCCGCCAGCAAACTCGGCGCGGAAACGCTGCTGGAGGAAATTCGTGGCGCGACGGGCGAGAAACTGCTGTACTCAGCCTCGTGGTATGACCGCCGCCATGAGCGGGTGAGCGCAGCGTTCCTTTACCAACGACTTGCCGAACAGTTCCCGGATACGACCGCGGGGCGAGAGGCGTTGCGCCGCCTCGACGCGCTGGGCGAGTTGGCGTCGGACATGATCGAGGCCGAAGCTGGCCCGCAGACCGCGCCGACCGGGCAGCCAACCGAGCAGGAGACGCTGCCATGAGGTGCGAACCTCTTGCCGCACGAATCGGTTGGGCGGCGGTCCAGCGGCGCGCAACTGGTCTGCTGGGCCTGGTGCTCACGGGCCTGTTGCTGGCGGGTTGCGGCTATGAACAGGGCGGGGTGTTCACCTCCAGCGTGCGGACGGTGGCTGTGCCAATCTTCGACAACCAGAGCTTCTACCGGGGTCTGGAGTTCGAACTGACCGAGGCGACCATCAAGCAGATCGAGCTGCGCACGCCTTACAAGGTCGTCAGCCAGGATGTGGCGGACACGGTGCTGCACGGCACGATCCGCCGGGTCGAGCAGACGCTGCTGTCGCGCGGCGATGACGGCGGGCTGCCACAGGAACTTGAGCTACGCGTGCTGCTGGACATGGAGTGGCTCGACGCGCGAACGGGCCAGCCGCTGCGATCGTGTGAGGGTTTCGAGGTCGTCGGACACTACATTCCGTCGCGGCCGATCGGACAACCCCTGGACGAGGCGGTCCACAGCGTGGCCCAGCGAGCCGCCGACCGCGCGGTCATGATGATGCGCGACGCATGGTAGGCTGAGCGGCGGGCGTCCCGCCGCGCCGCGCGACTTTGGCCGCTGCACGCGCCGCAGGCGGCGATTGCCCCTAGAATCGGAAGCTTGGAGAGCGGTCTTGTGCCGGCCGCCACGCCCCCGCTTGAGGATCCCGCCCGATGCCAGCTCAGAATCAGCCTGACTCCGACGATCGCGACCGCCCCGGCCGCGGTGGGTCTTCCGACAAGGAACCGCGCGGCGGCCAGCGCCCCGGCGGCGGCAACGGCCGCAACGGCCCCGGCGGTTTCCCGCGCAACATCATGGGCTGGGTGCTCATGGCCAGCCTGCTGCTGCTGCTGCTGCTCTTTCTCAGCAACTCCAGCGCGGCGGAACAGAAGAGCTGGCAGGATTTCTACAACCTGGTCAAGGGCGGCGCCTTTGAGGGCCCGATCCTGGTGGAGAACGACCGACTGGTGGGGACGATCCGCGAGGGTTTCCCCGGACGCGAGCCCAAGGTCAAGGGAGCCGATCAGGTCTACACCCCCGTGCAGCCGGACACCCGCGAGTTTTACCTGACCAAGCTCGACGAGGCCGGTCAGGATTTTCTGCCCAAGCCGCAGTCGGGTCTGCTGGTGCAGTTTCTCATCGGCTGGGGACCGTTCATCATTCTGGCGCTGCTGATCTACTTCTTCCTGTTCCGCTCGATCCGCAACGCCGGCGGCGGCGCGGGCATGCTGGGCAACTTCGGCCGCTCGCGCCACAAGGTGACCACAAAGGAGCACTCGAACGTCACCTTCGACGACGTGGCCGGCATCGAGGAGGCCAAGGACGAGATCAGTGAGATCGTCGAGTTCCTCAAGAACCCCAAGAAGTTCCAGCGGCTGGGCGGGCGGGTGCCGCGCGGCGTGCTGCTGATCGGCGATCCGGGCGTGGGCAAGACGCTATTGGCCAAGGCGGTGGCGGGCGAAGCCGACGTGCCCTTCTTCTCGATCAGCGGCAGCGACTTTGTCGAGATGTTCGTCGGCGTGGGCGCGTCGCGCGTGCGCGACCTGTTCAAGCAGGCCAAGGACAACAGCCCGTGCATCATCTTTCTGGACGAGATCGACGCGGTCGGTCGGCGTCGCGGCAGCGGGTTTTCATCGGGCGGCCACGATGAACGTGAACAGACGCTCAATGCGATCCTCGTGGAGATGGACGGTTTCGAGACGTCGGACCAGGTGATCGTGATGGCGGCCACCAACCGGGCCGACGTGCTGGACCCGGCCTTGACGCGCCCCGGCCGCTTCGACCGGCAGATCGCCGTGTCGCTGCCCGATGTCCAGGGCCGCATGGAGATTCTCAAGGTCCACTCCAAGCGGGTCAAGATGTCGCCGCACGTGGATCTGGAGCGTCTGGCTCGAGGCACGCCGATGTTCAGCGGCGCGGACCTGGCGGCCATCATCAACGAGGCGGCCATCAGTGCGACGCTGGCGGGCAAGGATCACGTCGAGCAGGCCGACCTGGAGGAGGCTCGCGACAAGGTGCGATGGGGCCGAGCCCGGCGCAGCCACAAGATCGACGACGAGGAAAAGAAGGTCATCGCCTACCACGAAGCGGGCCACGCCCTGGTTATGTATTTCGACCCCAACGCCGAACCGCTGCACAAGGTGACGATCATCCCGCGCGGCCACGCCCTGGGGGCGACCTTCAACCTGCCCGAGCGCGACCGGCACCTTTACAGCAAGAACCAGATGATCTCGCACATCCGCGTGGCGTTCGGCGGGCGCGTGGCCGAGGAGATGTTCTGCGGCGATCAGTACAACGGCACGGCCGGCGACATCCGCCAGGCCACCGGCATCGCCCGTTCGATGGTCATGGAATATGGCATGAGCGAGAAACTCGGCTTCCAGTTGCTCGGTCACGACGAACATCGCAACCCGTGGGAGCAGCCGGATCGGATGTACTCGGACGAGACGGCCAGGCAGATCGACGAAGAGGTGCGGCGCATTCTCGATGAGGCGTATCGGCACACGCGTGATCTGATGCAGACCCATCGGGACCAGGTGGAAGCCTTGGCCCAGGGGCTGCTGAAGTACGAAACACTGAACAGCGACGAAGTGGATCGGATCATGAAGGGCGAGAAACTGGCCAAGCCAACGGTCGGAGACCTGCTCAAGGCCGAACGCGACAGGCCCGCCGAACCGGCCGCCAAGCCCGGTTCCGCCGTCCGCTCGGATCTGGATGGGCAGAACTCCGGCGCCATGCCCTCACCCGCCTAAGCGCCACCGCTCTATTGCGGCACTCACGGGTGATTGGACAAGCCGCTGCATGTGGGGCCTGCATATCATGGGCATCCATGGCCGAATCCGACGGCTTCCAGTTCGCTGATGCGCGCCGCGATGCGCTGCCCCGTTCGTCGTCGCAGCCGCCGACTGAATTGCCCAGCCCACCCGACCACGACCAGCCCTCGACGCGGACTGCGATCTGGCCGCTTTCGCCGCTGCAGTGGCTTGCGGCCGCGTGTGTCCTGGGCGTGTTGCTCGGCCATCTGAACCCGCCCGCGGTGCTGAGTCTGGCTACCGCCGCCTGCCTGCTGACCGCGATTGGAACGCTGACGCTGTCGCTATCGCGCGGACGCGGGATTCGCTCACTGGCCTTGGTCGCCACGGTTCTGTCGGGCGCCGCGTTCGTCGTCGCCACCGCCGCGTGGACAACGCTGCGGCTGCACCACGCGCCGCCGATGCACGCGGCCGCCATGCTCCGTGACGAGCCGACGCTCGTGCGCGTTGCCGGCCGCGTCGACGGACCGATTCGACTCGTTTCACGCCAGCAAGGCGCGCTGGGGCAGTTCACCCCGCAGACGCCCGGCACGCGCTTCGGACTGACGCTTACCGGCGTGGAAGAAAATGGACGTTGGATGTCGGCGGCCGGCCGTGTCCTGGTCACCATCGACGAGGTGGACCCCCGCATCGCGGCCGGGCAGCGCATCGTGGCCGATGGCTGGCTCGGTCCGTTCCGAGCGCCCAGCAATCCCGGCCCGGTGGATTATCGGCCGATCATGCGGCGACAAGGTGTGGACGGATCGCTGATGCTCACTTCGGCGGCCAACTGGCGCGAACTCGAATCGAGCCTGTCGCCGTGGGATATGCTCAGCCGCTGGCGCGCTACGGCCGCGGCGGCCACCCGTGACGCGCTGCACTTGGGCATGGAGGACAGCGGCCGGGCCGGCGACCTGCTGGACGCTCTGCTGCTGGGAGTGCGTTCCGGCGATATGCGGGAACTGACCCAGACGTTCCGCCGCGTGGGTCTGGCGCACGTGCTGGCGATCAGCGGCGCTCACCTGGCGATCCTCATCGGTCTGACATGGGCGGTGGTGCGCCTGTTCGTGCCGCGCCCGCCGCGGGCCGCCCTGCTTGTGCTGGCGGTGCTGCTGCTCTACCTCATGGCTGTACCGCCGCGGGTGCCCATTGTCCGCGCCGGCATCATGGCCGGGGCATACTGCGCCGCGTTCGCGCTGGGCCGTCAGTGGCGGCCGCTGGACCCGCTGGCGATCGCCCTGGTTCTCGTGCTGCTCTGGCGGCCGGCCGACATCGCCGACGGCGGCTTTCAACTGAGTTTCGGCATCGTCGCGGGGCTCATCGTTTTCGCACCCAGGTTGCACGACCGGCTTACGCGAAGCAACGTCTACGTCGCCGCGACCGATCCCACTCGACGGCTTCTCCTGTACGCCATCGGCGGCTACGGACTGATGAATATCGTCGCATTTTCGCTGGCTTTGCCGCTGGTCGCGTTTCATTTCGAAATGATCTGCCCGCTGACGATCCTGCTCGGGCTGCTGGCGCTGCCGGCCATGACTGCTCTGCTGGGGCTGGGCTACCTGAAGATCGCCATCGGCCTGCTGTCACCGACGCTGGGGGCTCTGCTCGCCGGCCCGCTGGTGTGGCTGGCGGACACTGTGGCGGGCCTCGTCACCCACGCGGCCGCCTGGCCGGGTGTCATGATCGATCTGCCGCAGCCTGTGCCCGTCTTGTGGACCCTCGTCACGCTGACGATCATCCTCGCCACCCTGGCCGGACCCCTGTTGCGCCGCCCGGCGCTGATGACCGTCCTGCTGCTTGCGTGCGCCGCCTGGCTGGCCCTCATGCAGCGGCCGCCCCATACCGTCGTGCTTGCCGACGTCCCGCCCGATCCGTCGCTGCGCATGCACACGCTCGACGTCGGCGACGGCGGATGTCATCTGCTGCGCCTGGCCGGGGAAGACGGCGCAAAACCAACTTATCTGATGTTCGACGCCGGCTCGCAGAACATCCCCGACCCCGCCCATGCCGTCATTCTGCCCGTCCTGCGCCGTCTGGGCGTGCGGCATCTTGACGTTCTGGTGATCTCCCACGCCAACCTCGACCATTTCAACGCGGTGATCGATCTGGCTGACAATCTGCATCTGCGCGAAATCTGGCTCACGCCGCAATTCCTTGACGCGACGGCGGGTCGGACTGGCGAAAACGCTTCGAGCGACTACGTCGACCCGCTCACGGAACCGGCCGCCCTGCTCCTGTCCCTGATGCATGAACGCGAAATACCCATCACCACGATCAGCCGCGGCTTTACGCGCAGGCTGGGGCCAAGCCGCGCCGAATGCCTCTGGCCGCCGCGCGACTGGCCGGCCGCGCCGCGCAACGACAGCTCGGCCGTGCTTCGCCTGACTGTCGGCAAGCGCCGCGTCATGCTCAGCGGCGACGTCGAGGTCAACGCCATCGCCCGACTGGTCCAGTTCGCACCCGATCTGCAGGCCGACATCGCCGACCTGCCCCACCACGGCAGCGTGACCTCCGCGTCGGCCGTGTGGCTCGACGCTGTGCGGCCGACGATCCTGCTTCAATCCACCACGCCTCGACGCCTTCGCCGCGACCTCTGGCCGCAACTGCTCGAACGACATACCACGGCAGCCGCGCGCCCGCGGCGACTGGTCACCGCGGGCGAAGGGCTGGTTGAGTTAATCGTGGATTCGGACGGCGTCATCCACGCGGGCGCGTATCGCGAGCTTACCCGGTAACCCCAAGGCACGACGTTGCAGGCGCCGCGGTTTCTTCCTGTCGCCGTGCCGAGCCTGATAGCCCCGTGAAGCGTGTTTGCCAGGTTCGTAGCTGGCGCGTAAGCTCGCAAGTTCGATTCGCGGCGATGTGTTCACCTGCCGCGGGGGGATGGAACCATGGCAAGAATGGTGCGTGTCGGTCGGGCGGCGGCGTGGCTCACGGTGCTCGCCATCGCTTCGGCGACAACCCTGGGGATGCTCGGTCTCGCGGCCGTCGCGCCCGATACGGCCTTCAATGCGCTGGCCGCGCATCCGACGGTCAGCCTGCTGGCGGCCATCGCGGCCCTGCTGCCGTGGTGGGCGATTCTCGCCGTGGCGGCCCAGCGTCGACCCCGGGCCGCGTGAGCCGGTCCCACGCTTTGGCCGCATGTCAAGGTTCGGAAGCCGGAACGCGGCCGGCCGGTTGAGTTGTCGGCGGGGTCGTCGATACTGACGTGTCGGGCGGATCGAAGTAGATGGCCGTGCTCAGCGGCGCTGCACGTTCCACCGGAGCGGTCATCCCGATGGCCGCCAGCGCCTCGCGCATGACCAGCATCGCGCCGCGGCGGCTTTGACGCCACTGCACCCGCACCAGGGCGTCGGCCCCGGTTGAAGCCGGCGCATCAAACCCGCCAGGCACCGTCGAACCCTTCAGCAGAGCCAGCAGCGCCGACCACTCAACGCTGGGGATCTGAACGATCATGGGCCGGTCGGCGCTCGCCTCGTCGCTCTGCACACGCTCATCATCGATGCGAACCTCGCCACCCCGTTCGCGCACCCAGGCGGCCAGCAACGCTCGCACCTCGGCCGTGCCCGCCGCGGGCACCCGCACGGTCACATCCACGTCATCGGCATCGGCCAGAGCCAAACCCGCGCCGTCGTCCAATATCGGGGATAACGGCAGATGGCCCTCCCGCATCGCACTGGCCACGGACGCTTCCGTGGTATCGCCGCTCGCGCCCGTGGTGAGGTTCTTCCTTTCGGACATCGGGAGCAGCCCGTGTACTTCACGGAGCGTCATGACCTCGCTGGCCGGCGTCGCAGCGCCGCGGCTGGATGCGGCCGCCGTTGACGACGAAGGCCGACTTGGCTGTTGCCAGACGACCGCGTCGGCGCTGGACGGCTGTTGCGGATCCTCCCCCGCATCGACGGCGGCATCCGTCTCGCCACGCCGTTCGTCAAGCTGCTCATGGACATCCGCGGCACGCGCAGCGTTGACCTTCGCAAGCGCGGATGTCGTCAGGTTCGAGGATGGTCGCGCCTCACGTCGCCCGCCTGCTGCCACATCGTCGCCTCCAGACGACCGGGTCATGGCCTCTAGCGCCGGCGGGACGGCACGCTGAGCCAGGGCTGTCTGCTCCGCCGCGTCGTTGAGGCTGCTGGTGTCCATGAGCATGAAGACGATCATGCCGGCGCTGAGCAGCAGCATCGCCGCCAGGCCGCCGAGGGCCGCCCATCGGGCCGCATGAGCCCGGCGACGACCCCGCAGTTCCTGCACCTCGGCGGGTAGTCCGCCCATGAGCATCTGCCGTTCGAGATGGGCATGGGCCCGCTCCATCAAGCCCGCCGGCGCCGGCTGATCGGCCGCGGCGCGCAGGTGCAGCCGATCCTCGCACAACTGCTCCAGCAGCCGGCGCATCGCGGGATCGTCCGCGAGTTCCTGCTCGAACTGCTGACGCTGCTCGGCGGACATGTCCGCTTCGATATAACGCAGCAATCGGTCCTGATCGTAACGGTCGCTCACCGCTGCCGCTCCTGCTCGTGCTCGTGGGCCTGCGCAAGGCCCTGCATCGGTGTCCGAACTCCGTCCGTCTCCTGCGTGGCCGCCAGTTCGCGGCGCAGCGCCAGCCGGGCCCGAAACAGCCGGCTCTTGACCGTCCCCACGGGCGCCGCCAGAACGGTCGCGATCTGCTGGTAGTCCATGCCGTCGATGTCACGCAAGACAAGCACCGCCCGGTTGCTCTCGTCCAGACGGGCCAGGGCGCTGAGCACCTGGCCGATGGCCTCCTGTTTTTGGACGCGCTGGTCCGGCTGTGGTTCCCGCGTATCGACAAGCACCGCGCCCAAAGTCCCCGGCCGCCCGTCGTCCGGCTCCGGCCAGCCGGCCGGCGGCTGATCCAGCGAGGATGTTCGCTGTCTCGCCTGCTTGCGCAGAAACGAGACCGACAGGTTCATCGCGATGCGGATCATCCACGTGGAAAGCTGCGAGTGCCCCTTGAAATCGCCGATGTGCTGGACGATCTTGAGCATCGTCTCCTGGGTGATGTCAGCCGCGTCATCGCGATCGCCGACCATGCGCAGGACGATGTTGTAGAGGCGCTGCTGATGGATTTCGAGCACCTGGGCCAGGGCGACCTGGTCGCCGCTCATCACCTGTTGCACGAGTTTTTCGTCCGTGCTGGACAAGCCGCCCGCTCCCCTCGATAAAGGCAGTTTTCGGGGCCCCTCGACGCGTCCGGCCGGTCGCAGCCCCCGGTGGCGCATGGTACCATGCCTACCGGCGCTCGCGGCGACCGACGCCGGGGCAATGGCTCCATCCGCTTCAATCTGGCCCCCTGCGACCATGACTCAAGGCTGCGTCGAACGAACCGGCTACGAATCGGCCCTGGCCACGCGCAACGCTTCGGCCGCCATGCAGGCCATCTGGTCGCCGCAGCGCAAGTTCAGCACCTGGCGCCGCCTCTGGTTGGCTTTGGCCGAGGCACAGCGGGAGCTTGGTCTGGACATCAGCCAGACCCAGCTCGATGCGTTGCGGGCCCATCTGGACGACATCGACTACGACGCAGCCGCGGCCTACGAGAAGAAACTACGCCACGATGTGATGGCTCACGTGCATACCTTGGGTGACCAGGCGCAGGCCGCACGACCCATCATCCATCTGGGTGCCACCAGCCAGTTCGTCAACTGCAACACCGAGCTGCTGCAGATCCGTGACGCCCTGCAACTGACGGCGGAGAAGCTCGCCAACGGCATCGACCGTCTGGCCCGCTTCGCGGCACGGTACCGCGACCTGCCGACGTTGGCGTTCACGCACCTGCAACCGGCCCAGCCGACGACCGTCGGCCGGCGCGCGGCCCTGTGGGCGTATGAACTGGCGCTGGCGCTGGAGGAGATCGAGCACCGACTCGACAACTTGCGCTTTCGCGGGGTCAAGGGCACCACGGGCACGCAGGCGTCGTTCCTGGCGCTGTTCGGCGGAGACACGCATGCGGCGCACGAGAAGGTGGAGCAGCTTGATCGACTGGTGACGGAAAAGATGGGCTGGCCGGCCGAGCGGCGGTTCGTCGTGACGAGCCAGACATATCCGCGCCTGCTCGACGGGCTTGTCGTGTCTTCCCTGGCCACCGCGGCGGCGGCGGCGGCGAAGTTCGCCACCGACATGCGCCTCCTGGCCAACCGCAAAGAACTCGAAGAGCCGTTCGAGGAAGACCAGATCGGCTCCTCCGCCATGCCGTACAAGCGCAACCCGATGCGCTGCGAACGGATCTGCGGCCTGTGTCGGTTCGTGATCGGCCAGGTGCAGATTTCCTTCACCACCGCGGCCGAGCAGTGGATGGAGCGCACGCTCGACGATTCCTCGACCCGCCGCCTGACGCTGCCCGAGCCGTTCCTGGCTCTCGACGGCGCGCTCGATACGCTGATCAACGTCGCCTCGGGCATTGTCGTTTATGAAAACCGCATCGCGGCGAACCTCGCGGCCGAGTTGCCCTTCATGGCCAGCGAAAATCTGATGATGGCGGCGGTGCAGCGCGGGGCGGATCGGCAGCAGGTGCATGAACTGATCCGCCGTCACGCCCAGGCGGCCGCGAACGCTGTCAAACGCGACGGGGCCGACAACGATCTGCTGGCGCGGCTCGCGGGTGAAAAGGTGTTCATCGGCATCGACCTGGGCGCGGTGCTCGACGCGCGCCAATACGTCGGCCGGGCCCCGCAGCAGGTGGACGCCTTCATCGCCGAGGTGGTCGCGCCCATCCGCCAGCGCTACGCCGACCGGCTCAACGCCGAGGTTGACCTGAAAGTCTGACCATAGCGTGCCTGGCACGACGCCGGCCGCAAATTACCAAACCCGAATCGAGAACAGAAGATCCCACTCACCGCTGCATCTTGTGCCGCTGGTTGGTCATCGCGTGGGGCACGATGCCTCGCTTCGACGCGGCGATGAACGTCGCCAGTTCCTCCAGCAGGCCCGCCGCCTCCGCGCGTCCGTCGGCGCGATGCTGGGCCGCGCCGGCCGCCACCAATTCGCGTGCCACGGGCAGTGTGTGGCCGTCGAGGTAGATCGTCCGGTACGCCGCGGTCACCGCGTCGATCGACGCCCGGTCCACGCCGCTGCGACGCAGGCCCACGACGTTCAGTCCCACGACCGCGTTCATGCCCGTGACCATCGCGAACGGCGGAACATCCTTGGCCGAGGCGCTGAGGCCCCCGATGAAGCACAAGCGGCCGAGACGGCAGAACTGGTGAATGGCTGAATTACCCGCCACGGTCACCGCGTCGGCGACTTCGGTATGGCCGGCCAGCAGCGCCCCCGAAGCGAATGTGCATCCGTTGGCCACGCGCACATCGTGGCCTACATGCGCATTGGTCATCAGCATGTTGCCGTCGCCGATCCGCGTCGGCCGTTCAGCCTGGCTGGCGCGGTGAATGGTCACCGATTCGCGCAACAGATTGTCATCGCCGATCGCCACACCCGCGGACGGCGACGTCGCCGCGTTGAACTTGCGGTCCTGCGGCTCAAAGCCTACGCACACGAATGGGTAGAGCACATTGCGGCAGCCGATCGTCGCGGGCCCGATGATGTACACATGTCCGATCAGCCGCGTCCCGGGACCGATGCGCACCGGGCCTTCAATCACGCAGCCCGGCCCGATGACCACGTCGGCGGCGAGCTGCGCCTGCGGGTCTACCACGGCACTGGTGTGAACCTGCGGCATGACCACTCCTTGCCTGTTGCCCACGCATCGAGTCCCAACCCGCGAGCGCAGGCGGCTATCATAAGCGCTCAGTCGCCCTCCGCCACCACACCGCCGACGACTCGCCCGCCCACCGGCCATGCCGCAGCACGTTCCACCCGCCCTCGCCGTCCGTGACCTCGGTCGCCTGGCCTACAGGCCGGCCTGCGATATCCAGCGGCAGGTTCACCAGCAGGTGCTCGACGGCGCGATGCCCACACTGCTGCTGGTCGAGCACGACCCGGTCATCACCGTCAGCCAGCGGCGCGGTGTCAACCGGCATGTGCTTCTGCCGCGTCAAACCCTCGTCGCCCGCGGTATCGACCTGCAGGAAACCGACCGCGGCGGCGACGTGACGTACCACGGGCCGGGCCAACTGGTGGCCTACCCGATTCTGCGTCTGGCGGATTACGGCCTGAACGTCGGCCGGTATATGCGTCTGCTGGAGGCGATCGTCATGGACGCGCTCGTCGAGTTCGGCATCGACGCCCATCGCGATCACTGCGCCACCGGTGTATGGGTCGGCAACGCCAAGCTTTGCGCGATGGGCGTGCGCGTGAAGCGCAACGTCACGCTGCACGGACTGGCGCTGAATGTCGATCCCGATCTGAGCCACTTCCAGACGATCGTGCCCTGCGGCCTGGCCGATCGACAGGTCACGAGCATGCGGGAATTGCTCGGCGGTCGATGTCCCACCATGAGCCAGGTCAAGGACGTCCTTGCCCGTGCCTTTGTCCACCAGCTCGACAACCTGCATCGCCCTCCACCGGCGGAGCCTGGATCGTGACGCCGCCACCCACAGCCAGCCCTCGCTTCGGCCCGTTCGCCGCCCTGCTCGCGGCCGCCGTCGCCGCCCTCGCCGGCACGAGTGTCGCGTTGAGCGTCCTTCAACTGGGTTCCAGCGGTTCTATCGCAGCGATGGAATTGCTGGCCTGGTGGCAGACTGCCCTCGCTGCGTGGCTGGCGTTGTCCCTGCTGGCGCTGGTGGTGCGCCGCCATGGCGTTCCACGCCGCCCCAACCCACGGGCGTCGGCGATCACCATCCTGATCGTCGCGGCCCTGGCGCGTGGACTCACCCTCGCCGTCACCACCCCCACACTCTCCGACGACATCTGGCGGTACATTCACGACGGTGCGATGCTCGCCACCGGCCGTCACCCCTATGCCCTGGCGCCGGCTGACGTTGTTCCGCGGCACGCGCCGGCGCCGCAGGTTCTGCCGCGCATCAACCATCCGCAGCTTGTGACCGTGTACCAGCCCGCCAGTCAGATATTCTTCGCTGTTTTGTGGCGGCTGCACCAGTTCACAGGCCTCGCGCCGGACCTCGCGTTTCGCATCGGTTTCGCCGCGTTCGATCTGCTGGTCGTCGCTCTGATCTTGTCGGCCCTGCGGCGTCGCGACCTTTCGCCGTGGTGGGCCGCCCTCTACGCATGGCATCCCTTGCCGATCACCGAGATCGCCGCCAGCGGACATCAGGACGCCCTCGGCGTCGCGTTCGTCCTGGGCGCTCTGGTCTGCCTTGATCGTCGCACCTTCCGTGCGGCCGCCGGTTCGGGCGTGTGCCTCGCCATCGCCGTCGCGGTCAAGCCGCTGGCACTGCCCATCGCGCTGCCGATGCTCTGGTCCCTGCGCAAGCCGGCGACGCGCCGCCATGCCGTCATCTTCCTCGTCGCCGTGTCGTCCGTGCTCGCGGTGCTGTACCTGCCTTTTGCGCTCAGCGGGCCCGGGCTTGCGCCCATGTTCGAAACGCTGAGCATCTTCGCCCGGCACTGGGCTTTCAATGGGCCCATCCATGAAGCCCTCGCCCGCGGCCTCGGGCATCGCACGCTGGCCCACGGCCTGCTCGGGCTGGTGCTGCTGGTCGTACTGCTGCTTACGCTGCGCCGGGATGAGCCTTGGTCCGCCAGCCTCATCTTTTTTTTCACGGCCCTTCTGCTGTCGAGCACGGCATACCCCTGGTATCTGCTCTGGTCGTTCGCCCTGCTGCCGGTCGTATGGGCGTACGGACAGCCGCACCCGTCAACGCTCGCCGCCGTCTGGGTCTGGAGCCTGACGATCCTGTTCAGCTACGCGGTGTGGATTCACCCGCAGCCCTGGCGACCGCCCATGGCCGCGTGCATCGCGGAGTTCGCGCCGGTGTATCTGCTGCTGCTGGCGTCGGCCTGGCGAAGCTGGCGGCGCCCGCGCCTGGCGATCTTGAACCCCGCCGGCTGAACGTCACGGCTGGGGCAAGCGCACCACGAAACTCGGAGCTTCGTGCTTCGTCCCTCCACCGGACGCCTCGATCAACGTCATGCCGTTGCCCAGGTTGCGCGGGAAGCGCCGCTGCAGTTCGCGCACGCGCGGGCCATAGCCCTGGCTGATCATCGGCACGCCATCGGCCCCGATGACGCGGTGCGTTTCCAGATCATCCTCGCTGAACAGACCGACCGTAACCAGGGACATCGTGCGGCCGTGCAGATAGAACGCCTGCTCGCCCTGATCGCGAAGTTGACGTGCATAGGCGGCGGCGGCCTGGCGAAAATCGGCTCCGCCCGCGCTGTCGAAGAACGCGATCTGGAGGGTGTATTCGGCCTCGCCCAGGTGACTGCGCAGATTCACCGGATCCGTCGGCTCGCCTGTGTCGCCGCCGGCAAAACCTTCACCCAGCCCGGCGGCCCCCAGATCGAGGCCCACGAGCAGGGCTTCACCGAACGGCCGACGACCATCGAGCACCAGCATCCGCGTCTGACGAAGGTCACGCTGGGCGTCAGCCAGATGCCGTGCATCGTAGCGCCCGCGATACACGACCACCTGGCTGTGCTCGGTCCTTACCCAGACCTCGGGCACGTTCAGTTCGTCGCCCAACCGGCGTTTGAGCGTCCTGGCCTGTTGATCGGCGTCGGGTCCCTCGAAGGCGCGAACCAGAATCGACCAGCCCTCAGCAGCCATGGCCGTCGGCCGGAACTTGACGTCCGAAGCCGCGCCGCCCGAGCCGCCCCGCGAGGCGCCCCAGCCCTGCGCCACCGCCTTGTCCGCCAACGCACCCCAAGGGTCGGTGCGGCTGATCTCCTCGTAACAGCCGCCCAGCAGCACGAACAGAAAGCACAGAGCGGCGCACAGGGAAGCGCGCCGTCGAACCTTCCAGCTCACCGGGCAAACGGTCTCACATCTGTCGTCGCCCTTATGCCGCATCGCACTCGCTGGGGTGAACCTGTCGGTGGCGACCACCGCGTTATCCCGCCGGCGGCGGCTCAAAAACCGGGCCCTCAAAGCGAGGGTAGCGCCCGCCCGGGATGGCCAATCGTCCGGCCGACCGCGTCCAGTCATACGCCTGGCTCTCATGCAACATCCGGCCCGCGGCCGCACACTGTTCGAAGATCGCCTCGATGCCGTCGATCGCACACACTTGGCCTGAGTCACATTCTATCCCGCAAATCGCCTGGTCCGGCACCTTCGCCACGCTCGCCGCCTGCGACGCCGCATTCACCGCCGCCACCTGGGCCCGCGCTACCTCCAATGTCGCCACCGCCCGATCCGGATCGGCCTGGCCGCGCACCAGCCTGGCGAAGCGATCGACCATGTGCTCATGCGGCCGGCCACCGTCACCGATCACGCCTGTCTGCCGACCGTGAGCATCGGACAGCACGATCGGCCGACCGCTGCGCCACGCGGCCGCCCCCATGTCGCCGACTAGGTCCAGCCGTGGATCAACCGCCTTGGCGCACGCATGCGTCAACAGCACCAGCAACCGCACGCCGCCGGCAAGGGTCAGACGCAGACTGATGGTGTCGTAGTTCTCGATCTCGCGGGCCCGGTACAACTCGGCCTCAACCTGCTCGATGCCCGCCGATGCTTCTTCGCTGGCTCCAAGGACAAACAGCGCCAGGTTGACGAAATGTGCCAATGCGTTGTTGGCGGGGCTGTCGAGGATCCACGCCTCGCCCCGTCGCATCGCGCCGGCCCAGTTGTTGCGACGGTAGTACCCGTCGCCGCGTGGCCAGCAGGCCCATAGCGTCGCCTGCCGCACCGGACCGATGACACCCCCGAGCAACTGCCGCTTCAAGGCCAGCGTCGCCGGGTGATAGACGTCCTGGAAACCGATCGCCACGGGCAGACGGGCCTGATCGCGGGCCGCGATCATCGTGTCCACGTCCTGCACACAGCCAGCCGCCGGCTTCTCGCACATCACCGCCTTGCCCGCCGCCAGCGCTTTCTCGGCGAACGGCCGATGCAGGCCGATCGGCACCGGCAGCCAGACAGCTTCGACGCTTGGCACTTTCAACAGGGCATCGATGTCTTCCACCACCCGCACGCCCTGACGTTGGAGGACGTCGCTCACGGCTCGTCGGTTTTCCACGTCCGGATCGCAGGCGGCCACCACCCGCAACGCAGTCCGAGCAGTTGCGGGCGCCGTCGATGCCTCAAGCTGCACTCCAAGCAGCCGCAAAATGGATCGGGCATACCCCCCCAGCCCCACCACACCCACCGCCAACGCGTCCTCCGTCACCACGGTAAGACTCCATAAGACATAATCGGGTCTCATCTTAACGTATCGCCCAACGCCAGCCGCGAGGTCACCCATCGCACGAGGATTGACGCCGCCAGCCAAGGCTCTATCATTTAATCCGGATGGACTGATGAATCATCGTCCGAGCGGCCGGATCGATTCGTATCGAACCGAGCTCGCCCTGTAAACAACCGCACGCACCAGCCGAATATGCCGCGGATCGCCGACCAACCCGCACTCGATGCCGTCCAGCCGCTGTCGCCCGATACGCTGGTGAGCGTCATGACCAGCTTGGCGGACGCCACGCGGCTTCGCCTTCTGCGGCTGATGGAGAAGCAGGAACTGGGCGTCGCCGAACTGTGTGAAATCGTACAGATGCCCCAGTCGACGGTGAGCCGTCATCTCAAGCTGCTGGCCAGCGAAGCGTGGATCACCAGTCGTCGCGTCGGCACCGCCAACCTCTACCGCATGACGCTCGATGAGTTGTCCGACACCTCGCGGCAGCTATGGATTCTCGCGCGGGATCATACGGCCGGCAGCGCGACCTTTCGTCAGGACGAACTGCGCCTCGCCCGGCTTCTGCAGCGCCGCCGCCAGGACGGCGACGACTTTTTCGCCGCCGCGGCTGCGGACTGGGACCGCCTGCGTGTCGATTACTACGGCCCCAACGTCACCGAAGCCGCCCTGCTGGGCCTGCTGCCCTCGCACTGGACGGTGGCGGACCTGGGCTGTGGGACGGGACAGGTCGCGGCCGCGCTGGCTCCGTGCGTGTCCCGCGTCATCGGGGTGGATCGCTCAGCCGAGATGCTCGAAGCCGCGGCCGCGCGGACGCGCGAGCTGGCCAACGTCGAGCTGCGTCCCGGCGATCTGGAAAGCCTGCCGCTGGACGACGCCCGCTGCGACGCGGCTGTCATGGTGCTGGTGCTGGCCTATCTGCCCGATCCCGCGGCCGCGCTGGCCGAGGCCGCTCGCATTCTTCGCCCCGGCGGGCGGCTGGTGATTCTCGATCTGCTGCGCCACGACCGCGACGACTTCCGCCGCCTCATGGGCCAGGTCGCCGCCGGCTTCGATCCCACCGACCTGTCGCGCCTCTTGAACGACGCCGGCTTCGCCGCCGTGCGCAGCCGTCCGTTGCCCCCCGAACCCGATGCTCGCGGGCCGGCCCTGCTGCTGACCACAGCCAGGAAGGGGAAACACGATGACTAAATTGTTCACAGGTTTGACGCTGATGGTTTTTGCCGGCGCGACACTCGTCTATTGGGAAGTGTTCTGGGTGCGTCCAGCGCTGACACCGCTGCCACAAGGGGCTATGGCGAGATGTACGGCCCTGTCTCTTTTTTCCGGCTTCCTATCGCTATCGGCCTTAGCCTCTGTATCGCGGCAGGCTTGGCGCTGGCTATGTATGGCTTGCTGCGTTCGAGATCTGCGTGAAGTTCCATTGATATCGCACACTTAACATGCTTCAGAAAAGGTTTCACTGATGACATCGACAATCGCCGCACAATCCCACTCCAGCGCTAAAGCTTCCATCGGCCTCGAATTCAAAGTCGCCGACCTCTCGCTGGCCGACTGGGGCCGCAAGGAGATCGAGCTGGCCGAGAAGGAGATGCCCGGCCTGATGACTGTGCGCGAGGAATATGCGAAGCAGCAGCCTCTGAAGGGCCAGCGCATCATGGGCTCGCTGCACATGACGATCCAGACGGCCGTGCTCATCGAGACGCTCACCGCCCTGGGTGCGGACGTGCGCTGGGCGAGCTGCAACATCTTCAGCACGCAGGACCACGCGGCGGCCGCGATCGCCGTCGGGCCGCGCGGCAGCGTGGACAAGCCGCAGGGCGTGCCCGTCTTCGCGTGGAAGGGCGAATCGCTCGAACAGTACTGGTGGTGCACCGAACGCGCCCTGGACTTCGGCGGCGACCGCGGCCCCACGCAGATCGTCGACGACGGCGGCGACGCGACGCTGCTGATTCACAAGGGTGTCGAGTTCGAGACCGCCGGCAAGGTGCCCGGTCCCGAGACCACGGACAACACCGAGTTCAAGGAAGTGCTCAAGCTGCTGGCCAAATGCTTCAAGGCCGACCCGAAGCGCTGGCATAAGGTCGCGGCCGACTGCCACGGCGTCAGCGAAGAGACGACCACCGGCGTGCACCGCCTCTACAAGATGCAGAAGGATGGCACGCTGCTGTTCCCAGCCATCAACGTCAACGACAGCGTGACCAAGAGCAAGTTTGACAATCTCTATGGTTGCCGGCACTCGCTGCTCGACGGCCTGAACCGCGCCAGCGACGTGATGCTCAGCGGCAAGGTGGCGGTGGTGCTGGGCTACGGCGACGTGGGCAAGGGTTGCTGCCAGTCGCTCAAGGGCCAGGGCGCCCGCGTGCTCGTCACCGAAATCGATCCCATCTGCGCCCTGCAGGCCGTCATGGAAGGCTACGAAGTCACCACGCTCGAAGACGCCTTGGCCGAGGGCGACGTGTTCGTCACCACCACGGGCAACTTCCACGTCATCGGCGTCGAACACATGCAGCGGATGAAAGACGGCGCGATCGTCGGCAACATCGGCCACTTCGACAACGAGATCGACATGGCCGGCCTGGAGAAGCTTCAGGCCCAGGGCAAAGTCACGAAGATCAACATCAAGCCGCAATACGACAAGTGGACCTTTCACGGCACGCACGGCGGCAAGGGCCACAGCATCCAGATTCTGGCCGAGGGGCGGCTGCTGAACCTCGGCTGCGCCACCGGCCACCCCAGCTTCGTGATGAGCAGCAGCTTCACCAATCAGACGCTGGCCCAGATCGAGCTGGCGGCCAACCGCGGCAAGTATGAAAAGAAGGTCTACGTGCTGCCCAAGCATCTGGACGAGAAGGTCGCCCGCCTGCACCTGGAAAAACTTGGTGTGAAACTCACGACACTGACAGCCGAGCAGGCCGACTACATTGGCGTACCGGTCGAGGGACCCTTCAAGGCGGATCATTATCGGTATTGATCGACGTGCCGTGAATTCACGCACGGATTAGCGCGCATACGATCAACGCAAGCCAAACGCCCCCGCCGAAAGCTCAGGGATTCCTTCCCTGGGCTTTTCTTCGCGCCCCGATGCGCTGCGCCAACCTCGCGGCCGCACCCGCCCCGATCTTACCCCTCATTTTCCCCCTCGCGCCACACAAGTCACACCGCCGCGCCGTGTTTCTCGTGGGCCGCGATGTACCGCGCGACGTTCACCTGATGCAGACGATCCCGCACGGGAAGGCACCGACACCGCACCGCCCACACGCCGCCGCGCTGCGCATGTCCCGCCTTCACCAGCGCCAGCGCGCTGCGCCGCTTGGCCAGACCGATCCATCGGCGCGGGGCATGATCGACAAAGCGCGCCAACACATGGAAATGATGTCCATCGACGGCCAGGGCCGCCACGTCGATGCCGTCACCGCTCAGTGACGCCGCCATCGCCTCACACGCCAGCCTCCGCGCCGGCTCGGACAACGTCACCGCCGGCCGTTTCATGCTCGCCCGCACCTGCGCCCGCAGTCGGTCATATCGACCGGCCCGCGGCGGGTGCCGATAGTCGCCTTCGACATGGTCACTATGCCGCCGCGAACGAAAGCCCAGCGCACTGCCACGCAGCCACGTCCCGTAAGTGTTGCCGTTGACGTGATACCACCCGCGCCAGGGAACGTTCGCGATCCGCCCCGCGTCATCGTCTCCCATGACGTATCACCCCTTAAAAAAAGCCCAGGGAAGAAATCCCTGGGCTTTGGCTCTATATTTCGTATCGGTCCAATCCACTTCATCCGCGTGATTCACGCGCGCCGCTTCTCAGAACCGCAGCGTCACGCCGGCCGACAGCGCGTGGGCTTCGTGGCTGTCGGAGAAGGTCCCGTCGTAGCGGATGAACAGCGACCGGTTGCGGTCGAGCAGCACGGACAGGCCGCCGCCGACGTAGAAGGCGTCTTCCTGCACACTGTCGGTCAGGATCGAGAAACCCGCGCCGCCGCCGGTGAAGGCCGCCGCGACCGGATCGTCGTCCCCGAGAAACTCGTGCTCCCAGCCGGCCGACAACTCCGGCACGAACGTTGGGCCGTCCACCTGCTCCCAGACATACGTCCAGGTGCCGCCCAGACGCGAGTGCAGTGTATGCACGTCGTGTTCGTTCAGTGTCATTGCGCCCGGCCCACTCTCGGTATAGTCCTCGCGGTTGAAATACGTGTACTGCACCGATGCCATCGGCGCCAGCGTGATGCGGCCGAACTGGAAGCCGTAGCCGATCCCGCCATACACCGTCGTGTCCCACGCGTTGTAGTCGGCCGTGGCATCGCCCAGGATGGTGATGCGCGTCGAGTCGTGGAAGTGATAGCCGAAGGTGGCCGAGCCATCGAAGAACCACTTGTCACGCTGGTAGGAGGCGTAGGGCCCGAAGCGAACGCTGTCGATGTCGATGTCGCCCAGGCCTCCCGACAGGTCCACGTCCGAATGCGTGTAGCCCAGAGACAGGCCCGCGATCCACTGCTCGTTGAGGCGCCTGTCCACGCCGCCTTGGAAGCCGCCGCCCGTCAGCTCATAACCGGCGCGGCCGGTGTCGGCGTCCTGTTTCACGTAGAGACCCACACCCTTGATGTAGCCGCTGTATGGCCGCTCTTCGCTCGGGGCCAACTGGCCGCGACGGGTGAACGGGTCGGGGAATGCATCCACGGGCGCGCCGGCAGGCTCGCCATTGGGGGCGGCGGTCGGCGGCGTCTGGGCCTGATCGCTGCCTCGCTTCTCGGCTTCGGCGAGCGCTGCGGCCAGGACGGCCGGGTCGGTGCCCGCCGCCGCCAGAATCGGACTGCTGAAGTCCTGCATGGGATCCAGGTAAAGCGACAGAAGCGGCGATCCCCCACGCCGGGCGGCCAGATACGAATTCTGTTGTCCGACAAACGACTGCACGCCGGCGATCGCCGCCGCCGCAGGCACCTGCCCGGACGCGCGCCCGCCGGCGTCGGTGTCGGCTACGAACTGGTTCAACTGGGCCGTGGTCAGCACCGACGTGGCCGCGATGAGCGGGTCAGCCGGGTTCGCCGTGTTCAGAGAATCCAGCGATACGCCGATGCCCGGATTCGCACTGCCGGCGGTCGCGCCCGTGTAAGCGCCTCCGGGCACGAACGCCGTGGCGATCAGGTCGTTGCCGTCGTTGGTCCAGTTCAGGTCTACCAGACCGACGAGGGTGTCGGCAAAAGTAATGTTCGCCACCGTGGCCGTTAAGCCGCCGGTCGCACTCAGGAAGGTGAACGAATCGCCCGCTTGCACCTGCCCCGCGTCAGTCTGCGACACATTGACCGTCGCCGCATCGGCGATCGTGGCCGTGCCCGCGACATTGATCAGGTCATTGGTGTTCGCTGTTTTATCGAGTTCGAAGTTGACCGTGCCTGCCGCACCGACATCAAAGTTTCCGCTGATGGTCATCGTGCCGACGCTCGCGCCGGGCGCGACGATGCCGCCGGTCGTCGTCACGTTGCCGTTGACCGTACCGGTGCCCTTGAAGGTACCTCCGCTCAGCGTCACATCGCTGGCGATCGAGCCGGAGAGGTTCAGCGTGCCCGCACTGATGGTGGTCGCGCCGGCATAGGTGTTGACCGCCGTCAGGCTCGTGGTGCCGGTTCCGCTCTTCACGAAGCCACCCGCGCCGCTGATCACACCGTCGAAGGTGGTCGTGCCCGTGCCCGTGGACGTCAGGTCGAAGCCGGCATTGTCGATCGCCGCGTTCACGTCGAGGATGTTGGTCGCGCCCGTGCTCTGCCACGAGGAGTTGTCGCTGAGGCTGATGTTCAGCGTGCTGGCCACCGTGTTGGTGCCGGCCCCGGCCGAGTCAATGCCGTCGGCGTCGATGTTGGCCGTCCCCGAGCCGCCAACCGTCAGACCGGCCGCCAGCATGCTCACGCCGCCATGGAGCGTGCCTTCGATGTTGAGCGTGCCTCCGCTGTAGACCACGTCGCTGGTCACCGAGCCGGCCGCACCGATATTCAGCGTTCCGGCCGTCAGACCGGTCGAGCCGCTGTACGTGTTGACGCCGTTGAGGTTCAGCGTCCCCGTGCCGCTCTTGCTCACACCGCCCGTGCCGCTGACCGCGCCGTCGAGGGTTACCGTACCGTCGCCGTTCACCGTCAAGCCGAACCCGCCGTTGGCAATGTCCGCATCGACGTCCAATGTGTTGCCGGCACCGGCCGTCCAGGAGGAGGCCGCAGTCATCGTCACACCCAGCGTGCCCGCGACCGTGTTGGTTCCCGCGCCGCTGGAGTCGATGCCGTCGGCGTCGACATTCAGCACGCCGGCGCCCTGCACCGTGCCGCCCACGCCGTTGAAGTTCAGCCCGCCATTGACAGCTCCCGCGACATCGAGCGTGCCGCCGCTGATCGACACGTCACTGGCGATCGACCCGGCCGCGCCGATGTTGACCGTGCCGGAGCTGATCGTCGTCGCGCCGCTGTAGGTGTTCACCGCGTTGAGGTCCAGCGTGCCCGCGCCGCTCTGGGTCACGCCGCCGGTCCCGCTGACCACACCGTCGAGGGTCACCGTACCGTCGCCGTCCACCGTCAGCGTGAATCCGCCGTTGGCGAGCGCGCCGTTCACATCCAGCGTGCTGCCCGCCCCGGCGGTCCACGTCGAGGCCGCGCCCATCGTGACGTCGGCATCGACCGTGTTCGTGCCCGCACCGGCCGAATCAACGCCGCCGGCCCCGACGGTGAGCGTCTGCGCCCCGCCCAGCGTCCAGCCCACGTCCGTGAAATTCAGACCCGTCACCGAGCGGTCCGCGTCCAGCGTCGGGTCGCCCATACCGCCCTTGGCGCCGAACACCGCCACGTCCGTGGTGATGTCGTTGGTCGGAGCGACCGTGTCCCAGTTGTCGTCGGTCGTCCAGTTCTGATCGCCGCCGCCGTCATCCCATGTGACGTCGGCCGCGAACGCGACCCCCGAGCCCAGGAGCATCGTCAAACATACAACGGCCCAAAAGCGAATCGACGAGCCCAGACCATCACGGGCGAAGGGTGAAGTGATCAAGCGATGGGTCATGGCGGTACCCCTTGAAGTTTGAAGTGAAGGGATGCTGTTTCGCGAGCATTTCGGCTGACAGCCTCGCCCGCCGCTCGAGACCGGTTCCGTCCCGTCCCGCGCCGTTCCGCGACGAACGTGTCACAGAAGTTAACAACGGCCGTTGATCGCCGCAACATTCAATACGCCGATCCACAGTCCTGTCCGGCCGACCGCTTCACCCGCGCAGGAACTGCGCGATCGCGGTCTTCCAGCGGCAGCCGTCGTGACGCAGGTTGTCGATGCTGACCAGAGCGGCCCCATCGCGGCTCGTGGCGGCGATCATCGCCAGTTCGACGGTCAGCGACGGCCCGGCCCCGTGCAGTGAGGCAGCCCAGTCGCTGAACACGCCGGACACGCCGCCCTTGGGCAGGCGTTCAAGCCCGAAGGTGTATTCCAAGCCGGCCTGCTCGAGACAGCGACGCATGCGGTCGTTGTCGGGATGCTCCGACGCCAGGGCGTAGTGGCCGCGCCAGGCGACGCCGCTATGAAAGTCCAGCAGCAGCGGCGCGCCGGTGCGGGCCGCCTGGGCGGCGATCCACGTACTTACGGGATCGACGGTGTGGTGGCCCGTCGCCTTGCCCCACAGGCGGTTCATGTTGCGGTCGTCGGGCCGCGGATGCACGGAGTACGAGTCCATGTTCACCACCGGCACAAGCACCCACCGGCTGCGGCGCATCAATTCCTGATCCGCGCCCGCCTGCTCGAAGGCTGCGCCCGCCATGTGCAGGCCGATGCGCTCCATCATGGAGTGCTGGCCCGACTGCATGTACACCATCGGGGCGTCAGGGTTGCCGATCTCGACGGCCTGGACGGCCTTGCCGCCGGGGGTCGTCGCCAGCGTATGCACCCGCGCGTCGAAGCACCGCCGCATGTCGGCGATCCAGTTGTGCACCATCGCGGTATCCACGATCGGCGACGCGGCGAGAAGGGCGTCGTCCGTCTCGAAGCGGTGGGTGAACTCCAGCGTTTCATAGTGAAGGCCGTTCCTGTCGCGCCAGGTGTCGACGTTCGGCCGCCGCCAGGTCGCGCCCCCGTCCTCGCTGATGAAGGCGGTCACCGCCATGCTCGAACGCGCGGGGTGGAAGAAGCGCAGCGTCCTCCCCGCCGCTCCGCGCAGACGGAAGGCCCACCAGTAGTTGCCGCCTTCGAACCGGGCTTCGCTCTCGAAACAGATGCGGGCGTCGACGGCGTTTGTCCCTTCAGTGAAAGCGCGACTCAGCGAGGCGAATTCGAAATCGTCGTGAATACTCAGCCCATCGGGCAGCGGTCCGCCGCCCAAAGCGGTGAAGCCTGCCGGTCCGCGCGTCGTCCGGTGAAACGCGGCCGAGCCGATGCGGATCGAGGACGGCGTCGGATCGTTCACGCCGCGGCCAACCGCCAGCGCCGCCGGCGCGGTCGGCCCCGGACCCGGCGTCTGGAAGCCACGCATCGCCCCCACGCAGCGAGGCCAGACCGATCCCGCAGGCGTGAGGAACAGAGCCGACGAGCCCTCGTCGACGTAAGCCTCCTTCGTGTACACCTTGTCGCTGAAGACGACCGCCAGGTGGTACCAGTCGCCCGGCCGCAGCGCGTCCAGCAACGGGTCGCTGATGTAGGCCTTCTCATACTCGCCGCAACGCCAGATGAACTCGACACCCCCGACCGTGTTGAAGAACAGCCGCCACCACCAGTCGCCGCCCCGGGCTTCGGCGATCGTCTGCCGCTGCCGTGGCGGCTGATCGGGCCAGGTGAACCAGGCCTCAAACGTGAACGCCCTCGATGCGAAATCGTCCGACGCCTCGGCCAGTGTGCAAACCCCCGGTGACGCACCGGCCGACGATGCATCCGCCGGCCCCCTGGCCGCCTGCGCCGCCCATGATGCGATCACCCACTGGTCCGCCGCCTGGCCGCATGCATGCATACATGGTTCCTTTCCCCGGTGAGCGTAGCCGCCGCTGAACATGACGCCACCCCGCGACGGCTAGTTCAACCATTGCTTGAGCCACGCGATGGCCTGTCGCTCCATGCCCGGCGTCAGGTGATGTTCACATCGCGGCACGCCCACGAGCTTCAGTCGCCGGGGGTGATCCGCGTAAGCCTCACGGCGCAACTGGGCGGCGGCCGTGCGGACCTCGCCCCAGGGGAAAACGGGATCCTGCTTGCCGCAGACAAACAGCAGAGGACGGGCCGCGAGCTTCGCCGGTTGGCGCAGCAGCGAATGGGCCGTCAGGTATCGCTGTTCATCGGGCGTCATCGTTCGGGGCAGCGTCGCCAGGCGGCTGGGCGGGCCAAAGACGTCCGGATAGGAAATGGAGACGAAAGCCGCCTTGAAGCGTCGATCGCTCACCAGCGCGGCCCCCGCGTGCAGACCACCCATCGAGTAGCCGCCGACCGCCAGGCGCTGGGCGTCGACATCCGGCCGGCGTGCGATCACGCTGGCGACCTTGCGCAACGTCGCCAGCGTCTGGTCGAGGACGGCGATCTGCGTGCCGATCGGGTCGGCGTTCAATTTCCTGACCAGCTCCGCGTCGCGCCGATGGCCGTGCATGCCCGCGTCACAACAGGCGACCACGAAGCCGGCGTCGGCGAAGGTGGCCGCGTTGCCGATGATCTGGTTGTTGTCCCCCGAGAGCCAGTGGTTGAGCAACAGAGCGGGGTAACCGCGACGCGGCCGGCGGACGCGCGACGGACAAGGGCCGAGGATGTTGACCGGGCCGCCATCAATATGCCGGCTTTCGTAGGTGATGTGCAATGGCATGGTCATGTGTCCTCACTCCTCATTCGCGCACGCTGCGGGCCCCGTTCGGCCAACCGGGCCGTCCATCCCAACGCCCCGACCCGCCTTGTCAAGACCGGACGCCGCGCAGCGCAGCCCGCCTGGTTTGCCGACACGTCGATATGGAGCGGCGGAAGGAGACTTTTCCGCCGAGATGATGCTAATCAGTTTTACAATTAATGCTATCCGCTGAAAATTCCTCCGCCGGTCGCGCTGGCCCTTGCATCGCGGGCTGCGTCGCGGCTTAATGGGGATTGCACCATGGCGGCTGTTCGAACGGGGGCGCACTCAGGTCGCCAGGATGGTGCGTGCATGTCATGGCGTAGGGGACGCGGCGAGGGCCGCGGTGAGATGAGGGTGGGTCCAGTGAGCGGGTTCATGCGGACAGTGCGTCCGCCGGGGTCGGCGCTGTGCAGGTGCGCGCGCATCGCGGTGATTCTGGCGGCGGGGCTGACGCTGACGGCGACGACCGCCGCGGCCACGACCTCTGACAGCGAGCCAAAGCCGGTGTTTTCCGGCATCGCACAGAGGCAGACTGTGGCGCCGGTACCGCGAGCCGCGTGGATGGGCGCGGCCATCATGGGTATGGTCGTCGTGGTCAGCGCGAGGCGGACGTGGCGCAGCCGACACGCCCGGTAAAGCATCGGGGGACTCCGCGATCTGGATCGCGGAGTACGAGTGGGTCGACAAAGTGTTCGGCCAGAACGCCACGCCGCCCGGCCCCGTCCGCCTCTTGAGGCCAGGATCGACACCGGCATCACGCCCGTTGCCGCCTAGGCGTCACAGCGTCCGCTGTTAAGACAGGCAAACTGCAACGCTTGTCCCAGCCTCCCATCTGTCCATTGCCGTTCGCCAATGATTTCCCTGGGCGGGCCGCCGCGATGCCCGTATCCTTTTACGCAGACCCCCACCGCCGCCCGCGCGGGACGGCGCGTTGACACCCCATGCCTCCAGGGAGCGCCGCATGGCAAGGCGATCACGTCCATCCCGAGCCGCCACCCTCGCGGTCGCCACGCTGCTCATGGCGGTCATCACGCCCGGCCTCGCCCATGCCCAGCGTGCGTCCATCGACCTGGGCGTCGGCGACTTGCTCACCCTCGATCAGCCGCGCGTGACCTTCGGACTCGTTGAACCCGGCACCTTCAACATCGTCGGACCCAACCTCTACAACTCCGCCCTGCTCGACACGGGCGCCAACGGCATCCTGCTCGGTCAGTTTGCCTATATCGACGGGGAAAACTACGGCCATGCGATCGGCGGCGACGGCCAGTGGGCCTACTACCTCGAGCAAGGCGTCGCCGGGCAGGAACTGCTCGAAATTCTGCCTGTCTACGACCTGGTTTTTGAGGGCTCCGACACCCAGGCTGAGTTTCTGGTTCCCGATGTCGCCGCCCTGGGCGCGCCGTTTCTGTTTCTCGGCGGGTTCGGCGCGATCGTCGGCATGCCCGCCATGGCCGGCCGCGTCACCACCCTTGACCTCGAACCTCAGCTCAACTGGGACTTCATCGGCGTCGGTTTCTCGGACACACGACCCGCCCCCACAACCCACAGCTACCACGTCAACCTCGACATGCTTGCGGTCGAATACACCGGCCAGCTCGACCCCGCCGATCCGCTACCCACTTTCTCGGCCCTGCCCATGATTCCCAACGTCCGCACCGGCAAAGGTACGGCTCTGGCCAACGGCGAAATGCTGCTCGACACCGGTGCCCAGACAGTCATCATTTCCTCGAACACCGCCATCGCACTCGGCATCGACTACAACGGGGCCGACAAAATCGACGAACTGGAAGTCGGCGGCGTCGGCGGCAGCACCGTCATGCCCCTGGTGGTGCTCGATCACCTCACGCTGCCCACCGAGGAAGGCGTGGATCTGGTCTACACCGACCTGATCGTCGGCGTGCTCGACATTCCCGGCATCGCGGGCGTCTTCGGCATGAATCTTCTGGATCAGGGCTATATCGACGCGCTGCTGGGCCTCGGTGGCGACCCCGCCTTCACCGACATCATCCTGGACTTCACCGACCCGCAGCAGGGTGTGATGCGTCTGGACATGTTCGCGGCGATGAACAACGTGGCGTACCGCCCCTGGGTCATCGGCGACTACGACGGCAATGATGTGCTGGACACGCAGGACATCAATCCGTTCATTCTCGCGATGACGCACCCGGACGCCTTCGCGGCCCTTTACCCGTGGGTCGACCTGGCCGCCATCGATCCCAACGGCGACGGCGTCACCAACACCGAGGACATCAACCCGTTCATCGCCGCCATGCTCAACGCCGCCTCGGCCGCAGCCATACCTGAGCCATCCACGCTGACGCTCCTGCTGGCCGCACCCGCCCTGCTCATGCGTCGTCGTCCACGTCTTCGGCGTCGTCGATGACCGCCGCCTCCACCGCTTCGATGAACATCTTCAGGTGCTTGTCGTAGTCCTTGCCCTGGATCATGCGGCCGATACAGATGATCAGATCGTGACCGCGATCGATCCGCTGCACCGTCGACGAAGCTGCCGCCCCGCCGACGACGTTCGGGCCCTGCGGGTACAGGCCGATGCCCAGTTGATGATGCAGGCCCGGATAAAACTCCGCGATGTCGCGTGGGAGCATCGCCCTGGCCACCTCGGATGAGTAGAACGTGCGATCGCCGTACGAACCCTCGTTGAGAATCACCTGGCTGATTCTGGCCAGGCTCAACGTGGACATCTCGGCGCTGTAGGCGCAGTCGCTCATGGTCGCGTCGGTCACGCCCAGCGGGCCAAGGTAATTCTCCTGCATAAGCCGGAAGAAGCTCTTGCCGCTGACGATCGCCATCGCCTGGGCGGCGAGATTGTGGCCTTCGCCGTTGTAATGCACCTCGCGGCCGGGTCGAATGTGCGGCAAGCGCGTCGCGGCCGCATACTCCAGCCACGGGTTGCTCATACCGCCCCAGGAGCCGTGACTCGCGAAGCCGCTGCTGAAGGTGTAGCACATGCGGAAGGTGATCGCATGTTCGCCCGCGACCGGCAGCGCGGGAAGAAAACGCCCCAAGGGATCGTCCAGGGCGATCAAGCCCTGGTCCATGAACTGCGCGAACATCTGGGCCGTGATGGTCTTGGTGATCGACGCCATGTTGAACCGCGTCGCCAGGGTGACCGGCTCGCCGCCGATGTCGCCAAAACCCTCGTGGTAGACGATGACCCCGTGTCGGGCGACAAGCGCGACGAACGGCTTGGCGCTCGCCTCGTACCAGGCGGCACTGATCTCGTGCAGGCGGGCGGGCAGGTCGTCGGCCACACCCGCCTCGCCCGTCGTTCCCTCACGCAGCACCGGCGCGGGCTCGCCTTCCCTGAGGCGCGGCATGGTGAGCGTGGAATACGTCGTGTCGTTCACGTGCAGCAACCGCCGCTTGATCGCCAGCTGATAGTCCGCGTCAAGCACAGCCGGATGATCCGCAAGCGTCGCAGGCCCGTCCGCCGTCTGATTTTCAGCCTGCATTTCACCCAGCGCCGCGGCCAGCGCCGCACCCGCCGGATCATGCGCCAGCATTCGCGGAAAAACACTCGACAGGTAATGGTCCACCAGCCACTGCCGCCGCTCCCAGGCCGCCGCCTCGCCGACGGCGCGCCCGGGCCTCAGACTCACCCGCGCCAGTCCGCCCATGCGAAGCTGCGCCAGATCGCCGACGCAGTAGAAGCTCACCGACCGGCGCAGCGGCGCGCCATCGGGCGTCAGCGCATCGACGACGGCCGCATAGCGCCCGGACTGCGTCGGCGTCTGCACCGGCTGAGCGTCCGGACCGAACCAGCGCGTTTCGAAAGGAATCTCACCGACCAGGCGATTCATCGTGGCGGCGTCTTTCCATCGAAGCTGGGGGAACCCGCCGGGCTCAATGAAGTAGCCCGTCTCGCCGACCGGTTCGACGTCCCAGTCGCCCGCATCGGCCAGGTACCGCTGACGAAGCTGGGCGGTGTTGGCCGCCTGGTCGTAAATCTCCATCAGGAATCCCCAGCCCCCGCCTCGGTCGTCGATTTTGACCAATACAGGGTTCAAACCTTTGCGAAGCTCGACGGCAAAGTTGTCATCCCACGCATTGGCCCCGCGCTGCAACGTCCACAGCCGATGCGCCAGTTTGCCGTTGACCCATACCTTCGCCGCGTCATCCGACCCGAAGTGAAAGAACGCCGTCTGGTCGACGGGCGAATCGATATAGGCGAAGGCGTACGCCACCGACACGCCCCACGGAGCCAGGCCGCCCGATCCGCCCTGCTGGGCCATCGTCAGGTTGTCGGCCAGCACCTGCGTGAGGTTCACGTAACCGCTCGCGTCGGCGGCCGCGACCGCCACGGCGGCCTCGCCCATCTGGCCGTCAGGTCGCGTGAACGCGACCCGTGTCCGCGAATCAATTGTCGCCGCCGCCTCCCCGCCCAGCGCCTGGAGATAGTCGATGTCAAAGCCCTCGCGGGTCACCCCGTCGGGCAGCGGCTCGATGAGTTCGGGATTGGGAAACGGACCGAGCACCAGCCACTGGCGCACGAATCCTTCAGGCGACAGTGCATGCACCGGCGCGGCCACCGTCTGCTCATCGGCGGGCGCCTGACCGCGTGCAGCATTCATGGACACCGCCAGCAGCCCCCCCACAACCATCGTCACCAGCAACCGACGTGGAAAATGTCTCATCATGTCGCCTCTCCTGGGGAACACGCGCGCTGATGCGACGCGATCTGCCCTGTTCAGGCATCGATAAAGTCAACCGCAACCCCAAAGGCGTAACCGTCGCCGAAGTGCTCGTTGAGCCACGCATGCGACGGCTGGCCCTGATGGTTGTACAGATACTCCGCCAGATCGATCTCAAAGACCTGCCTGGGCGGTTCATAGGCCGGCGGGCTGGCGCTCATGGGCTGGCGCAATTCGAGGAATCGTTTGCCCCAGTGCTTGAGCCGCGTAGTGTCGCTGGTCCACAAACCCGACGCGCCGCTGATATCCGTATTCGGCTCGGGACAGTCGGCGTACGCCCAGTTCAGCCAGCCGCGTGCTCCGCACCGGGCCGTCGTCCACACCAGATGCTCGCACCATATCGTCTGATGCTCTTCAGGGAATGCCTGCGGATCGCCAGCCAGCTTCGGCCCGCCCTTCCACCCGAACTCTTCCATCACCAGCGGCTTGCCTTGCGCCCGGGCCGCACGCGTCACGATCTCCAGATACCCCTTCTGTTGCGGGATCTCCGGGTCGATGCCGCGCTTCAGGCTCTGCACGATCGGGTAGAAGTGCTGGCTCATGTAATCCAGGTGCTTGGCGATCCGCCGCGGATTGATGCCGGTATACGTCGTCGAGCCCAGAATCGGCGTGGACCATTGCACCAGGCCGACGGTGATCGGCTGCCTCGCGCCCGACTGCCGCAGCGCCTCGCACTGTCGCGCCGCCCAGTTCTCGCCCAGGTCGTCGAGAAACCGCACATAGGCACGATACACCGCCCGGTCCACGCCCTCACCCGTGCTGGTCACCACGCCGTCGACGTCGCCCAGCCCCAGTTCCTTTTCCGCCCGCTGCCGCCACTTGGCGACCCGCGCCTCGCTGGTGCGCTTCGGATCTTTGTACCAGCCGATGTGCGGTTCGTTGTACAGATCCCAGGCGAACACCGTCGGGTTCTTCCCGAAGCGCTCGGCGATCTTCGCCCATAATTCGCACAGCCAGTCGAGCTGCTGATCGTCGGCGTATACGTCGCCCTTGCGATGTTCGGGCATCCCCTCGATCCAGTTGGGCCCGCTGAAGATGATCCGCAGCCCGTGCCGGCCAGCCATCTCGACCATCTGCTCGACCATTTCAAAACCGCGCTGACTGTACTGCTGCGGCTGCGGGTTCAGCTTCCCCGTATCCAGGAACACGCGCAGGCAGTTGAGTCCCGCGCCCGCGATCTGGGTGAACTGCTGGTCGAAGCGCTGCGCATGGAAGTGCTCCCAGTTCTTGAACGGCCAGCCCGCGCCGATCGGATCGAAGTAGTTGCACCCGTAAGGCGTCCACGGCGACCCTGCCTCGTCCACAAAGCCAACGCCGGCATCATCCACGCGAATAAAACCCGCCATCGACAGCACTCCCTCTTGGTCCGCACCTTCACAATCGCGGGTGCGGATGTTTCGCCCTTCAGACCTTTGAATTCAGCCTCGAACTCTTAACCTTGGCGCCCATCTTCCCATGGCCGCTTGAACACAACCTCGACGCCTTGATCGAACCTGCGGCCACAGTGTTCGGCCAGCCAGCCGTTGTCCGGTCGCCCGTTGTGGGCCCGCAGGTAGTCCACCAGATCCAACTCAAATCGCGTCCCGGCCGGTGTGTACGTCGGCGGATCGGCCGCCAGTTCTCCCGCCATCTCCGCGAAGCGCCGGCCCCAATGCTTCAATTCAGTGGTGTCGCTGGTCCACAAGCCCGAGGCGCCGGAGATGTCGGTGTTGGGATCGGCGCTGTCGGCATAGGCCCAGTTCAGCCAGCCGCTGGCCACGCAGCGGGTCACCTCGACCAGCGTCTGCGACCACATCGTCTGGTGCTCCTGCGGCCAGGTCTTCTGCTCGTTGGGCACGCGGCTGCCGCCCTTCCACCCGAACTCTTCGATCACCAGCGGCTTGCCCGCCACATGGGCCCCCCGCGCCACGATCTCCACATAGCCGCGGCGCTGCGTGTAGTAAGGCTCGACCATGCCCACGTCGACATCCGGCAGCATGGGATAGAAGTGCACGGACATGTAATCCAGATAACGCCCCACCCGCGTCGGGTTGAAGCCCCCGTAGGCATAACGGCCGGGCAAGTAGACGGGAATGGAACTCTGGTGCATGCCGAATGTGACCAGCTGCCGCGCCCCGCCCTCGCGGATCGCCTCGCACTGTCGCCGTACCCAGCGCTCGCTCAGGTATTCAAGGAACTGCACATAGCAGGCGTAAACCTGAGGGTCCTGACCGTCCGACTCGACCTGCGGGAACGCTTCGCCCGGGTCGGCGCCCAGGTGCTCGGATGCGAACGCCCGCCACGCCCGCCGCCGCACCCCCAACCAGTGATGGTCCGCGTGTTCCGGCCGCGGCCAGCCGACGCTCGGTTCGTTGAAAAGATCCCACGCCATGACCGTCGGCTCGTCGCCCAGGCGTTTCATGATCTGTCGCCACAGCTCACAGCGCGCGTCCAACACCGATTCGTCGCCGAAGACGTCGCCCCATGCGTGCCGCGCACGTCCTTCCCAGCCGTTGGGCCCGCTGTAGATGATGCGCAGGTCCGCAGCCGCCGCGAGGTCGGTCATTCGCCGAACTTGCGCAAAGCCCTCGTCGCTGTAAATGTCCGGCTCGGGATTGAGCAATGCCGTGTCGAGGAAGATGCGCACGGTCGTGAAGCCGGCATCGGCAATCTGTCGTAACTGTCGCTGCACGCGCTGCGGGTCAAACCGGCTCCAGATTTTCGGCGCCCAACCGCTCGCCGGGTCGAAGTAGTTGGCGCCGATCGGCAGGAACCGTCGGCCGCCGACCATGAAACCGTGTCCATTCGCCGACAAAGCCACGAATTCACTCGGACTTCCCATCAGAACCCACTCGTCCGGCTGACCGGTCCGCCACCCTTGCCGTCCGCCGCATGCCACACTCAGCCGCCACGTGTCACGCGCGTCCACTCTCGAACCGGCAAACCATCACCATCTGCCGCACAAAATCAAGACCCGTCCCGTCATTCCACGCCAAAAACAGAAAAGACCCACGGATGACCCGTGGGCACCATGCTCAAAGCTTCACTTCCAGCACCCCCCCGCAGCCGACCCCACCCCAGGGCCCAAACCCCAGACCCTACTCGTGCTTGCACGCGTGGATCAGGTCATCCAGCGACGCCGTCGCCAGACACTGCACCGTGTCCGCCCCACCGTAATAAATCCGCACCGTGCCGTCGTCCTCGATGATCGACGCACAGGTGAATACGCAACTCGGCGTCTGGCCGACCAGTTCGTAGTCCACTTCCGGCGCCAGGATCGCTCGTTTGGACACGCCGATCACCTTGTTCGGGTCTTCGAGGTCCAGCAGCATCACGCCCAGCTGGTACACCGAATCGTGGCACTGCGGCCGCACACCGTGGATGATGCACAGCCAGCCTTCGTCGGTCTTCATCGGCGGACCACCCGCGCCGATCTTCTCCTGGGCCCAGCGCGTCGGGTTGCGTGTCTTGACGATGCACCGCGGCACGCCCCAATGAATCAAGTCCGGACTCTGGCCCGTGAAAATGTGCATCGCCCCCGGCACGTTCGGCCGATCCAGCCGCCAGTATTTGCCCTGGATTTTCTCCGGGAACAGCACCACGTTGCGGTTGTCCGGCCAGGTCATCAACCCCATCCACTCCCACTTCACGAACTCCGCGTCGACCTTGTACAACCCGACCTGGCAGCCGTAGTCCGTGTGGCAGTTGTGCGTCACGTAATACTGACCCTCGACCTCGCAGATGCGCGGGTCGTGATAGCTGCGCTGGCGCCCACCGTCGACATACTCGTGATACACCGGATCGTTCTGCGGATACGGCGCCGGCTCGGGCCGCGGCGTGAAGTTGATACCATCCGTCGAGTCGCACACCCACATGTACCGTTCCAGCGCCGAGTTCTCGACGCGGGCCACCATCGTGTACTTATCGGCCGCCTGCTTCACCACGCCGGCGTTGAACGCCGTCACGATGTCGTAAGGAAAATCGTCAGCCGTCAGAATCGGATTCTCAGGGTAACGCTCGACGATGTACTTCTTCTTGCGAAGCATCCGATGGCCTTTCGTATCGGGTGGAGTGGTCGCGGGCGGCCGAGTCTTCTCGCCACACCCGCAGTTAACCACTATAGCGACGTCGTCCACGCGCCAAAAATCGCCATCATTCGTCCCTGCCGACCCCACCGACGCCGCACGCATCGCAACTATTTTGTTTTCCACACGCTGATTCGTATTGACACCGTGGGCCACTTCGCGATAATCAAACGCGCCTGTGCTTTCCTGGCTGTGCTGTGGAAAGCCTCGCATCTGTGATGTGCATGCCGTTCCTCCGGCCTCTGCGACATCCGGACGCGACTTTCACAGCGGTCGGCGGGCCTCGCCCGCCGGTCAGGCCAAGGCGTCTCAAGGCTTCCTCCGCCCTTCTCCCTGGGACATTTTGACATCGGTCGTTCGCGGTCATGGTCCGCGGCGGTCGACTTGTGTTCGCGACGATCAGCGTCCACGTCAAGTGCGGCTTGGTTGCCGTGTGCGGGGGCGCAGGGTGTAAATCTGTCTCGATGTTCGAGGCAGCCGAGAGGAGTGGAGAATGAAAGCTTCAATCAAGTCCGCACTCGTAACGCTGGGTGCCGTGGTGGCGCTCAGCACTTCCGCCATCGCCGCCCCGCCGCACTTCGAGGGCTTTGAGGATCCCGGCTGGGTCGCCAACATGACCGACAACTGGCAGAACTATGCCGGCGGGGCGATTCAGCGCGTGCTCTCCGGCACCAACGGCATCACCTCCGCCAGCGGCGTCGCTCATGCGGAGATCTACGGCCTGAGCCTGCAGAACAACGTTTTCAATGTGCCTTCGCTGGGCGCTCTAAGTCCCTACACACGCTTCGGTGGCTATAGCAGCAGCTTCGGCCCCGGCTTCACGGCTTCGCTCGACGTCTATCTCGATCCGGCATGGTCCGACGGCGACGGCTTCGACCTGTCCGTTGCCGCCAGCAAGCAGGATGGCAGCCATCTGCGCGACTTCATCTGGCACGTGGGCATCGTGGGCACGGACCTGCTGGTCAACGCCTCCAACAACAGCGACTACAGCTACAACAGCTTCAAGCTGCTCAACGAGAACAGCGGCAACTACTACACCGTCGGCTCGGCTGGCTGGTACACCCTGGAAAGCGTCTTCTATGACGATGCCGGCAGCCTATCCGTTGACTTCAATCTGCGCGACAGCGGTGGTTCGCTCCTGCACACGATCACCCGCGGCAGTGTGGCGGATGACATCGCCACCATTGTCGGCGGCAACCGCTACGGCTGGTTCACGTACAACAACATCGAGGGATTGGCCATCGACAACACTTCGCTGGCCGCCATCCCCGAGCCGGCGACGCTCGGCCTGCTGGCGCTCGGGGGCCTGGCTCTCCTGCGCCGCCGGCGGTGATGGCCGGATACGAAATGGCCATCCACTGAACATGGATTGAACAGACATGGGAGAAAGCACATGAAGCTCAGAAACACAGCCATCATCACCGCCGCGGCGGCGCTGCTGCTGGCCTGTCCGGCGTTCGCGTCCACGGGCGACCCTGTGGCCGACGGATGGGCTTACGGCAGCAACACGCTGGAGAACGGCACGTATGTCCGTGGCGACGGCAACTTCGGTTTTGACATCTACTCCACCAGCCTCACCCTCGGGGCCGGCTCGAACCTGCTGGACGCCAACTGGCAGGTGGGCGACACCGTGCTGGGCATCGGCGGCGTCATCAACGCCATCAGCAATCCCGCCCAGCTTGGCTGGCCGTCCATCACCGGGCCGACGGTCAACGACAACCTCACGCAGTCGGTCCGCATCGTCACGAAGTTCGGCACCAGCCCGACGGCCTGGGGCGCCAGCTCCAACGCGCCCAGCGCGGGCAATGGGTCCGGCAGCTTCAGCGGCGGCGCGGGCGGCGATGGATCACTGCTGCTGGCCACATACTCGCCGGCATCCAACAACGGCCTGCACCTGCATCCAAGCCCCGATTACGGCCTGTTGCCCAGCATTCTCGGACCGAATCTCGTGCATGAAATCCCGCTGCTGCAGCGGTACGACGCAGGGGTGGTCACGACGCTGGCGTCCACAGCCGGCAAACTGATCTACACCCTTGACGGCAACGATGTGCTGGCTACATGGGAGGTGTTCGTGAATGTCTCACTGCTGGAAGGCTACGGCATCGTGCCCGAGCTGGGCGACCGCGGCCTCCAGACGCTGCAACGCAGCACCGGCGTCTATACCGACGGCCTGGTGGAAGTGGTGCCCGAACCGGCGACGCTGGCTCTGCTCACACTCGGTAGCATCGCGCTCCTGCGCCGGCGTTGATTTGCGATTCAGGAAGTTTCTCGCTGTCCGTCCAACTTCCTCCTCCATAACGGGCGGCCCTCCGGGGTCGCCCGTTTTTCGTTTTTCCAGACGGCCCAACATCTTCGCCACGCGCACCGCGTGATCTATGAAAACCCTGACCCGCACTGCCGCCCGCTGTCCTTGCGTCATGCCGCGATTGCAGGTGAGCCCGCACGAACATGGCTACGAACAGACAGCGACGGAAAGATGTGGCGGGTAAGGGAAATGAGCGACGAGGGACCGGCGATCTTTGATCGCCGGCTGAGCGGCCGCTTCAGCGATACTCGCACAGTTCCAGGAGATTGCCTTCGGGATCGCGGAAGTACACCAATCGCTTGCGCACGCCGCCGGCGTAGGTGACCTGGCTTTCGGGCACACGCTGAGCCTGACCGATGAGCCGCACGCCGGCCGCTTTGAGTCGGGTCGAGGCGGCGTCGACATCGTCCACCGCAAAGGCCATGTGTCGCAGGCCGTGCGTGTTGGGCGCGTTCAGCCCGGCGGGCCGCACGCCCGGCGGCTGACGGTAGTCGATCAGCTCCACGCGCGGGCCGTCGGGCAGGTCCAGGTACACCACGTCAGCCTCAACGATCGCCGATGGGTCATCGAGGCCGATGACCGACGCGATCCAGTCGCCGGAGATGGTCACACGCTTGCTCACCGTCATGCCCAGCACGTCGCGGTAAAAGGCGATCATCGGCTCGATTTCGTGCACGACGATGTTGACGTGATCGATGTGTTTGAGCATCCGGACATGATAGACCGCGGCGCTGGCGCATAAAACAACAGCGCCGACCCGAAGGCCGGCGTTGTCGGAATGTCACGGATTGTGCGGGGCTCAGGCGGCCTTGCGCGTGCGCCGGGTGGCACGGGGGAAGCTGAGCGTGCGCGATTTGGTGGTCGCGCGGGTCACGCGCTTGCGCGTGGTCTTGCGGCCGGTCGCCTTGGGGGCGGCCTTGGCCTTGACTGTGGCCTTGCGTGTGCGCTTGCGGCTGGTCTTGCGAGCCTTGGGCTTCGCGACAGCCTTGGCCTTCACGGTCGTCTTGCGGCTGCCCTTACGAGCTTTCGCCTTGGGAGCGGCCTTGGCCTTGACGGCGGCCTTGCGGGCCGTCTTGCGACTGGTCTTGCGGGCCTTGGCTTTCGGAGCGGCCTTCGCCCTGGCGGTGGTCTTGCGTGTCGTAGGCATCGGATCGATCTCCTCGCGGCGGCCGGGTCACGGTTGGCTTTTCGTCGGCCCGCACCATGCGAGCTGCGACGTCCATGATTCGATTTGCCCAGCGGCCGGCTGATCTGAAAATCTGTCACTTTTTTATCGACCGACCTATCAGGATCGATGAACGATCTTCAGACAGCAACGGGAAAAAACCGAAGAATGTTCTTATCGGACCGTCTCTGCACCGAGGCGTTTGAGCCCCGCCAGAATCCCGCGGCAAGCCGGGGAAAGGCGTTTTTTCAGCCGATACGGCGACCTTTCGCCCTTCAGGGGTACAATGGCATGTGGAACACCCGGGCCGATCGGTCCGGAGTCGTGACGGGCGCTCTGCCCGGTTCATGCCTGCAACCCCATACCGTGCCGGCCCTGTCGCACGGCTGGCACCACGACGCGCACCGCATCAACATGCCGTCCAACTCCGCAACCCGACCCACCCGCCCTTCTCGACCCCCACAGGGGTTCACGCTCATCGAGATGCTGGTGGTGATCGTCATCATCGGCGTGCTGATGGGCATCATTTTCCCGGTCATCAATTCCGCCCGGCAGATCAGCCGCGTCGCCCGCTGCGCCACCAACCTCAGGGCGATCGGCCAGGCCTGGCAGATGTATCTGGACGACTACCGTGGCTACTTCCCGCCTTACGTGCTGCAGATGTGGTGGCAGTATGGCGGCGTGGAGCCGGCCGAGTTCAACGCCATCGGTCCCGGTCCGCCGATTCGGCCGCTCAATCCCTACGTCGGCGCCTCGCTCGAAGACGCCTCGGCCAATGTCACCGAGGTGTTTCGTTGTCCGTCGGACCGGCCCATCCACCATTGGGATGAGTCGCTGGGCGAAGGCGTCACCCGCGGCCGCACCGCGTTCCAGTACTTCGGCAATACCTACATGCTCAACCCGTTGCTGCTGTACAAGGACGACCCCGACCAGCCTGGACCCCAGTTTTACCGCATGGCGGTCCACTTCGTGCAGATCGACCACAGCAGCCTTGTGCTGGCCGGCGACTGCCAGTGGTACTACTCGGTCAACGACCGCCGCTGGGACGCCAACTTCCACAATGGGGACGACCGGATGAACCTGCTGTTCCTCGATGGGCACGTACGCTTCACCCAAATCACGCGCGGCGAGGCGTGGACTGACGACTACAACTTCATCCCCCGTCCCGGCGACCTGCCGCGCGAAGACCGCGGCCAGAGCACAGGCAACTGAGCGCTCAGGGTCAACATCAAATGCGTGTGCCCGCGGCCAAGTGAAACGTCGCCGCAAACCCACACAGGCGATTCAACAACGCCCACCCGTTCAACCCTCACACGCTCACACCGAACCGCGACAGGTCGACCCGGCCGTTCTCCACGGCAACGCCCTCGGACTCGAGCATCCGCTTTTTCTCCGGTAAACCACCGGCGAATCCCGTCAGGCGGCCGTCGCTGCCGACGACTCGATGGCACGGCACATGGGGCGCATACGGGTTGCGACGCAGTGCGCCCCCAACCGCGCGGTAGGCCCGCGAGTCCAGGGCCCGCGCGATGGCCGCATACGTCGTCACCTTGCCGCGCGGCACCTGTCGACACAACGCATAGACCCGCTCATCGAACGCCGTCGTCATTGTGGCGGACCTGTTCATGGCTGCTGCTCCATTCACTCGGATCGGGCCCCGGCCGGCTGGGATGGACGCGACACCGCCGGCAAACCCGCGATCGCTTCACGCACCACTGCCGCCGAACGACGCAGCGCCTCGCGCTCGGTCGCGCTCAGTTCCACATGAAGCTGACGCACCACACCACCGCGACCCAACACGCAGGGTACCGACAGGCACACGTCACTCAGGCCGTAGAAACCCTCCAGGCGGGTGCTTACCGGCATCACCGAGTGCGTATCGCCCAGCACTGCCCGCAGGATCATGGTGCAGGCCAGGGCGATGGCGTAGTTGGTGTAGCCCTTGTGTCGCATGACCAGATCGCCGCCGTCGCGGGCCTGCTCGAACATCCATCGCAAGGCTTCCTCGCCCTGCTCGAAACGCGCGCCGCCGGCACTGGCCGCCGCCAATGCGGGGAACTGGCTCGGCCCGTGCTCACCAAGAATATAGGCCCGCAAATCGTTGGGATCGATCTCCGCCGCCGCCGCCAGCAGGCTGCGGAACCGGGCTGTATCAATCAGCGTCCCCGTACCGATCACCTGATGAGCCGGCAGACCGCTCAGTTCAATCGCCCGCCAGGTCATCACATCCACCGGATTGCTGACGATCAGAAACACCGCCTTCGGGCTCAGTTTCGCCAGCAATGGAATCAACTGGTCATAGAGCGTCGCGTTCGCGGCCGCGAGCTTCATGCGGCCGATTTCCTTCGTGGGTGCGCTGGCGGTCACGACCACCACGTCCGAGTCGGCCGTGTCGGCCAGTTCACCCGCCGCCACCTCGGCTCCGCCGACCAGACCCGATGCATGCACCAGGTCATACACGTCCCCCAGCACACGCTTGCGCTCCCGCCCGACCAGCACGATCCGCTGGCCCAGCCCCTGCGACAGCAAGGCGAACGCCAGCGTCACGCCCACGCGCCCCGCACCCACGATCGAAATGGTCGAACCTCCGTCCGCGGTCATCACTCTACCTCGCGCCCCATCGCGGCTTCACACCGAAACCCGGCTTTCCCCGCCCATCCCCCGCAGGATGTCCAGCACCGGCTGGTCCTCGCCCGCCTGCGTCAGCAGGCCGAAACCGCCCCTGTAATCCCAGTTGGCCCAGGGGATGCCGAAGTCGCCCAGCACCGCCGCCACATCACGATACCACGCCACGCGCGACACGCGAGGTAACGCGTGATAGCACCCGAATTCGCCGCAGTACAAAGCCTTACCGTGACGTCGAGCCACCTCCACCGGCTTGGCGATCTGCTGGCGGATGCGCTCGCGGTTCCATATGCCGTTGCGCGGCCCGACGACCTGGCGCACCGACTCGTCCTCGATCTGCGCCATCGCCTCTTCGCTCACGATCAACCCGGGGTATTGCACGGGCCCGCGGTACACGCCGGCCGGCGACCACGGCGCCCGATGGTGCGTGATCAGCACCGGATCATAGAAATGGCAACTGAGGATCACATGCGGATCCTCCGGCACGGCCAGGTCGGCGAACGTGTCGCAACTCTGGAAACGATTGCTGCCAAGAATCACCTTACGCGTCGGCTCACCTTCGCGCACGGCCGCGAGGGCGAGCGCCGCGACGCGGTTCCAGTCCGCCGGGTCACGCGCGACCGGCTCGTTGAGCAGCTCATACGCCACCACGTCTTCAGGCCAGGCCCGAAGAAAGGCGCTCAGGTCGCGCCACAGGTGGGCAAAACGTTTCGCCTCGTCTTCATCGCGGTACAGCGCCGGCTCGTCAGCCTGGTTGAAATGATGCGATCGCAGGATGTGCAGGTCCACCACCGCCCGCAGCCCCGCCGCCCGCGCCCAGTCCAGACCCGCGCCCAGAAGATCCCATGCCTCACCCTCCACGTCGCCGCGGTCATCCCAAAGCTGTTGTTCATCGATCGGCAGACGGATGTGCGAGAAGCCCCAATCAGCGATGCGGTGAACGTCGGCCGCGGTGAACCACGCCCGCCGCTCCGCGCCGCGATGATCGCTCTGGCTCAACCAGTGGGAGATGTTCACCCCGCGCCCCAGCCGCAGCGTCGGATCGTCCATCGCCATGACATCGGCTTTGCCGCGCGCCGACGCCAGTCGCGGCGCTGCCGTCACCACACCATCCGGCGCGAGCATCACGCCGCACTCCGGACACGTCGGCGCTTTCGGGTTGCCGCGCATGTCGTACCCGCAGGCCGGGCAGCGCGGCGGCTCACCGGCCAGCGGCGTGAGCATCTGCCACTCCGGACCGATCTGAGCCAGAAAATACAGCGAATACGCCCGGAGCAACACCCAGACCGGCAGAAGCATGACGTCGCGGATATACGGCAGCGCGCCCATACAGCAGGTGGCGCACATCACCATCGCCGCCAGCATCGCCACACCAATGCCCAGCAGCAGCCTCATCAGATAGAACAGCGTCAGCGGCCACATCCGTCCCCGCGCCACCTCACGCCAGAACACACCCCATGCCGCCTGCACGCCGACGCCGCGGTGATACATCGTCGCAGCGATAAAGTCCTTGAGCAGCGCGATGGCCGTCGCGTACCCCATCCACCACATCGCCAGCGTCGGTAAGCCCATCGTCACAGCCCAGACGCCGCGCAAGCCGAATGACCCTCGGCGAAAGTCCTCCCAACCCATCAAGCCCGCGCCGCCAAGGGTCAACAGCGTCAAACCCACGGTCACGGCCCAGGCGATCATACGAAAGCCGAACAGGCTGTTGGCCGCCCCCGCCTGCTCGCGCCACGACCGCTTGACCGTCGCCTGTCCGCTGGCCACGCCGTCAAGCAGCATGAACACACCCCGGCTGCTGAGAAACACGATCAACGCATAGATGATCGTGAACAGCATCGCTCCACCGGCGCCGACAGCCAGCACCAGCATCGCGTGGGCGCTGAGCCAGTCGAGAATGGACTGCGGGTCGATCGGCCTGAACCCGCCCAGACCTGTGCTACGACCGCCACCCGGCAGATTCGGCGCCACGTAACGGAAGTTGAAGCCGGCGCCGGCCCCTCCCAGCTTCGCCAGAAACGCCGCGAAGCCCAGAATCAGCCACGTTCCCAGGTTGAAAGGCCGAAACAGCAGCCCCCGCGTGCGCTCCCATGCGCGGTTGAGCGGCTCGATAACGGAAATCTGGCGTTCGGGCATGCGGCACCCCTGCTGTTGACCGCAGTCTACCGCCGCCACGGCCGCACGCCATCCATGCCATCGCGCAGAAAAACCCGCCGCGGGGCGGCGGGTCGCGTGGGGGGTTGTGAACGGGCCTTGTGTCGCCCCTTGATGGTCCGTGCGACGGTTGTTCGCCGCACGCGTCACATGATTTACTGCAGCAGCGCCAGCACGGATTGCGACGAGCTGTTGGCCAGCGCCAGGGCATTGGTGCCGGCGTTGACCAGAATCTGCGCCCGGGTCAGGGCGGCCGTCTCCTTGGCGAAGTCGGCATCGCGGACGCGGCTCTGGGCGGCCGTCAGATTCTCCAGGGCCACCGAGCTCGAACGAATCGACGCATCCAGCGTGTTGCGCTCGAAGGCGCCCAGCCGACCACGCAGCTTGGTCACCTGGTCGATCGCCTCCTCGAGGATGAGCTGGGCCTCGTCTTCGCGGCCGTCGACGAACAGGCTGTTGTCACCGCCGGTCTTCAGCGAGTCCAGGTAGCCGACGATGCTGTTGCCCAGTCGGCTGGCGTGCATCGAGGGAATGCCGATATGCACCTGCTGCTGCACGTTGACCGATGGACCGATCTGGAACTTCGAGCCGCCGCCGGTGATGTAATACGTTTCCGTACTGTTAAGCGTCTGGGCGTACGTGGCGTCCAGCGACATCTTCACGTTGATCGACGGCGACCGCAGCGTCACGTCCAGGCCGTCTCCCAGCGCGACGTTGCCGTTCACCAGGGCCAGCACATCGACGCCCTCGTCGCGCGTTCTGGCTGACGCGGCCGTGCCCTTGGTGCCGTACGCCTGCATGAAGTTCGCATCGGTCGAATCGAGGCTGACAAAGGCGCTGGAGCCATACGCCTTGCTGTGCAGCACCAGACCGGACGCCGGATCGGCCGCGTTGTAACGCGAAGCCGAAACGCCCGTCACGTCCGCGTGCGAGTTGATCGAGCTGATGAAGGCGTCGACCGTCATACCGCTGATCAGGTCAAGGGTGACCACCCCTTCGTTGCCTTCAATGGTCACCTGCGAACTGCCCGTGCCGCCGGAGAAGATGCCCGTGCCGAAGCCCGAGACATACAGCGTGCCCGTTTCGGCGCTGTTGATCACCTCGACGGTCACGGGAATGTTCGGCCGCGACCCGAAGTTGGCGTTGTAAACCTCAACATCCTTGATGTTCGAGGCGTTGACGCCGGAAAGGTGATAGTCCAGCGAGCCATTGAGCAGCTTCAGGCCGGCAAAGCTCGTCGTGTTCGCGATGCGGTTGATCGAGTCGATGGCCGCGTCGATCTGAAGCTGGTTGGCCTGGTGCTCTTCCTTGGAGAACCCGCCGTCGTTGGCGCCCTCGATGATCAGGCTCTTGATGGAGATCAACAGGGTGTTGACCTCGTCGAGAGCGGCCTCGGTGGTGGCGATGACATTGGACGCCCGTTCGGCGTTCTCGATCGCCTGTCCGACGCCCTCGATCTCGGAGCGCAGCCGCTCGGAGACGATCAGGCCGGCCGGGTCGTCCGCCCCGCGGTTGATCGCCAGACCGGTGCTCAGCCGTTCAAGGCGAACCTGAAGGTCCGCCTGGGACCGGGCCAATTGGTTCTGTGCGACGATCGAGGGAACATTGGTGTTGATTCGTGACATGACAATCCTCCTTGATTGTCGTGCTCAGCGTCCTTCTCGGGCCGCGGGGCATCATGCCCTGCTTCCATCCCTGAACGCCGTTTGCCTGCCCGCCACCGGGCGTTTAGGCGTGGCCGTTGGGCCTGGGTTCTCCAGTCAAACGGTGCCGTTGCGTCGGCCGCGGCGACGGGCCACGCCCGTGCTTGCGCCGTAAAGTCCGGTCTGCGTTGCGCAGGTCATCCACCTGAACCTCGGTGGACTCGGCGTTCTCGGCCCGGATGGCCTCGTACACCTCTTTGCGATGCACCTGCACTTCCCGCGGAGCGTTGATCCCCAGTCGGACCTTGTCGCCCCGGATGTCGACGATCGTGATCTCGATCTCATCGCCGATCATGATCGTCTCGTCACGCTGACGGGAAAGCACCAGCATGTCACACGGCTCCTTCCTCGGGCCTTCCAGCCGCCACGAGCGGCCGGAGTGGTGCTATCGGAGCGGCCCATCCTTGCGCCGCCCGCCGGTCGTCCGCGATGCCTAAGCGCTCATCGCCGCTTCGACCGGGCTTCCCAGTTCAACCAGCGGAACCCGCGTAGTGAACCGCCGATCCGAAAGGACCAGTTGCTCGCCGCAGTGGTTGCCGCAGTTGATGACCAGCGGCCCCTGAAGGTTGCCGGTCAGCGTGTTGTTGCGTTTGTTCACAATCACGAACACCTGCGCCTGGTCCAGCGAATCGATGCCCAGGTCGCCCATCTGTTCCGGCCGAATCGGCACGCGGTAGCTGGCTACAAACAGGCTCGGGTCGGTCACCACGAAAGCCAGTTCCGGGGCGTCGATCGATTGAAGCCACCAGAAGTAGCTGTCGTCAGCGGTGTCCAGCAGCACGTAACGCTTGTAGCTGGGAAAGCCCAGCAGACCTTTGGCGAACGTGAGCACCCGTTCCTGATCGACATCCACCTGTCCGAAGCGTGTGGTGTTGATGAGCATGGCTCGATCCTTGCCTTGCGGCGTCGGCCGTCCGTCCTGGTCGTGGCCGGGAATCCATTCCCGCGGCGTCCTGCCTCTTGCCCCATCCGGCCGGCCGATGACCGGGCGGGGCGCAAACCCTGCGCGACTAGCGCAAAAAGTCCAAGAGCGAAAGCTGCTGACTGGCGGCGCCCACCTGAAGGTTCGCCTGAAGCTGGGTCATCAAGGTGGTGTATCGCGTCGCCATCTCGGTAAAGTCCTGATCCTGCAGTGCGCTGAGCGTTGATTCCTCAGCAAGCTTCAGGGCATTGGCCCTCGTCGTCGCGTCTTCGACCTGCCGAGCCCGGATGCCCACGCTGCCGCGGGCCTGCACCAGCCGGTCGATATCGGCTTCGAGTTTCTCCAGAGCAACCTCGATGCCAATACCGCCCGGAACCAGCAGGGCATCGCGAATTTCCTGCAAATGTGTGAACAGGCTCTCCACACGCACCGTCGCGTTGTCGCTGCTGGTGATCGTGCCGCCCGCCCCGGCGTTGACCAGGATGCCCAGGTCTTCGGCTGCACGGCTCACGACCTGCCCGCTGTCCGCCTGGGCGTAAATCCGAAAATCCCCGCCGCCGACCGTGCCGTCCGTGAACGTCAACCCGTTGCCCACGCTCGCCAGGCCGACCGAAAAGTCCACGCCCAGCGTCAGACCCGCGCCGGTCGCCGCGGCCTCGATCGCCGCGATCACATCCCCCACCGTCGCCAGGCCGCTCAGGTCGACGTCGAAACTCCTCCCATCGTGCAGTTCAACGCGGAAGTCCGGCTGACCGCTGACCGTCGACACCCCCTGGCCGCGGTTGAAGTCACTGAGCTTCGTCGACAGGTCGTAGCTGCGCAGGCCCATGTCCGTCGCCGTCGTCCCGCCGTTCTCGCCGATCGACAACGCCACCCCGCTCACGTCGCTGACCAGATTCAGACTCGTGCGGTCGGCATTGATCTCCAGCCGCAGACCCATATCGAGCTGGGCGATGACGTTCTGCAGATCCTCAACGGTTGACGCTGTCGAGAAGTCGGCGACCTTGGTCGTGCCGCCCTGGGTGATGCGCAGGCCGCTGGCCCAGTCAATCACCACACCCAGCGAAGCAAGCGGCGTCAACTTGCCCAGTTTCGGTCCCAGATCGGTCGCCGCCGTCGTCGCCGGGCCGACCGTTGCCGGCACCACCAGTCCCAGATCAGCCGCTGTCTTGCCCGCCCCCACATCCGTCAACGCAAGGGTCTCGCCGCCGGCGATGTTCACACTCAGGCCGTTGCCCGTCACCGACACCGTGCTCACGCCGCCAAGAGCCGCGATCGCGTCGTCGAGAATATCCGCCACATCCCCCAAAGTGTCGGCCGCGGTCAGATCGACCGTCGTGGTGGTGGCGTTGACCGTCAGTTGCACCGAACCCAGACGGATGCCCTTGCCCAGCGCTCCGGTCAGGCTGTCCAGCCGCGTCGCCGCCGACGCCTGCGGGTCCAGGTCGATCACGCTCTGCACGCGCACGGTCATCTGACCGAATGCCTCGATGCCGTTGCTGTTGATCTGCACCGGCTGATCGGCGCCCACGTCCAGCAGCAGGTTCGATGTGCCGCCGGTATAGCGCAGCCCGCCGACACCCGCCTGGGCGATCACCCCCCCTGTGCCGTTGAACGCGCCAGTGCCGCCAAAAAGCTGCACCGATTGATAACTGCGGTTGGCGATCTCCGTAGCCGCTCGCAGCGCGTCGTCGATCACCGACACCATCGTCGCCCGCGTCTGGTCGTCGCTGTTGAGCCCGATCTGGCTTGACGCCGTATCCCGCGCCTCCAGAAGAATCGCCTGCAGATCGTTGAGCGCCTGGTCGGTGTTGTCCAGCACACCCGTCGCATGCGCCAGATTGCGCCCCTGCACATCACGGCGCTGCAGAATATTCTGCAGGTTCAGGATCGACGACGCCGCGCCCGGATCGTCCGATGGACGCAGCACCCGCTTGTACAGGTGATCCTGCGTGTCGAACAGGGCCAACTGCGTACGCTGGATGTTCGCGAGCATCGTGTTGGTGCTCTGCAGCGTCGAGATGCGGCCGATGTTGGTGCCGATGCGTGTCATGACTCGCCCATTTCCCGATCCAATCAGGAGGTCGATTGTCCCCGACAGGGACGGGCGCCACCCGTCCCACCTTCAGAACCTTTCAGATGATCGCCAGCAGGGTCTGCATCAACTCGTCCACCACGGAGATGAACCTCGCGCTGCCCTGATAAGCGCGCTGGAACGTCAACAGGTTGATCGCTTCCTCGTCAGCGTTGACGCCGCTCACCGCCGCCTGCTGCGCCTGCAGGTTCTGCACCACCACGGTGTCGGCCATGGCCTGGTCCTCGGCGCGGGCCCGCGCGGCGCCGACATTGAACACATGGTCCGACCAGTACTGCCCCAGGCTGCGGCCGTTGAGTCCGCTCAGACCCGTCCCGCGCAAGGAGACCATCGCCAGCGCGTTGGCGTTCGGTCCCTCCGCGCCGCCCGCGGCCAGATACTGATGATCCGCCGCGAGCGCGGACGACACCTCGATGTCAGCCGCATCGCTGCCGGCGAAAAACGTGTTCAACCCCAGGGCCGCCAGCGCCCCGCTGGTGTCCTCACCGAAATAGATCTCGAAATTGCTGTCGGTCGTGCGGATCTGAAGGCGACCGGCGGCGTCGATCGAGGCGGTGATGTTCGCCACCGTGTTGAGCTGGGCGACCACGTCATTGAGCGTCGTATCCGCCGTCGCCCCCACGCCGACCTTGATGTCGATTGTGCTGGTGCGATCCATCGGAGGCTGCACGGAAGTCTGCCGTACGATGATCTCGAAGCGACCGGTCTGCAGACGCGAGCCAAAGTCGAGGTTCGCCGCCGCGCTGCTCAGCCCGGCCGCCGCATCTTCGACCACGCTCTGGCCGGTGATCGACGTGTAACCTTTCAGTCCCTGGCCCTGGCTGTGCAACCGGTTCACCTGCCAGACGATCTCGCCCGCGAGGGTGTCGATCGTCCCCAGCGCGCCCCCCACGTCGTTGTTGCGGCTGGCGATCTTCGCCCCCAGCGTGCCCGAACTGCGCCCGATGATCGTCTGGTCGGCGGTCACCCGCAGCGTCACTTCGCTCAGGCTGCCGCTGCTCTGCTGCTCGATGCTCACGCCGCGGCTCTTGCCGTCAAGCATGATCGGCACGGAGCCGACGTAGATGTCCACGCGGCCGTTGGTCTCGCGCGTCGAGATCTGAAGGTACTGCGATAGCTCGCTGAGCAACTGGTCCCGCTGGTCACGCAGCGTCGGAACGGAGTTCGCGTTGTTGCCCGCCGCCTTGCCGATCTGATTGTTCAGCGTCTCAATCCGCGACAGCAGATCGTTGACCGTGGCCACATCGCTCTCGAGCCCCGCGTCCATCTGATCACGCAGCGCTCCAAGGCCCGATCGCAGTTCATGCAGGGCGGCCGCCAGATTCGCGCCTTCGGCGATCACCGGCGTGCGGAACGCCGGATCGGTCACGTGACCCTGCAACTGCTCCCACGCGCCGAAGAATGCCTCCAGCCGCCCCGCCAGACTGCTGCGCGAACCACTCTCGTCAATCTGCAGCGCGTCCTCCAGCGCCTCGATCTGGGAAAGAATGTCTGCCGTCAGTTGCGAGCCGCTCTGGTCGGAGATGCCATTACGCAGCCGGCCTTCCAGGGCCATGTCGATCTGCCGGGCGATCTCCTGGATCTGCACGCCCCGGCCGATCCACTTGCCAGGCTCGACCTCCTGCGCCGCGATCGGCGACAACGCCACCGTCTGGCGGTGGTAGCCCGGCGTGCCGACATTGGCCAGGTTATTGCCCGCCACCTCCAGCGCCGCCTGTGAGCTCAGCAGCCCCGAGCGCCCGATCTGCAGTGAGGAAGTCAGTCCCATTGTGGCATCCCTGCCTTTGTCGGTCGCCCGTCGGCGGCCGGCGCCCTCGCGTCGCTACGCAGTCATGCTCAGCGTCCGCACCGTCAGAGCCGCCTTCGGAGCCGAGCCCTTGCGGCTGTAGGTGCCCACGCCCGTCATCGCCGAACCGATCGTCTGTATCACGCCCTGCATGTGCCGCAGCAGCGATTCGGTCGCGCGCCTGGCCACGCCCGTCGAACGCTGCACCTGCTCGATCAGCCGCTGAAGTTCCTCACGCCGATGCAACAGTCCCATCACCTGCGACCGCGGCAGCCGTGAAGCCACCTCCGTCAGCCGCATCGGCGCCTTGGCCTGCGGTTCAATCGCCAGCGTCAACTCCGCCACCAGGCCCTGCCGCCGCTTCTCCAGCGTCGCGATCCGCTGCACCTGCTCGTTCTCCAGCCGGCAGCAGTCACGCAGGTCGCCGGCCCGCGCCTCACGCAGGGCCGCCTGCTTGCGATCGATCAAGCCCAGCAGCACGCGATGGGCGGCCGACTGGTCGTCAAGCACCTGCTCAATCTGCCGGATCAGGTCATCCATGACGATCGATCCTTCCGCCCGCGCCGACAGCCTGGCGGGCCTCCATCTGCCGCGTGATCCGCCCGTACACCTGCTCGACCACCGGCAGCCGCATGCTCGCCGCCATCCGATCGGCAAGCTGCGTATCGAGCTGGGCCCCGAAGATGTCCTCCGCCGATCCGCCGTGGAACATGTCCGTCTTGAACGGATCGTTGCGCATCTGCTGCAGCAGCGGCAGCAGCAACGTCGATGCCACGAGCTGCTCCGACGCTTCGCGCGCCTGTCGGCGCGCCTTGTCCAGGTGCGACGCAAATACGCCTTCCTCAACCCGCGACGCGCCAGCGCCCGCGGTCGTCCGCACCGCATGCTCCATCGCCGCCGTGTTGTCGAGAATGCTCAGGTCCATGATTCGCTCATTCGTCCGCCCGTGGCGGCTGATGAAATTCCCACCACTTCGCTCATTGCAGGATCAGTTCCGCCTTGATCGCCCCGCTGGCCTTGAGCTCGCGGATGATCGTCACGCGATCCGCGGCCGGCACCTTCAATTGCTCCAGCGCCGCCAGCAGGTCGCGCATCCGCGTGCCGCCCAGGTTCTGTGGGTCCATGCCCACGAAGTTGCCCGTCGTGACCCGCGGATTGGCCAACGTGGGCTCCGACTGCGGCGTGATGGTCGTGATCGTCAGCCCCGGGTGCGAGATGAAGGTCGGCTTCACCTCGACGTCGGCCCCGACGATGATGGTGCTGGTCCGCTGATTGATCAGCACCCGCGCGCCGCTGGAAATGATCGACAGATCGAGGTAGCTCTGCATCACGCGGCTGATGAACGCCGCCGGGTTCGCCCGCTCCTGGGCCGGCAGCGTGATGACCACGTTTTTCGGATCCACCGCCATCGCGATGGCCGGCCCCTCGGGGGCCATCTCCTGATTCACCAGGTCCGCGATCGTGAAGGCGTTGGTCCAGCCCGCATTCTGGTCATCGAGCACCAGCGTGATCTGCCCAGCCTCGTTCATGAACCGGGCCCGGATGTCGGCCACCATCTGCGCCCCCTGACGCACCACGCCGACCGTCGGCACCTCGGGATCGTCGACCACGACCGCGCCGGACGCGAACGCATACACCGGCGAGTTGGGCAGCGGACCCGTCATCGGAAACAGAAACAGCCGACCGCCGGCAAGGCTCTTGGCCGTGCCCACCGCGCTCACCTGCACGTCGATCCGATCACCCTCGCGCACCCCCGCCGCGGGGACCGTCGCCTCCAACGCCACCAGGGCCACATTCTTGGCGTCCTTAAGCTCCGCGGCGACCGTGTTCGGATCGATCATACGCTGCATCACCGCCGCCAGCGGCCGCATCGCAGGCAGGAACTTGCCGTCACCTGTGCCCTTGAGCCCCACCACCAGCCCCATGCCTACCAGGGTGCTCTTTTCAGATCCCTTGATCCGCGCCAGGTCGCGCACCTGCAGCGCCGCCGCTTCGCTTGCCAAACCGCCGAACGCCGCCAGCATCAGACCCGCCAACGCCAGGCGCCCGAAACGTGATGTCATCCCGTGGTGTGTCATGGCGTCTTGAAACTCAGAAGTTGAAGATCGTCTCGAACGTCCTGGTCAGCCAGCCCTTCTTCGTGGCCTTCTTCAGTTCACCGGTGTGGTCCTTCTCCAGCCGCAGGTCGAACAGCAGCGTCGACAGCACCGTGTTGTCAGCCGCCACATCCTCGGCACGGCAGACGCCGGTCAGCACCATCTCCAGCGTCTCCTTGTCCGACCGGATGAACTTGCGGGCCTCAAGCACGATGTTCCCGTTGGGCTTGATGTCCACCACCTCGGCGGTAATCCGCGCCGTGAAGCTGTCCTTGCGCTCGTAGCTGCCTTCGCCCTCGAAGCTCGTGTCGAAACCGATCTGCACCGCCGGGGCCTTGTCCGGATCGGTGACGGCCGGCTCAATGATGAACTTCATCAGCTTCGCCAGCGCCAGATTCGGAAACTGCGGAATTTCCCCGTTCATGTCGAACTTCTTGTCCGTCTCCAGCGTCGCGTCCGCTTCCGCCTGCGTCTCCTCGCGGACGATGATCGTCACCAGGTCGTGCAGGGCGAAAAGCCGCGGCGGAGGCAGGGTGATCGCGCCGATGCTCATTGCGGCGATGTGCGGCGACAGCAGGCTCTCAGGCTCGCCCGTCGCTCCAGCCATCGGCGGAGGCGCCGCCAGAAACAGCGATGAACTCTGCCCGATCGCAGCGCCGGTCATCGCCGCCAGAGTCAGGACCACCACGATCAGGCGCGTCGTGTTATTCATCGTGTCGCCTCCACAGGCATCGGCGCGTCGGCCCATGCTTCCCGCGAATCGGCGTCCTGGGCCTCACGCACCAGCACCGCCTCATGGGCGCCGATCGCCCGGGCCAGAAATGTCTCACGCGAGCTGGTGTTGCGCACCCGGATCACCTGGTCACGCCCGCCGTCCTCCATCGCCGTCGCCGTCAGACGAATCACCAGGTTGCCGACGATGCAGCGCACCGTCATATCGTCGCCCCGCCTCACCAGCCGCGGCGCTTGCACATCGCCCGCCGCCAGGGCGTCGCCCGCCTGCAGCGTGCCCGTCGCCACCTGGCCGAGCACCGCGTCAAGCGTTCCGACCGGCTCCGCGCCGCCGCGCACGAACACCCCCTGGATCGCCACGTCCTCGCCGCGCACCAACTGGCCCCGTGGAATCCGGCGCTGCGCCACCACCGCCTGAAAACGACGCTCCACATCGACATGCACGCGCGCCCGTTCAGCCAGCGCTTCCCCCGCGTAGCGCCGAACCACCACCGGCACGCGCCCTGGAATCACCGTCGCCAACGGCTCAAACTCGTAGCGCCCTTCGCCCGTCGGGCGGTCGAGCATCCCACCCGGATCGGTGAACGAAAAGCGCAATTCATCCCGATCCGTCACCCCGGCCATGCTGCTCAGCAGATCAACCAGCAGATCGCGCACCACGGGAACTGTCGAGATCGGCCTCGCATCGGACAGATCGTCGCCCGGCGCTTCGGCGGACGGCTCGCCCTGGGCGGCCTGACGCGACACCTCGCAGTTCAGCCGGCCGCTGAACGTCACCCGCGCCAGGTTGACCTTGGCGTCGGCCAATGCTCCGCGCACCGCATCAAGGGCGATGGCCGTGCGCTTCTGCCCCTGCGGCCATGTCAGCACCGGCAGCATCGCATGCGCCTCGATATCCGCGCCGTTCAGCTCCGCCACATCACCGAGCCGCACGACGTCGCTCGACACTGTCGCCTCGCCGCGCAATCGCACGCTGTCAGCCCGCGCGGCCAGTGAAGGCAGAACCGCCATCACCATCGCGGTCGTCGCGAGCATCAGAATGTGTCGAAGCCTCGTGTTCATGGTGGAGTGCTCAGTGCCTAGCCCTGGTCACGGCTTGCTCAGAACCGCCGAAGGTTGCCGATCACCTGCAGCGCCTCGTCGGCCGCCTGCACGCTCTTGCTGTTCATCTCGAAGGCCCGTTGCGTCTTGATCAGACTCACCAGCTCGCGCACCGGATCGACGTTGGACGATTCGAGAAACTTGTGAATGATTTCGCCGAACACGCCTTCAGCCGGGACGCCATCGATCGGCGGACCCGATGCGGCCGTCGGCACGAACATGTTGCCGCCCACCGGACGCAAGCCCGCCGTGTTGGTGAAGGTCGACAGCTCGATCTGGCCGAACTCCGTGCGGTCGATCGCGCCCGGCTCCAGGCCCGATACGATGCCGTCGGCGCTGATCGAAATTTCCGTGACCCCGTCGGGCACGTTGATCGGCGGCTCCATGCGCGGGCCGTCCACGTTGCCCAGCACCAGGTCGCCGTCGCGGTTCTTGAAGAAATTGCCCGCCCGCGTGTAGCCGATGCCCTCGCCCTGGTCCGGCCGCACCGCCACGCGGAAGAAGCCCGGGCCAGCCACCATCATGTCGAAGTCGCTGCCGGTCTCCACCGGTGAACCCGTGCTGAAGTTCAACTGTGTGTTGCTCACCCGCGTGCCCAAGCCCACGTACAGCCCCGCCGGCCGCTGGTCGCCGTTGGCGTTCTCCACGCCTGGCTGACTCTTCTCCTGGTAGAGCAGATCCTCGAAGTTCGCCCGCGAGCTCTTGAAGCCCGTGGTGTTCACGTTCGCCAGGTTGTTGGCGATGATGTCGATCTCCGTCGACAGCGCCGACAGTCCCGTCGCCCCGGCATGCAGTGCGGTAATGGCCATGGTTCACATCACTCCCGTCAAAACCTCTGCGACATCACCGTCTCACGCGCTGACCCGGCCGAGCACGTTCACCGCCCGGTCCATCAGCGTGTCCTGGTAACGAATCATGTTGCCGTTGGCGCTCACGGCCTTGGTCGCGTTGACCAGATCCATCAACGCCTTGATCGGGTCCACGCCCGACCCCTCGATGTGTCCCGGCCGCAGCACCACCCCCTCGGCTGCCACCCGGTGCGCCGCCGGCTCAGTTGGCCCTTCACCGCCCAGGCCTAGCAGCCCGTCGCCGAGCTTCACCATCCGTTGCGGGTCATCGACGCCGGTCACCTGAATCTGCGCAATGGGCTCGCCGTCCTGAAGCACCTGTCCGCGGCCGTCCAGCCGCACCTGGCTGCCCAAGGCCACGCGGATCGGCTGGTCGTTCACGTCCAGAATGGGCCGACCCGTCGCGATCTGCACCAGCGTGCCGTCCGACGCCACATCCAGCCGACCATCACGGCTCAGCGCGATGCCCTGCTCTGCGCCGGCGGCGTCCTGTCGCGCGATCGCGAAGAACGTCTGCGGGCTGCCCAACGCGATGTCCAGATCGTTGCCCGTGCGTGTCAGGTCGCCCTGGGCGAAGTTGATCCACTGCCTGCCAGCAAACACGCCGCCGCCCAGCCGGTCAAGCAGATCCTGACGCAACTCGAATCCGAAGTCGTCTTCGATCGACTCCGGATCGCGCTGGCGCACGCTCGGCACGTCCGGCTTGAAGCCGACCGTCTTCACGTTCGCCAGGTTGTTGGCAAAGACGTCCTGACGGTACATGCTCGTCAGAACGCCCGATGAAGAGAGGTACAGGCCGTAGTTCATCGCCCCACCTCCGTGCGGGGTTGCGACGAGCGGCCGGCGTCCGCGTCCTTGCGGACGAACCCGACCCCCGTCGGCGCGATCACGACCTGCCTCAAACCCGAATCCTTCGTCTCGTCCAGGGCCGCGACGCTCATGCCCGCGCTCTCCAGTTGGCGGCGGACATGCTCCATGCGATGGACCGCCTCGGCCAACCCCGCCAGACGCAGGATCGTCAGCCCGATATTCGCGTCGCCCGCCGCGTGGCTCAGACGCCGCCATCCGCCCGGCGTCTGCTCACCGGGGCGGCCGACCCCCGCCGTCGCTTTGTCTGCCGCCGTCCTGCCTGGCATCGATCGCACTCCCTTGCGTGGGCACTGATCCCGATTCGGGCCAGTTCGGCCCGCTTGCCGCGCGCCGCGCAGCACCGAGCGGGATCGCAAGGCCGATGCCACAAGCCATCAGACCGCATCGTCCGCCTCAATAAAATCTCCTAAGTCGTTTTTAAATAGCGCCTTAGAATCGGCGCCGTGCTGCCTCAGGGCGTCGTGGGCCGGCGGCCTGAAGCATGGTCCGAAAACCGCTGGCGCAGCTTCGTCAAGCCTCGCGCACTTTCTGCGCCCGCCGACCGCACGACCGTCGAACCGCGATCGCGGCCTGCCTCCCATGCCAGGCCGGCCCATTGAAGGCCCGACTCCCCCTTGTTGTTAACCGGCCCGGCGCTTTGCTCCGATAATCCATGCGACATTGGGATGGTCGGATCGCCCGCAGATAACAGGCGGTACCATGACCCACTGAGGCGGCACTTTCCTTGGAAGACCCTGTGAGCGACCGCGATCCAGCCGTGAAGGACAGCTCCGCGCTCGCGACCGCCGCGATCGCGCCGTGGACCGATCCCTCGGCCTCCCAACCCATCCTTGACCGCGGGCCAGCCTTGCCGCTGATCATCAGCTCGAGTCTCTACCTGCGCGTTCTCGCCGCGATCCTCATCGTCTGGTTCCACACCCCCGGTACGCCCGGCCGCCAGCTTGTCGGGCCCGGCCTCATGGTGTTCCTCTGTCTCTCCTTCATGCAGGCCGGCCAGCGGCAGGCCTTCTGGCCGACTCTGCGCCGACGCACACGCCGCCTCATGCTGCCGTGGGCTGCGTGGTGGCTGATCTACGCCGCCGCCCGATTCCGCATCGCGCGCGGCGTGCCCACCGAGCTCACCGACCCAGCCTCCATCTGGACGCTGCTGATCTGGCCCTCGGCGCACCTGTGGTATCTACCCTTCGTCTACTTCAACGGCATGCTGGTTCAGGCAGCCCGCCATGCCATGACCCCGCTCAACACACGCCTCAAGGTGGCCATGTCGCTGATGGTCGGCATGCTGCTGCTCCTGCTGTTGCCGCTCGCACACAACCTGCCACAACTGGCCGGTCAGTGGTGGGTCGCGATGCCCACCATCGGCATCGGCGTGGCGTATGGCTACGCTTTGCGACTGGGACGCCGCCAGCGGCAGTTTGGTTTTGCCGCGGTGACCGTCGTGGTCTGGTTGACGTGTCTGCCCATCCTCGCCATCGGCCGCGCCGACGTCGCCTTCACCTATGCCGTCGGCGCCCTGCTGATGCTCCTGTGCGTGGTCCGGGTGCCACGCCACCGGATGGTGACACGGCTGGCATCCCTCACGCTCGGCGTCTACCTCGTTCACCCTCTGGCCATGTTCGCCCTGTGGAAATTCCTCGGCGCCAATCAGCCATACTGGGTCATGCTGCCCGCCACCGTCGTCCTTTCCTTCGCCCTCGCGGCCCTGCTGCGCCGCATGCCTTATACCCGCGCCATCGTCTGAACCCACGGCCGCCAAGACCAGCAAACCGAAGTGGACGCCCGAGGATGGACTGATTCGGGCTCAGGCGTTGTGATGGTTGTGACGGAAGTGATCGGATTCGTAGTAGGCGATGTCACGGCCATCGGTGCGATGCCACCAGTCGTCGGCCCGGCGGGCCAGACGCTGGCGTACGTCGGCGTGCTCAGGCCGACCCGCGACGTTGTGCAGCTCGTGCGGGTCGGCCGCGAGGTGATACAACTCCTCGACCACCTCGCCGACATCCTCGCCGTAGTACCGGACATACTTCCACTGCCGCGTGCGGATGCCATAGAAAGGATGCAGTCCCCAGTACGCCGCATAGTGTTCGAAGTACACGGGCTGTTCGTCAGATGCCGCGCCCCCCGCGTCGTCGGCCAGAAGGTGGTGAAAATCGCCGTGGCGAAACTGCGTCGGCACGGCGACGCCCGCGGCCTTGAGCAGCGTCGGGCCGCACTGGATTGAACTGGTCAGCGCCTCCAGCACGCGGCCCGCCCCCCCGCCGCCCGGCAGCTTCATCAGCAGCGGCACGCGGTACAGCTCGTCATACGGCAGCGTGCCCTTGAGCCGCATCCGGTGCGCCCCCATCATGTCGCCGTGATCCGAGGTGAACAGCACCAGCGTGTCGTCCCACATGCCCAGGCGCTTGAACTGCTCGATCACCTGGCCCAGGTGTTCGTCCATCGCGGCGATCATGGAGTAATACTTTGCGAGCATCTGCCGGCCGCTGTCCGCGTCGGACAGGCCGTGCTTGCCGTCTTCCGCATGCGCACGCTGAAACGACGGCTTGCCGTCGAACGTTTCGGCATGGAAGCTTTCGGGCAGCTTCATCGCGGCCGGGTCGAACCGCTGGCCGTACCGCGGATCAAAGTAGAAAGGCGGGTGCGGCAGGTTGGTCGAGAAAGTGAAGAACAGCGGCCGCCCATCGGGCCGCCAGCGGCGCAAAAACGCGGTCGCCTGCTCAGGCAGCACGTAATTCTCATGCATCTCGGCGGGCACGGCGTCCAACCGGTGCCTGCGGATCGCCTCCTCATCCACGGCATGCCCGTCGACATCCCAGGCTGCCCCCTCGGCATAGCCCAGCTCCGCCAGCGAGCGGGACTGATGCATCTTTCCGAAGTAGACGCTGCGGTAGCCGGCTTGGGAGAAGACGTGCCCTAGCGTCTGGTGATGCGGCGAAAGGCGGTTCTGGTGGCCGCCGAAGCCGCGGATGGTCATCACGCCGCACTCATGCGGATACAGTCCCGTCTGGAAGCTGGCCCGCGAGGGCATGCACTGGGCGTGGCAGGTGAAGGCATGGGTGAAGCGGAGGCCTTCAGCCGCGAGAGCATCGAGGTTTGGTGTGTGGGCCACGCCGTCGACCACGCCCATGCGGCTGTGCTGCATCTGGTCGCAGAGCAGAACCAGAACGTGGGGATGTTTTGTCATGCGCCATGCTCCTGGGCGGGCCATGCTACGGGCCCCACGGCGGCGTGTGCAAGCATCACGCGCGGTGTCTTGCCGCCCGGTGCGCGGCGCGGTAGTGTCCACGATTCGCATGACCCGCGTCATCTGAACCGTCAGTTGTTGGCCCATCGGATGGGATGGTCGCCGCCACCGCGTCGAACCTGGTATTGGCCATGGAGTCACGATCGTGAGTCTGACCATCGATCCCTATGACCGCCGCCACCTCGAGGCGATGATCGATCTGTACAACCGGCTGACCGCCCATGAGCCGCACATCGCCAAACTGACGCCGCAGCTTTTTGTGGATGTGATCGAAGCCAAGAGCTATTTCAACCCGGCTGGACTATTCATCGCCCGCCGCGACGACGACGTGGTGGGCTGGGTGCATGCGTCGATCGCTCACGGCACGGAGATCTGGCATGACCCGGCCCCGACGCACGCGCACATCGACCTGCTGATCTTTCCTCGCGAGGATCTGCCCGTCGGTCGGGCCCTGGTCGCACGGGCCGTCGAGTGGCTCAGACCCCACGGGCACAAGACCATCGAAGGCATCGGCGCGGTTCACGGTTATCCGTTCTATCGCGGCTTGTGGATCGGCGGCGAACGGATCAACACCGTCTCGTTGCCGCAACTGCATCTGGCGCTGGCGTGCGAGGGCTTCGTGGTCCAGGGCGAGGGATCGCTGAAGACCACCGCTTTTGGCCAGAGGCCCAGACCCCTGGCGGCGGCGGCGGCCGTGGAATACGAAGACTCACCCCTCGACATGAAGCACCAGACGATCCGCGAGTCCTGGCTGGGCTTCGAGCCAATGGTCATTAAGGCCAACGTCGACGGCAAAGAGGTCGGCACGCTCGGCTGGGTCGTGATGCCTCACCACGCCCACAAGCTGGGCGCGCCTTGCGTGAGCATCTACATGCTGCACGTCGCCGATTCGCAGCGGCGCAAGGGCGTGGGCGCGGCCCTGGTGTCGCGGGCCTTCGCTCAGGCGTATGAACGCGGGGCCCGATTCGCCTCCGTCGGCACCCAGATCGAGAACGTCGCGGCCAACATGACCTACGAGAAGCTGGGCATGCACACCCACCAGCTCGTGTCCAGCCGCCAGCTGCGCCTGGAGTAGCCGACAGCGGCGAGCCGACGCCGGCAGCCCGGCGCCCGGCGCAAGAGCCCGTCGTCACCGCGGCCGACACGCCTGTTCTGCCGCGGAGGCTGCTTTACTTGAACACGCCGAAGTAGTGCTCAAAGAACCGGTCCGGATCCACCTTCAGGGCCACCTCATGCGGACCCTCGGGACCGTCGGCCGGCTGCTTGTTCCAGTGCGTCATGCCGATCGCCCGCTCGCTGCCGTTGAGCTCCACCTTCACCGTGCCGCGCTCGAAGCCGCAGATCTGTTCGTCAAACAGCACCGTCGCCGCCAGCGGATCATGGAAAATCACGGGGATGTCCCACTCGCGCATCCAGATTTCCAGAAAATCGCGCACCGGCTCAAGCACGGGGGCCTTGCAGCGGGCCTTCACTTCCTCCGCCGCCATCTGCACCTGGCAGGTCACATCCAGCCCGATGGAACGATGCACCTTCACCGCGTGTTTGTACGCGATCGCCGTCGCGTGCGGGTCGACCAGGGCGTTCCATTCACGCGGGCCAGCCTTCGGCATGCGGTTGGTGAATACCCCGCACATCATCACCAGCCCCTTGAGCAGCGACGGCAGCTCGGGGTCCAGCGTGAACAACACCCCGACGTTGGTCAGCGGCCCAATGGTCAGCAGGGTGATCTCGCCAGGATGAGCCCGGATCGTATCGCGCAGGAAGTTCATCGCCTGCCCGCTGGGAAACTCCTTCTGGTGCGGCCAGCGGGCCACCCCGTCGCCCTGCATCGCCATGTACTGCATGGCCGGCACGATCATCGGTTTCGCGCAGCCCGGGTAGATCGGCACCTCCTTGCCGACGATTCTGCACATCGCGCTGGCCATGCGGGCCCGTTTGTCCGGCTCACCGGTGACCGTCGTCACACCCAGCAGTTCGCAGCGCGGCTGCGACAACAGGTAGGCCAGGCAGAACGCGTCATCGATGTCGCTGCCGATGTCGGTGTCGAGAATGACCTTCATCTTCGTGGTCATGGCGTGAGGTCCTGATGAGGGGTGTCGGGGATCGACCGGCGGCAGATCATGGCGAAAAGACCGCCGCGCCGCAAGCCGTCCCGACAGCCTCACACCCCACGCAACAAAGTGACGTGGATACTTCCCTTCATACGCCCGTCTTAATTGCCTCGACGCGCAAGCGAATATGCCGCCACCCGCATGAAACCCACCGCTATACTGCCCGCCTTTAGCCGGGCGCATCGCGGCCGATCCGCTCGGCCGCTGACGATCGGATAGCGAACGTGAGCAACACCATGCCATACACGTACTACATCGCCAATGGTTACACATCCCGAAGCAAGGCCGTCGGCGATTACCACGGCATGAGTGAGTTTCGACTGCGAAACCTCGCCGAACGCGACACCACGATCCGCCAGCGGATTTTCTTCGCCGATCGCCCGCCGCTGGATATGCCGCCGATCACCGCCGGCCCGATGGGCGGACCCTACCAGGAGTTCCCCAAAGACCTGCCCGAGTCCCACAAGGATGCCGGCCCGTGGGGCGCGCAGATCGTCTCCGACACGCCCTTGGCCTACTTCCATATCTCGCTGGCCAAACGCAACGGCCTCAGCAACGACCCGACCTATGCTGGCGGTTGTGGCATGCAGCTTGGCAAACCCCATCTTTCGAAAACCTGGTACTTCGGCGACTGCTTCAAGTGGTTCGTCCCCGCCGAGAATCCGCCGTTCCCCTTCAGCCAGTACGAGTGGTACCACATCCTCAACCCCAACCCGCGACCGGCGACCATCACCCTCACCATCGGCGACGACAAGCGCGACCGGGACCGCACCCGACGGTACAACCTGGACGCCCAGCGCGTGCTCTTCATCGACGATCCCGACCTCGTCGAGGGCACCATGCGTGCCTGCTACGCGAAGTTCGAAAGCGATCAGCCGATTCTCGTCGAGGCCGAACGCGCCATCTTCGGTCCCGAAGGGCCCCGGCAATGGGGCGTGATTCTCGGCTGCGCCTCGCCCGGGGCTGGCGAACCCTTCGCGCCCACCCAACCCGCATCCCCCATCTGATGTTCCCAACGCCATGCCAACCGACCGTCCCAACATCCTGTTCATCATCGTGGACCACCAGGCGTATTACGGCCACAGTTGCCCACCCGGCGAGTTCCAGCTCCGCCTGCCGGTGTTCGATCGGTTTTGTCAGCAAGGCACGTGCTTCGACCGCGCCTATTCCGTCTCGCCGGTCTGCACCCCCGCTCGCGCCAGCATGATGAGCGGCGTCTATCCCAGTACGCACCGCCTGTGCTGGAACTCCGAGTCCAAGGTCACGACATCCAACCGGCTCGACTTCGCCACCGGCACGCAGCTCTACAGCCATCACCTGGCCCGCGCCGGCTATCGCAACGCCTACATCGGCAAGTGGCACGTCGGCCACGAACGTCTGCCCATGGACTATGGCATCGAAGGCTGGTCCCTGCTCGACTACGGCGACGTCTACTCCTCCGATGCCTATCTCCAATATGCTCAGCAGCGCGGCCTTGGCGTCCCTCGCGTCAACATTGAGCACTACATCGGTCGGCCCGAATGGCGCGGCCAGACCTTCGAACTGAAAAATCCCTCCCCTTGGTGGAAGTTCATGTTCGGCTCCGGCGTCCTCGAGGGGCCTGCCGAAGCCCACGAGGAGATGTTCACCGCCCATCTGTGCAGCGAGAAAATCCGCGAATTGCAGGCCGCCGGTCAGCCCTGGAGCCTCGTCGCCAGCTTCTGGGGCCCGCATCAGCCCTATTACCCCTCCGAACCCTACGCCAGCATGATCGACCCCCGGTCCATCCCACCCTATCCGAGCTTCGATGACGACTTGGCGGGCCGGCCGTTCCGACACGTCATCCACCGCGAAGTGATGATGGGCAACGTCCGCCGCGACAGTTGGCCCACATGGGACATCTGGCAGCAGGTGCTCGCCCGCTGCTACGGTCAGACCCTCCAGACCGACGCCGCCGTCGGCCAGATCCTCGACACGCTCGATCAGACCGGCGCGGCCGACAACACGCTGGTCGTCTGGCTGGCAGACCACGGCGACGCCCTGGCGACGCACGGCGGTCTGTTCGACAAGGGCCCGAGCTTCATCGAGGAAGTCGCCCGCGTGCCTCTGGCCGTCCGCTGGCCCGGACACCTGCCCGCCGGGCAGCGCACCCGCAGGCTCGTGTCCAACATGGACGCCACCGCCACCTTGCTCGATGCAGCCGGCGCGCCCATTCCCGACGACATGCACAGCCGCAGCCTGCTGCCCCTGTGCCGCGACCCCCGCGCCGCCTGGCCCGACCAGCTCGTCTGCGAACACTCCGGCCACTACGACGAAGACATCCTCCTGCGCATGATCGTCACCGACCGCTACAAGTACGTCGCGGCCGTGTTCGACGGCGATGAACTCTATGACCTGCAGGATGATCCCTACGAGATGCGCAATCTGATCGACTCACCGGCCCACGCGGCGACCTGCCGCGACCTGCGCGACCGCCTGATCCGACATATCGAGGAAACCGGTGATCGTCTGGCCGGTCGCCGCCTGCTGTACGCGCTGCGGCGTCGCCAGTCGCAGTAGCCCGGGCCGCGCCTTCGCGCACCCGGGTGATACCGGCAGGGCCTGCGGCCGATCCTTACCTGGCGGCCACCAGCCGCTCGAGCGTTTCAATCACCACAGGCGCATACCGGGCCAGCGGACACTGGACGGTCCGCCGCTCTTCGCAGTAGTCGCCGCTGGTGGGCGACGCCGCGCATTCCTGACAAACCATGTCGCGCATGGCCGACTCGTAAGGCCCCATGGTCGCATCATGGATGCTTTCGGCGATTTGCTGCAGTTTCGGAAGATTCAGGAAAATGGTGCATTCGCCCTCGCAGACGCGCGGGCGATCGGCGCTGAGCCTCTCACTGCCCACAGGCCTCTTGAAGCACTGCGTGCATACCCGTGTGCGGATCGCCCTCTGCGCCAGTTCCATCTCCGGTAGTCTCTGCAACGTGTGGCTCCCTGGCCTGCTCGAGGCATCGCGTTTGAAGGGCACCCTCCGCCACGCGTGTGGCGGACGCCGCAAGCTTGCCGTGACGATCGACCGCCGGCAACGGCGTCGTGGTCCGCACACGGCCCATCAGTCGCGCAGCGACGGCAACGCCTGCGTGTGGATCCTGTACCGTCTGCGGATGCCGCGGATCGATCGCAGCAACTGGTGGACATGCGGGTCGATCACGGGCGTCACCGCTGTGCGCGTCGGCCCCGGTTTGGCCGACCGGCCATAGCTCACCAACCGAAGTCCGGTCTCCAGGTGCCGCTGCACGCGCTCGATCGATGCGGGTGCGACCATGTCAACCTCCTTCCCGACTCTCGCTGTGAAACTCAAGGGCCTCCTGCCGCTTCAATCATACCCGCGACACATGCCGAAGACCACCTTTTTGTCAGTTGTAGGGGCATGCGTCGGGCTGGCCGCAACAACCCCCGCACCCGCCGCTGGCGATCGACAGCGGCACGTCGCCGCAACTCGATGCCCCGGCCGAAAAAATGCTGTGGATCCGCGTCGTCTTCGAACTGCCGCAGCCGTCGCAGGCCTGCGGCTGGTCCGCAGCCGCCATCGACCGAAGGGCCTCGGTCACCTGGCCGCACTTTTCGCATCGGTACTCGTAGATGGGCATCCGTCGATCTCCTGGGCGCCAACCGGCTGGCCGGCACCGCTCACCCCAATGAAGCGGGCCGGCGATTGCGTTAGATTCTAGCGATCCCATTCACGGAGTTCGTCATGCCCACCCGCCAGACCAGCCGCAAGCCCTCGCCGCCAAAGCAGCGCCGGCCGGCGCCGCCCGTGGCCGGCCCACCGATCCAGCTCGCCGGCCGCGACCTTGACTGCGAGAAGTTCGAGAACCACCATCAGGTCGGCGGAATCCGTCTGGCTCGCCTTGAGCAGCCCTCTCCGGGCGGCCGGGAAAGCCGCGTCGCCCTGGTCAACACCGGCAGCGGCTTGCGATTCACCGTCGCCCTTGACCGCGGCGGCGACATCGTCGAAGCCTCTTACGACAGCCTCAGCCTCGCCTACCTGTCGCCCAACGATTACGTCGCGGGACATTTCGCTTACCAGCAGGGGGTGCACTGGCTGAACAGCTGGTCGGCCGGCCTGGTCACGACCTGCGGTCCGCGTTACATCGGCCCGCCGCGCGTCGAGGACGGCCAACAGGTCGGCGTGCATGGCACATTCGCCAACACGCCGGCGATCGTCGAAATGGCCCTCAATCCCGACCCGCATCACGGCCGACGTGAAATGCTGCTGTCTCTTCTCATTCGCGAGTCCCGCATGTTCGGCCCGATCGTCCAGGTGCGCCGCCAGATCCAGGCGAGCCTTGGCGAGCCGCTGATCCGCATCTACGACCAGGTGACCAACCGCGGCAACACCACCGTCGCCCACAACTGGATGTATCACTGCAACTTCGGCTACCCCCTGGCCGACGCCGGCTCGCGACTGATCCTTGCCGGACGGGCGCGCTTCCGCCGCGAGGGCGACGGCCCCGCCACGGCCGCGAAGGCCAAAGCCGCGCTGAACCGCCTCAAGACGCTGCGCGACAACCTGCCGGAGCATATGGGCGGCGGTGAGCAGGTCATCCTCATCGACCCGCCGGCCGACAGCGAAGGCATCACCCATGTGGGCATCATCAACAAGCGACTGCAGCTCGGTGTTGAGCTTGCGTATCCGCAGGCCGCCCTGCCGCGACTGGCCAACTGGCAGCACCTTGGGCCCGGAGGTTCCTATGTGACCGGTGTCGAGCCGTTCGTCGGCTCACTCGATGGCAAGGAGCACGACACACACCCGCTGGCGGCGCAGTGGCTGGAACCCGGACAGACGCGTCGCTACCAGTTGACCATACGCGTCCTTGCCGCGCGCGATGATCTGCATCGCCTGGCCCAGCATGACGCCCAGTTGGAAGCGGCGGAATAGGAGTCGCCCCCACGATCGACGTTTGCGGCGGCGGCGAGCGATCCGCCACAGGCGCCCGGCGCGCACGTCTTCGCCGCCGGGTCGTCGGATTCGCGGCCGCGGCGCGATCCGTCGCCGTCCCGCGATGTGCGCACCCAGGATGTCTTTTTGGACAGGGCGCGGGACATAAGGGCATGCCCCCAAGGCGGATGCGATTCCTGGAGCGTCGCGCACAAAAAGGTCACAAAACACATGATCGCGCGCACCGCCGCGGCGATCGGCCCGTCCACGGCGCCGCCCCGCGCGGCGGAGGACGCCCGGCGTCAATAGATCATCCGGAGGCCCGTGTTCACCTGGTTACTGTTGTCACTGGCCCAGGTTGGTGCGATTGATCTCTATTTTCATCATGGTCGGCAGCAGCCAGTTGCCGCCGTGATAGGTGAACACCTGGCCGGAGAGCACAAACACCAGTTCATCGCCGCGCTGGCGGACCAGTTGCTCGATGTGTTCGAGCATCTGACAGGGCAGGAGAAATACCGGCGCTTCGGGCGAGCGTTCGGAATCGGCTTCGAAGCGGAACTGCGTGCGGCCGTCGGAAAGCATGAACACCCGACCGCGGCGACTGACGATGAATTCGCCCTCGCGGCGAAGCGGCGGCGCCGGTTGATCGGGGGCGACGCCGATCACAGCCGGGTCCGGCAGACGTCCGCCCGCATCCGGGACCATGCCCGGACCGACGACGCCGGGCTCGATGATGGGCATCTCCTGACGCTGCCGCAGCAGGCGCTGCATGACCGCTTCAGCCTCGGCCGCGCCATCGGCCGGCGGCGAGGCGACATGTTCGCCCGGTTGCGTCGCCACGGGCGCCTGGTCGCCGAAGGTCGTGACCAGACCGGCCGGTTGAGTCCCGACGCCCTCCACCTCGGCGGCCTGCGAGGCCTGCTGCTCGGGGTCCACCTCCGTCACATCGGCCAAGGATCGGCCCGCGAAAGCGATAAGCGGACCCAGTGTCAGAACCGCGGTCCAATGCGCCAAGCCGTGCATCGTCGTCCTCCTGATCCGGCGCCCCCAGCTTCAGCGTTCGGCTTCTGGTTGATCACACCACCTGGGCGTCGATCTCGGCGAGCAGTTTCCTGGCCGCCGCGGCGCCGATCTGGAACGTCTGCGCTGGCGACATGTCCTTGAGCCTCTGATTCGCCTGCCCGCTGGGACCGGTTTTCATCACGGCCGAGGAGTGCGACAGGTGCGGTTCGAGAATGACCGGCCCTTCCCATCCGTTGGCCAGCGCGTCGGCCAGGATCTCACGCACGCGCCCGGCGCCCTCGCCGACCGGAACATGGTGGTGCTGCGCATCGCTGTCTTTGAGATGAAACGCATCGGTGTCCATGGCCAGCGCTTTCCAGTTCGCCCAGACGTCTTCACCACCCTGGTTGTAGTTGTCGAAGTCGAAGATCATGTTGAAAACGTCACCGTCGCGCAGGGCGTCGGCTATCACCCGCACCCGCTCGCACGGGTCGCCGAAGATATGCCGTTCGTTCTCATGGAACAGCTTCAACCCGAGGCTGACAGCCTGCTCCTTGAGGGCCCCGAGGCGGCGCAGGGATTCGGCCTGCCACTGGTCCCGCGGTTTGTTCGACTTGTTGTAATAGCTGAAGATCCGCACCTGCTCGCAGCCAAAGATGTCCTTCATCCTGCCCAGGTGCGCCAGCTTCTTCTGGTCGATGGCGAAGTCATCGGTGATGTCGATCTTGCCGATCGGTGAACCGAACATGCACACCTTGACGCCCGCGGCGATGAGCGTGCGGGCGGCGGCCTCCGCGACGTTCAACGGCAGCTCACTGATGTTGTGGCCATCGACACTGCGCAGATCGACGTGGGTATAGCCCGCCTTCAGCAGGTTCTCGACCTGCGTCTGAATCGGATCACCGCCTTCGTCGGCGAATGCGCTGAGAATCCAAGGCATGATGTTACGCTCCGCAAGCTTCGGTTATGTGGCTGTGGTAGACCTGTCAGGGCGTCTGGCTGTCGGGTCCGAGCCGCCAGGGACGCAGACGTATGACCCTCCAGGGTTCAAAAGGCCGTTGCTTGAGATACACGGTGACAAGCTGCCTCGGGCCGGCGTCAGCCGGCCGCAACAGGTCAACTTCCGCCTCCGTGCCCCGCACGCGCACGCCGATCACGGACAGGGTTGCGCCATCCACGGCCTGCCCGTCCGCCGTCGTCGCGATGCGGTCGGGCGCCCATGCCGTCACAATCGCGTAGGTCTGGGCGCTGGCGGCCTCGGGAAGCTCGAGCAACCACGGGCCGTCAGACGGCCAGCGTTGGGCGACCGCTTCCAGCGACCGGCCCATGACTTCGGCGACCGTGGGCAGATTGGGATCGTATCGCGCCGGCGAGTCAGGCTGGCGCGGAATGTTCACGTACAGCGCGCAGCCGCCTGGCAAGGCGCACGCGCTCCACAGCATGAGCAAGGCCATGGCCGATCGACGCGTCAGGGGTGTCCGCTGCATATCAGCCCGCTTTCGTTGTCGCCTGTTCCTGATTCCGACGTGGGCATTGTAGCGAGCGGCGCCGCGGGGAGGGCCCCATGCGGCGCCCATCGGCGGCAGCGGCCGACTGCGCCAGCAGGCCGCCCGACAGCGAATCGGCATACGTTCGAAGGTAAGCCCTCACGGCACCCCCTGACCCGACTCGGATACACGCGACCCGCGGCACCTCTGGATCATGCCGGCGCGGCTCTTGACTGCGGCCTGGATTTTCCTGTTTTCCCCTGTGAGACCGCGACAAGAGCGGTCCTGGCCGGTCAAGGCTCCGCGTCCTCGCTGTCGCCCAGCTCATCTCCTACGGCATCGACGGGGTCCGTGTCGGCGTCGTCGGCAGACTCGCGCTGCTCTGCCTCGATGCGCGCGGTCGTCGGCGGGATGGCCCCCGACTGCCACGCCACCGCGACCTCCCACGGGCCCGCATGGCGGTCCAGCCGTGGCACAAGCAGCCGATACCGCCCGGACGCAGCGGCGGGCGCATAGACATGCTCCACGTTGTCCACGCGGCTGATGGACTGGGCCACCAGCGTCCAGCGCCCCTCGGCATCCAGGCGCTCAAGCCGCAGGTCGAAATCCGCGACGCGCGCAAAGTCGTTCCATCGCGGCTTGCCGGTGCCGGCCTCACGGCTCAGATTGCCGGCCACGCGACGGTTCCACACGACGGTCGCCGTCAAAGGTGTGCCGTCCTCGATAACCTGCAGGTCGTAGACGAGCGTCCGACCCAGATCAACCGCCTGCACGTCCCAGCCGGAAGGCGGCCCCGCGGCATACTGCGGCCCTTGCGCGTTTTCATCCCCCGGTTTGCGGGGCTGGGCCCGGCCGGCCTCGAAAATCGCGTGGCTCTGATCGACCCGCAATCGACCCGCTCCGAAGCGCGGGTCCAGCGGCCGATCCGGCGTGCAAGACCAATCCTCCGGCTTCTGGGCGCCGGTCAGCAGCAAGGCCTTGATGGTCTGGGCCCGGCACGCCTGGGGATTTGTCTGCGCCTGGCGATCGGCTGCTTCGAGCAGCATCGCGGCGGCGGCGGCGGCCATCGGCGTGGCGAAACTGGTGCGCCCGCCCGGCGCAACGATATCGGGTTTGCTGCGGCCCGGTGTGCCGAAAAACGCCGGCCCGGTGCTGCTGTCGCCATTCCATGCCCCGACCGCGATCACGTTGTACGCGCTGGCCAGCATCGGCGGAATCGGCGTGTCGCGGCCGTTGTTCACCCCGACCACCATGATGACATCGTTGACGTCCACGACGTAGTCGACACGCGCCAGAATCTCATCGGCCAGCGGACTGCCGTTGCCGATCCAACTGTGCGTCATCACGCGGGCATCGGTGGTTTGCGGCGGGAAAGGGGTACCGGCCCGCAGAAAACCGCGACCAAGCCAGTCGGGCATCGCGTAAAAGTCGATTTCGCTCACCCCCGGCGCCATGCCTTGCGGACCGTAGATGATCGCCGCTGTGCCAATCGTGTGGCCGAAGGCTTCACTGGGGCCGCTCATCGCCCGCGCGTCGATCCGGTCGTATCGTCTGCTGCCCAGATCGGGCAGGTACTTGCCCGGCAGGCCTTCGACGTGGGCGAACTTCACGCCGCGACCGATAGGCATGTCCGGGCCCAGCCGACGCGCCAGCACACCCAGACCGATGCGGGCCCGCTCCTGCAGACGTCGAGCGGCCGCGGCGGCGGCGCGGGCCTGCTGCTGGGCGCGCTGCTCGCTGGCACTCACGCCCTGGCCGAAGCTCGCGGCCGGCCGCTGCATCACCCACAGCGTCGTGACGAGGGCCAGCAACGCCAGTACGCCAAGCAGTCCGGCGGCCGTGATCTTTCGTCGCTGCGTCAATCCGGGGATATCCGTTGCGTCCTGTGGTTTGCCTTCAGTTCCTACGCATGCGGCGGCCGCGGTGGTTCACGGTGAACCTGTGATTCGCGTCCGGCGGCGGCAAGCCCCAGAAGCCACACCAACGCCAACGCCAACGCCAGAAGCGCCCATACCTGGTGAGGCATCACAACGACCCGCCACGCCCAGGTCTCCGCGACACCGCACGGCACAAGCCCCTTATCGGTCAAATATTGCGGCAGCGCCCCTCCCGGCCCCAGAAAAACCAGCATCAGCCACAGGCTCACCCAGGCGATCGCGCGAGGACGCCGCCCACCGTTGCCCTCGGATAGGCCCGCGCCCCATAGGACCTTGATCGCCCACGCCGCCAGCGGCAGCAGCAGGACCACGTCGTACGCCCGATGGTAGACCGCCAGCAGACTCACCGCACCCAGCACGCCGAAGAACGTGAACTCCGCGTCACCCGCGCCGCCGCGTTCAACGTGTCTTCGGCGCTGCGCAAACCACAGGGCCGGCAGCACGATTAAGGCTGCGGCCACGCGGACCGTCCAGGCGATCAGCACCGGGCGATCACCCACGAACAGGCCCGCCAGATAGTGGAGGTTGATGAGCTGGAAACGAAGCGGGTTGGCGGCGGTGGGATCGCCACTGGCGCCGGCCGCGGCGTTGTCAGCCAGGTTCCGGCGCAAAGCGTCGATCCACGCCACGTCGTGGGCCCACAGCCATGCCGCGCCGATCGCGGTGACGATCAGGGTCACGCCGACGGCCAGCGCCGCGACCGCATGCTGTCGCCGCCAGACCAGCAGCAACCAGACCACGCCCGCGATCTGCGGTTTCAGGGCCACACCGACCCCCAGCAGCATGCCGGCCAGCACGGCGCGGTGGCGCGAACTTCGCCGATCGCCGCCGGCTGCACACACCCGATCGTGGGGAAGAATGCACCACCAGGCCGTCAAGGCGAAAAGCAGCGACAGCAGTGCGAGCTGGCCCTTGGCGATGCCGCTGTGAAGCGGGGCGAAAACGAGAACGAAGACAGCCAGGAGCAAAGCGGGCGGCCCGCGCAGCTCCGCAAGCCGGGTGACGACCATGATGAGCCCCAACGTGGCCGCGACGTTGATCACCAGCCAGAGGGTTTTCGCGGCCGGCCAGGACATGGCCGCCAGCGGAGCGATCAGGGGGTGCATGCTCGGCGGATAGATGGCCGGCCAGCGCTGGCGATCGAAGGTCGCGGGCGCGTCGACGTCGCCGTCACGCATCGCGGCCAGCAGGCTCGGATGGTCGTAAGGATTGCCCCCGCTCAGCCAGACCCGCGCCTGGGCATACACCAGGGCGAAGTCTGAAGAAGCCGACCAGGCTGCGGCCGGACCACGCCATCCGTACCACGCCACGGCGAAAAGGAGCAACCATGGGCCGACCTGGGCGGCGTACCGCCGGGCACGCGAGCCGAACGCTGAGCCGGTCGTCGCAGCGAATTCAGTCACCGGCTCGCACCAGCATGATTTGACCGTTCTGCATCGCCAGCGTGGTGAAGCTTGCCCACCAGAAACCCGCGCGTATTTCCGTCAGCGTCATCGCGGCCTGGTGCTCGAGCATGAGTTGCGCCAGTCCTTCAGCACCCGTGGCGTTGAGCTGCATGGGTCTGGCAAGGATCAACGCGCGTCTGTCGTCGGTGATCCTCACGCCAAAAGTCAGGTCCAGGCCGACCGCGGCAAGTCCCTCCGCGCCGGTCTGCAGCCTGACTTCGCCCAGATCCAGCACGTTGCCCTTCAACTGGGCCATGAGGGCTGCAGGACTTTCGGCCGGCGCCGGAGGTCCGTCGCCGCCTCCCATCTGAACCACCAGCCGATAGCGGCCGGCCACGTCCTCGAACTGCCGCAACAGCATGAGGCTGCCCTGCTTCGCCCAGGCCTGCCGCAGGGCATAAGCGGTCGGTTCGGAAAGAGCCAGAAAATCCTGCGCCAAGGCCGCGGCCGACTTCTCGTCACCGCCCTGGGACGCCACCAGAGCCGCGGCGGCAGCGCGCAAGATCGCCGGCTCCTGCGACGCCGCCGCGTCCAGAAGCGTGCTCTCGCCGCCAACCGCCTGCAGCCAGGCCGAGTCCGGCGGGATTTCCCCATCGGCCAGGCGCTCACCGAGCCACTGGTGCAGACTCACGCCGCGGGATCTGGGCGCCAGGCGCAGCAACGAGGTGACGGCACTGACCTTGCCGGTCTGAGCCAGATGAAGGCCTGCGGCGAAGGCGTCACACTCAACAGGCGTCAGTTGCGCCATGGCGTCGGTCGCCGCCGATCGATCACCACGGATCACACCCATGAATGCAGGAACCGCCTGACGGACAAGAGCCGGATCACCCTCGCCGATCAACACCATCAACGCCGCCGCGCGCCCCACGGCCTGGGGCTGACTCATGAAAAACGGCAAGGCTTGCGGAGGCGTGGGCGTATGGGCGATGGCGGTCCTCGCCGCGGCGAGGTAAATGGCGGTCAGCCCATCATCGCGCGCTGCGCCGCCAGCCGCGCCCAGTCGAGCGATCTCGAACTGCAGTGCCGCGCGCCACGCGAGATCACGCCTCGCCTCATCCACACTGGCCATCTGAACGAGCAACTGATGATCGAGACTGTCCAGCCGCAGTCGCGCGGGCGCGGCCTGGGCGTCGCCCGACGGCCTCTGCGTGTCGGTCGACGAGCGCATCGCCTCGATCGCCGACAGCGTCGCCCCGACCACCTGCGGGTCGTCATGGCCCAACAGCGCCCGGTCAAGCCAGTTCGCCGCCAGGCGGTTGCTCCCCGCCGCGTTGAGCACAGCGTCGATCATCGCGCCGCGCTGATCCGCAGGCGCCGCGCCGAGGTTCACTCCGGGGCCGAATACGTCAAGGATGGACGCGATCTGGTCCGCATCAAGCCCCCCGCCATCCACGACGCCGGCCAGGACTTGCACGACCGCCGCGGCGCCGGCGCCCCGCTCGTCGGCCACCAGAGCATTGACACGGGGCAGTAGCTCGGCGAGTTCCTCACGCACACCCGCGCGCATCCGCACCAGACCACGCAACACATACAGGCCGACCACGTCATCGTCGTCGGTCGCCGCGGCCGCGATCAGACTCTGGGCCTCAGGCGACAAGCCCGCCTCGACGACCGCGCGCAGCACCGTGCGGCGCGCCGCTGGATCTTCGCTGCCCAGGAGAGCCTGGGCCACCTTGTGCAATGCCGGTCCAAGAGGCGCGTTTCCCGCATCCAGTACAGCCGCCAGGGCGTCAGCGACCAGACGATCGGTGTACGCCGCCGGCCAGCGATCCAGCAGTTCGAGCATGGTCGAAGCCGCGTCGGAGGGCTCCGCGCCGCCGCGGCCCGCGCCGCTCCCAACGGCTTGCGCCAGCGATCGCAGGTCGGCGATGCCAAGTTGCCACGGCAGCGGTTCGTAGCCGGAGATCTCAAGGGTCTGGACCGAGTCGCGGATTTCGAAAACCGCCTCCACGCGGGGTGGCAGCGGCTGGGAAAACTGGTCGGGCAGGTCGCGGATCTGTGCTTTCAGATCCCGGTAGGCCCCCGCCGCGTCACGATACGCATTCATCGCAGCCAGACGACGTTGCTGGTAATCGGCTGTGGATTCGCCGCTGTTACGGGTCAGCCGCTCCGGATCCGCAGGGGCCAGGTCCAGCAGGCGCTGGCGATCCAGCAGCAGGCCGTAGAGATTGTTCGTGGGCGCCACGCTGGCACCCGGGAGCACACGATCCAGTTTCCAGTGCAGCGTGCCGTCCGGATGCACATCGAGTTCGCGGGTCAGGAGCGGCGGATCCTGCGTACGGGTCTCGCCGCTGGCCACTGATGGACCGAGCAAGGTCGGCGCAGCCGGCACCGGCTGCGCGGGGATGCGCCAAGCCAGCAGACGCCCGCCTCGCAGGTGAAGGGCTGAAGTGTCGTACCGGGTGACAACGTCCGCCACCGGCAGGCGGACCGGCAGGGCCACAAGGCGGCGACCTTCGCCCTGCTCGAATCGCCAGACACGGCCCTCGATGCGCGACGGCAGCACCGCGTCGGCGGAGAGCATGGCGACGGTGTCCAGGGTCAGCGGCGGCCGGTCGACCTCGCTGGGCTGGGCGGCCAGCTTGCCGGCTGTGAACCCCAGCACCAGGACCAGGCTCCAGCCTCCCCACACAGACGCCCGCAGGGCCCACGTCCCCCGTCGACACCGAGCCGATCGTATTGTGGCCATGAAACTCTCCTGATCGCGACAAGGCCCGCCCGGCGGTGCGGCACTGGCCAACTTGCCTGCGACCGCATTTTAGTCGGTCACCAGACAACGCAAACCTTCAGTCCGGTCGGTGGGCATGGCGTGGATCGGGGTGGAACCTGACCAGGTTGGAGCCGCGCCGGCGTCGGCGCTCATGGCGGCTGCACCTGCTCGACTTCCTCATCGCCGGGTCACCACCGAAGATGTGATGACTATTTCTTGGGCATTATAAACTTCACATGTTTAATTCCAAGGCATCAATGCGGTCCATCGTCGATACAACGCGCATATCTAACCACTTGCAACACATGGCCTTGGCTTGATCTGGCCAACCGTGCCTCAGTCACTGGCATTGTCCTTGCCTTGCCGGCTGCGAAGAAGCGACTCGGCGGGTGATCTAATCACCCGCTGCGTCGTGGCGATGCAAACCGATTCCCCGGCCTCTCATGTGGAGCCTGTCAGCGATGCACCCTCCGTCTCTTCCTGCCGACCGCGCCATGCGCACCCGCGACGGCCCCGCAGCCGCCCCGACCATGCCCTTAAACCCGTTGCACAACGTCTGCGATTCTGACTCCTTCGAAGGAAAACCCAACATGAAATCACTGAAGTGGATGACCCTGCTGGTCGCGGTCGGCGCCTTGTTTTGCGCCGGCGTGGCCCTACCCGCCCACGCCCAGGACGTGGCCGATGCGATTCAGGCCGTCGAGGAGGCGGTCGACCCCTGGGCGGATGTTTCCCTTGAACTGTTCACCGTCAACAACCTCTGGATCATGATCGCCGCCATGCTGGTGTTCATCATGCACCTGGGCTTCGCGATGGTGGAAAGCGGCCTGACCCGCGGCAAGAACACCGTCAACATCCTGTTCAAGAACACAGCGATCCCCATGATCGGCCTGGTGCTGTACGCGATCTGCGGATGGATGATCATGTATCCCGGCGACAACTGGCGGATCCCAGGCATTTTCGCCTTCGGCTTCGGCATCGGCGGCGGCGAGAAGGGCGCGATCGACATGAACAGCCCCATCTACAACGCCGGCTACACAGTGTGGACCGACTTCCTGTTCCAGGGCATGTTCGCAGCCACGGCCGCGACCATCGTCTCCGGCGCGGTGGCCGAACGCGTCAAGCTGCTGCCGTTCCTGGTGTTCACCATTCTGTTCGTAGGGCTGAGCTATCCGATCACCGGTTCGTGGCAATGGGGCGGCGGCTGGCTGAGCGAGCTGGGCTTCATTGACTTCGCCGGCTCGACGCTGGTGCATGCCGTGGGCGGCACGGGCGCGCTGGTCGGAGCGATGATCCTCGGGCCGCGGCTGGGTAAATACAGCAAGGACGGCGGGGTCAATCCCATTCCCGGCCATTCGATGCCGATGGCGACCATCGGCGTGTTCATGCTGTGGTTCGGCTGGTTCGGCTTCAACGGCGGTTCAGAACTCAGCGCCAACCCTGAGGGGGTGAGCTGGGTGCTCGTGACCACCACGCTCGCGGCCTGCGGGGGCGGGCTGAGCGCCGCGATTGTGAGCTGGATTTTCGGCGGCAAACCCGATCTGTCGATGGCCCTCAACGGCATCCTCGCGGGTCTGGTGGGCATCACCGCGTGCTGTCACCTGATGAACTGGATCGAAGCGCTTGTGCTCGTCGGCGCGGTCTCCGGCGCGCTGTGCTACTTCGCCGTGCTGTTCTTCGACAAGCTGAAGATTGACGACCCCGTGGGCGCCATCAGCGTGCACGGCGTGTGCGGCATCTACGGCACGCTGTGCGCCGGCCTGTGGGGCGTCAACGGGCTGTACGGCAGCGGCGAGACGGCCCGAGGCGCGCAGCTTGTCACACAGGCGACCGGCGCCTTCTCCATCGTGGCCTTCACGCTCGTGTTCACACTGATTGTTTTCCTGGTCCTCAAGGGCGTGTTCGGCCTGCGTGTGAGCGAACAGGAGGAGATCGAGGGTCTGGATCTGGGCGAGCACGATATGTCGGCCTACCCGGACTTCCAGCGCACGTACATCAAGAGCTACCACGCGCGGGAACTCTGATTCCGCTCAGGCCCGACACACGCAAGCGAGCAATACAGGAGATCTGTCATGCATATGATCGAGACCATCATCAAGCCCTCGGCACTGGACGCCGTCAAGGCGGCGCTCAGCGGGCTCAACATCCTGGGCTGCACCGCCCTGGAATGCAAAGGATTCGGCAAGCAGAAAGGCCACACCGAACGCTACCGCGGCGGACGCATGGACGTGGGCTTCGTACCCAAGGTCATGCTCAAGGTGGCGGTCAAGAGTGAAGACCTGGACAAGGCCGTCAAGGCCATCACCGGCGCCGCCCGCACCGGCAACGTCGGCGACGGCAAGATCTTCGTCTACGACCTGACCAGGGTGGTTCGGATTCGCACGGGCGAAACCGACAACGAAGCGCTGTAAGCAGCCGCGATTTCGCAGAACGACGCGAACGCGTCCGCGCCGGTCGACTGTCCCGACGGGATTGGGGGGGGGCAGTCGACCGGCTTTTGCGCGCCCGCGGCGAACGTGAGCGCCGCGCAGCGGGTATCCTATGCGCCGGCACGCGCACGGACGCACAGGCGACACGAGGACGCATCGGGATGGCATCCATGACGCACGCAACGACGGCGGGTTCCCACCAGGCGGCCCTGTCCGCGAAGATTGAGCGGCGCACGGCCGTGGTGGGCGTGGTGGGCCTGGGGTACGTCGGGCTGCCGCTGGTGAGGGCGTTTCACGAGGCGGGATTCCCGACTCGGGGCTTCGACGTGGACCCGCGCAAGGTGCGGATGCTCGCGGCCGGCCGCAGTTATCTGAAACATCTGGGCGACGGGTTCGTCAAGGAGATGGCCGCGTCGAAACGATTCGAAGCGACCGATGACTTTTCGCGTCTGGGCGAGGCCGACGCCATTCTGATCTGCGTGCCCACGCCGCTGGGCAGCCACCGCGAGGCCGACCTGACCTACGTGCAGAAGGCGGCCGAGGCCGCGGGCCGAACGCTGCGCAGCGGGCATCTCATCGTGCTTGAATCGTCGACGTATCCCGGCACGACGCGCGAGGTGGTGCTGCCGCCGCTGGAAAGGTCAGGACTGCGGTGCGGGATGGACTTTTTCGTCGCCTTTTCGCCGGAGCGCGAGGATCCGGGGCGCAAGGACTTCAACACGCAGACGATCCCCAAGCTGGTGGGCGGCATGGACGCGGCCGGTGGCGATCTGGCCCAGCAGCTTTACCAGTGCGCGATCCGGCAGGTGGTGCGCGTCAGCAGTTGCGAGGTGGCCGAGGCCGCCAAGCTGCTGGAGAACATCTACCGCGCGGTGAACATCGCGATGGTCAACGAGATGAAGATCGTGCTCACGGCGATGGGCATCGACGTGTGGGAGGTGATCGACGCGGCGGCGACCAAGCCTTTCGGCTTCCAGCCCTTCTACCCGGGGCCGGGTCTGGGCGGGCACTGCATTCCGATCGACCCGTTCTACCTGACCTGGAAAGCGCGTGAACTGGGCCTGCCGACGCGGTTCATCGAACTGGCTGGCGAGGTGAACCACGGCATGCCGGCCTACGTGGTGCAGCGCACGGCCGAGGCGCTCAATGATGCCGGCCAGGCGGTGAAGGGCGCGCGCGTCCTGGTGCTGGGCCTGGCCTACAAACCGGATGTGGACGACGTGCGCGAAAGCCCGAGCTTTGAGCTCATCACACGGCTACAGGCCCTGGGGGCGAAGGTCGACTACCACGACCCGCATGTGCCTGCCATGCACGCCATGCGGCACTACCCCGGACTGGAGATGAGCAGCATCGAACTGACCGATGCCGCGCTGGCCGGCTACGACGCGGTGCTGATCGCCACGAATCACAGCGCGTATGACTGGAACCATATCGTCCGGACCGCGAAGCTGATCATCGACACGCGCGGCGCTACGCGCGGGGTGCAGGGCCGGCGGGACCATATCGTTTACGCGTAACCGAGCTGACGCTCGCGCGGCGCCAAGGCCACAGCCCATGCGGCGACACGATGTGCCGACGAAAAAGGCTGCCTCAGACTGAGGCAGCCCTATGGGAGAGAGAGTTTCTCGCAGGCTGTCGCCGGCGTCCTTTCGCTGGCCGCACGCCGTCGAAAGGACGGCACCGCAAGCCCTCGCCCGCAAGGGGCGTGACCGCAGCAATGCCCGGTCAGGGGCGTCGCCGGCGGACAGATTGTTGTGAGAAATCAAACGGCGGTAGGCCGGGGCAGCGCGCTTGCGCTCCCCTCGCCGAAGGCTCCCTCACCCTCCACTCATAAAACTAAGGGCTTTCGAAGTAATGTCAAGACATTGTTCATGGTTTGCCGCAAAATCTCGGCGGTCTTCAGTGAACAGCGCCGGAGGTGGCCCCCAGCGGGATTGATGCCTCACGGTTTGGCCGGCGTGGCGGTCGGGTGGTGCGCGCACCACAAAGCCAGGTTGGCCATGAACTGCCGCGCGTACTCGGTGCTGTAACCGAGAATCCCCCATCTTCGCACGCCGAGCATGCCCAGGCTCAGATCCTCACTGCTGAAGATGATCGCCGGTCGCTCGCCGTCGAGAAAGGCCAGCAGCCGGGGTTCGCCGCCCGGACTCAGGCGCAGGACGGCATAGGGACGGTAGACAGCCCGGCTGGCGTCGGCGGCGCCGTCGATGCCGTCGCCGGTGAGCAGCGGATGGGTGGTATCGAGCGGCATGGCCGCGCCGCCGAAGCGCGGGGCCAGTTGGTGCTCCAGGCTGAGTGCGAACTGGCCGCGTCCACCGACGGTCTCAACCAGAACTGTGCCGCCCTTGCGGACGTACGCCTCGATGGCGTCGAGCTGTTCGACAGTCAACCGCACCGCCTCGATGCCCGTCAGGTGTGCCAGCCCCGGCGAAACCGCCGCCAGATCCGCCAGGTCCACGGCTTGATCGCCGCTGGCCGGTGAAAGCGTCAGCCCCAGGCCGTCATCCCGCGCCAGCCGCCGACGGACCGCTTCCCACGCCAGAGGCTCGGCACACCACAGGCCGTCATAGCGGGGCCGCGTGACCGGCAGCGTCCGCGACACGGGCTGGTCGCCCGTCGGAAGCGGCGGCATCGGCGGCACCAGGCGGTTGAGCAGATCGCCGCGCTCGGTCGCATGGGTGAAAAGGTTGGCCCCGAGTCGCCAGGCTGTGCTCTGGACGTCGGGGCTGGAGGCCTGCCACTCGTAGCCGAGATCGGCCTGCGAAAGGTAGATCAGATCGCGTGCCCCGTTGCCCAGCGCCTCGATAACCAGTTGACCAGGTTGGGCGAGAACCATGTGCCCGTTGTAGAGCGGATGGTCGAGCGGAAGACGCTCCCACGAGCGACCCGGGTACAACCGCTGTCCCAGTTGTCGCATGCTTTGAACGAATCGAGACGACTCGGCGTCAGGATTGCACACCAGCAACCCGCCGCGATCGAGAAACTCCCGAAGGTTGGCCGCCTCGCTGTCGGACAGCGTCAGCGCCTCGTCGCTGGCCAGGTAAGCCACGGGGCACGCACCCCAGCGTTCAACGGGCGTGTGCAGCGGCAGGCGCTGCCAGTTGATCTCGGCCTGGCCGAAGTCGCTGAGGAAGCGGGTCAGCGATGTCAGATCGTTGGGGCGGTTGTTGGTCGGCTGGGGACCGGGGCTGGCCCCCGGATGCGGTCCCGTCACGGCCACAAAAGGTCCGGGGCTGGCCTGGCGATCGCCGAGCCTGGCTCCTGGACGCTGCCGCGTGGCGGCTTCGGGCACATCGTCCAGTTCAAGTTTGGTGATCCAGACCGGCACGTACCCGCGGGCCAGGAACATGAGGGCGAAGGCGGTGTCCTTGACCGCCTGACCGCCTGACCGCCGCACGGACCCGCTGTCAAAGAGGTTGTTGACGATCTGGGCGGCGATGACGTCGAACCATGGCTGATCGTTGAAGAATCGCCGCCCGCTGGCCAGGGCGACGCGCTCGACGCTGTAGAGGTAGTAATAGCGGTGGTCGTCGTTGTTGCCATTGACATTGTTCCAGCCGTCGAACCACTGATCGAGCCACGCCAGGCCGCGCTCGATGGCGTCGGCGACCTGGGGAGCGGGACTCATCCGGCGGCCGTACATCTGCTCCTGTCCGATGTACAACGCGGTGAGACCGGCACAGGTCATCGAGGCATACGACGTCCGCTGGTTGGCGAAGCCTCCCGCGCTTCGGCGGGCGCGGTAAGCCCAGCCGCCGTCCTCGTACTGAGCGCCGAGCCAGTAGTCGATGCTCTGCTGCCAGAAGCGCTTGCCCGCATGCACGCCGCGCTTGGCGCCTTCCCACAGACCCAGGTCGCCATACTGGGTGTTGGAATTGTCATACCAGTGCCCATCGCTGTTGCGTTCAGCGGAGTTGGCCGGGGGCACGTAGCCGAAACTGCCGTCAGCGTAGGCGGCGGCGGCCAGCCAGCGCACATCCTTGCTCAGCAGGCCCAGATATTCATCGGGCAATTGGGCCCATACGTGGGCCCGCAAGGCGACCTGATACGTTCCCAGGGGTTCGGCGGCCCGCAGCAGTTCGATGGCCCGCGCCAGTTGCGGCTGCTGCGGGCTCTCTCCAGCCACGAGCAAGGCGAGCGTGACCAGCGAGGTCATCGCGCCGGGGTAGGCGTGCGTGTGCGAGTAGGTCGAATCCCAGCCGCCGCTGGAATCCTGGTTGGCGTAGAGGAAGACCTTCATGGCCTTCATCGCCTCTTGAACACGGGCGTCGGTCACCGGCCGCGGGTCGGCCCACGTGCGTCCAGGCGTCAAGGCCATGAGCAGCGCCGCCACGAGCGGCCACAGCCGCAGGCGCCACGTGGAAACCATGGCGACCTGACGCCGACGCCCGCTGCGCTGATCCCCTGGCCCACGCGGGGTCGCATCGAGGTTGGGACAGGAGACGGGCTTGCACATGCGTGGTCCCCGGCGATGTCGGCAGCGGCTGGGGGATCGCGGCTAGATGCCCGCGTCGGTCTCCCCGATCGGCGGGCCATCCTCGGCGCCGGTCGCTTCACCCGACGCCACTTCCGCCGGTTCGACGTCCGCGGAACTGCGGGCACGCTGAAACTGCGCGACCGCCAGTTCGAGGCGCTCGTAAATCGAAAGCATGTTCACCGGCCGCCTGGCCGGGTCCGCCTCGACGCACTGCATGACCAGGCTTGACAACGCCGTCGGCACCTCGGGGTTCAACTCGTGCGGCGGCCGTGCTTTCTTGGGCTTGGCGACGCTTTCCCCGTTGCCGCGCGGGATCATCGTGGGCACGTGCTTGCGCGTCAGCAGCCAGTACATCGTCGCGCCCAGGTTGAATACGTCCGTCTGCGGCGTGATCTGCTTGCGCTGCACCTGTTCGGGCGCGATGTAATCCGGGGTGCCCTGGATCCGCTGTTTGACCGTCCCGATCGGACAGCTTTGGCCGAAATCGATGATCTTCACCGCGTGCTTGTCGGTGACCAGAATGTTCTTGGGTTTGATGTCGGCATGCACGTAACCTGCCTCGTGCATGGTGTGCAGGCCCTTGGCGACCAGTTGCATCAGCCGGCACAGTTCCTCCAGCGACTCCGGCCGATGCTGCTCCAGGGTTGCCCCGTCGACCAGCTCCATCAGAACGATGACTTCACTGACCCGCATCATCTTGCGGTTGCGGATCAGCTTGAGGCTCTGGCGGATATACGGACTGGAGAACTTGCTGGCCACCTCGTGTTCGAGGATGGCCTGGTCGAGAAAACGCTGGTCCTTGGCCTCTTCCTTGACCACCCGCTTGAGGGCGTAGACGTGGTTGTCCTTGTCCTTGACGGCGTAGATCGTGCTCTTGGCCCCATATCCCAGGGTGCCAAGGACTTCGTAGCCCATAATGTCATCTAGATGCTGTTTCACCTAGCTGACAACGTTCCGTAAGGGTTAGAAATACGTCAGGCGGGAGCGCTCGGCACGCCACGACCGCTGGTGCCGCCGCGCCGCTTCGGCGGGCTTCAACCATGTTCCCCGATCTTGCATCGAAATGCAACGCCTCAATCGATTTGGATACGATCCCGCAGGGCATAGGATCGGTCCATCCCTCAGCAGACTTGACCAGCTGAAACATGCCACAACACCACCCCGGCACCGCCAGGCATGGGTCGCAGCGGTGAGCCGCATCGGCTACGGGAGCAGTTGCTGGCGGAACTCGAGGACCGGGAACCGCGCCCCGACCGTATAGGGGCCAAGATCCAGCAGTTCGACGTTCTCGCCGGGGATGCGCAGGCGATTCTGCAGTTCGCGGACCAGCCAGATCAGCTCGCGCACCTGGTCCCGGGTCGGCCCCGATTCACGGCCGTTGCCGATCAGGCAGATCTGGATCGTGCGTGCCGCCGCGCTGCCGGGTTGCGGTTGGACGCGCCACGGCGTACGGGCCGCCTGCTGGTGCTGCCAGCGGAAGCCCACGTCGATCAACCCATCACCCGAACCCGTGCCGTTGCCGACGACGAAGTGATGGCCCAAACCGCCAAGACCCATACCTTCGTGCTGCAGGCCCACCGTCTGGGACGAGCCAAACGGATGACCGCTGAAGCTGATGGCGATCGCCTCCCAGCGGCTGGACATCACCGGCACAAGGGTCTGGAACAGGGCGTCGGCTGGATCGTAGGTTCGCTCAGTGGAAAGCAGGCGAACATGGCTGGCGGGGCTGATCGGCGCGGGCTGGAGCATCAGGAGCACGCCGCTGGCCAGCGTCATGGCGGCCACCAGGCTGCCAAGCACGACCAAAGTTCGACGTGGAGGCGCGGGCCACTGCAAGATGAAGCACCATCCCGGCCGCTCCGCGGCCGACGCTGAGGGCGGGCCCGCCGAATGCATGGGCTCTACCCGGTACAACAGACTGTCCAGCAGGCCGGCCCCAGCCGACCGCGACGGACTCTAAACTCATCGGCCGAATCGGCCGATACCTTTGGCTTTTCCCCGCAATAATGCTGGCAAAGCCGTTATTTCGGACTTCGACCAAACATTATCCTATCAAACACAGGCAGTCGGAATCAGCCGCCCTGGATCATAGGCGCGGCGGCGCACCGACAGGTCAGTATTCCTCGCCCAACGGCTGCAGGCGCTCGCGGACGGCCGGCTCTTCACGCCCCAAGGCGTTGGTCTTCTTCTGCGGCGTCGCCCGGCCGCGCAGCGCCTCATACCGCGAGTATTGGCTGCGCGGCTCGTTCTTCGGGAACAGCGGATCATGACAGCCGGCCAAGAGCGTCAAGCAGGCCAGTCCGGCCACGAGCGTCACCCTCCAGCCGCGGATTGCGCCGACCATGCCGCGATAATGATCGAACCTCGCCATAGAGAATACCTTACCACCGCCCCCCGACCAGCGCCAATTGCAGGTAGACCGGTTTTTCCCGTACAGGGCGCCTTTCCGCCGGCCCCCGCGTGCGGGATTCTGCCCCCCCACACGCTGGTCCCGGACGACCGGCAGCGGCCGGGATCATGGGCGCGACGTGAGATTCATCGGCCTGGGCTTGATAACCACGGCCGGGTTGCCGGCCACCACCATCCCCGCGGGGACATCGCTGATCGCCACCGCCCTCGCCCCCACCACCGCATTGTCGCCGACGACGACACCAGGACCGATGAACGCTTCGGCACAGATCCACACGCCGCGGCCGACCGTCACCGGACTGCGCTTGAGCGGCAGGTCCGGCCGAGTGTAGTCATGCGTGCCCGCGCACAGTTCCGCGCCCTGTGACACCACGCTGTGATCGCCGACGGTCACGGGCCCAAGGTTGTAGACGTTGACGCGATCGGCCAGAGCCGCGTGCTCACCCATCGTCAGCAGCCAGGGATGAAAGACGCGCGTGGTCGGTCGAATGCGAGCGGTGTCGGCCAGCTTCGCACCAAAACGTCGCAACCAGAACCGCCGCCAGCCGTAACACCGCGGCAGACTCAAGCGAATCAACGTGGCCTCGACCAACCGCCAGGCGAAACGAACGACGTACTCGGTGGGCGTGTAGGGGTAACGGGCGGTCTGATCCAGCCGCTGAAAGATGTGCGCCTGGGACGCGTCCGTGCCGGCGGGCGTTGTGACGGCCGCAGCAGGCGCCGGGTCTGCATCGAGGGCCGCGTGACTCGAAACGTCGTCGCTCATCGATTGCAGATGATCGTCGATGAGCACGGAGTTGCCAAGCGCGGCCATTCTCGCCCGGGCGCGCCCCCCGGCTGGCGGACTGCGGGCTTTCTCAGCCGTGCCCGCGCCCATGCCCTTCTTGCCCGCGCCACCACCAACGACCAGCAAGCGCAGGCAGCACCAGGAGCATCACGGCAGCGGTCGTCGGTTCGGGAACGACCACGCCGAAATTGTCCATCGCGATCGAGGCCCCCGTGGTGCTGCTGAACCCGAGGCTGAAATTGGAGGTGAAGCTGGCGATGTCGGCGGCGAAGACCAGGCCGACCGCGTCGGGAGCGGCGATGACCTGTTCGAAACTGCGTGTACCAGCGTTCTGGTTCGGCCACACGACGAAGTTGGATGCCATCAACGCGACCTGGTGCGTGGTCCATTGGGTGTCGGCGTTGGGATCCCAACTGAACGCATCACTGGTCACGAAGAAGTTGCTGCCGCCTTCCACATAGGTGCCGACGTAGAAACGGACCAGACTGTTCAAGGTCGGACCGGTGATAGACCCGGAAGTCTTGAAGTCAACGTTCAAGAGCATCCCTGTCATGTCACCGAACGGGTTCGCTTCGGTCAGGCCGATGCCGAATGCATAGGGACGCGCGACGCTGGTATCCACGTCGACGGTCAGGTGCCCGTCCGGATTGCCACCGGCGGCGGCCCAATCGGCTGAAAGATCGACAACCGAACCTCCGTTGGTGATGGTTGAAAGGGTCCAGCCCGCGTTGTCGGTTGCGAACGGTTCGATCACCACGGCATGGGCGGTGACGCTGAAACACAAGATTACAGCCGCACAGAAACCTGAATTCATGTGGTCCCCTATGGATACTGGTCAGATTGTCCACCCGTCCGCCGCGAATGCGACGAATCACGCACCTGGCAGTGTAACGAGCGTCGTCCGCCGCGACAAGCTTTTTGTGTGAAAATACGCGAAACAGGCCGCGCCACGGGTCTGCACCTGGATCACAGCGTCGCTTCGATCGCGTCGTTGAAGCGTTTGCAGAGGACGGCTTTATTGAACTGCTCGCGGGCGGCGCGGCCGGCACGGGCCCCCTTCTCGACCATCTGCTCGTGACTCAGGGCCAGAATCTGCTCGAGGGTCTTCACGGCGCCCTCGACATCGCCGTGGCGGATGTGCCAGCCGCAGTCGTACTTCGCGATGATGTCCGACACATGACACTCGACGGGGCCCACGAGCAGAATGGGCCGGTTTAACGCCAGGGCGCCATAGACCTTGCACGGATGGTTGATGCCGACCACGCCGTCGCCGACAGCCACGACATGGACATCTGCGGCTGAGAGCGAGTATTTGATGGCGTCCAGTGGCTGGTAAGGCAGGCTCCTGACGTTGGCGGGCTGGTGCTCGGCGATGAACCGATCGACGTCCTTCTTGCCCACGCCGCCTCCGACGAACATGAAAGCGAGTCGCTCGTGGTCCTTGAAGCGGGCGGCCGCGTCGAGCAGCGTCGTCAGCGGATGGGCCAGCGAGTGATTGCCGCTGTGCATGATGACGAAGCGGTCGGCCAGGCCATGCTCTTTGCGGAAGGGGTTGTCGGCGTGGGCGACGACTTCCAGGTGGTCATCGTGCGGCCAGGGGGGTATGACGTGCATCTTCGCTTCGATGGCGGCGCGCTCGCGAGGCAGCTTGGCGTAAAGCCGATCCGCCATGAAGCGGTCGAGCGCGACGATGGCCTTGCCGCGGCGCAGCGTCAGGCGATTGAGCCAGTCGAAGATGCGCGAGGGCAGCGAGTCGGCGGTGGTCTTGCCCAGGGCGATCATCTGGTCGGGGTTGAGATCCATCGCCCAGAAACTGACGGGCCTGCGGCGCAGGATGCTCAGGGGGATGGCGGCCAGGGGGGCGATCGGCGGCGAGGTCGAAACGAGAATTCCGGCCAGACGCCGCGTGAACAGCCCGAGCACGAAGCACTGAGCCACGAAGATCAACCCCGCGACCATGCGCACGGCCACCGAACCCTTGCCGAAGCTCGACAGCGGCAGGCGGCGGATCCGTACGCCGCCGAGCGTTTCGCGCCAGCGGTACTTCGTCGTCGGGTCGTCATAGCCGGCCCGCGCGGCGTAGACCTTCACGCGGTAACCGCGCTTCACCAGGTCCGTGGCCGCGTCGTGCATGTGCTGGCCGACACTGGCCGGGTCGGGCACATAGACCTGACTGATGACGAGGATGGTCCGTCTGGCGGGGTCAACCTGCGGCATGGCGAACAGTCTGCAAATAGATCGAGGAGGGGAAATGTCCCGGAGCGATTTCGAGCCCTCCTTCAACTTTGGAGGGCTGGTAGGCGGGGATCATCTGGCGCAATTCGTCCTGGCGGTGGTGGTGCATCATCGACAGTGAAGCCCGGATGGTGATGGTGGAATTATGCAGAAGATAAGCATAGAGGAGCGTTGTTTCACGCCAGAAGAATATCGCACGCTTGAGAAAACCGGGGAAGAAGTCGTAGGGGAAATAGATATCGTGAAAATGCACCCAGACCCCGGGACGCAGCCGCGGAAGGATCTCGGTGATCAGGCGGACGACCTCGCTGCCGACCTTCACCGTGTGGGTGGAGTCGATAAAAAGCAGGTCGCCGGCATCGAGGTCGGTCAGCAGCGACTGCTCGACCAGTTGGGCCATGCGGGGGATCAGCTCGATGCGCCTCTCCTGATCCAGCCGGCGAAGCAGGGGCGTGGGATACGGCTCCACACAACGGATGGCCGGAACGTAGTCGGGCACGGACCGGGCGGCGCCGTCGATGATGGCGGTGGAGACGCCGCAGCCGATCTGCAGGACGCGAGCGGGCCGGTGACGTTGAATGAACGCGTGCAGGAACAACGCTTCAATCGGACCGTAACCCGCCTCGCCGTTGGCGCGACAGGCCTCCCGGTAGAGCTGATCGGTCTGGAAATTACCTGCCTGGCCTGCGCAGCAGTCGCGCACAAAGGCCAGTTGGGCGTCCACATCGGCGCCCGGGACGGCGAACATCGAGGAAGGCTGGCGCCAGTAATCGGTCTTCCGCAGATGCCGGAAATCGGGAATGTCCGAGTAGAAATGGTTGGGCGTGATGTTGACGCCAAAACGCTGGCCGGTCCGCAAGGCAAGACGCAGAAAGCCCGGCATCCGCGACTTGGCCCAATGGCTGACGCTCATCCACCGCTCCTAACCCCGTTGCCAGGCTTCAGACGGCCACCTTCTTGCCATACTTGGCCACGTACTCGTCGTATATCCATTTGTACGTGCGCTCCATGCCGTCGCGCAGGCGAATGCCCGGGGCCCAGCCCAGGTGCTTCTTGATGAGCGTGTTGTCGCTGTTGCGGCCATTGACGCCCTTGGGAGCATCGAGCTTGTAATGGCGTTTGAGCTTGATGCCGGCGATATCCTCGACGATGTCGACCAGGCCGTTGATCGTCACCAGCTCGTCGGAACCGAGGTTCAACGGCTCGATGACGTCGCTTTGCGTGATCTTCTGGATGCCTTCGATGCAGTCATCGATGTACATGAAGCTGCGCGTCTGCTTGCCGTCGCCCCAGATCTCGATGTTGTGATCCCCGGTGAGCTTGGCCGTGATGACCTTGCGGCAGACCGCGGCGGGAGCCTTTTCACGGCCGCCCTCCCACGTGCCGAACGGGCCATAAACGTTGTGGAAGCGGGCGATGCGGGCGGTGAAGCCGAAGTCCTCGCGGAAGTGCCGGCACATGCGCTCGGTGAAAAGCTTCTCCCAGCCGTAGCCATCTTCGGGCATGGCGGGGTAGGCGTCGGCCTCCTTGAGGGGGATGACGTCCTCGGAGGTCTGTTTGTCGGCCGCATAAACACAAGCGGAGCTCGAATAGAAAAACCGTTGGACGCCCGCATCGCGGGCGGCCAGCAGCATGTGCGTGCTGATGAGGACGGTGAGCATGCAGGCGGCCTTGTGGGTTTCGATGAAACCCATGCCGCCCATGTCGGCGGCCAGGCAGTAGACCTCGGCCGCACCCTTGCACGTCTTGACGCAGTTCTCGCGCAGATTCAGGTCGAGCACGAGGTTCTCGACGTCATCGAACACCTGGTACCACTCGTCCAGAGGCTTGACGTCGACGGAGCGGATGTTGGTGTAACCCTGACGACGGAAGTCGGCGACGAGGTGGCCGCCGATGAAACCGCCGCCGCCGGCCACGACAATGAGTTTGTTTCTGTCCCGATCCGTCATCACTTTTCTCCAGGCTTCTTGGCACGCGTGTCCGCGAGCGTGAATTGATGTTGACCTTGCGGCTCCATAGCGCGAGGCCTGCCCTGGTCCCGCGACGCCGGTCGCCCGGGCCGCGGAACACCCTCCACGCCCTTTACGCCGCCGCCGATCCGATGGTTCACGCCGACCGGCTCCGACGTCAGGAACCAGTATCGGCCAAAGCAGTTACATCGTTTACCGCCGAGAGGTCCGAACCGTGCGGGCACCGGTCGCCCTTGCGCCAGTCGGTGACGCCCACAGGACTGGGCATCATACCCCAACCCGCGATCGCAGGCGGCGAAAATCCTTCCCATCGCGACCGGTTCGACCTATCATCAGGCGTCAGCCTTTCGTCTTCGGCTGAGGTTTCCAACCGGTCAAATCCGTTTGCGGACGCGTATCCACACGCTCAGGATCTGTGTTGCAGCGGCGTTGCTTGCCGCGACGTCGGCCGCTCCGGTCGCCGCCATGATCGCCCTCGGCGACCACCCGGCCGCCAACGACGATCCCGCCACCACCGCCGAGTTCTCGGACTTCCCCTACTGGTCGCACCTGGCGCGCAGCGGCGTGGGTTCCGCCGTCTATCTGGGCTGGGGGTGGCTGATTCAGCCCGCGCACGTCTGGGGAACGCCGCTGACGCTGCTCGGCGTCGACCGGCAGATCAACTATGGCATCGGGTTCATCCCCCTGCTCAACGAAGACCAGACGCCGACCGACCTGGAGCTGTTTCGCATCTTCAACCCGCCGGACCTTGCGCCCATGAAGCTCGCCTCCCAGGCGACGGCGGCCGATACGCCGTTGCTCATGGCCGGCTTCGGCCGACCCCGCGAGCAGAACACCACCACCTGGGCCGTCGACACGTCCACCGATCCGTGGTCCTGGCTCGACCCGGCCGCCTACCCGCAGCTTCCAACCTTCACCGGCTACTGGGCGATCGAGAACCAGCGTCTGGCGCTGTGGGGCGTCAACACCGTGCGGACTGCGGGCATGCTCGTCAGCGGCGAGTTCGGCCAGATGCCCGCCTTCGACACGCTTTTCAGCGGCGACGCGCCCGATCCGCGCCACGCCCAGGCGGTGGGCGGGGACTCGGGGGGGCCAGCCTGGCGAAAGGTCGGCGACCGCTGGGAGCTGGCGGGTGTGGCGGTCGATGTGCCGACACTTTCCGGCCAGCCCCGCACCAACCGCACCGCCATCTTCGATTACAGCACCACTGTCTTCGCCGAGCTGGCCGCCTATCGCGAACAGATTCTCGAAATCATCAAGCCCGCGCTGCCCGGCGATTTCAACGATGACGGCGTGGTCGACACGCAGGACATCAACGCCTTTGTCCTTGCCCTCACCCAGCCGGCGGCGTGGGCGGGGACTTATCCCGACACGCTGGTGAGCAAAGTTGATCTGAATGGGGACGGGCACATCGATACGGCGGACATCAATCCGTTCGTCGCCGTGCTGACCGGCGGCGCGGCCTCGCCGGGACAGCGGGTCGATGTGCCCGAGCCCGCGACATGGGCCATGCTCGTCCTTGCCGTTGGATGGCGGCGGTGTGGCCACCGGCCCAGGCAGCCGCTAACCTGCAACCCATGAGCACTTTTCAACTCCTGCGCATCCTGGCGGTCGCGTCTGTTCTCCTGGCCAGTCCCGCCCTGACGGGTCACGCCGACGCACGCGACCTGTACGTCAACGGCCAAAGCGGCGATGACGCGGCGGCCGCCACCGCCGACGCACCGCTGAAAACCATCGCGCGAGCTCTCCAGCTTGTTGATGCCGGCGACGTCATTCACCTGCTGCCCGAGGGGGCCGTCTATCGCGAGCAGATTTCGCTCGTCGACATCGGCGGCTTCACCATCGAAGGGCACGGCTGCACCGTCTCCGGCGCCGACCCGCTGCCATCGGATCCGGCGGCGTGGGAGAACGTGGGCGAGAACCTGCACCGCATCCAACTGGACCGCACGCGCGAAGACCGGCACCTCCTGGTGGTCGACGGCTGCGGTCAGTTCATGAGTCGCACGAAGTTCACCATCGGCCGCATCGGCCAGATCGAGCAGACTGAAGGCTGGGAGGCGGCGAAGGCCAGACTGATCGCGCAGTACCCGGCGCCGCAGGATCTGAATGATGGCGAATTCGCCTGGGAGCCCATCGATGCAAAGACGGGATATCTGTACGTGAAGGGATCGCTGGACAACCTGGAGTGGACCACGCGAACTCAGGGCGTGTACACCTTCGGCCGCGTCGAGAACGTGACCATTCGCAACCTGCATGTGCGGCACGTGCTCAATGACGGGTTCAACCTGCACGGGGCGGCGCTGAATATGCGCCTGGTGAACGTCAGCGGCAATGAGTGCCTGGACAACGGCATCAGCCCGCACGGCGCCTGCTCTTTCGATCTGGAGGGCGGCGAATTCCTTCGCAACGGCCTTGCTGTGGGTCACGGCCATCTGACGCGGACCAGGATGGCCGACTGCGTGATCGGCGAAAGTCTTCGCCAGGAGTACATGGCCGGCGGGGGCGAACACGTACTGGAGGACGCGGTGGTCCGCGGCGCATACCCGGAGTTGATGCGCCTGGTGCTGTTCCAGGTCAACCCGAGCACGGCGTACCTGGTCAATGAAATCCGCCTGGCCGGGCGCGATCCTTTCGAGAAGGTGCAGCCACGCTATCTCCTGCGCCGCTGCGAGATCACGGGCACGAGCGCGACGCCCAGCGCTGTGGTGATCGGCCCGGGTGTGGCGGTCACCATCGAAGGCTGCGCGTTCACGAATGTTGATTTTCAGGTGGACGAGGCCGCGAGCGTGGATGTGATCGACAGCACGCTCGACGGCGAACCTCTGGTGATGCCGCCCACCCCAGCCCCCTGACGCTGCCTCGCGCCGCGGACGTGCCCCGTGGCGTGCATGCTGCAGTCGCCGCCTCACGTGACCGATAAGCCCCGCAGGCGGACGCCGCCGGCTTTGTCATACAATGGCACGCAGACCGCGATGATGGCCGGCTGCGGCAACCTTTCGGCTTTCGGGGCATTCCCATGCTCGATGTGATGATCATCACCTACAACGAGGCCATGAACCTGCCCTTCTGCCTCGAGGCGCTGCGGGGCTGGACCCACCGTATCTTCGTCATCGACAGCGGCTCGACCGACGGCACACAGGACATCGCCCGTTCATTCGGGGCCGAAGTCGTCGAGCACGCGTGGGAAGGTTACGCGCGGCAGAAGAACTGGGGCTTGAACAATCTGCCTTTCGAGGCCGACTGGCTGCTCATCATCGACGCTGATGAAGTCATCACCGAGCGTCTGCGCGACCATATCCGCGCTGTCAGCGACAGACCGGCCGCTGAAGTGCCCGAGAACGGAATCTTCATCAACCGCCTGACCTACTTCATGGGCCGGCCCATCCGTCATTGCGGTTATTTCCCAAGCTGGAACCTGCGTCTCTTCAAACGCGGCGCCGGCCGGTACGAAGACCGCGAGGTGCATGAGCACGTGATCGTCGACGATCCGGTGGGCTACATCCGTGAGCCCATGATCCATCACGATCGCCGCGGGCTTGAGCATTACGTGGCCAAACACAACCGCTACTCGACGCTTGAAGCCCGGACGCTGTTCCACCAGATGCAGCGGAAGGAACGGGTCAGCGAGTCGGCGAACATTCCACGCGACACGCGGCGGCGCCGCTGGCTGAAGCGCAACGTCAGCCCGTACATCCCCATGCCCGGCCTGTGGCGATTCGTCTACATGTATGTATGCCGCCTGGGCGTGCTGGACGGCCGCGTGGGCTATCAGTTCTGCAAGTTCATCAGCTGGTACGACGCGCTGGTTTCGTTGAAGCTTCGTGAGCTGCGCCGCGTGGCCCGTCGGCAATCTGAGCCGGCAGATGCCGCGGTGCGTGGCCTGGCGCGGGCTGAAGGCGATGATCCGGTGGTGCTCGACAAGCCGCCGACGCCGCGCCCCGCCTCCGCGGAGACGATCGCGCAGGTTCAGATGCAGCCCGAACCGAGCCCCTGGACGTTCAGGGAGAAGCTTTTCCGGGCCATCTGGATGATTCTCGGTCGGCCGGTCTTCCGCCTGAGCTTCCACAACTGGTACCGGTTCCGGGCCAATCTGCTGCGCCTGTTCGGGGCACGCATCGGCAAGGGCGTGGCGATTCGCCCGAGCGTGAACGTCGAAGTGCCCTGGATGCTCGAGATCGACGATGACGCGACCGTCGGCGATTTCGCCATCCTTTACTGCCTGGGGAGGATCCGCATCGGCAAGCGGGCGATCGTCAGCCAGTACGCTCACCTGTGCGCCGGCACCCACGACTACACGGACCACCGCTTCAGGCTGATTCGCGCGCCCATCGTCATCGGTGACGACGTATGGATCGGCGCAGACGTATTCGTGGGCCCGAGCGTCGAAGTCGGCCGCCTGAGCGTCGTGGGCGCGCGATCGAGCGTGTACAAGAGCCTGCCGGCGGGCAAGGTATGCGTGGGCAACCCCGCCAAGCCGATCAAGGATCGGGAACTGCGATGAACGCGCCCACCCCATCATCGCCGACGCCGACCGCCGCGGATGGGCAGTTGACCACGGTCATTCCGCCGCCGCACCATCGCACTTTCATCCCCGAGCACTGGACGGTGCGCGCGCGGGTCGTGGTCTGGCGGTTCCTGCAGCGGACACTTTTCCGCTGGTCGCCCCCACCATGCAATCTCTGGCGCGTCGGCCTGCTGAACCTCTTTGGCGCCAAGGTCCACCGCACCGCCTACATCCATCCGCGCGTCCGTGTGGACCGCCCGTGGAACCTGCGCGTCGGCGACCACACCACGCTGCATCACGGCGTGGTGATTGAGAGCATGGGGCCGGTCGTGCTCGGCAGCCGCACCCATGTCAGCCAGTTCGCTTACCTGTGCTCCGGCTCGCACAACTACCGCCGCCGCGACATGCAGGTGACCACCGCGCCCATCGAGATCGGCGACGATGTCTGGATCGCCTCCGACGCCTTCGTCGGTCCGGGGGTGAAAATCGCCGATCGGGCCATCGTCGGCGCCAGGTCGAATGTCTTTCGCGATCTGCCGCCCAACGTCATCGCCGTCGGCAACCCCGCCCGCCCGACGCGGCCGCGACTCGATGGCCCGACGATGTCGACCGACGAAACCCGCTGATCTCAACGCAAGCCCAGACGATGAATGGTGCGTCGAATCAGCGGCATGTCGTCCTTGCGGGCGGCGCGGATCTTGTCAGCCGCATAGCGCAGCGGCCCCACGGCGATCAACGTCCACGCGGCCAAACGCACGCGCCAGCCCTTGCTGGCCCGGTCGTGAGGCAGGCCGGGGTAGAAACGCTTGAGCAACCCGTCATCGAGCAGAACATCCAGGGCAGCTATTTCCGCCGGGCTCAGCAGGCTGACGTAACGGCAGACACGCGACGCATTGAGGCCGCGCGACCCTGGAACCACCTGGTACTTGTGCTCGGCGGCGTTGATGTGGGGGACGTCAAGCATGGCCGGCTCAAAAGGCAGGCCCAGAAATGCGCAGAGCGCCTGGGCTTGGGTTTGCGGCTGCGCAACGAGATCCTCATAGAGCATCAGGTGGACGCGATCCGGGGCCATGAGCGCGGCCCGCTGGGCAAGCCGCAGGCCCTTGTTCCAGCTCATCGCCCAGCCCACCAGTCGCTCCTCGCGGACGTTGCGCTGCTTCTTCGAAGCGCAAACGTCATAGGGATTGCGCAGCAAATAAATCACGCGAGCGTCGGGAAGGTCGCGCAGGATTTCGTCAATGTAAAAGATGTAGCTCGTGGCTTTCTGCACCCAGTAACCGGCTCGAGCGGCACGGGTGGCGAAAGCCATTGCCTCGCGATAGATCGCCAGCGGGTCCGCCCGTTGGGGCTGCTGTTCGACCCAGGCAAGCAAGTGAGCTTCAAGACACCTGGCCAGGTCCTGATCTTCCAGTTTGAGGCTCCGGACCACCAGACGGACCCGTATACGCGGGTCTGGCTCAGCGGCGAGCGCGGAGCGGCGTTCAAAGAACTCGCCTTCTTTCTCCATGGCGAAGCAGCCCGCAAGCCGCCCGAGCATGGTGGTCAGGAGAGTGTTGCCGCTGTGTTGCCGACCGCAGACGAAGACAGGCCCGATCGGCTTCGATGTGCCTGGGGGCGACTGGCCGTGTGGGATCGATTCGCTCATGGATTGCTTAAAACCCCATGAACAACTGTGGCGAAGGTCTCACGCGCGATAACGGCTGCAGATGCCGTCGTAGTGACCCGTCCAGCGCTGCGCGATGGCGTTCCAGTCGTAGTGATCCCAGACGAAAGATCGACACCTGGCGGCTGCGGCGTCGCGTCGGGGTTTGTCGGTCAGCCACTGCCGCAACTGCTCGGCCAGAGGCTCGACGCGCGTGGGCGTCACCCCGCCGACCCCCGCCGCGGCCACCTCGTGGTGGATGTTCACCTGATCCGAAATCACCACGGGCGTGCCCGCCGCCAGGGCCTCGACCACCGCGATGCCGAAGTTTTCCTGGTAACTGGGCAGGCAGTAGAGATCGGCATCGACGAGTGCTTCAACCCGGTCCATCCCGTTGAGCATGCCGGTAAAGACAACCCGTTCCCGCACGCCATGTTCGCGCGCCATCGCCTGGACCTGAGGCAGGTAACCCTCCACGGCCGGCCCCACCAGCGCCAGCACCGCGTCCGCCACGCCGCAGCGGGCGAAGGCGGGAATCAGCAGGTCCAGACCCTTCTTATGGTGCAGCCGACTGAGAAAGACGATCAGCGGCCGATCCCCGATCTCGGGATGGCGCCGGCGAAATCCGCCCGGTTCGGGCAGATTCTGAAACTCGTCGAGGCTCACGCCGTTGGGCTCAACCATCGCGGGCGCCCGCAGATGCAGAGGCCGGGTCAGGTCGCACTCGGTGGTGGTCGTGAAGTGTAGTGCAGCCGCGGCGTTGAGATCCCGGCGCAGTCGCCAGAGCATGTAGAGCTTCTTGACCAGCCAGCTCTGCCGCAGACTCCAGGGGTCAAGCATGCCGCATGGCCGGATGATGTACGGCTTGCGATGCCTGCGGGCCGCCGCCGCCGCCCGATGCTGAATCTCCTCCCACAGCGTGTGGATGTGGACGACGTCGGCCGCCGCCACAGCCCGGTCGGTGACCATCCCGAGTTGCGGATGCTTCTTAAGACGCCCCACCGCCGGGCCCACCAGATGCAGCTGCGCCCCCTGCTGGGCCATGACGTCGACCAGCGAACGGTCCTGCCCATCTTCGGTCCAGGTCGCCAGCACACCCACCTGCAGCCCGGCTTGAAGCTGGCCGCCCACCAGACCAGCCAGGGCGCGCGGGGGCCCACCCAACCGAGGGTCAATGCCGGAAATCACGTGCAACACACGCATGGGCGAAAGTTCCCTGCCAAAGCGACGTAACGACATGGGGGCTGGACCCCATCTTAGCCAATCCGGGGATTGTCCGAACCGCTCCCCCGTTCATGGCGTCGGTTCAACCGACGTCGCAGTTGATCCAGAATCCGCTTTCTTTCGCCCGGGACGAACACCATCATCCACGTCAACAGGCCGTACAGGACCGCGTAACCGATCATCGCAGCCGCCAGCAACCCCAGCGTCCACCGATTGACGAACTGGATCGCCGCCAGCAGCACCCAACCGCTTATGCTTGCGGCGGCGGCGGGTCTGATGAGCGGCTCAAGCAGGTCACGCACCCTCAACCCCAGCATGGGCGCGCCGAGCACCGGCAGCAGCAGGAAGTGAACCACGGTCAGCGATGTGGCGAAAGCCCATGCCGCAGCGGTGTACCGCAGATGCAGCGGCATCAGCCACAACAGCAGGATCGCCATCAGCGGATTGCAGATGCCCCCCGCCAGCACCCACCATGCGTAACGTCTGATGTGCCCCGCCCCGTAGAGAATGTACATCCACCCGTCGGAGATCGACCGGGCGGCCCATCCCACGGCGAGAATCTGCAGAAACGGCACCGTCAGGCTCAGAAGCATCTGCCGGTCGGAGCCGCCCCCGCGAATCCAGAAACGCAGGATCGGTTCGGTGAGGATGGCCAGCCCGACCAGGGACGGAAACGCCACCAGGCCGTGCAGACGTGTACCGTGAAACACCAGCCGGCTCATCGCGTGCGTGTCGCCGGTCGAACTGATGCGCGCGGCCACGGCGTCGAGGCCCGTGGTCATCCCGCTGACCGCCATGCGGATGTACGCCGCCAGCCGTCCCGAAAGCTCGAAAATCGCATTGCCGAACAGGCCGTAGACCACGTTCATCACGATCGCGTCCAGCCGCTCGTGCAGGTTCGTGGCGGTGATGACCAGCACGTTCCAGCCGCCGATCCCGACGACTTCCTTCAGCGCCCGACGCGTGATAAGACTCGGCCGCAAAGCCAGGCGAGCCCGCTCACGAACCATGATGTAGGCGCTGAAGGCGAACAACCCCAGCGTGCCGTAGACCACGATTTGAACGACGTAGAGCACCACCAGCGAGGAGACCGACCATCCGGGCAGCAACAACAGGCTCAGCGCCGCCACAAGGTAGGCCACGCGGCGCGTCAGGATCAGCGCGTTGTGCCCCAGCATGCGCTCCGTGGCCAGATACATGCTGGCCTGCGGCGCCAGCAGGATCAGGAAGAACGCCTCCACGCCGCGTGCGGCCGCGTAAAGCTGCGCGGCCGGCACCAGCCTGGCCGGAATCAGCAGGATGTGATGTTCAGCCAGCACCGGCAGCACCAGGACCAGCGCGATGAATGGCACGATCGTCAGGACGGCGACGCCCGCCGAGATCGCCGCGGCGGCGTTGTACACGCTCTCAAACCAGTTGGGCTCCTCGCTGTGCCAGGCGGCAGCGAGCTGGCGAATCATGCTGCGCTCGACAATCTGCTGGAACAGATTGCTGATGCCGATCGCCGCCATCATCAGGCCAATGAGGCCAAAGCCTTCTTCGCCCACGGTGGCGAAGAGAACCGGCACGATGACCAGGCCGATCAACAGATTGGCGCCGAGCCGCACGTAGTTGGCGATCATCCGGACAAAGCCGCGGCGAGCTTCGGACAACGGTAGGCCTCCGACAAAGACGATCCCCGGATCGACACGGGCAGAATCTTATCCGTTCGCACGACGAGCGCACCCATCGCTCATCGGCGATCCGTCGGCCCTGATCTGAAAGCGAGGCCCACCGATCGGCCGATCCCCGCCCGTGGGTTGTCGGCGCCACCGCGATCCGACACCGTCGGGCCAGGTCTACTCGAATCCCAGGTATTGCAGCGTCGGAGCCAACGTCTGCCGCACCGCTTCGAGAGTGGCCGGGTCGCGCTCACGCTTGCGAGCGCCCGGCTGGCCAGGGTCGAAGTGCTCCCGGAAGTAGTCGAAAACCGCCGGATCCTCCGGCAGGCCGGTGAACGCCATCACCCGCTGGATCAGACCCTCGCCCATCTCTTCGAGCCGGCACTCCATGTACCGCTCCGCGGGCAACTGGCGGCCGAACTGACACATGACCTCGACGCACGTGCGCCATTGCAGACACGCGATCTGCAGCGGGGTCATCTCCCGGGCCATCTGGCGCATGCCCGGCAACCGCGGGCCCCAGACATTGCGGCCGACGATCGGACGCAGAAACTCGGGGACCGCCCGCCTCACGAACTCCATGGCGTAAAACGGCATGCGCAGGGGGCTCAGTTCGGACAGGCGCTGGCGCGAACGCCCGGGCGCCACATTGCGCACGCCGTGGGCGTGTCGACCCCAGAACGTGGCGATCGAAACCGCTGAACTCACTCCGTCACGCAGAATGTGCACGAACTGACAGTCGGGAAACACGGCATCGACAAAAGCGGGACGCAGACTGTTGCTCGGCGTCTTCTCCAGCAGACGCGAGGCCCCCGCCTCGTGGACAGCCTGGGCGAAGCGGGCGCGAATGTGGGCGATCACCCGCGGCCGGGCGTCTTCGCGCCGCAACATGTCGGATTTGCCGTCGTTGCCGTACTTCCAGGTCAAACGCGGCTCGCCAAGATAGGCCAAATCCCGGTGATGACTGAGGATGCGACCCAGCATGCTCGTGCCCGAGCGCGGCGCGCCGATGATGATGATCGGCCGGGTTAAGAGTTCTTCCGCATATCGCATGTCGGCCGGCTCCTTGCTTATCGGCCCCTGGCCTGGCTTTATCGCCACTTGCATCAGGTTTTGGCCGATCCATTCCACCTGCGGCTCGGCGCCGCCCCGCTGTGCTAAACTAGGCCATCGGTCATCAGAAGCATCCCTTTCAGGTTTTTTCGGCCGCTTCGATCACGCCAGCTTAGCCGACGACCAAAGCGCCGCTTCCGGAACGACTACATGGACCGCATCGCCAACTATCTCCAAGTCGTGCCGATCTGGCTGATCCTGGCCCTGGCCATTGGCGGGGTCATCGCGGCCCTGGCGATCCCGCGACAATACCGCCTTTCGGCATCGCTGATTTTCATGGTTGTCTGGCTGACGCTCAACCGCTTTCCAGACCTGGGCATGATTCAGGCGATCAGCAAGACCACCTCTCTGGCGGCCTACGCGCTGGTGGGCATCGCAGCCGTCATCAGCAGCGGCCCCAAGCGCCGATTGTCCTTCCCGGTGTGGATGTTTCCAATTCTGGCGATCTTCGCCTTCTTTTTCATTCTGCGGGTACAGGATCTGACCATCGCGATGGTGCTTCGGCTGCAGTGGCTGGTCCTGACGCTCAGCGCCCTGATGCTGGTGCGCACGATCGTGGACACCGAAAGCCTGCTGCGCGTCCTGCGCGGCCTGGCGCTCGGGGGCTTGCTCGCCTGCGCCATCCCCATGGCCGGCCTCATCCTGGACCCGGCCGCGATGTTCAAAGGCGGTTGGGGACGTTTGAGCCCCTTTGGAGCCAACTCCAATCAGATCGGCGTGCTCTTCGCCTTCACCGCCCCGCTCGCGCTCTACTTCGCCCTGGCCGACAAACGCCGCTGGCGCCCGTTCTGGCTGGCGGGAGGGATCATGGCCTGCGTGCTGGCCGTGCTCACCGCCAGCCGGTCTTCGCTGCTTGCCATCGCCGTCCCATGCCTGCCGCTGGCCTTCGCCTACTTCCGCCGCCCCATCGCGGTCCTGGGCGGCCTGACCGTGGCCTTGATCATCATCCCCTACATCATGTCGCTGGGCGGAGATGCCGAGTTCACACGGCTGGGTTCGCTGGAGACCAGCCGCCCCCAGATCTGGGCCCAGTACATCGGCGTCATCGCCGACCGACCGCTGTTCGGCCTGCTTCAGCAACCCGGCCTGTCGATCCACGCCGAATCCGCCATCGGCGCCCACCCGCACAACGCCTATCTCGAAATGCTCTACATGGGGGGCTTGGTCTTCGCCCTGCCTTCGCTGGCGCTGGTCGCCCTCACCATCGTCTCCACGCTGCGCGTCTTCTCCTATCGTTCCATGTTTTTCGACCCCCTGCTCGCCAAGCAGCTCTGCGCGCAGATGCTGATCATGCTGCTGCACGGCTTTGTCAACGGGGCGATCTACTACCCGACCTATTCGTGGTCCTTTTATTACGTGGTCCTAAGCATGGTGTTTTTGTCCTGGGCCGGCGAGCTTCGTTCGGCCCCGTTGCGCAGCACCCAGGAGCGGACGCCGACCCCGGCCGTCGCGGCTTAGTCGATGCCGGCGAGTCCACGTTCGCCACTTCATCTTGTTGAACGCAGCGGTGAAGCGTCAGGGCTGATCCTTGGCACGGATCTGCGTCATGAACGCGAGGGTCTGCCGCCACCAGTCCGCGGATGAATCCCACGGCTCGTCCATGGACCAGATCACCACACCGTCGCAGTGTTCGTAGCAGAACTGAAGCTGCTGACGCCACATGTCGGCGGGGATCGGCTTCATCGCGAAGGCTGCCGGAGCGTCAGGGTGATAGCGAGGGAACAGAAATGGCACCACCGGTTTGCCATAGCCTTTGGCCAGGGTCAGACGCCGCATGATCCGCCGTTCCCAACTCGCGTAGTCCCGCTCGAAACGGGTGTAGAACGAGGGGAAGATCACATCCACCAGATCGGCCAGCCCGCCGTTGGGATCGATGGTTCCATCAGGCTTCAGCGAGTACTTGAACCGATCGGAGCTTTCCTTGGCCAGACGGTAGCTTTCGGCGTCCAAGCCCGGATTGATCGGCATGATCAGAAAGTAGCCGAGGATCAGGTTCGGCCGCTCGCTCTTGTAGATCCTGGCGATGCGCTCATACTCGGCCAGGGCCGCATTCACCTGGGCCTCGGTCGCGTCCATCCGCCACGGCGCCCGGCTCCACGGCCACCATTCCTCATCGAGCACCACGATGGGCGACACCTCCGCCGCCTCGCGGGCCCGGCGGCGCGTATAGGGCTCGGACGGCGGCCCCCAGATGCCGTTGTCTCGCTGAATGACCAGCGCGTCCATGATTTCCCGCGTCGGCCCGAACCCATTGTTGCTCAGGTCCAGGTCCGGCCGATTCACTTCGAGCACCTTGCCCTCGTAGTAGATCAGCAGATTCTCAAGGCCGAACGCCGTCAGATCCGGCTTGTTCTTGTAGAGCGTGCCGTCGAAGACGGGAAATGACCCGCCATAGCGGGCCAGGAAAAGATTGGTCGCAACGGACGGCATATTGGACGTGCCGCCGGTCCCGCGCGTGGCGCCGCCGGCCGCGACATCCGTCCCACTGCCCGACGAGGCATCGCTGAGCGCCTGCGGTTGCCCGCCGCGCACGACGTACGCCCCGCCCGAGCTGCTGTCGCCGCCGCGCACCGCCGCCGCGCCACCGCCGCTGCTGCTGCCGCCACCCCCACCACCGCCCGCGGGCAGGCTCAAGCCGCTGCCTGACGACGAGCCGCCGCCCCCGCCGCTGCGAGCCGCGGACGTGATGCCGCCCCCGCCGCTGCCGGATGACGCCGCACCGCCGCCGACCGGCAAGGCCGTTGAAGAGCGCGAGCCGCCTTCGGACAAGGTGGCATCCTGCACCCCTGGCGTGCCCGCATCGGTCGCGGGCGGTTCGGCGGAACTCGAATCGGTGGCGCCGGGTTCACCGGCGTCGGCCGCGTCGGCGCCCGCGTCGAATGACTGGTCCGTGCCGGCGGCGGCCAGGGCTGTCATCTGCGCATCGGGCCCATCCCAGGCCATGATGAATGCCCGCCAAAGGGTGACAAACACCTTCTCCCAGGCGGTCCTGGCGTCCGAAGCAGCCGGCGTCACCTCGGTCGCCGCGGCCTGCTGGCTGGACGGCGCTTCGGATCCTTGGACAGCCATCACCACGCCTGCGGGCAGCGACGCGAAGATCACGGCCGCCCACAGCAAGCCGCGAACGCGCGGTGAAGCCTGCCGGCGGACGGCTGTCTTACTGGATCGACTCGCTTGCATGTCTGAAGTCCTCGCAATCCGGCGCAGGCAGCCCGGAAGGGCCCGAGCGGCCCGTTTCCACATTCTCTGGACGAGCGCGCGGGCCGGGCCTCCGCCAAACAGACGATATGCCGCACCCTCGCACCAGTGAAGGGGACACGCCCGCCCCGGCTTCCCAGCCCATCATCGCCGCGTCATCGTCACAGCCGTCACAAGCCGACCCGATCGCGGGCCGCGCCTGGCCCATGGTGCGTTCAGTAATAGAGCTCATCCACTTCCGAAGAGTCGGCCACCGCCGGCGCGTTCAGCAGCGCCTCCACGTCGGCCGCGGCGGCGTTGAGGTTCGGGTTTGGGTCCGCGATCCAGTCGCCCGCCCGCCGACGCACCTGCTCCACGTGGCCGTCGACAAACCCCATCACCACCCCCAGTCGCCGCGTCGTGGAGGTGCTGGTCACCTGCTCAGCCTCCATGCTGTGCCATGCGTTGAGCCGATGATCTCCGGCGAAGTGTTTGGTGCCTTTGTGGCTGAAGGACACAGGTAGAATCGCGTCCGCCAGGACAGCCTTGCGGTCTGGACGGGCAAACTCGCTCTTGCGGTGCCCGCCGATCATCTGCGCCCCGTCGCGGATCTCCATCTTGCGATCGTTGATCTGCTTCGGCGCGCGGGCCAGATAGTAGTACGACGACCCGAACGTGCCGTAGTGACTGGCTGCCTCGCCAATCTCGGCCGACAGCGAACTGCCCTCGTCCATCGGGCAACGGGCGACGGCGGGCTCGCTCAGGTACGAGTTCAGCGGCCGCAGCTCCGCCGGCGTTGTGTCGCCGCCCGGGGTGCCCATCGAGCCCATCACGTTCCACGAATTGATCTCAACCGTCTGCGTCTTGCCGTCGGCGTCTCGAACCACGATCTCGCCGCCAGGGTAAATGTCGTTGTTGTCCTTGAGATACAGGTTGACGGCCGTCATGAGCTGGTTCACGTTCCACTGGCACAGCGACGCCTTGGCGGTGCGTTTGGACAAACCCAGCACCGGCAGCAGGATCGCGATCAGCAGGCCGATGAGCACCACGACCACCAGCATTTCGATGAGCGTGAACGCCCGGCGTGAGGCACAGTTCATCTGGGGCTCTCCGATCGAGTGGGTGGGGCACGGGCGGGTCGTACGGTTGCGGCCGCCGCGGCCCTGTCGGGCATGGGGGATTGTCGGTCAGCGGCCGCGGTCGCGTCTTTTCGACACGGCCGCGGGGGTGCGCCCGCACATGCGTATCTTAGCAGACGCCGCCCCGCCGACGGAAGTCTTTTCGCGCGCTGAGCCGCCGTCATCGTCCGTCATCGTGATCCACAGGCCGTCCAGCCCGCAGTGCTATACTGCCGCCGCACGGTGTCCGGCCGCCAGCCGCCCATGAATCGACCCGCCAGCCAGGCCACTTACGAACCCCCGCGTCACGATCTGTTGATCGGGCTGCGCCGTCGCGCGCCCTGGCTGCTGGCGATCTATTGGCCCTTGCTGGCTCTGGCCACGCACTGGCCGCGCATGGACCTCGGGCCGCCGACCACCATCGCCGATGTCGGCACCGACAAGCTGCTGCACTTTTCCTGCTTCGTGTTCCTCAGCCTCCTGCTTTTCTACGTGCGTCCGCTGGGACGCAGGGCCGGCGAGGGCTGGCAACTGCTCGCCGCGACCCTGATCGCCGCCACCTACGCCGTCGTCGATGAATTGACGCAGGCCCTGATCCCCGGCCGCGAGTTTGGTTTCAGCGACGTCGCCGCCGGACTCGCGGGCGTCGCCGCCGTCGTCGCGGCCCACGCCGGGATGCTGCGACGACGATTCGGGCCCTGGCTGGCGATGTGGCTGTGCCGCTGGGCGCTGCTGGCCGTCATGCCGCCGCTGCTGCTCGCCCTGCTTCGGCCGAACCGCGAAGTCTGGCCCTATGTCTTCGGCTTTCTGCGTCTGCCCGGCGTGCATGAGATATGGCTGGACAACCGCCGCTGGGTGCTGGGTTACGGCATCGACAAAGTCGGCCACGCCGTGGTTCTCTTCCTGCTGACGTTGATGATGCTCGTCGGCCGGCCGTTCAGCCGGCGCCGGCCGGTCGTCAGCGGCCTCATCGCGCTGCTGCTGCTGACCGCCAGCGGCCCAGCCATCGAATGGGCTCAGGCCCACAGCGGTTTCGACCGCGGCTTCGAATGGGACGACGTGCGGGCCCACCTGATCGGCGTCGCCGCCGGGGCCGGCGTCTATGGACTGTGGCTGGCCCTGCGCGCCCTGTCGCGACGGGCGTGGACCCTCGCCCGGACGGCCGCACACGCCGCCCGAGGCAAGCCCGCCGCCGTAACAGACGGCGACCGCGAGGCGTCGGAAGGGTTTGTCGGTCATGCGGCCATCGTCAGCGCTCTGACCATCCTGTCGCGCCTGACCGGACTGGTTCGCGATGCCGTGATCGCCTCCGGCTTCGGCATGGGACGGGTCGCCGACGCCTTCTACATGGCGTTCCAGATCCCCAACCTCTTCCGCCGCCTGTTCGGCGAAGGCGCGCTCAGCGCCGCCTTCATCCCCCAATACTCACGCCTCCTGCACGAAGACCCCAAAGTCGCCCGCCGACTCGCCTCGCTATGCACCGCCCTGCTGGCCTGCGTGCTGGCGGTCATCACCCTTCTCGGCGAAGCCTCGCTCTGGGCCATCAGCGCCTGGACGCCGATCTCCGCCGACACCGCCCTGCTCCTGCGCTTGACCATGCTCATGCTGCCGTACATGCCGCTGATCTGCCTGGTGGCGCTGCTGGGCGGCATGCTCCAGGTGCACCGCAGCTTCGGGCCGCCCGCGGCCGCGCCGATCGTCCTAAATGTCACGCTGGTGATTTTCGCGTCCCTGGCCACCGCCGGCCTGCTGACCGACGCCGCCCTCGGCCAGGCCGCGCAGATCGTCGCCATCGGCGTGCTCGTCGCCGGCATCCTGCAACTGCTCTGGCAGATCGCCGCGCTCGATCGCTTCGAGGTTTTCGCCGTCGGCTTCCGCGGCGCGGGCCCCGCCATGCGCAAGCTGCTCTGGATGATGCTGCCGATGCTCATCGGCCTGGCGGTCTTTCAGATCAACGCCTTTCTCGACAGCGTGATCGCCTACGCTTTCGCCGCGCCGCCGGACGGCCCGACCCATTTCACGATCATGGGGCGATCGATCGCCTGGCCCACACAGTCCGGCGATGTCGTGGCCCTGAACCTGGCTCAACGGCTCTACCAGTTCCCGCTGGGCGTCTTCGGCATCGCGATCGCCACCGCCATCTTCCCCGCCCTCTCGCGGGCCGCCGCCGCCGACTCCGCCCTCGATGGCCCATACCGCGACACGCTCCGCCGCGGTCTGCGCCTGACACTCTTCATCGGCCTGCCCGCCAGCCTCGGGATGATGCTCGTCGGCCTGCCTCTGGCGCGACTCATCTTCGAATACCGCCAGTTCACCCTGGACGACGCCCGACGGGTGACCAGCGTCCTCCTGGGCTACAGCGCCGGCGTATGGGCCTACTCGCTGATGCACGTGCTCACCCGCGCCTACTACGCCATCGAGGACACCCGCACGCCGCTGCGCGTGGCCCTGGTGACCATGGGCGTCAATTTCCTGTTGAACCTGTCGGGCATCTGGGTGCTGGGTGTGGCGGCGCTGGCGTGGTCGACTTCCATCAGTGCCGTGCTTCAAGTCGGCCTGCTGATGCGCGGGCTTCGTCGTCGGGTGCCGCACATGGTCGACGCCCAGGTACGACACAGCGCCCTGCGCAGCGTCGCGCTCACCGGCGTGATGGGACTGGCCGCAGGCGCCTTGCTGTGGGGATGGCCGCCGACGCAACTTTCCCGCCTGGGCTCGGCCGGCCTGCTGCTGGCGCTCGTCGTCGGGGGCGCGACGGTCTACGGCTCCGGGGCGCTGCTCACCGGCGGCTCCGAACTGCGGGCCTTGCTCAAGTTGCGCCGCAACCGCAAGAGTCAGTCAACCCCCGCGAGCCCCCATCGGCCGCGATGACGAAGGGCTTGGCCTGGCCGCGCTCTCCGAGCGGACCACCACCGGATCGGTCTCGCCCTCGATCGTCACACGGCCGGCGGAATCGACGACGCATACGGGAATCTTGCGCGCCTTCCAGTCGGCCAGGGCGAACAACGGCCAACGCTGCGGCATGTGCCGCGTCGGATTGACGCTGACGTGCGGCCCGCCCGGCGCCAGTCGGTTGACCACCAGCCGCGGATAAGCAAGAAGGTAGCCCAGCGCCGTCGCGCCCCGCGGATAGAAGCACAGGTTGTTGTTGATGTACGTGTCGATGAAGCCCTTGCTCTGGGCGCCGGTGTTGCTCATCACCTGCATGTCCCAGTAATGCCCCGACAGCGTGAACGCCCAGGCTTCATCCAGATATGCCGCCACCAGGTCACGCCACACATTCTGGCTGATCCAGACGTTCTCCGGCTCCGACGACGAGTGCCCGCAGCCATAGAACGAGAGCGTCTCACGCTCGGCACTGAGAAGATCCTGCCGCAACCGCTTCACATCGAACAGCGGCTCCTGACCGGTCATCAAGGGCAGCAGCAGCCCATTGGCGGTGTAGATCGAATACGCATCCGCGCCTTCGAACTGCGACTCGGTGAGATATTGTCCCGTCCAGGCGTCCCGCACCCCCACGGCGCTGGCGTCCACGCAGACCGCGTAGTGGTCGGCCAGCCAGGCCGCCGCCTCAATCTTGGGCACCGCCGCACCCGCAACGCGACGGCACTCGGCCGCCAACGCCTCGCGATCGCAGCGCGCCAGCAGGTCGTCGGCCGCGCGCAGAGCCGCCACCCGCTTGATCGCCAGATAGGTCTGCTTGCGCGAGAATTGCGTCGCGGCGTTGGCGTCGTCGATCGTGTTCGCGGTGCCTTCCGACGAGAAGCCGCTGTCGTCGCGGTCGGTCCACAGCAGATAACGCACCAGCCGCTCGATCTGCGCCACATGGTCGCGGGCCACGCCCATGTCGCCCGTCCATCGGCTGTAGGCCGACAGCAGCAGAAGGTAGTTGGCGTTCTCTTCGACAGGCATCGGATGCGGGTACGCGCACTTGCCGCCGCGCGGCCCCCAGCCGATGTCATGCTCGAGGATCGCCCCGCCCGACTCGCCATGCGGCCGCAGAAACCCCGCCCAGCGCCGCAGTTGCAGCGCCAGCAGTTGCGGCCAGAAGTTCAGGTGCAGCAGGCTGGCGTTGTACTCCACATCGACCGTCGAATGGAAGAAACAGCTCCCCTCCCAGACGCTGAACCATGGCTCGCCGTCGCTCAGGTCGCACCAGAACGTATTGCTCAGATACGACTGGAACCCCTGGTTGATCAAGTGCCGTTGCGAGGCCGGCAGCGGCGCCTGGTCAATCAGCTTCTCCAGCCGCCGCGAATAGGCCAGACGCTCGTCGCGGTGGTCGATCGCATCACGGACCACCGCCTCGATGTCCGGCCAGCGACGCACGTAGCGGAATCGCCCCTCGAGCATCGTGTCCCCGGACTGGACATCCAACACCTTGTCGGTGCAGCACGCGCCCCAGACCATGCGCCACTTGACCCCGCTGCCAACTTCGGTGACCGGCAGCTCAAGCACCAAGCCCCGGCCGCTTTCATCCACCTGGGCTTCGGGGTTCAGCGACACAATGCGCTCGGACACGTCGACGTGCCAGAAGTCCTCGTTGGTCGGATCGTGCGGGTCGATCCCGGCCACGTGCGGACGCATGGCGTTGCGATACCGCAGGTCAATGCGCGGCAGTTGTTCGCTGTCGCCGCCGCTGCCTCCGCGGGCGGTAATCTGCGTGTCCTCGCGACCGAGCCGGATGAACAACCGCAGCTTGTCGGGCCGGGGACCGGCCTCGGCCTCCCACCGCACACGGCTGACGGGGTTCAGCCGCACTTCCACGTAAAAGGCCGGCATCGTGCACAGGGCTTCGTCCTGAGGGTAGAAGACGCTGTGGAAGTTCAGTTCATAGCGTAAGCGGTACTTTTCACTGAAGCCGCGAAAGGTGATCGAGTTGAACCGCTCGTTCTGCTCGCAGTTGAAAAGAAGCTCCCCGTCCTGCGAAAAGGGCAGCACCCGCCTGGTGCCGTCCGGCTCGACGAGCCCGACCATCAGGTCCAGCGGTCGATCCAGGAACCGCCCCAGCGCGGAGTGCATCAACCGCCGCTGGTGCGGCTCGAACAACAGGTTGAAACGACTTCCCAGCCGCGCCAGCGTCCAGGTCATCAACTGCATACCGGGCACCTCGCAACGAACCCCGGGAGCGAAGAACCTATTCTGGCGCTTTCCGCCGTTTTGTAAAGTGAGCGATTCCTCCACACTTGGCCAAGTCGTCCGACGTGCGCCCATGCGCCGGCACCCTCAGCCCCGCGGCAACGTCGCCTCCAGCTTTGCGACCACCTCCGTCACCGCCCGCACCGCCCGGTCGATTTCGGCGGCTGTCGTCTCCCGGCTCAGCGAGAATCGCACCGAGCCGTGAGCCACCGGCTCGGGCACGCCCATCGCCAGCAACACGGGTGACGGCTCCAGCGAACCGCTCGAACACGCCGCCCCCGCCGACGCGCACACGCCTCGTTCACTGAGTGCGATCAGGATCGCTTCGGCTTCGAGCCGTGGGAACCCGATGTTGCTGGTGTTCCAGACCCGGGCCGCGCCCGCCCCATTGACCACCGCCTGTGGGCAGGCTGCCTGAACCGCGGCCTCAAAGTGATCGCGAAGAGCCGCGACCGCCCCCAGCCGCTCAGGTGCGGCCAGGAATTCACACGCCAGATCAGCCGCCACGCCCATGCCCACGATGCCCGGCGTGTTCTCCGTACCGCCGCGCCGCTCGCCTTCCTGCTGCCCGCCCACCTGAAGCGGACGCAGGCGGACGCCGCGACGGACCCACAAGGCCCCGACACCCTTCGGACCGTGAAACTTGTGCGCGGCCAGACTCATCAAGTCAATCCCCGGACCTTCGTCCGACGACAGGGCCCCCACGTCCACAGGCACCTTGCCCACCGCCTGCGTGGCATCGACGTGAAACCGCACCGATCGCCCCGCCGCCCGGCACGCCCGGCCCAAAGCCTCCACCGGCTGAATCACACCCGTTTCGTTGTTCACCCACTGAATGCTCACCAGCACCGTGCGCCGGATCGCGTCGTGCTCGGCCAGCGCCGTCGCCAGGTCGGCGGGGGACACACGCCCCGCGTGGTCCACGGGCAGGTAGACCACTTCGACCGGCCACCGAGAATCCCGCGCCAGCATGGCGGCCGGCTCGCGCACTGCCGAGTGCTCCACACGGGTGGTGATCAGCAGCGGCGACTGCTGGCCCCGGGCCAGCCCCAGTACGCCGTGCATCGCCAGGTGGTCCGACTCCGTGGCGCCGGAGGTGAAGACGATCTCGCGGTCCCGCGCCCCGATGAGCCGGGCCACCGCCGCCCGCGCCAGCTCGACGCGTCGTCTGGCCGCCTGACCGAATCGATGCACGCTCGATGGGTTGGCCCACTGCTCGCGCAACATGACGTTCATCGCCTCGACGACGGCGGCGGCGGGACGGGTGGTCGCATTGTTGTCCAGATAAATCACGTCCACGCCGCCATTGTAGGAACCGCCACGGCCCGTCCTCACGGTTTTCGCGTCGCGGCCAGCGGCACCCCGCGGTACGCTGTGCCCATGCCCGGCCCCCGCCTGCGCACCGACATCGTGGACGTGCTGGTCTTTCGGCGCACGCCGGCTGGCCCGATGTTTCTTCAGCTTCGCCGCGCAACCTCGCCGCTGGCGGGCACCTGGCAGCCGGTGATGGGCCACGTCGAACCAGGCGAATCAGCCTCGACCGCCGCCCTGCGCGAGCTGGCGGAGGAGACGGGCTACACATCTGACCACGGTCTGGCGGGCTTCTGGCAACTCGAGTCGGTCAACGCCTACTTTCTGGCTGCACACGATTGTGTGATGCTCAGCCCCGGCTTCGCCGCCGAGGTCGACACCGCCGTGCAACCCCTGCTCGACCCATCCCACGACGTGCACCGCTGGGTCGCGCCCCAGCAGGTTGACGCGCTGTTTCTCTGGCCCGGTCACCGGGCCGCCATCGCGCAGATCCAGCGCGACATCCTGCCCCTCGACGCGCCGACGCGCGAACTGCTTCGCCTCGATCCCGGCCGCCTGGGAGGGCGGGCCTGAATCGTCCGCCCGGCCGTGTGAACCCCGTCGACCGAACGCTTATCATGGCCGATTCGTCCCGCCGGCCGCGCCTTGGTCCGCCGGGCGGGCATGCCGGGGGCATGGGAGCACGACATGGATGACTTTGTCTATCGCAACGGCCAGCTTTACTGCGAGCAGGTCAACCTCGATGAGCTGGCGGCCCGCACCGGCACGCCGCTGTACGTTTACTCCGCCCACACCCTGCGCGAGCACTATGATCGGCTCGCCGCGGCCTTCGCGTCGCTGCATCCGGTGATCTGTTACTCGATCAAGAGCTGCGGCAACCTGCACATCTGCCGGTTGCTGGCCGAGCGCGGCGCGGGCATGGATGTGGTCAGCGGCGGCGAGCTGCATCGCGCCAGGCTCGCCGGAGCCGACATGGCCAAAGTCGTCTACGCCGGCGTGGGCAAGACCGACGAGGAGATCCGTCAGGCCATCGAGGCGAGCATCGGTTACTTCAACATCGAGTCCGAAGCCGAGTTCGAGAACATCTCACTCATCGCCGCAGCCATGGGCCGCACCGCACGGGCGGCCCTGCGCGTCAACCCCGACGTCGATCCCAAGACTCACGCCAAGACCACCACCGGCAAGAAGGAAACCAAGTTCGGCGTGGATATCGATCGGGCCCGCCGCTTCTTTGAACGCTACGGCGAAGACATGCACCTGGACCTGTGCGCGATCCACCTGCACATCGGCTCGCCGGTCTATACCGTCGAGCCCTATGTCCAGGCGATCACCAAGGCCTTGGCGCTCGTCGACGAGCTCAAAGCCCAGGGCCACAACGTCGACACCCTCGACATCGGCGGCGGCTTCGGGGCCAATTACCTGACCGATCAGACGCCGGCCTACGAGCAATACGCCCAGCAGATTGTGCCGTTGCTTCAGCCGTTTCACGACGCCGGCGGACAGATCATCCTCGAGCCCGGCCGCACCATCAGCGCCAACGCCGGCCTGCTGCTGACGCGCGTGCAGTACGTCAAGACCGGCGGGGCCAGGAAATTCGTCATCGTCGACACCGGCATGCACCACCTGATTAGGCCGGCGATGTACGACTCCTTTCACTTCATCTGGCCGACCAATCTCGCGCCGTCCCACGAACCCCGACGCCGCGAAGCGAATCTCGACATGCCCGGCCTGGAGAAGACGGACGTGGTCGGGCCGATCTGCGAAACGGCCGACCGCTTGGCGGCCGACCGCATGCTCCCGCCCGTGGCCCGCGGCGACCTGCTGGCGGTCTTCACCGCAGGGGCCTACGGCATGGTCATGGCCAGCAACTACAACGCGATGGTCCGTCCGGCCGAGGTGCTCATCGACGGCGCCGACGCCACGCTCATCCGCCGCCGCGAAACCTACGACGATCTTGTCGGGCCGGAGATCCAGCCTCAGCCGCTGTGACCGCTCACCACCCACGGGCGATCGCCAACCCCGCGGTGCGCGGTTAAACTCGCCGCATGGCCAAAGAGCGGATCATCTCCAGCGAAGCGCAGGGGCCGGCCGAGGAGCAGCTTCATCTGTCGCTGCGCCCGCGAAAGCTCGACGAATACGTCGGGCAGCCCAACCTCGTCGAGAAGCTGCGCATCACGCTCGAAGCGGTGCGGCAGCGCGGCGAGCCGATGGAGCATGTGCTGCTGCACGGCCCGCCGGGGCTGGGCAAGACCACGCTGGCGCACATCATCGCCGTCGAGATGGGCACACACCTGACCGTGACCAGCGGCCCGGCCCTGACCAAGGCCAGCGACCTGGTCGGCACGCTCACGAAGCTGCAGCCACACGACGTGCTGCTGATCGACGAGATTCATCGCCTCTCGCCGGCCGTCGAGGAGTACATGTACCCGGCGATCGAGGATTTCAGGATCGACGTGACCATCGACTCGGGCATGCACGCCAAGACGATTACGCTGCCGCTGCAGCCGTTCACGCTGATCGGCGCGACGACGCGGGCGGGCATGGTGTCCGGGCCGCTGCGGTCGCGCTTCGGCATCGCGCACAATCTCGATTTCTATGGCCGCGACGAGTTGCTGGCGATCCTGCGGCGCAGCGCCGCGATCATGAACGTGCCGGGCGACGGCCGGCATCTGGAGGCCGCCCTGACGATGATCGCCGCCCGCAGCCGCGGCACGCCGCGCATCGCCAACCGCCTGCTGCGCCGCGTGCGCGACTTCGCGCAGGTGCGCGGTAATGGCGTGCTCGACGGCGACGTGGTGGACGTGGCGCTGAAGCTCGAAGGCATCGACGCCCTGGGACTCGACGAGCTGGACCGCAAGTATCTGCGTGTGCTGGGCGAGACGTACCGCGGCGGGCCGGTGGGTGTCGAGGCGGTGGCGGCGACGCTCAACGAGGACGCGGGCACGCTCGAAGACGTCGTCGAGCCATACCTGCTTCAGATCGGCTTCCTGGCCCGCACCCGCCGCGGCCGACAGCTCACCCACGCCGCGGCCGAGCATATGGGCCTGAAGATCAACTTTGACGACAACAACGCGAGCCTTTTTCTCGCCGAGTGACAACGCGCCCCGCCAACGCGCCGCCACGAGCCGCGACCGTCAGGGAGCGGTTGCCTTGAGAATACACCGGAAAACCGCTCGCTCACGCTCGCGGCTCGTCAGAACGGTTCGCGGCAGACCATGCCCACCATCACCCCGCCGATTCTGCCGCGATTCGACCCCGCCCCGACTCCCCCATCACTCCGCACTTTTATGACCCGCCCGCCGCGGCCTCGGCTGGCTTCACGCGATGGTAATCCACCGTGCCGCACGATGTGACTTTCCCGCCGCTGCTCAACGTGCCGTCCACCTGCATATGATCGCCGTCGATGAATCGGTATGTCGCGCCGTGCATGTGCGGGACGTTCTCGTCGGCGAGGTTGCCGCCGCCCTGGCAGACGAACTCGAGCGTGGCGGAACCCGCGACGGGCGCGGCGGTCATCGTCGGCTGGTTGCCCAGCATGCAATAGTGCGTCATGACGATCTGGTCGCCGTCGGCGTAGTAGACGCTGACCATCTCGTGGTCCGTGCCCGGGAATATCGTCTCCACCACGGCGCTGCCGCCGCTGGTCGTGCGATAGTTGACGGTGTATGTGTCGGGCATGCCCTCCTGGGGCACGGTGAGTGCTCCTTCCCACGTACCCTCCAGGTTGCGAAGCGGCTCCAGCAGCGCCGATAACGGCGCGGGCGCGGGCATGTCCGCTTCCGCGTGCATCGACTCATCGTGCGCACCAGGCGCGTGCTCCTGGTCTGCCGCCCAGGCGTCATCGCCCCATACGGCACACATCGTCACCACGCCCACGGCCACCATCATCCTACCGATAAGTGTTAACATTTTGCAGCTCCTTTCCTTGACGCCATTGTAGGCTGGCGATCGGGACGAACGCCGACAATGCTTTTGGCCCCATGAGAAACTTTGCGTGTTCATACCTGACGATCCTAAACTATCCCCATGAATACAATCACCAACCCCATCCTGCCGGGCTTCAATCCTGATCCATCCATCTGCCGCGTCGGCGACGATTACTACATCGCCACGTCCACCTTCGAATGGTGGCCGGGCGTGCAGATTCATCACAGCCGCGACCTGGCGCACTGGCGGCTGCTGACCCACGGCGTGAAAGACCCGGCCCATCTGGACCTGGTCGGCGACCGCAGCTCCGACGGCGTGTGGGCGCCGTGCCTGACGCATGACGGCGATCGTTTCCACCTGGTCTACTCCAACGTGCGGATGTGCGGCAACCGGACGTGGGACGTGCACAACTACCTGCTGACGGCGTCCGACATCCGCGGGCCCTGGGAAGGCGAGGGCAAAGGCCCCGTGTATCTCAACGCCTCCGGCTTCGATCCGTCGATGTTCCACGACCCCGACACCGGGCGCAAGTGGGTCGTGAACATGCTCTTTGACTATCGCCAGGGGCGCAGCGTCTTCGCGGGCATCATCCTTCAGGAGTACGACCCGAAGCGGCGCCGCCTCGTCGGGCCCATCCGCAACATCTTCCAGGGCACCGAGCTGATGTGGAGCGAAGGGCCGCACCTCTACAAGCGTGACGGCTGGTACTACCTGATGTGTGCCGAAGGCGGCACGAGCTACGGCCACGCGGTGACCATGGCTCGCTCGCGGACAATCGAAGGGCCTTACGAGGTCGATCCGACCAACCCGATCGTCACCAGCCGCGATCACCCGGAACTGCCGCTGCAGCGCTCGGGGCACGCATCGATCGTCGATACGCCCACGGGCCAATGGTACCTGGCGCATCTGTGCGGCCGGCCGCTGCAGGCGCTGGCGGACCGGGCGGACAAACTGCCCGATGACCCGCGGCGCTGCATTCTCGGGCGCGAGACGGCGATTCAGCGGATGGCGTGGACGGCCGACGGCTGGCTGCGCATGGCCGACGGCCGGGGCAAACCGACCGGCTCGAACCTCGCCCAGCTTCAGTGTCCCGGCTCCGACTTATCGCCGCATCCGTTCGAGGAGGACGTCACGCATCCGGGCCGCGACGACTTCGACGGCCGCGAACTGAACGTTCACTTCTCGACGCTGCGCACCCCGCCTGACGAAAGCTGGTGCTCGCTGACCGCCCGGCCAGGACACTTGCGCCTCGTCGGCCGCGAGTCGCTGTTCAGCCGCCATCACACCAGCCTCGTCGCCCGCCGCCTTCAGCATTTCAAGGCTGTCGCCACGACGTGCGTCGAGTTCAAGCCCACCACGCACCTGCAAATGGCCGGTCTCACGGCGTTCTACGACGACTGCGACTACTACTTCATCTACCTGCACGCCGACGAGAAACTCGGACCGGCCCTGGGCATCATCAAGGTCATCGACGGCCAGTTGATGCAGCCGGGCCATGTGCCCATCGACATCGGCGGCGTCTTGAAAGTGCATCTGCGGGCCGCGTTCGATCATCAGGTGCTGCACTTAAGCTACAGCCTCGACGGCAAGGCCTTCACCGACGCGGCCGGTGATCTCGACGCCACGCGCCTGTCCGACGAAGCCGGCCGCCGCGGCCGCTTCACCGGCGCCTTCATCGGCATGACCGCCTGCGATTTGAGCGGCCAGCACCTGCACGCGGATTTCGACTACTTTGATTATCAGCCCGACGCCTGAGCGTCATGCGACCACAAGCGAAAGGGGTATTCATGCGACAGGGTCAGACCACTGAACGTCAATGGCTCGTGTGGTGCGCGCTTGTGAGTGTGCTGTGCCTTCTCGTTCTTTCTGGCGGTGAGGCACTGGCGGATGGCAAGATGTTTTCGCGCGGCCTCGCGCCGCCGACGATGCCGGATCAGCAGGCGATCCTGTCGTGGCACGACGGCGTCGAGAAGTTGGCCATCCATACGTCGTTCGTCGGCGAGGGCACGGACTTCGCCTGGGTGGTGCCGTTGCCGTCCAGGCCGGAGATTTCGTCGACAACCCCGGGAGCCTTTGCGACGCTCCAATTGTCGACGGCCCCGCGGTTCACCGAGACTGCCGGGGGATGGTGCGTCACGGCATTTCTGCTCCTGACCATCTGGTGGTGCTACCTCGGGCGCAACTCCAAGCCTCGAATGTTTCTTGTGTTCTTCGCGTTCTGCGTTCTCGCGGTCCACCTCCTGATCCTCATGCCAACGCTCGGAAGCGCCCGACTGGGCATAGACACAAGCAGCGGTATCCGTGTACTTGATCGGCAGCACGTCGCCGGGCAGGCCGTCACGGTACTGGCGGCCGAGCGTGGTGAGGAGTTGTCCGCGTGGCTGGCATCAAACGGGTTTGAGCTGCCGGACGACAGTCAGCCGATCATCGCCGATTATGTCGCTCGCGGGTGGGTGTTTGTCACGGTGAGTTTGCAGCGCGATGCCGCCGGAACCGAGCCGAGCGCACCGGCCCCGCTGCTCTTCACCTTCCTGACCGACACGCCCGTCTATCCGATGCGTCTCACCGGCGTCACCGATCATCCGCTGGAGCTGGATCTGTTCGTCTTCGGCCCGTCGCGTGCGGCCGCCGAGCCGATGCGTGTCGTCCACTGCGATCAGGTCGAGAAGGAGCCCGCCCTGCGACAGGATGGCTCACCGTTTCGGATGTATCGCCTCCGTCATGAGCGGCCAGGCGTCGTGGGGCATCCTCAGGTGACGCCGCTGATCGAGAATGCACCGATCCTGACCAAGCTCTCAGCCACGCTGAGCCCGCGACAGATGCAGCGGGACATCGAAATCCTTTGGGAGCCGTTCGAACCTCTTGAGACCACGGTCCGAACGACGACCAACCAGAGGTTGTTTGCGGCCGATGTCGCTGCCATCGTCGGCTTATGTGTGGTCGTCCTGCTGACGCTACGACCGCAGTCAAAAAATATTCTGCTAGCCAAGGTGATCAAGGCGCACCTGTGGGCGCTGGTCATCGCGGTTGTCGCTGCGAGCGTCGTCCTGATCGTGAATCCCGGCGTGTCGGTTCCCCAGGATGGTCCGAGAGTGATCTACGACCGTGCTTTCCTACAGGCGATCGAGTTCACGTTGTCACGGTTTGCCATGACCACCGGCGTGACCGATGCCGGGGCTGTGGACGTGGCGACGGTTCGCCGCGAGATCGAAACAGCCGGCTTCCTTGATGACATCGGGCCGAATCAATACTTCAACCGGCCCATCCGCGAGTCCGACTCGCCGGGCGACTACCTCGTCCGCGATGGCGAAGCGGGAGTGGAAGTCGTGACCTACAACCGCGCAGGTGGCGAAAACATTATCCGCATCGCGGACGTCCTGGCGAAGCAGGCCGCCGATGCGGCTGCCGCGACTCAGCCCAGCAGATAGGCCGCCGCGGTGTACGCGATATAGATCGCCAGCAGCGGCAGACCGTACCAGCGTTTGAAGTGGCCGCGGCCCACCGAACGGGCGATGAAGACGCGGAAAAGCAGCAAGATCGCCAGCATGGCCGGCAGATGAAGCTCGAGGAAAATCGCCGGCCGGGCGGCGTCGGGCTCGAGGATCGGCAGAGGCTTGGCCAACGCCGACGCACCGATCACGAACAGCACATTGAGAATGTCGGCCCCGATCACATTGCCCACCAGAATCTCCGGGTGCCCCTTGCGCACCGACGTCAGGCCGATCACCAGTTCCGGCATCGACGTGCCCAGGGCGACGATGGTGCCGGCGATGACGACCTTGGGCACGCCCCACCGCTCGGCCACGATCGAGACGCAGACGATCAGCACATGACTGGCCAGCAGGACCACGAGCAGGCCGACCAGCCCCCGCACCAGCAGCGCGGACAGGCTCCGCGCGGCCGGCGGCTGCGGGCGAAGCTTCTCGTCGCTCAGGAACGGCTCGCCCTGCGGGTGCCGCCGACTCCAGCGTACGGAGATCAGCATGTACCAGACCAGCAGCGTGATGAGCAGCAGACCGACCAGCCGCCCGAGCACAGGGTTGTACGGCCGGCCCAGGTACATGCCGTAGCAGAGCGCGGCCAGCAGCAGTCCCGAGCCGACCTGCACCCAGCCCTGGCGACGCAGCACGAACCGGTCGGCCGGCAGCACCGCCATCAGGCAGCCGATCCCGAAGATCAGACCCGTATCCGCGATGATCGACCCGACGCCGTTGCCCAGCGCCAGCCCCGCCTCACCCGACCATGCCGCCATCACGCTCACCGCCGCCTCAGGGCTCGTCGTGCCCAGCGAGACGATCGTCGCGCCGATGATGACCTTGGACATGCCCATGCGCTGGGCGATGCCCGAAGCGCCCTCGACCAGGGCGTCGGCCCCCTTGAACAGCGCGAGGGTCGCCGCCGTCGCGATCAGCAGCAGCAGGATCGTGGGCAGCGACTCGAACCAGGCTGGCGGGATCAGGTGTTCCAAGGTCGGGTGAGTGTAGCAGTGTTCGCCGCTGGCGAAAGGGGCATCAGCAACGGGGCAACCGGGCCAGGCGGCAAGCGGGCATACGTCCGCCACCTCACGCGGCCGGGGCCACACCCATCGCCGCCAGATGGGCCGGGCTGCACAGCAACTGCGCACGCCGTCCCAGCCAGCCGGCCAGTTCATCCCGCTGACTGCGCCGCGCCGCCACCGCCAGCATCGCGTGTAGCGCCCCGCATTGCGGACCGGGCATCAGTTCGATCAACGCCAGCTTCCCCGCCAGATCCGCCAGAGCGGCCGCATCGTGGTGCACCGTCACCTCATAGCGAATCTGCAGCGCGACCTTCTGCATCAGTTCCATGGCGTTCAGAGGGATGCCGCTGAGTTCCGCCAGCGCGGCATGTGCGCCGTACACGTCGTGGCATTGCAGCCGACACTCGGCCAGCAGCAGCAGCAAGGGACCGCGCAGCACCTTGGCCCGCCCCAGCGGCTGGCCCAGCAGGGCCTGACAGACCAGTGACGCGTCGGCAAAGCGACCGCGATGGTGCCACACCGCCGCCAGACGGTGATACAGCGTCACCCGGATCGCCCGCTGCAGCGGCCAGCGACGCAGGGCCCCGTGAATCATCGCCTCCGCCCGCCGAGGGTCCATCTCCACCGCCGCGGTGATGGCCGGCAGTTGCCCCACCACCCGCGCCCCCGACAGGTTGATCCACATCCACAGCCCCAGCAGTACGACGAAGCCCACGTGCCCGGCCATCGTGTCGGCGGGCAGCAGCAGATCGGCCGCCGCGATGAAGACCAGCAGCACGCCAATCAGGCCCCACCACACGATGCGGTCCAGAAGAAACATGCGGCGAAGCTGTCCGGGCTTGAACGGCCGGGACGGCACGTCCGTTCGTGGCGCATCCGAGCCGGCCGTGTCGTCGTGCGAGGAAGAACGCGATGGCGCAACCGTGCGGTTCATGACCCGCCCTCCCAGACATGGTCCGCCGCCACGGACTGGCCGTCGGCGGGCGCTAGCTCGGGCGGCAGCGGCGTCGGGACCAGCGTCGCCGCCGTCGGCTCGAGCACCGGCAGCCTTCCCAACAGCGCCGACGGCGACAACAGCAGCGTCGCGCGATGCCACCACGTCTGCGCCTGCATCGATCTGTCCTGATCGTCGGTCGTCACGCCCAAGGGCGCATGGTGCACCGCGTGCGCCATCAGGGCGTAGGCGTAACCCGCCTCGACGCCCAGCGGGCGAAGGCGATCCACCAGCCGGCCGCGCAACGCCATCGCGTCCTCGAAATGGTTCGTGGCCACCATCTGCCAGAGCTGGGCGAAGGCGAAGGCCGCCGACAACGGGCCGGGCGAACGAACGTCGGCCAGATCACGCAGGCGGCGCAATTCGTCGTCCGCATCGGCCAGGCGATCCGACGCCAGCAGGGCGAACACGCGCTGCATGCGGATCGGCCGGGCGCCCGGATGGTCGGCCGGCACGCGGCGAATCAGAAAGTCATAGGCCAGCAGGGCCGCGTCGCACGCGCCCACCTGCTCCAGCCCGTGGCCCATCGCGGCGACCACACGCCCGTGCAGATCGCCGCGCGTGGATAGCTGCGGCAACAGCGTCCAGGCGCGGCGCAAGGCCTGTGGAAAGCGCCGCAGCAAGGTCAACTCGTGGATTTCAGCGGCGCGTCGCTCGAGGCTCAGCCGGCGCCGGGCCGTGTGCATCGTATAACCCAACCAGGCCAGCAACAGCAGCCACGCGCCGACCAGCGCCGCCCCATGCGGACTCTGAAACACAATCAGCAACAGCACGATCAGGCCCGCCGCCGGCAGCCAGGCCGTCAGTTTCGAGGGCGCGGACGGCTCGCATCGACGCAACAGGCGTTCGACCTGGTCGGCCGAAGGCGGGCGGAACCCGGTCGGGCCGGCATCCGCGGACAGGCTCTGATCAAAGGCGGACATGCGCACCCTCAGGGATTCATGGCGGCCCATGCCGACGTAACAACCGATGCCGCTTCCGACGGCGGCGGGTTGAAATGGTACAGCATCAGGTAAATCAAGACCCCGGTGATCGACACATATAGCCAGATCGGGTAACCGACGCATGCCAGCCGGCGATGCCGCTCCACCCGGCCGGTCAAGCCCAGACGAATCAGCCAGATCGCCAACACCGGCACACACATGGCCAGCAGAATGTGGCTGATGAGCATCACGTAGTACCCCACGCGCACGATCCCCTGGCCGTGATACACCGTGTGCACGTCGCCGGTCTGGGCCGTGCGCCATGCCTGGTGGGCGACATACGTCACCAGAAACAGCGAAGAGACGCCGAACGCGGCCAACATGCAGTTGCGATGGGCGGCCACACGTCGACGGCGGATGAACCCATAACCCGCGATCAGCAGCGCAGCCGCGAGGCCGTTGAGGCTGGCGTTGACGGCCGGCAGGAAGGAAAGGTCCACGCGCGGTCACTCCTCACGGGTGGCGGACCCGGCTGCGGCAGGCTCATCCACCAGGGCCCGCAGGTCGCCCAGCAGTTCGTCGCGCCCACGCTGTTGCATGATGTTGTAGTAGCCGCGCACCTGGCCTGCCCGGTCCACCAGCGCCACCTTCTGACTATGGAAAATCGGCATGTCCGGATCGGCCGGATCGTCGCCGACGCCCAGCAGGAAGCCCTTTTGCGAGAGGTTCCAGATCGCATCGCGCGAGCCGGTCAGGAATCGCCAATGCGTCGCATCGGCGTCAAAACGCCGCGCGTAAGCCGTCAGAACCTCCGGAGTGTCGTAGGTCGGATCCACGCTGAAGCTGATCAGGCGGATGTCGTCCCACGTCGGCCACCGCGACAGTTCGTGCTGCAGCAGGCTCATCCGCTGGGTCATGATCGGGCACGGGCCGCTGCATCGGGTGAAAATGAAGTCAGCCAGCCAGACCTTGCCCCGCAGGTCGTCGCGCCGCACGGTCGATCCCGACTGGTCCGTGAGCTCGAAGTCCGGCAAAGCGGCGAAGACGGGCAACGCCTGCGCCGGGTTGGACTGAGGCCGCCATGCAGAGAGCGCGCTCTCGACCGCGACCGGCTCCTCCGGCGGCGCGATGGCCGCCCCATGTCGCCCGCGCAGCACCATCAAACTGAGCAGGGCCGTCGTCAGCAGCGACGCCACCACCAGCAGCACCAGCAACACGTTCTGTAAGCGTCGTTCGTTCATCATCACCCTGCGGGCGGCGCCCTACGCCTGCACGCGCCGGCGCCCGACCATCGCTGCCGCCAGCCACAACAGGCCCGCTGTCGCCAGCAGCGCCACGATCGCGCAGCCGGCCGATGGCAGCGGACCTCGCCAATCGCCGCGGGCCCCATACAGAGATGCGGCGAAAGCCGCCTGGGCATACGTCAGTGGGTTGAGAATCATCAGCACTTTCAGCCACCCGGCCGCGCTGCCGTATGGAAACACCGCGCCCGAGAGCAGCCACATCGGAAAGATCGTCAGGTTCAGCACCGCGTGAAAGCCTGCGCTGCTGCTCATCGGCCAGGCGAGGCAGAAGCCGATGCTGGTCATCATCACCGCGATCAGCGCCAGCATTCCCGTGGCCGCGCCCAGCCCCAGCCATCCGGGCCAAGGCCCAACCACCGGCCAGAACACCAGCAGCAGTATGCCTTGAAGCGTCGCCAACACCGCCCCGCCGCCTATCTTGCCCAACGCGATCGCCAGGCGCGGCGCCGGCGAGACCAGCACGCCCTGAAGAAAACCCGCCCGCCGATCCTCGATCACCGAATAGGCCGTGAAGATCGTCGTGAAGACCACGATCATCGCCACGGTCCCCGGGAAGAACAGGGCCATGTAGCCAAGACCGGGCGCGGCTGGATCCGAGGGCGCGCCGGCGACAACCGCGGACGCCGCGCCCTGGCCCGCATCCAGGCGGATGGCCTGGTTGAACCCCGAGCCGAGCATCAGCCAGAAAAGAACCGGCGGCGCCAGCACGCCGATGATCCGCCCCCGCTGGCGCAGAAACGCCCGCACTTCGCGCCACCACAGCGAACCGGCTGCGAGCATCGCGCCACGCGACGACGACGTCTGGACTTCAAGCGGGCTGGCGAGGGTCACGGCATCAAGCCTCGGGTGGGTGCGTAGGCGGGCATGCGTCAACAGAGGCCAGAACCATATCCTAGCAGCGTAGCGCGGCGGCGGCGCGGCGAAGCACGACGCGACCCCGTTGGCCCCTGCCGGCGGCGCTGCTAGAATCCGTCCCGCAACCCATCCGCCGCGAGCCCCAGGCCGCGCGTCACAAGGATCCACAGGCGGCGGTGCCGATACCCGCCAGCAGATGAGGGACCATCATGCCATTGATTCCCATGGTGATCGAGCAGTCCGGCCGCGGCGAACGGGCCTATGACATCTACTCGCGGCTGCTCAAGGACCGCATCGTCTTCCTCGGCGACCAGGTGACCGACGACACGGCCAATCTGATCATCGCCCAGTTGCTGTTCCTCTCCAACGAGAACGCCAAGGCCGACATCCACCTCTACATCAACTCGCCCGGCGGGTCGATCAGCGCGGGCATGGCCATCTATGACACCATGCAGTTCATCCGCCCCCAGGTATGCACCTACTGCGTGGGCATGGCCGCGTCGATGGGCGCCGTGCTGCTCATGGCCGGCGAGGCGGGCAAACGCTTCGTGCTGCCCAACAGCCGGGTCATGCTGCACCAGCCTTTGATCGGCGGCATCGAAGGGCAGGCCACCGATCTGGAGATTCAGGCCAAGGAAATGCTGCGAATCCGCGAACGCATGTACCAGATCATGCAGCACCACACCGGCCAGGATCTCGACACCATCACCCGCGACTGCGAGCGCAACTACTGGCTGGACGCCGAACAGGCCGTCGCTTACGGCGCCGCCGACCGCGTGCTCACCCACCTGCCCGATTCGGTCGCCGGCGACAACGCCTAAGCGCCATCGCGTCGCCGACACCGCACGCAACGGAGCCGCCCGTGTTCACCGCCCCACCGCCGTCATCCGCCCCGCGACGCCACGCCCTTGGCCCTGTGGCGTGCGCGGCGACCGTGACGGCCGTATGTCTGTTGACCGGCGGCTGCGCCAGCGGTCCGAAAAACTTTGTCAATGACAACGACCGCCTGCGCCGCGAGAACCTCGAACTCGATCGCAAAGTGCAGGCCCTCGAGACCGCCCTCGAACGACGTGACCAGCAGGTGCGGACTCTCGAATCGCGGCTCAGTTCGTCCGCGGCCGACGTCGACGCCGACCTGCCCGTCCTCAGTCAGGTCACGCTCGGCCGCTACAGCGGGCCGGTCGACACCGACGATGACGGGCGCATCGACGCGCTGCGGCTCTATGTCCAGACCCGCGACGCCCAAGGCCGCTTCCTGGTGACCGCCGCGACCGTCACGGTGCAGATCGTCGCCCTTCAGGCCGACGCTTCCCCACGCGTCCTGGCCGAAAAGACCTTCACCGCCGCCGCGTTCGACGCCGCCTATCGCAGCGGCTTCATGGGCACGCACCACACCCTCGATGTGCCGCTGCCCGCCGTCGAGCGGCCGTCGACGCTCACGGCCGTACTCGCCCTCACCGACGCCGCTTCCGGGGTCAGGCTCGAAACGCAGCAGACCTTCGACCTGCCCTGAGCCTGAAGCCGCGGCTGCTATTCGTCGATGCCCAGATCCCCCTTGGTCAGCAGGCTTTCAAACGTGAAGCCGGCCGCCTCGATGTTCTCCCGGGCGCCTTCCTGCCGGTCGATCACGGCGATGATCTTCACCACCTTCGCCCCGACTGCCTCGATCACCTTCGCCGCCTCCAGCACCTGACCGCCAGTGGTGGCGATGTCTTCGACGATCACCACGCGCTGCCCCTTGCCCAGCTTCCCCTCGAGCAGTTTGGCCGTGCCGTAGTCCTTCTTCTGGTTGCGGATCAGCACGCTCGGTTTGCCGCTGGCCATCGACGCGGCCGCGACCAGCGGAATGCCGCCCAGCTCCGCGCCGGCCAGGACATCGACCTCATCACCCACCCGCGCGGCGAACCGCCGCCCCAGTTCGGCCAGGATGTCCGGCTGGGTCTCGAAAAGATACTTGTCAAGGTAATATTTGCTCGTGCGACCGCTGCGAAGCGTGAACTGCCCGCGCAGCAGAGCCGCGTCGCAGATGCGCTGGATCAGAGTCCTGTCATCCATGTCGTTATCCGTGTGAAGGTCGGCCATCGTCAAGAAGCGCCCGACGGCCAGAGTATACGGTTGCGTGGAATCCTTCACTTCGACCGCGCCGCCGGTCGGCCTCCCTCGTCCCCATGAGGCCGCGGGCACACACGGATGTCGGTCGGTAGACTTTCGGCCATGCAGCTTCGATCCCGCGATCTTCGAGAACAGGTGATCGTCATCACCGGCGCCAGCAGCGGCATCGGCGCCGCTGCGGCCGTGGCGTGCGCCGCCGAGGGCATGCACGTCGTGCTCAGCGCCAGGCGCGAGGAGCGATTGCGGCAGGTCGCCGCGGCCTGCACGCAGGCGGGCCGGGCCCGCGGCGGCGGCGGCGAGATCGTCGTGGCCGACGTGTGCGACCGGCTGGCCATGTTCGGCCTCGTCGACGACGCGGCCCAGCGGCACGGGCGGCTGGACGCTGTCTTCGCCAATGCGGGCTACGGCATCGGCGCGCCGGTCGACAAGACGACGATCGACCAGGCGCGGGCCATTTTCGAGACCAACTTCTTCGGCACACTGCACGTCGTCCAAGCGGCCGTGCCGCACATGCGGCGCCAGGGCCGCGGCCACATCCTGATCTGCTCGAGCGCCGCCAGCGAGATCGCCCCGCCTTACTACGGGCTTTATGCGGCGACCAAGGCGGCTCAGGACGCCATCGCCTGCGCCATGCGTGCCGAACTGGCCGGTGAAGGCGTCGACCTGACCAGCATCCACCCCATCGGCACCCGCACCGAATTCGGCGCCGTCGTCGAAACGGTGTCGGATACCGTTTATCGGCCGCGACGCAACACGCCCGACGCCTTGCGTCAGCCGGTCGAGAAGGTCGCGCGAAAGATCGTCGCCGCCCTGCGCCGTCCGCGGGCCGAGGTCTGGCCCAGCCCGGTCACACGCGTCCTGCTCGGCCTGCTCACCGCCTGTCCCAGCCTCAGCGCGATGGTCATGCGCCGTATGATGAGACGTTACCTCTGACCCGCCGTCGACCGCGGCCAGACCGCCCGGCCGACCTGCGTGGAGCCACCGCCCATGTCCGAAGGCGCCCCCCTTTCCGCCCATGATGTCCTGATTGCGAATCTCACGGCCGCCCGCCGGCTTCATGAGCGCATCGAGCATCTGGCCGAGCCGTTGCAGGAGGCGGCCGACACCCTCAGCGCCGCCCTGCTCGACGGTCACAAGGTGCTGTGCTGCGGCAACGGCGGCAGTGCGGCTGACAGCGCCCACCTCACCTGCGAAATCGCCGGCCGCTACCAGCTCGATCGCCCCGGCTTCGCCGCGATGGACCTGACCGCCTGCAACGCCCTGACCACCGCCCTCATCAATGACTTCCCGGCTGAACAGCTTTTCGCCCGCCAGGTTCAAGCCCTCGGCCAGGCCGGCGACGTACTGATCGTTTTTTCCACCAGCGGCAACAGCGCGAACGTGCGGCTGGCCCTGCAGGTCGCCGCGGCCCGGCGGATGACGCGCATCGCCTTCCTCGGCCGCGACGGCGGCACATGCAAGGGTCTGGCGGAGATCGAACTGACGGTGCCTTCGAACAACACCCAGCGCATCCAGGAAGCCCACCTGCTGCTGTATCACAGCCTCTGCGACCTGCTGGACCCCCGGCTGGCCGAGGCCAACCGCGCCAGCGATCTATAGGGCCACTGGATCAGGATTCCCTGGATACGGCCGTCGGCCAGAGGACCAGCGTCAGGCTCATCGCCATCGTGGCGGCGATCACCGCCGTCCCGGCCGCTCCCGGCGCGGCACCGCGGCCCAGCCACAGCACCATCCACGCGCCTATCGCCGCAGCCAGCAGCCCGTCCAGCCGATCGGCCAGCACCAACGCACCACAGACACCCAGCAGTCCTCGCAGCACCAGCACGCCGGCCGCCCCCAGCACCAGTCCGCCGGCCATCTGCGCCAGCAGCGCCTCACGCCGCACGACTTGCGCCCGCGTCGCGTCAGCCAGTGCCGCCGCTTGGATGGCGTTGGCCTGCACAAGTTCCGCGACCGCCGCGTCGGTCACCCCCGTGCTCCCCAGCCGCGACAGTTGGCTCTGAAACTCCGCCGCCTGAGCCGCCTGCGTCCGCTCCTGGACAACGCCGCCCACCCACAGTTGTCGATGAAGTTGTGGATTCACCCGCCCCAGGACTAACGGCCCTAGCAGAACCCCCAGCAGCGGCGCACACAAGAGAAGCGCCAAGGGCCCCACGCCCCTGGCGCTGGTCTGACTGCGTCTGTCCTGCAACTGCGTGGTTTCGGCCATCTTCCGTGGGCTCGCGTCCCGCATGCGTCGGTCCTTGTGCCGCATGCCTCGAGCCTAACCGCATCGTGTCCGCCCAGCCACCTCGGCGGCCCCTGGTTCAAGCCGCCGTCAGACGCTTTAAAATGAGTCGCGACGCCTCAGCCGCACATCGGAACCACCGCGTCCAGATGCCCCCGAGACCTTTCGTCGGCATACCGGGCCCACAGCAGTTCCACAACCCGAAGGGCGGCGGCGACTTCCTCCTCCACGTGGCGGCACAGATCGTCGTCCACCACGTTGTCACCGCTCGCATCACAGAACTGCGGCTCCATCAGCATCCGACGAACCATGGGCGCCAGTTGGCGGGGCGAACGGTCCCAGCAGCGTTCCGCCAACTCGGCCAACTGTCCCGGCAACCCGGGAATCGACGCCCAGACGGGATCGCGGGGCTCCGTCCCACCCCAACCCAGACGCCGCGACTCTCGCTGCAGCAAAACTCGAACTTCCGCCTCCATGATGGGGTCCACCGACGGCATCGCGCACCTCCCTGTCAGCCGACCTGTGCAACAACTGCCGGCTTCAAGCCGGTTTGTCATCTCGACGCACGGTGACACGCTACGTACGGAAGGCAGGGCACCCATCCTTCACGCGGGTCGGCCGCAATGGCCGGGGGAGAACCGCATGAGGGAACCCATATAGAGATTATCCCCGCTACTGAAGCGAGGTCAATGGCAAAATAGGAAATTCCGCGGCTCTGGTGGCAAACCGCAGCCTTGCACAACTCTGTGCCCAAAGCAGGCCCTGGTGCCCGCGGCTGGCCGCGGCTGCGGCCCGTCCCTCACGATTTCCTGTCGGTCGCCACAAGCCACAGGGCGTGCACCGAGCCGGGGAACATGAACAGGATCGTCAGCAGGATGTTGAGCCAGAAGTGCAGGCTCAGCCCCACCTGCATGAACGCGGCGACCGGCGGCAGGAAAATGGCCAGAAGGATTTTGACGATGGTCATGGCGCGGATTCCTCGCGTGAATAGAGATGCGGTCCTCCGCGATCATACTGCAAGCCCGCCGCCACGACGAACAGCGTCACAGGGCTGGGGAAAAAGGAACCGGATAGAGCCGCGAGACGCGGACTCAGGGAATCAGATGGGCATCGTCGGAGCGGGTGGGCGATTCGCGGCCGCTGTAGTCGCGCACGCCTTCCAGCAGCCACATGTTGTCTTCGCCTCCGGGCAGCATCGGCCGCACCGTCCAGAACACCGCGCCATCGGCCCGCAGGGTGTTCTGCCCGCCTCGGTGCATCTCGCTGACGGCGGTGGGGGCCAGATCATGGCGAAATTTCAGACGCACCGGCTTGCCCTGGGCGTCGGCGGCGATGATGAAAAGCGGGTTCTTGTCCGCCAGCACGGCCATGCCCGGAGCGTTCTCCAGCCGCACCGGTCGCCGCGTGAACTGGTTCTGATAGCTGTATGAGACGGCCTTGGCGTTGGGCCAGTCAAAGGCGCCGGCCGCCAGGTGCTGGGTCGCGTGCTCGTTTTCCGGACACGCCAAGGCGCCGGGGTGGATGTAGCCGCGGCGCACCAGCAGGAACAGGTGCGCCGAGTTCGATCGAACCTGCTGGGGCTGACCGTTGTGCGTCTCGACACCCTGGCCGACCAGGAACCAGGGCTGGCCCTCAAAGTTGCCCAGACGCGGCATCTGGCCCTGGCTGTCAGCGGCGTAGCTGGTCATCGCCGCGCCCGCTGTCCGAAGGTTGTTCGCACAGGCGATCTGCCGCGACTGACCACGCGACGTTGAGAGCATGGGCAGCCCCAGCGAAAACGCCGCAATGAGCATCGCCGCCACCGCCGCCAGGTCGTTCCAGCCGAAGCGCCGCGGACCGGACACCGGTCGCCCACCCAGTTTCAACGCCTGAATCTGCCGGTCAAAACGCGCCTGCTGCTGGGCCGCCTCAATCTTCGCCAGGGTGCGTCGAGCCAGGTCGTGGGCGGGTTCCGCGGCCGGCCATGCGTCGATCAGCCTCATCAACTGCCGCACCCGCTGAGCGCGCGGCGACGCATCGCTTGACCACACCGGCTCTACGCTCCCGCCGTCCGCGTGATTCGCCTGCGAAAGCGACGCCAGCAGACGATCGACGATCTCGGCATCCTGGGCCGAGAGCGAGCGGGGCATCCGGAAATTCGTGGGTTCGTCCGCCATAGCGTTCATTCTCAGGTCACGTATCACGGGCTTGACGGCTTTGATGCCGACGGCCCTGGTCAACGGTCAGGATAAGCGATCAGATTCATAACTCAGCTTCAAAACCCCGCTCACCGACCGTGCGCGCCCGGGGGCGACATGCTGACCAAGCCTTCTCCCGTGCGCCGGTGCTCCCGTGCGCCAATGCTCCTGTACCCCCATGCTCCCCAGCATGCTCCTGGCGTGCTGACGGCCGAAACCGCGTCGACTGACGCTCGCCCCGGCCGACGTCGCCTGGGGGTGCTGCTCCATACTACGCAGGCCCTAGCCCGCGGGTTTGCCATATTTCCAGGCCTCCGCGAAGGCCCCCACGGCCGCGTGCAGCCGGCTCTTGACCGTGCCTACCGGAATGCCCAGCATCTCCGCGATCTCCTTGTAGGCGAACCGCTCAAAATACGCCAGAAGCAGGATCTCTTTCAGATGGTCCGGTAACTGTTCGACCGTCTCCTGCACCAGCTTCTGCGTCTCACCCTCCATCGCCGCCTCCTCAGGAAGCGGCAGTTCATCCTCCAGCAGGTCGATCATGGTCCGGCCATCGTCCGCCCCCGACGCCCCGCCAATGGGGTTGGTGAGCACATTGGACGCGGCGTTCTTGTTTCTACGCAGGTAGTCCCGGGCCTTGTTCGCCGCGATCGTGAAAAGCCACGGCCGAAAGCGGCGGCTGGAATCGAACTGCTCGATGGACAGATGGACCTGCAAGAAGGTCTCCTGGAACATATCGTCCGCCGCCGCCGCCCGGCGCACGAAACGCACCAGAAAGTGAAACAGATCCCGCTCGTACCGCTGCACAAGCTGGGCGAAAGCCTCGCGCCGCCCCTCGCGGTAACATTCCACGAGTTGCTCGTCGGATAGCTCTGCCAGGGGCGTGGTGTCTTCCAAGCGTCTGTACCTGCCGAGCTTATAGCATGTGCTGGCACCTCACGCCAGCGGGTTGAGCACCAGACCCGTCGCCAGCTTGGGATAGAAGAACGTGCTCTTCTGCGGCATCAGTTCACCGGCGGCACAGACCGCGCCGATGGCCTCCAGCGGTGTCGGCTGCATCACCAGACCCAACTGGCCCTTCTTGCCGTCGGCCGCCGCCTCAAGGTCCGCCAGCGTGTGGGGAAACTGCCACGCCACCGATTCCCCGCCCGAACAGAACGTGGGTTCGCAGATGCCCTCGACGATCAGGTGCTGGGCGATCGCCACATCCAGGCCACGCCACGCATCACTGGCCTGCGGGAATGCCGACGCAAGCGGATCCGCCTCGACCGTCGTCGCCAGCCACAGCCGCGGACCCTTCCCGGCCATCGCGTCGTATAGCCCCATGGCGTGTGGACCGGCCCCCGGCAGCGCTGCCTCCAGCGCCGCCAGATCGCCCTGGAACCGCTCGATTTTCAGCCGGCCCCGCGCCGCAGCTGTGAAACGCTCGAAACTGAACCCCGCCATGCCTCCCAGCACCCGGTGCGTGGGCAGCACGATCATCCCCGGATCCTCGATCGCGATGAGCACGAACATGCACCGCTGGGCCGCGCGCGGCACCGTTTCGCCTCTTGCGCGCAGCTCGTTGAGATAGTTCAGGGCCGTGGTGTAGCGATGGTGCCCGTCGGCGATGAACACATCCTTGCCCGCCAGCGCCGCGGCAAAACCGGCGATCGCGTCCGGCTCGCGCACCACCCACACCTCGTGCCGCGTGCCGTCGCGGGTCGTCGCGGTGAAGTCCGGCCCGCCGCGGGCCATCGCCTTGTTCAGACGATCGCCGACACCCGACGCCTCGTCGCGATAAAGCCCGAAGATCGGCGAAAGCTGACATTGCGTCGCCCGCATCAGCCGCAGACGGTCTTCCTTGGGCCCGCTGAAAGTCTGCTCGTGCGGAAAGATCCCACCGTTCCCGTCGGCCGCAGGGCCAAAGGGCTGCACCGACAGATCGGCGATCAGACCCCGTCGGCAGTGCGTCACGCCGTCCACGGTGAACGTCTGCGTGTAAACGAACATGGCTGGCGCATCGCGGCGCACCAGGATCCCGTCCGCCAGCCACTTTCGGTACATCGCCGCCGCCACTTCATAGGTCTGAGGTGGGCCGACTGTCTTGGCGGGCAGGTGCGGCAGGTCGATGGCCACGATGTTGCGCTCACTGCCCGCCAGCAGACGGGCTTTGCCCGCTTCGTCCAGCACGTCATAGGGCGGGGCGACCAGCGCCGAGATGTCGGCCGACGGCTGCAGAGCGGCGGCGTACATGACCGCCGGAATCGCTTCGATCTTGGGCATGGGTGGTCCAGGCAGGGTCGATGAATCAAGGGGGCCGGCCGCACGCGAAGGCGCACAGACTACCGACTGCCGCCGTCCCCGGCCAGTCGCGCAAAGCCGGCGAGCCGTCTGGTCGTCGTCCACACGTCCCGCTACCCTACGAGGCGGCATCGCGAGCTCCACCATGACCCGACTGGCCGTCTCCATCCTCATCCACAACATCGGCCAGGCCCTCGCGGCCGCGGCCCAGGCGGCTGAACACGGCGCCGACCTCATCGAGCTGCGCGTCGATCCCTTCGTCCGCACCGAAGCCGACGCCGATCAGATCGCCCAACTCATCGAGCAGTGCGGCCTGCCGTGCATCGTCACCTGCCGACCCACCTGGGAAGGCGGCCATCACCCCGGCACCGACGCCCAGCGCCTCGATCTGCTCGATCGCATCATGGCCGGACGCACCGCCCCGTCCTACCTCGACTTCGAGCTGGCCAGCTACCAGCGCGATCCACAGGTGCGCGGGCGCCTGGCGCAGATGCTCCGCCACGACACGCGACTGATCCTGTCCAGCCACGACTTCAGCCAACGGCCACCCGACCTGCTTCAGCGCGTCGAGGCCATGACCCAGTTCGACCACTGCAACGTCGTCAAGATGGTCTGGCAGGCCCGATCGCTGCGCGACAACCTCGAGGCCTTCGAGCTTCTGACCCATCGACTCAAGCCTTCCATCGCCCTGTGCATGGGCCCCTTCGGCGCCCCCAGCCGTATCCTCGCCCGCAAGTTCGGCGCCCTGCTCACCTTCGCCGTCGTCGACGCCGCCAACACCACCGCCCCCGGCCAGCCCACCGTTCATCAACTCAAGCGCCTGTACCGCTGGGACGCGATGAACCCGAAGACCGAGGTGTATGGCGTCATCGGTTATCCCGTCGGCCATTCGATGAGCCCGGCCATCCACAACGCCGGCTTCGAGGCCCTGGGCTTCGACGGCGTCTACCTGCCCCTGCCGATCCCGCCGGAATACGAACACTTCAAGGCCACCGTCGGCGCGATGCTCGACGCCCGGGATCTGCACTTCCGCGGCGCGTCGGTGACCATCCCCCACAAGGAAAACCTGCTTCGCTTCGTCACCGAGCGGGGCGGCGTGATCGAACCGCTGGCCGCACGCATCGGCGCCGCCAACACGCTCAGCATAGGCGACGACGGCGCGCTCTACGCCTCGAACACCGACTACGCCGGCGCCCTCGAAGCCGTGTGCGACAGCCTCGACATCGAAGCACGCGAGCTCAAGGGCCAGCAGGTGGCGATCATCGGCGCGGGCGGTGCGGCGAGGGCCATCGCCGCCGGCTTCGCCGAACACGGGGCCAACGTCACCATCTACAACCGCACGCTCGAACGCGCCCAGACCATCGCCGACGACTTCGCCGACATGGCCGGTCCGGTCCGCGCCCAGCCGCTGCACGCCCTGGCCGACGCCCACTGCCAGGTCGTCATCAACTGCACGCCCATCGGCATGCACCCGAACGTCGACGCCAGCCCGCTGACCGATCTGCGCGACATCAGCGACTGCGGTCCGGGCACCGTTGTCTTCGACACCATCTACAACCCGGTGAACACCAGGCTGCTGCACGACGCCCGGGCGGCCGGCTGCCTCACCATCCCCGGCACGGAAATGTTCATCCGCCAGGCCGCCGCCCAGTTCACCCTCTGGACCGGCGCCGACGCCCCCATCCAGACCTTCCGCCGCGTGCTGCTCGATCAACTCGGCGCGTGAGTGCATCGCTGCGCCTATTTGATGTCCTTCAATGACTCCACCTCACGCCGCACGGTGCGTGCATCGACACGCTGCCACCAGCGCTCATACATCGCCTGCTCGGCATAGTCGCTTCGATAGTGCGTGACCTCCAGCGTGGCCGGCAGCTTCGGGGCGAACGGCTTGAATGCGCCTTTCCGGGCCGCGCGCTCGACCGCGCGATTCGCCGTGTTGCGCACCAGTTCATGCGCCTCGTCCACCGGCAGGCACCGCGCGCGGTTGCGGCCGACGCCCCACTTCACGATCGCCGTCTCCACGTCGCCCAGAAAATCACGCGCCTCCGCGGCCGTCGTCGCGTCGCCGCTGATCATGATGACCGGCACGCCGAAGTGCCCCGCATACGCCGCCTCGATGCCGATCTCCCCGATCGGCCGCCCGTCCAGCCGCATCTCGAACACGCGCGACGAATCGAACGAGTGGTCGAGAAAGCCGTTGAGCGTGCCCGCCATGCCGTGATGCCCCAGCAGAATCACGCCGTCAAACGTCTGGTCCAGGGCCGGCATCATGCAGGCCGGCGCGGGGTCGGCCCCCGGCGTCTCGTACACCGCACCCGGGCCCATCTTCGACAGACGAAGCTGTCCGCCGCCGGCGTGCGTGTCGGCGACGACCACCTCGTCCGCCCCGCCGTCGCGGCAGCCGGCGACCGCGGCCTCGATGTCCGCCTCCATCAGCGGCACGCCCTCGGCCCAGTATTCATTGCCGCCCGGCTGCACCTGCTCGATCTTGCGGATGCCGCTGATGCCTTCCATGTCCGCGAGGATGTAAATCTTCATGCCCGTACAATACCGACGTGCCCGCGAAAACCAACAACCCGAGCGGGGAAGACGGGAGGGCAAAACCCGACGGCGGCAACCGCCGCGCCTTCGCCGAGCATCCCCGGCTGTGGGGTGATTTCGATTACGTTTACCCCGTCGTCAGCCGGCGCAGCCACGGCCTGTCGATCGGCATCAACCTCAACCCCGACACCGCCTGCAACTTCGACTGCGTCTACTGCTGCGTCGACCGCACCCAGCCCCCGCCGCGCACCGATGTCGATCTTGACCAGATCGCCCGCGAGCTGCGGCAACTGCTCACCTGGGCCAGGGACGCCAGCATCTGGCTATACGAGCCGTTCAACACCGTCAGCCCCGAGTACCGCCGCATCAACGACATCGCCTTCTCCGGCAATGGCGAGCCCACGGCCTACGCGCGTTTCGACGACGCGGTGCAACTGGCCCAGGCGGTCCGCCGCGAGCTCGACCTGCCGGACGTGAAGCTGATCGTCATCACCAATGCGACCCTCTTCGATCGGCCGCGCGTCCGGACCGCCCTGGATCGCTTCGACCCCGAGCATGACGAGGTGTGGGCCAAGCTGGACGCGGGCACCGAGGACTACTTCCGCAAGATCGACCGGGCGGCGATGCCTCTGCGCCGCGTGCTGGACAACATCCGCAACTTCGGCCGCCAGCATCCGGTCGTGCTTCAGTCGCTTTTTCTCGAAGCCTGGGGCCAGCCCCTGCCCGACGACGAATTCGATGCTTATCTTGAGCGCGTGCGCGAGCTGGCCGATGCCGGCTGCCGCATCAAAGCCGTGCAGCTTTACACCGTCGCCCGCGCCACGGCTGAGCGCTTCGTCGCCCCGCTCGATGACGCCCACATGGATCGGCTGGGCGTATGGTTTCGCCAGCGTCTGCCGCACATTCCCGTGCAGGTGTTCCACGCTCCGCGGTGAGAGGCCATTGGATTCTGATGGGTGATTTTCAGCCCGCGGCCGCGCATCGAGCCCTGGTCTGCCGTCCTACTTCTTCTTTGCGATCGCCCGCCAGCCGGTGGCCTCGTGCGCGACGTCGCTGCGCCGGCGCAGACTCGAGCTGCGAACGTCCTCCACGATCAGAAAGACGTCCGGGTCGATCGCCTTGGCGATGCGCACCACATCCGGGGCCCGACGTCGGGCGACGATCACAAAGCACATCGCCACCTCGCCCATGCCGCCGCGGGCCGGCACTTCCGTGACGGCAAAGTCCGCCAGCCGCAGGCCGAATGCCACCGAATGGTGCCGCCCCCGCGAGATCAGGATCACACGCTGAAGCCCGATGGCCAGCTTCTGCTCGACCCACACGCCCACCAGGTTGCCCGTCGCGAATCCGCCGCCGTACGCCAGCACCTTCACCACCGTCAGGTCATCGCGCAGCACGCCGGACACCGCGACGATCCAGATGATGACCTCGACGAAGCCGAGCATCGCGGCGAACATCCGGTGGCCGCGCACCACGAAGATCGTGCGCATCGTGCCGATGGACACGTCGGTGACGCGGGCCAGAAAAATGAAAAGCGGCCAGAACACCGCATGGGCGTCAAGCCACGGTTCGATGCCGAGCATGTTCGCCTCTCGCTGACTGGCAGCCAGGAACCGCGCGCCGCGCGGCACGCACGCGGCCTATCTTAACGATCGCGCAGCGTTTCGATCTGCGGCAGTTTGCCCACCAGCGGAAGGGCGTACCGCCGGAACGCGTCGCTGATCATGTTGCCATCCACGATCCACTCCGCATCCAGCGTGCGCGTCTTGCCCGCCACCTCCGCCAGATCGACCAGCCGGTATTCCATGCGATACGGATCATCGCTGACCCGCTGAATGGCGATCGAGCCGTCCAGGTTGCCGATCAGCGCCATCTCCGCCGCCTTGCGCCCCACCTCACGCGCCTCCTGGGCGTCAACCGGCGACACCAGGCCCGCGAAGCTGCGCTGCAGATAGCCGAAGGTGTCGGCCCGCACACGCAGCTTCTCGCCCAGCCGACTCTTGAGCAACTGGCTCAGGAAGTCGCCCAGGGCGCCCGTGCCCGAAAGCTGCACGTTGCCATGCGCGTCCTTCTCCACGTCACGCGCCAGCTTGGTGACGATCGGCGTACCGTCCGCGTCGTGAATGCCCTCGCTCACGGCAATCAGACAGCGCCCGCGCTGCGTGTAGATGCGATCGACATCCGCCACGAACTTGTCGACGTCAAACGCCACCTCGGGCACATAGATCAGGTGCGGCCCATCGTTGACGTGGGCCTTGGCCAGCACGCTCGCCGCCGTCAGAAAACCGGCGTGCCGGCCCATGATGACGTCGATCTTGATGCCGCGCAGCGCCTGGTTGTCGGCGTTGTCGCCGATGAACGCATGGGCCACGAACTTCGCCGCCGATCCGTAGCCGGGCGTGTGGTCGTTGCACACCAGGTCGTTGTCGATCGTCTTGGGCACGTGAAAAGCCCGCAGTTCATAGCCGACCTGCTTGGCCAGCTCGTTGACGATGCGGCAGGTGTCCGAGCTGTCGTTGCCGCCGATGTAGAAGAAGTAGCGGACGTTGTTCTTCTCGAACACGTCGAAGATGCGCCTGCAATACGCTTCATCGGGTTTGTCGCGGCTGGAGCCCAGCGCAGCCGAGGGCGTCTGGGCGATGCGCTCGAGCCGGTCCTCGGGTATCTCCTGAAGCTCGGTGAAGTGGTTCTCCACGATGCCGCGCACGCCGTGCCGCGCGCCGAGAATCTTCTCGACACCGCTCCCGCCGCGCAGCACCTCGACCACGCCGACCAGCGACTGGTTGATGACGGCGGTCGGTCCGCCGGACTGGCCGATGACGGCATTGCCTTTCAGGTTCAGACTATCGCTCATGGATGGGCTCACTTCCGGGATCGTTGTCAGGCGTGGGGGGGGCGCCATGGGCCGAGGGGGTCGGCCGGCTGGCGTGCCTCGGCCGGGGGGCGGCCTTCAAAGCACGGGCGGGTATTCTAAAGACTCGGCCGACGCCGGCAAGCCCCGGTCATGCCTCCAGCTCATCCAGCACCTGCCGCGCCAGCCGCTTCTGGTCTTCGTCACGCAGCCGACCCAGCGCCTGCTCCAGGAGCTGCCTCGCCCGGTCCTGCCGCCGCAGGTAGCGGGCGTAGATCAACCCCAGGATCAGTTCCACCTGCTCACGCTGCGGATAGCTGCCGTACGTCCCCAGCATCCCCTCGTACGCCTGCGCCGCCGCCTCGTAGCGCCCCACCGACATGAGCTGGTTGGCCACATCCAACTGCTGCTGCTGGCTGAGCACCGCCCCGGGTTCAAGCTGCTGCAGCCGCCCGAACCATTCCGCCGCCTGGCCCAGGTTGTGGCCGTCGATCGCCTCCCCGATCCGCGCCCGCAACGCGAGAATCTCCCGGCGATGGGCGTCCTGCTCCTGGTCGCCTTCCGGCGCCGATGCTTTGGCAGCCCCGGCCGTCGCCAGCCACGGCCCACCACCGCCCTGGGTCATTCGGGCAAATGCCGCCCGCCGACGCCGCCGCTCCCACAACGCCAGCATGTCGAACGGCTCGCGATCGAGCACGCCCACCCACAACATCAACATCCCGATCGCGAAACCGTAGGCATAGCCCGTCAGGTGCGCCAGATGCGCCACCTGCCCCGCGCCCCACAGATGCTCCACCACATTCAGGACGATGTACGCCCCGATCAGCAGCAGACTCGACACCTCGAAGTAGCCCACGAACAGAAAAAACCAGTAGAACAGCGTCACATTGCTGCGTGGAAACAGAGCCAGGTACGCCCCGCTCACCGCCGCCACCGCGCCGCTGGCGCCAATGACCGGCGACGACTCGATGAGGATGTGGCCCAGACCCGCCAGCACGCCGCCCGCCAGGTAGAAAAACAGGTACCCCACCGACCCCAGCCGATCCTCCACCGCATTGCCGAACACGTACAGAAACAACATGTTTCCCGCCAGGTGCATCACGTCAGCATGCAGGAACTGGTAGCTGAAGAACTGCGTCAGCGACGGACTGGCCGGTTGAAGAAACAGCAGACGGATGTTGTCCAGCGGCTGGCCCACCTGGCTGGCGGTCAGCAGGTAGAACAGCACGTTCAACCCCACCAGGGTGTAGTTCACCCAGGGGGTGTGACGCTGTCTGCGGTCGGTGCCGACGGGGATAAGCAAGGCGGATTCCTGATCACGGGCTGACCGGTGACGGCGGCAACGACCTTCATCCTACTGCCTTGGCCGCCGATGGGTTCGCCCCGCCGCCCCAGGCACGTCAGTGGCCCCAGTCCACCACATCCGAAGACAGCCCCCCCGCGGGCACCGCCACGCCCGTCGCCTCCCAGCGCGCCAACTGCGCGTCGCCCAGCGCCACCGGCGCCGACAACTCCAGCCGGGCCCCCGGCTCGATCAACGGACGGTAGTCGATCGTCCACATCCCCGCCACAATCCCTTTGGCGTCCGTGGCCGTCACGACAAAACGCGTCGGCCTCAGGTACCGCCGCGTCGGGTTCACCGCGCTCACACGCACCGAGTCCAGCCCCCGCGCCGACTCGACCCGCACCTGGCTGACCACCAGCGGCAGCGCGTCGGGCACCACCTGCCCCGGCTCCAGCCAGACCGTCGGCTCCGGCTCGCCCATCATGCCCACCGGGGCTGGCAACGACACTTCCACGGGCGTGTCCGGCAACAGCAACGGCACCGCCACGCTGCTGCGCATCAAGCGATGCCGCCCCACGCCCGCGGACACCATCACATGCAGCGTCGCCCCCGTGCGGATCGCCGCGTCCGACCGCACCAGCACCGCCCGCAGCGCCAGGCGCCCGCCCGCGTCCGTCCGCCACCCCAGGGCATCGAAAGTCAACGCCCCTGACGACTGCGGCGCGGTGAACTCCGCCGCCGCCGGCTGCCACACCGCCGCGACCACCGGCACAGCCTCGCCCAGCACCACGCTCGGCTGGGCCGGTTCGTCGATCTGTGGGCGCAGCGGAGCCTGGTCCGACTGCTCCTCGACTTCTCCAGGATCGCGCCACGCCCCGCCGGGCAGCAGCCGCGACAGACCGGCCAGAACCACCAGCACCGCCAGCACACCCGCCCATTGAGGCGCCGACCACGTCCGGGCGCGGTGGACCAGGGCCCCCAGCCCCCTGCGGGCCGTGTCCGCCGCATGGGCCGCGTGGCCCGGAAGATCGAGCAACTCATGGGCCCCGCTGCGCGCCGAGGGATCCTCGTCGACCGACTCGTCCATGCTCAGCGCCCGCAACCCCACCGCGCTGCCGCTGGCGTCCGCCGCCGCGTCCGCCAATGCGTCTCTGTCCATCTCCGCCGCTGCGCCCACACGCCGGCGAATCTGGCTCTGTTCCACTTGGAACGTGCGCCGACATCCCCCGCAACGTGTTACCGCATGCACCCGGACGAAGGGCGAGCGACGAACGTGACCGCAATAGGGGCAGATCAATTCGTACATGGTCAGGTACGTAACCTGTTCACTGTATCACCGTCCCCAGCCCCGTGCCCGGCCTGGCGCTCGCCCGTACGCGCCTTGGTCAGACCCCCCGGAAACACTACGATCGTGCCCATGCACAAGACCAACAATCCCGCGCCGGCCGCATCGAACGCCGACCTGGTTCATGACCTCAACGGCCGCTTCGGCCGCCCGGGCGTCGCGCATTTCGACATCGGCCCCGGCGGCCTGACTTGCCTCCACCTGACCCCGCCCACCGCCAGCCTGCGGATGCTGCTGCATGGGGCGCATGTCCTGCAATACCAGCCCGCCGGCCACCAGCCGGTGCTCTTTGTCAGCCACAGCAGCCCGTACGAGCCGGGCAAACCGGTGCGCGGCGGCGTGCCCATCTGCCTGCCGTGGTTCGGCGGCGAACACACCGACCCGCAGGCGCCGATGCATGGCCTGGTGCGCACCCGCGCGTGGGAGGTGGCGGCAGTCGAACCCCTCGACGCCCACACCGTCGCGGCGACGTTCGTGCTGACCGCTGATGAGCAGGGCCGGCGGTTCTACCCGCATGACTACGAAGCCCGCTTCACCGTCCGCGTCGGTCCAATGCTGCACATGGCCCTGCGCATGCGCAACACCGGCCGCACACCACTGCGGTTCAGCGAGGCGCTGCACACCTACCTGCGCGTCGGCGACATCCATCGCGCGACGCTGCGCGGCCTGGAGGGAACCGAGTACCTGGACAAGACCCTCGACTTCGCCCGCTGCACCCAGGACCAACAGCCCGTGACATTCACCGGCGAGACCGATCGCGTCTACCTGCACACGCGGGCGACGTGCGTGGTCGACGATCCCGCGCTGGGCCGGCGGATCGTGATCGACAAGACCGGCTCGGACGCGACGGTGGTATGGAACCCCTGGCAGCAGCGGGCGGCGGCGATGGCCGACCTGGACGATGAAGACCACGAGGATGGCTGGCGGACGATGCTGTGCGTCGAGACCGCCAACGCGGCCGAGCACGCGATCACCCTGCCCCCGGGCGCCGAGCACGAAATGACCGCGACCCTGCGCGTCGAGCCGCTGGGGTAAAGGGCCCGTAGATTCACCGCCAAGATCGCAAAGCCCGCGGGAAAGGCACGGCGGGTCCGCGCCGAGCCGCGAGCGTGAGCGAGTGGTGTGTTGGGCATCGCGACTCATCGTGGTCGGGCGTCTGGGCCGACGCGTGTGCCGTGGCAGAGCGCAGCGCCGCCACAGACCAACGCCTCAGCGCCGCAGCGCAGGGCGCCACACTGACGCACCTTCCAGGGCAGCGCTTCGCTTTGCCCCGGGCACCCATCGTGCTCTGCAGGCTGGCAGAGCGCCGAAAAACCACTGGCGATAGCTGCTGCCGTTGTGGGTCCGAAAGCAGTACTGGACAGAGCCGTGAACCGTCGACATGTCAAAGACGGGCTGTCATGTCGACGGGGATGTAGGGGTGCGGCTTGATCCGGCGGCGTACCAGTCGATGCGGCGGGTGGTGAACATGACGAGGGCCAGCACGGCGAAGAGGCCGATGGAACCGGCCAGCAGGGCGTAGTCCTCGTTCATCAGCAGCATGTAAAGATACGCGTAGAGCAGAATCAGGCCGCCGGCTAGAAGCAGCGCGCGGGACAGCCTTTGAAAGGCTGCGACGCTGTACGCGGTGATGAGCACCACCACGGCCGCACTGGCGATCCCATACGCGAGCATGAAGCCCAGATGCTCGGAAAGCGACAACTCGAGCAGATAGAAGATACACAGCGCCGCGCCGAGCAGCAGGCACTGCACAGGATGCACGCGCAGATGGGCTTGCAGTTCGATGAGCCAGACGACGGTGAAGGTCAGAAGGATGAAGAGGAAGGCATACTTCACGCTGCGTTCGGCCATGCGATAGTGATCCACCGGATTGACCAACTGCACGCCGAAGCGCGACTGCTCGACCGGACGACGCATCGCCGTGGTGGACGTCCATGATTGTGGATAGTCGCGACCGAGAAACGGGATGGACCACCGAGCGGAGAAGCCGGCGGGGCCGATCGTCCGCTCCGCAGGCAGCCAGTTGCCCTGGAAGCTCGGGTCGCCGGAGTCGGCACTGAGCGTGACGGCCGTGTTTTTCCCGAATGGGACGAAGTACAGCTCGACGCTCCCATGCACCGACAACGGCAGCGAAAAGGTGAAGTGCCGCGCCTCATCGAGCTGAACCGGCGCGTGAATGCCGGCTGAACGATCCATGAACTCGCCCGTGCCGGGCACGAACGAGACCGGCTGCTCATTCCAGGTGAGCACGGCCTCATCCTGAATGCCTCGGACATCGGAGACGCCCATCACCAGGTGGACCCGATCCCAGTCCACAGACGCTGGATCGACGCCGAGTTCCACGACGTTCGGCCGCTCAAACTCACCTTCGAGCGTGGCCGTCAGGTTGTAGACGGGCACGGAGAAGATACCCCGATAACGCGTCTGGCAGGCGATGGCGGCATCGACATTCAGCCGTTGCGGCAGGAACACCGCATGACGCGTTTCAGCACGGATCGTGTGGCGGCCGTCGGGCAGCGTATCCTCCGACTGATGCGTGTAAGGCACCACCAGAGCCGGACCCGTGAGCGTCTGAGGACCGCCCCACTTGCCGCAAACCTCGGCGACAGCCCGGCCGCGCCGACTGAGCCGATCGGACACCAGCCCGTCAATCATCGCGATGGGAATCAGGAGCAGCAGGGCCAGAACGCCCAGGACGAGAAGACGCAAGGTATAAGAACTCTGTAGCCAGTTCACCAGCCGGCTTATAAGGTCGTTCATGGACCGGGCCTCCGGTTTCTCCAGGATATGTCAAACTCACACCGTCATGCGAATCGACCGGCGCAGGAAAGGAACTCTGCGGCTACGTACACACTCAGCCCGCTGACGGTTCGTCCATGCAGACAGGTTTTTGTGGCGCAGCATGGTCTGGAATCGAGTTTCGTCTCAGTCGGCCCGCAGCTTGCGGCGCAGCAGCTTGCCCGTGGCGCTGCGCGGCAGGGCGTCCATGACGCGGATTTCACGCGGAGCCTTGTACCCCGCCAGCCGCTCGCGGCACCAGGACCGCAGGCCTGCCTCGTCGAGCTGCGCCCCTTCGTTGAGCTCGATGAACGCCACCGGCACTTCGCCACGCATGCCGTCCTGCTTGCCGATCACCGCCGCCGCCTTCACCGACGGATGCATGCTCAGCACTTCTTCAATCTCTCGCGGAAAGACGTTCTCGCCGCCCACGATGAGCATTTCCTTCTTGCGGCCGGTGATGTAGAGGTAGCCGTCCGCGTCGACATGGCCGATGTCGCCTGTACGAAACGCCCGTGTCGTTCGATACCCGCCGCGCGACAGCAACGCCTCGGGCATCCGGAGCATCGCCGCCTGCGTCTCCTGCGGCAGGTGGTAGTAGCCGGCCATGATGTTCGGCCCGGCCAGCAGAATCTCCCCGTCTACATCCGGCCCGACGGGCTGGTCGCGATCATCGACGACCACCGTCGCCACCCGCGGCAACGAGCGTCCCACCGCGTGACGCCGGTAATGTTCCGGCGTCGACCAGTGCGTCACCGGCGCGGTCTCCGTCAGGCCGTAACCCTCCAGCACCTGCACGCCGTAACGCTCCTGAAACGCCTCGAACACCGCGTCGGGCAGCGGCTCGCCGCCCGACACCGCCCGCCGGATCGAGCGGAAGTCGTCGGCCGTCGCGTCTTTCACCGACAGTAGAGCGCCGTACATCGACGGAATCGCCACGAACATGTCCGGCCGATACTCCCGCACCAGATCAACGATCCTGCGCGGCAGGAACCGGGCTGTGTACACCACCCGCGCCCCCACTGCCAGAGGAATCAGCGTCAGCACCGTCAGGCCGAAGCTGTGAAACTGCGGCAGCACGCCCAGGAACGTGTCGCCGCGGGCAAGCTGGGCATGCGCTGCGCAGTCCTCGATGTTGGCCGCGAAGTTGCCGTGGGTGAGCATCACGCCTTTGGGCCGGCCCGACGTGCCCGACGTGTAGAGCAGCGCCGCCAGGTCGTCCGGCTCAAATCGCGGCGGCCAGCGCAGCGGCGCAAACCCGCTGAAGTCCGCCTCCTCCAGCGAAAGCAGCCGCACCTCGGCCGGCAGCACCGACGCCCCACCGATGAATTCGACCATCGGTCCGACCGTGATGATGGTGTCAATCCCGCTGTCGCGGATCACGTACCGCAGTTCATCGGGCGCCAACAGGTAGTTCAGCGGCACCGCGGTCCGCCGCGCCAACCAGCAGGCCAGCAACGCCAACGGAAAGGCGCCGCTGGTCGGCAGCATGATGCCCACGTGCCGCTGCTCGGTTCGGTTTTCGATCGCCTCGGCCAGGAAAAACGCCCCGCCCACGAGCTTGCCGTAAGTCAGTTGCTGGCGGTCGTCGATGGTCGCCACCTGGGTCGGGTGGCGCAGGGCCTGGCGCAGGATCATCGACAAAGCACTTGCGCTCACGGGGGTCTCCTTGCACAGGGGCCGGACTGGCGGCGAAGATGCTCCCAGGCGCGGCCCGACCGCCGGCCGCCCGCGACGAAAGTTACATTAGGCTATCGCAACAACCCTTCAACAGCGAGTGAGGCAGGCGATGTGGCAAAGCAGAATCGGCCGCCGATACCCCAACGCGGCGCGGCAGCGGACGCGCGCTCGAACCATCGCCCGCCGCGCCGTCACGCTGACCGCGCTGATCGCCGTCTGCGTGGGTCTGGCGGCCTGCGCCTCGAGCCCCCGCGCGTCGGGCCGCATGGCCGAAGTCTACGCCGCCTACGAGCGCGCCGACTACGCGGCCGCTTATCGCACCGCCCATAGCCTGGCCGACGGCCCGCCGGCCGGCACCCGCGATGAGGCCGCGTATATGGCCGGCCTCAGCGCCGCGCGCCTCGGCCGCCTCCAGTCTGCCGAGCAGTACCTGCGACGCGCCGCACGCAGCGGCGACCGCGCCATGGCCGCCGACGCCCTGGCCGAACTCGGCCTGCTCTATGCCGCCGCCGGCCGCTACCAGCAGGCCGCCGACGCCTTCGAACAGGCCGCCCCACAGCTTGTCGGCGAAGCGCGCGCCAACGCCTATTTCCATGCCGGCGCCGCACGCCAAAAGCTCGGCCACACCAGCCAGGCACGCTCCAACTTCACCCTCGCCCGCAACCACAGCGGCGACAACACGCTCAAGCAACGCGTCAACGACGAACTGGCGACCACCGGCTTCACCCTCCAGATCGGCTTCTTCACCGACGCCGCCAACGCCCAGCGCGCCGCCCAGCAGGTCAGCGCCCGAGCCGTCGCCAGCCGCCTGGGCCCGCCGCGACTGGTTCCCGCCACCGACGCCCAGGGACGCAGCGGCTACCTCGTGCAGGTCGGCCAGTTCTCCAGCTACGCCAGCGCCTTGAGCGCCCGCAACACGCTGGGCGCAGCGTCCTTCATCGTTCCGCTCAAGTGACCCGGTCTCGACGGCTCATGCCCATGTCCGGCCGCGCCCCACGCCCGCCTCAGACCGGCGAGGCGAATGCACCCACATGATGCCGCACCACCGCCCGACCCCGGCCGCCCGGCGGCAGATCGACGCCGATCACGTCAAACCGCACCGGCCGATCCGTCAGCTTGCGACGACGCAACTCGCCGACCGCCAGGGCAGCGAGCTTGTGCCGCTTGGCCTGGTTGACATGCACCTCCGGCCGTAACGCGTCCGCCCCCCGCCCGGCGTCGTCCAGACGCCGCGACTTCACCTCGACAACCACCACCGTCCGCCCGTCCGGGTCCACCGCCAGAAGATCGATCTCCCCCAGCGGGCTGCTGAGATTGCGCCCCAGCAGTTGATACCCCGCCCGCCGCAGGTGTCGGGCCGCCTGACGCTCGCCGAGGCGGCCTGTCGCCAGGTGCGCCGCGCCCGCCGCCGTCCCCCGAGCCCGCAGGCCGCGGAACCAGGCGAACACGTGCTTCATGAAAGCCCCTTCCCCTGGCCCTGGCCGCGCATCGAAGCGCCCGTCACCGCGGCGCCAGGTACCGGTCGCGCGCGACCTCCATCACCTGCGACTGCATCCGCGCGATCGGGTCGTAGCTGCCTTCGGCCAGCAGACGCCGACGCTCCTGCATGGTGAGAACCTGAACCTGGCGATCACGCAGTTTTCGCTCGATGTCGATCTGCACGTCCTGCAGCGACCGTGCTTCACCTTGCGCAAGCGCTTCGACAAACAACCAGGCCTGCCGGCCGTCGGCCAGCGTCAGCGGCCCCGCCGACTCGCCTTCGCCCAGCGCCGCCACCGCCGCATTGAGCTGCGCCTCGCCGAACACCTCGGTGTCGACCAGAGCCTGGGCGAACAAACCCGCGTCCGCCGGCTTGTAGCCGTTGAGCGCCGCGTCCGACGCTACATCGGTGAACGGCTCACCCTCCGCCAGGCGACGCGACACCGTCTCCGCGGCGGCCGGCTCGTCCACCACGATCATGCGCAGCGTTCTTGTCGGCCGCGGACGATACACCGCCGCGTTCGTCTGATATTCACGCTCGACGTCCATCCGGCTCACGTCGATCTTCGGCAGCAGATAGCGCTGCTGGTACGTACCGATCAGCAGCCGCTGCCGCTCGCGCCGCAGCGTCTGCTGCAGATCGAAGCCGGTCTTCTCCGCCAGCACCGCACTGGCCAACTGCTCCGAGCCCTGGCCATGCCGGCGCACCAGTTCCGCGCGGATGTCGGCCATGATCATGCGCAGCCGGTAACGCTCTTCCTCGTTGAGTTTGCTCTCGGCCTCGGCCAGGATCAGCCGGTCCAGCACCACTTGGTCAAGCTGGCCGCGTACCAGACGCGCCGCCTGCTCCATGAATTCACGCGCGCCCACGCTGCGGCGCAGCGCCCGCAATTGGGCGTCGATCGGGTTGAGCACCTCGCCGGCATACACCGACTCCCCGTTCACCTGGCCGACCATCGCGTCCACGGTATACGTGCGTCCACTCGGCGCCGGCTGCGTCGTCGGCGCCGCGTCGCTGGCGACTGGACCGGCGCCGGCCTTGTCATCCGCCACGGCGTCCGATTCAACCGGGGGCAGTTGCACCACCGTCGCGGGCGCAGCCTCGGCGATCGCCGCGCTCGACGCCGCTTGCGGGTCCGTGCCCGCCATCCGCGCCAGCCGACCCGTCGGCGCCGGCGCGACGCCGCAGCCGACCAGCGCAACCCACGAACCCAGCAGCATCACAACAGCAGCCATGTCGGCATGAAGCACGTGCGTCAGGAGCCTTCGCATGTTCATGAACGTCAGTGTAAAGTCGACCCACCACAGCGGCAATCGTCGCAGGCTCCGCCACCCCGGGTATGCGGCGAGCCGACCGATCCCGCGCCTGGACGCGGTGATCTGCTACACTTCGCCGCGATTTTCGGCCCGCCGTCGTGGCCACCCGCGAACCGAACCCGCCAACCCGCGTCCGCAACCCGACACCCGCACCCAGGACCGCACGCCATGACACGCCCTGACTCGGCCGCTCGCCGCCGCCTCGACGTCCAGCGCCGGGCCGCCGACGGATTGGCCCAGCTCGTCAGCCGCGAGCAGCCCATGCCCGTGGTCGTCGGCTTTGACGGCTTTGTCGACGCCATCATCGCCGTCGTCGACAAGCGCCACGGCCCGGGGCGCTACGATCCGGTCCGCACCATCGAGCAGTTCGGCCGCAAGATCACCGCCGCCGCCGGCATGAGCAGCAACTACGAACTGGTCGTCAAGCAGGAAAAGCTAGGCGGCAATGGCCCGATCATGGCCAACGCCCTCGCCTGCCAGGGCCACCGCGTCACCTACCTCGGCGCGCTCGGCCACCCGCGACTTCACCCCGTCTTCGAGGAACTCGCCCGCCGCGCCCAGTGCCTGTCCGTCACCGACCCCGCCCGCACCGACGCCCTCGAATTCGACGACGGCAAACTCATGCTCGGCAAGATGCAGTCCCTGGACGACATCCGCTGGGAGCGCTTCGAAAGGATCGTCGGCCGCGACACACTGCGCCAGACCTTCCTGGACGCGCGGCTCATCAGCATGGTCAACTGGACCATGACTCCGCACATGAATGAAATCTGGCAGGCCCTGGTCGCTCTGCTGGCCGACGACCCGCGCCCCGCCGCGCAGCGGCCCGCCGTCTTCCTCGATCTGGCCGACCCCGAAAAACGCACCACCGCCGATATCCAGCAGGCCCTGGTCCTCACCGGCCAGTTCGCCCGCTGCTGCCCGGTCATCGTCGGTCTGAACCTCAAGGAGGCCAACCAGGTCGCCGACGTGCTCGGCCTGCCCGCCGTGACCGATCACGCCGACACCCGCGCCGTGGTGAACCTGACGCTGCGCATCCGCCAACGCCTGTCGGTTCCCACCGTGGTCGTGCATCCGCGCCAGGGCGCCGCCGGGGCACGGCTTGACGCCGACGGCCAGGTGCAGTCGGCCTGGTTCACCGGTCCTTTCATCGAGCGGCCGCGGCTGTCGACCGGCGCCGGGGACAATTTCAACGCCGGCTTCTGCACCGCCTGGCTGGCGGATCTCGACCTTGAAGCCGCCCTCTGCGCCGGTGCCGCCGCCAGCGGCTTCTACGTCCGCCAGGCCCGCAGCGCCAGCCTGGAAGAACTGGCACAATTCTGCCGCGATCTGCCCACGCCCGAGTGATCGCCTGCGGCCCTACAATGCAGACATCGCCGCTGCCACCGACGAGCCCCCACCATGGCCAAAGCACTGTTCAACATGGACCAGCCAGCCGTCGCTGACCTTGGCGCCCTGATCGATGTGCCCGAGGGCGGCACCGTCAGCAAGCCGCTGCTGGCCGACGGCGGCCTGCGCCTGATCCTCTTCGCCATGGATGGCGGACAGATCATCACCGAGCATCGCTCGCCTGTGCTGGCGACCGTGCATGTGCTCACAGGAAGACTGCGCCTGACCGTCGCCGGCCAGCCCCACGACCTGGGCCCGCACGGCTGGGTGGCCATGCCCCCCGACGCGCCACATGACCTCGAAGCCCTCGAACCCTGCCGCTTCCTGCTGACGATGATGAAGGTCGGGTGAAACGCCCTTAGAAAATCCCCAGCAGCAGCCGGGCGTCCTCGGTCATCAGCGAAGGTTTCCACGGCGGATCGAACACCACCTTCACGTCCACCTCGCGAACCTCGGCGATGCGCGACGTCACCGACTTGACCTGCACGGGCAATTCCTGCGCCGCCGGACAGGCCGGACTTGTCAGCGTCATGCGGATGTTCACATCGCCCGACGCCTTGACGTCGATGTCGTAGATCAGCCCCAGTTCGTAGATGTTGACCGGTATCTCCGGGTCATGCACGGTGCGGATCGCTTCGATGATCTTCTGCTTCACCTGCTCGCGCCGCGGCGGATCGGCCAGCGGGCCGCTGTCCTGGCCTGCGTCCACACCGGCCAGGGCCGCCTGCGCCTCGACGTCGGCCTCGGGTTCGCCATTCACGTGGGGCTCGTTGGACTGCATAGCATCTTCCATCGCTGCCGCGGCGCCTGGGCGCCTACTCCGTACTCACCGGCTGCCGCTCGTGGCCCAGCGCCGCCTTGAACGTGTGCCACGGCAGCGTCGCGCACTTGACCCGCATCGGAAACCGCTGCACGCCCGCCAGCGCCGCCAGCTTGCCCAGCGCCTCACGGTCCGCATCGCTCGCCTCGCCTGTCAGCATGCGGCGAAAACGCCCGAACTGCTCGGTCGCCTCCGCCTCGCTCAAGTCCTTGAGAGCGTCGGTCAGCATCGACGCGCTGGCGGTGCAGATGGCGCAGGCCTTGCCCGTAAAGCCTAGGTCTGTCACCCGTCCGTTCGCCAACTTCAGATACATATGGATCCTGTCGCCGCACAGCGGGTTGTAGCCCTCCGCGTCGTGGGTCGCCCCCGCAAGCTGGCCGAAATGGCGCGGCCGCTTGCTGTGGTCCAGGATCAACTGCTGATACAACCCCGCCAGATCGTCCAGGCTCATTGGAACACCGCGATCGTTTCCCGCAGACCGCGCACCAGAGCGTCGATCTCGTCGGTCGTGTTGTACATGCCCAGCGAGGCACGCACCGTCGCCGGCACGCCAAAGCGGTCCATCACCGGTTGGGCGCAGTGGTGACCGGTCCGCACGGCAATGCCCTGCTGATCGAGAATCGTGCCCACGTCGTGCGGATGAATATCACCCACGGTGAAAGAAAGCACGCCGGCCTTGTCCTTCGCCGTCCCGATCAGTCGAATGCCTTCCAGCGATCCCACCGCCTGCGTCAGATAGCCCAGCAGCGCGTGCTCGTGGGCCGCGATCGCCGCCATATCGAACTGCTCGACATACGCGATCGCCGCCCCCAGCCCGATGCCGCCGGCGATGTTCGGCGTCCCCGCCTCGAACTTGGCGGGCAGGTCGGCATACGTGGTCTTCTCGAACGTCACCGACGCGATCATGTCGCCCCCGCCCTGGTATGGCTCCATCGCCTCCAGCAGCTGCCGCTTGCCGTACAACACCCCGATGCCCGTCGGGCCGTAAACCTTATGCCCGCTGAACGTGAAAAAGTCGCAGTCCAACGCCGCCACGTCCACAGCCATGTGCGGCGTGCTCTGCGCCCCATCCACCAGCACCACCGCCCCCGCGTCGTGGGCCCTGGCGACGATCGTCTGGATCGGGTTCACGCTGCCCAGGGCGTTGGACACCTGCGTCACCGCGACGATCTTCGTCCGCTCGCCCAGCAACCGCTCGAAGGCCTCCATGTCCAGTGCGCCGTCGTCGTCGATCGGCGTCACCTTCAGCGTCGCGCCCGTCGCCGCGCACACCATCTGCCACGGCACGATGTTCGAGTGGTGCTCCATGTGCGTGATGAGCACTTCGTCGCCCGCCTTCAGCCGCGGCCTGGCGTATGACTGCGCCGCCAGGTTGATCGCTTCGGTCGTGCCGCGCGTGAAAATGACCTCCTCGGTCCGCCGCGCGCCCAGAAACCGCTGAATCCGCTGGCGGGCCTGCTCGTAAAGCTCGGTCGACTCCTGGCTGAGCGTATGCACGCCGCGGTGGATGTTCGCATTCGTATGCTCATACACCCGCCGCACCGCGTCGATCACCGCGCGCGGCTTGTGCGTCGTCGCCGCGTTGTCCAGGTAGACCAGCGGCTGGTCATGCACCCGACGTTCGAGAATGGGGAAATCCCCGCGCACCGCCTCGACATCGAAGGGTGCTCCCGCCGGCGACGACGAATTGACCACGCTACTCACAGTCATGACACCTCTCACACTCCCAGACTCCTGCGCACCGGCCCGTGTCGGCAAGCATCGTCGATCCCGTGCGCCAAGGCAACCGGCCGGTCGTTCAATGGCGCGTCGCGGCTGCCGCCGCGCCAAGCCTCACCGCCCCCTGGCGGATGCGCCCGAGAATCGCACTCAGACCCACGACGCGGTTCATCCGCATCACGCCCGCCAACCCCAGCCGCTCCAGCAGATCCGCCGGCGCGTGGGCCGCGTCCGCCAGCGGAGCCCCGTCATATGCGGCCACCAGAATCGCCAGAATGCCCGCCACCGTCGGCGCTTCAGCCGCCACGTCCACATACATCCGCAGCCGGCCGTCCTCTTCCTCAAGCCACAGATGCACCGGCGTCATGCATTCGGGCACCCGGTGCCGCCCCGCGTCACGCTCGCCACGCAGGCGGGCGGGCAGCGCGGGCAGCTTCCGCGCGTAGTCCAGCAGAAGCTCCATCCGCGTCGACGTCTCGACGCTGGTGAATGCGGCCGCGATGTCATCCAGACGACTCATGGTCCGTCCCGCCGGGCCGATCCCCGCACCTGCCGCCGGCTCAGTCGCGGCCGACCATGTCCAGATCCTCGTGCGGCAGCAGAATCTCCAGTTGCTTCTCGATCGCCTCGCGCATGGCCGTCAGGTGCATCCGCTCCAGGCTCTCGCCCGCGAACGACCGCACCAGCATCGCCGTCGCCGCCGCCTTGCTCAGCCCCCGCGCCTGCAGGTAGAACACCGCCTCCTGATCGAGCTGCCCGATCGTCGCTCCGTGCGTGCACTTCACGTCGTCGGCGTAAATCTCAAGCTGCGGCATCGTGTTCACCTGCGCGTCGTCGCTGAGCAGCAGGTTGCGATTGCTCTGCACCGCATCGGTCTTCTGCGCGCCCTTGTGCACCTTGATGCGCCCGGCGAACACCGCCTTCCCCCGGTCGCTGAGGATGCCCTTGTAGTACTGGCGGCTCTCGCAGTGGACGGCTGCGTGCTCGACAAACATCTGATTGTCCACGTGCCGCTCATCGTCCACGATGTACAGGCCGTTGAGCAGCGAGTGACAACCCTCGCCCCGCAGCACCGGATGCACGTTGTTGCGCACCAGCGCCCCGCCGGTCAGCACCGAGTGCGACGCGAAATAGCTGTCTTTGCCCTGCTCGATACGCAGCAGCGACACATTCATGGCACGGTGCGACTCGCGCTCCAGCAGGTAATGCTCGACGTGCGCGCCCTCGCCCACCACCACTTCCGTCACCACGTTCGAGAAGTGCGCCTCCTGGGCCAGGGAAACATAATCCTCAATCACCTGCGCCCTGGCCCCCGCCTCGATCACCACCAGGTTGCGCGGATGGCACATCGTCGGCTCGCCCGACGAGGTCGACACGTACAGCAGCGTGATCGGCTGGGCCAGCTCGACGCCCGCGGCCACATGCACCACCGCGCCGTCGCGCATCAGGGCCGTGTTCAACGCGGCGAACGCATCGCCCTCCAGCCTCGCATAACGGGCCAGATGCTCCTGCGTGATCGGATCCGCGTCGGCGACCGCCGCCGCCAGCGACCGCACCGCGACGCCTTCGCCCGCGCCGTCCAGCCGGGAATGCTGCGGCGCGTAGCGGCCGTCAATGAAAACTACGCGCGGACCCGTCACGCCCGCGATCGCCGCCGCATCCACCTGCGCCGCCGTCACCGCGGCCGGGCGGCCCGCCGCCGGCGACCATGGCGTCTCGCGGATCGGGTCCACCCGCGTGAACTTCCATGACTCGTGCTTCGGCGTGGGCAGCCCCTGTTCGGCGAACGCAGCCGCCGCACGCGACCGGATCGCGGTCATCCAACCCGGCTCACACGCGGCCAAAGACTCCAGGCCGGCGAGCTGGGCGTCAAATGCATTCTGAGTTTGCGTGGCCACACCCATATTCCATTTTCCTGTTCGGCTTGCTTCTCGCGCCTTCCTGTTCCCATGCTTCGCGGCAACCATCGCGTCACGCAGTCCGCCGCTCACGCGCCCGCCGGCGCCGGCTCGTCCTGCGTGATCCAGCCGTAACCGTGCTCCTCGAGGTGCAGCGCCAGTTCCTTGCCGCCGCTCTTGACGATCCGTCCTTCCACCAGCACGTGCACGAAGTCCGGCACGATGTAGTCCAGCAGACGCTGGTAATGCGTGATCACCAGAAACCCGCGGTTCGCGTCGCGCAGCAGGTTCACGCCGTCGGCCACAATCTTCAGCGCGTCGATGTCCAGCCCGCTGTCCGTCTCATCCAGAATCCCCAGCTTCGGATCCAGCAGCGCCATCTGAAAAATCTCGAAGCGTTTCTTCTCGCCGCCGGAAAACCCCTCGTTCACCGAACGTTTCAGCAGCGAATCGTCCATCTTCAGCAGCTTCATCTTCTCGCGCACAACCTTCAGGAAGTCCACGGCGTCAAGCTCGTCGTCGCCGCGGGCCTCGCGCACCGCGTTGAGCGATGCCCGCAGAAACTGCGTCGTGCTCACGCCGGGAATCTCCACCGGATACTGGAACGCCAGGAACAGCCCCGCGCAGGCCCGCTCGTCAGCCTCCATCTCCAGCAGATCCTGGCCCTCGAATAGAATCCGCCCGTCGGTCACGTCATACTCTTCCTTGCCCGCCAGCACCGAAGCGAGCGTGCTCTTGCCCGAGCCGTTGGGGCCCATGATCGAGTGCGTCTCGCCGGCATTGATCGTCAGGTTCACGCCACGGAGGATCTCCTTGCCCTCGACGCTCGCGTGCAGATTCTGTATCTCAAGCATGGCCATCGCTGTAGGACTCCTGGTTTGCCTCGTTCTCGTCGCGCCGCCCGCATCCGGGCCGGCGAAATCGTCTTATTCCATCGCCGCCGTCCGCGAAATCAGCCCACGCTGCCTTCCAGGCTGATGCCCAGCAGCTTGTCCGCCTCCACGGCAAACTCCATCGGAAGCTCCTTGAGCACTTCCTTGCAGAAGCCGTTGACGATCAGCGACACCGCGTTCTCCGCGTCGATGCCGCGCTGCTTGCAGTAGAAAATCTGGTCCTCACCGATCTTGCTCGTCGAGGCCTCGTGCTCCACCTGGCTGGTGGTGTTCTTCACTTCAATGTACGGGAACGTGTGGGCCCCGCACTGGTCGCCGATCAGCATCGAGTCGCACTGCGTGTAGTTGCGGGCGTTGGTCGCGCCCTTGAGCACCTTCACCATGCCGCGGTAGGTGTTGTGCGCCCGCCCGCCGCTGATCCCCTTGCTCACGATGTTGCTGCGCGTGTTCCTGCCGATGTGGATCATCTTCGTGCCTGTGTCGGCCTGCTGGCGGTTCATGGTCACCGCCACCGAGTAAAACTCGCCCACGCTGTCGTCGCCCTGCAGGATGCAGCTCGGATATTTCCAGGTGATCGCCGACCCGGTCTCCACCTGCGTCCAGCTGATGCGGGCCCGGTCCATCGCCTTGCCGCGCTTGGTCACGAAGTTGTAGATCCCGCCTCTGCCCTCTTCGTTGCCGGGATACCAGTTCTGGATCGTCGAATACTTGATCGTCGCGTCGTCCAGCGCCACCAGTTCCACCACGGCCGCATGAAGCTGGTTCTCATCACGCATCGGCGCGGTGCAGCCCTCGAGGTAGCTGACCTTGGCGCCCTTGTCCGCCACCACCAGCGTCCGCTCGAACTGCCCCGTCGCCGACGCGTTGATGCGGAAATACGTGCTCAGCTCCATCGGGCACTCCACGCCCCGCGGGATGTAGCAGAACGAGCCGTCGCTGAACACCGCGCTGTTCAGGGCCGCGAAGTAGTTGTCCGTGATCGGCACCACCGAACCCAGGTACTGACGCACCAGCTCCGGATGCTCACGCACCGCCTCCGACATCGAGCAGAAGATGATGCCCAGTTCGCCCAGCGCCTCCTTGAAGGTGGTCGCCACCGATACGCTGTCGAACACGGCATCCACGGCGATGCCCTGCAGCCGCTTCTGCTCCACCAGCGGAATGCCCAGCTTCTCATACGTCTCCAGAAGCTGCGGGTCCACCTCGTCGAGGCTGGCGGGCCCTTCCTTCTTCTTCGGCGCCGAGTAATAGCTGATCGCCTGGTAGTCGATCGGCCCCCAGCCGTAGGGCAGGAACGGCCAGTCCGGCTCGACCATCTTCAGCCAGCCGCGGTACGCCTTCAGCCGCCACTCGGTGAGCCAGGCCGGCTCCTGCTTCTTGGCCGACAGGGCCCGGATCACGTCCTCGTTCAGGCCCGGCGGAAACTGGTCCGCCTCAATGTCCGTCACGAACCCGTACTTGTATTGACGGTTCGCCAGTTCCTCGACCGCGGACGCGGACGAAGCCGTGGCTTTCGAAGGCTCAATCGCTGAAGGTCTGGTGGCTGATGACATCGTCGATTTCTCTCGCAGTGTCATACCCGTCTGTGACGGTCGGTTCAAAATCCCGTATTGATCAGCCGGCGCGGGCTAAGCGTCGCGCGGCCCGGCCGCAGTCACGTGCTCCAAAGGCACCCATCCCGGATCACCATTGGCCTTGATCCCCACCAGGTCCGCCAGCGTGTACTGGTGGATGAAGGCGTAAATCCGTTCGTTCAAATCCCGCACCGCGTGGGTGATCGGACACGCCTCCCGCACCCCGCAGCCGATCGCGTCCACGCCCCCCGCCGCACCCTCGCGGCTGCCGGCCTCCGACGCGCCGCCGCAGCACGCGGTCACACGCACCGGACCCTCGATCGCCTCGATCACTTCCGTCAGCCGCACCGCGCCCGCCTCGCGGGCCAGGTAGTACCCACCCTTGGCCCCACGCATCGACTCCACCAGACCCGCCCGATGCAGCCGCTTGAGCACGTTCATCGTCAACGGCAGAGGCAGGTCAAACTGCTCGGCGATGTCACGCGCGCTGACCGGATCGGCCGCATCGTCGGCCGACGCACCCGCCAGCCGAGCCAGCGCCACCAGGGCGTAATCGGTCTTGCGCGTCAGGCTCAGCATCGCCAATGAAACTCCGTCTCAACACCACGCCGCGGGACATATAAATAGTACCGAACAAGTACGGATTCAAGCCACAAGACGAGAATTTTTCTAAACAATGAGCCGACGAGCCTCCTCCGACATCCGGCACGCGGCCCATCGATCGCACCACAACAGTCGCAAAATCCGTCAAGAAAACCACTTATGGATCCTCATCGTGATCGTCGCGCCAATGATTCATCGCACTATAAAAACTTTTGATTTTGCTTGCCTGTGGAAAATCACCCCGCGCCTGCCACGTCTACACTGCACTGCCGATGGCAAGCACCGATCCCGCCGGACACGATCATCGTTCAGAAACCGCCCTGCCGCTGGGCATCACCCTCTGGTATGGATCCCGCCAGATTTTCGGCGTCCCCGGCATCCCCCAGCGATGGGTCAACGTCCTCGGCTGCGTCCAAGGCCCAGCCACGCTTCTCACCTGCCGGATCAACGACGACCCGCCCCAGCCCCTCAGCCTCGGACCCGACGGCCTGCGGCTGCGCGAGCCCGGTGACTTCAATGCCGAGATCCCCGTCGATCGCCTGCGCCCGGGCGACAATGCCATCCGCCTCGAAGCGCTCGATGCCGACGGCTGCTCCACGCATACCGACGCGGTCATCCACTGGCGGCCTGGCAACACATGGCCCCTGCCTTGCGCCATCGACTGGCCCGCTCATCCTTGCCCCGGGCGCCCCGCCGCCATCACGGACCGCGTGTGGATTGTCGACGGCCGCTGGCGCCGCGACGGCGGCGGCATCCGCCCGGCTCTCGCCGCCTATGATCGCCTCGTCGCTCTGGGCGACATGACCTGGGCCGATTACCGCGTCCGCGTCCACGCCGCCATTCATGGCTTCGAACCCAACATCAAGCATCCCGACCGCCTGCGCGGCGGCCTGGGCATCCTCGTGCGCTGGACCGGCCACCACCACGACGCCCATCAGCCTCACCGCGAGTGGCGGCCCAACGGCGCGATCGCCTGGTATCGCACCAACTGGGAGCATGGCTCCACGCTGCGCGAGTTCAACATCAGCGACGCCGTTCTCGAAGATCGGGCCAAAGTCTCCAGCCCGCCGTGCGACCTGCCGCCCGGCCAAGCGGTGCTCTTGGACTTCTCCGTCCGTTCACGCCCCGGCCGCACCAGCGTCTACCACTTCACCGCCGCCCCAGCACACCACCCCGATCAACCCTTCTGTGATCTCACCGCCGAAGGCACCGAGGGCGAAGCTCCCACAGGCTCCATCCTCCTCATCGCCCTGCACTGCGACGTCACGCTCGGCCGCATCCAGGTTGATCCCCTCGCGTAGAGGGCCACGGCCGGCGCGCCCGTCCACCGCAACACGAAACCGTTCACGCGTCACCCGACGAAACCCGCCCCACAATGCCTTCCCCCCATCCCGCTCATCCGCTGAGAGCACAGCAACACGTCCGTTCTGACGGCGTCGTCATCCCACCGCCGTCCGCATCGCGGCTCAGCAGGGGTTCGACATGCCGCCACACGGGGTACTTCAAGCCGCCCGCCGGACCACCATCACCCCCACCCAGGTTGCACATGTCCAGCGCATGCTCAACAATCGACCCCGCAAGTGCCTCGACTACCGCACACCCGCCGAGGTCCTCAACGCCTTACCCCGCGTTGCGCTTCGGAATTGAATCCACCGTCTGTAGAAAAGCTGGCAGTTGGCACCGCGACGAGCACTTGCGGGCAAGGGGAATGATGAGAAATCCTCGGACGTCAGCGTATAAGTGGTTGTGTTGAAGCCAGGGGATTTATGGGTTTCTACAGAGCATGTCAGGATGATTTTTTGCGCCCCGCTTCCGCTCGCCCACACGGGCGCCGCCATGAGGAATCGAATTCCCTGTCAGCTATCAGTCGAAGAAGATCACGATCCATGAAAAAAGAGCGCTGTTCCTGGTGCGGAGACGACCCCCTCTACGTCGCCTATCACGACAAGGAATGGGCAGTGCCCTGCCACGACGAACGCACGCTGTTCGAATTCCTGATCCTGGAGGGGGCGCAGGCCGGCCTATCATGGATCACGATCCTCAGGAAGCGCGAAAACTACCGCCGCGCGTTTGACGGCTTCGATCCGCAAAAAATCGCGCGCTACGAAGACAAGGACGTCGCGCGCCTGCTCGACGACGCCGGCATCGTGCGCAACCGTCTCAAGATCGCCGCCGCCATCGACAATGCGCGAGCCACGCTCGCTCTGTACGAAGCCGACGGCAGCCTCGATGATCTGTTCTGGCGGTTCGTCGATGGCCGGCCGGTGGTTAATCGCTGGAAGCGATTCGACCAGATTCCCGTCCACACGCCGACCGCCGTTGCGCTGTCGAAGGATCTGAAGCGCCGCGGCTTCCGCTTCGTCGGCCCGACGGTGATCTACGCGCACATGCAGGCGACGGGGATGGTCAACGACCACCTCGTCACCTGCCCTCGGCACGCGGAAATCTCTGGCCCCGCGCGCGACAGGCCCCAATAAAGGACCCACAACGAAGTCGTCAGGGATGCTCTGTACAAACCCTCGCGGTTCCAGGCGCGACAAGGCCCCGCCTCTTTCGGGGGCAGAAACGGTGTCGGCCACGAAACGGTGTCGGGCCACGAAACGGTGTCGGATACCGTTTTTCGTACCGCGCCCCTCCCCGCCTCCTTCGTGCGCACACGCGAGGCTGGGAATCGCCGCCCTTCTCACGATTTTTCGCTGCCTGCGCGAATTTTTTCTTCTCCCGTTTCCGCCAGCACTTGCGACCCGCGCGCGCACGAATACACCGCGATTTTCGCCACGTTTGTGCGCACCAAAGCTGTCCTTCGCCCATTTATAGACAACCAGCGCGTGGCCGCGGCGGGCGCGTCTGCGGCGGGAAACGTCGGTTTCAGCCTGCGGGTGAGTCTCTGACTGGGAGAGGCCCCAACGGCATTGCGACACCGCCTCTGGCCAAGCCTCCGCCACCACCCACCGGTGGGGCCCTCGGGCCCTGTGCGAACCTCTCCCCGCTCTCGGATCGGGCGGCGAAGGCGGTTTATGCGATCACCCCCGCAGCCGCCCGCCGCGCTTCGCGCTTCTTCGGAGATTGAAAATGCAGAATGAAAAATGAAAAATGCGAGGCACGCATGAGGCAGTGAAACATGACGAGACACGCGCGGCGATACGCCAGCGCCATCACAGATCACAGATCGAAAATCGGCGATCCCCGATCCCGCCGCCTCGCGCGACCGGGAGCTGGGGAAGCGGCGATCGGCCGCCCTACCCCTGGCTGAGGGCGTCGGCCTCGAGCTTGGTGAAAAGGATCTGCGGCTCGCCGAGTTCGTGCCCCCTGGGCAGTTCCCGCGTCGCGGTATCCCAAGGCAACAGGCTGCGGTCGCCGATCTCGATGTTCAACATGGCCGCGACTCTGGCCGCGGAAAACGGCAGAAACGGGGCCATCATCACCGCCAGCGCTCGCACCGTCTGGATGCAGACGTTGAGGGTGACGCCGCAACCGGCCATGTCATCCTTGCGCTGTTTCCACGGCTGCTTCTGATCGAAATAGCCGTTGCCCAGACGCGCCAGGGCCATCACTTCGTTAAGCGCGGGCCGGAAACGCAGAGCGTCAAGCTGTTCGGCCGTCTTGCGATGCTGTTCGGCGATGGCGGCGATCTGCGCGTCGTCGACCTCCAGGCGCTCGCCCGCGGCCGGCACCTTGCCCTCGAAGTAGCGTACGGCGAAGGTCAGCGTACGATTGACGAAATTACCCAAGGCCGCCAGCAGCTCGGAATTGTTGCGCGTGATGAAGTCGTCGATTTCAAAGGCGGTGCGCTGGGTCTCGGGGGCGATGGCGGTGAGGTAATAGCGCAGCGGATCCGGATCGAAGCTCTTGAGATACTCCTGGACCCAGATGGCGGTGCCGCGGCTCTTGGAGAACTTCTGCTCCTCCTGGCCGGGAAACTTGATGTTCAGGAACGCGTTGGTCACCACCTGCCAGGGAAGCTGGTAGGTGCCTTCGGCCATCATCATGGCCGGCCAGGTCAGGGCGTGGAAGACGGTGTTGTCCTCGCCGATGAAGTGGACGATGCGGCAGTCCTCGCTCTTCCACCACTGTCCATACGCCTGCCAGCCTTCGCCGAGCCGTTCGCACAGCGCGGCTGTGAAGGAGACGTAGCCGATCGGCGCGTCGAACCAGACGTACAGCACCTTGCCCTGGGCATCGGGATCGTCCAGCGGCACGGGCACGCCCCAGGTCAGGTCGCGTGTCATGGCCCGTTCGGGCAGGCCCTGCTTGATCTGCCCCAGCGCGTAGTTGAGCACGAGGTCACGCCAGGCGGGCGAGCCGTCGGCCGGCTTCTTTTTGGCCTCCAGCCACTGGCCGAGCCGGCCTTCGAGTTTCTGAAGTTGCAGGTACCAGTGCGTGGTCTCGCGCGGGACGGGCCTAGTGCCGCTGATCGTGCTCACCGGGTCGCCCAGCAGCAGCGGGTCGATCTGGTTGCCGCAGCTTTCACACTGGTCGCCGTACGCCTCGGCCGCGCCGCAGTGATGGCACCGGCCCTTCACGTAACGGTCGGGCAAAAACTGCCCTGCCTGCTCGTCGTAGAGTTGTCGGGTCCGCTTCTTCTGGAAGTAGCCTTGGTCGTGGATGGTCTTGAAGAACCCCTGGCTGATGCGGTTGTGCAGTTCGACGAAGCCGGGCTGATGCGTGCCGCCATAGATGTCGAAGTGGATGCCCAGGCCCTCGAAGTCGGCCGCCTGCTTCGCGTTGTAGTCGGCCGTCAGCTCGGCGACGTCGCGGCCTTCCTTCCTGGCTGAGATCAGGCTCGCCACGCCGTTGTCATCGCTGCCGCAGACAAACCGAACGTCTTCACCACGGGCCCGCAGATATCGCACATACGTGTCGGCCGGCAGGTACGCGCCAGCCACGTGGCCCACGTGCAGCCGGCCATTGGCGTACGGAAGAGCGGAAGTCACGAGATAGCGTTGCTTGGCCATGAGGTCCATCCGATTCGAAGCGGCAGGCGCGGGTTGGCGTCGTGCGGCCCCACAGGGTATCAGCCCCGGCCGCCGCATTCGAACCGCTGCGTCGCCTGAGCCCACGAGACGCCGGTGCGTCCACCCGGGCCCGCATGAGTTGACCCGTGCGCTTCCGCGATTACCGTGGACCGCCCGCCACCGACGCTCGATCGCCCAGGAGACCGCCGATGCCTTCACTTGCCCGCCACGCCCGCCGCCGCGTCGTCAACCTCGCCGGCACATGGGACTTCACCTTCCTCGGCGACGTCGACGCCGCCGCCGTCGCCCCGGCCGCGATCGTTTTTGACGACGTGATGCCGGTTCCCGCCTGCTTCGACGCCACGCCCCGCTACGCCGGCCGCCGGGGCCTGGCCGCCTACCGCACCAACCTGACGATCACGGATCACACGCCCCATCGCCTCGTCGTCGACGGCGCTCATCATGCGGCCGCGTTCTTCCTCATGGGGCACGACGGCCGCGTGCGTTCGCTCGGCGAGCATTTGGGCGGCTTCACACGCTTTACGCTGGCCCTCACCGACTGCCCGCCGGACGCCTATTCGCTGGTCGTCCTCGTCGACAATCGCATCGGCGGCGACATGCACGACGGCCCGTGTCCGCTGCACCTGGACTACTTCGACTGGCGGCATTTCGGCGGGCTGACGCGCGGGGTCGAGGTGCACCGCCTGGGCGAACTGTGGCTTGAAGACGTCCGCATCACCACCACCGACTGGCGCGCCGGCCGCGTGCATGTGGCCCTGCGCTGGGCGGCCGACGCCTCCCCGGCCTCCGCATCCCTGTGCGTCGGCGTCGAGGGCCAGACGCTGCTGGACGAACGCGTCGATCTGGCGGGCATTTGCGGGATCATCGAACGCGATGTCATCATCCCCGACCCCCACCCCTGGTCGCCCGATCGTCCGCACCTGCACACGCTGACGGTCCAACTCGGCCATGACGACTGGCGGCAGCGCATCGGCCTGCGGCAGGTGCGCGTGGACGGCCGCGAGATTCTGGTCAACGACGAGCCCGTTAAACTGCGCGGCTTCAACCGTCACGAGGCCCATCCACAGTTCGGCCATGCGGTTCCCCCGGCCGTGCAGATGGCCGACGTGCAACTGCTCAAGGCCATGCACTGCAATTTCGTGCGCGGCAGCCACTATCCACAGGACGAACGCTTCCTCGACCTGTGCGATGAGGCCGGCCTGCTCGTTTGGTCCGAAGCGATCGGCTGGCAACACACGGCTGAGCACCTGTGCAACGAGCGTTTCCTCAAGCTCCAGGAACAGCAGATCGACGAAATGGTCGCCGCGGCCGCCAACCACCCGAGCGTCATCCTCTGGGGCATTCTCAACGAGAGCGAAAGTCACCGACGTGAATCGCGCCCGGCCTATGAACGCCTGCTGGGCCGCCTGAGGGCGCTCGATCCGACGCGGCCGGTGACCTACGCCAGCAACCACCCTTACGAGGACGTCTGTTTTGATCTGTGCGACGTCATCAGCGTCAACACGTATCCCGCGTGGTACTGGGGCACGCTCAAGGACATCGGCGAGGAACTGGCGCGCGTGGTCGCTCATCTGGGCAAGGCCGGCCAGGGCGACAAGCCGCTGGTCATCGCGGAGATCGGCGCGGGGGCGGTGCCCGGCTGCCGCGACTGGACCGTCGATCGGTGGGGCGAGCCGCATCAGGCGGCCATTGTCGAGCAAGCCATTCGACAGATCCTCGGCCAGGCCGACAAGTTCGCCGGCATCGCCATCTGGCAGTTCTGCGACGGCGTGACCGCTGAGCTGAATCGCCGCGTCCTCAGCCGCCCGCGCGGCTTCAACAACAAGGGCATCCTCGACGAGTACCGCCGCCCGAAGCAGGCCTTCGCCGTGGTGCGGCAGCTTTTCGAGCAGTTCGGCGCGCTGCCGGCGCGCACCTCGTAACCACATGGGTCGTGCGAGCCGGCGACTGTGTCGCCGGTCTGCTTCAGAATGTCATGGGGCCGCCGACGGCCAACCGGTTTGCAGAGGTCGGCTCGGATCGATGCGGCCGCAAAAATCATTCGATCACGCCGATGCGCCGGCGGTTGTGCGGCGGCGATACATCACATCCGGGCGCGTCGCCCTGCCGCGCGCGTAGTCCTCGACATGCCAGCAGGCGACCCAGTGCTGGGCCTTGACCTCCAGCAGGGCCGGCTCATCACGGGCGCATGGCGGGTCGTCGTTCATGGCCGCACAACGCGGGTGAAACGGACAGCCGCTGGGGAACTGCGACGGGTTGGGCACGTTGCCGGGGATCGTCGCCAGGCGCGGCGTTTCCCGGCCGATGACCGGCATCGACGCGAACAACCCCCGTGTGTAAGGGTGCAGCGGATCGCTGAAGATCGCCTCGACTGAGCCATACTCGACCACGCGGCCGGCGTACATCACCGCGACGACGTCCGCGTTTTCAGCGACGACGCCCAGGTCGTGGGTGATCAGCAGCACGGCCATATCGCGCGTCTCCTGAAGCTTGCGCAGCAGCTCCAGAATCTGGGCCTGGATCGTCACGTCCAGCGCGGTGGTCGGCTCGTCGGCGATCAGCAGCTTCGGCTGACAGGCCAGCGCCATCGCGATCATCACGCGCTGGCGCATGCCGCCGGAAAGCTGGTGCGGATATTCCTTCAGACGGTTGCGTGCGTCGGAAATGCCCACGTCGTCCAAGGCCGCGGCCGCAATGTCCACCGCCTGCCGCCGCGTCACTTTCTGGTGCAGCAGCACCGCCTCCATGATCTGCTCGCCGATGGTGTAGACCGGGTTGAGGCTGGTCATCGGCTCCTGAAAGATCATGGCGATATCCGCGCCGCGTATCTGGCGCATGCGCTTTTCACTGGCGGTCAGCAGGTCGATGGACTGGCCGTTGGCCGCCCACCAGATGCGCCCGCCCTCGTAACGACCGGGCGGCGTGGGTATGAGGCGCAGCGTTGACAACGCCGTCACCGACTTGCCGCAGCCCGACTCGCCGACCACCGCCAGCGTCTGCCGCGGGTAGATCGACAGGTTCACGCCGCTGACCGCGCGGACGCGGCGGCCTTTGCGCGGATCTTTTTGCGGGCCGGGGAAGCTGACCGCCAGGTCTTCGATGCGCAGCAGCGCGTCCGCGTTGGCATTCAATCGTTGGTTCATCGTCAGCCCGTTCATGCCGCAGCCATGCCCACGGCTCAACCGCCACGGCTCGTATACGGATCGATCGCATCCCGCAGCGCTTCGCCGACGAGGTTGTACGCGAACACCGTCAGGAAAATCGCCAGCCCCGGATACAGCGCCACCCACCAGTTGAACCCGCCCGAAGCGGTCGTCGCGGCACTGAGCATCTGACCCCAGCTCGGCTCATCGACCAGACCCAGGCCCAGGAAGCTGAGCGTCGCCTCGTACAGAATCGCCGCCGCCACGCCGAAGCTCGCCTCCACCAGCACCGGCGCCACGCCGTTGGGCAGCATCTGCCGGAACAGGATCGACCGCAGCGGCAGGCCGCACGCCACCGCCGCCTGCACGAAATCCTGCTGCCGCAACCGCAGAAACTCCGCCCGCGTGAATCGCGCGTAGCCCACCCAACCCGTCACGCCGATGATGACCATCATGATGTACAGGTTGCGCGGGAAGAAGGCCACGAAGCTCAGCAGCAGAAAGAACGTCGGAATGGCCGCGAAAATCTCCACCACGCGCATGCCGATCAGGTCGACGATGCCGCTGAAATACCCCATGACCCCGCCAACGATGATGCCGATCACCAGGGCGATCCCCGTGGCGATGAAGCCGACCGCCAGGGCGATGCGGGCGGCATGGATCATGCGGCTGAGCACATCCGCGCCGTCGGCCTCGGTGCCCAGCCAGTGCGTGCGGCTGGGCGGCTGGTTCTTCATGCCCGGCTGATCACGCAGGCGATCGGTCGGCGAGAAGGGAATCGGCGTGTAGTACGCCGCCTCGATCGCGCCCGCGGCCGCGAGCTGACGGTACTGGTCGTACACCACCAGGCGCGGCGGCTGCACCAGCCACAGACACAGAGGCACGCTCACCACGATCACTCCCAGCCAGATCAGCACCCGCGTGCCAAACCCCATCCAGCGCACCGGCATCAGCGCGAGCACCAACACCGTCGCCGCCGCCGCGAACAGAATCACGTCCGCCGCCGTCAGGTGACGCAGCAACGGACTGGACCACCGACCCTCGATGCGCACCGCCAGCGGCAGACTGTTGGCCAGCAGCGGCGCGCACACCGCGCAAACCACCAGCACGCCGATCCACAGCAGCCCCAGCTTCGCGCCCGGGCGTGCGAAGGTCCGGGCCGCCACCTGGCCCAGATACGTGCGATGCCGACCGGCGGGCGCCGGCACCGCGTTCGCTACGTCGTGGATCGGGGAAGCTGCGCTACTCATAGCTCACCCGTGGATCGGCCACCGCGTACGCCAGGTCGGCCGCGAGAATGCACACCAGCCCCAGCAGACCGCCCAGCAACGTCCCCGCCAGCACCAGTTCCCGGTCACGCGCGTAGATCGCGTCGATCGTGAGCTTGCCCATGCCGGGAATACTGAAGATCGACTCGATGATGACCGAGCCGACCAGTAAGCCCGGCAGGATGCCCGCCGCCACGGTGATCAGCGGCAGCAGGCTGTTGCGGAACACATGGCGCAGCAGCACGTCGCGGTCGGACACGCCCTTGGCCCGCGCGGTGCGGGCGAAGTCGGCCGAGAGATTCTCCAGCACCGCCCCGCGCGTCAGCTTCGAGAGAAACGCGAAGCCCGCGTACACCATGCACAGCAGCGGCAGGCACAGGTGCCAGGCCCGGTCCAGCAGCCAGCCGCGCTCGAAGCCCGCCTCTGACCAGTGCGGCAGGAACGGCATCTGCGCCGCCAGCGTGGAGGACAAGCCGCCGGCCGGAAAAAGATGCCAGTACTGGCGATTAGCCAGAAAACCGATCAGCAGCACGCCCGCCCAGATCGTCGGCACGGACCACAACGCCAGAAACCCCACGCCCGTGGTCAGGTCGAACCACCGGCCGCGGTAGCGGGCCGCGAGAATCCCCGACGCGATCGCGACGATGTACACGATCGGCGCCGCCAGCAGGTTCAGCAGCAGCGTGATGGGCAGGGCCTCGGCATACAGGGCCGTCACCGGCCGGCCTTTGGAGAAGCTGTAGCCCAGGTGCGGGGCCTTGAACCCGAAGCCCCCGAGCGTGCCGTCGTCGCGCGGCTCAAAGCCCAGCGGCGAAATCTGGTTCAGCCAGCGGGCGTACTGCTCCAGCACCGGCTTGTCCAGGTGGTAGCGCTGGTTGTAGTAATCGCGTAGGGCCTTGGCCTTCTCCGCCTCCATCGCGCCCAGCTCGTTGAGCAGCGACCCGCCCACCCCGCCGGGCGACAGCGCCATCACGAAAAACACCACCGCCGTCACGCCCAGCAGCGTCGGCACCATCAGCAGAAGTCGGCGGAGGATGTAACTGAACATGAAGGCGACGCTCCACGCACGAGCCCGCGGCGCTCACTGCCACCGGCGCATCGCGGCCGGGACGAACCATTCCGTGCGGTCGTTGAGCCCCGTGGTCACGCGCCGCACGTTCGCCACCCGACCGTCGAGGAACACCAGGCTCTTGGACGTGAACAGGTACGTGTAAGGCTGATCCTCATGCAGGATGCGGTGGCACGCCTGCCACAGCGGCATGCGCGCGTCCTCGTCGATGGTCTGCCTCGCCTGGTCGATCAGTTCGTCCAGCCGCGGGTTGGCGTAGCTGATGAAGTTGTCCGCCCCCTCGCCGATCTGGCTGGAATGGAACATCTGGCGGATGTCGCCCTCGATGCTGCCGCCGCCCCAGCCGAGCATGATCGCGTCGAAGTCGCGGTTCTGAAGCCGCTGGCCGAACACCGACCACTCCAGCGGGTCCAGCTCCACGATCACTCCCGCGCGGGCGAAGCTGTCCTTTAGGTACAGCACGATCCGGTCGTACGTCGTGCTGCCCGACGGATAGGTCAGCTTGAATCGCAGCGGCGCGCCGTCGGCCGACTCGAGCACGCCGTCGCCGTCGCGGTCGGCGAAGCCCGCCTCGCGCAGCAGCGCCTTGGCGCGGTCCACGTCATAGGGCCAGGGCTGGATCGAGGGATCCGCCTGCGGGCTGAGGTAGTGGTACGGCCCGCTGGCCACCGTCGCATAACTCAGAAGCACCTGGTCGCAGATGCCCTGGCGGTCCACCAGATGCGTCATCGCCAGCCGCACCCGCCGATCGGCGAAGGCTGTCGCCCCGCCGCCGCGCCGCTGGTTCCATGCGATGAAACGATAGCCCGAAGGCAGCGCGTCAAACTCGTAGTGTTGCGTGCGCTGCACCAGCGCCTCATCAGCCAGCAGGTCGCGGTACTGCTCCGGCAGCGCGCCGAAGCGGTCGATCTCGCCGTTGCGGAACATCGTCAGGCGGGCCACGTCGTTGCTGACCTCGCGGTACACGAGCCGCTCGAAGGCCGACGGTTCGCCCCAGTAGCGCTCGTTGCGCACCAGCTCGATGAGCTGTCCGGGCGCCCAGCCGGCCGGATCGACCAGCCGGTAAGGCCCGCTACCCATCAGCAGCCCCGGATGGCGGTTGAACTCCTCGATCGAATAGCGGCTGTAGAAATGCCGCGGCAGGATGCCGATGCCCGCCGCCACGCCGAAGCTCTGGTAGTAAGGTTCTCGGAACGTGAAGACGACCTCGTGGTCGCCCGCGGCCACGACGCTGGCGATGTTGTTGTAGAACTGCCGCGCCGCCGGCGCTTCCACAGCCGGGTTCGAGATCATGTCGAAGGTGAACGCCACGTCATGGGCCGTCACCGGCTCGCCGTCACTGAATGTCGCCGAGCGGCGCATCCTGAATGTAATCGTCAGGCCGTCTTCACTGACGCGCCAGGCCTCCGCCAGCAGGCCGCGCCACTCCAGCGTGTCACTGTCACGCACCGCCAGCGATTCGAGCACCTGGCCCTGCACCGCGCTGCCATAGACATCGTGCGAGACCAGCGGCGTGATCTTGGCGACGTTGGCGCCGAAGGCGTCGATCAGCCAGTCGCCCTCGGCGAATTCTTCCGATTCACGTGCCTGGCGGATGCGATCGAACGGATCGCCGCCGCTGACCCAGCCTTCATCCGCGGGATTGCCGGCCGCGCCCCCCGTCGCGTGACCCGCCACCTTCACGCCCTGCTCCAGCAGGCCGCGCAGCTCCGACAGCTCGCGCCGGACGCGCGCGGTATCCTGCGCCTGCTGGGTCATCTGCCGGTCGATCTGACCCAGACGCTGCCATTGCCGGTCGTATTGCACCATCGCCAGCAGCACCACCGCGATCAGTCCCAGCAACAGAACGCTGATGATCAGGTCGCGGACGCCGAAACGATTTTCCATAAGCGATCCATCCTCATCCCGGTGGCGCTAGTCCCGATGCGACTGATCTCGGCGCGACTGGTCCTCTGGTGGGACGGGCGTCCCGCCCGTCACTCATCACCTCTGCCTGGTCAGCCGCGACGGCCGACCTACTTGACCCGCACGCCCCGCGTTCGTGGATCCAGCCGATCCCGCAGCGCGTCGCCCGCCAGATTCAACCCCAGCAGCGTCAGCCCCAGCAGCGTACACGGCCAGACGAGCATCCACCAAGCCGTGCCGCCGACGCCCGCGACCAAGCCGGTCAGCTCCGCGACGCCGTCGGCCGCGAGGTTCCCCCAGCTCGGCAGCGGCGGCTGCACGCCGATGCCCAGAAAGCTCAGGAACGACTCCTGCAGGATGGCGGTCGGCACGGTGAGCGTAGTATAGACCACGATCGGCCCGATCAGGTTCGGCAACAGGTGCCGCGCGAACAGACGTACTGGTCCGACGCCGCACGCCCGCGCCGCTTCGACGAACGGCTGACCGCGCAGGCTCAGCACCTGCCCGCGAATCACCCGCGCCATCGTCAGCCAGCTCACCGAACCGATGGCCACCAGCAGCGTGACCATGCCCGCCACGCCGGCCGCCAGACTCGTGGGCAGCAGCGTCGCCATCAGTCGTTCGACCCACGGCTGCAGGGCCAGATTCAGCAGGACCACCAGCAGGATGTACGGCAGGCCGTAGAGCACGTCGACGATGCGCATCATGACCGCATCGACGCGGCCGCCGGCGAAAGCCGACGCCGCGCCGTAGATCACACCGATGCTCACGGCAATGAACGCCGCGGCCGCCCCCATCCCCAGGCTGATCGCCCCGCCGAGCATGCAGCGCCAGAACATCGAACGGCCCAGGGCGTCGGTGCCGAACCACTGCGCAGGCGTCGGCGGGTGATACGGCCCCAGGCCCTGGCCGCCCAGCGACTGCACGTGGTAAGCACGCATGGACCAAGGCAGGGTGAGCAGGCACGGCAGGCCGATGGCCAGCAGCAGCGCCAGACCGATCGCGCCCCCGCGCAAGCGCGGCCAGGTGATTCGGCTGCGGGCCGACGTGGGCCGCGGGGCCGAGTTGGAAGGCCCGCCGCCGGGGGCGAAAGCGTCAACGCTCATGCCGGGCAGTATAGACGGGCCTGGGGCGGTCTGACGATGAGCACACCGGCGGCAACCGTGCTCCGCGCGACCCGAAACGCGCTAGGATTCTCTGGCCTGCCGGACCGGCGGGATGACGGTGGGATGAACGTCCCTTCGGTCGCCGGGCGGCCGCACCAGGAGTTGCCGGTCATGGCCCGCCCCTACCGCTTCGAATGCGAAGTCTATCTGCCCCTGCCGCGCGAGCAGGTGTTCCCCTTCTTCGCCGACGCCGCCAATCTCCAACGCATCACGCCGCGCTGGCTGCACTTCGAAGTGCTCACACCCACGCCCATCCAGATGCGGGCCGGCGCCATGATCGATTACCGGCTGCGCGTGCGCGGCATCCGACTCCACTGGCAGACGCGCATCAGTGTGTGGGAGCCGCCCGTCCGGTTCGTCGACGTGCAGCTTCGCGGCCCTTACAGGCTGTGGCGGCACGAACATACTTTCATCGAGCACGAAGGCGGCACCATCTGCCACGACCGCATCGACTACGACATGACGCTGGGCCCGCTGGTCAACCGGCTCTTCGTGCGCCGCGACGTGCGGCACATCTTCCGCTACCGGAGCTTGAAACTGCGGGAGTTGTTCAACGTGGACACCACGGGACGTGAAGGGCGGTTTCCCGCGCCGTCGGACCCGGACCGCCGATCGTCCACCCGGCGCGACGGGTGATGAACCCACACGGCAGGAGATATCACGCGAGGTCCGCGGCGGCCTGCTGCAGCTCGGCCAGTTGGCGGCGATTCTCGTCCAGCAGGTCGGACAACGTCGCGGCGACGTCGTCGACTGCGGCCGCATGGCCGGCTCCGGCCGCGGCGACTTGCGCGACGGCCTGCTCATAGGCGGCGATCTGCCGGGTCTTCTCTTCGATGAACAGCGGCAGAAGCGATTCGAGCGACTGATAGTGATGGGCCGCGACCGACGGGTCAAAGGTGCGACTGCGCTGGGGCAGGCTCAGGCGGGTGAGCAGCGCCGTGAGCCGGCGGGCGTGATCCCGGCTGACCACGGCCATCGGTCGCAGTCGTGGCCACACCTTGTACGCCCGGCGCGACATGTACGGCCGAGCTTCGTCGAGATGGCGGGCGAGGCTCTGCAGTTCGGTGGCGATCAGGTCGCTGAGTCGCTCGATGAGTGGGTCGGCTATCTGATCGGACAGTGCGTGGGCGGACGGATCCGTGCTCATGGCTGGGGGCTTTCCTGTGCATCGTGCCGAAGGACGATGGCGTCGGCGACGTCCGGACCCGTCGCGGCGGCCGTCGTCCGCCCCCCGCCCAGACTCGCGTAATCATGGGCCAGGTCGCTGCCGCCGCTCAGGCCGGTCCACACCACCGCCGCGGCGCACAGCACCAGCACCGCCGCCACCGGGCCGCTGACCGCGATGGCCGGGTGGTTCCGCTCGTCCTTGACCAGCACCATGTAATACACCGGCCGCACGTAGTAGTAGAGGCTCAACAGCGTGTTGACCAGCAGGGCCGCGATCAGGGCGAAGCCGCCGGCCCCGAGCTTGGCCATCGCCGTCATCAGATAGACCTTGCCCAGAAAGCCGCCCAGGCCCGGCATGCCGAACAGGCTCAGCAGGAAGACGCCCAGCAGCACGGCCAGCAGCGGCGAGCGGCTGGTCATGCCGGCGTAGTCGCGGATGTCCTCGCCGCCGGTCTGCTGGGCGATGACCGCGGCGACGGTGAAAGCGCCGAAGTTCATGAACAGGTAGACCAGCAGGTAGAACAGCACGGCCGCGACGGCGTCGGTCGCCAGAAGCGGGACGCCGCCGTCGCCGCGTCCCAGAGGGCTGGCGACGGCCAGCACGCTCACGCCCATCATCATGTAGCCGGCATGGGCGATCGAGCTGTAGGCGAGCAGGCGTTTGATGTTCGTCTGCGCCAGGGCGGCGAGGTTGCCCCACGTGGCCGTCACCGCGCCAAGGATGCCCACGCCCACCGCCAGACCGACCAGCGGCTGGCCGCCGCCCAGGGCCGCGCCCGCGCCGAAGCTGTGCAGCAGGCGCACGAGCAGACACACGGCCGCGCCCTTGCTGGCAACGGAAAGAAACGTGGTGATCTCGATCGGCGCGCCCTGGAACACGTCCGGGCACCAGAAGTGCATGGGCACGGCCGAGAGCTTGAACGCCACGCCGGCGAGCATGGCCAGCAGACCGATCGCCAGCAGCGGCGACATGCCGCCCTGCGCGGTGGCCGCGGCCGCGACCGCGGCGAAATCCAGCGAGCCGGTCAGGCCATAGATCAGCGAGATGCCGTAGATCATGATCGCGCTGCTGGCCGAGCCGAACACGACGTACTTGAGCGAGCTCTCCGAGCCGATGCGGTCCTTCTTGCGAAAGCCCGCCAGCGCGTAGCTGGGCAACGACGCGGACTCGATGGCCACGACCATCATCAGGAAGTTGCTGGCCGAGGCCATGAGCGCCATGCCGGCGGCGGCCCCGAGAATCAGGCAAAGGTAGTCGGGCGTATCGAGCACCGACAGGCGCGAGCGGCCGATGAGCAGCCACTGCGCCACCACCAGCAAGGTGAAGATCAGCAGCAGCACCTTGAAGAACTGGCTGAAGGGATCGACGACCAGCGTGCCGTGAAAGACCGCCTGGGCGGCGCCGGCGGAGCTGGCGGCGGCGGCGAGGCTGCCGGCCGTCGACACCAGCGCCGCCAGCAGCCCCATGATTGTGATGCTGGCCAGCAGCTGGCCGCTGTGGCGCCGGACGAACGGCGCGATCAGCAGGGCGCACATCGTCAGCACCAGCCAGATCTCCGGCAGCACCGCTCGCAGTTCATTGCAGGTGGGAATCGTCGGGGTCACGTTTGAAGTCTTTCTCTTGCGTCAGTGCCCCAGCAGGGCCGTCACCTGGGCGACGGGCACCGCCAGCTTCTGCATGATTCCATCGAACGTCGGACGGGTCATGACGAAAATGAGGTACGGCACGAGGCCGAACACCAGGGCCGCGACGCCCAGCGTGGTCATGATGAAATACTCGCGGCGATTGACCGGCTCGTAGTGTTCGTAGTCGGGGCGCTGCGGGCCCATGTAGATGCGCTGGAACATCCAGAGGATGTAGCCGGCCGTGAGAATCACGCCCGCGGCCGCCAGCACGCCCAGGGTGTAGACCACCGTGGGACTGAAGCCGTTGTTCACCGCCTGGAACACCCCCAGCAGGACCATCACCTCACCGATGAACCCGCAGAGGCCCGGCAGGCCCATGCCGGCGAAAAAGCCCAGCAGCGACCAGCCGCCGTAACCCGGCCACTTGAGCCACAGGCCGCCGAAGCGGTTGATCTCGCGATGATGGGCCCGCTCATACACCACACCGACCAGGAAGAACATCATGGCGCTGGTGATGCCGTGGGCGATCATCTGGTAATAGGCCCCATCGAAGGCGGTGCGCGTCAGCACGCCCAGGCCCAGCAGGACGTAGCCCATGTGGCTGACCGACGAGTAGGCGACCAGCTTCTTCCAGTCGGTCTGGGCCATGGCGCACAGCGCGCCGTAGAGGATGGCGATGACGCCCAGCGTCGAGACGCAGGCCCAGTAGAGATGGGCCGCGTCGGCGAAGATCGGCCAGGTGATGCGCATCATCGCGTAGCCGCCCATTTTCAGCAGCACGCCAGCCAGGATCATCGAGATCGGCGTCGGGGCCTCGACGTGGGCGTCGGGCAGCCAGGTGTGGAACGGCACGGCCGGCAGCTTGACCATGAAGGCGACCAGCGTCAGCCAGAACGCCGTGCGGGCGAAGAGCCAGTACGGGCCGCCCTCGACAAAGAGCGAGGTGATGGCCCCGTCAGTCTGCAGGCGGATCATGTCCCACGTGGCGCCGTCCGCGCCGGCCGCATGGGGCGTGATGAAGTAGATGCCCAGCATCACGATCAGCAGGCAGATCGACCCAAAGAGCGTGTAGAGGAAGAACTTGATGGCCGCGTATTCCTTGCGCGGCCCGCCCCACACGCCGATGAGGAAGTACATCGGCAGCAGCGATACCTCGAAGAACACATAGAACAGAAACAGGTCCAGGGCCAGGAACACCCCCAGCATGCCGGTCAGCAGGAACAGGTACAGGGCCATGTAGGCCTTGACCGCCTTCTCGATCTTCCACGACGCGAGCACCACCAGCACCGACAGCGCGGTGGTCAGCAGCACCAGCGGCAGCGACAGGCCGTCGACGCCCGTGCGGTACTGGACGTTGATCGACCTGATCCAGTCGATCGACGTGACGAACGCGACGCCCTCGTAACCCTGACTGTAGTACGCGAAGGTCGCGACGATGCTCAGCAGCAGCGTGAGGATCGACGTGGCCAGGGCCGTCTGCCGCGCCGCCTTCTTCGTCGGCGTCGCCAGACACACCAGGCCGCCCAGCAGCGGCAGGAAGATCATCCAGTTGATCACACTTTGCATATCGAGCGTCCCATTGTGTTAGCCACGGATGAACATAGATGAACACGGACAGGAGCCGAAGCAAGGCGAGGTGTCCGATCTGTCTGCCTCATATTTTTCATCGGTGCCCATCTGTGTTCATCCGTGACCAGATTATCCCTACCGTCCCGCGATGGTGACGGTGATGACCACCAGGCCCGCCAGCACCGCGGCGGCGAAGACCAGCAGCACGTAACCGCGAATCCGGCCGGCCTGGGTCGAACGCAGCAGGGCGCCGCCGCCCTGGGCCATCGTCGCCGCCCCGTTGACCGCGCCGTCCACCACGCGGTTGTCGAATCGGCCGGTCAACGCCGCGGCGCCCTTGCCGATGTGGCCTGCCAGGTTCACCAGCCCGTCCACCAGATATTTGTCGATCCAGCCGGCGATCACGGCCACCGTCCTGGCGAAGTTCACCGTCACCGTGTCGTACAGCTCATCGAAATAAAACTTGTTGACCGCCCACGTATGCAGGACGTTGATGCCCGGCAGCGCGGTGATCCTCGCCGCCAGGCCCAGGCCGCCGCGGTACATCAACACGCCCGCGCCGATCATCACGATCCACGCCAGACCGTGCAGCAGGTACTGATGCGTCAGATGCATGCCGTGCGCGTGGTGTCCCTCGATCGCCTCGGCCGCCTGCACCCAGGCGACGGCCGGCTCGGAGGCGACGATCAAACCCTTCCACAGGAACCAGCCGCTGACGATCGCCATGAGGGCCAGCACCGCCTGGGGAATGACCATGGTGAGCGGCGCTTCATGGGCGTGGTCGTACAGATGCTGGTCGCGCGGCCGGCCGAGGAACGTGAGCGTAAAAGCGCGGGCCATGTAGAACGGCGTGACGTACGCGATGACCACCGGCCCGAGCCAGAAGAGTTTTGCCCACGGCCCCAGCGCCGCCATCGCGTCGCCGTAGTTGATCGCCCCGGCGATGATGCCGTCCTTGGAGTAGAACCCGCTGACGCCGATCATCGTCCACGGAATCGACGCGCCCGCGATCGCCAGCGTGCAAACCAGGAAGCACCCGCCGGTGGCGGGAAGCTTCTTCCAGAGCCCGCCGTAATAGCGCATGTCCTGCTGGTGGTGGGCCGCGTGAATCACCGAGCCCGAGCACTGGAACAGGCAGCACTTGAAGAACGCATGTGTGATCAGGTGGAACAGCGCGAACGTATAGGCCCCGACGCCCAGGGCCAGCGTCATGTAGCCAAGCTGTGAGAGCGTCGAATACGCCAGCACGCGCTTGATGTCGGTCATCACCAGGGCCATGCACGCGGCCATGACCAGCGTGACCAGGCCGATCGTCGCGATGAACAGGTGCGCGGCGGGGGTGAGGATCGGGTAGATGCGGCCGGTGAGGTAGACGCCGGCGGCCACCATCGTCGCCGAGTGCACGATGGACGACACCGGCGTGGGGCCTTCCATTGCGTCGGGCAGCCAGGTGTGAAGCGGGAACTGGGCGCTTTTGCCGATGGCCCCGCAGAACAGGCCGATGCCCGCGATCGTCAGCCACAGCGGCGGGCTGGTGATCGAGTGTCCATCGGCCTCGATGAGCCTGCGGATGGCGTCGAACATCCCCTCAACTTCCGCGCCCTGAACAGCGGGCAGCATGACGTTGCCGCCCAGCTTGGCGAACAGGATGCCGAAGCCCACCAGAAAGCCCGCGTCGCCGATGCGGTTCATCACGAAGGCTTTCTTGCACGCCAGTTGCGGCCCGCGCTTCTCGAACCAGAAGCCGATCAACAGGTAGCTGGTCAGCCCCACCAGTTCCCAGAAGACGAAAAGCTGCATGATCGAGTTGGCGGTCACGATTCCGAGCATCGAGAAGCTGAACAGCGACAGGTAGGCGAAAAACCGCTCGTACATCGCGTCGCCGCGCATGTAGCCGATGCTGTAGAGATGCACGAGAAAGGCGATGAAGCTGACCATCGTCACCATCGCGATACCCAGCGCATCGACCAGCACGCCCAGGTACAGCCAACCCGTCGCGCCGCCTTCGCCCATCCCCGCCATGCCCGGCAGCGGGATCCACGGCACGCGCCAGACCAGCGTCGGCCGGCCCTGGCTGAACCACATCCCCATCGCCACAGCCGCGCAGACGAAGCTGCCGCCCATCACCGCCGTGGCGAAGGCGCCGCACCGGGCGCCCATCAGGCGCTTGCCGACGAGGATCACCACCGTCGAACTCACGAGCGGCAGCAGCGTTGCGACGGTGACCAGCAGCGTGATCGTGTTCATGCTTTACGTCTCAAGTCTCGCATCCGCGGGCCACCCGCTTCATGAGCGGGGCCCCATCCGCCTCAGCCGCGCAGGGCGTCGGCCTTCTCGACGTCGATCGAGCTGAAGTTGTTGTAGAAGTTCAGGAAGATCGCCAGGGCGATCGCCGCCTCGGCCGCGGCCAGCACGATTACGAAGATCGCGAACATCATGCCTTCCACGGCCGCTCCGCCCCGCATCCCGCTCTCCAGGGACGTCGACCAGACGTAACGGTTGAACGCCACGAAGTTGATGGCCGCGGCGTTGAGAATCAGCTCCACGCCGATCAGGATGCCGATGGCGTTGCGCTTGGTGAGCACGGTGGCGATGCCCGCGGCCGCCAGCAGCAGCGACAGAATCACAAAGTGCGTCAGGCTGATGTCGAAGACGGGATTGGCCATGGGACTTTCGATTTCGGATTCGCGATTTTCGACTGGCGGACGCGAGCCTGGCGTTGATCGCCCGCTCTTGAATCCAGAATCAAAAATCGAAAATCAAGAATGCCGCTCTCCTATTCCGCGCTCCGCCGCCGGGCCATGTAGGCCGCGCCGATCATGACCACCAGCAGCAGGACGGCCGCGAGTTCGAACACCACCACGTACTTGCTCAGCAGCACCCGGCCGAAGGTCTCGACATAGGTGTAATCGCGGGGCAGCGGCGAGGTCGTGGCGGCGGGCAGACCCGTGGTCGCCAGCGCCAGCAGCAACAGTCCCGCCACCACCAGGCCCAGCCCCACACCGACCGCCCGCTCCCAGCCGCTGGTCACAAGCTGCATGAACGGATTGCGGCTGGTGAGCATGACCCCGAAGACGATGAGGATCAACGTGCCGCCGGCGTAGACGATCAGTTGCACGGCCGCGAGCAGCTCGGCTTCGAGCAGGAAATACAGCCCGGCCGCCCCGCCCAGAGCCAGCAGCAGGTAGACGCTCATCCGCACGATGTTCTGGCTGACCACGATCGCCCAGGCCGACAGCACCGTGAGCAGGGCGAAGCCATAAAAAAGCCATGGCCCCAGTTGCCGGACCGCGGCGTCCGCGAAGGCCGAAGCGCCCGAGCCCGGGTCACCGATCTGTTGTGCTAGCAGACTCACCACGTCGGCCGACCGCCTTCGCTTGCTCAGGGCTGGGATGAACACGTATCGACATGCGCTTTCGTGACTTACGCCGTCACCGCCACCGCCATCGCGGCCAAGAGAATAAGACGACCTCCCTCGGCGGTCAACAACCCGGTCGCCCGCGGCGTCCGTTCACCGGCCTTCAAATGACCATCCCTGTGACCGTCACTTCAAACGCCAGCGTGTCGCCCACCCAGCCCTGGGCCGCGCACACCGTCCGCCGCCGCCTCGCTTCCACCTCACGCGCCACGATCAGCAGGCGGTCGCCGGGCACGACCTGAGCGCGGAACTTGGCGGCGTCGGCGGCGACGAAACCCATGAACGGCTGGCCGCCATGCGTTTCCTGGCGCAAGGTGACGAAGCTGGCCAGTTGGGCGGCGGCCTCGATCATCAGCACGCCGGGGAACAGCGGCCGACCTGGAATATGCCCCGCCACCCAGAACTCGTCGTCGCGCACGTCCTTGTAGGCAACCGCCGACTTGCGGTCGGGCGCCTCGTAGACCACGCCATCGAGCATGCGCATGTGGCCGCGATGCGGATTGACCGCCTCGATGGCGGATGCGTCGAACTGGACGTGATTCAGATCAATGCTCGACAGATCGAGCAGCGGTTTGGGGGGCATGGGTCAGGGAACCTCCGGCATCGGCGGCCGGGCCGTCGACGGATGCACGACCACGCTATCGGTCCGGGCCCGCAGACACGCCAGCCGCCGCGGCCGCCGGCGTCCTCCACACCCCTCAGGCCGCGTCGCCACGGTCTTCGAGCACCTTCACGCGAAGGGCCTGGGCGGCGTTTTTCACGTCCTGCATGGCTTTGCGCACCCGCGTGCCCGCCGCTTTGTTGCCGCCGGCCGCCTTACGCACGTCGTCTTCCACGGCCGCGATCATCTGCTTCAGTTGCTCGTAACTCTCCAGCATGGCTTGCCTCCTGGCTTGAATGATCCTGTCCATCTCCGCCCCACCGGCCGTGGGACGCCCCATCCCGCCGCCACGGCTCGCCGGCCGCCGCGGAACCTTCATGCTACTTGATCAGCGGCAATACCGCCTTGAATCGCTCGCCGCCGGCCTCACGCACCATCTCCAGCACCGCCGACTCGACCGTCACCGGCAGCACGCCGGCCTGGACCAGCCGCCGCACCGCCACGTCCCGATCCAGCGGCCGCCGCGCGTCGATCGCGTCGACCACGACCGCCACCGTAAACCCCTCGTCCAGCAGGTCCAGACACGTCTGCAGCACGCACACGTGGGCCTCGATCCCGCAGACCAGCACCGATCGCACGCCGCCGGCCACCAGGGCCGTCCGCACCGGTTCGATGCAGGCCGAGAACTTGAGCTTCTCGTGCCGCAGCGTACCAGCCGCCAGCCGTGACGCCACCGGCCCCACCGTCGGGCCCAGGCCCCGGGGGTACTGCTCGGTCACCAGCACCGGCAGGTCCAGCACCCCCGCCGCGTCGATCAGCCGCCCCACCTGCCGCTCCAGGCCGGCCCGGTCGCTCATCGCCGACGCCAGCTTCTCCTGGACGTCCACCACCAGCAAGGCAGTCTGTTCGGCGGCAAGCCGCTGGATCGACATGGCAACGGCTCAGTGTAGGCCATCGAGGCGGCTTTGTCCCGGTGCCCGGCCGCCCGGATGGCCCGCGGTCTTTGACCCGCGGCTGGCCCCGGCTATACTCGCGCCGTCTGGACAACCTGACGCTCGCCGGCATCCGTAGGGGCAAGGTCGGCAACCACGAGCACGCGTTCACACGCGGACAAGGCCGCGACCCGAAATACCGGGCCCGGCCAAGTCGGCGTGTTGTCTTTTTTAGGAGCTGTACCCATGGCCGGCGAGGTGTTTTCGCTCACGCCCAGGAAGGTCGAGCCGGTCGACACGCCGTGGCGGCGGATCGGGGGCATGTTTCCCGTGCCCGAGTCGCTGCCGATTCTTGAGCGGTTGCGGCGGTACGAACCGGCGTCGATGGCCGGCCAGCCGCCGGTCGTCTGGGATCGGGCCCAGGGCTGCCAGGTGCATGACGCCTGGGGCAACATGTGGCTGGACTGGAGCTCAGGCGTGCTGGTGGCCAACGCAGGGCACAGCCATCCGCGCGTGGTGGCGGCGGCCCGCGACCAGATCGACCACCCGCTCATGCACACCTACTGCTTCGCCACCGACGTCCGTTCGCAACTGGTCGAGGCCCTGGCCGGGGTCGCGCCCCAGGGGCTGGACAAGGTGTTTCTGCTGACCACCGGCTCGGAGGCGACCGAGTGCGCCATCAAGCTGATGCGGACCCGCGGCCTGGCGGTCGGCGGGCGCAAGAAGATCGGCATCGTCAGCTTCCGGCACGGGTTTCATGGCCGCACGCTGGGGGCGCAGATGGCCGGCGGGGTGGAGGCCCTGAAGCAGTGGATCGTCAACCTCGACCCGGCGATGGTGCAGATTCCCTTCCCCGACGGGTTTCGGCAGGTCGACACCGGCTTCGAGGTCTTCGAGCGCTCCCTGGCCCAACAGGGCTTCGAGCCGTCGCAGATCGCGGGCGTGATGATGGAGACCTACCAGGGCGGCAGCGCCGCGTTCGCCCCGCCGCCCTACATCCAGCAGCTGCGGGCCTGGTGCGACGCGCACGATGTCGTGCTGACCTTCGACGAAGTACAGGCGGGCTTCGGCCGCACGGGCCGGTTCTGGGGCTTCGAGCATTACGACATCACGCCCGACTTGATCTGCTGCGGCAAGGGCATCAGCAGCGGCCTGCCGCTGTCGGCGGTGATCGGCCGGGCGGCGCTGCTGGACCAGTTCCCGCCCGGCTCCATGACCAGCACGCACACGGGCAATCCGGTCTGTGCTGCCGCGGCCCTGGCGAGCCTGCGGGTGATTCAGGATCAGCGGCTGGTGGAGCATGCAGCGAGGCTGGGCGGGATTCTGCTGGCGGAGCTTCGGCGGATCCAGACGCGGTTCGGGCCGGCGAAGACCAACCCCATCGGCGCGGCCGACGCACGCGGACTGGTGGCGACGCTGCAGATGGTCCAACCAGGTACGACCGAGCCGGATGCGAAACTGGCGGGCGACGTGGTGCGGCGGTGCGTGGAGCGCGGCCTGCTGATGTTCGCCCCGGTGGGCGTGGGCGGGGCGACCATCAAGATCTGCCCGCCGCTGGTCATCGAAGAGCCGGCCCTGCGCGAGGGCATCGGTGTGCTGGAACGCAGCCTGCAAGAGGCGATCGAGGAGAGCGCGGCATGACCACGGCACAGACGACGGACAAGGCGCGGCCGATCGACGTCACGATTGTCGGCGGCGGCATGATCGTGCATGACCAGATTCTGCCGTCGCTGCACCACCTTCAGCGGCTGGGCCACGTGGGCGCGATCCACATCGCGGCGACAAGTTCGGCCCGGCTGCGCGAGCTGGTGAACGATCGCTTCACCCAGGCGTTCCCCGGACAGACCTTCGAGGCGCATCCGGCGCTGGACAGCGACCCCGCCCGGCGCGAGCCGGATCTCTACAAACAGGTGATCGCCGCGATGCGCCCGCGGCAGCTCGTGGTGATCGCCACGCCCGATCGGCTGCACGACGCGATGGTGCGCTTCGCGCTGGAGCACGACCAGCATGTGTTGTGCGTCAAGCCCCTGGTGCAGACGATCGGCGACGCGCGACGGATCGAGGCCCTGGCGCGCGAGCGCGGGCTGTTCGTCGGCATCGAGTACCACAAGCGCTTCGACCGCCGGGCGCTGGAGGCGCGCCTGCAATACCGCCGCGGGCGGTTCGGACAATTCCGCGTCGGCTACGCGACCATGGTCGAGCCCTACTACTACAGGCACTCCAACTTCCAGCAGTGGTTCACGCCCGACCAGGCCGACCCGTTCACCTACGTCGGCTGCCACTACGTGGATCAGGTGTATTTCGTCACCGGTCTGCGGCCGACGCAGGTCGCGGTGCGCGGCGTGATGGGCAGGTTCCCCAACGGCAACCAGGCATGGCTATGGTCCAGCGGCCAGGTGGTGTTCGAGAACGGCGGCATCCTGACCTGCGTCAATGGTCTAGGCTATCCCGACGACGCGGCCGGCCCCAACGACCAGGGCATAACGCTCTTCTGCGAAGGCGACGGCCCGGACGGCGAGCACCGCGGGGCGATCATCCGTCACAACGATCAATGGCGCGGCGTGGCGCATGGGTACGTCGACGACAGCGGCGGCGCGTTCTATCGGTTCATCAACCCGGACTACTTCCGCCTGGTGCCTTGGACGGGCGAAGGGCTGCGGCCGGTGGGGTACGGTTACGAATCGATCGAAGCGAACGTGCTGGCGGCGATCGAGGTGAACGGCGCGGGCGCGCAGGCCGCGGCCCGCCGCACGCGCATCGCCGCGATCGACGAGCGCGGCATCCTCGCGACACCGGCCAACAGCTTTGTCAATGAGCTGGTGGTCGAGGCGGCGCGGATCTCCATCGCCGACAACGGGCGGCCGGTGGAAATCGCCTATGAGCCCGAGGCGCGGGTTGTCGGATGACGTGCGGTGACCAGACCACGTCTCTTCGAAACGCGGCTGCACGTCACGGCGAAGGGATCGCGGCTCAACGGGCGAGGAAGTTGCGGAAGTTGTCGCGCAGCAGCATGGCCACGTCGCGCTTCACATGCGCTTCGGTGAGGGCCAGGCCCGCGTCGACGGCGTCGGCGTACTTGTCGGTCAGTGCCTTGGCGATGATGCGGCGGGAATGGTCCCACTTGTAGATAAGCTGATCGAGGACGCGGGCGTCGGAGTGCTGGGGGATGAAGCTGGTGCCCAGCAGCTCGAGGCGCATGCGCGTCATCTCCTCGATGATTAAGGGGTTGTTGAGGAACCACCAGCAGCCGAAGAGCATCAGGTTGCCGAACTTGCGGGCGGCGACGCACAACTCGTGCTGGTTCTCGCGGCTGAGCATGGTGACCAGGAACTTGTTGTCGGGAAATTCACGGCAGAGGGTGACGACCGCCTGGACGTCGGCTTTGCCGACCATGTCGCCGGCGTCGCCGAGGGCGGGATTCACCCGCAGTCTGCTGCCGATCATCATCGCCCAGGGCAGGCCGCGATAGGCGCAGACGGGCATGAGGCAGTCCCTGATGAAGCGGTTGCCGCCGGGGTTGGCCGGATCGGGGTAGCGGAACTCGGGGGGCAGGCTCATGGCGACGTAGACCGCCTTCATACGGTCCAGCCAGTGGGTGAGGAAGCGGCGGACTTCGTCGACGGTGCGGCCGGAGAAATCCTCGGCCACGTCGTAGCCCCAGGCGGCGAGCCTCTTCGCAGCGCCCGGCCAGTCGCGCAGCAGCGGATCGATGCGCAGCACCGCGCGGAAGCGCGGGTCGTCGCCGACGGCCGGATCCTGGTCCCACATGGCACGTTCGTGGTCGTCGAAGACGGGGTTGGTCATGGTGATGCAGTCGACGTTGGCGATCCGCATGACGGTGTCGATGTAGCCGCTGGGCGTCTGCTGGCCGAACCACTTGCGGTAGGGTTCGAGCGTCCTTTCGTTGGGGTCCAGGCCCAGGCGCTGGAGCGTGGTGAGCACACCGCGGCAGGCTTCACTGAGGGGGGTGTTTTCAACGAACAGATGCTTCCAGATGTGGTCGGCCTGCTGGGTTTTGGACATTTTCCAGAAGGCTTCGTAGGGCAGGCTGGCCGCGGGGACGACGCGGAAGACCTCGGCCACGAGGTAGTGGTAGGTCACCAGTTCGTCGATGCCCCACAGCAGCAGTCCCCCAGGCTGGGGCGATGAGCCGAACTTCGGCGTATAGCAGTGCGTGTGCAGGTCGGTGACGGGCTGGGCGTCGACAGTCCGGGTGACGATCGCGGCGATGGCGTCGCGGCTGGCGAGCGCGGCAGCGGTGGTGCGGGGGATCATGGACCTCTCCAGGCGGCCGACATCGGAACCAAGGCGTCGCAGGCCGGTGCGGGCGGCGCCGGGGGGCATGATAGCCGAGGCGTCCGCCGCTGGTTGTCGGCGCATTGGCGGGGCCGCATCTTGGCGGGCCGTCGCGGCAGCCGCTATCCTGTGACCTGTTTGAGCCAACTCGCATGCCTGCCTCCGGGAACCGTATGCCCCGTCGCCGTCAACGCACTTTTCTGGGCAACTTCCGGCACTTGTTCGTGCGGGGTCTGGCGATCGTGCTGCCGACGGTGCTCACCTTCTGGCTGCTGATGGTCGCCTTCAACTTCGTCGACACGCGCATCGCTGAGCCGATCAACCGCGGCGTGCGCCAGATGATCATTCTGACCACCGACTGGCCCAGGCCCACGGCCCGCGACTTCGCGTATGCGCAGGAGCACCTGGGCGGCGATGAGGCGGCCCGCTGGCGGGCGCGGCGCGAGGCGATGGCGCAGACGCTGGGCCCGGCCTGGACGCCGGAACGCGAACAGCAGAATCTGCGCGAGTTTCTCGAACCTTCCGCCCGTCGCCACGCCCTGCGCCGCTGGTGGGACTCGGCAGCGATCGGCTCGTGGTCGGCGATGAACCTGATCGGCCTGGTGATCGCGGTGGCGTTGATCTACAGCGTCGGGGCGCTGCTTGGCTCGTACATCGGGCGGCGCCTGTACGCCCGGGGTGAGGAGCTGTTCCGCAAGGTGCCGCTGCTGGGCCGCGTCTACCCCTCGATCAAGCAGATCACCGACTTTTTCGTCGGCGACGACGACCGCAGACGGGCCCAGTTCAACCGGGTGGTGGCGGTGCAGTACCCGCGCAAGGGGCTGTGGTCGGTGGGGCTGGTGACCGGCGAGCCGATGCTGCAGCTCAGCCGCGGGCCCGACGGGCCGTTGCTGACCGTCTTCGTGCCCAGCTCCCCCACGCCGTTCACCGGCTACGTGATCACCGTGCCAAAGAAGGATACTGTAGAATTGCCCATCAGCATCGAGGAAGCGCTGCGGTTCACGATCAGTGGCGGCGTGGTGCTGCCCAATTCGCAGCGCGGCCTCGAAGGCGGCGCATGGGGCGCGACCATGGCGCCTGACGAAACCACGGACGCGAATCCGACGCGGACGGCCTGAAGCCCTCGCCCCGGCCTCGACCTGCGGCCTGGGCGCCTCTGGAGAAGATGAACATGGAAGTCACCGTGACCGGCCGGCATATGGACATCACCCCCGCGATCCGCCAGTACGCGGAGGAGAAGGTCAGCCGCCTGCCACGTTTTTACGACCGGGTGCAGGCGGTGGCGATCGTCGCCGACAAGGTTGAACTGGACTTCGAGATCGAAGTCCGCGTGCAGGCCGACCACCATGAGCCGTTCATCGCCCGATCCCGCGGTCAGGATCTTTACGCCTGCATCGACGCGGCCAACGACAAACTCGAACGCCAGTTGACCGACCACAAGGACAAGACCCGCAATCGCAAGCATTAGTTCCGACCGGCCGCCGCGGACGTCGCCCCACGCCGCCCCACCGCGGCCGACGCCCCCGGCCGCGGACCAGGATCCCCGCCATGCTCAAGCTTCGTGATTTCGTGTACAAGGACGCCATCGTTCCGCAACTTCAGGCCACGCGCAGCGACGAGGTCATCGCCGAACTTGTGGACGCCCTGGTGAAAGCCGGCGCGGCCCCGAAGGCGCTGCGCGACACGCTGGTCAAGATGATCCTGGATCGTGAGAAAAAGGGATCGACCGGGTTCGGCAAAGGCGTGGCGGTGCCGCACGTCAAACACGAAAAGATCAAGAAGATGACCGCGACCGTCGGCGTCAGCGGCGGCGGCGTGGACTTCAACGCCTTGGACAAGGCCCCGGTCTACACGGTCTTTTTACTGTTGTCGCCGGCCGACAAGCCCGACGAACATCTGCAGGCGATGGAGAACATCTTCTCGCATCTGCAGCAGGAGACGTTCCGTCGCTTTCTGCGCCAGGCGACGACGGCGGACCAGGTCATGGAACTGATCGAGGAGGCTGACGGCCAGGAGCTGTGAACCGCCCGCTCCGATGCGCCGTCGGCATAGCCGTGGCCGATGCGTCCAAACACAGCGCGACCGTCACCATCAGCAACCGGCTGGGGCTGCACGCCCGGCCGGCGATGTCGTTTGTGGACACCGCCAACGGGTTTCGAGCCGACATTCGCGTGGCCAAGGGCGCCCAGACGGTGGACGGCAAGAGCATCATGCAGGTCATGATGCTCGCAGCCACCAAGGGCACGCAGTTGACCATCGAGGCCCAGGGGCCCGACGCCCTGGACGCGCTGACGGCGTTGCGAGCCCTGGTTGACCGCAAATTCGACGAGGAATAGCCCGCCGCGGTTGAACCGGCGGACGCTTCTATCTCAGCGGGGTCGAAGCCGCGTCCCGCGGCAAGGGCCGGGGCCGGCCTTGACGCCAACGCGACAGCCGCGCCACCGGGCCCGACAACGCGTAGGCGGTGAACCCGCAGGCGATCGACCAGTGTGGCGCGATGGACAGCAGAAGCAGCAGGACGACGCCCATCGCCACGTAGCCGAACGGAGCGCGCCCGCGCAGGTAACGGTTGAGCACGTGGACATAAGGCAGGCTGCTGATCATCGCGAAGGCGGTCAGGAGCATGATGCCCAGCAGTCCCATGGCCGCGGACTGGGCCCGCCAGGCCGGCTCGCCCGCCAGCAGATGGGCGTGCAGCAGCACCAGGCCGGCGACGGTTCCCGCCGCGCCCGGCGACGGCAGACCGCGGAACACCGTGTGGATGCGCTCGTGACCCGAATCCGCCTCGAGGTTGAACCGTGCCAGCCGCAGGGCCGCGCACGCCACGTAGATGCAGGCGATGATCAGCACCGCCCGATCGTAGTAGTGGTCGCCGCGAACCGAGAAGAACGGCGTCCTCACGCCCGCGAGCTGAACGGCGATGAAGGCGGGCGCGACGCCGAAACTGACCATGTCGGCCATCGAATCGAGCTGGACCCCCAGGCCGCTGGTGCTGCGGGTCAGGCGGGCGATCTGGCCATCGACAGCGTCGAAGAACATGCCCAGGAAGATGCAGGAGGCGGCCAGCACCAGCGGCGACCAGCCGAAGGGCAGGTCGGCCGTCGGCTCGCGGCTGGCGAGGAAGATGGCCATGAACCCGCACAGGGCGTTGCCCAAGGTGCAAAGCGTCGGAAACACCGCCACGCCCCGGCGTGCGGCCAGGGCCATACGGCGGCGCTGGCGGCGAAACGTTCGTCGCCGACGCGCGAGCAGACCCGCATCGCGATTGCCGGGGGCCAGCAGGTCGTCGGCCGGGCGACGCGGGCGGCGGTCGATCGGCGGGGGAGACGGCAGGGGTGAGGGATCGGCCATCGGGTCATTGTACGTCCTTACGGCCGAGGCTTTTGCCAAGCCCGCGGCCCCGGTCTACGCTTTGCCCTATGACCAGCCGACTCAGCTCAATGCGTGCGGGAGATCTGGCGGCCCAGGTCGCGGCGTCGGATCAGACGGCCTCACCGGGCGTGGTGCGACGGCGGATCACCGCGGCGCTGCTGCTGAGCGGCTGCCTGGCGCTGCTGGGGGTGGGTGCGGCGTTGCAGCCGGCGACCACGGGGATGGGCACGCACACCCAGTTGGGCCTGCCCGCCTGCGCTTTCGAGCAATACACCGGCCTGCCGTGCAGCACCTGCGGCATGACCACGGCCGTCAGCCTCGCGGCCCACGGACATCTGGCGACGGCGTTTGTGGTCCAGCCGGCGGGCGCGCTGCTGGCGCTGGTCGCGGCCATGCTCGCGTGGGTCAGCGGTTACGCCCTGTGGCGTGGGCTGGACGTGGCGGCGATGCTCCGGCCGCTGTGGCGGCCGATGACCCTGCTGATCGTCGGCGCCATCGTGCTGGGAGCCTGGGCGTTTCGGATGATCGCGGCATGGGGTCTGGGCTGACCGGGAGACTGGACATGAACGCGAGAGGCGACCTGACAACGACGGTGACGCACGGCCCTGTTCCGTGGGCCCGGGGGGCGGCGGCATGCCTGCTGGCGCTGGTGCTGGGCTTGGCCGGCTGCGGGCTGGGGCAACCGAAGGTCCGCCACTTCAAGGCGCAATACCTGGGACTGGAGGGCCAGCGCGTGGCTGTGCTGGTGGCCGCACCGGATGACGCGTTGGCGCGGCAGCCGGACCTGGCCGAACAATTGGCCGCCCTGATCGCCACCACGGTGCGGCGCGGGGTCGCCGCCGCCGACGTCGCCGACCCGCGCGTCACGACCGGCTTGCAGCAGGACAATCCCTTCTGGTCGCTGCAGCCGCCGCACACGCTCTACCAGACGTTGGACGCCCAGCGGCTGGTGATCGTCGATCTGACCAGCTTCCGTTTGCGAGATCCGGAAAACAACTACCTGTGGCTGGGGACGGCCACCGCCCAGGTGAGCGTCTACGAATCCGACGCGGCCGACCCCGCCAATCCGCGTTTCGCCGCGGTCGTCAGCAGCCGCTTCCCCGAAGACCGGGCATTCGGATTCACCGACGCCCAGCCGCGGGACATCGCCCTGGGCCTCAGCCGCATGCTGGCGCGTGACGTGGCGCGGCTCTTCCATGACTACGAGGTGCGCCAGTGAGCACGACCAAGACGCTGGACCGGCGCGGCCCCATGCCGCGGCGCGCCGTGGTGCTGCTGGGCCTCGTGGTGATCGGCTGCCTGGGCGGCTGCGAAATATGGGGCTTCATGGCCTCGGGGTTTGACACCAAAACTGTCTCGCCGCGCTACGACCTGGCCGACCGGCCGACACTCGTACTCGTGGACGACCCCGGCGGACGGCTGCAACTGGCCGAGGCTCCAGCGGTGATCGCCAGCCGCATCGGGTTCGACCTGCAACAGGCCGGCGTCGTGTCCCATGTGGTCAGCCAGCAGGCGGCCGTCGACCTGGCGGGCCAACTGGGCGATCAGTTTGCCCGCACGCCCGTCGATGCCGTCGGCCGAGCGCTGGGCGCGGCCCAGGTGATTTACGTGTATGTGGACGACGCGGCCCTGATCCGCGAGCCGGGCGTGCTGCGGCCAAGGGCCCAGGTGCGCGTGAAAGTGATCGACGCGCAGGCGAGCCGACGCCTGTTTCCGTCCGGCGACGATTCGGCCGCGGGCCTTGATCGCGGCTACCTGGTCGCGGCGGAGCTGCCGGCCCGGACGCAACTGGATGAGCGCCGCGTGCAACTGCCCGCCACCCTGCGCGACCTGGCCGACCGCACGGGTATCGAAGTGGCGCGGCTGTTCTACAAACATCGCAAGGAACAGATTCCCTACGATCGTCCCGGCCCGGCGCAGTGACGCGGTGGACGGTGCGCCCGGGCGGGAGATCCGGGGCTTGCACCCCGGCTTGAGCGATTTGAGCACTTCGCCGGCCCCAGGCCCAAACCCCAGACCCGACCCCATGCGGATCCTGCACCTTCTTGACCGCCCCACCACCGCCCGGCCAGCCGTGCTGGCCATGCTGGCTGACAACTTCGGCCGTCTGGGCGAGATCGAACAGCATCTGGCCTGCTTCGGGAGGCCGGCCGACCTGGCGTACACCGCGACGCTGGGGCTGACGCCCATGACCTGGCTGCGGGTCTGGCCGGCCTTGACCGCTCTGAGCGCCGGCGCGCTGCGCCGCCAAGCGTGCCGACACTCCATCGACCTGATTCACACCTGGTCGCCGCGAGCCTTGTCGCTGGCGGCGATGGCGTGTCCTGATCGGCCGCGGGTGCTGAGCGTCACCCGGCCGCTGGGCCCGCGTGGCGTGCATTGGCTGCGTGTGCTGCTGGATCAGGCGCCCGGGCGCTGCGGCCTGCTGGCGACGAGCAACACCCGGCGGCGCGAGCTGCTAGCGGGCGGCGTGACGGAGGATGCGGCTGTGGTCGTGCGGCCGGCGGTCGACATGGCGCGCATCCAGGCGCGGCGGCGTGAGGCGCTGCGCCAAGCCTGGGGCGCTGAGCCGGCAACGCGGGTATGCCTGCTGCTGGCCGATCCGCCGCAGGCGGCGGAGGTGGGCACGGCCGGGGCGATCATGGCGCAGGCGAGCGCGACCGGCGAGCAGCTCATGCTCATCAGCCCGCGCCAGTGCGGCCGACGATGCACGCCGAGCCGCGACACGTGGCGCACCGATCCCGCAGCCGCCCGGCCGTGGAACGTGCTGCCCGGCTGCGATGCGGCCCTGGCGCTGGGTGAGGCGGGCGGCGGGCTGGCGCTGCCTTGGGCGATGGCCGCCAACGTGCCGATCGTCGGCGAAGCGTCCTATGCGGTCAGCGAGATTGTCGAAGATCGTCATTCGGCCCTGCTGGCCAGACCCGGCGACGCGGCCGCACTGGTCGCGAAGCTCCTGCAATTGCGCGACGAGCGGCAGCTTGCATGGGCCCTGCGCGACATGGCCCGTCACGAGGCGTACAGCTTCTTTTCGCGGCAGCGATACTGCGGCGATCTGGCGCGGGTTTACGGGCAGATGATCGGCGGGCAGCGACTGGACGTGCCCCCGCCTCAGGTCACCGGCGGCATGCGCTTCACCGGCCGGGCGTGAACGGTCGGGCGCGCTCAGAACACCGCGCCGCCGACCGATCGCATCAGCGCCAGGGCTGCGCCTTCGCCGAGAATCAGCAGGACGAACGCGACGTAAAGGATGCCCGTGGCCGACTGATTGCTGCGGCGGCGGACGCAGTCCCAGGTCATGTAGAGAAACGCGGCTGGCACAATCAGCCCGACGATGTAGCGGGCGGCGAGCAGGGCCAGATCCCAGGCGACCTGCGGGGTGAGCATCGGGCCTGTCGCGCCGGCGGCGACCATCTGCGACCACGGCCCGAGGCCTGTCGTCGCGCTTTGGAGCCCGCGCAACAGCACGAGGATGCCGAGCATGGCGGTGAGTCGTCGAAACGGCTTCTGGGTCATCTGGCCGCCGGCGGTGAGGTAAGCGTGGCCCAGCAGCATGGTCATGAGCCCGCCGCCCAGCAGGCCGGCGCTCAGCCCCGCCGCCGCCAGACACGCCAGCGCCCAACTGCCTTCGGGTATGAAGCGCTCCATCGCGCCGACCCGCAGCGTCTGGGCCATGATGCGCAGCAGCAGCGCGGCCGCCAGCAGCGAACCGACCGCCCACGTCGCCCAGGCCAGGAGCCGCTGGGCCCGCAGTCGACCGCTTTGCACCGCCATCAGTTGTCCGACGACGGGGACAGCCAGCAGAGCGAAGAGCATATGCCGGCCCCAGCGCAGGCCGTCGGTCAGACTCGTCATCGCATCGGCCGTCACCAGCAGCGCCAGGGCGACCAGGCCTCCCAGACGCAGCCAGCGGGCGGTGACCTGTTGCGTGCTGCTGACGCCCTGGGCCAGTCCGACACCAGCGACCAGGAGAATGAGCATGAGAGCGATCATGGCGTTCAAGTTTAGCGGGCGACTACAATCGCCGCGATGGCCCGCCTCCTTGACGCCAACCCGCCGCCGATACCATTTCCGGATGATCAGAGCCTTTGCGAACACTGCGGATATCCGCTGCGCGGTCTGGCGGGCGACGGCGACTGCCCGGAGTGCGGCCAGGCGATCGCAGCGTCCGATCCCGTGGCGCATCGGCCCGGCCTGCCGTGGCAGCGGCGGACGTCGATTCGGGCGTTCTTCGCGACCTGGTGGCTGGTGCTGACCCGGCCGCGGCGGGCGTTTCGGATGATGAGGCTGGATCAGGGAGCATGGCGCGACCGAAAGTTCCTACTGCTGACCGTGCTGGTCGCAACGGTCGTCTGGGCGCTGACCGGATGGGGTTTCCTGAGGGAGTTCCCGGGTCTACCGTGGTCACGTTTCTTTTTGATTTTGAGAAGTCTCGTCATCCTCGTAGCGACGATGATTGTGGCCAGCTACGTCGAGGCGCTGGGCGTCGCGTTCTTTTCGCGGCGGCGCGGCTGGCGAATGGGCTTGCGGCGGGCGGAACAGGTGGCGTGCTACGCGGCGATCGGCTGGATGCTGGCACCACTGCTTCATGAACTGTGGTGGCGGACTTTTCTGCACTTCGTCGTGCTGCGTCACGCTTGGCGACGACTGGCCGAGCTTCCTGGCGGCCGCTGGATTGGCCTGGCTGTGGTGCTGGGAATGGCCGCCCTGGCGTTCGAATGGTTCGTGTTCCTGGGCATGCGTCAGGTACGCTACGGCAACAGCCTCGGACGGAAAACGGAAAGTGAGGACGTCGAGCCCGCGACCGATGCCCCCACACGTCCGATTTGACGGCCGGTGGATGGCAAAGGTACATTAACTTTGTATGAGTTCAGCCCTTATGCGGCCTTGGGCGAGCGGCCGACAATCGGCCGCCATGGACCGCAAGGGATGGGCACTTCGAAAACATACGGCGTGTGTCTGCCGCGAGGTGCTGGCGACCGCGACCGATCAGCCGCGGGCCCGACTGTGACCGATGTCAGCGGGCCTCGGCCGCCTCGGACAGAATCCAGGCGGGATAGATTGACGATGAACCACCGCTGCCGGCGGATAAGTCGGCCCAGAAAGTTCGATGGATCGCGGCCCCCGGGCTCCTGTGCGAGACCGGGACATGTGGTTTTGCGGAGCTCACCCCTCGCGCGTCTCGGTGCCGCGCCGCCGGGCCCCCGTCGCGGGTGACGCTCCCATCGGCCAATCTCTCCGGATCGCTCGACCAGGCTCGTCTCCAGCATTGCATGCAGCCACGGCAGGCCCATCGGCCCCGACGCATCGAGGCCGGTTCGCGCTCAGTCGCACGCCACCCGCACCCGTGGTCGATCGCGCGCCCCCGGCCCGCGACGACGCACTGAAAGGGGGTTGTCGTGCCCGTGTACGCCTCTATTCCCGCGTCCCTCACGCTCCTGAACGTCGCTGCGCCCTCGCCGATTCCCGCCGCATGGACCGCCACGCTCGCCCAGGGCGGCGGCGCGGCCGTCGGGCTGGTAATCGGCCTGGCGCTGGGTATCGGCGGGGTGATTCTGATCGGCCGCCTGCTGGGCAAACAGGCCCTGGGCGCCGCCCGCCGCGAGGCCGAGCAGATTCTCCATGACGCCAAAGCCGAGGCCAGCACGCTCCAGAAGCAGATGGAGCTGGACACCCGCAACGACCTGGCCAAGCGGCGCGAGGAGTTCGTCCGCCAGCTTTCCCAGGACCGCGAGCAGCTCAAGGAGGTCGAGCAGCGCCTGACCAAGCGCGAGGACAACCTCGACCGCAAGCTCGATGTCCTGACCACTAAGGAAAAATATCTCGACGATCTGGACGCCAAGATCAAGCAGCGCGAGGCGGGCGTCGAACAGCGCGAGGGCGAGTTGACGCAACTGATCGACAGACAGAAGGAACTCATCGACAAGGGCACGCAGGAGCAGAAGCAGGCGCTGCTGCGCATCAGCAACCTTTCGGCCGATGACGCGAGAAAGGAAGCCCTGCGTCTGGTCGAGCAGGAGATGCAGCACGAGGCCGGCCAGATCATCAAACGGGTGACCGAGCAGGCGGAGGAGGAAGCGAAGGAAAACGCCCTGAAGATCACGCTTCAGGCGATTCAGCGTTACGCCTCCGAGCACACGGCCGACAGCACGGTGACCACGATTCCGATCGCCAACGACGACATGAAGGGGCGGATCATCGGCCGCGAGGGGCGCAACATCCGCGCCTTCGAGAAGGCCAGCGGCGTGGACGTGATTGTCGACGACACGCCGGGCGTGGTGGTGGTCTCGTGCTTCGACCCGGTGCGGCGGGTGATCGCGGCCGAGGCGCTGCGCAAGCTGCTGGACGACGGTCGCATCCACCCGGCCCGCATCGAAGAGATTGTCGAGCAGATGACCGAGGAGATTCAGCGGCGCGTGGTGAAGGCGGGCAAGGACGCGGCGATCGAGGCCAACATCCGCGGCCTGGACCCGAAGATCACCGACATGATGGGCCGGCTGCACTACCGCACCAGCTACGGCCAGAACATCCTCAAGCACTCGCTGGAGACCGCGTATCTGTGCCAGGTGATTGCCGACGAACTTGGACTGGACCCGGACCTGGCCCGGCGGTGCGGATTTCTGCACGACATCGGCAAGGCGATGGACCACGAGGCCGAGGGCGGCCACCCGGCGATCGGCATGGAGTTCTGCAAGAAGTTCGGCGAGCGTGAGGAAGTGCTCAACGCCATCGGAGGCCACCACAACGACATTCCCGCGACCAGCGTGTATACGCCGATCGTCATGTCGGCCGACGCGATCAGCGGGGCACGACCCGGCGCCCGGCGTGAGACACTCGAACGGTACGTCAAACGACTGGAGCAGCTCGAGGCCATCGCCACGTCGCTTAAAGGCGTGCGTGAAGCCTACGCCATCCAGGCCGGCCGCGAGGTGCGCGTCATCGTCGACCCCGAGCAGGTCGACGACGCCAACTGCCACTACATCGCCCGCGACATCGCGCGGCGCGTGAGCGAGGAAATGACCTTCCCCGGCGAGATCCGCGTGACCGTGCTGCGTGAAATGCGGACGGTCGAGTACGCACGGTAAGGGCAGGCTGGGGTCTGCGATTCCATGGACCAAAGCCCGGGGCGCAAGCCCCGGGTAGCCGCCGCCTCGACGATCGGCAGGCCAGTCGCGCGCCTCTATACTGCACCTGTCATGAGTCGCGGGTTCGAACATCACAAGTTGCGCTGCCCGCAGTGCGGGGTCCGCATGCGGCACGGCTACATCCCGACGGGTGGCGGCATTCTCTGGTTCGACCACCCCCACCGCCCCGGCATCCTGCCTTTCGCGCGGGCGCTGGCGGGCACGAGTTCGTGGTTTCGCCGGGCCAAGCTCGAAGCCTACCACTGCCCCACGTGCCAACTGGTGACCTTCCGCTATGGCCGCAACGTCGAGGATCCGTTCGAGCCGTGAACCCGGCCCCACCCGACTGCCGCGCATCGTCAGTTGCCTCGCGGCCCGCCAGCCGTCAACATGGCGTCATGCGCACCAGCTACCGTCCCGACTCCAAGCGTTACGACAGGATGACCTACCGCCGCGTCGGCCGCAGCGGCCTGGTGCTGCCGGCCATCAGCCTCGGCATGTGGCACAACTTCGGCGACGACGACGATCAGCGCACCGCCCAGCAGATGTGCTTCGACGCCTTCGACATGGGCATCACGCACTTCGATCTGGCCAACAACTATGGCCCGCCGCCGGGCTCGGCGGAGAAGAACGTCGGGCGCATCCTCAAGCACCTGCCGCGGCATGAACTGATCCTCTCGACCAAGGCCGGCTACCGCATGTGGCCGGGGCCGTACGGCAAGGGCGGCAGCCGCAAATACCTTCTCAACAGCCTCAACCAGTCGCTGCGCCGCCTGGAGGTCGACCATGTGGACATTTTCTACAGCCACTGCTTCGACCCCGACACGCCGCTGGAGGAAACCGTCGGTGCGCTGGATCAGGCGGTGCGCAGCGGCAAGGCGCTCTATGCCGGGATCAGCAGCTACAACCCCGAGAAGACGCGTGAGGCGGCTGAACTCTGCCGCACCCTGGGGCTGACGCGGATCAGCATTCACCAACCGAGCTACAGCATGTTCGACCGGTGGATCGAGAAGGGCTTGACGGCCGCGGCCGGCGAGCTGGGCATCGGCATCATCGCGTTCTGCCCGCTGGCCCAGGGTCTGCTGACGCCCAAGTATCTGTCGGGCATCCCGGCGGACTCGCGGGCGGCCAGCGCGACGGGCTTCCTGCGGCCCGACGACGTGACGCCCCAGCGCGTCGAAAAGGCCAGAAAGCTGGCGGCGATCGCCCAGGCCCGAGGCCAGAGCCTGCCGCAGATGGCCCTGGCGTGGGTGCTGCGCGACCCACGCGTGACCAGCGCGCTGATCGGCGCCAGCCGCAGCGAGCAGATTCGTGAGAATGTCGGGGCCCTGGCCAACCTGGCGTTCAGCGATGAGGAACTGGCGGCGATCGACGGGATTCTGGCCGGCTGAACGGCGAACCGGCGCCCGCGCTTACGAGATCGAGGTTTCATGAGCGAACGTTTTGAATCATCCCGCGACGGCGTCGTGGCCGAGCTGCGCGCGGTGAGCAAGATCTACCGCACCAGCCCGCAGGCGCCGCTGGTCCATGCCCTGCGCGAGGTCGACCTGATCGTGCCGCGCGGCCAGTATCTGGCGATCATGGGGCCCTCGGGCAGCGGCAAGAGCACCATGATGAACATGCTCGGTTGCCTGGACCGCCCCACGGAAGGCCACTACCTGCTGGCCGGCCGCGACGTGCGCGAAATGGACGACGCCGAACTCAGCCGCCTGCGCGGCAAACACATCGGCTTCGTGTTCCAGGCGTTCAACCTGATTCCGCAGTTGACCGTGCTGCAGAACGTCGAGGTGCCTCTGTTCTACCAGTCGCTGCCGATCCACAGACGCCGCGCGATGGCGCTTAAGGCCATCGAGCGCGTCGGGCTTGCCGATCGCGGCGACCATCGGCCCAGCGAACTGTCCGGCGGGCAGATGCAGCGCGTCGCCATCGCCCGGGCCCTGGTCAGCGAGCCAAGCCTCATCATGGCTGACGAGCCCACGGGCAACCTGGACACCGCCACCGGTGAGGCCATCCTCGCCATGATCGACGAACTTCACGACCAGGGCATGACGATCATCATGGTTACGCACGACCCCTCGGTGGCCGACCGCTGCGAGCGGATCATCCATCTGCGTGACGGGCGCATCGACCGCGACGAGGCGGGCGGCCGCGCCCGAGCGGTCGCGGCGGACCGGGGTTGAACATCGCAGACGCCGCGGCGGAGATCAACCCCATCCGCACCCGAAAGAAAAACCCGCAGCCGTGCGGCTGCGGGTGTGGTGTGTCCTGATCCACGAACGCCGCGTGGCGTCGATTTACGTCGATTCCGCCGCTTTGCCGCTCGGACCGGCGCCGGAACCCGAGCCGACTTTGTCGGGCTCGACCTGCTCATGCGGCTTGGCGCTTTGTCTGGTTTCGATCTTCAGGCCCTCTTCGTCGGCGATCTTGCTCATGGTGATGGCCTGCCCGCTGTGCACGTCGCCGCGCAGAATCGCCTCGGACAGGGCATCCTCAACGAAGTGCTCGATGGCGCGGCGGAGCGGGCGGGCGCCGAAGTCCGGGTTGTAGCCCTTTTCAATGAGGAACTGCTTGGCGCTGTCCTCGAGATCGAGTTCGATCTGCTGCGTCGAAAGGCGCTGACGCACCTTCCGCAGCTCATACTCGACGATCGTGATCAGGTCGTCGCGGGTCAGCGGACGGAAGACGATCACGTCGTCCAGGCGGTTGATGAACTCGGGGCGGAAGTACCGCTCGATCTCGCCGTTGAGCGTCTGCTTGATCTTCTGGTAGTCGGCCTCCTCATCGGGCTGGCTGAAGCCGAAACCGCCGCGGCTCTTGATGAGGTCCGCGCCGATGTTGCTGGTGAGGATCAGCACCACGTTGCGGAAGTCCACATGCCGGCCGAACGAGTCGGTGAGCTGGCCTTCCTCCATGATCTGAAGCAGCATGTTGAACACATCGGGGTGGGCTTTCTCGATTTCATCGAGCAGGACGACAGAGTACGGCCGTCTGCGGATCTGCTCGGTGAGCTGGCCGCCCTCTTCGTAGCCGACGTACCCCGGCGGCGCGCCGATGAGCCGGCTGACGTTGTGCTTCTCCATGTACTCGCTCATGTCGATGCGGATCAGCGCGTCCGCGTCACCGAACATGAACTCCGCCAGGCTCTTGGAAAGCAGCGTCTTGCCCACGCCCGACGGGCCCACGAAGATGAACGAGCCCATCGGCCGCTTGGGATCCTTCAGGCCCGAGCGGGCGCGGCGGATCGCCTTGGCGACGGCCTTGATGGCCTCCTCCTGGCTGACCACCGTCTTGTGCAGCTCGTCTTCGAGCTTGAGCAGGCGCTCGCTCTCGGCCTTCTCCAGGCGCGTGAGCGGAATGCCGGTCATCTTGCTGACGACTTCGGAGATCACCTCCTCGTCGACGATGCCGTCCACCTCGCTGGCCTTCGCCTTCCAGTCCTTCTGAATCTGCTCCTTCTTGCGGCGCAAGGACTCGGCCTGGTCGCGCAGCTCGGCGGCGCGCTCGTAGTCCGCGGCCTTGACAGCCTCGTCCTTCTCGATCGCCAGCCGCTCGATCTGCTCCTCGATCTCCGCGAGATCGGGCGGCTTACTCATGTTGCGCAGGCGAACGCGGGCACCGGCCTCGTCGATGACGTCGATGCTCTTGTCCGGCTGGACGCGGCCGGTGATGTAGCGCGTCGAAAGCTCGACCGCCTGTTTGACCGCCTCGTCGGTGATCTGCACGCGGTGGTGGGCCTCGTAGCGATCGCGCAGCCCCTTGAGGATCAGCACCGTCTCGTCCTTGCTGGGCGGCTCGACAAGAATCGTCTGGAAGCGGCGCTCCAGGGCGCCGTCCTTCTCGATGTACTTGCGGTATTCGTCCAGCGTGGTCGCGCCGATGCACTGGATTTCGCCGCGCGACAGCGCCGGTTTAAGGACGTTGGACGCGTCGATCGCGCCCTCGGCCCCGCCGGCGCCGACCAGCGTGTGCAGTTCGTCGATGAACAGCAGCACGTTCTTGGCCCGACGCACCTCGTTCATGACCGCCTTGATGCGCTCCTCGAACTGGCCGCGGTACTTGGTGCCGGCCACCATCATCGCCAGGTCGAGCACCACGATGCGACGCTCGGCGAGAATTTCCGGCACATCGTTGTTGACGATCTGCTGGGCGAGTCCCTCGACGATGGCGGTCTTGCCCACGCCGGCTTCACCGAGCAGCACGGGGTTGTTCTTCGTGCGCCGGCAGAGAATCTGGATCAGCCGTTCGATCTCCTTGGCCCGGCCGATCACCGGGTCCAGCGTGCCCTCGGCCGCCAGCTCGGTCAGGTCGCGGCCGAAGCTGTCGAGCGCGGGCGTCTTGCTCTTGCCGCCCTTGGCCGACGTGCCTTCCGGGGCGCCCTTGCCGGGCCCGGCTGCCTCCTCAGGCTCGACGCCGGCGCCAAGAAGGTTAAGCACCTCCTCGCGCACCTCCTCGAGTTTCAGGCCCAGATTCATCAGCACCTGGGCCGCCACGCCCTCATGTTCGCGCAGCAACCCCAGCAGCAGGTGCTCGGTGCCGACGTAATTGTGATTGAGGTTGCGGGCTTCCTCGATGGCGTATTCGATGACCTTCTTGGCGCGCGGGGTCTGGGGCAGCTTGCCCATGGTGACCATGTCCGGGCCGCTCTTGACGAGCTTCTCGACCTCGAGGCGCACCTTGCGCAGGTCCACGTCCATATTCTTGAGGACGTTGGCCCCCACGCCGGAGCCTTCCTTGACCAGCCCCAGCAGGATGTGCTCGGTGCCGATGTACTCGTGGTTGAACCGCTGGGCCTCCTGATTGGCCAGGGCCATCACCTTGCGGGCACGTTCGGTAAAGCGTTCAAACATGTCTCACCTTTGCCTCTCCGCGGCAGTCAGCTCGCACGCCCATCGTCCGCGACCGTCCGCCGCCACCCTGATTACGCATCCGCAAGGCATTTCGTTCCCGCTACGCCAGCTTATTCCCCGGCCGACTTTCCCGCGACGAACGCGGTTCACATCCAAGTGCCCGACCGTACAACCGTTACATCGGTCACAGAAGGCCCGCGGCTTAGCTTCCCGCCCTCGCCTGTCCAGAGGCGGATCACCCTCTTGCGCCTTGACGCGGTGAAGGTCTCGAATCTGGGCTGTTTCCTTGTCGGATGTGAACAACGGCAGGCTCTATGCAAATACTACGCCGGACGCGCGCGTCTGTCGCGTCGGCTCCGCAGCGTCCGAAAACGCCCTGAGGACCGATGCCGCGAGATGTCGCTTTCCGGCGCGGCAGTCGAGTTGCCGCCACCCTGTCGCGTTGGCATGCAGCGGCGATTTCGCGGCACCACGAGCATGGCACTTCATCGGCTCATTCGAAGAGCCCCAACTGGCCGTGCCGATTCGGCCGTCTGAACGCGCGGCGCGACAGGGGGCGCACGTCGCGGTTCAGGCCGTACTTGCGCGTGAAGACGTCGAACATACGGGCGATCTGAACCGCGATTTCGCCCTGGCCCCGACGGCGGATGCGTGTATCCGCACGGTACAGCTTGCCCCCGAAGCTCTGACGCAGCAGCGACTCGACGTGGGCGGCCCGTTCGGGTGTGCAGCGCCCCAGCCAGTCGAGGAACACGTCCTTGAGCTGCCAGGGCAGGCGCAGCAGCACCCACCCGACCTGGCGGGCGCCCGCGTCGGCGACCGCCTGCAGAATGGCCGGCATCTCCTTGTCCGTCAGACCGGGAATCACCGGCGCGATGTTGACGCCCACGGCCACGCCGGCCTTGGTCAGCTCACGGATCATGTGCAGCCGCCGCGACGGCGAAGCGGCGCGCGGCTCCAGCTTCGCGGCCAGTTCGTGGTCCAGCGTCACCAGCGTGACCACCACCCGGCCGGTGCGCTGAGCGGACATTTTCGCCCAAAGGTCCACGTCGCGCAGCACCAGGGCGTTCTTGGTCATCGTCGTCACCGGCTGGCCGCAGTCCGCCAGCACCTGCAGGCAGCCGCGGGCGATACGCAAGCGCTTTTCGATGGGCTGATAGATGTCGGTGATGGCGGACATGACGATCGGCTCGCCGCGCCAGCTCGGCCGGGCCAGTTCTTCGAGCAGCATGCGCGGGGCCTGCGGCTTGGCGACGATCTTGGTCTCGAAATCCAGCCCGCAGGAAAAGCCCAGATACTCGTGGTACGGCCGGGCGTAGCAGTAGACGCAGCCATGCTCGCAGCCGCGATAGGGATTGAGCGTCCAGTCGAAAGGCACGTCGGAGGTTGGTTTGACGCGATTGATGAGGGTCTGCGTCGCGTCCTCGAAGACCTGCGTGGGCACCCGCGGTTGCCGGAGGGGTTGGCCATCCTGTTGTCGACGCGCCGCGTCTTCGTCGAGGAACTCGCCGAGCATGTGCAGGCGGACAGCCTCGAAGCGGTTGCCGGGGTTAACCCCCGCGCCCCGGCCACGCGCGGGGGCGTGAGGCAAGGCGTCGCGGTATTCAAACGCGGACCCGCAAAGGGGAGGCGGCGGCTGACCCATACTCCTAACATTATACGAACTCTTTGACGGAACAACCTTGGACCAATGCCTGGCCGTCACCGCGTGGCGCCGCGGCCTCTACCCGGCCATGACGCCGTGGTTTTGCGATCTGAAGAGCCGATTCTACGCTGCAGCCTGTTCTCAACCCTGAGCCGCCTTCCTTATGGACTCACTTGCCGCCTGGTACGAGCAGCGGCCCGGCCGTGCGGGGACCCTGTCGCAGCGTGAGCAGCGTGTGGCTGCCTTCTGGGCGGGTGAAGAGCGGTTGCTCATCAGCCACTACCCCGCGCGCACCACGATGCGGACCGACGAGGACGACCCGACGATCCTCGCCCGCGCGATCGACTGGCTGCGCCGGGCCGCCCCCATGCCGGGCCTCAACCTGCCGTGCTTCACCCCCGACTTCAAGTTGGCCGGCGGCGTGCTGCACTGGGGCGGCCGCGCCCGATGGGACGACCTGGGTGAAAACTCGATCGTCGATCCGGTCGCACGAAGCGTCGAGGAGGCGCTGGCCATCACGCCGCGCCCCGTGGACGACCCGACAATGATCGCATCGCGCGCGGTGCGGCTGTGGCGTCAGCTCTCCGACCGGCTGGGGACCGATCGCCTCTGGCTGCGCATGTCCGACTTCCAGGGGCCGTTCAACACCGCTGCCCAGATCATGGACCAGCAGGAGCTGCTGATGGCCGCCGTGCTGGAGCCGCACAAGGTTGCGGTGCTGCTGGACAAGGTGACGACGTTTCTGATCGACTACGCCCGTTACCACTTCGAGCAGACGGGCGGCCGCATCGCGGGATACACCTGGCCGTTCACGGTCTTCCCGCCGAGCGTCGGCCTGGCGTTTACCGAAGACATGATGCCGCTGCTCTCGGCCGAGGTGTACCGCGATCTGGCCCTGCCCTGCCTGCGCCGTCTGGCGAAAACGTTCGGCGGGCTGCAGATTCACTGCTGCGGCGACTGGGGCCGACATGTACCGGCCCTGGCCGAACTGGGGCCGGCCGTGAAAGCCGTCGAGTTTCATTACCCACACACCACTGTCGAGCAACTCGCCCCGCTGGCCGGGCACGCGGTGCTCATCCCCTACCTGAACCGCGAGATGCAGAGCCGGTTCGCCAGCGCCGTCGAGTACTATGAATACCTGCTGTGTCAGACCGACGCGCGGCATCGTTACTGGTTCGTCCTCTCGTGGGAGAATGAGGCGTTCAGCGATTTCGCCCGCCGCCACGGATTCTGACTTCACGAGGCTTCACACCGCGTTCTGAGGAACTTCACCATGCCGCACATCGCCGTCCGTGACATCTCGATCCACTATGAAGTCCTCGGCCCCGAGGAGGGGGAGCCGCTCGTGCTGCTGCACGGCTTCAATGGGCGCGGGCGGGGCATGATGCGCTTCGGCAAGCCTCTGTCCGAGCGGTACCGCGTCCACGTCGTCGACTGGCGCGGCCACGGCGAAACGACCAACCCCGGCAATCCGCAGATTCTGCACAGCGAACTGGGCAAGGATCTGGCCGCGTTCTGCGACGCCGTGGGCATCAAACGGGCCCACTTCATCGGCTTCTCGTCGGGCGCCATGCAGCTTTTCCCGATGGTGCTGGCCCGGCCGGAGCTTGTGCAGACGATGACGCCGGTCATCGGCACCTACATTTTTGACGACTACTCACAACGCAAAGTGTCCGAAATCGCCGCCAAGCGCCGCGAGCAGATTACGAATGAAGAATTCGACAGCGAGGAGAAACGCGCCCACGCCCTGAAGATGGTCGACCAATGGGAAGGTTCGGTGATCGCGCCCGGCGACCTGGCGCACACGCCTGAGCAGCTCAGGACGATCCAGGCGCCGATGCTCATCATCCACGGCGATCGCGACATTTTCTTCCGCGTGTGCATCCCGACGACGTTGTACGAATCCGCCCCGAACGCCGAGTTGTGCATCCTGCCCAATTGCGGCCACGGCATCCCCGAGCCCTTCGCCGACTTCTTCCTGCAGATCGTCCGCGACTTCCTTGGCCGGCATGCGTTCCACCGCGAGGGATAGTGGCCGCATGAGGACCAGCCGCCCTGTCACGATGCGGGCGGATGCTCCTCGGCCAGGCGGCGCAGAACGCGATCCAGCTTATCGAGCAGCAGGCCGATGTCGTCGACGGTCACATCGAGCGGCGGGCGGAATCGTATGGACTGCGCCCCGGCGCCGAGCAGCAGCATCTGCTGTTCGCAAAGGGCCGTCTCGATGAGCCGGCCTTTGTCCTGCGGTCGACGGACGCTCAAACCCTGATAAAGACCCATCCCGCGGACGTTGAAGATGAGCCGGTGGTGCTCGGCCGCCAGGCGGTTCAGGCCGTCGACCAGAACCTGCGCCTTCGCGGGCACCTGCTCGATCAGCCTCTCTTCCCGCACGACCTGCCACTCACGGCAGAAGCGGACCATGTCGACCAGCGACCCGCCCCAGGTGCTGTCGAGCACGCCGCGATCGGTCATCGGCCGCAACATGTAGACCGCCCCGTTGCCGAACTTCTTGGCCACCGCGACGGCCTGCGGCGGATGCGGCAGGTCGAACAGATCGCATGCGAAGACGGCGCCGGTCTGCCCCCCGGCCGTCTGCACTTCATCGAAGCCAAGGAACGTGTCGTACCGGTGAGCCAGTTCGCTGAGCCGTTGGAAGAACCACGACTCCGCGACGCGATGGCCGCCGGCGCCCTGGATCGGCTCGACCACGATGCCCACCACCTCGCCGTCGTAACGCTCCAGACAGGTCTGGACCGCCGCCAGGCTTTCTTCGATGACCGCCCGGTTCGCGGCCGCCGGCCGGGAGGTGTCGACATGGGGGAATGGCACCTGCAGGTTGCCGGGGATGAAGCCCTTGAAGTCCCTGGTCACGACGGGGTCGTGGCTCAGGGCTGTGACGTTGAGCGCAAAAACAGTCCGGCCGTGAAAGGCGCGATCGAAATACAGGAAGCGGCGCTGCTTCACTTCCTGCCCGCGTGCGGCCCATTTCTGATCGTGCAGGTTGATCAGGTACTTCATCATGTTCTCGACGGCTTCGGCGCCGGAATTGACCGCGTAGACCTCCAGGCTGTCGCACCGCATGCAGCGTGGAGCCAATGTATGGAGCAGGCGGTAATAGTCCAGACACTCGCGCGTGAGAAAATCCGGATTGGCGACCTTGTTGTTGGCCGCCAGTTGAAGACGCTGGAGATACAGCGGTTCGCTCAGGGCGGGGTGGTTGTGCCCCAGCAGACGCGACCCGAAGTAGCCGCACCAGTCGAAGATGCGCTGGTCGTCCACCGTGGCCAGCCACATGCCGCGACTGCCCGCCAGGTCCACGACAAACGGCTTGGGCTCGACGATGACGTAGCGTTTCAGCTCGTCGATCATCTCGCGGCTTTTCGGACCGGGGAAGGCATCCATGGGACGCGGATTCTACCCGCCGGGCTGCAGCGGCACTGAACAAGTGACTTGGCGAATAGCGTCAGGAGCCAGGCGTGACGCACTGACGTGCACAAGCCCACAGCCCCGATCTCCTCAGTCACCCTTCTTCTGCTGCCGGGCCCAGGTGTCGCGCAGCGTGACGGTGCGGTTGAAGATGAGTCGGTGGAAGGCCTTCGCCTCGACGTCGAGACAGAAGTAGCCCAGACGTTCGAACTGGTAGCGGGCGATGCCATCGGTCCAGAGCGACGCAGGATCGGGCAGGCCGGCGGAGGGATCGGCGACGGAGGGCTCTACCAAGGCGCGAATGACTTTCTCCGACTCCGGGTTCAGATTTGCAAGCCAGGCGGCCTTCACGCCGCGCGCCGTGGCCGACGTGCTGGCGTCGGTGAGCTCGGCGAGCTGGTCTCCGCTGTCAGCGCCTTCGGGGGTATCCAGATCGGAAGGATCTTCTTTCGTGAACAGATGGTCGTACAGGCGTACCTCGGCCTCGACGGCGGTGGGCGCGGCGACCCAGTGCAGCGTGCCCTTGACCTTGCGCCCGTCGGGCGCGTCGCCGCCGCGGGTGGCCGGGTCGTAGGTGCAGCGTAGCTTCATGACGCGGCCGGCCGCGTCCTTGACCGCCTCCTGACAGGTGATGAAGTAGGCGTAGCGCAGGCGTACTTCGCGCCCCGGCGCAAGGCGGAAAAACTTGCCCGGCGGGTTCTCCATGAAGTCGTCGCGCTCGATGTAAAGTTCCCGGGCGAAGGGTACGCCCCGGCTGCCCTGGGCCGCATCCTCGGGATTGTTGACCGCTTCGAGTGTTTCGACCTGGCCTTCGGGGTAGTTGGTGATGACCACCTTGAGCGGATCGAGCACCGCCATGACGCGAGGCGTGCGCTTGTTGAGATCCTCACGCAGGCAGTGTTCGAGCAGGGCGACTTCGATGATGTTTTCCCGTTTGGCCACGCCGATGCGCTGGGCGAAGTGGCGCAACGCTTCGGGCGTGAACCCCCGGCGGCGCAGGCCGCAGATCGTCGGCATGCGCGGGTCGTCCCAGCCGCGCACGTGCTTCTCACGCACAAGCTGCAGAAGCTTACGCTTGCTCATCATCGTGTAACTGAGGTTAAGCCGCGCGAACTCGTACTGCCGCGGGCGGTCGACCGCGCGTGCCGGCTTGACGCCGAGTTTCTGCAATTGTTCGATGCACCAATCGTAAAGCGGCCGGTGGGCTTCGAACTCGAGCGTGCAAATGGAATGCGTGACGCCTTCAATCCAGTCGCTCTGGCCGTGGGCCCAGTCGTACATGGGGTAGACGCACCAGGCGTCGCCGGTGCGCGGGTGGGCGGCATGCAGAATGCGGTAGAGCACCGGGTCACGCAGGTTGACGTTGGGCGAGGCCATGTTGATCTTCGCCCGCAGAACCCTGGAGCCGTTGGGGAATTCGCCGGCCCGCATGCGCCGGAAAAGATCGAGATTCTCCGCGATGGGCCGCTCGCGCCACGGACTGGGCGTGCCGGGGGCCGTGAGCGTGCCGCGGGTCTGGCGAATCTGCTCGGCGTTCTGGTCGTCGACATACGCGAGGCCGGCCTCGATGAGTCTGACGGCCCAGTCGTAAAGCTGCTCGAAGTAGTCGGAAGCGTAGTATTCGTGTTCGCCCCAGTCGAAGCCAAGCCAGCGGACATCGGCCTTGATGGCATCGATGTATTCCTGCTCCTCCTTGACCGGGTTGGTGTCGTCGAAGCGCAGGTGGGTGCGGGCGACGGCCGCCTGGTCGGTGAAGTCGCGCGGGATGCCGAAGTTCAGACAGATGCTCTTGGCGTGGCCGATGTGCAGGTAGCCGTTGGGCTCGGGGGGAAAGCGCGTGATGACCTGCCGGTCGTGCCGGCCGGCGGCGAGGTCGGCGGCCACGATCTCACGGACGAAGTCGAGCGAAGCGGGGGCATCGGTGGGCATGGCGACGATTGTAAATGATTGAACGAGCCGCGGTGCGGTGGCAGATCGGCGCAGCAGGTCTCGCTACAATCGCGGGTCATGGCTTCCCCCACCCTCAAGACTGTAGTCACCCGCTTCGCGCCTTCGCCCACCGGAGCCCTGCACATCGGCGGGGCCCGCACGGCCCTGTTCAACTGGGCGTTCGCCCGCGGCCGCGGGGGCACGTTCCTGCTGCGCGTCGAGGACACCGACCAGAAGCGCTCCAGCGAAGCATCCGCGCGGGCCATCCTCGACGACATGCGATGGCTGGGCCTGCAATGGGACGGCGAGATCGAATACCAGAGCCGCCGCCTGCCGATCTACCGCGAGCACGTCGATCGCCTGCTCAAGGCCGGCCTGGCTTACGAAGACGACGGCGCGGTGCGGATGCGCATGGCCAAAGCGCCCGTGACCTTCACCGATGCCGTCATCGGCGAGGTCACTTTCGGTCCCGAGCAGCTTGAAGACTTCGTCATTCTCAAAGCCGACGGCTATCCGACGTATCACCTGGCCGTAGTGGTCGACGATGCCCTCATGCACGTCACGCACGTGATCCGCGGGCAGGAGCATCTGTCCAACACGCCCAAGCACATCGCCCTGCAGCAGGCTCTGGGCTACCCTCGGCCGGTCTATGCGCACCTGTCGTCGATCCTCAACGCCGACGGCTCGAAAATGTCCAAGCGTGACAAGGCCAAGGCGGCGCGCAAGGCGGCGGTTGAAAAACTGGGAGAGTCGCCGAGTGTTCCCGGGGTCAGCGCGACGGACATGGGCGCGTTCATGTCCAAGGCCTCGGACGACATGGCTGTGGCCGGCGCCATTGCCGCGGCCCTCGACCTGACCTTGCCGGAGATTGACGTCAAGGATTTTCGCAGCAGCGGCTACCTGCCTGAGGTGCTGTGCAACTACCTCGCGCTGCTGGGCTGGTGGCCGACGGACGGGCAGGAGCGGTTCGACCTCGACACGCTCGTGAGGAACTTCGACCTGGATCGGGTCAGCAGATCCAACGCGAAGTTCGACCGGGCGAAACTTGCGGCGTTCAATGCGGTGACGCTCCAGGGCCTGGCGCCTGATCGCTTTGCCGCATTGCTGCGTGAGCACATGAAGGTCCACCACCCCGATGCCCACGCGGGGCTCGCTCATTGCTTCGAGGCGTTCGCCCAGGCCTACCAGCCGCGCGCGCAGACGCTCGAAGATCCGGTCAGGCTCGGGGCGTTCTTCTTTGCCACTGACGATGCCATCGCCTACGACCCCAAGGCCGTCAGGAAGGTGCTGGCCAAGAGTGACGGCGAGAGCCTCAAGGTGCTGACGCAAGTGAAGGACATGCTGGCGGCGCTCGACGACTGGTCGGCCGAGGCGATCGAGGCGGCGGTCAAGGCATTCTGCGACGCCCGGTCGCTGGGTATGGGCAGCGCCGCGCAACCGATCCGCGTGGCGGTGACGGGCTCCACCATCAGCCCGCCGCTGGGACTGACGCTCGAAATCCTCGGCAAGCCGGCGACGCTAAGCCGCATCGCCCGCTGTCTGAGCGCGTGCGCGACGGCCGCCTGACCACGGAGACGCGATGAAGTATTGGCTCGTGAAATCCGAACCCGGCGAGTGGTCGTGGGACGACCACGTCCGCAAGGGCGTCGAGCCGTGGACCGGCGTGCGCAACCACCAGGCGGCGGCCCACCTGCGGGCGATGCAATGCGGCGACCAGGCGTTCTTCTACCACTCCGTCAACGAGAAACAGATCGTCGGCGTGCTCGAAGTCGTCAGAGAGGCGTATGCCGACCCGACGGACACCACGGGCAAGTTCGTCGCCGTCGACCTCAAGACGATCAAACCCGTCAAGCGGCCGGTGCCGCTGGCGCGAATCAAGGCCGACCCGACGCTGGCCGACCTCGCCCTGGTGCGTCAGAGCCGGTTGTCGGTCATGCCGATTCCCGCTGCAGCGTGGCGGAAAATCTGCAAAATGGCCGACCTTGCGTAGCCCGCCGCCCCGAGGCGTCCGCCCAGAACCCTCCACCGGAACCGCCCATGTCCCTGATCGTCACCGGCAGTATCGGCATCGACACCGTCATCACCCCCACCGGCCGGGCGGACGAAGTGCTCGGCGGCTCGTCGATCTACTTTGGTGCGGCCGCGAGCTTCTTCACGCCCGTGCGTATCGTCGGCGCGGTCGGCGAAGATTTTCCCGCATCGTTTCTTCAGGTATTCAAGCGGTTCAACATCGACACGGCCGGCCTGGAACAGCGCCAGGGCAGCAAGACCTTTCGCTGGACCGGCCAATACCACCCGAACATGAACGAGCGCGACACGCTCAAGGTCGAGCTCAACGTTCTGGCCGAGGCCCTGCCGCCGGTACCCGCAGCTTACCGCGACAGCGAATATGTCTTCCTGGCCAACACCCATCCCGCCGGCCAGGCGGCGCTGCGAAGCGCGTTTCCCAGGGCCAAGCTCGTCGTGGCCGACACCATGGATCTGTGGATCGCCAACGAGAAGCCGGCCTTGCAGGATCTGCTGCGCCAGGTGGACGGCCTGGTGCTCAACTATGAGGAAGCCTTCCAGCTCACGGGCAAAACGAACATCGTACGGGCCGGCGAAGCGGTGCTGGTGATGGGCCCGAAGTTCGTGGTCATCAAAAAGGGCGAGCACGGCGCGTTTCTGCTGCACGAGAAAGGCATGGCCGCCCTGCCGGCTTACGCGGCGCGGGACGTGGTCGACCCCACCGGCGCGGGCGACAGCTTCGCCGGCGGCATGATGGGCCACCTCGCCGCCACCGGCGACCTGTCGTTCGACAACCTGCGTCGGGCGATGGCGTACGGCACCATTGTGGCCAGCTTCAACATCGAGTCGTTCAGCCTGCAGCGCCTGGAGCAGATCACCCGGGCCGACCTCGACAAGCGCCTGGCTCAGTACGCCCGCATGCTGGCGCTGTGCTGAGTGCAACGGGCGCTGAGCGATCACCGCCCGCGGCGGTCAGACCGTCACATGCCCACCGCCCGGGCGCCGTCGGAGGGCCGGGTGGCGAAGATCGTCGGCTCGATGCCGGCCTTTTCGAGATAGACGGTGTAGAGGCGGCGGGTGATGGCCTGGGCCTTGTCGGCGCGCACGAGGCTGACGGTGCAGCCACCGAAGCCGCCGCCGGTCATGCGGCTGCCGTACACCCCGCCCTTGAGGCCGATGTCGGCAGCGATGTCCACCAGCAGGTCCAGCTCATCACAGCTCACCTGGAACGCGTCGCGCAGGGCCGTGTGGCTGTCGTACATCAGCCGGCCGAAGCCTTCGTAATCGCCGCCTTCGAGATGGTCGGCCGCCCGCTGCGTGCGGTCGTTCTCGCCGATGACGTGGTAAGCCCGGCGGAAGACCAGCGGGTCGAGCGTCGGCTTGGCCCGCAGCAGATCGTTCATCTCGGCGTCGCGCAGAGCGGGCACGCCCAACGCCGCAGCCGCCTTCTCACACTGGGCCCGACGCTGGGCATACTCGCCGCCGGTCAGCTCGTGCTTGACGTTCGAGTTCACCACCAGCAGCGCGACCGACGGGTCGGCGATGGGCACCAGCCGGGTCTGCTGCGAACGGCAGTCGATGAGCAGGGCGTGGCCCTCCCTGCCCATGACGCTGATGAACGGGTCCATGATGCCGCACGGCACGCCGGCGAAGGTGTGCTCAGCCTTCTGACACAGCAGCGCCTTGTCGCGCGGTTCCAGCCTGTGGCCGAACAGCTCCTCAAGCATGGTGGCCGTGGCGACTTCCAGAGCGGCCGAGCTGGACAGACCGCTGCCCACCGGCACCTGCGAATCGACCACGGCATCGAAGCCGCCGACCGTCAGCCCGCGGCCCGCGAAACCGGCCACCACGCCCCGGATGTAGTTACCCCATGTCGGCTCGCCCCGCTGCAGGTCGGGACTGATGTCGAAACTCACCTCGGTATCCATCTGCACACTGACGACGTGGGCGTGCGGCACCGCGCCGGCCGCCGCACCCGCCGCTGGGGCCGCGACAATGACCGTCTGCCGGTCCAGGGCCATGGGCAGGACGAACCCGTCGTTGTAGTCGGTGTGCTCGCCGATGAGGTTGACCCGACCTGGCGCGGCCACGGCGACGGTGGGCGGCCGGTCAAAACGTTCGATGAACCGGCCCGTCGCGCGGGCGGCCTGTTCGGAGACGCTCAGAAGGACAGGCTGGCTCATCACGCACTCCGGGTTGGCTGCAGGCATCGGGGACCGATCCCAACCCCCCGGCCGGGCGCGGGCCGGGGTGCGGCGGGGGTCGGCGATGATAACGCCGGACGGCGGCGAATGTTGCCTCGGTCGGCGGTGACCGATAAACTCGGCTGCCTGACGCCTTGGGGCCGTTGTCATCGCGACGTCTGGCGCCCTTGAAACCCGGAGCGGCCGTGCGATTCGAACTGATCGACCGTGAGCTCGAGCGCCGGCCCGACGAGGTGGTCGCCCTCAAGACCGTGACCCTGGCCGAGGAGTACCTGGCCGACCATTTCCCCGGTTTTGCCGTGCTGCCCGGGGTGATGATGCTCGAAACGCTGGTGCAGGCGGCTCGTCGGCTGATGGACGACCGCGACCGGTGGGTGCTGGCCGAGGTGCGCAACGTGCGCTACGGGCAGATGGTGCGGCCGGGCCAGAGCCTGCGGGTGCGCGTGAGCGTCCGCAAGCGGCACGAGGATGGCATCGACCGCCGCGTCGAGTTCGAGGGCGTCGGCGAAGTGGATGGACAGGCGGCGGTGCAGGGGCGTTTCAGCCTGACGCCGCTGACGACGGATCGGTAATACAGTGGATCACCACCACCCGCCCGGCCGCGCCGGCGAGGGGTGAGCAGAAACGGAGCAGGCAAGATGCCCATGACCCAGGACGAGGTGTTCAGCAAGGTCCAGGAAGTGCTCGTCGACGCCCTCGGCGTGGATGACGACGAGGTGACGCCCGACGCCAAGCTCGTCGACGACCTCGGGGCCGAATCGATCGATTTCCTGGATATCGTCTTCCGCCTCGAAAAGGCCTTCGGCATCAAGATCGACCAGAATGAGCTGTTCCCCGAAGCCCTGCTCAACGACCCTCAATACGTGCAGGGCGGCAAGGTCACCGATGCGGGCATGGCCGAACTCAAGAAGCGCCTGCCGCACCTGGACTTCAGCGACTTCGAGCAGTCGCGCGAGGTCGCCGAGTTCTCGAACCTGTTCACCGTCGACGCGATCGTGAGGTTCGTCAGCGACAAACTCGAACGCTGAAGGCCGCAAAGCCGCCCTTCGGCGCGTGTCGCCCACGCCGCGGCGCAAGCCGCGTGCATCCGCCGCCCCGTGATCTCCTCAGTGACCGGACCCGCCCATGCGCTGGCTCTGGATTGACCGCATCATCGAGCTGGAGCGGGCCACGCGCTGCGTGACGGTCAAGAACGTCTCGCTGGCCGAGGAGGTGCTGCACGATCATTTCCCGGCCTCGGCTCATCAGCCTGCGCAACCGGTGCTGCCCAACACGCTGATCATCGAGGGCATGGCCCAGACGGCCGGCATCCTCGTCGGCCACGCCCGCGACTTCCGTGAAAAGGTGATCCTCGCCAAGATCGGCAAAGCGACGTTCACCGCCCACGCCCGACCCGGTTACACGCTGCGTTACACCGCCCATCTCGAGCGCATCGACGACAGCGGCGCGGCCACGCACGGTACGGTCGAGCGCCTGGACCCAGCCACGGGTGAAAGCATTGCCCTGGCGGAAATTTCGCTGATGTTCAGCCACATCGACAACAACCGCAGCGGCCTGGCGTTTCCCGAGCACAACTTCGTGTTCACCGGCCAGCTCATGGAGCTGCTGCGCCACAGCGGCCTCAAGACGCCAGACTGAGGATGCAGCCCCGATCCTTCGTCACGCGACGCGCGATCTGAGCCCGAGGGCACGTTGCCGGACCATGTTCGTGGAATCGTTCGGAAAGACTGAAGGCGAAGCGGCTGTATCACTCGCCCCCGACCTGGGAGTCCCTCGCTTCGTTCAGACCGCGCGGGCTGCGGGCCTCGGCCTGTTCAGGTCGGCCGCGCCAGAACGTGATGTTGTCCAGCCAGCGGGCCGGCGCTTCGTAGATCTGGTAGCGATAGGGCCTCTGATCGGCGAACAGGGCCGCGCCGCGCTCGCGTTCGAACGCCAGCCAGCGCGCGGCGATCGGCTCCAGATCCTGACCCGTCAGCGTACACAGACTCTTGTTGGCCGCCCGTGTCACGCCATAGACGCGATCATCCAGCGCCGCGACCAGCGTCTGAAAGACCGCCGGGTCGGCGTACTGCCCCAAAGCCGTGGCGGCGGCCATGCGCACGTCGTCATCTTCGTCGCTGGTCACGGCCTGCGTCAGCGCCTTGATCGCGGCGGGATGGTGCACTTTCTGAAGGGCCTTGGCCGCCTCCCAGCGTGCGTAGGCCGCGTCGTCCTCGAGCATCCGCGCCAGCAGCGGCCCATCACTGACTTGGCCGTGCTCGCCCAGGGCCATCGCCGCCGCCGCCCGCACCGTCGGGTCCGGGTCGTCCAGCAGTAGCCGGTACAGCCGAACGAACGGCTCGTCGCCGCCGAAATCCTGCATCGACAGGCGGACGACTGCGTCGCGGCGTTTGTCCGCGTCGTAGGTGTTCAGGGCGTCGCGGGCCATCAGCGTCGGCGAGTCGCCGCGGAGCATCTCCACGATCGCCGCGACCGGGTCCAGATCCTGGAACGCCTGCTTCTGCGATGACCCGCAGCCGGTCAACGCCAACATCACGCCGACCGCCACAAGAGCCGTCACACGCCCCGCCGGCCGGTCGGCAAGACGCACGCGTCGAAGACAATGGGGCTTCGTTCGCATCGGACGCTAGTGTATCCTCAGAAGACGTTCACAACACGCCTGCGCCCGTCACGGCGGATGCGATCAGGGGGCTGCACATGTCTGAACCACTTCTCACGCGACTGGGTCTGACCCTGACCCTCTGCTTCTGCTTGATCGCCGCGCCGGTCGAGGCGCAGCCGATCGGGAAGATGACCCTGGGATTTGCCCGTGTCGGGGCCGACCAGACCGCCGCCGACGCCGCCCGCGCGGCGACCCGCGACGCGGCCGACGCCCTCGCCCTGTCGGGGACGCTCAACGGGCGGCCTCCGGCCGTGCTGCTTTTCTTTGAATCGCTGCCCGTTCAGGACGGCGCGGAACTGCTGACCTCGATCCGCCAGACCGCCCGGGATCGTCTTGGCGACGTCCCTGCCGTGATCGCTGGCTGCTCGACGTTTGGCCAGTTCACGTCGCTTGGCGTCGACACGCCGGACCCGGCCGACGCCTCCGTGGCGGTAAGCCTCCTGGCGCCCGACCCGATGCCGATGCGATATGTGCCGGGGCTTGCCCGCCATGTCTGGGCCCTGCCCGGGAATCTCGCGGCCGCCCACTTCGACAGCCGGGATCAGCTCGCGCTGGTCGAAGCCCTGGCTGACCTGGTCCAACGGGCCCACGCCGATACCGTCATCCTGCTGGTCCACCCCGACAGGGTCTACGCGGCTGATGGTCTGGACCTGCCCGACATGATGCACGCCGCCCAGGAGCGCATCGGGGCGAGGCGCGGTCTGGACGGCCCCGCGGCGATCGCCTTTTTCGGCGGCATCACCGGCAACCGCAACAAGCCCGACCGCAAGCACCTGCTCTACCTGAACGATCAGGTGTACGACCACGGTCTGATCGCCATCGCCGCGAGGCTCGGCGGGGTCGCGGATGCGTTGCCGGCCTACGACACGCGCCACACCCTGCGCCCGGCCGGGCCCGTCTTCACCGTCACGCGGGGCGAAGGTCGCGCCGTGTATGAGCTCGACGGCCAACCGGCCGCCGAAGTGGTGCGGCCGATCTTCGCCGACCATTTCCCAGGTGAAGCGGTCACCCATCTGGGCGTCCTGGTCGCCGATCGTCTGGTGAACATGGGCTTCGCCTACGCGCCGACCGAGGGCGGAGAAGAACCCCGCGACGCGGCGGCCAGCCTGACCTTCAGCCGACACATGCCCGTCGGAACGCGGGTGCGGGTGCTCGGCGGCGACGACCCCACGATGGACCCGCGTGCCACCGATCACCAAGCCCTCGAGTCGATTCGCCGTCGGGAAGGCGCAGCCGCGGCTCTGGCGTTCAACTGCGTCGGTCGCCAGCCCAGGACGCCCGTGATGCGGGAGGACATTCACGCCCTGGTGGTGGAGGCGGCCAGTTCCGGACCGGTGCTCGGCTTCTACAGCGGCGGGGAGATCGGCCCGATCCGTGATGCCGGGAACTTTCCCCTGCCGCAGTTCCATCACACGACCGCGGTCGTCGTCGGCATCGCTGGTGTTCCGGCGGCCGCAGGCGAGTCGCCCGCGCGATGAGAGGCGGCGGACACACGGCGGCGTTTTGGACAGCCTTCCAATGCGGGCGCCAGAACGTCGGCCGTCCTGCTTACGTGCGGAAAAAGAAAGCCCCGCGAGCGCTGGCTCACGGGGCTTGATGTTGCATCATGGCATGGCCGTCGGACGTCGGATGGAAATCCGCGGCCCGTGCGTGGCCGGTCGCTTTACCAGCGGCCGCCGCCACCACCGCCGCCACCACCGCGGCCGCCGCGGAAGCCGCCGCGACCACCGCCACCGCCACCGCCGCCGCCGCCACGGCTCTCCTTGGCGCGGGCCTCGTTGACCGTCAGGGTGCGGCCTTCGAATTCCTTGCCGTTGAGCTCGTCGATCGCCTTGCGACCACCCTCATCGTCCATCGTCACGAACGCGAAGCCGCGCGGGCGGCCAGTCTCGCGATCGGTGATGACGGCGACCTCTTCAACCTGGCCGTAGGTCCCGAACAGGTCTTCGAGAGACCCCTGGGTGGTGTCAAAGCTCATGTTGCCAACGTAGAGTTTCACGATACGTACTCCGAGAACAGGTGACGGGCGGCTGACGGGCGGTCCGGAGACGAGTCGTGTGGACTGTCGAGGAGGCACGCGAGGCAGTCGGTCACGGTGCGAAAACCCCGGGCACACGTGGCCCGGGACAGAAACAGCATCCAGTCGGTTCAGCCGCCGCCATCCCGGAAAGAAAAGGACAACGTCTACAGGCCAAACTCCGGCCGCGCCAACCCCATGCCGGCGCGCCTTAGCCCTGACCACAGTCGGCCAGGATGACGAAGCATCATACCACACAAGTCAAGATCAAAAAAAAGACCCCGCCAGCTTTAGGCTGACGGGGCCCATACGTCGGCAATGACCTACTTTCCCGCTGAGGCAGTATCATCGGCGCGGCGGGCTTAACTGCTGAGTTCGGGATGGGATCAGGTGTTGCCCCGCCGCTATGGTCACCGACAAAGCCGGCCTGTGACTTTCATCACCGGCCGACGAAAACCGTGGTCGAGCGTCAGCCCGCCCACGGGGGTCACCAAGTGGTAAGTAGCGAATCCATGCCTCTCTGGACCAGCCTCCGCGCTCGGCGTGGAAGCCGATCCGCATGGGAAGGTCGAGAAGCCTGTGTGTGATTTCACGAAACATGGCGTGGCGCCATTGGGGGCCTGGTGAGTCAGGCCACAGGTCGCACCAGACGGCATGCGGACATGCCGACAGGGTGTCGATCCGTGGTCGACGTGATTAAGCCATCGACCGTTAGTACTGGTCACCTGAAGGTATTTCGACCCTTACAGCTCCAGCCTATCAACCCGGTCGTCTTCCGGGGGTCTCTCGCACTTGCGTGCATGCAAGTCTCATCTTGAGGGGGGCTTCCCGCTTAGATGCTTTCAGCGGTTATCCCTGCCGAACTTAGCTACCCAGCGATGGACCTAGCGGTCCAACTGGCGCACCAGGGGTTCGTCCTTCCTAATCCTCTCGTACTAGGGAAGAATCCTCGCAAACTTGCAGCGCCCACAGCAGATAGGGACCGACCTGGCTCACGCCGGTCTGAACCCAGCTCGCGTACCACTTTAATGGGCGAACAGCCCAACCCTTGGGACCGCCTTCAGCCCCAGGATGTGATGAGCCGACATCGAGGTGCCAAACCGCTCCGCCGCTATGGACGCTCAGGAGCGATCAGCCTGTTATCCCCGGGGTACCTTTTATCCGTTGAGCTACGGCCCTTCCACACGGGACCGCAGGATCACTAGAGCCCACTTTCGTGACTGCTTGACATGTCCGTCTCGCAGTAAAGCCGGCTTGTGCTCTTGCACTCGACACACGGTTTCCAACCGTGCTGAGCCGACCTTTGCACTCCTCCGTTACTCTTTGGGAGGAGACCGCCCCAGTCAAACTGCCCAACAAGCACTGTTCCTCGCCCGGATTCACGGGATCGAGGTTAGGTCACAAGAACGTCAAGGGTGGTATTTCAACGGTGGCTCCACACCGGCCGGAACCGGCGCTTCAAAGCCTCCCACCTATCCTACGCATAACGTACTCGTGGCCAATACCTGCCTACAGTAAAGGTCCACGGGGTCTTTCCGTCTTGCTGCGGGTACGCGGTATCTTCACCGCGTCTTCTATTTCACCGAGTCGGTTGTTGAGACAGTGCTCCAGTGGTTACGCCATTCATGCGCGTCGGAACTTACCCGACAAGGAACTTCGCTACCTTAGGACCGTCATAGTTACGGCCGCCGTTTACCGGTGCTTGAGTCGCAAGCTTCGCCCGAAGGCTAACCTACTCCCTTGACATTCCGGCACCGAGCAGGCGTCAGACTGTATACATCCTCTTGCGAGTTGGCACAGTCCTGTGTTTTTGATAAACAGTCCCCAGAGCCTTTTCTCTGCGCCCTTCTCCGAAGAGGGAGGGCCCCCTTATTGCGAACGTACGGGGTTAATTTGCCTAGTTCCTTAACAACCGTTCTCTCGAGCGCCTGAGGCTATTCGCCACGCCCACCTGTGTCAGTTTTGGTACGGACTTGTGGTTTGTCCACACTGCTTTTTCTAGGAACCTCCGCCGCCAGCATCACCATCTAAGAGCTTAGCCTTTCGGCAACGGCCACGACTAGCCAGCCGCCTGACTTTGGAGATCCGACACAGTGCTTCAACCGCTCCACAAGGTGCAGGAATATTAACCTGCTGTCCATCGACTACGCCTTTCGGCCTCGCCTTAGGATCCGACTAACCCTGGGCGGAATTACCTTCCCCAGGAAACCTTGGGCTTTCGGCGTGCAGGATTTTCACCTGCATTATCGTTACTCAAGCCGGCATTTTCACTTCCGGTCGCTCCACGACACGTCGCCGTGTCGCTTCAAAGCGGACAGGAACGCTCCTCTACCACTGTGCAAGCACAGTCCGCAGCTTCGGTTCATACCTTATTCCCGATCATTATCGGCGCCAGACTCCTCGACCAGTGAGCTGTTACGCACTCTTTAAATGGTGGCTGCTTCTAAGCCAACATCCTGGCTGTCACGGCAATCTGACTTCCTTAAGAACTGAGGCATGATTAGGGACCTTAGCTGGCGGTCCGGGTTGTTTCCCTTTTGACCACGAATATTATCACCCGCAGTCTGACTCCCACGACAAAGGCTTACGGTATTCGGAGTTTGGTTGGAGCGGGTAGACGGTAAGTCCCCCAAATCCATCCAGTAGCTCTACCCCCGTAAGCTGTCACGTGAGGCTAGCCCTAAAGCTATTTCGAGGAGAACGAGATATCTCCGAGTTTGATTAGACTTTTACTCCTCCCCACAGCTCATCCCATGTCTTTTCAACGACAACGGGTTCGGTCCTCCAGGAGGTTTTACCCTCCCTTCAACCTGGCCATGGGTAGATCACTCGGTTTCGCGTCTAATCCCTGCGACTTTTCGCCCATTTAAGACTCGCTTTCGCTACGGCTACACCAGGATATGGCTTAACCTTGCCACAGAGATTAACTCGCCGGCTCATTATGCAAAAGGCACGCCGTCATCCGTCCGAAGACGGACTCCGACCGCTTGTAGGCACGCGGTTTCAGGTACTTTTCACTTCCCTTATCGGGGAGCTTTTCATCATTCAATCACCCTACTGATTCGCTATCGGTCGTCAGGGAGTATTTAGCCTTGGGGGGTGGGCCCCCCAGCTTCACGCCGAGTTCCACGAGCTCGACGCTACTCTGGTACGCCTAGGATGTGATCCATTCCTGCTACAGGACCGTCACCTTCTGTGGTTCGGCATTCCAACCGATTCACAGGACCATCACACATCCATATCGACGCCCGCAACCCCGCCCCGAAGGGCGGTTTGGGCTGTTCCGCGTTCGCTCGCCGCTACTGACGGAATCGAGGTTTCTTTCTATTCCTCTGGCTACTAAGATGTTTCAGTTCACCAGGTTCGCTTCCGTACCCTATGCATTCAGGCACGGATACCCGCAAAGCGGGTGGGTTGCCCCATTCGGAAATCCCAAGATCAACGCCTGGTTACCGGCTCCCTTGGGCTTATCGCAGGTTCCCACGTCCTTCATCGCCTTCTGACGCCAAGACATCCACCGCGCGCCCTTGTTGGCTTGATCACGCCGACCTCGGATCGACTCGCGCCGAACCGCAGTCAGTATCACCTGTCGAGCACGATTGACACTCGACAATCCCGCCGCCGACACGCCGACTCTCGCCGACACGCCGACCACGGAACAAGCCCCTCAGGCACCACTTTCTGCTTCGATGAAATCACACAAAACAAAAAGTTTGGATTCACTACCTATCCACTTGTCAATGAACGCTCACGACCGGCGTGCGCCGGTCCAGCCGTCCGAGGCCAGGCGCGTGTCGGGCCGGCTGCCATCAGCCGATTCCAGCGCCGCCATCCTCAGGCGGGCCGAGCAATATAGCCCGTTTCTCCCGGGTGTCAAACCACCGGTCCGCACGGGCTCGTCGCGGCCTGCCCCAGCCCCCGCAGCCGCGAAAAACCGGGCTGCCGGCGGGCACAGTGCAGACCCATGAGTGTACCCTGCCCCGTCTGCCTGTCAACCGTCTGCCGGCCGCGGGGCCGGCAGGCCCCTTCGCGGAGAAATGCAGATGTTTTCCACCGGGATTATAGGCCGGTGGTCCGCTGCCACGCCTGGCCTCGCTTCTTCGACGCCCGAGACACAAGTCGTAGAATGACCAGCCCGCGTCGCGCCTGGGCACAGGCTCGACCGGCCCCTGGTGGGGTGGCCGAGCGGCTGAAGGCAGCGGTCTTGAAAACCGCCGTCCGCCTCGTGCGGACCGTGGGTTCGAATCCCACCCCCACCGCTTCCGGGTCTGGCGTCAGCCCCGCCGACGCCATGCGCCCCTTTCGGCTGCTGGTTCGATGGGATTCGCCCCCCCCGTGGCGCGACGGGCCTACAATGCCCATCATCGGACCACACTCCGCACCATTTCCTAAGGGGGACTTCTCATGGCTGGCCGACCCATGTCGTCACGGGCTCTGTTCGTCACGCTCGGCATCGTCGCGGCGGTGTTTATCCCGCGGCAGGGCGGTTCGCTCACGGCTTACGCGCAGGATCCAGCTACTCCAGACGGCACCACGCGGGATTCAGCCGCCCACGCGGCCGACCCCACCTGGGCCCCCGGCGGGCAGCGCCAGCGGCTGACGCCGGACAACTGCGTCTTCGCGTTCATTGACCATCAGACCGGCCTGATGAACCTGGTGCACAACGCCCAGGCGACGCCGTTTAAGAGCATGGTGATCGCCCTGGCCAAGACGGCCAAGCTGCATGGCGTGCCGTCGGTCATCACCACCAGTGCCGAGGACGGCCCCAACGGCCCGTTCCTGCCGGAAGTCCTCTCGCTGCTGCCCGACGCGCCGCTGATTTCGCGCCCGGGGCAGATCAACGCCTGGGACAATGCCGACTTCGTGGCCGCCATCGAGAAGACCGGCCGGCGGAAGATCGTCATGTCCGGCATCACCACGGACGTGTGCGTGGCCTTTGCCGCGCTGTCAGCCCTGGATGCGGGCTACGAGGTGTACGTGGTGGTCGACGCGTCCGGATCGATGAATGCCGACACGCAGCAGGCGGCCCTGATGCGCATGGCCGACGCGGGCGCGACGATGGGCACCTGGTTCGCCATCGCCTGCGAACTGCTCTGGGACTGGCGCAATCCCGCCGGCCCCGGCAGCGCCCAGCTCTTCATCGAGCACATGCCGTCATATGCCGAGGTGTATCACAGCCATGCGGCCCAGACGGAGACGGGGGGTGAGTAAACTTGCAGGGTGGAGGCTTGGGCCTCCATTGCCAAGCCGCAGCCCTCAGGCCTTCCTCAGACGCCATAAACGGTATCCGACACCGTTTCTTCCCCCGTTTCTTCCCTCGGCTGCGCCGTCGCCGCCCGCAGCTATTGGACCCAGAACCGCGAGCTGATGCTCAAAGCCTTCACCCACAACGTCATGATCCTCAGACGGCGATGCGGAGGTTTTCTACAGAGCATGTCCTGTACCGTTTTCATGGCGACTCTGGGCGGATTGAATTCTGAAGCGCAACACGGGGCAGTGAACAAGAGGCATCGCAGGTAGGCGGTAGATTGGGGTTGTCTAACGACCTTGATCTTCACCGGAGTCCACGATGCCTCACAAGGATGCCTGTGACGTTGCATCATGGCACCGGGGGGACGGCCTCCTGCGTCTTGACCGACGACGCTTTCTCCTCCGGCTGCACTGTAATGAATGTGCCGCCGAGACCGTCCGGTGTGAACTTCACCACGAATCTGGCTGATCGGCCGCACATGTGGGCGGTCCATATCTCGACGATGGTCCCAGCAACCACCTGGTCGCGGTCATCAATACGCCATTCGCCTTCGCGGCCGACGACCTCAGTCTCGATGCGCTCGAGACGCTCTGTGCAGCCGGTTCTGCCTTGCATGAACGGCTCCAAGATTCTCAGGACGTCGGCCTTCAAAGGATCGCTCGCAACGGTCTGGCCGCTCATTGGTACGCGCGGCGGTAGCCCACATCCGCTCAGCACGACGGCCAGCAGCGCGCCGGACCAGAAACGAACGAAGAAACGGTGTCGCGAAGAAACGGTGTCGGATACCGTTTGTGTGCATTTTCATGGCGAGGTTGCTCCTTTTGGCCTACCCGGGGGACGCAAGGTGGATTCAAGGCTGAAGCGATGGACCTGCCGTCGCACCCATGCGTCGGCGCCGTAGGGCTGATTCCGCTGCACCGCGCGGCGCAGGACCTGGAGTTCGTCGTCAGTGAGGGGCGTGTTGACCGTTCGCAGCCAATGCTTCGGCCGGCCGCCGGGTATCGGCCAGGCGGCCAGGGTTAGTTGTCGCGGCGAGCCCTCAAGCCGTTGCGGATCGGGCTGGCGTGAACGCCACAGGCTCGACCAGCGCCAGTCCTCCGCGCGTCCGCGCGCACCCAGCAGACCGGCGCGGACGGCGTTGCGCTCCACATAACGGCAGACCGTCAGCAGGTGACGGTCCTGCTCGATGAGAAACGATTTGAAACGCCCCTGATACAGCGGTCCGTCGCCGACGCTGCGGTGGGCGGCGCGGTAGCGCTGCGTGTGCGTCAGCGTCAGCCACTTCATGAACGGCGACAGGGCGCCGTCGCGGCGCGTCCGCAGCACCAGATGCCAGTGATTGCCCATGATGCAATACGCCAGCAGCAGCACGTCGCCCGCGGCGCGGTCCAGCGCCTCAGCCAACACATGCTCGAAGGCGGCGAAGTCCGCATCGCGGGTGAAGATCATCCGCCGCCCGACCGAACGGTTGAGCACGTGGTACGCATATCCGCCGACGTCGATGCGCGATGGTCTGCCCATGCCGACATGATAGCAGCGGCCGCCAAGCCGCGCAAACGGTATCCGACACCGTTTTGGGGTCGACACCGTTTTGGGGTGGTGTCAGGGCCGGGGGGTGAGCACGGGCAGGGAGAGGCGGCCGGCGTCGGTGATGTGCACTTGCGGGGCGAGGGCGAGTTCGGGCTCGTCGGTCGCGGGCGGCTCGAAGTCGGCGGGGGCGGTCTTGAGCCACTGCTCGGCGCGGCGGCGGGCGGCCTCCATCTTCGGATAGCGCACCTCGCGGAAGCCGGTGACCTGAGCCGGGGCGCTGAGAATCGCCAGCCACCGCCGGTAATCGCGGCTGTCCTGGACGTCCAGGCGGTCGACGACCGTTTCGTACCAGTCGCGGAAGGCGTGCTCGCGCGGATGGCGGAAGACCAGCTTGCGCAGGAAGCGCATGCGGGCCATGAGCCGAAGCTGCCAGTCGCGGGTGGTCATGGCCGGCAGCCGCACCGTGCGGCCGAAGATCTGCATCTCCGGCTGATTCAGGTGGCCGTAGATGATCCTGTCGCCGCGGGCGGGGTTGACGTTGTAGCGGCGGCGGTCGCGCTTGTACTTCTCCGGGTGCGTCAGCAGGGCGGCCACGTAAGGTTCGTCCTTGATGAGCATGACGCGGGCGAGGTTGTGGACGACAGCCTCGGTCACGGCGTAACCGCGCTCGGGCTCGTCTTTGCGGAACACCGCCACAAGCCGGTCGCAGTAGCGCTTGGCGTAGTCGAAGCCGCCCCAGAGCAGACAGTCGTAGGCCCGGATGACCACGTCGCGCATCAGGCGATCTTCGATCGGCATGCCGCGTGTGGCCCGGGCCATCTGCTTCATGAGCAGGCGGAACCGCTTGGCCAGCACCCGGCCTCGCCGCCCGCCATACTGCTTGCGGATGGTGTTGACCTTGCGGCGAAAAGCCCGGATCGACGACTCATACTCATGCTGGGGCTCAACGGTGAACAACTCGGGGCGAACGGCGATTTTGCGGCCGATGGTGAAGGCCCGCAGGTTGCGTTCCGTATCGTGACGGATGATCTGGCGGATGGCGTCCTCGATGGCGTCGAGGGTGAGCGGCAGCAGGCCCTTCTGATACGCGATACCGAGCATCATGATGTTGGCGTAGAGCTTCGAGTCGAGCATGCGCTCGCACAGGGCGCCCACATCGAAGCCGACAAAGTGGTCCTCGCGCGTGTAGCGGCGCAGGGTCTGCTCGATCTGGCGCGGGGAGAAATCGGCGCGGCCCATGAGCGTGAGGATGGTGGGATTCTTGGCCGTATTGACCACCGCGGCGGTGCGATCCGGGCTGGCGACGCGGTAAGGCTGGGTGGGGTCGATGGCCCGGACAGCCTCGAGCAGGTCGACGCCGAGGATCAGATCGGCCTTGCCGTGGGTGATGACGGGCGTGGTAAAGGCGGGCGCCGACCGGCCGGAGCCGTTGGCGGCACTGACGGCGTCAATCGGCTGGGTGCTTTCCTCGCGGGTGAACACGAGCTGGCTGAACACCCCGCCGTTGCGGATGGCCAGACCCTTCTTGTCCAGGAACTGGATGCGGTAGCCCATCGCGTGGCCTGCGACCGTGAGGATCGACGTACACAGGCCGATGCCCTGCCCGCCGATGCCCGTCAGGTAGCAGCGCCAGGTGTCCTGGTCGGCATGCACCGGCCGCGGCGGGGCCGGCACGTCGGACAGGTCGACATATTCGTCGCCCTGGCGCGGCGGCTGCTTGCGCAGAATCGTCACCTGTTCAAAGGAGGGACAGGCGTGGATCTTCTGACACGCGCCGTCGTTGACGCACCAGGAAAAGTCGGTCTGAATCTTCGGGCCGTAGTCCGTCTCCACCACGGTCAGCCCGGGGCAGCCGGTCTTGTTCGTGCACTCGAGGCAGAACTCGCACACCTCGGTGGCGACATTCATGTGGATTTTCTTCGGCAGGTAGCCCATGTCCTTGAGCGTCTGCCGCTCGCCGCGCGACCGGCGGCGGTGGAAGGTGATGCCGCATTCCTTGTCGGCGATCAGGATCTTCACCCCGTCGGCGAGAATCGTTTCCTCCAGCAGGCGACGGTACCGCTGCCGGTCAGCCGGGTTGGCCCGCACCACGCGCACATCCCTGGCCAGCTTCCTGGGGATCATCGCCGCGATGATGCGTTCGATGTCCTGGGCGAAGGCCGGGTTGCCGCGCAAGTCCACATCATCGCCGGGGTTGACCTGGTGGCCGGTCATGGCCGTGGTCTTGTTGTTCAGGATGATGTAAGCGATGTCCTGGCCGGTGTTGATCGACTGGCTGATGGCGACCTGGCCGGAGTGGAAGAACGTGCCATCGCCCATGAACACGATCTGCTTGTTGTCGATGAACGGGTCGATGCCCGCCCCCGTCGCGCCGCCCAGGCCCATGCCCGAGTAGTTGTGCATCAGCGGCTTGGTCGGCTCAAACATCAGCATCGTGTAGCAGCCGGTGTCGCCGTGGGCCACCATGTCCACCGGCTTGCGCTTGTGCTGAGCCAGCATGTACTCGGCGTCGAGCAGGTCGCGGCGAAGCTCCAGCAGCACTGACGACGAATCGCGATGCGGGCAGCCGGCACAGAAGGTCGGCGTGCGGGCGGGAATCTTCACCTCATAGGCGGCCGTCGCCTCGATGCGTCGCAGTTCCTCGGTCAGCCGGCCGTTGGTCAGCTCGACGGGCAGTGTCGGGTGGTCTTTGATGAGCGGCACGAGCTTCTGGATGAGAATCGACGGGTTGAGCCCGCGTGTGTCGGGAATGCCCGCCACCGTAGGCACGGGTCCGCCGCTGCCGCCCAGACGTTCGGGAAACTGCTTGCCGAAGATTTCGGTTGAGATTTCGCCCGACTGCCGCAGGCCGTGCAGCGCCTCCATCACCTGCCGCTCGACGAAGCCGCGCCGCTCTTCGATGACGATCACCTGCCGGCAGAGGCGGGCGAAATCAATGACGATCTGCTCATCGACGGGGTAGACCAGCCCGAGCTTGAGGATCGGCAGGCGGCCAGCCAGGCCCATCTCCCCCAGCGCCTGCGCCAGGTAGCCGTAGCCGCCGCCGGCCGCGATGAAACCCAGCGGCGCGATCTCATCCTTCTGCGGCGGGTTGAGAATGCGGTTGACGCCAAGCCGCCTCGCTTCACGTTTGACGGCAGTGTGGCGCTGCGGCATACCGATCTCGCGCAGCCAGGTGCGGGGCGGCAGGAGCACGGTCTGATCGAGCATCGGCTCAATGTCGCGCTCGTAGCTGAGGGTCTTGCGCTGGTGCTCGTTGAGCGTCGGCCACTGGTTGGGCTTGCAGGTCACCGTGCCGCCGCCGTCGGCCATGGCGGTGGTGATGAGGTAGCCCATGTAGATGTGGCCCGCCCGGCCGAGCTTGAACGCCAGGCCAACCCAGTCCTTGACCTCCTGCGGACAGGACGGTTCGAGCATGGGCATCCGCAGGTGTTCAGCCAGGTAGCGCGAGTCGGCCGGCACCTGGGTCGAATCGGACCACGGGTCGTCACCGCAAATAATCAGCCCCCCGCCGTCGTCGCGCGTGCCCGCCAGTACGCCCAGAGCCAGCGCGTCCAAGGCCACATGCACGCCCACGCTTTTGAAAGCCGTCACCGCCCGACAGCCAGCCATCTGGGCGCCGTTGACCATCGCCACCGACAGGGCCTCGTTGTTGGCGATGGTGGCGACCACGCCCTTGTCGTTGAGCAGCGGCCCGAGCGACTCGAGGGTGTCAAAGAAGCCGGCGATCGGCGAGCCGGGGTAACCGGTCAGCAGGTGCACGCCGCCGTCGGTCTCCAGCGCGCCCTTGACCAGCAGCTCGTTGCCCGTGAAGACCTGCCGGTCTTGCGAACAGAGAAATCGAGGATCGATCGCGGCCAAAGTGTCGTCCTTCCGGGCGGCGCGATGGGCGGCACAACGGACGTGACACCCCGGCGCGGCCGCACCGTGTTCGAGTCGAGGTTTGATCCCTATGATACGAACCCAAGGGCGGCTGCGACAAACCCGATTGCGATCAAAAACCGAACAATACCCCCATAGTGGGTCCGTTCGAAATGGTGGGACGGGTGTCCCGCCCGTCGGCCGCCGAGGCGGCCGGCCCACCGGGAATAACATTCGTGCTGACCCACTGCCAATGGTCCGGCCATTGGGCCCGTAAAGCAGCGCCAGCCCCGCCACGCGATAAGATGCCGCCCCCGCCGTGAACCGCCGCCCACCCGCCGACTCCCGCGCCTGCTCGCGACGCATCGTCATCGCCGGTCTGGGCCTCGTCACGCCCCTGGGGCACTCGGCCTGGCAGACCTTCCGCGCCCTGCTCGATGGCCGCACGCTCGGCGACCGCGCCGCCTCACTGCCCGAGCATACGGATCCACTGCCCCTCGTGCGGTCCGTCGGCTGCTGCGCTCTGACGCTGCACAGCGCGACCGACCCGGCTGTCGACCTGGCCGAACACGCCGCGCGGGCGGCACTGGCCGACGCAGGACTCCTGGCCGTCGAACCGGCCGCCTGGCTTGGCGTCAGCAAGGGGGCGATGACCGCCTGGCGTCAGACAATCGCGGCGGTCAGACCGAGCCACCCTCACCCCGGCCCTCTTCCTGCAAGGGAGAGGGAGACGGAGACCAGCCGCGCCCTGGTGGCGGCCCTGGGACCGGCCGCCTGGATGGGCGCGGAGCTGTCCCGGCGTCTTGGCTGCACGCTGCCACGCAGCGTCGTCGCCGCCTGCGCGTCGAGCCTGACCGCCCTTGATGCCGCCCGCCGTCATCTGCTGCGCGGGCCTGTGGGCGCATCCGCCCTGGTTGTGTCGGCCGAGGCGTCGCTGCTGCCGCTGTTCGTCCACTCTTACCAGCGTCTGGGTGTTCTGCCGCCGCTCAACCCGGCCCAGTACCGCGCCCGACCGCTCGACGAGCGGCGATGCGGCTTCGTCCTCAGTGAACAGGGTGCCGCGGTCGTGCTGCGCGTCGCGGACGGTGAGCCTGTCCATGGGGAGACCGAATTGCTCGACACCGCCGTCGGCGCCGAGGGCCATCACCTGATCCTGCCGGCGCCCGACATGCCCGCCCTGCGCCACCTCGCCGAGCGGCTGATGGCCGCCCGCGAGATCGACCTTCTGCATCCGCATGCCACCGGCACGGCCGAGAACGATGCCGCCGAGCTCGACGCCCTGCTTCCCTTGGTCTCAGAAAGCACCGACATCTATGCCTGCAAAGGCGCGCTCGGCCACGGCCTGGGCGCCGCGGGACTCACAGCCCTGGTTATCGCTGTTCTCTGCGCGCGAACCGGCCGCCGCCCACCGATGCCCTGGCTCGATCAGCCGATCGCCTGCAGGCACCGCCTGACCGCCGAAGGCCCCACTTCCCGCCATCTGCGCACGCAAGCGATCTTCGCCGCCGGCTTCGGCGGCCACGTCGCCGGCGCGGTGATTGGGCACCACGGTTAAAGGTTCAAAGTGAAAGGTGAAAGCGCCCGCGGCGCCGCGGCCGGCCGTACTTTTCAGTGGCCCGTATGGCCGAAGCCGCCTTCGCCGCGCTGCGTAGGTGGAAGCTGCTCCACCTCCCGCCACGCCACGCGCGAAACCGGGGCGATCACCATCTGGGCGATGCGCATGCCGCGTGTGACCTCGAACGGCTCGCGGCCATGGTTGATGAGGATGACCTTCACCTCGCCGCGATAGTCGGCGTCGATGGTGCCGGGGCTGTTGAGCGTGGTCACGCCGTGCCGGGCGGCCAATCCCGAGCGCGGCCGGACCTGGGCCTCGTAGCCCACCGGCGCCGCCAGGGCGAAGCCGCACGGCACCATTGCGAAGTCCCCCGGCTCGATCACCAACGACGCCCCGGCCGGGACCGCCGCGTGAAGGTCCATGCCCGCCGCGTGGGCGGTCTGGTAGTCCGGCAGCGGCACGTCGTCGCAGCCCGGCAGACGCGTGATGGCCACCGCCAGCGGGGCGGCGTGGTCGGCGGCGGCCGTGTCGTCGATCGGCGTGGGCATGGTGGTCATGCCCGTATGATAGCGACTCACGTCCACTGGCCGCTGAGCAGTCTGTCGATCGCGCAGGCCACGCCGTCGGCGTCGTTGGACGTGGTGACGTAGGCGGCCGCAGCCTTCACCGCCTCGACGGCATTGCCCATCGCGATGCCGCAGCCGGCCCCGCGCAGCATCGCCACGTCGTTGATTTCATCGCCAATCACCGCGATCTGCTGCGCCTCGATCCCGTGCTGCTGGGCGACATAGCTCAGCCCCCGCCACTTGTCGACCTCCGGCGCAAAGATCTCAAGCACATGGATCGTCCGCCCCGGCGTCGCCTCCTGCACCGCCGCGAAGCTCTGCAGGAACACCTGCCCGCCCAGCGCCTGGCGCAGCATGGCCGACACCCGCTCGACCCGCGGGCCCTCGGCCACGATGCCCACGCGCAGCGTGTGGTGCAGGTCGTCGTCGCTGACCCGCTCCTGGAAACGCACCGTCGCGCCTGTGCGCTCGAACCACCACTGCGTCTGCGGGCTCAAGCTGCCCCGTCCGGTCACGAGGTAGTCGTGGCCGGCCAGATTCGCATCGCGAAACACCAGCACCGCCTCGGGAAGCTCGCACAACACTTCCACCACCTGCCGCACGACGTGCGGCTCCATCACCGCCAGGTCCAGCGATTGCCCGTCCTCGATGCGGTTCACCACCGCCCCGCCGACGAATACCCCGACCGACAACCCGTCGAGCTTCTCGATCACATGCCGCGACTCGCGCCACGCCCTCCCCGTGCAGGGCACCACCAGCACACCCGCCGCCTGGGCGCGAGCCACCGCTTCAATGTTGGCCTGGCTCACGCGGCTGTAGCCGTCCAGCAGCGTCCCGTCGATGTCGATCCCGAACATTCGATAACGCATGACCACGTCTTCCTCGGGGCAGGACGACATCATAGCCGTCGGCGGAGGCGTTTCGGGTATGCGTCACGATGCGCCATGCTCAGAGGATCGGCGACAGCAGCGCCGCCGCGTGCTGGGTGTAGCGCCGCCAGCGCGGACGCCGCCGCCATGCGTCAAGACTCAGCGGCTTCGACGCATTCAGGTACGACTGCTGCGCGAAGCGCAGCTCATGCGTGATCTGCGGGCCGTACATCAGCACGTTGAGCTCGAAGTTCAGGTAGAAACTGCGGATGTCGAGATTCGACGAACCCAGCAGGGCCAGCGAGTCGTCCACCGTCATCGTCTTGGCGTGCAGCAGCCCTTCCTGGTGCAGGTGGATCTTCACGCCCGCTTCCAGCAGCGGCTCAAAATGCGATCGCCCCGCCGCCGCCACCAGCGGATGGTCGCTGTGCTCAGGCATCACCAGCGTCAGGTCGACGCCCCGTTCGGCCGCCATCGACAGCGCCAGCATCATCGGCTCGTCAATCCCCAGATACGGACTGGTGATGATGACCCTGCGCTGGGCGACATTGACAGCCGTCACCAGCAGCCGCAGCAGCGCCTGGCTCTCCTGCGTCGGGCCCGTGGGCACGCACTGGGCTTCCATCGCCCCCACCGCCTGCATCGGAGGGAACAGATCCTCGTCATCCAGCAGTTCGCCGGTCTCGAATCCCCAGTCGCTGACGAACACCTGCTGAAGCGCCGAGACGATCGGCCCGGTGAACCGCCCGGTCATGTCGTGCCATGGCCCGACGCGCCAGTGGCCGTAGTCCGCCGCGACGATGTTCTGGCTGCCCGCGAATGCGATGCGCCCGTCGATCACCGCCAGCTTGCGATGGTTGCGCAGATCCAGCCGCGCCAGCCCCCGCCGCAGCGGCGCCACCGGCAACGCGGGCAGACACCGCACCCCCGCCGCCAGAAGTTCGCCCGCCACGCCCTGCGAACCCCACCGCAAGGCCCGGCGCGAACCCACCGCGTCCAGCAGCACGCGGCAGGCCACCCCGCGCCCCGAGGCGCGCTTCAGCGCCTCGGCCACGCGCCGACCCACGGCGTCAGGCTCATAAATGTAGTAGAGCAGGTGTACGTGGCGTTCAGCCCCATCGATCGCATCGATGAGGGCGTCGATCACCGCGTCGGTCTGACCCATGAGCTGCACGTGGTTGCCGCCGAGAATCGGCATGCCCGACAGCCGCTCGGCCTGTCCCACGAGCATCGCCTGGGCCGGCTCCAGGGCCGGGCGGCGTACATATTCCCGACCCACGCGGACAGGCCGCTTGAGCTGGCTGACCGTCGCCAGAAACCGTCGGTGCAGGTGCAGCCGCCGCCGCGCCAGCCGGTTGTTGCCCACCAGCCAGTAGAAGAACAAACCCAGCTCGGGCACGAAGAAAATAATGCTCAACCACGCCAGGGCCGTTCCCGGTGGAAATCGACGCCGCAGGATCACCGGCAGCATGCCGATGCGAATCAGCCACTCCGCGATGGTCAGAAGCCCAAGCCACGACATGCGCTGCGCCTTCCCCGTGTATCAGGCACCGAACCCAGTCCGTTGCGCACTACCCGCCGGCCGCACCCACCCGTGGGCCGCGCGACCGCCCCGCCAGTCGGCCCAACTGGCGGTTGAGCAGACTCGCCAGATGATCGCATACCAGCGACAGGTTCACATTCGCCGCCAGTTCCATTTCCGCCTGGCCCAGCGTCTGGATCGCGGCGACATAAGGCTCCAGCGCCGCATCCGCCCCCAACGGGTCGGCCGGATCGACGCCCGCCGCCGCATCGGCCATGCGCTGACGCAGCAAGGCCGCGATCAACCCCAGCAGCATTCCCGCGGCTTGCCGGTTGGCCGCGTCCTTTGACGCGTTCTCATGCTGATCGACCCACGACTTGGCGAACGCATCGATCATCTGCGCCAGGGCGGCGCCCAGATCGACGGGAAACCGGCCGCACGCCATGGCATCCAGTGACTCGGCCAGCTCCCCGGCCCAGGCGTGCAGCCCGTAGGCCACCGCCAGTTCGGCCACCCCCAGGCTCCCCGCCGCGAACTGCGCCACCGCCCGCCGGTCCGCGGCCGACAGAGACTCGTGATGCTCGCGCAGCCAGCGGTCCACCACCTCATCGCTCAGCGGGCCGAACGACACCCGCTGACACCGGCTGCGGATGGTCGCCAGCAGCAGCGTCTCGCGCGAGGTGACCAGCAGCAGGTACGTTCCGGCCGGCGGCTCCTCCAGCGTTTTGAGCAACAGGTTCTGGCCGGTCTCGTTGATCAATTCAGCTTCGTCGACGATGAACACTTTGCCGTGCCGCAGCGCGGCCGTGCGCCCCACCGGCTCAAGCAACGCCGTGCGCAGCACCTCCACGGGAATCTGCGTCAGCTTACGCTCGCGCGTGCCGCGGTCTTCGCTGAACCGCGCCAGTTCCTTGACTACCACGTGCAGGTCAGGATGCGATCCCGCCGCCGCGAGGCGACAGGATTCACACTGACCGCACGCGCTCATCCGGCCGGTCAGGCCTGGTTGAGCATGGGGGCACAGCAGGATGCGGGCGAATGCCATCGCCGTGGTGAACTTGCCCACGCCGGCCGGCCCGTGAAAAACCCATGCGTGATGCAGTCGACCGCTGCGCAGCGCCGCGTCCAGCGTGTCGAGAGCTCGCTGCTGGCCGAGAATGTGCTCCATGCGCGGCGGGCTCCGGGTTTCGGGCGGCCGGTGGCGACGACAGGGACCGTGATGACATCATCGTACCAGCGCGGTCGCCCACGTCCGCAGCACGCTGAGCAACTGAATAAACACCGCATCGGCGTCAGCCCGGGCGTTGATCACACGGTAACGATCCGGATCGCGTCGGGCCTGGTCGAGATAGCCGGCGCGCACCCGGGCGTGGAACTCGGCACCGCGCTGCTCGATGCGGTCCAGCAGCGGACTCAGGCGTTTGGCGGCCGTGGCCTGATCCACGTCAAACACGACCACCATGTCCGGGCGATACCGGCCGACGGCAATCGCGCCGACCGCCGCGATGTCCGCCGGGGCCAGTCCGCCGGCCGTGCCCTGATACGCCAGCGTCGAACTGATGAACCGATCCGCGACGACGAGCTTGCCCGCTTCGATCGCCGGGGCGATTTTTGCCGCCACCAGCTGGGCCCGGCTGGCCATGTAGAGCAGCATCTCCGCGCGCAGATCCATGTCCTCGTTGGTCGGGTCCAGCAGAATCTGCCGCACCTGCTCGCCGATGGGCGTGCCGCCCGGCTCACGCACTTCCTCGACGTCCAGCCCCGCATCGCGGGCGACATGGCAGAACCGGTGAAACTGCGTCGTCTTGCCGCTGCCGTCCGGCCCGTCGAACACCATGAACCGGCCGCGCAAACGGGACAGAAACGACAGGTCGGTCGGGCTTGGCGAAATCGGGCGGTCGACGGAGGCGTGCATGGACAGAGAATAACCCAGACACGACCGGGTAACCAAAGCCGCGCGGGCCGCGACCGAGGCAGGCGATGCTACGATGGGCGTATGACCGCGGCAGACGACCCCGCATCCACCGGCGACGACCGCTACCTCGACCCGTATCGCCAGTCGGTGCGGCATCACGGCTCAAACTTCGAGGCCACGCTCTGGGCCAACGAGCGCTCGCAGCGCCGGCGCTTCGAAGTCTTCACCCAGATGTGCTTTCTGCCCGGCAAGCGCATTCTCGACGCCGGCTGCAGCCGCGGCGACTTCGCCGCCTATCTTCTCGAGGTTGGCATTGAATACGAACGCTTCACCGGCATCGACGGACTGGCCGAGGTCATCGAATTCGCCCGCGCGCGGGCCCTGCCCCGGACCGAGTTCCACGTGGGCGACTTCGTCCGTGATCCCGACCTGCTCAAACTCGGCAGGCCGCAGGTCGTCTGCATCTCCGGCTCGTTGAACACCATGAGCGACGAGCAGGTGCTCGCCGTCCTGGAGGCCTCATGGGCCGCCGCCTCGCAGGCTTTGCTGTTCAACTTCCTGCCGACCCGCGCCACGAAGCACGCCCCAGCCAACCTCGGCCCGGCCCGGCGCCTCGACCCCATGTGGCTGCTGGACTGGGCCATGGGCAAAACACCGACCGTCGCCTACCGCCAGGACTACTTCCCCCACGCCCACGACGCATCGATCATGATGCGCAAGACACGCTGAGTCATCAGCCCGCATCCTTTATCCGGAGCCCGGAACCCGATTTCCCAGGCATCGATGGCCCGCCGCCCGCGCCGCCCGTATACTCGCCGCTTCCCAGCCCCAACATCCACGCACGAGTCCCCATGTCCCTGCGCATCGCCCTCAGTCATGCCCTGCGTCGCCTGGCCGACCCGCACCCGCGCGTCACCCGCCACACCCGCACCGTCCGCACGCTGGCCGACCTGAAAAAGGCGCTGGGCTGGAAGGCCGACCCCCTGCTCACCGGCGACCACCTGCACGGCTACGACAACGAGCTGGACCTCAACGACCGCCGCCTGCGCGACGCCCAGGTGATCGGCGCCGCCTGCGCCAACACCGACGCACGCAACCTTCTTGAAATCGGCACGGCCCACGGCCAGATGACCGCCCTCATGGCCCAGAACGCGCCCGGCGGCATCGTCCACACCGTCAACATTCCTCCCGAGGAGATCGCCGACGGCGGCAAGCGCGTCACCTTCGCCCCCAGCCGCGACGACATCGGCCGCTACTACCGCCAGCTCGGCCTGGGCAACATCAAGCAGATCTTCGCCAATACCGCCCGCTGGGAGCCGGACTTCGGGCCCGCAAACCCGCCGATCGACGTCGCCTTCATCGACGGCTGTCACGACGCCGATTTCGTCTACAACGACACAAGAAAAGTCCTGGCCCGGTGTCGGCCGGGATCGATCATCCTCTGGCACGACTTCTGCCCGCCGCTGGCCCCGGCCCACGACTGGATCGAACACGTGTGCCTCGGCGTCGACCGCCTGCTGCGGGAGCGGCTGATCCGAGGCCGCATCCTGCATCTTCAGGACTCGTGGGTCGGCCTCTACCGCGTGCCCCAGCCCAAGGCGCCCGCCGCCGGCTGAGGCCGTCGGACCCGCCCGCCTCCCTGCTACAATCCCCGCTTCGACACAACCTCGAAGCGCGCCCCACGCGGCGTCAGCCCGCCCCCGGGGCCCGACCCGGCCTGCGACCTGCCCATGAATATCCGCAACTTCTGCATCATCGCCCACATCGACCACGGCAAGAGCACCCTTGCCGATCGGCTGCTGCAGCGCACCGGCGCCATCACCGACCGCGAAATGCGCGAGCAACTGCTCGACGGCATGGACCTCGAACGCGAGCGCGGCATCACCATCAAGGCCTCGGCCGTCACCGTGAAGTACGAACGCCGCGGTGAGCCGTACATGCTCAACTTCATCGATACGCCAGGCCACGTCGACTTCCACTACGAAGTCAGCCGCGCCCTGACCGCCTGCGAAGGCGCGGTGCTCGTCGTCGATGCCTCCCAGGGCGTCGAAGCCCAGACCGTCGCCAACGCCTACCAGGCCATCGACCACCGCCTGGAAATCATCCCCGTGGTCAACAAGGTCGATCTGCCGTCGGCCCGACCCGAAGACGTGGCCCTGGAAATCGAACAGGTGCTCGGCCTGCCCGCCGAAGACTGCATCTTCTGCTCGGCCAAGACCGGCCAGGGCGTCGACGAACTGCTCGAAGCCATCTGCGCCCGCTTCCCGGGCCCGGTCGGCGACCCCGACGCCCACACCCAGGCCCTGATCTTTGACAGCGAATACGATGACTACCGCGGGGTCATCACGTACTTTCGCCTGGTGAACGGCCGCCTCAAGGCCGGCGACCGCATCCGCATGATGGGCACCGGACGCACCTACACCATCAGCGAGATGGGCAAGTTCAACCCCAAGCCCACACCGTTCAAACACCCCATGGCCGCCGGCGAGGTCGGCTACATGGTCGCGGCCATCAAGACCCTCGAAGACGTCAACATCGGCGACACCATCACCCTCGACGCCCATCCGGCCCGGAACCCGCTGCCCGGCTACCAGGAGCCGCAGCGCATGGTCTTCTGCGACTTCTACCCCTCGGGCGAAACCCAGTTCGAAGCCTTGCGCGACGCGGTCGAGCGCCTGCACCTCAACGATGCGAGCTTCACGTTCACGACCCACCACTCCGAGGCTCTGGGCTTCGGCTTCCGCTGCGGCTTCCTGGGCATGCTGCACATGGAGATCATCCAGGAGCGCCTCGAACGCGAAAGCAAGGTCCAGCTCGTGCAGACCGCGCCGACGGTCACCTACGAAGTGCTGCTGCGCGGCGGCGACGGGCCCGACAAGGTCGTGCAGATCACCAACCCCGCCGACCTGCCCGACCCGGCCTCGGTCAAGGAAATCCGTGAGCCGATCGTCAGCGTCGAGGTCATCACCCCCGTCGAGTGCATCGGTGATCTGATGAAGCTCTGCGAAGCCCGCCGCGGCGTCTACAAGAAACAGACCTTCCTCTCGGAGAACCGCCAGATCCTCGAATACGAGCTGCCGCTGGCCGAGATCATTTTCGACTTCTACGACAAGCTCAAGAGCCTCACCCGCGGCTACGGCACGATGGACTACCAGCTTCAGGGCTTCCGCAATGACCGGCTGGTGAAAATGGACATTCTCGTCAACGGCTCGGTCGTCGACGCCTTGTCGGTCATCGTCCACCGCGACAAGGCCGAAGTGCGCGGGCGCAACCTGCTCAAGCGCCTCAAGCAGGAGATCGACCGCCACATGTTCGAGATCCCCCTTCAGGCGGCCATCGGCGGCAAGATCATCGCCCGCGAGTCGATCAAGGCCATGCGCAAAAACGTCACCGCCAAGTGCTACGGCGGCGACGTCACCCGCAAACGCAAACTGCTCGAGAAGCAGAAGGAGGGCAAGAAGCGGATGAAACGCATCGGCACCGTCGACATCCCCCAGGAAGCCTTCATGGCGGTGCTGGAACCCGGCGAATAGCCGGGTTCAGTGCAGAATGCAGAGGGCAAAGAGCAGAATGGATTCAAAGGGGGTAATGATGAATGAGCCAAAGGAACGCCCGGAGATCTGCGAGCGATGCTTCGCATTCGCGGTGCGCATTGTCAAGCTGGCCCAGACGCTTGAGCGCAAGGGCCAGGTCCGCAGCGTGCTGGGACGCCAGTTGCTCAAGTCGGGAACGTCAATCGGCGCCAACGTCGAGGAAGCCCAGGCCGCTCAGACCAAGTCCGACTTCATCGCCAAAATGACCATCGCCCAGAAAGAGGCGAGGGAAACGCTCTACTGGCTTCGCCTCTTGGCCGAAGCGGACGTCCTGCCGGGCGATCGGCTGGCTGATCTCATCGACGAATCCGACCAGCTTTGCCGTATCCTCGCCCGCATTGTCATCTCCGCCAAGAACCGCCGCCGTGCCGAACGCTGAGCCGGTCTCGCCCCATTCAACATTCTTCATTTTGAATCCATTCTGCCTTTTGCCTTCTGCATTTTGAACTGTTCGGGTTATTCCGCCTGGGCAACCTTCCCCTCGCACCTCCCCCTGCCGACGTTTCGCCGCCGCTGGTTTTCGCGTCGCTTGAATCGTCTGCTTGGCGCTGTCGTGTGCCGCGCTTGACGGGGTTGACCGTCATCGACGGCACAGGCCGACCCGTGGCGCACGGGCCGCCCCATAAGTCGCAAACACAAGGTTAAGTCCGGGAAGGCAATCGACGACACACAGACACGGGAGCCGGCGTATCCGGTTTCATCATTCGTCAAGAGATGGAACGCTGACGAAGTACGCAACACGAAGCGTCCGGCCCAGGGTGGGTCTGACCGAATGTCATGGGGTTGGCTTTTTAGTCGTACGACTGGGAGAAATGCATCATGAAAGCTCGTCGTGAAGGCTTCACACTCGTTGAAATTTTGATTGTCGTGGTGATCCTCGGCATCCTGGCCGCGATCGTGATCCCGCAGTTCACGAATGCGTCCGAGAGCGCCAAGGCCAGCAACCTGCTCAGCCAGTTGCAGACCATCCGCAGCCAGCTCGAGCTCTACAAGATTCAGCACAAGGGCGCGTACCCTGACCTGAGCACGAACTGGAACCAGATGACGCAGCGGACCGATGGCGACTCTGCCGGCACGATCAATACGGCCGGCGACTTCGGGCCCTATCTCCAGCAGGCGCCGACCAATCCGTTCGAGGACAGCTCCAGCGTCGCCGGCAGCCATACGACCGACGGCACCGCGGCCGCGGGCGTGGGCTGGGTCTGGCAGGGCGGCATCATCCATGCCGTCATGAGCAGCACGGATGCGGCCAATGTCGACCTTGACTCCAACAACGACGTCGTGCCCTACAGCGCCGGTGAATAAGGCAACCATCGGCATGACCTTTCGGCCGCCCCGGCCTGATCGCTCGGGCGGCCTTTTTTGTGGGGAAGACCCAAGACGGCCCCCCACGAGAGCGGATGGCTCGGCGGCGAACAGAACGTACCGCTCGCTCGCTCACGCTCGCGGCTCGTCGCGGACGCCGCAGGCAGATTGGAACGTTTGACGGAGACTCTCGACATGCGATCCCTTCGTTACCTCAACACGATGCTCACCGTGATCGCCGTCCTGCTCTCGCTGACGCTGTGGACGCTGTGGACGATGAGTCCCCTGCCGGACCCGACGGTCAGCGAAGCGCGGGCCCAGGGCATCCTCGAGGCCGGTCTGCAGCGCCAGCAGATCATCCAGTCGATGGACATGCTCAACACGAAGATGGACCAGCTCATCACGCTGCTCAAGACCGGCCAGGCGCGCGTGCAGATCGAGAATCCTCCGCAGCAGACGACGGCCCCGTCGCCCATGACGCCCGGCCGCGCGCCGCTGAGCACCCCGGCTGACTGACCGCGCCGACCGGACGGACCGATAAGAACCGGTCCGCCACAGGAGCCGTGATATGTTCGGCCGCAGCGAATCGAGTTTCGACCCTCACCCCAACCCTCTCCCTGTGAGGGAGAGGGAGTATGAGGATTCACTCTCTACTGCGAGAGCGAGAGAGTGTGAGGATTCGCCAGCTCTCCCCGCGAGGGCTAGGGAATACGAGGACTCGCTCTCTCCTGCGCGGGACAGGGCGCATGGGCGTCCACATGCGTCCGGTGATTTCCCCCCTCCCTTCCAGGGAGGGGCCGGGGGAGGGTGCGGGATTCAACGCCGCCGAGCCTTCACCCTCATCGAGCTGATGGTCGTGCTGGTGGTGATGTCCATCGCCGCGGCGATCGTTGTGCCCGCGATGCTGCAGGGCGGCACGATGTCCGTGCAGGCCGCCGGCCGCATGATCATCGCTGACCTGCTGGTCACCCAGAACGAAGCCATCGCCCGCATGGCGCCCCGCCGCCTGGTCTTCGACGTGGCCAACAACGCCTACCGCATGACCGACGCCGACGGCAACACCATCGCGGCCGACTGGCGTCTGGGCAGCGGCGGCGGCACGGGCTTCGAGGTCGACTTCACCGCCGACCGCCGCTTCACCGGCGTCAACATGCTCGCCGCCAGCTTCAACGGCGACGCCCATGTGGAATTCGACGCCCTGGGCGTGCCCGCGGCCGGCGGCCAGGTCACCATCGACGGCGGCACCGCCCGTTACAGCATCAGCGTCCAGCCGATTACCGGACGTGTGTCCATCGCCGCCATCGCCCAGGAGTGATTCACGAAGGCAGCTCGCGGCCCGATGCGAACCGGGTCCGCAGCGCGAGGCATCCGTCATGCACGCAGTCCCGGCTTCCCATCGATGGCGTGTGATCGTCCGCCGCAACCTCTGGCTGGGCATCGGCCTGCTGGCGGTGGGCCTGCTGATGTGGGGCCGCCTGCGCATGCGTGAGATCCCGCGCACGGCCATCGCCAACGATCCGAAGCTGGTCGCTGTGGCTCCTGAATCCGGGCCGCCGTCGACCGTCCCCCAGGCCACCGTCACCGAAGTGAACCCCCCGGCCCAGGAGCCGGACGAGGGCCCAGCGCCGCCGGCCCGGCCCTGAGACAGCCCCGAGCCAGTCCGTCTGTGCGGGCTCTGACGGCTGGGGACCGGGGGCGAGGCCGGAGAAGTGCGAAAGTCCGGGTAACAGGCAAAAGGCCCGCGGTACCCGGCCGATGAAACATGCGAAGTGTCGCCGCGTCGGGAGGTGTGTTCCCGACGGCAAGCCGCACGGAGAAATGCAAACCCATGCCCGAAAGCCCGTGCCGACCCCGCCGCCAGTCGCGGCCGGCGTCGTGAATCAGCGGGCGGCGAGTTCGAGGAGCGTGACCATGTCCCGTAGCAAGCTGCTTTACCTGGCCGTGTTTGTGTTGGCCCTGGGTTGGTTGAGTCAATCGCCGGCCTACGGGGCGGGCCCCGAGAGCTCGGGTGCCTCCGCGGGTCAGCCCATGAGCGTGTTCGACGAAGGAGGTCAGGACGCCGACATCGCCCCGGCCGTCAGCGTCAGCCCGCTGGGCGAAATCGACCTGCACGTCAAGGACCTGGACCTGTCCAAGGTGCTCCAGCTTCTGAGCATCCAGGCCCAGCGCAACATCGTCGCCAGCCGCAACGTGGCGGGCAAAGTCAGCGCCGACCTCTATGGCGTGGACTTCTACGAGGCGATGGACGCCATCCTGCACCCCAACGGCTTCGGGTACCAGGAGAAGGGCAACTTCATCTACGTCTACACGCAGCAGGAGCTGGTCGCCATCCAGGAAGCCGAACGCCAGTTGTCGACCAAGATCGTGCGCCTCAGCTACATCACCGCCGCCGATGCGTCGACCTTCGTGTCGCCGCTGCTGTCGGCCGCGGGCTCCATCGCCGTCAGCGGCGCGCCGGCCGCGGGCTTCGAGGCCTCCAGTGGCGACGGCGGGGCCAACAGCTTCGCCCATGCCGACACCCTCGTGATCCGCGACTATCCCGAGAACGTCGCCGAGATCGTGGCCGTGCTCAAAGATCTCGACCAGCGCCCCATCCAGGTGCTCATCGAGTCGACCATCCTTGAAGCCACGCTCACCGAGAACAACGAGCTGGGCGTCGACCTGTCGGTAATGGCCGACTTCAGCATGACCCAGTTCGCCGACCCGCTGAACATCGTCGACGAGCTGGTCAGCGGCGCCGTGGGCGCCAGCGGCGGCGCGGGCCACACCAGCGTCGGCAACAGCGCTTCGACCAAGGCGAGCGTGAAGTTCGGCGTGGTCAACGACGATTTCGCCGTGTTCATCCAGGCGATGGATACCGTCAAGGACGTCACCGTCCTGGCGAACCCGAAGCTGCTGGTGCTCAACCGTCAGCGGGCCAAGCTGCTCGTCGGTGAACGCAAGGGCTACATCAGCACGACCGCGACCGACACCTCGACGACGCAGACCGTCGAGTTCCTGGAGCTTGGTACCCAGCTTTCCGTGCGGCCTTTCGTCGGCGACGACGACTTCATCCGCCTGGAGATCAAGCCCGAGATTTCGTCCGGTGACGTGGGCCTGCTGGGCAGCTTCGTCGTGCCCCAGTCCACCAACCAGGAGCTGACGACCAACGTGATGGTCCGCAATGGCCAGACGGTGATTCTCGGCGGCCTGTTCAAGGAAGCGACGACAGTCAACCGCCGGCAGGTGCCGTTCCTGGGCGACGTGCCGCTGCTGGGCGCCGCCTTCCGCGGCCAGGACGACCTGGTCAACCGCAGTGAATACATCTTCCTCGTGACGCCCACGATCATGAAGGACAAGGCCCTCTACGCCGCCGGCAACCGGGCGCTGGACTCCGTCGAGCTGGTGAAGCTCGGCGCCCGTGAGAGCCTGCTGCCCTTCAGCCGCAGCAAGATGACCGCCGGCCACATTCGCGAAGCGGTCAAGCACCTGGAGGCGGGCGACGACCGCCGTGCCCTGTGGTCGACCAACATGGCCCTGGGCCTGGACGACACCTCCTACGAGGCCCGCCGCCTCAAGGAGCAGATCACCGGCAGCCGCAAGTGGTATCCCGAGCGCAGCATGCTCAACGACGCCGTGAAGACGATGGTCAACGTGCAGCTTGAAGCCGCGGCCGCCAACGCCGAACTCGTCGAGCCCGATACCGGCGCGATCGACGTGACGTCGACCAATGACTTCATTCAGCCGGCCGACCCGCCGGCGCAGGTGATCGACCCGCGGGCGACCGGAACCTCGGCCGTCCCGGTGAACGATCAGCCTCGCGACGGCGCCCGCGTCTCCATACCCACCCTCACCCCGACGCAGCCGGCCCCCACGGCCGAAGACCTCGCCCGGTCCGACCGCGAACAGAGCATGGGTGCGCGCTTCGGCGCTGAAACCCAGCAGTGGGCCGCCGAACCGCAGTCCACGGAAACCCAGAGCGCTATCGACGCCGTCGCCGACGATGAGGTTGAAGTCCTGGACATGCGCGACAGCGCGAGCACCAGCACCGGGGCGGCCCAGGGCGGCGCGGACGGTCAGTTCATCGTCGACCCGGCGATGATCCAGTGGACCGACGACGAGCAGGCCGCGGTCTCCTCGCCGCAGCCCGCGGTGAACATGCTCGAGATGCTCAACGCCTGGACGCCGGCTGACAGCGCCGACCAGAGCGTGGCCGACGTGCGGATCAACGAAGAGCAGGCGCAGTGAGTGCGCCACAGCCCGGCCGGGCCGGGCGGAGGCAGGAGATCATGACGTTCAGCACGACCTGGTCCATGCGACCCCTTAGCCGCAACATCCTCTGGTCCACCGTCGCGGCCCTGACGCTCCTGAGCGTCAGCGGCTGCGGCGCGCCGACCAAGAAAGAGGTCATCAACAGCGCCGAGACGCGCTGGAAGCAGATGCGCTCGACGCTCATGCTCCAGATGGCCGAGCAGCATTTCGCCACCGGCGACCTGGACCAGTCGGAGCGCACGCTCGCCGACGCCATGTCGATCGATGCGACCAACACGGAGCTCTATGTGCTCTCGGGGCGCATCGCCATCGAGCGCGGCCAGCTTGAACGCGCCTTCCACCTGCTCAACCAGGCCATCGAACTGGCCCCGAACCGACCCGCCGGCCACTACTACCAGGGCGTGGTCCTGCAACGCTGGCAGCGCTACGACGCCGCCTATGAACAGTACCGCGAGGCCCATCGCCTCCAGGCCGACAATGTCGCCTACCTGCTGGCCATGGGCGAGATGCTCGTCAGCACCGATCGCATGGACGAGGCCCTGAAGCTCTTCGAGAGCAAGCTGATCTACTTCGACCAGAACGCCGCCATCCGTGTGGCCATCGCCCAGATCTACATGATGCGCGGCGAGCCCGAGCAGGCGGCACGCATGTTCCGCGAGGCGGCCATCCTCCAGCCTGAAGTCCTGACGATCCGCGAAGATCTGGCCTTCGCCCAGCTCGCCGCCGGCCAGGCCGATCAGGCCATCGAAACCCTGCGCGACCTGGTGCGTCGGCCCGAATACGTCGATCGTCCGGACCTCCACCGCCTGCTGGCCCAGGCGTACATGGAGGCCGGCCGGACCGACGAGGCGCGCGAGATTTACCTGAAGCTCGGCCGCAACGACCCGTCCGACGTGGACGCCTGGCTCGGCCTGGCCGAAGCCGCCTGGCGGATGCAGGACGTGTCCGCCACGTTGTACGCCTCCGACCGCATCATCCGCCTGGCGCCGCGACGCCACGAAGGCTATCTGCTGGCCGGCCTGTCGCTGCAGGCCAAGCAGCAGTGGGCCGACGCCGCACGCATGTTCGATCAGGCCATCCAGATTCAGCCCCGCGACGCCGAGCTGGTCCTGCTGCGTGGCCTGTGCCGCCAGCAGTCCGGACAACTCGAGTTGGCCGCCGCCGACTATCAGCGGGCCCTGCAACTCGATCCGGCCAACGACCGCGCCCGGCAGATGCTCGCCCGCCAGAACGGTTTGGCGGCCGTACCCGATCGTTTCGAGCCGTAGCCGCAGCCTGCACGTCCCAACCGGACGGCGAAGTCCGTTTGTACGGACCGCAGCCTGACAAACCACGACCAACGCTCGTCGTTTCACGTCGGGCGTTTATTTTTTGTATACGCATGACCGAAATATGACAGGGGCCGCCGTCCACTTCGGCACGCCCCGGTGAGCCCGCGAACCATGCCGCAACATAAACCCCTGGTGCTGGTCGCCGACGACGAGACGCACATCCTCCATGTGCTGAGTCTCAAGCTGACCCAGGCCGGCTGCGAGGTGCTGACCGTCGAGGACGGCCAGGCCGCCCTGCGGCTGGCCCGCCAGCATGACATCGATCTGCTCATCACCGATCACCAGATGCCCCTGCTCAGCGGCATCGAACTGGCGCGCCAGCTCGCCGCCGATCCGGCCACCAGCTTCATCCCCGTCATGCTCCTCACCGCCCGAGGCTACAACATCCGACCGCGCCGCCTCGAAGGCACGCGCATCGCCCACATTCTCACCAAACCGTTCTCGCCCACAGACCTGATTGACAACGTCAAACGCCTCATTCACGACGGTGTCAGGAACACCGCGCCGCCCACCGACATCCCCGATATGAAACCGCAAGCCGCATGACTGACAGGCCGCCCCAATCCGTCGATGCGCCCATCGCCTCGCGTCTGACGCCGCGACTGGAGGCCCTGCGTCTCGCGGCCGCGGTCATGACGCCCGACGGGCGGATCGACGTCCTGGGCGCGCTGCCTGAGGCCCTGAACCACCTGATCCTCAGCCGCGAGTTCATCGCTGCCCTGACCCAGCACGCCGCGGCCCTGCTGGCGCGCGGCGAGGCGTCGGCCGCGATCGAACTGCTGCCCGGTCTGTTCGCCGTGCCGCTGCTGGCCAACCGACGCCCCCAGCGACTGGGACCCGGCTGCACCAACCTCGCCGTGCCGCCCGTCGTCCTCCTGCCCACACGCGAACTGCTCAGCCTGCCCGCCCTGCGCCAGGCTGTCGCCGCCGCCGGCGACGACCCCGATCGCCTCCTCGACGACATCCCCGACAGCGCCTGGGTAGAACCGGCCGCCCTGCCGCGACTCACCGCCGCCATCGCCGCCCTCCACGACGACGCCGCTGAACTCGACCGGCAGATCGACCAGATGCGCGACCTGAGCAGCGAACTGTCCAATACCTACGAAGAACTGAGCCTGCTCTACAAACTCAGCGCCCACATGACCGTCAACGAGGCGGCCGACGACTTCTTCCACAGCGCCTGCAGCGACCTGCGCCGCGTCATCGACGTGCGCTGGATGGCGCTGCTGCTGGCCAATACGCCCGACCGGCTCAGCCCCGCCCTCGCCGGCCGACTCTACGCCGAGGGACAGATCGCCGACGACTTCGACGCCCTGCGCATCCTCGGCCAGACGCTGCTCGCCGCCGACCCCGAAGCCCGCTGGCCCCGCATCGTCGAAAACACACGCCAGAGCGACCTGCCCACCGCCGGACGCGACGGCCAGCCCCTGGCTCGACAACTGCTCGTCGTGCCCCTGCACCACGACGATGTCCTGCTCGGTGTGCTCTTCGCCGGGGACAAGAACAGCCGCCAGCCGCTCACCAGCGTCGACGCCAAGCTCTGCGGCGCCCTGGCCGCCAGCCTCGGCATCTTCCTCGAAAACCTCAAGCTCTACGACAACACCCGCGACATGTTCGAGGGCACCCTCCGCGCCCTGACCAGCGCCATCGACGCCAAGGATTCCTACACGCACGGCCACTCGCAGCGCGTGGCCCTCATGGCGCGCCAGCTCGCCGCCGCCATCAACCTCAGCGAGCACCAGGTCCAGCGCATCCACCTGGCCGGACTGGTCCACGACGTGGGCAAGATCGGCGTGCCCGAGGCCATCCTCACCAAGCCCGGCAAACTCACCGCCCAGGAATTCGACGTCATCAAGCAGCACCCCGAGATCGGCGCCCACATCCTCGAGGGTATCGCCCCCATGCAGGATCTGTTGCCCGGCGTGCTCTACCACCACGAACGCTGGGACGGGCGCGGCTACCCGCATGGCAAGCGCGGTGAGGAGATACCGCTCTATGGCCGCATCCTCGGCATCGCCGACGCCTTCGACGCCATGAGCTCGAATCGCTCCTATCGGCCCAGCATGCCGCACGATGAAGTCCTGGCCGAAGTGCGCGACTGCGCCGCCACGCAATTCGATCCGCGCCTGGCCGCCGCCTTCCTCGAACTGGACTTCGAGCCTTACTTCCAGCTCGTCCAGCGCCACCACGCCGCCGACCTGCGCCGCAGCGCCTGAATCCCAGCTTCAGCCCCACAGCATCTTCGCGCCCGTCACCACGACGATGACAAACATCGCCACGCGGAACACCCGCTCACTCATCCCGCGGTTGAGTCGCGCTCCCAGCCACGTGCCCACTGGAATCAGCGGCCCGAGCCACAATCCCACCCACAGCGTGCTTGTGTCGATCATCCCCAGCAGCCCGTAGGGAATCAGCTTCACCGTGTTGACGATGAAGAAGAAGATCACGGCCGTGCCGATGAACGCCTGCCGCGGCAGATGCTGGGCCAGCAGGTAGATCGAGGTCACCGGACCAGCCGCGTGGGCGAAGGTCGACACGAATCCCGCCGCCATGCCCAGCCCCGCGCCGACCGCCGGCCCGCTGCGCAGACGCCAGTGCGGAGCCCAGCGCAGCTTCATCACCTCCAGCAGCGGATACGCCACGCAGATCAATCCGATCGCCGCCTCCAGCCCGCGCTTCTGCCCCTCCAGACGACCGAACAGGTAGATCACCCCCGACGCGGCCGCGATCCCCGCCATGGCCCCCGGCAGCAGGTGCCGCAGGTTCAGCCGATCCCATGTGCCCCAGTGGTGGACCACCGCGAAAACGTCGGCTGCGATCAGCAGCGGCAACAGCGCCGCCAGCGCCGGCTGCGGATCGCCGAACGCCAGGACGAACAACGGCACCGCGACAATGCCCACCCCCCCCGCCGAAGCCGCTCTTGGCGATCCCCACAATCACCACCGCTGTGCACGCCAGCAGCCAGCTCAGCACCGGGTTCGCCTGATCCATGAAGGGCGCCGTCACCGCCGCGTACCACATCCCACGCACTCCCGAAACCCCACGCGGCCGTTAGCGTACCGATCGCCCGCCGACCCGCGAGCGCGCCGCACTCCGATCACAGCCCATGCTGATATTTCATTGCCCCGGTGCGGCGACGCTCAGACGTTCGACCATGCCCCGAGCCAGCTCATTGAGGTATTCGCCGGCCCAGGGTCCATAGAAGCAGACCGTTCGCGTCTCGTAGCACGAGTAATCGAAGTACACGTCGCGCGGCACCAGGTACCCGCGGTAGTCGCCGTTGAAGCTCGTGGCCATCAGCGTCAGCCCGCGCTGGGTGCACCAGTCGTCCAGCGCCTGGGCCAGCTCCCCGGTATAGTCGCCCGGAAACCCCACCAGCACCGCGTCGCCCACGCGCAGCACATGCAGATACGTCCGCCGGTCCGCGAAAAAACTCACCGTCAGCGGGCTCGCCTGCCAGCCCGACCCGATCGGCATGCGCAGCGGGGGCAGGTCCACCGCCAGCCACATCACCCCCAGCGCCGCATCCGCCTCGCCCCGCGCCCCGGCCGCCGCCGGCGCCGCCGCCTCACCCAGCAGACGCCCCAGACGCCGCGCGGTTTCATGCAGGTCGGACAGACCGAAATTCCGATACGGGGCCGCGTCGCCCACCGCACCGGCCGCGAACAGCACCATCGCCGCCCCCGTCGCCTCACGCACCGTGTCCACCAGCGCCCCCGGATAGTCGGCGCTCAACTGGTCACCCCTGGACCCGATCGTCGTCGCATGTGCGCCGAAGGCCGTCAACACCGCCAGCGGCGCGCCGTGGACCTCGCCGCGACGCCCGATCACCAGCACCGGCAGACGATCGTAAGTCTGTCCGCCCTCGCCGCGCACACGGTTGATCTGCATGTTCTTGGGGAACACACTCGCCACCGAGGCGGTCGCCTCGACCAGCTCACGCCGTGAACCCTCGATCACCTCGGCGAACGCGCTGACCACGCGCTGCAGCGACTCGGGCTGAAAATCACCCGCCACCTGCTGATCGACGAACCCCTCGCCCCAGCCGCCCGGCCCGGCGTGCGTGTGGCTGGCGGTGAAGAACACCTCCTGCCCGCTCAAGCCCGTGCGCTCGAGCACCGCCTGCCTCACATCGCGGCTTACATACAGAAAGTCGGCCGTCAGAATCGTCACCATCACCGCGCCGCGCTGCAACGTCAATGCCCGCGCGTAGCAGCGGCTGTCGATCGCTTCGAACCCGTCTTCGCCCTTGCCGCGCGCGAAGCCGGCCAACGGCGTGTAAGGCGGCGGGCTGATGTCCACTTGCGCCACGCCCGCCCGCAGCGGTCCCGCCTCGGGCCCCGCCAGCGCCGGCCGCGCCGCCGCCAGCGCCCCCAGTGTCTTGAGCTGGTAGTCGCTGCCCACGTATGTCCGGTTGTCCGCGGGGAATGGCCCGACCACCAGCCACAGCCCGACGAGCGCCACCGCCGCCACGCGCGCCGGCCGACGTCGCCACCAGCGCTTCAGCTTCGCCGCCCCCTCGGCGCCACACCCGCAGCGACAACCCGCGCCGGCCGACGCCACGCGCTGCTTCAATTCGCTGCCGCCAGCCGCCGGTGCCGCGTCGTACCCATTCGCCAAACGATTGACCTTTCGCGCCAGTTTCTCCCGCGCCGCCAAGCCCGGTGTCCGTATGCTATTGCATTGACGAATCGCAGCTTACATGGCAGGGATCGCAGCATCAAAAAGATTGTCGCCTCGGATGTACTCCCCCCCTCCGGATGAGCCGGTACAATCCGAAAGGCCCGGGGCGACCGCATCCGTCGCCGTCACCCAACGCTCCGGCCATCCACCCCCGCGAGTCCTGGCGATGACCGAGCCATACCGACCGACCGACATCCCGCCTTTGAGCCGCCGCGACTTCCTCAAGTCCGCCGCCGCCACCGCGGCCTTGGCGGCCGCCGGTTGCTCAGCCCTGCCCGCTCAAGCCGCCATCCCCCCCGCCGTCGCGCCGCATGACCTGCCCCCACTGCCCCAGGACGCTTTCCGCGTCGTCCATATGACCGACGTGCACCTCATGCCCCAGCGCCAGGCGGCCGAGGGATTGCACCGCTGCATCGCCGCCATTCACGAACTCTCGCCACGTCCCGACTTCATCTACGCCGGCGGCGACATGGTCCACAACGCCCTGGCCGGCGAACGCGACTACACCGAGAAAGTCTTCGACCTCTACAACAGCGTCGTGAAGGACTGCGAAATCCCCATCCGCTACGGCATTGGCAACCACGACATCTTCGGCTGGGCGAGCAAGGGTGCGCTGGCCCCCGACGCGGCCGGCTACGGCAAGCAGATGTTCAAGCAGAAGCTCGACCTCGACGAAACGCAGTACCACTTCGAGCACAAGGGCTGGACGTTCTTCGTCATCGACGACGTGCATCGCGGCGAAGAAAACCCCTACGTCGGCCGCTTCGACGATGCCACCATGGACTGGCTGGACCGCGGCCTCGGCCAGCTTGAAGGCAGGCCCGCAGCCCTCCTCACCCACATCCCTGTCTTCAGCCTCGCGTGCCTCTACTGGCGCCCCAGCGCCGGTGAAACCCTGCCGGTCCCCGGCAACCTTGTGTGCCTCAACGTCGCCCAGATCCTCCGCCTGCTCGAAAAGCACCGCGTCCCGCTGGTGATGACCGGCCACATCCACCAGAACGAGGTGCTCCACTACCAGCACACCACCCACCTGGGCTGCGGGGCCGTCTGCGGCAACTGGTGGCAGGGCGCCAACCTGGGCAGCGAGGAAGGCTTCAACGTCGTCGATTTCGCGTCCGACGGCTCATTTACCCATCACTACGTCGACATGAACTGGACGCCCGAAGCCTGATCGCGCCTCCCCCGGCCGTCCATCCCTGAACCCTCGACAGCCGGGCCGCAGCCATCACCACTGGTGCCGCCGCAGCCGCTGCCGTTCTTCCATTTCCTCCTCGTTGCGCACGAATCTTCTTCGCCGTCCGCTCACCTCCGGCCCGTGTTGGCCGTCGATTGTCGGCCCCTTTGTCGATGCGCCGACGAAGCCGCCAGAATCAGCACCATCAACGCCGTGGGCTCGGGCACGACCGCTCCCTGTCCGGGCGCCCACGCATCGGCGCCGGTGAGCAGGATGATGAACGGATTGATGTCGGCAGGGACCCTGAAAACGGTGTCGAGGCCACGAAACGGTGTCGCCACGAAACGGTGTCGGATACCGTTTCTCGCGCCGCGCTCCCCGTTCGCCTCCTTCGTGCGCACACGCGCGGCCGGGAATCGCCGCCCTTCTCACGATTTT
>CAZCWM010000001.1:0-627963 GCA_964502445.1 uncultured Phycisphaeraceae bacterium | reverse complement strand
TTTGGGTCCGCACGCGGGCCGACCATCAGGCGGGCGAGGCGGTGGTGTCGATAAGCGACAGCGGCCCGGGGGTCGCGGCCGACGACCTGCAGCGGATATTTGAGCCCTTCGTCAGCAGCAAAAACAAGGGGATGGGCCTGGGCCTGTCGATCAGCCGATCGATTGTGCAGGCCGCCGGAGGCCGGCTGTGGGCGGAGCATCGCGAGGAAGGCGGCTTCTTCGCCTTCTCGCTGCCCGTCGAAAGCAACTCGACCAGCGGTCGCGCCGGGCGTGCCGCGCCGCCCGACGCCGTCGACCCCGCCGTCGCGGAATCCGCGGGACCGCCGGGGACGCCATGACCCATCAGTCACCATACACGGCACGACCGATCAAACCGAGCCGCGCCCCGAGGAGGACCGCATGACGCCAGCCAACGCCACCGTGTTCATCGTCGATGACGATGCGGATGTCCGCCAGTCCCTGAGCTGCCTGCTCGAATCGGTCGATATGAAGGTCGAGAGCTTCGCCTCGGCCGATGCGTTCATCGAGGCGTTCGACTCCCGGCGGCCGGGCTGCCTGGTGCTGGACGTCCGCATGCCCGGGCGCAGCGGCCTGGAACTGCTCGAAGAGCTGCGCGAGTGCGGCCAGTCGATCCCGGTCATCTTCCTGACGGCCCACGGCGAGGTGGCCTCCGCCGTGCGGGCCATGAAGAGCGGCGCGATCGACTTCATCGAGAAGCCTTACAGCGAACAGGTGCTGCTCGACCGCATCCACCAGGCCCTGGGCGCCGACCGGCGGCGGCGGGAGCTCGAAGAGCAGCGGGCCCAGATCGTCCAGCGCTTCCACAGCCTCTCGCCGCGCGAGCAGCAGGTGATGGGCATGGTCGTCGCCGGTCAACTGAACCGGCAGATCGCCGAGACGCTGGGCCTGAGCGAGAAGACCGTCGAGGTGCATCGGGCCCACGTCATGGAGAAGACCCGGGCCCGCTCGCTGCCGGACCTGGTGCGCATGGCCCTGATTGTCGAGGAAAAGGCGAGCCTCGACGCGATGCGCGAGTAAGGGTGCGGGGGCCTGTGGCGAGCACAGCGCCGCCACAGACGGTCAACGCGCCTGGTCCGGGGCGACGCTTCGCTCTGCCCCGGGCACCCGAATCTGCAATCCGATGCCGATCCGAATCACTCGTTACAGCCCCGCCATGCGGCCGAATTCGTCTTTCAGCGCGTGATAGAGACGCTGGTACTGGGCGTGATGGCGGCTATACAGGTCAGCAAGTTTCTTGTTTGGGGTGAGGGTCTGGGTTTCGCGGATCACGGCCGCGCAGGCCTCGGGGACGGATTTCCACACACCCGTGCCCACGCCGGCCAGGATCGCCACGCCGTAGGCCGGCCCTTCGTCGCTGTTGATCGTGGCGACCTTGCGTCCATACACGTCGGCCTGGAGCTGCCGCCAGAACGCGCTGCGCGCCCCCCCGCCGGAGAGGCGGACGGTGCGGATGGCGATGCCCATCCGGTCCATGATCGCAAGGGCGTCGCCCATGCCGAAGGTCACGCCTTCGAGCAGGGAGCGGATGAGGGCGGGCCGATCGTGGCGGGCGGTCAGGCCGACCCATCCGCCCCGCGCGGCCGGGTCGGGGTGCGGGCAGCGCTCGCCGGTGAGATACGGCAGGAAGAAGAGTCCCTCGCAGCCGGGCTGTGCCTTCTGCGCCTCGGCGATGAGCAACTCATACGGATCGACCTTCCTGCGCTTCGCGGCCGCGACCTCCGCCTGACCGAGCGTGTTGCGCAGCCACTGGAAGCTGCCCCCGGCTGAGAGCATGCAGCCAAACACGCACCACTTGCCCGCCACGGCCGAGCACATCGTGTGCACGCGGCCCTGGGGGTCATACGTCGGCTCGTCGCTGTGGACGAACACCACGCCGCTGGTGCCCAGCGTGGCCGACGCGATGCCGCTGGTGACGATGCCGTTGCCCACGGCCCCGGCCGGCTGATCGCCGCTGCCGCCGACCACGGGTATGCCGGCCTTGAGCCCCAGCGCCTTCGCGCCGGCCTGGTGCAGACGGCCCGACACCTCGTGCGACTCATAGCACCGCGGCAGCAGGGCCGCGTCGATATCCAGCAATTCGAGCAGCTTCCGGTTCCACGCCCGCTTCTTCACGTCCAGCAGCAGCGTGCCGGACGCGTCGCCGACCTCCGTGGCGTACTCGCCGGTCATGCAATAGCGGATGTAGTCCTTGGGCAGCAGGATGTGCCGCGTCCTGTCGTAAACCCGCGGCTCATGCTGGCGGACCCAGAGAATCTTCGGCGCCGTGAAGCCGGTCAGGGCGGGGTTGCCCACCATGTTGATGAGCTTCTTGCGCCCGCCGGCCTTCGCTTCGATCTGGCCGCACTGCTCGGCCGTGCGCTGATCGTTCCAGAGCAGCGCCGGGCGCAGCGGCTGCTCATCGTCAGCCAGGAACACCGACCCGTGCATCTGCCCCGAGAGGCCGATGGCCGTCACCTGCCCGCCGTTGACGCCGGCCTTCTTGAGCACGGCCTTCGTCGCCTTGCACGTGGCCGACCACCACTGCTTCGGATTCTGCTCCGACCAGCCGGGCTCTGGCGAGCTGAGGTCGTGCTCAGCCATGGCGGTGGCCAGCACCCTGCCCTTGTGGTCGCAGATCAGCGTCTTGGTGCCCGAGGTGCCGATGTCGATGCCGAGCAGGTAGGACATGGAAAAGCTCCGCGAGAAAGTCGGGCCTTGCCGCGACAGCGATGCGCCGGCGCGATGACGGCGATGACTTTACAGGCCGGCCGCGCGATCGCCAAGACCGGCGCGGCGCCCGGCGGATATCTACCGCGCCGCATCCAGAATCCCGCCGTTGGATTCGATCACACAGTGATACCACGCGGCCGAGTCCTTGAGCGTGCGCGCCTGCGTCTGGAAGTCGACATGGATCAGGCCCATGCGACGGGTGTAGCCCTGGTCGCACTCCCAGTCGTCCATCAGGCTGTAGGCGAAGAACGCCTCCACCGGCACCCCCGCGTCACACGCGCGCCCCAGCTCACGCAGATACCGGTGGTAGAAATCGATCCGCTGCGGGTCGCGCACCTTGCCATCCAGCGACACCCAGTCCAGGCCGGCAAAGCCGCACTCGGTGATCGCCAGCGGCAGGCCGTAACGCTCGTGCAGAAGCCGCGGCCCCCAGTAGAGCATCGCCGGCGTCACCGGCCAGCTCCAGTCCGAACGCGCGTGACCATCCGGATGCGGCAGGGCTGTGCATCCCCGCCCCTGTTCCGCGTCGCGACCACGCGGCGCGGTCACCGTGTCAGCCGTATAGCAGTTGAAGCCCAGCATATCCAGACGCTCACCGCCCGCGAGGTGAATCGCCTCCATGTCGCCAGGCTCGATCACAGGCCCGTCGCCGCCGAACGCCTCCAGCAGCGGCTGCGGATAGCGGCCTAGGATCAGCGGATCCAGAAACCACGACGACCGCCACAGCGGCTTGACCGGATCGTCGAACATCGACCACCGCGCCGCCGCCACGTCAGCCGCACTGTCCGTCGCGGGAATGCGGATGGCCCCCGTGCTCACCACACCCACGCGCACCGGTCGCGTCGCCGCCGCCCTCGCCGCACGCACCGCCGCAGCCGTCGCCAGCAGCACCGTGTGCGTGATCGCCACCGCCTCACGCATCGTGCACCGCTGACCCGGCGCGTGCTCGCCGGTCATGTAGCCCAGCGGCACAAAGCACTGCGGCTCATTGAGTACATACCAATTGCGCACCCGATCGCTCAGCCGCCTGACCACCAGCGTAGCAAAGTCGCTGTACCAGCCGACGATGGCGCGATTGCGCCACCCGCCGCGCCGCTGCAATGCCTCGGGCAGATCCCAGTGGTACAGATCGATAAACGGCTCAATCCCCGCCGCGAGCATGGCGTCGACCAGGCGGTCGTAGAAATCCAGGCCCACCGCGTTGACCGCGCCCACGCCCGTCGGCAGCACACGCGGCCAGGCGACCGACGTGCGATAGCCCCGCAGGCCGATCCGCCGCATCAACTCGACGTCCTGGGCATAACGGTGATAGTGATCGCAGGTCACGTCCGGCCGCGAGCCGTCGGCGATCGCGCCGGGGCGCGTCGCGAACACATCCCAGATCGAAGGCCCGCGTCCGTCAGCGTCGGCCGCTCCCTCCATGCACAGCGACGACCCGCAGGCACCCCAGCCAAACGATTCCGGAAAACTCATGGCAGTCGCACTTTCTACTCGGGAGCGCCATCACGAGGAAACGTCCATCCGGCACGCACTGCGACAGCCAAACCGAAGACGCCCCCAGCCAGCGTCATGCCTATCGCGCCCCATGCCAGTGGCCCAGCCATGCCGCCGCCCTGGGTCTGCACGATCAGGTGGGCGACATAAAGACCGTAGGCGCCCAGCAACCAGGCGCCTTCGAGCCGACTGATGCGTCCGCCAGTCCACGCCAGCGGCAGGCAGACGAGGGCGACGGCCGTCATGAGCGGCACGTCGACGCGCAGGACCGCGTCGGGCACAGGCAGGCCGTCGGGCGAGAGCACGGCGGTCAGACCCAGGATGCCCAGCAGGTTGAACACGTTGCTGCCGACGATATTGCCCACGGCGATGTCGCGCTGGCCGCGCAGGGCTGCGAGCACGGAGGTGGCCAGCTCGGGCATGCTTGTGCCGGCCGCGACGATGGTCAGGGCAATGACGCGGTCGGGTACGCCGATGCGTGCGGCAAGTCCCGACGCCCCGCTGACCAGCCACTGGCTGCCCAGCGCCAGAGCGCCCAATCCCAACAGGATCGCGGTCGCGCTGGTCGCCACCGCGCGGCCTTGGCGCGGGCGCGGGCGGCCGAGCGCCTGGGCATATTCGTCCTGGATCTGTCGCGTTTCGCCCGGACCGCTGCGGAGGGTCAGGACTGTGTAGCCGCCCACCAGCACCACCAGCAGCACGCCCTCGCCACGGCCGAGTCGGCCATCTAGCGCCAGGCCCCACGTCGCCGCCGACACGCCGACCATGATCGGGATGTCCACACGCAGCAACCGCTGGTGCACCAGCAACGGGATGACAACGGCCGAAAGGCCCAGGATCACCAGCACATTGAAGATGTTGCTGCCGACGACATTGCCCAGAGCGATGTCGACCTGGCCGGTGACGACGCATCGCAGGTTCGTCGCCACTTCGGGGGCGCTGGTGCCGTAGGCGACGATGGTCAGGCCGACGACCAGGGGCGACATCCCCAGCAGCAGCGCCAGACGCGATGAGCCTCGCACCAGGCTCTCGGCCCCCAGGGTCAGCAGCGCCAGGCCCGCGATAAGCCAGCCTGTGTGCGCCGCGATCACAACCGCCCGCCTTTCCCGTCTGACTCGCGAGCGTGATCGGCCGCCGCGGGACCGACCTTGCGTCGGCCGAAGATGCCGCGAGTCTTGCGCACGCCGTCAGCGGCCCCTTGCTTCAGGCGTTTGAGCCAGACCCGCGCCCAGACGAACTCAGTGGCCAGAATCGCCAGGGCCGTCACCAGCATCACGATACCCGGACCTGGGGTGACGAGCATGATCAATCCCAGCAGGCCGACAGTGAGGCCGATCACGAGAATGACGATCTTCTTGGCGCGGCGATAGGTGTAGCCGATCGCGTTGCCCACGGCATTGGCAAGGGCGTGGTTGGCGGCACTGGACGAGCTGTACTTGCGGTCTGACACTTCGGGCATGCCGGTAAGCATAGCCACGCGGCGCGGGCGTGATCCCGTACGCTCTTGCCGACATGAGTTCAGCCTGTCCGGGCCGGCGACGCCGGACCAGGCTCATAAAACCCGGCGCCGCATGGCGTGGGGCACTCCAATCCTTGCCGTTCATCCTTGCCGTTCATCCTTGCCCTGGCTGGGCATGCGGCAGCAGGCTCTGATACGGCCGACCGGGGATCAGACGCCGGCCGTCGGTGAAGCCTTCGGGTCGGTTGCGCAGGTGTTCGATCAGCCGATCACGCCAGGTCGCCAGCAGGTCGGCGTGGACCGGATCGGCGGCGAGGTTGCGGCACTCGCGCGGGTCGCTGGCCAGATCGAAAAGCTGCTCGCGACCGTCGGTCGGCAGCCAGATGTATTTGGTCTTCCCATCGGTCAGGAAGTGGTTGCTGTATTCCGTCCGGCCGTGGACATGCTCGCCGTGCAGATGCGGGCGCCAGTCGCCGGTCTGGCCGCGCAGCAGGGGCAGCAGGGTGCGGCCCTCGACGCTGGGCGGAATATCGACGCCCGCGAGATCCAGGCATGTGGGCATGATGTCTTCCAGGCAGACCGGCTCATCGCGCAGCATCCCGCGGCCGATCCCCCACTTCGCCGCGTGCGGGCCTCGCGGTCCGCGCACCAGCAGTGGGATGCGGGCGGACGGGTCATACGGCTGGCCCTTGCGGAACAGGTGGTGGTCGCCGAGCATTTCGCCGTGGTCGGCGGTGAAAAGCGTGAACGTGTCGGGCGGCAGCGGCGATGCTGTGGGCGTGAGGATGCGGCGGATTTCGTCGTCAATGTGGTTGATCAAGCCGTAGTAACCCGCGCGGCAACTGCGCAGGGCCTCGCCGGTGAGGTGAACCACCGAACTGTCGATGTGGTTCCCGTGGCCGGTGTAAGGCGGCTGCATCGGCGGCGGCGAGCACCAGTCGCCGATGACCGGGGCGTCGGCCCCTTCCCCCGCGCCGGCGCGCAGATAGCGTTCGAAGTAAAAGGCAGGCGGGACCAGCGGTGGATGCGGCGCACTGAAGCTGACAACCAGGAAGAACGGCCGCGTGGGGTCGCGCGCCTCCAGAAAGCGCAGGGCCTGGTTGACCGTCCAGTGCGTATGGTGCAGGTGCTCGGGCATATGCCAGGGGCGGGCTGTCCAGTCGTTGTTGGTAATGCCCCCGCCGCGCCAGCCGCCAGCCCCGACGGGCTGATGCTCCTCAAGCCAGGCTTCGTAGTCGCCGCCGGCGTAACCCATCTGCAGGGTCATCGTCTCAAAGCCGTAACGCCGACGCCGCGGGTGCAGATGCATCGTACGTCCGACGATCGCCGTCTGGTAGCCGGCCTTGCGCAGCTCATCGGGCAGCGTAGCGGGCGGATCCCAGTCCAGGTCGTCGTGGTAACCGACCATGCCGTGCGTCGCGGGAAACTGGCCGCTCATCAACGAGCGGCGGGCCGGGATGGACACGGGGCACGTCGAATAGGCACAACGGAAGCGCACACCCTGGCCCGCCAGCTCGTCCATCTGCGGCGTGATGAGCACAGGATGCCTCTCGACGCCCAGCGCGTCGCCGCGCTGCTGGTCGGTCATGATGAGCAGGATGTTGGGGCGCTGCATCCGGTGCGTGCTCATGCCCCACCTCCCATCGCCGCACGCGTGGGCATCACGGCCTCATGCGCCTGGCCGGGGACCAGGCGACCGCCTGCCACGAAGCCTTCCGGCCGGTCGACAAGCCGTTCGATCAGCCGGTCGCGCCAACGTGCGAGGGCGGCCGCGTGATTGGGATGCTCCGCGAGATTGCGGCATTCGCGCGGGTCGGCCGCCAGGTCGAAGAGCTGCTCAATGCCCGAGCGGCTGTACCAGATGTATTTCCATCGGCCGTCCGTCATGTAGTGGTTGGCGTGCTCGGGGCGCACCGCCACACCATGCTCTCCATGCAGGTATTCGCGCCATGGTGTGACGCGCCCTTCCCCACGCATCAGAGGCAGGAGACTGCGTCCGTCCACACTGTCGGGAATGCCGCAGCCAGCCAGTTCAAGGCAGGTGGGCATGATGTCTTCGAGACAGACGGGCTGGTCGATCCGTACCCCGCGTCCCAGACCCAGCGTCTGCGGCCCACGAACCATCAACGGCACCCGGGCGGAGCCTTCATACGGCAGGGACTTGCGGAACAGGTGGTGGTCACCCAGCATCTCGCCGTGGTCGGAGGTGAAGATGACCACGGTGTTGGCGGGCAGATTCATGGGGTTCAACAGTCGTCGGATCTGATCGTCGACGTGATGAATCAGCCCGAAGTAGCCCGCCCGCGACTCGGCCAGTTCTTGACCTGTGAGGTTGTAGGAGACGGAGTCGACCCCCAGCCCCTTGCCGTGCTGCTCCGGGGGAAGGTCGACGGGCGCCGCCCAGTCGCCGATGACGGGCACGTCGTCGCCGCGGCCGGCCCCGGCACGCAGGTAGCGGTCGAAATAGACAGCCGGTGGGGTGAACGGCGGATGCGGAGCCCAGAACGAAACCGTCAGGAAGAACGGGCAACTCGGATCGCGGCGGTCCAGAAAGCGCAGCGCTTCGTTGACGGTCCATTGCGTCGGGTGCAAAGGCTCCGGCAGGTGCCATGGCCGCGCGGTGCGATCGTTGTGAAAGACACCCGTACCGTAATAGCCGCCAGCGCCAGGCCCGCGCCCACACTGCGTCGGACCGGCGGCTGCGGGCTCGTGCTCGGCGAGGAATCGCTCGTAGTCCGCTACACCCAGCCAGTCGCCGATGATCACCTGCTCGTCGTATCCGTACCGCTTGCGCAGCGGATGCAGGTGCATGTTGCGCCCGACAATGGCGGTGTGATAGCCGGCTTTGCGCAATTCTCCGGGCAGTGTGGCGGGCGGATCCCACGTCTGGCCGTCGCGATAACCGACCAGACCATGCGACGCGGGAAACTGGCCGCTCATCAGCGAACGACGGGCCGGAATGCATGACGGACAGGTAGAATACGCGCGACCAAACCACGTGCCGTCGGCGGCAAGGTGGTCCATGTTCGGCGTGCGAAGTACCGGATGCCCTTCAATGCCCAGCGCGTCGCCGCGCTGCTGGTCGGTCATGATGAGCAGAATGTTGGGACGGTCGTCAGGTGTGGGCATGTGATCACCGGGGCGAAGGGGCGATATGATCGCCTCGATTAGACCAACCCGCGACTCGATGACAAGCGAAGCCGATCAGGGATAGACCCACAGGCCCGGTCGGCCGGTGGTGCGGGCGCCGGTGACCTGCGGCAGCGTGATGGGGTATTCGTCGGCCGCCAGGGCGCCGAGCACCGCCATGGCCATCGCCTCGCGCATGGAGACAGGCACGCCCAGTTCATCGCTGGTGAGCACCGTCGCCCCGCGGCCCAGGCGGGTGGTGATCGCGTCCATGAGCGTCAGATTGTGCGTGCCGCCGCCCGCCAGCACCACCTCAAGACCGGCGTTTTCACGGCGACGGGCATTCAGGTCGTCCACAATCAGGTCCGCGATGCCATACACGGCCGAGGCGAGGATGTCAGGCCCTTCGTCACCGCCGGCGCGGCCGCCCCGCCTCTGGCGCATGGCCGCCAGCAGCTCGTCCAGCCAGCGTTGCGAGAAGTCTTCCCGGCCGGTGGTCCGTGGTCGGGGACGCGCGAAAAACGGCGATGTTCTGATGATCTCCGTGACGCCGTCGAACGGCCGCCCGCGGGCCGCCAGTTCACCGTGGTCGTCATAGTCCCTGCCCGGCAGCAGACGGCGGATCAGGCCGTCGAGCAGCAGGTTGCAGGGACCGATGTCTTCGCCGCTGACGTCGTCAGGATCGGATCGCGGCGGCAGATCGGTGACGTTGACGATGCCCCCGAGGTTGACCACCACACGGTGGCGGCGGTTGTCGCGCATCAGCAGCCAGTCGGCCAGCGGTGTGATCGGCGCCCCCTGCCCACCCGCGACGAGGTCCGCCCCGCGCAGGTCGTGGACCACGGGCACGCCCAGCGCCCGCACGACCGGCCAGGGATCGAAAAGCTGGAAGCTCAGGTGTTCACCCGGGCCATGCCAAATGGTCTGGCCGTGGGCGACGACCAGGTCGATGTCGCGGTCCGTGCGCTGGGCCAGATGAGCGACAGCGTGCACGTGCAGCCGCCCCAGCCGCGCCGCGGCGCGGCGCAACTCGGCCGCGGTCACCGCCGCCCCTTCGGCCATGGACCGTAACTGAGCCCCCAGGTCGCCCAACGGCAGGCTCACCTGCGCCGCCAGCGAGCCGCGAATCGACAGCCCCCTGCCGTCGATCCGCACCAGCGCCGCGTCGAGCCCGTCAAGGCTGGTTCCGGTCATGCAGCCGACCACCCATCGCGTCTGTCGTGGCCAGGCTGCTGCATGCATGGCGGATGCATCCTCTGCGAAACTCCCTCACGGCCCACAGGATACCGCCGCCCGATGCACGCGATGGTCGTCCATGCCTCCAGTGGCGCACTACCGTCCAGGCTGGCGAACACCGCATGTCGGCGGCCTGGAACCGCGGCGATCCGTGGTGATGGCTTCATTGCAAGGTCCGTGCCAAGGCGGATAACGCCGCCCCGCCGCCGTCTGGACGGGCAACCCTCGCATGCGCTGCGCGTTGCATGGGCATGCCCGCGTGAAAACGCCCCGGCCGTGCCTGCCTGGCGCGCTGGCGCATCCGCACGCCTCACGCCAGCGCCGCGTCGGGCTGGGCGAAACGTTCGGTGAGCTGTTCGTGGTTCAGATCGGCGATCGAGTTCACCACCAAGTCCGGCCGATACGCGAAGTCCCGCAGGTCGTCGCGCGAGGTTCCGCCCGAGAGAACGAGCACCGTGTGATAGCCCATCTGCACCCCGCCGAGGATGTCGGTGGCCATTGTGTCACCGACCATCACCGTCTCGTCGGCCCGCAGGCCCAGCTGCTTGCGCGCCGCCCGCATCATGATGGGGCTGGGCTTGCCGACGCTGAAGGCCTGCACGCCGCTGGCCGCTTCGAGCATGGCGACGATCGCGCCGCAGCCCGGCCGCGGGCCGTGCGACGTCGGACAGTTCGGATCAAGGTTCGTGGCCACCAGCTTCGCCCCGCCGCGGATCATGCGCAGGGCCGCCTCGAGGGTTTCAAAGTTGAGGTTGCGACCCTCGCCGACGACCACGTAGTCCGGGTTTTTGTCGACGATGGCGTAGCCGTGGCGATGCAGCGCAGTGAGCAGGCCGCCTTCACCGATGACGTACGCCGTGCCGCCCGGCTGCTGGTGGGCGAGGAAACGCGCGGTCGCCATCGCGCAGGTGAACACGTGCCGTTCTTCGACGGCGATGCCCAGGCGCTGCAGTTTGATGGCCACATCGCGCCGCGTGCGCTGGCTGTTGTTGGTCAGAAAGAGAAACGGAATCTCGCGGTCGCGGAGCTGGTTGACGAAGGCGGCCGCCCCGTCGATCAATTCGCCGCCGCGGTAAATGACGCCGTCCATATCGAGCAGGTAGCCGAGCATGCTGCACTCCTTGCGCCGCGATCAGGGTGGCGGGTTCAGGTTGTGGATGGTTGGAATCGATGCGGGCTGGGTGTCGTCGTCGGCTTCGGCGCTTCGGTGCCGGCGCTTGGCCGTCCGCCGGAGCGAAGACACGTGACGGACTCTAACGCAACGGCCGTGCCAGACGTGATGGAACGATGCGTTCCATGCAAGAGTCTGGTAAAACACGCCTGGCCGTACTGGCGGCCGCGTTGGTCGCGTTGACGGGCATGTCGGCGAACCGTATTCGCGGCGTGGCGTGTCGTTTGATGATGCGCGCCCACTGGGCAAGTTTCCGCACGCTCGGGCGCTCTTGCCTTATTCCCTGGCGGATCGCGCCGCTGCATTTCGGCGATCGCGGCCGCCTGGCTCGATGAAACGGAGCCCGCGTGCATGCCTGTTTCCTCCAGCTCGCGACGATCGCCGACGGCGGCTTCACCCGACTCGACGCGCTTGTGCTGGGCGGCTACTTCCTGCTGCTGATCGTCTCGGGCTGGGCCCTCTCGCTGCGCGCGCAGAAGGACACGAACGACTATTTCCTGGGTGGACGGTCGATGCCGGTGTGGGCGGTGGCGTGCTCGCTGGTGGCGACCGCCATGTCGGCCGCAACCTTCGTGGGCGGGCCGCAACAGGCCTACAGCAGCGACCTGACCTATCTTTCCAGCAACCTCGGCGTAATCCTGGCGCTGATCGTCACCGCCTTTCTGTTCCTGCCGGTGTACTACAGGCTTGGCGTGGGCACGGTGTATGAACTGCTCGAACATCGCCTCGGACCCGGCGCGCGGCGGGCGGCGAGCGGGATGTTCCTGGTCGGCCGGGTCATGGCCAGCGGGGCGCGCGTGTACATCGCCGCCCTGCCGGCCGCATTGATTCTCTTTGGTCAAGCGCAGCCCGAACAGGTCATACCCGCCATTGCCGTCCTCGCGGCAGCGGGCATCTTCTATACGCTCATCGGCGGCGTGCGCAGCGTGATCTTCACCGACGTGCTGCAACTGCTGGTGTTCGTCGGCGCGGCCGGGGCCGCGCTGTGGGCGCTGTGGCAACGCCTGCCGATGGACATGCCGGCCATCGTCGACGCGCTGCGGCATCCGCCCGACGGCGGCGGGTCCAAGCTGGCGATGCTCAAGACCGGCCTCGATGGCCGCGGCATCGACTTCGGCTCGCCCTACACGCTGTTGACGGCCGTGACGGGGCTGATGCTGCTGAATCTCGCGGCCTATGCGACCGACCAGGATCTGGCTCAGCGCATGCTCACCTGCCGATCCGCGATGCGCGGCAGCGCGTCGGCCCTGGCGTCGATCGCCGTCAATCTGCCGGTGACGGCCCTGTTCATGGCGGTGGGCCTGGGCCTGTACATCTTCTACCAGCGGCCGGACCTGCTGGGCCCCGCGGCCCCGGGATATGAACCTGGCGCCCAGACGACGGTGTTCGTCACGTTTGTGCTGCGCGAAATGCCCGCCGGCCTGCGCGGGCTTTTTCTGGCTGGTCTCTTCGCGGCCGCACTGTCGAGCTTCAACTCGGCGCTGAACGCGATGGGCTCATCCTTCGTGCTCGACCTTTATCGCCCGTTGCGGCCTGGCCGCGACGAAGGGCACTACCTGTTCATCGGGCGACTGAGCGTGATCGTCGCCGGCGTGCTGCTGGGCGCTTTTGCCTGTCTGTGCGTGCTCTGGCATGCCGACGGCGCCGCTCGCGGGCAGACGCTCATCGACTTCGCCCTGGCAGTGATGACCTTCTCCTACGGCGGCCTGCTGGGCGTGTTCCTCACCGCCCTGCTCACGCGGCGCGGCAACAGCGTCAGCGCCATCGCAGCTCTGGCGGTGGGCTTCGCCGTGGTGCTGGTCTTTCAGCCGACGGTCTGGGACCGCCTGATGCCGCCGGCATGGCACGGGCCCGTCGCGTTCGCCTGGCCGATGACGGCGGCGACGGGTGCGGCGTTCGCGGTGTGCTGCATGGGCCGGGGCTCGGAACGTGGCGCACGGTAGTAAAGTGGCGCAACCCGGTCGGTCACGCAGTCCCGCAGAGGCAGTGAGTGAAAACGGGATCCGACGCCTGCGGCCTGCCAACGGGTGGTGAGGCCGCGAGCCTGTGGAACCTTGCTCCGCAGCGGCATACGGCCCCTGCCGGCGAGCCGACTACTTTGGGTGCCGCAGCCGGACCGCATCGCCCCGCCGATGCCGAGGCAAGAATAGACATAAACCTCTTCTATATTGTGCGCATTGTTGGGGTTGCAGCGTATATTCCACTTGACCCGCGTGGTCCGGTCAGCTAAATTAACAGCCGTAGGGGAAGGTGGAATCCCCACTACAGGCCAACTGAGAGGGAACTCAGAGGGCAATGAGCGGAAGACGCGCGGCCGAGGTGTTCGCCTCAGGCCGTGAGCGTCGGACGCGCGTTGTACGCTTCGACAGGGGTGGTGGAGACACCCGTCGAGTTGGCCGCCGAGGTTATCGGACAACTGATTCTGCATGGTTTGAGCGTGCGACGTGCAGGAGCGACCACACATCCGCGTGTGTGGCGACTTCTCGCCCGCTCAAGTCTGGCCAACAACGTGCGCGGTATGGAGGTGCACATGGGACGCATCACGAAGTGTTTGGTTAGCCTGGTCTGTGGACTGGCCCTGTCTTCTCCCGCTTGGGCAGGTACGGTCACCATGACCTTCAACGGGCTGCCGCTGAGCCGGTCCATTGACCTGGTCGTCGGCGCGACGTCGGTTTCCACGCAGGCGGGTATCTTCGACTGGACGCGAACCGGCGGCACGCACGTCGGAGCGCCCAATGGCTCGTTCAAGGCGGTCTGCGTCGAAATCGACCAGTTCCTGCGCAGTGCGACCTACGACGTGATCAACGTCGAGGACGGCCCGAAGCCGGGCACGGCTCTGGGCGCTGGCCCGATGGGTGCGGCCAAAGCTTCGATGCTGGCCAAGCTCTGGGCCGCCTACTGGGGCGGTGCGCAGGGCGACGCCGACGCTGGCGCCGCGTTCCAGATCGCCGTCTGGGAAATCGTCTACGACAATGACAACGACCTGTTCGCCGGTGATTTCCAGGCCGACTACGCCAGCCTGGCGGTCGCCCCGCAATGGGTCCAGGACGCCCAGGCGCTGCTCGATTCGCTGCCGGGTCTGGTGAGTGAGGCCAAGCTGGTCATCCTCTCAAGCATGCGGGACCAGGACCAGTTGGTGGTCGTCCCCATGGCCGAGGCTGTCTGGATGGGCTTCGCCCTGCTGGGCACGGTCGGCGCGTATCGGATGCGCAAGCGTCGTGACAATGCCTGACCTGCGTGCCCTCCGGACCTGCACGCTCCACGGGAGCTCATGGCCGGATAGCGACACAGGCGGGACCGTATCGACGTTTGGGTGGCGTATCGCTTAAGTTAATGTTCACAGACCCCTGGGCCTGCACCGGGGGTCTGTCTTTTTAATTACAGCGGCCAAGACGATCTCGTAATACCTTGCGCACCACAGGCCAGCGCCAGGCCCTCCCCCAGCCCCACTCGGTTGGGCGCCGCGTGCCCACCGCCGCCCTCCCCCACGCGGCCGCCCGCCCACCTGACTCGCTTCATCGGCCTGGCCACGCTCCCAGCGGCGATCGGCCCGCAACCTTGCCCATCTTCTCTGGGCGACACAACGGCCACCACAGGTGGGGAGGGCCGGTCTTTTTTTTGCCGAATGCTGGCCCAGCCCGCCTTCGCGTGGCACGTTTGCTCGACCGCGCCCCGTACGGTCGCGGGCCCCGCCTCGGCTTAGCCGGCCGGGGAGTGTGGGATTCAAACGAAACCCCGTTACACAAGACACAGAAGGGTTTCACAACAAGGTACCCCCGAGTCAGGGGGCAGAAGTGGGGAAAGACTCTATGGAAACGATCACCGCCAGCCAGATTCGCAAGCCTCAGAAGTTCGGCTTCGCCGCGGCCGGGGCCTTCGTGCTCGCCGGCCTGCTCAGCGCGGCCATCAGCACCTCGGCTCAGGCCGCCAGCGTGACCGCCGATCTCAACAGCCTCACCGGCCGCGGCTTCGCCTTCACCATCGACGGCAACGACCGCAACACGACCGCCGGCATCTTCGACTGGACACGCACCGGCGGCGACGCGGCCGCCCCCCTGGGCAATTTCAAGTCCGTGTGCGTCGAGCTGGACCAGTCGATCAACATCGGCGCCGCCTACACCTACGATGTGATCGAGACGGCCGAAGGCCCCAAGCCCGGCATCGCCCTGGGCGCCGGTCCGATGGGTGACGCGAAGGCCAAGCTTCTGGCCAAGCTGTGGGCCAACTACATGGCCACGGCCCTGACCAGCAAGGACGCCGCGGCCTCGTTCCAGGTCGCCGCCTGGGAAATCGTCTACGACGACGACAACGACCTGTTCGCCGGCGGCTTCCAGGCCCGCTACGCCGACCTGGGCAGCGCTCCGGCGTTCGTGCAGACGGCCCAGACCTGGCTCGACAGCCTGGCCGGCCTGACCGACACCGCCATGCTTAAGGTGCTCACCAGCCGCACGCACCAGGACCAGCTCGTGATGGTTCCCCTGCCCGCCGCCGCGTGGGCCGGTCTGAGCCTGATCGGCGCCATGGGCCTGCGTCGCAAGCTCCGCAAGGCGTAAAAGCACCCACACACATCACGCAGGCGGCCCCCGCCGCCCGCTCCATCACGAACCGTCACGAACCACCACGTGACCCGCAACCCCCGGCCCATACCGGGGGTTGTTCTTTGGCTGGACCTATCATGCTGCCGCACCCTCTGTTCCCATGCTGGGGAGCCCCCATGTCCCGGCCGGACCCGACGATCGAAAGCCTCAAGGAGCGTGCATGGCGCGAGGTAGCGGCCATCGACGCGGCGCTGGCGGACGGGCGCATCGACGAGGCCGGCTGGCACCAGGCGATGGCGGCGATCGTCACGCCGGCGTACCTGGCGGCTGACAACCCCTACGCCCAGGCGGGCCACGGCGGCGACGCGACCACGTGGGAAGCCTCGCGCGGGTTCATCGCTCAAACGCTGCACCGCAGCGGCAGCTTTCTGGATGTGGGCTGCGCCAGCGGGATTCTCATGCAGAGCGTGCAGCGCTGGGGCGCGGCCCGGGGTCTGACCATCGAGCCGAACGGCCTGGAGATCGTGCCGGAGCTTGCCGAGCTGGCCCACCGGCGCTTGCCTCAATGGCGCGATCGCATCCACGTCGGCAACATCCGCTTCTGGCAGCCGGCCGGCGAGCGGTTCGACTACGCGCTGCTCCGGCCCGAGTACGCCCCCGCGGCCCGGCGAGGGGAGATGGTGCGCCACGTGATGCGCCACGTCGTGAAGCCGACCGGCCGGCTGATCGTGTTCGTCGGCGCGGAAGAGGCGGACCAGCGCCGCGTCGAACAGAGCCTGGCCGGCTGCGGCTATGCCGTGTCGGGCCGCATCGAGCGCCCGCACGGGGAGGATGACCGCCTTGTGCGGCGGTTGCTGTGGTTCGACGGGGCGGGGTGATACATCTGAGTGGATGAGACGGAGCGCGGATGCCCGGGGCAGAGCGCAGCGCCGCCCCGAAACGGTGCATCGAGACTGCCCGCAATTGTCAGTCAGCGCAGGGCGACCTGCCGTGTGACCGGTCAGCGGCGGCGATTCGCTTTGCCGCGGGCACGGCGCGTCAAGGCCAGCCCGCTCAGGGCCAGCAGCGTGAAACTCGCAGGCTCAGGAATGATCGTGTTCTCGCCGCCGCCCGTCAGTAACTGGATGAAGGGGTTGATGTCCTCGGTGTTGATGTTGCCGTCGCCGTTGAGGTCGTGGGCCTGCGGCCACACGTCATAGGTCGATCGGTACTGAACGGAATCGACCATCGCCAGGATGAACGGGTTGATATCCGCCGCATCCACCAGACCGTTGCCGTCGAAATCGCCGGGGCCCAAGGCGGCGATGGGTGTCAGCACGAACCCGCGCTGCTGACCGTTGAACAGGCCGGTGCCGACGATCTGGCCCAGGTCGTTGATGTCCGCGGCCGAGTTCAGCACCCAGCCACTGAGGGGATGGATCAGGTCGTTGAGGTCGCGCAACTGTCCGTCGCGGTAGATGAAGGCGTGGCTGGGCGAACTGGCGCTGGTCGTCAACTGCGAGGCGCCCACGATCCAGCCGGTTTCGTTGACGGCCTCGACCATGGCGGCGCCGCCGAGGCTGCCGAGATCTTCGATGCCGCCTTCGAGTGTCCAGCGGAAGGCGTGCATGGAGCTCTGCTGAGGCGCGGACCATGAGCCGCCGACAACGACGCCCTGATTGCTGACATCCGTGGCCGATGCCCACAGATAGCCGAGCGTGCCCAGATCCTGCGGCGGAGAGCCGGGGATCTGCAGGAACGCGCGTCCCCACCCGCCGGAGTAGTCCGTCACGCCCCGGCCGACGACCCAGCCGCTATCGTTGATGCCCGCCAGCTTCACGCTCTGCCACGGCGTACCCGCGAGCGACAGGTAGGTCTTCTGGCCGTCGTCCCAGACGAAGGAATCGCCGGAGACGTCCTGCCCCACGACCTGGCCCAGCGCGTTGACCGCGCCCACCGAGTTGGCGTCCAGCGTCGCGAACACGCCGTTGGTGTAGAGCTGCGCGTAGGGAGGCGTCATCGCCCACATCAGGGAGGAGTGGTGGATCAGAATCTGTCCAGCGGCGTTGATGTCCACGGCCGTGCTGTTGGAGAAAGATCCCCCCAGAAGGTTCGTCCCCTGTCCGTTCTGCCACAGGAACGCGGTGTAGATTTTCTGCTGCCAGTCGAAGGGGTCGTAGACGACGCCCGTGAAGGCGCCGCCAACCACATCGCCGTCATTGTTGATGGCCATGGCCATCGTGTCGTAGTTCCCGATGCCGTGCAGCGGCGTCACGTCGTAGAAGACGGCCGCGGCGACTCGAGTCGACGTGACCGCAGCCAGCATCACCACGGCACAGACGAGGCACATGCCGCGCCCTGTTCCCATATGCTTGAACATGACTCACCCCTTTTCGTGTTGTAGCAGCCACCGCATGTTCGCCGTCTGCTGCGCATGCGCAGACCGCCGACCTCGGCAGAACCAGACCCCGGCAGCACAGACTTCAAGTCAAGGATATCGCCGCACAAAATCACAAACAAGATGGATTTGGCTTCCGATCTATAAAAGTCAAAGCGCGGCCTGAATGCGGAGGCAGAGCATTGCGGGGCGGCGACGTGATCCGCACCTTCGCGGGCGAAGGTGCGGCTTGGGGCGCGCGCTCAGAGGTCCAGGTCATCCGCCTCTTCGGCGCGGTCCATGATGAAGTGGAAGCGGGCTGAGGCGTCTTTGCCCATCAGGTCGCTGATGACGCGGTCGGTCTCCAGGGCGTCGGCGATGTCGACGCGCAGCAGGCGACGGGTCTTGGGGTTCAGCGTCGTCTCCCACAGGACTTTGGGCATCATCTCGCCCAGGCCCTTGAAGCGGGTGATCTCGGGCTTGGCGTTGCCCTTGCGGTGCCCGGCGAGAATGCGGTCGCGGTCGGCGTCGTCCAAGGCCCAGTGGGTCTCCTTGCCCAGGTCGATGCGATAGAGCGGCGGCTGGGCGAGGTGGACGCGGCCGCTGCGGATGAGCTGGGGCATGTGGCGGTAGAAGAAGGTCAGCAGCAGCGTGGTGATGTGGTGGCCGTCGGAATCGGCGTCGGCCAGCAGGATGATCTTCTCGTAGCGGAGTTTCTTTTCATCGAAGCTGCCGCCGGCCCCGCAGCCGAGGGCGGTGACGATGTCGGCGATTTCGCGGTTTTCGAGGATCTTGCCGAGCGTGGAGCCTTCGGTGTTGAGGACTTTGCCGCGCAGAGGGAGGATGGCCTGTGAGCGTCGGTCGCGTCCCTGCTTGGCGGACCCGCCGGCCGAGTCGCCCTCGACGATGAACAGCTCCGACCCGGCCGCGCCGGGGGCGGCGCAGTCCGCCAGCTTGCCGGGCAGGTTCACCCGGCCGGTGGTCGCGGTTTTGCGGGTGATCTCCTGCGAGGCGGCGCGGCTGGCTTCGCGGGCGCGGGCGGCGAGGATGATGCGGGCGACGATGGCCTCGGCGAGCGTGCGATTCTGGTTGAGCCAGTGTTCAAGGGCGGGTCGCACGGCCGCGTCGACGAGGGGCTGGACCTCGACATTGTTGAGGCGGTCCTTGGTCTGGCCCTGGAACTGGGGATCGGCGATGAAGACGCTGAGGATGCCGGTGAGGCCCTCGCGCAGATCCTCGGCCGCGATGCTGACGCCGCGGGGCGTGAGTTTGTGGGTGTCGATGTAATTGCGCAGGGCTTTGCCCAGTCCCGCCCGCAGGCCGTTCTCATGCGTCCCGCCGCTGCCGGTGGGGATGCCGTTGACGTAGGAACGGATGTGTTCGTCGGTGGATTCGGTCCACTGCAGGGCCAGCTGCAGGCGCAGGCCGTTGTCCTTGTCGAGCGTGAAGGGCTGCTCGTGTACGGGGCGGGCGGCGCGTTCGGCCAGGATTTTACGCAGGTAGTCGGGCAGGCCTTCCTGATGCAGGAAGATGTGTTTCTGTTTGCCGACCTGGTCGTCGAAGACAACCTTGACGCCCTTGTGCAGGTAGCTGACGACTTCGAGGCGGTGGCGGAGCGTATCGGGATCGAACTCCGTCTTGGGGAAGATGGTGGGGTCGGGGTGGAAGTAGATGGTGGTTCCGCTGCCGCGGGCCGGGCCGATCTTGCGGAGTTTCGAAGTCGGTTTGCCGCCGCTGAAGGTCATTTCATACTCGGCCCCGTCGCGTTTGACGGTGGCGACCAGTTTGCGTGACAGGGCGTTAACGACCGACGCCCCCACGCCGTGCAGGCCGCCGGCCGTCTTGTAGTTGTCGTGTTCGAACTTTCCGCCGGCATGCAGTGTGCAGAGGATGATTTCGAGGGCGGGCTTCTTGTGCTTGGGGTGCAGGTCGACGGGTATGCCCCGGCCGTTGTCGCTGACGGTGATGCTGGTGGCGTCGCTGTGAAGCGTGAGGGTGATCTCCGAGGCGTGTCCGTTCATCGCCTCGTCGACGGCATTGTCGAGGATTTCCCACGCCAGGTGGTGCAGACCGGCGGAGCTCACGCCGCCGATGTACATACCGGGTCGTTTGCGCACGGGCTCGAGGCCTTCGAGCACGGTGATGTCTTTGGCGGTGTAGGCCTTCGGCTTGGACGCGGCGGTGGTCATGGGTGGGTTGAGGATCAGGGGTCAGGAGTTGGGATTCAGGAGTCGGGATTCAGACCGCTCCCTTACGGTCGCGGCTCGTTGGGTGGCTTTACTCCTCTTCGAGCAGCACGGGCACGGGCGGTTCTTCGGAGACGATGGCGATGAACTGGCCGCGCTTGATGATTTCGCGGCCTTTGCCGCCGCGGCTGGTGGTTTCGTAGCGGGCGGTGTTGAGCCGCTGCTCGCCGCCGAGGCTGGTCTTGACCGTCAGCGTATCGCGGTCGCCGACGGAGCACTTGAAGCCCAGCAGGTGGTCGTCCTTGCCGAGCTTCATGAGCATCACGCCCTTGCCGGGTCCGGCGAGATAGTTGACCTCCTCCATGGCGCACAGCAGGCCGCGGCCCTCGCGACTGGCGGCGATGACCGTCTCCTGGCCGTGCACGATCTCGACGCCGACGACTTCGCAGCCCTTGGCGGGCCGGGCGTAGCGCCGGCCGCTGCGGGTGGACGGCTCGGCGAATGTATCGAGGCCGAAACGCAGGGCGTAGCCGTCGCTCGTGGCGGCCAGAGCGTGCGTCGGCGGCGAATAGTCCTCGCGGTCGGTGGTGATGACGCCGGCGGCGCGGGGGTCGAGCGACGCGGCCGCGACGATGCGCTCGCCGTCCTTGAGCTTGAAGAGTTTCTGGATCGGCTCGCCGTAGCCGGTGGTCGCGGGCACGTCGATGATCCGCGCGGTGTACGCCACACCGAAGTTCGAGAAGAAGACGATGCTCGCCCGCGTCGAGCCGGCCTGGGCGGTGAGCACGCTGTCGCCTTCGCGCAGGCGCGTCGAGGCCAGGTCCTTGACCTCCTTCTGCCGCTTGATCCAGCCGTCGCGGGTGACGATGACCACGCCGTCCTCGGCAATGATGAAGTCCTCCTCGGAGAACTCCGGCTCGGCCTCGGCGGACTCGATCTGCGAGCGGCGGGGATTGGCGTGAGTCTTGCGAACCTCCTCGATCTCCTGCTCGACCAGTTCCCAGCGGCCTTCCGCCTTCTCATCGCCGAGCAGCTTGCGAATCTCTTTGGCGCGTTTCTGCTTGTCCTTGAGCTCCTCCTGGATGACGAGGATTTCCAGGCGGGCGAGGCGGTAGAGTTTGAGTTCGAGGATGGCGTCGGTCTGCTCGGCGTCGAGCTTGAAGCGGGCGATGATCTTCGCGGCCGCGTCGGCCTTGCCGTCGGACTTGCGGATGATGCGGATGATCTCATCCAGCGCGTCGAACACAGCCGCGAAGCCTTCGAGGATGTGAATGCGCCGTTCAAGCTCCGCCAGCTCGTACTCAAGCCGGCGCGTCACCACCTCCAGGCGGAAGTTGAGGAAGTGCTGGAGAATCGAGCGCAGGTCGCAACGTTCAGGCCGGCCGACCTGCGGATTGTCCGTCGGAATCAGGCAGGTGAGGTTGACATTGAAGTTCGTCTGCAGCGGCGTCTGTTTGTAGAGATAGGCGAGCACCTTCTGTTCGTCGGCGTCGCGTTTGAGTTCCAGTTCGATGCGGACGTCGTCCGTGGACAGGTCTTTGACGTCCAGCAGCAGCGGCATCTTGCGCGAGAGCACGATGTCGCCGATGCGCTCGACGAGCTGGGCCTTGTTGACGGTGTAAGGCACCGACGTGATGTAGAGCAGCTTGCTGGCGCGGCGAAGCGGGCCGGCCTCCCATGTGCCGCGCATCTTCACCGCGCCCTGGCCGGTTTTGTAGATGTCGCGCAGCTCCTCGGGCGTCGAGACAATCTGCCCACCGGTGGGAAAGTCCGGACCTTTGACCGTCGAGCACAGGGCGGTGGTCGTCAGCTCGGGGTTCTTGAGCAGGCGCAGCAGGGCACGGCAGACTTCGTCGAGGTTGTGCGGCGGGATGTTGGTGGCCATACCGACGGCGATGCCCGTCGAGCCGTTGACCAGCAGATTGGGAATGCGCGCGGGCAGGACGACTGGCTCGACGCGCGTGCCGTCGTAGTTGGGTCGCTCGTGCACGGTGTCCTGGTTGATCTCGGCCAGCAGCTCGCCGCTGATGGGCGTGAGGCGGCACTCGGTGTAGCGCATGGCCGCGGCCGCATCGCCGTCGAGCGAGCCGAAATTGCCACTGCCGTCGATCAGCGTGTGGCGCATGGCGAAGGGCTGGGCCATGCGGACCAGCGCGTCGTAGATGGCGCTGTCGCCGTGCGGGTGGTAGTTGCCCATGACGTCGCCGACGACCTTGGCGCACTTGCGGTGGCGGGCGTCGGCGGTGAGGCGCTGCTGCCACATCGTGTAGAGGATGCGACGCTGCACCGGCTTGAGGCCGTCACGCACGTCGGGCAGAGCCCGGCTGGTGATGACCGACAGCGCGTAGTTGAGGTAGCGCTGCCGCGCGGCGGTGTGCAGGGCGACGGCGTCGGGGCCGAGATCGTTGTGGCCGTTGTTGTCGCCGTGCGGGTCAGCGCTGGAGGACGCCATGACTTCGGCAGCGTCGGCGTCGAAGAGGCTGGCGTCGTCGGCGTCACCGTTTCCGGGGGCGGCGGTTTTGCGTTGGTTGGAGCGGCGTCGGGCCAAGTGATCTGCCCTCCCCGGCAGCGTGGCGGCGGCGGTACGGCATGACGGGCGGGACGGCTCGGCTTGAGCTCGCCGAAACGCCCGTCCCACCACTTCTCAGTGGGTCGGCCGTCTCGGCCGACATCCGAGTGACGCATAGTCGGGCCGGTTCGGCCGGTCAGACTCGCCGCAGGTTAAGAATATACCTGCTTGTGAAGCCGACGTGGTTCGGCCCAGTACCGGTCATGGTGGGTCAGCCGTCTCGGCCGACATCCGAATGATGGCTGGGACGCCCGTCCCACCTGGAATCTTGCCGAAAGGATAACAACGAGCCGCGAGCGTGAGCGAGCGGTCCGCGATGCATGCGGTGACGGGCAGAAACCGCTCCCTTACGGTCGCGGCTCGTGGCGGAAGTTCATGGCAAGTCTGTACGGATTGCGGCCTCCCGACGCTCGTGGTGGAGCGGGCGGAACGACCGTATGCTGTCGCTCATGCGGCGAATCCTGGGCATCGACCCCGGCTTGCGGATCACGGGCTACGGCATCGTGGCGCTGTCGGCCCGGGCGGTCGAGCCGACGCTGGTCGAGGCCGGCGTGCTGCGCCTGCGCGCCAGCAACAGCATGGAGAAACGCCTGGCCCAGTTGCATGCCGACGTGGACGCGCTGATCGTCGAGCATGCCCCGTCGGCCGTGGCGGTCGAAAAGCTCTACGCCCACTACAAACATCCGCGGACGGCCATCCTGATGGGCCACGCCCGCGGCGTGATTCTGCTGGCCGCCCAGCAGCACGACCTGCCCGTCACGCACCTGCCGAGCACGGAGGTCAAAAAGGCGTTCACCGGCTACGGCCACGCGTCGAAACACCAGATGCAGCACGCGGTGCAGTCGCAGCTCAACCTGGCCGCACTGCCCGAGCCGCCCGACGTGGCGGATGCGATCGCCATCGCGATGACGTGTGCCCGGCGCATGGCGCTGGGGCGGCAGGGGTGAGGGAACGCACAGGTTGTGGTGCCGGCCGATCACGCGGGGGTGAGGTCGGCGCGGACGGGGAAGTGGTCGGAGGGGTAGCGGCCATTGAAATGGCGGCGGTCGATGGTCGCGACGCGGCAGGTGAGCGGGCCGCGGATGATGATCCAGTCGATGCGTTTGCCGTGGCTGACGCCTTTGAAGGCGTGGTAGGTGCCTTCGTCTTCTACCGCTTGCGGATGCACGGCACGGTAGACGTCGACAGGCGGCGGCGCGGCGCCGTCACGGCCAAAGAGTCGGTCGTAGGTGATGCTGCCCTCGGCATCGTTGAAGTCGCCGGTCAGGATGGCCGGCTCAGCGGGGTCGAGGCTGTCGAGGTGGGCGCGGAGCAGGCTGGCGGATTCCTGGCGGGCTTGAACACCCTCCCATTCAAGATGCGTATTCATGAATCGCAGCGTGCGGCCGGTATGGCCATCGCGCAGGCGCACCCACGAGACCATGCGGGCCAGCGGCGCGCCCCAGCCTTTGCTGCCGGGTGTGTCGGGCGTTTCGCTGAGCCAGAAGTGGCCTTCATCGAGTTTCTTGAAGCGGTCGCGGCGGAAGAAGATGGCGGCGAACTCGCCGGCCGCGTCGTGGTCATCGCGGCCGTCATCGCGGCCGATGCCGACGAAGCCGTAGTCAGCCAACTGCTCGCGCAGGAACGATATCTGCGAGAAGCGCCCTTCCTGCAGACCGATCAGGTCGGCGTCGTGGTCAAGCAGCGTGCGAACGACCAGGTCGCGGCGATGGTCCCAGTGGTCGCGGCCGTCGGGCGCGGTGCAGTTGCGGATGTTGAAGCTGACGACGCGCAGGTCGGGCATGGTGGCGGCTCGGCGGATGCGGGCGGATCACAGCCGCGCTCATGGTAGCGGACAAGTAATGAGGCGGCTCGGCGTGCCGCCGACGCACGCGAGCGGGCCGGGCCTTTATGCGCCGCCCGTCAGTTTGCCGCGTCGCGGGCGAGACGCCGTCAGTCCCAGAGCCGCGGCCACGAGGATGGCGATCGAGCCCGGCTCAGGCACCGGGTTGACATAGGTGCTGAACGCGATGTCGAGCGTCGGGAACGAAGCGTAGGGATGCCAGGTGTCGCCCGCGCCGATGCGCACGAACGCGCCGCCGCCGTCGTAACCCCCGGGCGCTCGGCCGCGCAGCTCGTAGTAGCCGGGATCGGCACTGGAGCCGGTGGCGCTGCGGACGACGATGGCCAGCACGTCGCCGACCGATACGTTGATGGCGAAACCGCTCAGATCAGCCACGATGTCGCCATAGGCCTGGGGCACGTCGCCGGGCGCCAGCACCACGCTGCCCAGGATGTTGGCGCCCGCATCGCTTTCCGTCGGCACGCCGGCGACGGTGAGGCGCACGTCGATGAGCAGCGGCTCGATCGGCAGGTTGGCGCGGCCGCCTTTGACGGTGACGCTGTCGAGCACGCCCGTGATGCCGACCGTGAACGTCTGGGCCCAGTCGACGGGCAGGCCCCACGGCGTCGGGCCGATGTTGTCCGACGGAGCGGTGTACTGCTGATCGAGGGTCGGTGCGGCGGCGGCGGAGAATGCGAACGCCAGAAGCAACCCCGCTGACGCAAGGCCATGCGATAACCTGCTCACAGTCATCTCCTTCATATTGTTGAAAGATCCATCCCACCCCACTGGCGCGACGCAGATGTGGCGGCCGAACTGAAATGTAACCTGCATTCGTGATGGGGCCACCCTTGCGAGGTCCGTGGCCGCAAATCTTTCCATGTCAGCGTCTTGTGCTCGCTCTTCGATCCCAGCCGGAGCTCGGCCACGCATGGTCCGCGCTTGCCAGGGCAAAGTCGCGCCACGCGCGGCGGGGAACATGCCGATTTGAGCGACGAGATGCTGCGCTTTTCCTAAGTGCGTACCACGACACGTCTTGTGCCGACACAGGCCAGGTGACTATCGGGCCAGTTTTGTCTTGTGTATACACCCATTCACCCTTATGATGCCTGTCGGAGTAACTGCTCTTTTGCTGGCGGGGAGAAAGCCGTCCGGTGGGGAGCCCTTCTTGAGGAGGAGAAAGCATGAGGCGCTGTAATTACGTACGCGCGGGGGTTGCGGTCTGGGCGGCGGCGCTGGTCGTCCTGGCCGGGCATGTGCCCAAGGCGTGGGCGGATGACGTCATCATCACCGCAAGTTTCGATGCGGTGGGAGCGTCGGCGGCCCAGATGTTCCAGCACGAGGAGGACGAGCCGTTCAAGGGCTATGCCTTCGTCAGCCTGACCAACACGGGCGATGAACCCTGGGGCGACCTGCACCTGCAGATTTTCCAGGTGCCCGGCTTCGGCAGCGTCGTGAACGTGGACTTCATCGTCGACAGTCCGTATCAGCCGTACAGCATTCCTCCGCGCCCCATGACCTGGGTCGTCGACAACAGCTACTACGACGGCACGTACGGGGCGACGCTGGATCTCTACTTCTATGACGATCCGGTGCTGCCCGGCGGGCTGGCCCAGTTCGTGGTGTATACCGACAACACCGCGGACCAGGTGCCGTTCTTCGGCTTGCTGGTGTATCCGACGCCGGTCCCCGAGCCCGCAAGCCTGCTCTTGCTGGCGGCGGGCGGTCTGCTGCTGGTTCGTCGGCGGTGAGGGCGTGATCGGCTGTCGTTTTCTTGATTGCCGCGGCGGTGTGCCGCGGCTTTTTTATGCGCGATCATGCCTGCATGCTGAGCACCGCCAGCATGGCTCTGCAGAAGGCGGGCAGGTCGTCGGGTTTGCGGCTGGTGACGTGATGGCGATCGACGACGACCTCGGCATCCTCCCATCGGGCTCCCGCATTGACCAGATCGTCCTTGATACCCGGCGAGCCGGTGGCGCGCACGCCCTTGTAGACGCCGGCGGAAATCGGCATCCACCCGCCGTGGCAGATCGCGGCAATCAGCTTGCCGGCCTTGTCGAACGCCCGAAGCAGCGACTTGACGTTCTCGTCGCGGCGAAGCTTGTCGGGCATCCAGCCGCCCGGGCAGACCACGCCCGCGAAGTCGGCCGCGTTCATGTCGGCGATCGCGGCGTCGGCGACAGTCGGATAGCCGTGCTTGCCCAGGCAGGTCGCGCCCGCCTGCGGGCCGGCCACCGTCACGGCATGGCCCGCTTCGATCAGGCGCAGGCGCGGGTAGCACAGCTCGAGGTCTTCGTAGTCGGGGCCGGCGAAGATCAGGATGCGCTTGGCGGCGGGCATGGCGGCGACCTCCTTGGTCGTGGGGAAAGGCGGCGGAGCGGGACGCCGCACGCGGGTCGATTATAGGCCCGCCGCAGCATCGCACCGTCCGACGTGGCGGGCTTGTGCTAAATTGTGTGTTCCGGCCGATCGGACATCGGTCAGCCCTCCGCACGTGTCGTCTGCCGCACGCGCTTGAACGCGAAATCCGGAGTCTTCATGATGGCCAGGAAGCGCACGACCACCCAAGACGCTGCCGCCCGCAAGCTTTTCGCCGCCCTCGACGCCTTCGAGATCGAGCTGCCCTCGTGGGGCTTCGCCGATACGGGCACGCGCTTCGGCAAGTTTTTCCAGGACGCGGCCGCCTCGACCGTCGAGGAGAAATTCCACGACGCGGGCCTGGTGCACCAACTCACCGGCTGCTGCCCGACGGTGGCGGTGCATGTGCTCTGGGACTTCAAGGCGGACCAGGATCCCCGTGCCGTCGCCCGCCTGGCGCGCAAGCACGGGGTGAAGATCGGCTCGATCAATCCCAACGTTTTTCAGGACCAGGTCTACAAACTCGGCTCGTTCTGCTCGCCTGACGCCAGGGCCCGCAAGGCCGCGATGGATCACACCCTCGACTGCGTGGCGATCGGCAAGGCGACGGGCTCGAAGCTGCTGAGCATGTGGTTGGCGGACGGCACGAACTACCCCGGGCAGGATTCGATCGTACGGCGCAAGCGCGACCTTCAGGCGGCGATGAAGAAGGTCCACGACAAGATGCCGGCCGGCATGACGATGCTCATCGAGTACAAGCCGTTCGAGCCGGGCTTCTACCACACCGACATCGCCGACTGGGGCATGGCCGCCAGCTTCTGCCGACATGCAGGCAAGAGGGCCAAGGTACTCGTCGACACCGGCCACCACCTGCCCGGGTGCAACATCGAACACATCGTCGCGTTCCTCTTGGACGAAGGCCTGCTGGGCGGCTTCCACTTCAACGACCGCAAGTATGCCGACGACGACCTGACGCTCGGATCGATCGACCCCTATGCCGTGTTCCGCATCTTCGACCAGATTGCGCAGTTTGAGTTCGACAAGGGCAAGGCACCGAAGATCGCGTACATGGTCGACCAGAGCCACAACCTCAAGCCCAAGCTCGAAGCGATGGTGCAGACCGTCGATCAGGCCCAGAAGCTCTATGCCAAGGCGCAGCTCGTCGACCGCAAAGCGCTGGCCCGGGTCCAGGCGAAGGGCGACATCACCGCCGCAGAGGAACTGTTGCGCGACGCCTATGAAACCGACGTGCGGCCGCTGCTGGCGGCCTGGCGCCGCCATCGCGGCTTACCGGCCGACCCGCTGGCGAAGCTGCGCAGCAGCGGCGTGATCGACACCCTCGGCAAGGAGCGCGCCGCCGCCCGCAAAGCACGTGGTGAAGTGCAGGCGGCGAGTTATGCGTGAGTGGGCTGACGCACGGTGGCCGAACACCCTCACCCAACCCTCTCCCTCAGCGAGGGCGAGGGCTTCGAAGAGGCCATGATTTTTCGTCTCCCCTTTTCGGGGGGAGGGCGACGGTTCAGTAGAAGTCACAACGCTTTGCCCCCTCCCTCAAAGAGAGAAAGGGCTCGGGAAAGATCTCGATGCATTGTCTCCCTCTCCCTCAGTGAGGGAGAGGGCCGGGGTGAGGGTGATGGCTCTGCACGATGACGACACAAATCTGGATGCGGGCCAAGCCAGCACACCTCCCGACAAGGTTGAACTGACCGAGCGCGCTCGCAGGCTGCGTCGCCAGATGACCTTCCCCGAAAGGCAGCTCTGGAGCATTCTGCGTGCCCGTCGACTCGGCGGCTTCCGATTCAAGCGGCAACACGTGGCCTAACCGTTCATTCTTGACTTCTACTGCCCGGAACTGCGACTGGCCATCGAGGTAGACGGTCTGAGTCACGAAGGTCGGGGGGAGGCCGATCGGCGTCGCGAAGCTGTGCTTAACAAGCACGGCATCTGCGTCGTGCGCGTGACCAACGATGACGTGTTGCGACATCCGGACGCGGTGGCGGAGTATATTCTGGGGCAGTGTCGGAAGCGGGAAAGCAAGGGGCGTGAATCGCCAGCACGGACCGCGACACCTTCACCCCTCCCTCTCCCTCAGGGAAGGAGAGGGCCTTGAGGACGCGCGTCGGCATGGCTGCGCGCCGGAGGAACTGCTCGTGTCTGATGCCAGCCGCCATCACGACGCCCTTCCCGACCGCGGTCATCTGCTGACGGAGCAGCGGCTGGCGGCGTCGGCGGAGCTGGATGCGCTGGCGACGGCTGATGTGCTGCGTGTCATCAACACCCAGGACGCGACCATCCCGGCCGTCGTCGCGGCGGCGATTCCCGCGATCGCGGCGCTTGTGGATGATCTGGCCGCACGCATGGAGCGCGGCGGGCGGCTGATCTACATCGGCGCAGGCACGTCCGGGCGGCTGGGCGTGCTCGACGCCAGCGAGTGCCCCCCCACTTTCTTCAGCGACCCCGGCCAGGTTATGGGGATCATTGCCGGCGGCGACGCGGCCCTGCGGCGCAGCAGCGAGGGGCGCGAGGATGAGCCCGACGGGGCGCATGCGGAACTGAACGCCATCAAGCTCAGCAGCGATGATGTACTCGTCGGCATCGCGGCCGGCGGCACGACGCCGTATGTGCTGGGGGCGCTCGAATACGCGAAGGAACGCGGCGCGACGACGGCCCTGCTCACCTGTGTGGCGGCCGATCAGATCAGTGCGGCGACGCGCGACGCGGTCGACCATCTCATCGCCCTGCCGGTCGGCCCTGAGGTGGTCACCGGGTCGACGCGCATGAAGGCGGGGACCGCCACCAAGCTGGCGCTGAACATGATCTCGACGGCCGCGATGGTCCGCCTCGGCAAAGTGTGGGGACACCTGATGGTGGACGTGCGGGCGACCAACGCCAAGCTGCGCGACCGTGCGGCCCGGATGCTGATGCAGACCTGTGATCTGGATCGCGACGCAGCGCTACGTCTGCTCGATGAAGCGGACGGCCGCGTCAAGACGGCCATCGTCATGGCCCGGCGCGGCGTCGCATGCGACGAGGCGGAGCGACTGCTGGATGAGCACCACGGCCGGCTGCGGGCGGTCGTCGGTGACCCGCCAGACTAATGTCGCCAACGCCATGCCAAGGCTGCGCGCATCGCCTTCACCGGCGCCTGTGGATGCCCATCACAGCGCCCAAGGCCAAGGCGACAAGTCCGGCCGGCTCAGGAATCGGCGTCGTCACGTTCAGGACCGTGTAGCCGGCCAGGTGACCATCGGTCATGTAGGTCACGGTGTAATCATCGCCATAGGTGGCCGTGGTGATGTCGGCCCAGTCGGAGATAGCGGCGTCCCAGTAATCGATTGCGTCCGTGCCACCGACCAGTGCCAGGAAGCTGGCGAGAGAGCTGGCAGCGTCGCCCTTCAGTGCAAGCATTCCGCCCGTTGCCATGCGGATGAAACTGTCACCGTCCCCATCGTTGTCAATGACGAAAAAAGGGGCCGAGGCGCTGACAAGTCCGCCATTGACGATGCTCAGCCGACCATTTCCAAGGTCACCTACGAACAGAGCTTCACTTGTCAATGCCGACCCGACACCATCCACGATGACCTCGCCTACCGAGCCGGTATTGACGCCGATCATGCTATAGAAGCTGACGATCTGGCCACCATCTGTGATGCTCAGTTCGCCGCCACCGCTGAAGCCGATGAAAAGGCTATCACTGCTCCAAGTCGACCCCACTCCGTCAACTGTGACCAACCCCGTAGCACCAGCTTCGTCGCCGATCACCGAATTGCCGCTGATGACCGTTCCGCCGTCAGTGATGTCCATCGTTCCGCTGGCGGTCTTGCCAATGTGGGCTTGCGTGGCTGACGTCCACGCGGCGGGATCCGCGGGATCAACGTCGCCGGACCAGGCGACGCCGGCTTGAATGGACGACACGGCAAACGCCAAGGCGACGACGCTGACAGAAACTGCCAAGATGCGAGCACGCGACATGCTTAGAACTCCGGCTGGGAGAGGAGAGAAGAGGGTCTCCACAGAATCTACCATCATTCGCATGCTCATGAAAGGCCACAAGCGCATCCCAACGCAGGTCTCTTGGCCTGCCGTGCGGTCGTAGGTGGGAGACTGAGAAGATAGGCAAATAGCAGCCACACGGACGCTCTGGGTCTCGAGATAGCTCACCCAGACGGGGCCGCGCAGAGGCCCGGACGGCAGCGGAGGCTCACTGGCGCGAGGCCGGGGCAAGTTCCGACGCCGTCGGTTCGGAGGCCGGCTTGCCGGCGGGGTGGACCTTGCCGAAGAGGTTGTACTTGACGATGCAGCGCAGGGCGGACATGCCGTCTTTCCAGTTGATCTTCTTGCCTTCGGCGTAGGTGCGGCCGGCGTAGCTGATGGGCACCTCGTAGATGCGCACGTGCAGCTTGGCGATCTTGGCGGTGATCTCCGGCTCCAGGCCGAAGCGCGATTCCTCGATCGTGAAGCCCTCCAGCACCTCGCGCTTGAAGAGCTTGTAGCAGCACTCCATGTCGGTGAGATTGAGGTTACTGAACATGTTGCTCATCGTGGTCAGCAGCTTGTTGCCCACGTAGTGCCAGTAGTAGAGCACGCGATGCACTTCGCCGGCGAAGCGCGAGCCGTAGACGACATCCGCCCGGCCGTCGAGCAGCGGCGCCAGCAGCCTGGGGTATTCATGCGGGTCGTATTCAAGATCGGCATCCTGGATGAGGACGATGTCGCCGGTGGCGGCGGCGAAACCGGTGCGGATGGCGGCGCCCTTGCCCTGGTTGATCTTGTGATGCCGGATCACCAGTTCCGGACGTTGGGCGACCAGGTCGCGCAGCACGTCGCCGGTGCCGTCGGTCGAGCAGTCATCGACCAGGACGAGCTGGCGTTGCAGGCCGGCGGGCAGGTCGACGGACTCGATGCGCTCGAGGATCCGCGACAGCGAGGCCGCCTCGTTGTAGATGGGGATGACGATGCTCAGGGTTTGTGCCATGTGTCGCGCGATCCTTTACAGGGTCCCTCGGCGGCCATCAGATGTCGAAATACATGCAGAACTCATACGGGTGCGGCCGGGCATCGAGGGCGCGGACCTCGTTCTGCCGTTTGTACTCGATCCAGTAGTGAATAACGTCTGGCGTGAAGACGTCGCCCTGGAGCAGGAAATCATGGTCTTTCTCAAGGGCGTCCAGGGCCTCGGCGAGGTTGCCGGGCGCGGAGCGGATTGACTCGTACTCTTCGGGGGCCAGATCGTAGAGGTCTTTGTCAAGCGGTTCACCGGGGTCGATTTTATTCTTCACGCCGTCGATGGCGGCCATGGTCATGGCGGCGAAGGCGAGGTACGGATTGCACGAACAGTCGGGGCTGCGGAACTCGATGCGCTTGGTCTTGGGGTTGTCCTGGTACATGGGGATGCGGATGGCGGCCGAGCGATTGCGCGAGCTGTAGACGAGGTTGACGGGCGCCTCGAAGCCGGGGACCAGACGCTTGAAGCTGTTGGTGGTCGGGTTGGTCAGGGCGATGAGGGCCGGGGCGTGGCGGAGGATGCCGCCGATGCAGTAAAGGCCGATCTGCGACAGGCCGGCGTAGCGCCGACCAGCCATGATGGGCTTGTTGTCCTTCCAAAGCGAGAAGTGCGTGTGCATGCCCGAGCCGTTGTCCTGGAACAGCGGCTTGGGCATGAAGGTCGCGACTTTGCCATGCCGGGCGGCGACGTTCTTGACGATGTACTTGTAGTACATGCACGTGTCGGCCATGTGCACCAGTTCCTGGTAGCGCAGATCGATTTCCGCCTGGCCGCCGGTGGCGACCTCGTGGTGATGGCACTCGACGGGGATGCCCATCTCGAGCATGACGGCCACCATCTCATTGCGCAGGTCGGTGTGCGTGTCCATCGGCGGGCAGGGGAAGTAGCCCTCGCGCTGACGGACCTGGTAGCCAAGGTTGATCGGGCTGGGCTTACCGCGGTTCCAGATACCCTCGGCCGAGTCGACTTCATAGACGGCCCGGTTGATGCCCTGGTCGTACCAGACGTTGTCGAAGATGAAGAACTCCATCTCCGGGCCGAAGTAGGCGGTGTCAGCGATCTTGCTGGTTTTCAGATAGGTCGCGGCCTTGCGGCCGATGGAGCGCGGGTCGCGTGAGTATTCCTTCTTGGTGATCGGATCCTTGATATCGCAGATCAGCGACAGCGTCGGCCGGTCGTAGAACGGGTCGAGCTTGGCCGTGTCGGGCACGGGCACAAGGACCATGTCCGACTCATTGATCGCCTGCCACCCGCGGATGGACGAGCCATCGAATCCGAAGCCCTCGCCGAACACGCGCTCATTGAGTTCACTGGCCGGGTATGTCGTATGTTGCCACAGGCCGGGGAAGTCCATGAACCGGCAGTCGATGAATTCGATCTTTTTTTCCTTGACCAGTTGCAGGACTTGCCTGGGCGTCATGACCATGCTCCGGACGGGCGTGTGCCTGAAAAACATAACGCCCTGAGCGCGTAGCCGCCAGCGAAGCGGAGATGCGCGGGGCCTGAGAGAGGCGTGAGCCCGGCCACGGCGCGACCGCGGGGGGACGCGGACTCAGGCGCCGCCGGTCAGTTGCTGGACGCGCTCGAAGAACCACTTGACCGGCTGGGCCCAGACGCCCCATCGCTGGGGCCAGACGGTTTGCAGATAGGGCGTGCTGTGCAGGCCGAACGACGCCCGACGTTGCAGGGCCGCCTCGAAGGCCAGCCGTCCGTCGGATTCGTTGAAGACGATGGGACGCGGGTGACTCTTGAACCAAGGCCGCGAGCGGATGAACTCGATTTTGCGGGCCACTTCGGTGCGATCGCCCACGTCGCCGTGATCGATGCCGTCGCCGCCGTGGAGCAGAATCAGATCGCTGGCGGCGAAGACGCGGTCGGCCTCGGCGGGCTGGCTCCAGTTGGCCTCGGAAAGCAGCGCCGCCTCGGAGGTGCTGACGGGCAGGTCGCTGCGGCCGTGCGTGGTCGCACGCGCCTTGGCCTGTTCGATCAGTTCATGGATGCGGTCGGGCTTCAGGATCGCGTGATGAAAGTGGCCGCGCATCACTTCGTTGGCGATCTCAATGACGACGTTGCGATCACCGCGTGCGCAGATCCAGTCGATGGCGGCGTCGACGGCTGCACGAATGGCGTCTTCATCCATGAAGACCGTGTCCTGGCCGAAGTAAAAGAGGCAGAGGATGACGGCCATGCCCGCCTGATCGCAGGCGTCGATCACGCGGCCGATGCGTGCGGCGTAGAGGGGGTCGATTGCGCCGGCTGTGTCGAACGCGGAGTTGTGCAGGATGCCGCGCTGGGCGTTGGGCCCGCGATTGGCCGAGCCCACAATGTCCTTCAGCCACGTTTTGCCCTGCAGCGGGTGTCCGCCCTGCATGCACAGGTCGATGGCGAGAATGCCGTGGCGGCGATACTGCGGCAAGGCGGCGATGAAACGATCGGTATTGGCCTCGGCGGAGGCGGGAGTCACCCACGGCCCGTAACCCGCATGCCGGTTTTCGGCGTGCGAGCCGTCATCGTCAAAATAATCGCAGCGGCCAAGCGTGTCGTCGAAGGTCGCGTTCACAGCGCGAATGTTGTAGAGCAGCCCCTCAACGTCAGCACGGCCGCGATACGTCGGCTGCCCATCGAGCAGGAAACGCTCGCCGTCGATGTTCAGCACGGTGTGGCGTGGCAATGATGTCGCATCATCCATCACAATGTTCCCAACCATCCTCGATCGCCCGCGACGAGCCGCGAGCTTCAGTGAGGGGTCGCGGGATGCTGGCGCGGCACCGTCCGTCCCTCACGGTCGCGGCGCGTGGGGAGATGACCATTTCAATGTCCCTGGGCCGGGGCGCCCAGCAGGGGTTGAATTTCGTGGAGCAGTGCGTCCAGTTTCGCCTTGTCGCGGGCCTCGGCGTTGAGGCGCAGCAGCGGCTCGGTGTTCGAGGCGCGGACGTTGAACCACCAGCCCAGCTTGTCCCAGGCGTCGATGGTCACGCCGTCGAGCTCGTCGATCTCGGCGGCCTTGGCGTACCGACCCTTGAGCTGGTCGAGCACGGCCTGTTTGTCCTCGACTTGAAAGTTGATTTCGCCACTCTGGGGATACTTGCGGAAAGGCGCGACGAGCTGGCTGAGCGGCTGCTCGGTGCGGCCGAGGATCGAGAGCAGCACGGCGAAGGCGATCGCGCCCGAGTCGGCGTAGGAGTTGTTGCGGAAGTAGAAGTGCCCGGACAGTTCGCCGCCGAAAATGCCTTCATGCTCACGCAGCAGAGCCTTCATGAACACGTGGCCCACACGGCTGCGCAGGGGTTTGCCGCCCAAGGCCCTGATGCGCTCGGGCACGACCTTGCTGGAACGCAGGTCGTAGACGACGGCAGCGTGCGGCGCCTGGTCGAGAAAGTGCGGGCAGAACAGCGCCGTCAGATGATCGCAGCCAATGGTCACGCCCTTCTCGTCGGTGATCATGCAGCGGTCGGCGTCGCCGTCGAAGCAGGCGCCGAAGTGGGCGGCATGGCGCTTCACGCCCTCCTGGGTGGGGATCATGTTCTCGGCGACCAGCGGGTTGGGCTCGTGGACGAAGCTGCCGGTGATTTCGAAATTCAGCGGGATGATCTCGAGGTTGTCAATGCCGGAGAAGACGGCCGGCACGAGTTTGCCAGCCATGCCGTTGGAGGCGTCGACGAAGACCTTGATGCGGCGCTGCAGGGGCGTGAGAAAGCTGAGCACATGCTGGCGGTAAGGCTCCCAGAGGTCGCGCTGCTCGTACTTGCCGGTGGGGGCGAGCGTATCGGGGCCGGCGCTGTCGGGCATGCTCTCGGCGATCTTCTGGATGTCCTTGAGGCCGGTGTCCGCCCCGATGGGTCGTGCTTCGCGGCCGGAAATCTTGAATCCGTTGTAGTTGATCGGGTTGTGGCTGGCGGTGGTCTGGATGCCGCCAACGACCTGATCGATATGGTTGACGGCGAAGTACATGAAGGAGGTGTCGCACATACCCAGGTCGATGACGTCAGGCCCGGCGGCACGGATGCCGTCGCACAGGGCTTTGGCCAGCGATGCGGAATGGGGGCGCATGTCGCGGCTGACGAGCATGCGCCCATGCTTGGCCAGGCCGCTGGCGCGGGCCAGGTACTGGCCGGCGGCGTAACCGACCTTCCAGGCGGCGGCTTCGTTGAGGGGAGCTGGGTACGTGGCGCGAACGTCGTAGGCCTTGAAAATCTTACCGAGCATGGCGATGCGATCCTGCGTCAACGTCTGGGAATTGAGGGTTACGAGGCACGGCGGCCTCGCGCGGGGCAGGGTGGAATCTTACCGGCCGCGGGGTGCTGGTGCGAAAACCGGCCGTGACGGATGCGGCGGGTCGTGCGCGGCGGCGACCGACGCCGACGATCGGATACACTTGCGACATGGCTCAGCGCGTGCTCCTGACACTGGTGGCGGTGGCTGTCGCGGCGGTTCTGTTCGGCGCCCTGTTGCTGCTGGGGCCCGACGAACAAAGGCCGGGTGAGTCGACCTCCGCGCCGATCCCCGATGCGCCCTACGTCCCGCTGGCGGCGCCTGAAGGCCCGGGGCGCGCCGGCCGCGGCGACCCGCTGAGCCAGGTGGGCAGCGCCAGCCAATACTACATCCAGCGTCAGACTGGCGACGGACGTCGCGTCGAGTTTCTCGGGGACACCTACACCCCCCTGCCGGGCGGTGAGTCGCTGATCGGCAAACCCATAGCCCGCGTGGAGCTGGGCAATCGGCGGATCGTGGAGATCGTCGCCGATGAAGCGCGACTGGTGGAACAGGATCGCCAACCGCAATACGGCACGCTCAGCGGCGACGTGCGGGTGGCCGTCTATGAGGCGAGGCCCGGGCGGCCGGTGCGGTTCGGTCTGGACTCGCCCGACGCGACTTTGCGGGTTTACCTCGACGCCCCCGTCCAATTCGATCTGCTGGCCGGCCGACTGGACAGCGATGGCCCCGTGCATGTGACCAGCCGTCGCTTTGACCTGCGCGGGCGCGGTCTGACGCTGCGGTACAACGAGCTGGCCGACCGTATTGAATATCTGGAACTGCGTCGCGGCGACCAGTTGCGGCTCAGGCTGGGACGCGGTCTGGGGAGCGGACCGGTTGCGCAGGCGGCGGACGGGACGGCGAATACATCCTTGGGCGAGGAACCGGACGATGCGCGCCGCGGCGCGTCGCCGGGGGCCTCCGGCTTCTACCAGGCGCGGTTTGAACGTCTGGAGCGCATCACGCGTTTGGACCTGGGGCTGACCGGCGACGTGCTGGACGTGTTCTTCAACCTCGTGTCCGCGGCCGGCGCCGATGGTTCGGCCAGGGAGATGGCGGCGGAGTCGGAGGCGGTGACGGCGACAGACGCGGCGATTGCGTCGCCTGCCGCCCTCGAGTCGGCGCGTTCGATGCTGCCGCCGCGGGCTGAGGATGTGATCATCACCTGGGCCGGCCGCCTGCACGTCGCGCCTCTGGCGCAGACAGCGGCACCGCATGACGCGGATGACGTGCTGCTGCGTCTGACCGGTCGGCCCATGCGCCTGCTCGACGCCGGGCGCGAGCTGGTGACGGCCGCGGTCGGCGAGTATCGAACAGCCAGCGGGCAGATCGACCTGGTGGGGCGCGAGGCCTTGCCGGTGCTGGTGGAATCGCCGTCCCTGGGACTGCTCGAATGCGAGCACCTGCGGGTAAGCGCGACGACGGCGAGGGGTACGTTGTGGGGCCCGGGCCGGGTGCTGGCGCGCGGCGGGCGCTCTTCAGGGCGTCAAGGACGGGCGACCACGAGCAGCCTGCGGGCCACATGGTCCGATCGGATGGAAGTGAGCTTCCACACCGACGACCCTGTTGATGGCGCGGTGCATCGTCGGGCCCGCAATGACCCGGCGCGACTGACCGGCTTGCGCGAAGCGACCTTGTTGGGCGAGGCGACGGCGACCCATCCTCAGGCGATGCTGACCGGCGACTCGCTGAGCCTGCGTCTAGGCGAGCCGGCCGCGGACGACAATGAGGCGCAGGCCCTGGAGCAAATCCGCGTCACCGGCTCGGACGATCGGCCCGGACGGATCCAGAGTCTGGACCCACGACCCGGGCAGGCGTGGGACGTGCGCGGTCGAACGGTGACGGTGGACTGGATCGACGCGCCGCGCGGGACGCGCCCGTCGCAACTGCTGGCCGAGGGGCAGGCGGTTGTGCGCCGCGGCGATACCCGCCTGCTGGCCGACGAAGTCCGCGTCGAGTTCCGCGACGCCGAGCCGGCCGGGTCGGACGCCACGATCGCCTCCGGCCCGATGGTGGTGGAAAAATCGATCGCCCAGCCGACGGCGCAGGCTGTCCCACCGTCTTCCGACGACATGGGGTCGGCGCTGTCGCGAAGGTTGCAGGCAACCGGCACCTTGTTCGGCCCGCCGGCGGAGCCGGATTCACCGGCGACTGACGGGCAAGGCGAGCCCGACGCGACTGCCGGTCCGACCGCCGTCGCTGAAACATCGACCGGCGCGCCGCCGGCGGATGCCACAGCCCGGGGCGTCCCGCGCGGCGACGCGGCGCTGGGCCTGCAGCGTCTGGCCGCGCGTGGACGGGTGACCGCCGAGTTGAACGATCGCGGCCTGGTGCTGCTGGCGGATCGTCTGGTCGCGGACGAGGCGGCCGGGCAGGTCGAACTTTTCGGCGGCGACGACGCGCCGGCCCGAGCCATCGCCGCCTCGCAGGTGCTGACCGGCCGGCATATGGTCCTCGAACAGACCACGCGGCAGTTGCACGTGGTGGGCGAAGGCACGTTGAGCGTCGCCGACCTGAGCGCGTCGGGTCTGCGCGCTTCGACGCGGAACATGGCTGATGTCGCCTCGCATGATGCCGAAGCCGCCCCGCGGCTCGAGGTGGGCTGGCGCGAGGCGATGCACTACGACCACCAGTCCGGCCGGGCGACCTTCGCTGGGGACGTGCGACTGACCAGCGGTAACGACGCCGACCGGACGCAACTGACGTGCGAGCATCTGGCCCTGGACCTGGTGGAGGTTGGTGAGGGCGCGCGGACGGTGCGGGCGGCCACGGCCCGCGGCGCGGCGGCGAATGGCGCGGGCCCGGCCGTTCGGCCGGTGACATTCTTCCATCAGCGATTGACTTCCACGGCGCAGCCCAAGGTCGCCTCGCGGCTGCGTCTGTCCGGCCCGGTGCTGACCTTCGACAACGTGGTCGAGCAGGTGCAGGTGCTCGGGGCGGGCTCGCTGCTGGTGGAGGACTACAGTCCCCCGCCGACGGCCGAGCGAGCCGGACGGCGTGGGCGGGACTCGGCGGGCGGCACGGGCGGTCCCGAGGTGATTCTGCGCGGCCGCGGTGTGACGCTGCTGACCTGGGACGGGCAGATGACGCTGGACGCGCACCACAACGATCTGCGGGCGGTGCGGAATGTGGCGATGGATCACGTGCCGCCGCAGCCCGAAGGCGCGACGGGCGCTTCGACCCAAGGGGTGCATCTGGACTGTCAACACCTGCTGGCGGATCTGGAGCCGACGGGCGGTCTATCGGTCTGGCTGTCGGGCAGTCCACCGAAACCGGAAATACGGGGCATCTACGCGGACAACCAGGTGCGCGTGATCGCCGGCGGACGCACCTACCTGACCGACCGGATGACCTACACGGGCGTCGACCGCACCGTGATTCTGCGCGGCGAAGCGGACGGCCGAGGCATGACCGAAATTCAGGAAGGCGATGGCCGAGCGTTGACCGCCCGCCAGGTGCGATGGGATCTGGCCCGCAACACGTACGAACTGGTTCGCCCCGGCCCGACGCGCATGCCGCTGCGCTGACGCGCGGGTCGGCCGTTCCCATACAATTGCGTCATGCCCACACCAGCGGCCCAACGCGTGCGCGACTTGGCCTACCTTGCGGCCAGTCCCCTAGCGGCGATCGGGTTGCTGCGCGGGGGCAAGTGGCGCACGGACTGGCGCGGCCGCTTCGGCCGCTGTGCGCCTCGCGTGCCGAAACCACCGCATGCGAAAACGCTGTTGCTGCACGCGGTGAGCGTGGGCGAAGTGGATTCGATCCGCGGGCTGGTTGACCGCCTGGCGCAGCGCGGCGGGCCGCAGCTGCGTCTGGTCATCGCCAGCACGACCAACACCGGCTTTGCCCGCGCCAGCAGCCTGTTCGGCCAGCGTTTCGAGGTGGTGCGCTATCCGTTGGACTTTTCCTGGGCGGTGCGGCGGTTTCTGGACACGCTGCGGCCCGATGCCGTGGGACTGATCGAACTGGAGGCCTGGCCGAACTTCGTGGGCCAGTGCGAGCAGCGCGGCATTCCCGTGGCGGTGATCAACGGGCGCATCAGCGCCCACAGTTTCCCGCGTTATCGCGTCGCCCGGCCGCTGGTGCGCTCGACATTCGCCAGACTCGCGACGGTGGGCGCGCAGGACGATGACATCGCCCGGCGGTTCACAGCCCTGGGGGCGCCGCCCGAGCGTGTGCGGGTGATGGACACCCTCAAGTGGGACACCTCGCGGCTGGTGGACGACATGCCGGGCGCCGAACAGTTGGCGGTGGAGATGGGCATCGACCGCAAACGACCGCTGATCGTCGCGGGTTCGACCGGCCCGGGCGAGGAAAAGCTGCTGATCGAGACATGCCCGCCACAGGCCCAGTTGCTGCTCGTGCCGCGCAAGCCCGAGCGCTTCGACGCGGTGGCGGCCTTGGCGCCCGGGGGCGAAGCGGCGATGGTGCGGCGGACGCGGTGGCGCGACGGCCGAACACGCCCCGTCGACGGCAGCAGGCTGTTTCTTCTGGACACCATCGGCGAGCTGGGCAAGGCCTACGCACTGGCGGACGTCGCCGTGGTCGGCCGCAGCTTCCTGGGCATGTATGGTTCGAACATCCTCGAGCCCATCGGCCTGGGCAAGCCGACGATCACCGGGCCGCACCACAGCAACTTCGCTGATGCCATGAAGGCGCTGATCGCGGCCGAGGGTATTGTGGTCACCGACCAGCCTGGGCTGGCGGCGGCGGACCTGCTGGCGGACCCGGCGAAGGCGGGGGAACTGGCCCGTCGTGGGCGGGAAGTGATCCGCGGCCGCCAAGGCGCCACCGACCGCTACACCGATATGCTGCTGGACCTGCTGGGCATGGCGGCGGACGGTTGACCGTTGATCGGCCGCATGCCGACCGCCGACTTGATTACACTCTGCGGCATCGCGGCGGACGTTCGCCCCCCATGCCTGGCAACCCGCTGGTCCATTGACGCCATGCCCTCCACCCAGATTCGACAGACCGCGCTCGCCGGCTCACGACGGATTGTGGTGAAGCTCGGTACCGCCCTGCTGGCCGGGACCAACCCGTCGAAGGTCGGCGGGCTGGATCCGCAGTACCTGGCGTCGATCGCCGATCAGGTGGCGGCCCTGCGCGACGACGGGCGGGAGCTGACGCTGGTCAGCAGCGGCGCGATCGGCGCGGGCTGCGCCGTGCTGGGGCTGACCCGTCGGCCGCGGGACGTGGCGGAACTGCAGGCGATGGCGGCTGTGGGACAGCGCCAGCTCATGCGGCGGTTTCACGAGGTTTTCGCGTCGCACGGCCTGGAGGTCGCCCAACTGCTGCTGACGCGTGGCGACTTTGACGATCGGACGCGCTTCCTGAACGTACGCAACTGCGTCCAGCGACTGCATGGCTATGGCTGCGTGCCCATCGCCAACGAGAATGACACCGTGGCGGTCGAAGAGATCCGCCTGGGCGACAACGACCGGCTTTCGGCGCTGCTGTGCAACGCGATCGGCGCGGATCTGCTGGTGCTGTTGAGCGTGATCGACGGCCTGATGGACCACGAGGGACGGCGTGTGGATCTCGTGCGCGATCTGAACGAGGCGAACAGCTACGTGCGTATGGACAAGACGGCGTTCGGATCGGGCGGGATGGGCAGCAAGCTGGAGGCGGCGAGGGTGGTGACGGAGGCCGGCCGCGTGGTGGTCATCGCCAACGGCCGCGAACCGCGCGTCCTGGAGCGTCTGCTCGGCGGCGAGGCGCTGGGCACGGTGTTCATGCCGCGTCAGCGCAAGCTCGGAGCACGCGACCGCTGGATCGGGCTGACGCGGCGGCCGGCGGGAGCTGTGACCGTCGATGCGGGCGCGGTCGGCGCTTTGCGGGACCGGGGCACGAGCCTGCTGGCGATCGGCATTTCGGCAGCCACCGGCGACTTCGAGCGCGGTCAGGTGATCGCCGTACTCGGACCCGACGGCGTTGAGGTGGCGCGCGGCCTGAGCAACTACAGCCGCGACGAGGTCGAGCAGATCAAGGGCAAACGCTCGAACCAGTTCGTCAAGATTCTGGGACGCGAGGCGTACGCGGAGGTGATTCACCGGGATAACCTCGTGGTTATCGGTCATGGCGAAGCGGTCGAGCCCGTCTGAGCCGTGGGTCTCGGCCGCCCACAAACGCGATTGCCCCCATCTCCCCAGACCCACTCAACCACACCATCGTTACAACCGATACCGGTTGAGGACGCCCAAACCGCGCGGCAGGGGCCGCTTCGGCCGGGCGTCCGGTGACGCATGGACAACACATCGCACACGATGCACGATCCGTCTCACGGTCACCCCCAAAGCCCCCTGGCCGCGTGGCGGCGCGTGCTCACACTGCCCGGTCGCGGGCCGACGCTGATGCAGCATGAAACCGTGGACCAGCGCCTGGCCCGGCTGGCGCGCTGGGCGCTGGACGGGCGGCGGCGCGAGGCCGTCGCGGCGCTGCGGGCCTGGCCCGACGCCCCGCCCCTGGGCGCGCAACTGCTGGCGGCGCTGGGTCAGCCGCGGGCGATGCTTGACCACCTGGGGGTGCGATCACTGCTGCGTCTGGCGCGGCGGCCGCGACGCGAACGGGCGCGGCGGCAAGCCATGACGCACCTGCACGAAGCCCGCCTTCTGGCCCAGGAGCTCGCTTGCCGTCACAACCTGCTGCCGAGCCTGGTGGCGGCCCTGCGGGTTGAATCGCAACCGGCGACGGTAGCCCTGTTGCGTCATGCCGTGGACGTGCTGATCGCGCGAAGGCGGCGACGCGAACTGACCGCCGAATTGTGCCTGGTGAAAGCGGAACTGGCGCTGCTGGACGAGGACCGCGAGACGGCGCGGCGATGGGCGATGCGTGTGGCCCGCCTGGAGCCTGGCAACGCGGCGGCGGCCAAGCTGCTGCTGCGCACGGCCGACGGTCCGCGTCAGCAGCGAGCGGCGGACACGCTGCTGGCTGAAGCCCTGGCGGCGCATCCGGACTATCACGATCTGGAAGCTCTGGCGCGTCGTCGGTTGAGCGAACTGGGCGAGCGTCCGGACCAGTCAGAGGCAAGCGTCGGTCCCGGGCGGCGGCGGACGGCGGCGCAATTGCTTGCGGCGCTGCATCGAGGCGGCGCATTGAACTTCAGGAAAGCCGCATGAGCACAGGTGGACACAGCCTGGCGCAGACAGCCGAGGCCGGCGATCTGGCCGATCGGGCGAGGTTGTGTTACGACGCCGACCTGCTGCCCGAAGCCGCGGATCTGCTGAAACAGGCGATGGCGCTGGATCCGACGCTGCTGGAAGGCCGGCTGCTTGAGGCGCGCGTGCGTCTGGCGCAAATGCAGGGGCCGCTGGTCGCCGCGCTGGGCGCGGAGCGTGCGGCACACGGCATGAATGGCGCGGAGGAACACGATCCGGTCGTAGCGCTGCTGGACCGGTCGTGGCGGCTGTGGCAGGCCGGTCAGCGTGAGCTGGCGCGCGCCGCCCTGCCGGATAAGCCCGCCGGCCGCTTTGCGCTGCTGCGGCGCCAGGCTGCTATGGACGTGCTGCTTGACCGCAACGAAGCGGCCGAAGCCGCGTTGCGGATGTGGCTGAACCAGCAGGGCGATGCGCAGGCGGTGCGACGCGTGCTGGCGCGGCTGGTCGCGCGATCGCGGCTCCGCGAAGGCGTGAGCCTGATGCTTGGGGCCAGACCGACGGCCATGCCGTCCTATCTGCGTTACTGGTCGGCGCGGGTGCTGGCCCGCGGCCGGGCCACGGCGGACGCGGAGCGGCTTGTGATCGATCTTCTGGAGGACCATCCCCACGACGCGACGCTGTGGCGGTTGGCGGGGCGGCTTGCCGCGCGCGCGGGCCAGGACGCGGTGGCAGCGCATCGTCTTGAGATGTCGGCCCATCTGGGCCAGACGGGGGAGGCGGCGCGTTCGCTGATGCGTCTACACCTGCGTGCCGGTCGCTTCCCCGCGGCAGGGGCGTGGGCGTGGCGGCGTCTGCGCCGATCGCGGCCGCGCTGTCGCGCCTTGCGGGCCGAAGCGTGGAGCGTGCTGGCAGTCAGCGCGATCCTGTCGGGACGTCGGCGGCTGGCGCGGCGGGCACGACACGAGGCGATCCGCCTGGTGGGCCGACTTGGCTGGCAGACGCTGCGCCGGCAGGTGTGGCAGCATGCAGCCGCGGGACTGGTGCTTGGACGGGCGCTGACGGTGGACGAAGCGGGACCGGCGGCGGTCCGCGGCCATGAGTCACCTCTGCGCCGACTGCTGGGATTCGCGTGCGAGCGTCTGGGCGTCCACACGACCGCGTGGCCCCACCGCGCCGACGCGTTCCATCACCTGGCCGCATGCCGGCAGGCGCTGGGCGAAGTGGACGCGGCGGCGGCGGCCAACAACACCGCCCTTTCGCTCAATCCCCACTACCGGGAGGCCCTCGCCCTCCAGCGGCAGTTGCACAACCACGGCGATCGCGCGGCCGCGTGAAGCGGCGCGCACCGCCGCATGCGCGTGCAAGGACAGCCGCGCCCAGCATGTTTTCCCAGCCGGCGACGGCGCTTTGCGGCCACGGTTCAGACGTGGGACGCCGACGATGCAGTCTGCTCGGACTCGCCGGGGCACGGTCGGCCGAAATGATCGCGAATGAACGCCCGCACATGGGCGGTGTGCATGGCGAAATCCCGCAGCAGCACCTCGCCCGGCTCCGCGGCTTCGGTGAGGGCGTTGGCGTCCTCTCGCCGCGGGTGGCGGCCGACGTAGCCCATGCGCCGGGCCAGGTGGGTGAACTCGAGGCTGTCGGCCTCAGGCAGGAACAGATCCTGGGCGTTGCCTCGCAGCATGCGCAGAGCGTTGATCAACTGTCGCAGAAACTCATACGCGGCCCGCAGATGGGCGTATTGAACGGGCTTGATGACGGCGGCGCGCTGCAGCGCCTCCATAGCCATGGACAGGCGCGGCACGCGCAACTGGGGCGCACGTCGCGCGTGTTTGACCTGAAGCAGTTGGACCGTGCCCTCGAGATCGACCAGCGCTCCGGGTGAATACTTGGCGTTGAGGCGGGCGGCCCCCTCGAGCTTCTGCTGCTTCACGCGGCTCCAGATCCGCCAGATTTCGTCGAGCTTCAGAACCTGCTCGGCGTGATCGTAGACGATCGCGTCGCGCGTCTGCTCGATGCGATAGCCCAGCTCGGGGCAGCCGGCGATCCAGCGCAGACGGACAAGGGCGAGTTTTTCGAACACGTGGCCCGGCCCGCCGGGCTGGTAGTAGGCGTTGAACTGCTCGGCGCTGACGGCCAGCGGGCCCTCCTTGCCGTAGGGCCGCAGGCGCAGGTCGACTTCGAAGATGCCGGCCCGGCGGGTGCGGATGAACTTGGACGCTTCCTCGACCAGTTGCTCGAAGAACGGCTGGCAGGCGATGGGCTCGCGTTTGCCGCCGGCCGTGCGGGCGTTGGGGTCGGCGTCGTAGACGAACAGCAACTCGATGTCGGAGGCGTAGCCGAGCGCCACCCCGCCGAGTTTGCCCAGGCCAAAGACGGCATAGGGCAGGTCGGGCGCGGCGTAGACGAGTTGTCCGTCGCGTGCCTGGGTGCGAGGATTGGCCGCGGCGGCCTGCGGCGGCGAGCCGTAGGAGCGGACCAGGTCGTCGTAGACCAGGCGGGTGGCGGCGGCGACGAGTGTTTCGGCCAGCAGCGTCAGCCGCTCGGAAAACTGACGGAAGTCCATCGCCGGATTGAGAATCTGATCGAGATCGAGCTCGAATATCTCGCGGTCCTTGAACTGGTTGAGGCGGTCCTGCTGCTCGGCGAGTCCGACGGCACCGGCCAGCGCCTGCTCAATGCGGTATGGCAGGGTCTCGGGCGACTGGCTGAAACTGCGCCCTTCAAGGTCCGACCGCAGCAGCGGCTGCAGCGTTTCGTACTGGCCGCGGATGAAATCCTCCCAGAGAAAATCGCTGGCGCCCAGCACCTTGGCCAGATCGCGCATGGCGCGCGGATCGGCCAGCAGATTGATCCAGTCCTGGGCGCTGTCGGCTTCGGAGGCCTGGGAAAGGATGTCGTCGGACAGCCGCTCGAACCGCGAGAGAGCGGTGAAGGGATCGGGCGAGCGGTCGAGAAAGTAGGTGAACTGCTTGGTCAGCAGCGCGGAAAGTTTGATGCGCTGCAGCAGCGCGGCGTCGTGGCCCAGGGCGCTGGCCGGAGGGACGAGGTCGATGACGTCGGTGATGCGGTCGCTGTCCAGATCGGGGATGATCTGCACGCGGTCGATGGTGAGCCCGCGCAAGGACAGGGCGGTGGATAGAGCGTAGAGGAAAGCGGGCGTGTCCTGGGCGGTGAGGGTGAGGCGAATGCGCTGATTTTCAAGCCGCCGGATGTCGAGCTCGACGGGGAAGAGCATCGGCGCGGGGGTGGAGGCGAGCCGGGCCAGACGCGCGGTCACACGCTCGTTGACCAGCTTCTTGGCGGTCTGCACGGACGCCTCATCGCCGCGGTCCAGCAGACGAATCACCTGGCTGATGGCCTGACGTACCTCGTCGCACCATGCATCACGGGGCCGGTCCGCCAGATCAGGATCGGGCCGACCGACGAACACGTCGATGATGATGGGCACATGGTGCGGATCGCGCGGCCCGGGGGCGTGCGGCTTTCCAGGCCGGCGCCGGAACAGGCGGGGATCGACGCGCCGCGGTCTGGCATCGTCGGCCGGCGCGGGAGCGAGGGTATGGACCCACCCTGCCTCGATGTTGAAGCCGACCCCGGACAGCGAGCCGGCGATCAGGGAAAACTCGAAGGCGTGGTCGAAGGCAATGACGGTGCAGGCGAACTGGCCGTCGTCGACCGCCTCGATGGCGACCTCGACGGGGTTGTCATTGGACAAGCGGGCGACGGCCCGGAGCTGGTCGGCGATCTGCTGATCGGTCAGACGATCGCGCAACTCGGCGGGCAGTCGCGCCAGATGGCGTTCAATGATCGGTTCGGTCAGCTCGCGGCAGAGCTCACGGATGTGCTGAACGTTGGGCGTCATATCGAGCCATCCCTGCCTGCACCCGGCCGCGTGTGCCCCGCGTGTCGGCTGCTATAAGCCTATCGGATCGTGCGGACGACGGACAGGAGCTGACCGCAAGCGCTGCGCCCGAGGGCCGGGGGCAGGCCCGAGGCGCCCAAAACTCAGACGGCTTCATCGGTCTGCTGCGGCGCCAGGCCGCGCCATTCAGCCCGGGCGATTGTGGGATCTCCGCCGAACAGCACCGTCCCCACCGAGCGCGGGCAGACGATATCCAATTGGCGCGTGCGCTGGGCGCGGATGGTGACCAGCCCGTCGTCCTCGCGTGGCAGGCGAAGCGTCGCGCCGGGCAGCAGCGCCACATGCAGATCCCGCCGCTGGCCCCCGCCGGCCACGGACTGCACCACCAGCACATCGGGACCGGTGCTGGTGATCGTTACAGCCGCCTCGGCCAGCCCTACGGACAGGCCCGGTCGCTCGATGTTTTCTGCCACGACCAGCTCTATCTGTTCCAGTGGATCGTGACTGACGTTGAACACCGCCACATACTTGTCGGAGTAGTCGACCAGGTAACCGGGCAACTCAAGGCGGCGCTTCTTGTCGTCAGCCGGGTTGACCATGGTGAGGACGACGGGTCGGCCGATGTGCTTCTCGAGCATCGGCTCATAGGCTCGCGCCACAGCGCCCAGCAGGGTCTGGCCGATCTGATCCAGGCCGGTGCGCTGCTGCGTGAGCACGGCGCTGCCGGGTCGCGTGGCGGCCAGGTGGCCCAGCACGGTGCTGAACGCGCGCGCAACGGCGTCTCGGATCATGTTGACGAAGTTGATGATGTGGCGGCGGGTGCGGCGAACGATACCCGGGTTGAAACTGCGCCGCACCTGGCGCTGGCGGCCGCGCTGCTCCCGGGCGGTCAGGGCGTTGTGCGAACGGCACACGGCCAGACACTCGGCGAGCTTGGATTCGTAGATAAGTTCGCTGGTCTTGATGACACCTTCGCGCGTCTGATACGGCGCGTCGAAGGCAAGTTCCAGACCCTGGTTGTAGACGTGCAGATCACCCCAGACAATGCGGCCGGTGGTCGCGAGGTAGGTGACGTGGTGGCGGCGCAGCAGCTTGAGGCATTTATCGCGCTGGCGCATCCTGACGACGGCGCCGATGATGGCGACGAGAAAAATGAAGATCAGCGCCAGCGAAAAGCTGTTGTTCAACAGCACCTGCCACCAGGGCGTGGCGGCGGCCTGAACGGGCGGGGAAGCGGCGGCCGATTGCGTGGTCTGCGCCAGCGTGCCGAGAAAGGAACGGGCGATCATCGTCATGCATGCTCCCAGTACAGTATCGACCGCTTGCTGCCTCGCGCATGATGCGCGCCTGATGGTTGCGAACTTTGCCAGCCGGGGCAAGTACCCGCCCGCCTGCGCCCTGCCCGACCTCGGCGGGTTTCGTACGGGCGGCGCGGCCGCCTTCGTGGATGAGAACGACCTGCGTGCGTTGGGATCGCCATCGCATGGGGTTTTAAGCAGTGGCGCGGAAACCGCTTACACGCTGCCGACAGGTTTTCCACTCCGCCGCGGCGCCGGCGGATCACGTCGCCTCCGCATACACTGACGTGGGAGCGGCGATCGCCGCCACGGACACGACCTTCACGCGAGACAGGCCACGGATGGGCAGCTCCTTCGTTCACCTGCACCTGCACAGCGAATACTCGTTGCTGGACGGGGGCAACGCCATCGACCGGCTGGTCGACCGCGTCGCCGAACTGGGCATGGACGCGGTCGCCCTGACCGACCACGGCAACATGCATGGGGCGGTGGCGTTCTACACAGCCGCAAAGAAAGCTGGTGTCAAACCTATCCTCGGTGTGGAGGCGTATGTCGCCCCCGGCGATCGCACGAGCCGCGAGTTCACCGGCGTGTCCGACGGGGGGTTCCACCTGGTCCTGCTGGCCGAGAACCAGACCGGCTGGCGGCATCTGCTCAAGCTCACGTCCGACGCGTACCTGCACGGCTTCTATTTCAAGCCGCGCATGGATAAGTCGACGCTGGCCCAATGGGCCGATGGACTGATCGCCATCAATGGGCACCTGGGTTCGTCGATCGCCCACCACCTGGTGCGTTACGTGCAGAGCAAGGATCCGGCGCACTACAAAGCCGCTCGCGAAGAGGCCCTGTGGCATGCCGAAACCTTTGGCCGCAACGAAAACGCCGAGCCTCGCTTCTACATCGAGCTGCAACGTCACGGGATTCCCGAGCAGGACGCCATCAATCCACACCTCATCGCGCTGGCCCGCGAGCTGGACCTGCCGCTGGTGGCCGACAACGACGCCCACTTTCTTCTTGAAGACGACCATGACGCCCACGACACGCTGATCTGCATCGCCACGGGCAAGACCAAGGATGTCGAGCAGCGGATGCGTTATTCGCCGCAGCTTTACGTCAAGGGCCCGCGGGAGATGGCCGAGCTGTTCGAGGACGTGCCCGAGGCGATTCAGAACACGCGGAAGATCGCCGACCGGTGCAACGTCGAACTGGACTTCAGCGCCAATCATGCGCCCGCGGTGAAAATCGAGCGCCGGCCGGCGGAAAAGGAGCTGCAACTCGCCCGCAAGGGTTCGACGGCGTGGTACAAGGCGTTCTGCGCCCAGTACGACCTGGTGCCGTTTGACGCCCTGAACGACAAGACGCCTGCGAAGAAACTCAAGGCCGACAGCGACGCGGCCCTGCGGGCCCTGGCGGAGGCTGGCGCGGTGTGGCGCTATGGCGAGGATGGCATCACCGGTGACATCCGCGCCAGGCTCGACCGCGAGTTGACCATTCTCGCCGACAAGAACATTTCGGCCTATTTCCTCATCGTCTGGGACTTCGTGAACGAGGCCCGTCGCCGCGGCATCGCGGTCAATGCCCGTGGCTCCGGCGTGGGCACGATGGTGGGCTACTGCCTTGGCTTGTCCAACGCATGCCCGGTGAAGTACGGCCTGCTGTTCGAGCGCTTCACCGATCCGGACCGCAGCGAATACCCTGACATCGACATTGACATGTGCCAGGACGGGCGCGGCGAAATCATCGAGTACGTGCGGCGTAAATACGGACACGTGGCCCAGATCATCACCTTCGGCACGCTCAAGGCCCGCGCGGCGATCCGCGACGTCGGCCGCGTGCTCAACGTCCCCTTGCCCGAGGTGGACAAGGTCTGCAAGCTCATCGGCGACGGCCTGGGGACCACGCTGGACAAAGCCCTGGCCCAGGAGCCGGAACTGCGGGCACTGTACGACCAGCAGCCGTCGATGCGGCAGATGATCGACACCGCCCGACGCCTTGAAGGGCTGTCGCGCCATGCCGGCGTACATGCGGCCGGCGTCGTGATCGCCACGCAGCCGCTGGACAACATCATCCCGCTCTACAAGCCGCCGGGAGGGTCGAACGGCGCGGAAGGCGCGCAGATCGTGACGCAGTGGGACGGCCCGACGGTGGAGAAGGTCGGCCTGCTGAAGATGGACTTTCTGGGCCTGCGCACGCTTTCGATCATCGAACGGGCGCGCAAGCTCATTCTCGCATCGCTGGACGAGAAAACCATCCGTCAGACCGTCGATCCGCAGGAGCGGCAGCCGGCCGGCTGGGATCCGCTGGATCTTGAACGGCTGACCTTCGACGATCCGCGCGTGCTGGCCACATTTCAGCGTGGCGAGACGTCCAGCGTGTTCCAGTTCGAATCCGGCGGCATGCGCAACCTACTGATGGCGATGAAGCCCGACCGGCTGGAGGATCTCATCGCCGCCAATGCGCTCTACCGCCCCGGCCCGATGGCGCTGATCGACGATTACAACGCCCGCAAGCATGGACGGCAGAGCGTGCCAAAAGTCCATCCACTGGTGGACAAGTTCACGGCCGAGACCTACGGCATCATGGTCTACCAGGAGCAGGTGATGCAGATCGTCCACGAGTTGGGCGATATTCCCCTGCGCGCCGCGTATACGCTGATTAAAGCGATCAGCAAGAAGAAACGCGACGTCATCGACAAGAACCGGGACATGTTCGTCGAAGGCGCCACGCGGAAGGGGCTGGCGAAAGCCGACGCCCATAAGCTGTGGGAGTTGATCCTTCAGTTCGCCGGCTACGGCTTCAACAAGAGCCACTCCACCGGCTACGCGATCGTGGCGTATCAGACGGCCTATCTGAAGACATATTTCCCGCTGCAATACATGGCGGCGGTGCTGACCTACGAATCGGTGAACACCGACAAGGTGGTCGAGTACATCGAGGAATGCAGGCGTGTGCTGCTGCCCTCGCCTGAGGGTCAGACGCAGAAGCGAGGCGTCGAGGTGCGCCCGCCGGACGTCAACCTGTCCGAAGTGGCGTTCAACGTCGTCTTCGACCCCAAGGAGCCGCACGACGCGCGGCACGGGCATATCCGCTTCGGCCTCAGCGCGGTCAAGGGCGTGGGCGAAAAGGCGGTGCGGGCGATCATCCACGCGCGCCAGAAGGATGGTCCGTTCAAGAGTCTTTACGACTTCACGGAGCGTGTACCGCTGCGCGAGGTCAACCGGGCGACGATCGAAGCATTGATCAAGTGCGGCGCGTTTGACGGCATTCACGGCGTGGCAAAGCGGTCGACCCTGATCGAAGCGCTGGACGCGGCGATCCAGGCCGGCCAGCGAGCCGCAGCTGATCGCGACTCGGGCCAGATGAATTTCTTCGGCGGCCTGGGCGGCGAACCTGCCGGCGATGCGACGGCCGCCGCGGCGGCGCCGATCGTCCTGCCGCAGACCACGCCCTGGACGCCGGCTGAGCAGCTGGCCCATGAAAAGCAGGTGCTGGGCTTCTACGTCTCCGACCATCCGCTGCGTCAGCATCAGGCAATGCTGCAGCGTTTCGCCAACGTCAGCGTGGCGGAGATCCGCGATCTGCCGGCCGAAATGAAGGTGACCGTTGGCGGCATGCTGACGCGCGTGCGGCCGACGTTCACCAAGAGCGGGCGCAACCCCGGCCAGAAAATGGCGATGATCACCCTTGATGACGGCACCGGCTCGATCGACGGCGTGGTGTTTTCCGACGCCTACGCCCTGCATGCGCCGCTGCTGAACGTGGACCAGATCGTGTTTCTGGAAGGCAAGATCGACCGCCGCCGCGAGGAGCCGGGCATCGTCGTCGAGCGGATCGTGCCCGTCGAACAGGCTCCTGAGAAACTGACGAGGGTCGTCAAAATCGTGCTGCGCGGGCCGGACGCGGCCGACCGCCGCAGCGACCACAGCAGCCACAGCGGCGATTTGAACGGACGGATCGCGAAGCTGCGCGCGCTGCTGAGTCAGGCGGCCGGCATGGCCAACGGCAGTGCGGCCGAGGTCATTTTCGAGGTGCGCCAGTCGGGGACGCTCGCGCGTCTGCGGGCCAACAATCTGCGGGTGGCGGTTGACCGCGAGCTTCCGCAGCGTATCAAGATGCTGCTGGGCGAAGCCGGCGACTGCCAACTGCTCGGTCCGCCGCGCAGCCAGAGCCACGGCAACGGCTGCCACCCGGGCCCGCGCATGCCGATGTTTGCCAACAGCGGCGAGAACTGTGCCAGCATTGATCGATATTGAACCGCCCTGAGTATTGCCCATGGTCGCGTCACCCACCCCTCCCCTGTCCTCTGACACCCTTGAGTTCATCCGTACCGCGATCGGCGCGCGGCTGCCGCATGTGATCGCGCTTCGGCGTGATCTGCACGCGCATCCCCAAATCGGTTACGAGGAGACGTACGCCAGCGAACTGGTGCAGCGCGAGCTGACGGCCCTGGGCATCCCGTTTGAAGCGGGACTGGCCAAGACGGGCGTGGTCGGCTGGATCCGCGGGGCGCGACATGGCCAGGACGTGACGGACGCCGTCGCGCTGCGGGCGGACATGGACGCTCTACCGATTACCGAGGAGACGGGATTGCCCTATGCGTCGCGGTATCACGGGGTCATGCATGCGTGCGGTCACGACGGGCACACGGCGATGCTGCTGGGAGCGGCCGCAGTGTTGAAGCAGATGGCTGACCGATTGCCCCGCCCGGTGAAACTGATCTTCCAGCCGGCGGAGGAAGGCGGCGGCGGCGGCGACGGCATGGTGCGGGCCGGCGCGCTGACACAGCAACTCGGTGGACTGACGGTGCGGCGGATCTTCGGCCTGCACGGTTATCCCTCGATGGCAGTGGGCACGCTGACCACGCGGCCGGGACCGATCATGGCGGCGACGGCGGAATTCCGCATCGCGTTGACCGGCCTCGGAGGGCATGCGGCCATGCCCCACACAACGATCGACCCCGTCCCCGCGGCCGCACAACTTATCGCCGCACTGCAGACGGTGGTGAGCCGCAATGTGCCGGCGACAAGCCCGGCGGTCATCACCGTCGCCCAACTGCACGCGGGCAGTGGGACGGCGCTGAACGTCATCCCCACGAAAGCCGAACTCGCGGGCACCATCCGGTACTTCCACGCGCCGGCCTTCGAGATCATCGAACGGCGGATGCGCGTGCTGACCGAACAGACGGCCGCGGCGTTCGGACTTCGGGTCGCGATCGACATCAAGAACGGCTATCCGGCCACGCTCAACGACCCGACCGCGACCGAGGCGATGCAAGCCGTCGCCCGGCAGGTGCTGGGCGGCGAGCAGGTCGTGGCGATGGCCGACCCGATCATGGGCGCCGAAGACTTCGCCTACTACGGCCCGCACGCCTCGGCGGCGTTCGCGTTCATCGGTGTCCGTCCGGCGGGGCAAGAGACGTACCCCGCCCTGCACACGCCGAAATTCGACTTCACCGACGCGGCCCTGCCTCACGGCATCGCCCTGCACTGCGGGTTTGCCTTCGGTGGGTGAGGCGCTGCGGCGCCGTTGCCGCGCGGCGGGGGATGGTGGTAAACTGTCCGTACATGGCTACCGCCTGACAAACATTCCGTCGTCCGTTCGCACGCGGCTTGTCGTGCGCGCCGACCGCCCGGTTGCGCGGGACGATGGAATGAACCCTTGATCAAGCATGATGTTCGTAAGTATCGGCCGCTTGGCGCATGCGGACGGGCTTTCTCTGCCTCGCGTGTCCACGGCCCTCAAGGGTCCGCACATGTCCAGACGATCACGCCGTGACGAGGCGGCGTTCACCTGCATCCACTGCCGCCAGCACGTGGAGGCTCGTAGCTATGGCACGCATCATCGCAACCACTGTCCGTATTGCCTGTGGTCACGGCATCTCGACGAGCAGCCGGGCGACCGGCAATGCGGCTGTCGCGGGGCGATGGAGCCCATCGGGGTGGAGGTGCGCGCCGACGGCGAATGGGCGCTGATTCACCGGTGCACATCCTGCGGAGCCGTGCGCTTCAACCGCATCGCGGGCGACGACCAGGAACTGGCCCTGCTGCAACTGGCGCTGCGTCCGCTGGCCCGCCCGCCATTCCCGCTGGATCAACTGCCCACGTTCGGTTCGAGGTGATGGTGTTGTGAGCCGGGCTCATTCGGCTTCGGGCGGATTGCTGAAGCCGGGGATCCGGTTGGGCTCACGGCGGATGGCGGGATGGGGCATGACGATCTGGCGGCGCTGCGGGGTGAGGCGTGCGAGCAGTTCTTTCGAAGGACGATAGGGATGGCGGAAGAAGCCCCAGGACGGTCCGTAGCGGTAGACGGCGATGCGGCGCAGCCCTTCGTTCACCCGCTTGGCCGAGCCGTGCATGATCGCGTCCACGAAGAGCAGCGCGTCGCCGGCTTCCAGGTGCACCTCGACCGCGCCTTCCATGCCATCGACCGACGTGGCCTGGCCTTGCTGGATGCGGTTTTTCGCATATTCGGGGTGGATGAAGTTGGCCTTGTGCGAGCCGGGGATCACCATCGTCGCGCCGTCGCCGGGACCGACGTCGTTGAAGGCCATGAGGATGTTGATCTGTCCGCAACTGAACTGGCCGTTGCGGAAGCGGTACTGGCATCGCTTGACGAGCTTGTGGCCGCCCGAGTGCACGCCGATGGCTTCGCCCGGGCCGCGCAGGCTGACGAAGTTTTCGTCGATGAAGAGCGGCCCGTGGTGGGCGTCGAAATCATCCTGCCCGCCGACGAAGGTCTTGACCTTGTCGATCCATGCGGGATGGTCAATCAGGCGTTCGAAGGGCGCGCCGGCCTCGTAAATCTGCTGGAGGTTGATCCCGTCCTTGCCGCCGAAGGTGTGGGCGTGCACTCCGCCGTACCACTCGCCGTGCTTGAGCGGCGGATCGAGGCTGATGATCTGATCGAGAGTGTCGTTGATGGCGGCCAGATGATCGACGTCGATGGCCCTCTTGAGCACGAGGAAGCCGTTGAGATCGAAGAAGAACTTCTCGCGGTCGGTCACACCGGGGCAACAGGTCGTGCCGGGCAACGGATGGCATGGGGTCTGAAGGGAAGCGGTGGACATGTCGGGCTCCTGGGGGCGTCGGGAAGACGGCATCTGACTGATGCCCGCACTCTATGAGTTTGAATACCGCATTTCTACCGCGATAGAGATGTATTTGAGCGGTATACTAACCTAAATGGCAAAAAAGCTCCCACCTGCGGTCGCAACGATGGGGTTTCGCGTATGGGATGGGCGGCCCAAGATCATGGCCGACACCCACCAGCACCACGACATCGAGCTGAACTTCGTGCTGTCGGGGTGGATTGAATATCGGATGGGCGGCCGGGAGCTGGCCATCGGTGCGGGCGAGCTGGGCGTCTTCTGGGCGGCGGCCCCGCACCAACTGACAAGGGTGGCGGAGGGGACGACGATGGCGTGGGTGGTGTTTCCCCTGTCGTGGCTGCGTGACTGGCGGGGATCGGAGGATCTGACGCGCCGGATGCTGTGCGGCGAAATCCTGGTCATGGCCCAGGATAAAACGCGCGACCCGCGGGACGTGAGCCGGTGGCAGTGGATGCTGAGTCAGGACGACGACCGGTGGCGGCGCGTGGCGGCCCTGGAAGTCGAGGCGCGCACACGGCGGCTGGCGATCGAAGGTCAGGACCGCTGGATAGCGACGCGACATGGTGATGGCGGCGCCGCGCCGCGTCGAAGGCCAGGCCCCCACGCCGTGGATCGAACCATCGCTCAACCGATCGAGCAGATGATCACGCTGCTGGTCGAACGCTTCCGTGAACCGCTGCGCGTGGCGGATGTGGCCAGCCCCACGGGCCTGAACCCGACCTACGCCATGCGGCTGTTTCGCCGGGAAGTGGGCCTGACGATCGTCGACTTTCTCACCCGCCAGCGCGTCTACGAAGCCCAGCACCTGCTGCTGACCACGGATCGGTCGATCCTCGACGTGGCGATGGACAGCGGCTTTGGCTCGACGAGCCAGTTTCACACGGCGTTCCGCCGGATCGTGGGCGTCAGTCCGCGGGCGTTTCGCCGCGGGGCTCCCGCTATAGGCAGTTGAGTCGTCGCGTCGGGCGGCGCCATGAAACCGCGGGATTCATGGCCTGGCGCCGGCGTCCGGTTCCTCGTTCTCCAGTTCGGCGGGCAGCGGGCTGCTCGATTCGCCGAAGGGCATGTCGACGCTGGACTCGCCCGAAGGATCGCCGCCGGGCCCGGCCGTGTCGCCGCTGCGCGCCGCCTCGCGTTTGAGCGGCAGCACGATGGTGAAGCTCGTGCCCTGCCCTTCGCCGGTTTCCACGCTGATGCGCCCGCCGTGCTCGTCGATGATTTTTTTGGTCACCGCCAGGCCCAGGCCCGTGCCGCGCAGGCCTTTGGTGGAGTAGAACGGCATGAAGACGCGCTGACGATTCTCGGGATCGATGCCTTCACCGTTGTCGGCCACCATGATGCGCACCGCCTGCTGCTGGGTGTCGAACTCACAACTGAGGGTGACCACGCCCTTCTCGTCGGGCACGGCGTCGAGGGCGTTGTTGAGGAGATTGAGGACGGCCTGGTGGATGCCGGACGCATCGAGGGGAATGGGCGGCGCGTCCTCGTCGATGGCGGTCAGCAGCGCGACCTTGCGGGCGTCGAACTGCCGCTGCACCAGGGCGACGATCTCTTCGAGCAGATGCGCGATACTGGTCATTTCCAGCTCGGGCTTGCGCTGCTTGGAGAAGGCGAGCATGTTGAGCGTAAGCTGGCGGATGCGTTCGAGATTGCGGGTGACGATCTCCCAGCCGTTGGCGACGACGCCCAGGTTGCTTTTGCGCAGTCCCAGGTCGACGACCTCGGCGCCGCCGGCCAGGCCCTGGATGATGTTTTTGATCGAATGCGAAAGCGAGGCGACGGTCTGTCCGACGGCCGCCAGACGCTCGCGGGCCAGGCGCTCGGCATAAAGCCGCATGTTCGTCAGGGCCAGGCCGATCTGCAGTCCGATGGCCGTCAGCAGATGCAACTGATCGTCGGTGTAGGTGTAGTTGGCGATCTTGCTGTCCAGGTAGATGACGCCGAAGAGCTGGTCCTTGAAGACGATGGGCGTGCACAAGGCCGAACGGATGCCGTAGCGCTGGACGCTGTCGCCGGTGCTGAAGCGGTCGTCGTTCATGGCGTTGCTCGAGAGCACGCCGTGACGCTGGTTGACCACATAATCGACGATGGTGCGGCTGACGGCGATCTGCCGCTCCTCGCTGGTCTTGGGCTCGCGTCGGTGGCGTACGATGATCGGCTCGAACTTCCGTGTGTTTTCATCGTCCAGGAGGATGAATGCGCGGTCGGCGCGGAAGCTGTCGAGAATCAGGTCCATGGCTTTTTCAAGCAATTCGTCGCGGCGGAGCGTCGATCCGATGAGTTCGAGCATGCGGTAGACAACGTTCAGGTTGATCGCCGCCGCCTCCACCGGATCGGGCACGGCCATGACCATCGACTCGTCGTTGGCGTTGACGGCCGTCTCGATGTGCGTATCGACATTTTCCGATCCGAACCGTACGCCCAGGTCGCGGCGCTCGCGTCCGAAGACGAACAGCGTATTGCCGGCGCGGATCTGGTCGCCGTCATGCAGCAGCGATCGCGACACGACGCGCCGGCCGTTGAGGAACGTTCCGTTGGCGCTGTTGATGTCGCGCAGATACCACTTGCCCTCGTCGGGGGTGAGCTCGGCATGGCGGCGGCTGATGGTCTGGTCGGTCAGGGGCAGCGCTTCGCTGGAGCGGCCGATGAGTTGCGGCTCGTCGTCGGGCAGCTCGAAGCGTTTGTCCTTGTCCGGTCCACTGATGATGGTCAGCAACAGCACGCCACGCCCTCTTGCGACATTCACAGGATCACGCGTCCGCGGTCGATTCGCCTTCGGGCGTCAGGGCCGCACGCCACATCTCAAGCTGCCGTTCGAAGCCGCTGACGCCGGCGTTGCCGGAGGACTGATACCGCTGGACCACGTTCTGCGGCCCCAGCCAGTCGAACACGTCGTTCGCACACACGTCGGCGCCGACGCCGGCGGCTTCGCAGGCCGCCTTGAAGTCGGCCAGGCTCAGGTCCGCCAACCGCGGCCTTTGCCGCTGCTGACACAACCGCACCAGCCGGCCGACGATCTGGTGCGAGGTGCGGAAGGGCACGCCCCGGGTGACGAGGTATTCGGCCAGGCTGGTCGCGTCAAGGAAGCCTCGGTCCAGGCCTTCGCGGATGCAGTCGGCATTGAATCGCGTGGTGGCGACGATGCGGGCGGCCATCTCCAGGCTGTCGCGCACCGTGTCGTAGGCGGCGAACAGATGACGCTTGTCTTCCTGAAGATCACGGTTGTAGCCGAGCGTCAGGCCCTTGCAGATCGTCAGCAGCGCGATCAGGTGGCCATACACATTGCCGCAGCGGCCGCGGATCAGCTCGAGCATGTCGGGGTTGCGCTTCTGGGGCATCATCGATGAGCCGGTGGTATAGCGTTCATCGAGCGTGATGAAGCCGAACTCGGTGCTGGCGTAGAGGATCCACTGTTCGGCGAAGCGTGAGAGCCATTGGGCGGTCATGGCCAGGGCGTAGAGGAAGTCGATGGCGACGTCGCGCGAGGCGGTGGCGTCCAGGCTGTTACCGGTGGGCTCAGTGAAGACGCCCAGGGCGTCGGTGGTGTGCTGGCGGTCCAGGGGCAGGGACGAGCCGGCGATCGCTCCCGATCCCAGCGGGTTCTCGGTATCGAAGAGCATAAGCGTGGCCAGTCGGTCGGCGCAGCGGCCGAACGCCTCGATCCAGGCCAGCAATTCACCGCCGACGAGGATCGGCTGGGCCCGCTGAAGGTGGGTGTAGCCGGGCATGACGATGCGTCCGTCGCTGTCCGCGAGGGCCAGAAACGCTCGGCAGAGGCGGTCGAAGGAAGCCTGGATTTCATCGGCCGCGTCGGCGGTCCACAGCCGCAGGTCGAGGGCGACCTGATCGTTGCGGCTTCTTCCGGTATGCAGTTTGCGCCCGGGGTCGCCGATCTTCTCGATCAGGGCGGCCTCGATACACATATGTACGTCTTCGAGTTCGATCCTCCAGCCGGGCCAGGCGGCGCCTTGCTGCTCGATTTCGGACTCGATCTGCGTTAAGCCGCGTTCGATGGCCGCCAGATCGTCGGCCGTAATAAGCTGCGCGCTCGCCAGCATGCGGGCATGGGCCAGCGAGCCGGCGATGTCGTGCCGATACAGGCGGGTGTCGTAGGACAACGACTCGACAAAACGGGCGGCCAGAGGATCGGCAGCCGAGCCGGCGTCCTTGGCCGACTCCCACGGCTTGCCGTCGGAGGGCTTGATGGGCGGCGGGGCATGGTCGGGGGGCCTGTTCACGCGGTCAGTTTACCGCGCGAGGCGGAGATCCGACGGACGAGCCCCGACCGCGGAAGTTCCAAGGCGCCCGCGGGCGTCACATGGCGAGCAGATCAGCGTTCACGACGCTTGCGACGTTCGACGGTCTGCATGGCTTGGCTCCCTGCAGCGACGCCACCATTCTCCGGGTATTGGCGACGCATCCTGGCGATTGGTGAGCGAAGCGGCCGGTCGCGCCCATTACGCGGCCATGAAGCCCTGGTCCTCGTCCTCAGCCGGCGGATCAGGCAGGTGCCGGTGATGGACGCGGATGATCCGAGCCAGGTACTCGCCGATCATCGGCGCGATCGCCTGGCAGAGTTCAATGGTTTCGGCGTCGAAGGGCCGATCCGCCTCGCGGAAGAGAATCACCACAGCCAGCGGCTCGTCGTCCAGGCGGCACGGCACGCCGACGACATGGCAACCTTCGAGCAGATCGGGCTTGCCGTCGAGCAACCTGGCCAACTGCGTGTCGCTGGTCACGTGCAGCATATCTTCGGCGTCGGCCACGTGCGGCGCCAACCGGTCGGCCAACAGTTGCAGCAGCAGCTCCGGCGACTCGCTGGTCCAGTCGTAGTTGACGTAGCCTCCGAGACTGAACTCATCGAGACTGGCGGGCAGGAAGATGGCGGCGTTGGTCGGGCCGGCCCGCTCGAGCAGGAACTCCAGGGTTTTACGCAGCATCTGTTCGAGATCCAGCTCTTCACGCACCAGGGTCGCGTAGTCGCGGGTTCGCGTCACCTGCTGCATCTGCTCCGCGAGCTCCTGATAGGCCGTCACCAGGTCATTGCACAGCACGTCCACCTGGGCGGCCACGTCGTCGTGGGCCTTCTGCAGCTTGCGGCAGGTGCGCTGCAACCGCCGCAGACGACGCTGCATCTTTTCACGTCCGCGCTGACGGCGAATGGCCTGCTGAATCCGCGTCTGCACCTGTTCACCAGCCAGCGGCCGGGCAAGCAGATCGCTGGCGCCGGCCCGCAGAGCGGTCAGCGCCTGGTCGAGCCGCAGTTGGTCTGTGAGGACGAGCATCTGCGTACCGCGGTGGGCCTTGCGCTGTTGGCTGGCCCAGTCGATGCCCCCGCCGTCGGGCAACACATCGGCGATGACCAGCAGGTCGGCGGCCAACTGCTGCTGGCACCGCTCGGCCTCAGCCAGCGAGTCGGCGCGGACGACGGCCGCCTGTTGCCTACGGGCGGCGCGGCAGATCACGCGGTACGCGTCGAGGTCGGCGTCGACCACGAGGATGCGGAAGGGACGATCCGAGGGCTCCACCCCCGTCTCAGTCCCGGGCCCCCGCGGCGTGCTTGGGGTCTTGGACGGCACGACTTCTCCCCTGCCAGAATTCCAGGCTCGGCCGCGCGGCACGACTCCCGTGCCCGACCGACCACCCTCTCGTCACGGGGTGTATCGACCAGAAACCCGGCTTTGTTAGGCCCACTTGGGATTACATTTCCGGCAGGTCGCTGAAGCACTATTGCCGAGTCGTCACAAAGGGCATCGCCGCCAAAGTCCGTCAATCCAGCCTCACTGCGGCGGCCACGGACAGGCGGACGGCTGGCCGGCACCATGTCCGCGGCCGGACCATGTCGTGGTCATGAAACTCTTCATGGTGTGACGAAGAGTCAGGCCGCCGGTCGCTGGGCGGCATCGAGGGCAGTTGAATCGGCGTCCCTGTCGCCGTTGGTCTGACCCGATGCCGGCCGGTCCTTGAGCGGCACGAGCAGCGTGGCGGTCGTGCCCCGGCCGGGCGTGCTACGCAGGCGCAATTCGCCGCCGTGAGCCTTGACCCATTGCTGGGCCCGCGGCAAGCCCATGCCCGTGCGCCGACCGGCCGCCTTCACCGAGAAGAACGGATCGGTGGCGTGCTCAAGCGCGTGCTTGTCCATGCCCACGCCGTCGTCGGTGACCGTGATGGTGAGCGTGTCCGGGTCCGGGCCCAGGCGGGCGGCCAGATGCACGTTGGACTCGGGCATGGCCTGCACCGCATTGAGCAACAGTTCACGGACGGCCTGGGCGATCTTCTCCGCGTCGATGGGCACGGCCGGCAGCGCGGGGTCGACCTGCACCGACAGACGCTTCTGCTTCTGGTACTCAGGCAGCTGATGGCTCATCTCCTGGACCAGACCGCTGAGCAACTGATCGATCCTGGTCGGCCGACGATCGGCGACCGGCGGATCCGCGAACATGTGCAACGACGTGATCAGGTCGCTGAGCCGATGGGCCTGTTCGACGATGCGCTGGGCCGTCTTCTGCTCCTCGCTGCCGGGTGTGAGCACCTGGGTGAGAAGCTGGCTGCGACCGGAGATGACGGCCAAGGGATTATTCATCTCGTGGGCGGCACCGGCGGCCATTTCGCCAAGGCGAGCCATCGTCTGAGAACGCAGAAGCTTCTCCTGGGCCTCAGCCAGGCGGCTGTTGGCCTGCGCCAGTTCTTCACCCAGGCGGCGGGCGCCTTCATGCTGCGCGGCCGCGGCGATGGCCGCGCCCCAGGTGCGCGTCAAGGCGTCCATCGATTCGCGCGGCGGCAGGGACGGCCGATCGTGCAGAAGTACGGCCGCGATCCCCCACCCGCTGGTCAGCGGCAGCAGGCGCACCTCGCGCAGGTCCGACGCCAGATGCAGGTGATCGCCCACCCACGGCATCAGCGTCATGAGCGTCATGGCCATCGGCTCGCCGTCGTCGAGGCGGGCCAGGTCGGCGGCGTGCGGCGGGGCGTCGATGAATTCAGCGTGGCGGGGCTGGCCCTGCGCGTCGTACTGGCAGATCAGCCAGGGCTCGCGGCTCTGGCCCTCGCAGGCCCCCTGGTACAGCACGGCATAGAATCCCTCGCCGAGCACGGCCGCGGCGGTCAGCCCCACGCGATCGATGGTGTCCTGCACGGTCGCGCCGGGACGGGCGACGGCGTGAAAATCGACGATGGCCTGGAGGATGCGCCCCTGCCGCATGGCCACGCGACTGCGGCGGTCCAGGGCGGCGTTGAGCCGGCCCAGGGCTTCGTTGGCCCGCTGCACCGAGCGGTAGAAGATCGCCTCCGTGGGTGCTTCACCCAGACCCAGCAGCTCGGTGCGGCGGCAAACCTCCTTGTACAACCCTGCCGCGACGGCCTCGACTTTCGCCTGCTCCAGGTCCAGAAGCTCGATCAGACCGTTCAAACGCGGTGACAAGTTGAAATTGCCACTGAAGCCGATGTGCTGACGCCGCACCAGCAGGTCGGCCAGACTCACCAGGCCGATGAGCGAGCGGTGGTCCAGGTTCGGCAACAGGTCATAGGCCGACCCGTGCAGCCAGATGCAATCCTGCAGGACGTGCGGCAGTTGCCAGTGCTCGGCCAGCCGCTTACCGGCGGTGTGGTGGTCGATGCCGAGAATCCGCCGCTCGAACTCGGCGATGTTGGCCTGGTTGAGCTCGGCCAGTTCAACCACCCGGTCGTAAGCCCTGGGCAGAACCATCCGCAGAGCGAGCTTGCCCACGTCGTGCAGCAGGCCGCAAACGAAAGCTTCGCCCGGCGGCAGGTCATGACGGCCGTGGTGGGCGGCGGCGATCTGTTCGCAGCAGATGGCCACCGCCAGGCTGTGCTGCCAGAAACCCTGCAGATCGAAAGACGGGGGCGGCGATCCCGACTGGCCATCGCCGGACGCAGCGGACGGCTGCGCGTCGGACAACGTGTCGGTGCCGTACGCTTCGAGCACCTTCAGCGAGAGCACGGCATTGCGGACTGTGGTGAAGCCCAGCAGCAGGACGACGCGGTCGACCGTCAGTGCTTCTTCGCGGACGCCCAACTGGGCGCGGCGGCAGATGGAGATCAGCCGCGCGGTCAAGGCCGGATCGTCACGGACCAGTTCGATGACCTGCTGGGCGGACGATTCGCTGTCGGTGGTGAGGGCAAGCAATCGGGCGGCGATGGCGGGCAGCGTCGGCAACGTCTCGACCTGCCGGAGGATCAGCTCCGTGCGGCGGGTGCGAGAGACATCGGCGGGTGCACTGGCCATAGGTTCGCCGTCCCTGCCTGCGACGCGAAACGCGGACGCGGCGATGGTATCCGTGGGTCCGGGCGGACCTCAGACCTCGAGCAGTTCGTGAATCCGGGCCAGCAGACGTTCGATGTTGAACGGCTTCTTGACGAAGTCGTCGGCCCCGGCCCGCACCAGTTCGTCAATCTCGTCCTGCTTGACCACGCCCGAGACGATGATGATCTTCGTGCCGGCCAATTCGGGTTTCTCGCGGACGGTGCGGCAGACCACGTTGCCGTTGATGTCCGGCAGCATGTAGTCGAGGACCATCAGATCGGGCTTGAACTGCTCGGTGAGGACGCCGGCTTCATAGCCCGTCCCCGCGGTGCGGACCTCGAAGCGTTCGTCGCGGCTGAGCACATCGACGAACAGCTCGACAATCTGCTCGTCGTCATCAACCACGAGGATGCGTTTCTTGCGGCCAAGGTCCAGGCCGTCGGTGGGGATGTCGTTCTCGCGCATGAACCGCAGCAGTTCCTCGCGCGGAATACGTCGAAAGCGACTGCCGGGCACACGGAAGCCGCGCAGGCGGCCGCTGTCGAAGCAGCGGATGATCGTCTGCTGCGAGACCTTGCACAGGTCGGCCGCCTCGCCGGTGGTGAACACCTGCTTTTCCGCCAGGTCGGCCGCGGACGCTGCGTTGCTGTTGGTCTTGCCTTCGCTGTTCGATCCCATGCCTGGATCCTCCGACCGGCCCCACTGGTTGGCACGGGCACCCGCCCCGCTCGGGAAAAGCTCCCCGACGGCCGAACGTTGCCACCCGCCAGACCGAGCCGGCCTAAAAGTCCGCCTAGCTCACCTATCTTTCCATCGGTGGGCCATCAGGCTGACTTAATCAGGCGATGATCTCTGTTGCGGATATCCGCAGCGAATAACCAGCCGCGGACGTGGAGGCCGCCCTCTCCCTGTATCCACCGCACGCACTTGGACCGCTGACGGGTTCAGACTACCGCGTCGGATACGGATGGAGTCCGAAGATCGCGCGGCATGGTCTGATGATCCGCATGAATCGCTAAGTCTTGGTATCGCCGTTCCCGCATGCCCGCGATGGCGCTTGCGTCTCTGCGCGTCCAAGACGCTGCAACCACTCAACACCGATTCGCGTCCTTATAGTGAAGGGAATGCGTGAGGCCTGCCCTGCCGCCGATTCCCGTCGCGGTCGGCCGAAGGGATGCCCGTATGCCAGACACTTCCGACGCACAACTCGTGTCCGCCTGCCGATCCGGCAACCAGGAAGCTTACAAGGAGCTGGTGACACGCTATCAGGGCCACGTGTATGGGCTGGCGTACAGCCTGGTGGATGACTGGGCCGAAGCGCAGGATCTGGCGCAGGAGACGTTCATCCGCGCGTATACGAATCTGGACCAGTTGCGCGAGCCGGCTCGCTTCGCGGCCTGGCTGCGGCGCGTGACGTTCAGCGTCACCATGGACTGGCTGCGCACCTTTCGTCCCGGCGTCTTTCGCCAGCTTGACGGCAAGATCGATCTTGATGCCCTGGACATCCCCTCGTTCGAACCCGGCCCCGCCGAGTCAGCCCAGAGGCGCGAACTGGCCGACGCCGTCCTCGCCGCCGTCGCCACGCTGCCGCACAAGTACCGCGTGCCGCTGACGATGTTCCATCTTGACGGGCTGTCGTATCAGAAGGTCGCGGACTTTCTCGATATCCCGCTGGGCACGGCCAAGAGCATGATCCACCGCGCGCGGGCCAAGCTGAAAGACGCGCTGGTCGTATACGCGGACGAGAAGGTGACGCCGACGGTGCAGGAAGTGTTCAATGAGCACAAGCTGCCGGCGGAGTTCAGCCAGGAAGTGTGGAGTATCTGCATGGACTGGCTGTGTTCCGTCGACTCGACCAATCCGGTGGGACCTCGACCGGACCAGGAACGCGCGGAGCGGATCGCCATGGCGGCGGCGCGCGATCCGGATGTCGCTGCCGTCAACGAATGGCGGCAACAGGCGGAGCCGCTTCCGGAATGGGCCATGGCCGTGGCACGCGAAATGCCGCGCTGGGGCATTGAAATATGCAATCATGCGTGGCTGACGCAGTTGCAGCGTCTGATCTGGATGATCAGCCATGAAACTACGCTGCCTGATCCGCCGCCCGGCGAATGCGGATCGGAGCCTCCTGACCATAGGCAGTGGCTGGCTGTCGCCGATCGGGCCTTGGTCGCGTGGTTAGATGCAGAGGATCTAGTGGACGACGCGCCGCCTCCGACGGCGGAGATCGTTCGCCTGCTGGGATCCATCGATTCCCAGAAACAAGGGGCCGTGCAATTGTTGCGCCAGACGCTTGGCCTGCTGTCGACAATGGCGCCAGGCGAGGCGCTCGATTTGGAACACAAAAAGCTCGTGCCCACCACCGAACTGGCCAGGCAACTCCACTGGCCCATGAGTTTCTTGCGATTCATCTGTGGATACCGCTGGCGGCAAGTGCTGCTGGAGATTTGCCGGGCCATCGGCATCGGCGACCGGGAGTTTCAGGACGGCAGACCACGCGCCTGGCACGTCGGCGCGTGCAACGGTCAAATGGCGTTTGTCTACCGTGACGATCCGATGCGCGTCCCCGCCACGTGCGGGGTGCTTGTGGGTCTCTGGGCCTGGCTGCGGCAGGTGCCCAAGGAACACGTCGCTCAGCAATACCCCACGCTGGCTTCAGCGGCCGAACACACCCGCGACCAATTGGGGCCCATGACCGCAGTGAAGCGATGGCTGGCGGGCAGGCTTTTTGTCGGCACGCGAATGTGGCTCCAGCAAGTTGATCACGGCGACATACCCGCCGGTCGGCTGGCGATGGAGTCGTATCCGGTTTTGGCCGGTGATGAACCATAAACCTCATAGATCTCAAACAAGGTGAATCCTATGAAAACAACCTCACTGATGTGGATGGCGATTGTTGCGGCGAACATCTGTTTGAGCCCCGTGGTCCATGCGGGCACACCCGCGGAGGCAACAGCCATGAATGCTCATGTGCAGCGTGACGGTGGGAAGGTCTGTCTCGATGGCATCAGCAATTTCGAGAACGTCGATCCCGCCCTGTCGCACATGAAGGCCATCCGGTGCGTGCTGGCGTATGAAGGACAGAGCGTGGACTGGGACTGGCTGCTGGGGGCCAGCGGCGAGGCGTTCTGCTGCTACTACCATCCCGACGGCACGCACCTGACGCAGTTCGTCCACTCCTGGGACATCGCCAACGCCGCCCTGTCCCTCTACGGCTTCGCCGGGCAGTGGCGCGCCGCCTCGACGGGCCCCGACATCGCCCCCGCCTGGCCCGTGATGCAAGCCGAGATCGCCGCCGGCCGCCTCATCATCGCCCCCGGCATCATGCCGTATTGGAACGGGATCAACTCGCGCTGCGATCATTGGTATATCGTCACCGGCGTCGATCCCGCCGCCGGTCAAGTGACCATCCTGGGCGCCGGCGACGCCGCCGTCGAAACGCCGTTGCCTACGGGTGACGACCCCCGTCCCTCCCCCCAAGGCACTCATCCCTGCTGGTACGGCATTTTGCGCCACATCGAACCCGGCAAAAGCACCGGACACTACGGCCCGGACAAGCCCATGCTGACCATCACCCGCCTCGGCCCGCCGATGGAACCAAAGTCCGCCGCCCTCGCCGCTCTCCAGCGTGCTGTGCAACTGGCCCACGAGCCCTCCGTCACCGCCGAGTACGGCTGGGGCAAAGGCGTTTACCTCTCCGGCCTCGCCGCGCTGCAGCGCCTGCATGACGACCTCTTAGCCACCCAAGGCCACGGCCTGGATGAATATCAGCAACTCAATCCCACGAAGGATGAACCCTTTGCCGGCCTAAAGCCCGAAATCGCCAACCTGCGCCTGCTCGCCGCTCGCCGTCACGCCGCCGCCGGTTTCCTAAAGCAAGCCGCCCAACTTCTGCCTGACGCCAAGGAATCCCTCCTCGCCGCCGCCGAGCCATACGAACAATCCGCCACCCACGCCCATGCCGCCTTTGGCGTTTGCTTTAATAGCGAAGCCGACTGGCTTAAGTTCCAGGCCCTCGAACAAGGCGACCAGGACGCCTCCCACCACATCGGCTGGCGGTCCTACTTCCGCAAGGCCGAAGAAAAGCTCGCCGATCCCACCAACCGCCAGACCATGGCCGACCACCTCGCCGCCGTCCTCTCCGCCGAACAATCCGCCATCACCCAGATCGAAAAAGCCCTGGCCGACTTGAACGATTCGACCACGCCATGAAACACACCATCACCATCGACGGGCAAAAACGCGACTTGGACATCCGACCCATGGACGAGTCGTTCATCGTCTATCGCAAGATGTTCGCCCCGCCGCTGGCGCCCGACAACATCGGCGACTTCGCACCCGGTGACGCGAGGCAGGCAGGGTTCCGAACCGTCGAAGAGTTCTTCCGTAAGCAGATCCGGATGGTGGGTAGCTGCATGATCCTGGCCTGGGAGGGCAAGGGCGTGGTCGCCAAAATGCCCTTCACCACGCGGGAAATCTACGACGCCATCGGCGGTCCCGAACACTATGACGATTCCTCCACCTGCTACTGCATCGATCACCACGGGTTCGCCGCGCGGCTGCGGGAGTTCAGCGATGAGGAACTGACGAGCCTCCTGTCGGCGTCCAGCCGAACGCTGCGCATGTTGTGTTTCAACGTCGGGTGCCTGGACCGCAGATACCACGGGCAGGGGCTTGCCAAGGCCATGGTCCAGTATCTGAAGTCCTGGGCGCGGGAGCGGCAATGGCGGCGAATCGAGGCGTATGCCTGCCCGGACATCCTCCCCCCCACCCTCGTCGGCGACTGGCTCATGCGGCGGGGCCCGCTGGAGCGGTTGGGATTCCGCGTGGCCGCAGCCACGGTCGTCGCACCCGAGCAGGCCCGCGTACGCCTGCGAACCATCGAAGACTTTCTATCCGGCAAGACACGCCCGCCGGATGGGGCGGGCTGGTATGCCGACAACTTTTCCCGCCTCGCCGCCAACCCATCCTGGCGGGAAGACTACGACAAAGACTATTGCATGGGCTGTGATCTATGACCTGGCCTTATGTGCGCACGATGGTCAGCCTGGGGATTCGCGGGGCGCATACCGCCACCACGTCCTCATGACAGACGGGCTTCTGAACATGTGGTGTTGACGTCGAGATGACGTCTGAATGCGGCCGGTAGCCCGGACGGATGTCCCTGTGACGTCAGCGCAGCTCGACGGACCAGTACGCGTTGTCGAGGAAGGGCTGCCAGCTCGCATATCGATCGGACCCGAGGCGCAGCGAAACCACCGGGTTGCGCTTGGGCTGAACGGGTTGGCGGATCAAAGTCATGTGGGCCTGGGCCGGTGTGCGGCCGCCCTTGCGGGCATTGCACGCGACGCAGCAGCAGGCGAGATTCTGCCACGTGCTGCTGCCGCCCTGGCTGCGCGGCAGCACATGGTCCAGGGTCAGCTCGCTGGTGGGGAAATGCCGGCCGCAGTACTGACAGCGGTTGCGGTCGCGGGCGAAGATGTTGCGACGATTGAGCTTGACGCCTTGCCGCGGCAGGCGGTCGTAGCCCAGCAGGCGCACCACCTTGGGCACAGCCACCTCAAAATGCACGGTCCGCACCCAGCGATGTTCGCCGGCCTGCCCCTCGAAGCGGTTTCGGGCTGTGGACAGATCGGCCCAGCTCTCGAAGTCGTGGCCCGTGTAGGAGCCGTCGCCGACGTGAATCGCCTCGGCCAGGCCGTTGAAGAGCAGCGCGAACGCCCGACGGGCGCTGGTGACGCGGACGGCCATCCAGACCTTGTTCAGAACCAGCACATGTTCGTCGAGGGCCGAAATCTGGCTCATGGCCACAACCTTCCTTCTGCCGGCAAGCCGTAGTGATTCGAGGCCGCGCCAAGGCCCGCAGCCACGCTACGGTCGACCGGAATCGGTCCGGGGAACGGGCAGGAGGTTCAAGAATGCTACAAATCGCCACAGGCGGCCGCAATGCTCGCGGCCAGGTTCGGCGAGCCCGGCGTGATGTTGAAGCATCTACGCGGGCAGGTTACATTTGCCCTCTCACGGCAACGCGCCTGGGGGTGTTCCGGAGCGGCCAAACGGGCCAGACTGTAAATCTGGTGGCTTATGCCTACGAAGGTTCGAATCCTTCCGCCCCCATTGCCTCAGGCCGCACAACCCACCCGACCTCGGGTGGGTTGTCTTTTCGGGGGAGGGGCGGTGTGTTCAATCCCGCTGGTGCGACGCCTGATGCAGCCCGATGCCCAATGGGCGTGGCAACGGCCGTGTCGCTGGCTGGCCGGGCACGTCACGAGTCTAAAAACAGATTTGAAAGCCGCTTACTAATGAATACCCAGGCGGATACTTTTTGTGGGGCGCGCCTCGAATTCGCTTGCGAACCGAATTTCGCCGATTACAATCAGCAGATGAAATAGTCGCTAGACTATGAATCTACCCCTGGCTGACGTGCCACCCCATCCCCCCCCACACGTCGGTCAGGGGTCTTTTTATGCCCCGTCCGAGCCCGCGGCGGGTGACCTGCCAGCCGACATGCCTGTCATCGCGATGGGCCGCTGGGACGCCCGAGCTGTTCTCGAAGCTCGTCCACCAGTTCGCTGAGCCACAGTGAGGCTTTTCCGTCGGCCAATTCGACGCGATGGCGGGCGGCGAGCTGCGCCTCCACACGCTGGACGGCCGCCACGACCGAGGAATGGCTTGAGCGGTGCAGGGCGCTGGCGATTTCGGGATAGCTCATGTCTGTCAACTGGCGTGTCAGGTAGGCCGTGAGCGACCGGGCCAACACCACCGGCCCGCGTCGACCGCGCCCGGTGATCTGCGCGATGGGTACGCCCGTACGCTGGGATACCCGCTCCATGATGGCCGCCAGGCGGACCGGACCGCGTTCCTGAAGGCCAGCCGATGTCTGGAACAGGCGGCTGGCCAGAACGTGGCCGATGACCGGGTGAGCGCCCTCGGACACCGCTGCGTCGCCGGTGGATGCGGCGTTCTGGGCCTGCATATCCGCCGGATCAGCCGCGACCGGCGCCCTCTGCTGCTCGAGCTGGGCCATGGCCTGAAGTTTGACCAGCGTGCCTTCCAGCTCCCGCACCGAACCGCGGCAGCGTTCGGCGAGCATCGCCACCACCGTCTCCCGGAGGCTGATTCCCCGCCGCTGCGCCAAGGCCGTAACGATCTGCGCCCGCGTCGGGGTATCAGGCGTGTGGATCTGCACCACCATGCCGCGCAGACAGCGGCTGACGAGCGCGTCGCTGAACTGACGGATCTCGCGAGGGTGGCTGTCGCTGGCCAGGGCCACGCGAGCGCCGGCCAGCTCGATCGTGTCGATGCTGTGCAGAAACTCCTGCTGGGTCGCCTGCTTGTTGGCGATGAAGTGCACATCGTCCAGGGCCAGCAGATCCAGTTGCCGATAGCGACGGCGGAACTGATCCAGCTCGCCCGCGCGTACCGCGGTCACAAAGGCGTTGGTGAACTGCTCAGCCGTGGTGTAAAGCACCCGCGCATGGAAGTTGACCGCGCGCATTCGTTCGCACAGCCCCTGGAGCAGGTGCGTCTTGCCCAGGCCGACGCCGCCGTGGATGAACAGCGACGAACCGGTCGCTGCGTCACCCTCGGCCATGCGTCGAGCAGCCTCGTAGGCCAGGCGATTGCTCGGCCCCACGATGAAGTCATCCAGATTGTGCCGCAGTTGATCGCACCCGCGCTGCGGACCGCGGCGCACCGGTCGACGCGGCGCAAGCCGACGGACGCCCTGAGCCTGATCGGCGGCATCCCGTTCACCAGGACGCGGCGACCGACCCGCGAAGCGGGCGGGGTCGACGTGAAGCGACAGGTTCACAGCGGCGCCCAGTTCATCGCGGGCGGCATCGACCAGATGACCCTGAAAATGCCGGCCGATCCAGTCGGCGACGAACCGATTGGGCACCGCCACCTCCAGGCATCGACGCTGGTCGCAGTAAGCCATTCGGGCCGAGCGGCGAAACCACATGTTGAAGCGATGCTCTCCCACCGTCGTCGCCACGCGGTGGGCGATGCGATCGGCGACATTCGCGGCAGAGGTCTCACCGGCCGGTTTCAGATCGAGTTCAGCTGTGCAGGCATCAGACTGGACGTCGGTATCGTATAACCCGGTGTCGTCGAATTCGCAGCGGACTGATAGCGTGCCGTGGACTGCCGTCACGGGACATCTCCTCTCCACCGACCGGGAAGCCGTCCGCGATCGGCGGTTCACCTGAGCGTTGCTCGCACCGGCTGAGCGGGCGCCAATGCGATGGCGTTGTCACGAGGGGTCCGTCCGGAGGGTCGAAGCAGCACCGTTGAGAAGCCGGCTTGGCGACACGAAGGTGATTGCCTGTGGCGGGGAAATTCTGCCGCCGTGACTGCTGCGACGCGTCGGTCCGTCGACGCGGAACGCACTCTACGGCGCGACGAGGCGGGCTTCAAGGCCCTCACACGATCGAGCGAGACAGACCCGTTGCCACGCATGACGAGCGCCTTGCGCCACAACGGTTTGGAGCGCGCGGATTTTTTTCTCCACCGCTTTCGACAGTCGCGCGAACAAGGTGTGGAAAAGATCATCGCGCGTCAGGACTTGACACGCTCGCCCCCATCACCATCGCCGTTCGCCGCGTCACAGCGACGAAACGCAAGCTTGCGTACAGACGCAGTGCGGGCGTGTTGCGCTGATCCACGGCCAGCAGCATTCGCTCCGCGCCGTGCTGGCGTGCCAGGGTCATGCCGTGTTCAAGCAGGGATCGGCCGATCCTGCGGCCACGCGCCGACGGCGCCAGGCCCAGGTACACCAGCTCCGCCGCACGCCCCTCATGCACGAGGCTCATGAGCAGCACGCCGACCGGCCGACCGGCCTCGCGCAGCAGCAACCACAAACTCGGATGAAACTCGCCGGCCCCCATGTGGCCATCCAGCACGTCCTCCATCTCGCGCATGCCCACCAGGGCGGGACAGTCCAGCGTCTGGGCATAACTGGCTTCGATGGCGTGGGCGAAATCGTCACGCAGCGATCGCTCGTACGGTTGGAGCAGCAAGCCCAAGTCCGCCGGCCATGCGGCGGTCGCCGATACTCGAGGCGTGCGTCTCTGCATATAGGTCAGGTCTGCCAGCACCGCAAAGCCCGCCGCCTCCAGCACGCTGCGCGTCCGGACATCCTGCGGGCGAAGCAGCGCCTGGAACAGACGAACGCCATCACGCGGTTGACGGCTGCACGCCTCTCGCACCAGCCGGGCCGCATCCCCACATGCATGGTCCTCGCCGCGCCGCGTGCTGACAAACACCATGGCGGTGCGGCCGGCGGCGGGCAGGACGCTGACGACGGCCGTCGGTTGGTCACCGCGTCGGGCCATCCACAGCCCCCGCGTCAAAGCCGTAAGGGCGTCGTGGTCCGCAGCCTGGACGTCGCCGGGCTCAAGGTCGCGCGGCACGGTTCCCAGCGATGCGGCGGCGTGCTCATGGTCGATCAGGGCCATCGCCTGGCCCCACTGGTCCGGACCGACCGGCTCGATCCGCAGGGTCGCCTGCGGCGCGACGTCTGCGGACCTCGAAGTCCTCGCCTGCTCCACCGGATCTGCGGCTGGCTTGTGAACCATGCTCTGACTCCGCCGGCTGGGGCTTTGACCGTCACGGGCTGGCGCTTAGAATCTTGCAGAGCCGCCACACGGTCGGGCAACCCGGACCGTATCCCATCAGGCATGGGTCGCGGCGGCGCCCGCCCCCACCCGTGACCCTCGCCCCAGCGGAGAAGCGACGTGAAACGTCCCGGCCGAACCATCGTCCTGCTCGCCGCGAGCCTGCTGCTGATTCAGGCCTTGGGTCTGCCGACCTCCGGGCCCAGTGCATCAGCTTACCCGCAGCCGGCCGGTGTGCCGAGAGCCTGGCAGTTCGATTTCACCTGGCGAGCGCCCGAGCCCATCGCCCACACTGATCTGGCAGGCCAGACCCACTGGTACTGGTACCTGTCCTACAAACTGGTCAACCGCACCGGCCGCGAACGCATCTTCATCCCCGAGATCACCGTGGCAACCGACGCCGGCGACATCGTCGCCGTCGGCCGGGGGGTGCCCCCGCAGGTCTTCGACGCGGTCCGGCAGCGCCTGGGCAACGAGTTGCTCGAACCACCGGACCAGATGATCGGCCGCACCGTCCTCCAGGGCGAAGACCACGCGGGCGAATCGGTCGCGATCTGGCGTGACTTCGGTCACGACGTGGCCCGATTGACCGTCTTCATCGAGGGGCTCAGCGGCGAGACGACGCGCATCGCCCATCCGGTCACCGGCGAACCGGTGCTCATGCGCAAGACGCTGATGCTCAACTACGATCTACCCGGACAGCCGCCTTCCCCACGGCAACAGCAGGTGATCGAGGCCGGCCGCGAGTGGATCATGCGGTGACCGATGACGATTTGGCCATTTGCCCATTGGCTTGGCGCATGCACGCATCGACCGGCAAGGGCCCATACCCTCATCCGCTCAGGCGCCGCACGCTGTGGTCGAACTGGCGCACCATGCCGCCCAGTAGAAGCTTGACGATCAGGGTATAGACGCCCGCCCCGGCGAGCGCCGCCATGGCCAGGCCCACGCGCCCGGTGGTGGGGTCAGCGGCGAAACCGGCCACACGCTGCCAGGGATTGACAAGCATCAACAGCGCCGTCGCCGGGTTGAAGGCATTGAGCACGGGGCCAAAGACGGGAATGTTCTCCGCCGCGCCCAGGCCGCAGAACCCGCCGATCACCGCCAGTACACTCATCACGCCCAGCGTCGACGCCACCGCGCCGAGCACGCCGCGAGCCCGTATGCTGTAGGACATCCCCACCGCGACACACAGCGCCACGAACGGTACCAGCAGCAACGGGAAGAGCAGCGCAACCTCGGGCGGCAGCAGCGCGAACCGCGCCACTCCCGCCGCGGCCCTCGACGACCCGACCGCGCCAAACGCCGCGATCTCGAAGCGCGGCCGCGCCTGCGGCCACTGCATCGCCAAGCCGATCAGCGTGTAGACAGCCACCATCGCCAGGCCGACGATCGGCGTGGCCAGCAGGACGGCCAGAAAGCTCACCAGGCCGCGAAGTTTGCCCCACAGGTAGCGGCGGGGCGTGATGGGCGTGGTCAGCAGCAGGTCCAGGGTGCCGGCTTCGCGTTCGCGGCTGACCGAGCCGGCGCTGACGTAGACAGCTACGAGCACAATCACCGCCATCTCCAGCAAGAGAATGGCCAACAGCCCCGCGTGCAAGGCCGTCGCCGGATCACTTGTGGCCGAAACCGCGCCCAGCGCCCCGGTGTGATAGAGCCACAACAGAACCGCCACGCCAACGCTGCCGACGATGAAGAACAGCCAGCGGCCCACCTGCGACGACCATCGTGACGGACGGGCATGGGCTTCACACCAGGCCACCGGGTTGACCCACACCGTGCGCAGGGCTCGCCGCCTCGATACGCCCTCCTCGCCGGCCGAAGCACGTCTTGGCCCGGCAAACCACCCGCGCCGCGGCAACCCGCCGTCGCGCTGGCCCGTACGGCGCACCCGCAACGCGCAGAGGCCGATCAGGCCCACGCCACCAGCCAGCGTCAGCAGCGAAAATGCGGCGAAAGGCCGGCCCTGATAGAGCCGCGCCAGCGCGCCGCGATCCGTCAGTTGCGCGATGTCAGGAGGCTGATAGTCGGCACCACCTAACGATGCTTCAAGCACCAGCAGCGGATGCAGCGGCGTCAGGATCGTCGTCGATCCTCCGGCATCGGATGCGGCGAGCCCCACGGCCCCGGCGGCAAGGCGCGTCCCGGACTCGCGCAACAATCGATCGACAGCGTAACCGGCGACCAGAAACGCCACCGTAAGTACGACGAAACTGTAAACACTGCGTCGCCCGCCCCTGCCGAAGACGGACAGCGCCACCGCCGCCGCCCCGACGGCCAGCGCCGACAGGCCCGCCACCGCGAACGCGATGAGGATCGCCCGTGTCGGCACGCCGCCGACGACCACGAGCACGGCAAAGAGCGGCAGGCCGCTGGCCAGCAAGGTCCAGATCATGAACAGACGGCCGACCAGCGGCCCAAGCACCAGTTGCAGATTCGTCAACGGGGTGGTGTGAAGAATGTCGCGGGTGGTCTGCGGGTCGTCGCGACCGACCGCCGCGGCCATCATCAACGGCGCGAGCAGGCAGATCGCCACCACCTGCGTGTAGGCCACGACGGTGAAGACCCAGCCGCCCGCCTTGGCCAGATCCGCCAGACTCGTCGTGCCCGCGCCGCCCGAGGCCAGCAGCGCGATGATCGCGATGAGGCTCAGTACCCCGAGGTACCCGCAGCGCACCCAGAGATGAGACTGACGACGCGAACTGGCGCCCAGCAGCGTCACAGTCATTGGATTGCCCGGCCCGAGCGTCCACAACCAGCGAAGCAGCACCGGCATGCCCGCATTCTATCGCGGGCCGGTATCATGTCCGCGTGTTCATCCTCAAGGCCTCCAACCTGGTCAAGCGCTACAGCGGCCGCACCGTCGTCAACCATGTGAGCTTCGACGTCTCGGAAGGCGAGATCGTCGGCCTGCTGGGGCGCAACGGCGCGGGCAAGACCACCAGCTTCCGCATGACCGTCGGCATGGTCACGCCCGAAGAGGGCAGCGTCATCTTCAACGGTCAGGACGTCTCCAGGCTGGCGATGTACCAGCGTGCCCGCCGCGGCATGGGTTATCTGGCGCAGGAGCCCAGCGTCTTCGGCCGACTGACGGTGCGGCAGAACCTGATGGCCGTGCTGGAGACCCGTCCGCTCACCCGCCGCCAGCGCGAGGCCCGGGCTGTCGAGCTGATGGCCCAGTTTGATTTGACCAAGCTCGACAGACAGCCGGCCCGCACCCTTTCGGGCGGTGAACGCCGCAAGCTCGAGATCGCCCGTGCCCTGATCACCGATCCTTCGCTGATCCTGCTGGACGAGCCTTTCTCCGGCGTCGACCCCGTGGCGGTCGAGGAACTGCAGCGTGAGATCCGCCGGCTGCGAGAGAACCATCACATCGCCATGCTCATCACCGACCACAACGTGCAGCGCACCCTCGAGATTGTGGACCGCGCGTATGTGATCTTCGAGGGCAAGGTCTTCGCCGAGGGCACGCCGCGCGACATCATCAACAACGAGCAGGTCAAAAAGCTGTACCTGGGTTCGACCTTCCGGGGCGATGAGTTTGACCAGTGATGGCCAAAGGCAAGCGAACACAGTCCGGCATACCTCGCGCTGAGGCCCGCGATCCTGATCTGCAGGACGCATCGCGCGGCATTCGCATTCAGAAGGCCCTGGCGGCTGCGGGTGTGGCATCGCGCCGCGATGCCGAGCAACTGGTGAGCGAAGGCCACGTGCGCGTCAACGGCCAGGTGGTGCGGGAACTGCCCGCGTGGGTCGATCCATCGCGCGACCACATCGAGGTCGACGGCCAGCCGCTGGCTCGCCGCAGACCCGACGCCCAGGCCGACAAGCCGCGGCATCTACTCTACATTGCGCTGAACAAACCGCGTCACACGATCAGCACCGTCCGCGACCCGCAGGGACGCCGCACCGTCCTCGACCTGCTGCCGCGCGAACTGTTGGCCGGCCAGCGTGTCTTTCCCGTGGGGCGACTGGACGCCGACTCGACGGGGCTGATTCTGCTGACCAATGACGGCCAGCTCGCCCAGCGGCTGACCCATCCGCGTTACGAGGTGGCCAAGCGGTATCGCGTGAGCGTGCGCGGCCGGCTGACGCCCGAGGACGTCGAGAAGCTCAAGCACGGCCTGTACCTGGCGGACCGCCGCCAGCAGCGTCGGGTTGGCGCGAAGAAGGCAGCCATGTCGCGCGTCCGCCTGGTGGGCTACGAGCAGGATCGGACGCGCGGTGATCGCACGACGCTGGAAGTGACGCTGCGCGAGGGGCAGAATCGCGAGATTCGGCGCATGCTGGCAAGGCTGGATATGAAGGTACGGCGTCTGGAGCGGGTGGCCATCGGCCCGCTGACGGTCAAAGGACTGGCTGTCGGAGCCTGGCGTGTGCTGCGCAGCGCAGAGGTACGGGCGCTGCAAAAAGCCGCTGCGGCCGATCATGAATCCGCCTGAAATCACGCGATTTCACCGATCGAGCCCGACCCGGTGCATCCGAGCCGTCGACGTTGTCGCTGGCTCTGCTCCTGAGTGGGTGGCTGTGGCGCCGCGAATGATGCAGCATGGATGCATTGCGGCAGGCCTGTTGGGCCGATATCGTTTACATAGCAGGGCTGGCGATCCTGTGACGGGTCGGCCCGCCCGTCGGTCCTTTCTGGTCGTAGGCGTCGGCGGGTGATTCTTCCCGACCGGCTGCCGGTTGGTGAATGACGAGCGGGGTGCAGCGATGCACATGATGGTTCACTGCCCGGGCTGCCATCAGGCGCTGCAGGTGCCCACCGATGCGTCCGGACGCTACGCGCGCTGCCCGGTCTGCCGGACCAAATTCATCATTCCCAACCCGGACGAACTGTTCGAAGAAACCGTCTCGACCTGGATCGAAGAGGATCTGGACCAGTACATGTGGGAGCAGGAGGAATCGGCCGACCAGGCCGACGCCGGCGTGCCGGCCGACCAGCCGCCGCAACGGGACTCTTCGCCGCGCGATGTCGAACAGCAGGTGGGCAGCGAGGATCACGAGCAGCTGCAACCTCCCGACGAGCGGCCCGAAACGCCCGTCGCCCGCCGGGCCGCCAGTCAACTGACCTCGGGCGACACGATGGTCGCCATGGCGGTGCCCGAGTCGGCTCAGCCGGCCGACAAACGCCGAGCCCCCGCGGCAAGCCGACCCGCGGAGTCCGAGCGGGCCGGCGGTTCGATCGATCACGATCAGCATCAGCTTGACGTCCAGGATCAGGAAGACCTGGGCAGCAGCGGGGTACCGATCGACGGCGGGTCATCTGCCAACGAAGGCTCCCGGACGCCGTACCTGACCGCGCCCCCGCCGGCTTCGATCACCACCTACCCACAGCAACTGCACGTCACCGAGCCCATCCCTCGTCTGGCGGTCAAGGAAGTCTTCCAGCAGGGCGTCACGTTCTGCTTTGATTCGTTGTGGGTTGAGCACGATGGATTCCGGGCCTCGTTTCCGGTGGCCTGCGCCTTCTGCGGCGCGGCGGATCGCAAGCACCTGATGTCCAAACCAATGGCCTTCGCCGATCGTGCGATGGATAAGAACCGGTCGGCTCGTGAGATCGAAAACGACTACGAACACGGCGTGCGCGAGCGCAGTCCAGCGCAACTGCTGCAGGTCACCGGCCGCCTGGCGGGAATGCTCAAACCTTTCGCCAGTCCCGTGCTCTACTACACCTGCTCAAAACATCATCAACAGGCGATGGAATGCACGACCGTCGACCGCAGCGACGGCGGGATCACCTGCGAGGTGCTGGTTCCCGATCGGCCCACTGCACTGTTGTGGCTGAGCCGGGTCAACGGTGTGTGCGGGCCGGAGTATGCGCTGCTCGAGCGCGACGTGACGGCTATGAGCAACGAGACCTGGGATGAACTGCCGGACAGTTGCCGCCAGCGGCTGGCGGTGTGGTGCAAGTTTGCGCCGGGCGAACGCTTCCGCGAATACCTGCCCGACGCCGATCTGGCCCGGCACGACGCGGGGCTCGCGGGCGTGGTGATCACCGACGATCGGCTGATCTACCACAAATACCGCCTGTTCGGCGAGATTCGACTGGACACCGACGCCACGCTGGTGGTGCGCCGTGACGATCGCGTGGCGGTGCTCTCGCTGGACACCGGCGACAAACGGGTGCGCATCGCCAAGCTGCATGCCCGTGATCTGCCGCAACTGATCGTCGGCCTCAGCCACGCCCCGGGCCTGAAGGTCACGGTCGCCAAAGCCAGCCGCAAATAGGGACGGTCGGGTGGCGGGTTGCGAGACCCGTCATTCCCTGCCCGCACTGCGCGGCTTGAAGACCAGTTGGATCGGCACCTCGCTGAAGGGGGCCGTCTCGCGCAGGCGGTTGAGCAGAAAACGCTGATAGCCGGCGTCAAACAGCTCCGGATCATTGACCCACAGGCCCAGGGTCGGGGGGTGCTGGCCGAGCTGCGTGGCGTAGAAGATCTTGGGGCGCTTGCCCAATTTCGAACTCGGCAGCCGCTGGGTGAAAATCTCCTCCAGCATACGGTTGAGTTCGCCGGTGCCCATGTGGTGACCGGCCTGCTGGTAGAGATTGAACGCCATCGCGATCAGGTCGCGCAGATCCTCGTCGTGCTTGGCGCTGATGAACACGATCGGCGCGAAACTCAGACCCTTGAGCGCGTCGTCGAGATAGGTGAGATATTCATCCCGCGTGTGCGCCTGGACCACCAGATCCCACTTGTTGACCACCACGACCGTCGGTTTGTAGTGCCTCGCCAGTTCATTGACCAGTTGGCGATCGACCTGGCTGACCGGGACGGTTGCATCGATCAGCAGCAGTACCACGTCGGCCCGACGGATCGAGCGCAGCGAGCGATGATAGCTGTAGTACTCGATGTCGCCGTCCAGGCTCTTGCGCTTGCGGACGCCGGCGGTGTCGATGGCCGTAAACAGCCTCCCGTCCATCTCAAAGCGCACGTCGATGCTGTCGCGCGTCGTGCCCGGCACCTCGCTGACAATCACCCGCTCCTGACCGGCCAGCGCGTTGACCAGCGTGCTCTTGCCTGCATTGCGCTTACCGACGATCGCGATCTTGATCGTGGCCTCTTCATCCGCCGCTCGCTCCGCGTCGTCGCCAGCCTCGTGGTCCGGCGACGACGTCACCTCATGCGGCGGCAAGGCGTCGAGAATGGCATCCACCAGCAGGCGGCGCTGATGTCGGGTCGTCGCGGACACGCAGATCGGCAGGCCGAAGCCCAGGCGCGACGCCTCGGCCGCGCCAGGCTCCTTCGAGTCGTCATCGCACTTGTTGCCCACCAGCAGCACACGCGGACCGGCCCCCTTCCCGCCCTTGCGCCCGCCACGCCGCAGCAATTGCGCTACCGCTTCGTCCAGCGCGACGATTCCGGTCTGCACATCCACCACGAACAATACGACAGCCGCCTCCGCCAGCGCGTGGGCGATCTGCGCTTCGACGGCCACGGTCAGATCGGCCACGTCTTCGATGCCGTGCCCGCCCGTGTCGACCAGTTCGACATCGCGAGGCGGACGCAGGCCGTCGGAATCCTCCAACCGTACATAGGCGCTGACGCGGTCGCGCGTCACGCCAGCCTGGGCGTCGACGATGCTGATCATCGTGCCGGCAAGCATGTTCAGCAGGCTCGACTTGCCGACGTTGGGCCGGCCGACGATGGCGACCACCGGTGGGCGGCGGCGCGACAATCGCGCCACCGACGCGTCGGCCGTCGGCGCCGCGTCAGGGCTGATGGGATCGGAGGCGGGCGGGGTTGCTGGGTTCATGGTGTTCCGACCGCGGCGGCCTTGCGTTGGTTCCAAAGTTCCACGGCCTCCGGCGGCCGCACATACAGCGGGGTCAATATCGCGGGATCGACGAAGCAGCCATCCCGGGCCAGTTCCCGGCCAAGACGCCAGACGACCCGTGCGTCGGCCGTCAGCATCGCCGTGTCCAGCGCCACGACATCCGACCCGGCCGCCATCCGCTCCAGATCGGCCCAGCCGGGGTCACGCGGCGCCAGTACCGCCAGCGGACGCGGACTGCGCTCAAGCAACTGCTCGGGTGTCAGCAGGCATGGCTCGGTTGCGGCCCGCCATCGCTGCGTCGTCCGGTCCCAGGCGTACAAACCCGTGTAGGCCGATCTGCGTTTGAGGTTCAGCGCCACCGCCAGGCACCGCTGGTCCGCTGGCGCGGGCACATTGGCGGCCGTGACGTCCAGCGTCGGCAAGGCCGCCAGACGGGCGCCCAGCGCCAGCGCGAGGATCTTCGCCGTCGCCACCGCCACCCGCAGGCCGGTGAACGAGCCGGGACCGATGGACACATACACCTCGCCCAGATCGCGGCGGTCAGCCCCGTGAATCGTCATCAGGCGGTCGATCGTCGCGGTCAGTTCCACGTTGTGGCGGCGTGTTGCGGGCAGGGACATTGCGTCGAGTAGCTCATCGGCACGGCCCAAAGCCACCGACCCCACGTGGCCCGACGTCTCGATCGCCAGATTGTACGGGCCGCCATGCGCCATCGGATCATTGTAACGGCGCAGCGGCGGTGGCCGCGGTTGGCCAGTCAACCTTGCGGTGTGGGATCGGCCCGGGTGAGCTGGATGAGGCGGTCCAGGGCTTGGCCGGCCGCGCCGCTGTCAATTGCTTCGCACGCCATTTCGACGCCTTCGGCGAGGCTGGTGGCCAGGTCCGCGACCATCAGAGCCGCAGCGGCGTTGAGACACACAATGTCGCGAGCCGGCCCCTTCTCGCCCGCGAGCACCGCGCTCACCCTGGCCGCGCTCTGCTGGGAATCGCGCACATCGAGCTGACGCAGATCAGTCGCCGGGATACCCAGGTCCGCCGCGGCCAGCTCGCGCGTTGTCACCAAGCCGTCGCGCAGTTCGCTGATGCGGGTGGCGCCGCTTGTCACCAGTTCGCCCAGGGGTGTTCCATCGGCCCCCACGCCGTGAACCACCATCGCCCGCCGGGCGCCAAGCTCGCCCAGCACGCGGGCGATCAGTTCGGTGAGTGCCGGGTCGTAGACACCCATGACCTGCCGGGTCGCGCCGGCCGGATTCGTCAGCGGGCCGAGCATGTTGAAAATCGTGCGGAAGCCCAGTTCGAGACGGATGGGCATGGCGTGCTTCATGGCCGGATGGTGCGCCTGGGCGAAACAGAAGCAGATGCCCGCCTCATCGAGGCAGCGGGTGAGCGTCGGCCCGCTTACCTTCAGCTTCACGCCCAACGCTTCGAGCACCTGGGCCGAACCGGACCGACTGGTCACCGACCGGTTGCCGTGCTTGGCCACCACCACGCCGCGGGGTCGGCCGATGCCTGCGACGACCAACGCGGCGCTGGTAGAAATATTGAACGTTTTCGAGTGCGTACCGCCGGTGCCGCAGGTGTCGATCACCGTCAACCCCTCGGGGACATCGACACGGGTGACCTTGGCGCGCATGACAGTGGCGGCGCCGACCAGTTCGTCGACAGTCAGGAATCGCACTGCCAGAAAGGCCAGCAGAGCACCGACCTGCGAAGATGCGGCCTCGCCGGTCATGATCGTCTCGAAAGCGTCACGGGCCTGGTCCCGAGTGAGCGTCCGGCCGGCCGCCAGCGTGGCGAGAATCTCTTTCATTAGCGGGCTTCCTGTCCGATCGCGGGCCAACCGAAACGAGCGTCTCGACCGCGTCTTAACCCCATTCGGAAATCATCCACAGCGCGATGGCCGCCAGCACCAGCAGCCCCAGCATCTGGGCGGCAAGCAGCGAAGCCTGACGCCAGACATGCCGCAGATCAGGCATCTTGATGGCTTTGTAGACCACCGCCAGGGCCCAGATCAGCGGCAGCAGCAACAGGGGCCAGACGGTGTGAAGCGGCAAGGGATCCAGTAGCGGCCGCCACGCCGTCGCCAGGATCGCCGCGGGCAACGGGTTGAGGATTCCGATCCACATCATGCCGTGGGCGCTCCGATCGAATGGACGTCATCTTTTGAATGTCCCTCCCTGGCCAAAGCCGGTCGCCACGCGACATCCAGGATCGCCAGGAGGTTCAGCAAACCCGCCATGGCCGTATAAAGTATGCCGATTTCCGCGACACGTCCCAAGGCCGGCGTGTACACGGGCCTCGGCTCGTCGCCGGGATCGGGAGCATGGCCAAAGCGGCGAAAACTCTGTGCCTTGAGATATTGATGTGCCATATCGACGACCACCGAGGGGCCGAGCATCGCCTGGCCGACAAACCAGAAAGACAACCGCTCTCGCTCGCCGTCGCCGCTGTGTCGGTGGTCGATGATGCTGATTCCGCCGACCAGTAAGCCCGCCAGCCAAAGCCCAAGGACCACAAGACCGATGATCAGCCCGCGACGACGCTGGCCGAGCAGGGCGTGTCCCAGGCCTGGAACGAGCCAGGCGGCAACGGCTGCCAGCGGCTGCCAACGGGCCTCGCAGGCCGCGGACGCGGGTGTGGGAGCAGCGGTCATGATCGGCCTCCGGCCGGCGGTGAAACCCGGTTGCCCCGGGCGGCCGCGGAACTGTTGACAAAACGGCGTGCCACGATAGTGTAACCGCCGCGCCGACGGCGCGTGGCGGGTCGGCGCAGCCGGCCGGCGCGTCGCCCCAGCGCCCGCCCGCCGCCGCTTGATTGCGGCCGATCGGGCGGCAACGATGGAGACGGTGATACCTGTCGTGCCGGTTATGCCGACCCCATCCGCGTTCATTGTTCGACCGGTTCGGGCCAACCCCGAAGCCGGGATCCACGCGAAACCAGAGTCTTCAGTCCATCACGGGAGGCGAGCACCATGACCATTCTGGCCCGCAGCGAACGCAGCATCGAAGAAGACCAGTCCTGGGGCCGTCTGATGGCAGCGCCTTGGTCCTCCGGCTCAGCCGCTCCGACCTGGCGCATGATCGACGACGACCTTGAGGACGACGACATTTTTGACGATGAAGACGAGGACGACTTCGACGACGACTTCTTCGACGACGAAGACGATGAGGACTTCGACGACGAGGACGACGACTTCGTCGGCGACGAGGACGACGACCTCTAGCCTGCCGGCATCCCCTGATGGCTCTCCAAGGCGGCCTGGGTGGATCCGCCGACGGGTCGGGACCGGCCGCCCGCCTAGCCGCCGAACCGCGGGCTCTGAACCCGCCGATGGGGAGCATGCCAGATGACTGACCAGCCTTACACGGGGCCCGAACGCCGAGACAGCGTCCAGGAACGCCGGCGAACCGTGGTGGACCGCCGCACCGAAGGCACCGGCCTCGAGCGCCGCCGCGGGCCGGGGCGACGTCGCAGCGACTTCGTCAAGGCGGCCGACGAAGGCGAGATGAACCCGGAACAGTTCCTGTTCATCAAGGCCATCGACGCCTATAAGCGCGTCAACAGCAAACCTTATCCTTCGTGGACCGAAGTGCTGGAAGTCATTCGCAAGCTGGGCTATCGCAAGACCTGCAACTCGCAGCTCAATCTCGACGCCTGCGAGGACTGGACAGAGCCCGCCGACGCCCCGCCGTTCTGAAGCTGCCGCCGGCAGGCACTTGCCGACTTCCGCGCGTCGGACTTCAACCGGCCTTCCATGGACAGCCAGACACCTGCGTGCCTGATCCGAGCCGGCGACAACGTCGCTGGGCCGCTTTCGCAGAGCCTGGCTCGAACGGATGGGTGGCCGGGCGACAAACCTCGCGACAACGGTGTCGGTCGACTGTTACACTTCCCGGCCCATGACTGACGCCCTGCCCTATCGCATCGCCGTGCTCTGCTACCTGTTCGACGCCCGCGGCCGTGTGCTGCTGCTGCATCGCCGTCGCCCGCCCAATCAGGATCTGCACTCACCCATCGGCGGAAAGCTCGAACTGGACGCCGGCGAGAGCCCCACCGCCTGCGCGATGCGTGAAATCCAGGAGGAAGTCGGTCTGACCGTCACGGCTGCCGATCTGCATCTGACGGGCATCGTCTCCGAGACCGGGTATGAAGACGCCTGTCACTGGCTGATGTTTCTCTTCGAATTGACCCGCCCCGTGAGCATCACCCGCACAAGTTTCAACGAGGGCATGCTCGAGTGGCACGACCCGGTGCGAATCCCTTCGCTGGCCATTCCGCGGACGGACCGCGAGGTGATCTGGCCGCTGTTCTGGCGGTATCGCGGCCGCTTTTTCGCAGCCCACATCAATTGTCGCGGCGGCCGGCTGACGTGGCGCGTGGAACAACCCGCCGTCGACGCCTGAGCCCGCCGGGTGACGGTGAAGGGCGCGATCTCATCGCTATTTTGCGTTAACTTGTCGCAGCTTCGCGCAGTCTCCGCCGCCGCCTGGAGACGGGCAAAAGGCGCATATTCGCCCAAATCCGGGCAATTGCACGGGTCTTTTGATTTCGAACCCGCTCGCCAAGCGCAGCGACTGCCTTTTGCTGCCTATTGTCGCGTCTGAAGCCATTGGTAGGATCAGCTTGCCGAGGTGGATCCTCTTCTTCGCACCGCCTGTTTCCCCGCCAGGGAGGAAGCCCCGAATGGAACGCATCATCTCCGTACCCCCGGCCGGCGCTGGACAGCCGTGGGGCCCCAGCGCCAGACCGGTTCATGACGAGGTCGCGCAGTATCTGAACTTCGACGTCCAGGCGCTGGGCATCTTGAGACTGCCGCGCCCGGGCCTCGATGAATTGCTGATCGTTGACGGCTTCGAGGAGGCGGAGATTATCGACGTGCTGGGCGCGGGCTTCGACAAGCCGGCGGTGGTCAAGGCGGCGATGCGCGGCGGGGTGGCCACCAGCACCGGCTCCGACGCCTCCGCCAAGGCCATGAAGCTCAAGAGCCGTCAGTTGATGGTGGTGATGACGCCCGATTCGATGGGCAAGAGGTACTGGTGGTGGTGGCTGGTGGCCCGCAAGGGCGCGGCGTTCAACGATACGGAACAGGAAATCGCCAAGCTTATGCTCAGCCGCTGGCAGGTGAGCTTCTCCCGTTTCGCCGAACCCGGCATGGGCCGGGTGCTGCTGGGCCACGATGACCGCGTGGTGCTCGTCGACTTGGACACGCGCATCGCCGCCCTCAAAGAGCCGGCGCTGCTGGACGAACTGGTCAAGGCGTTCCGTCCCGTCGTCACTCAGCGTTACCCCGATCTGCCCACCGGCCAGACCCACGACATCGCCCTGCGCGTCTGCGGACGCGACACATGGGTGCGCTTCATGCGACGCGCCGCCCTCAAGGCCGACCAGTCGCAGCACTGGTACCTCGAGCTGCGGCCGCTGGAAACCGATGAACTGCCCATCGTCGCGGAACTGGCTGACGAGCGGCTGGCCCGCGCGATGGCCTACCTGCATGACAACTACCCCGACTCGCCGAGCCTCACCCAGCTGGCCCGACAGGTGCACATGAGCCCGTTCCACTTCCACCGCCTCTTCTCACGGCAGGCGGGCATCAGCCCCAAGCACTACCTGCAGAAGAAGCAGTTGCAGATCGCCAAGTGGCTGCTGCGGTCAACCAAGGAACCGATCGGCTCGATCGCCGCCCACACCGGCTTCGCCAGCCACGGCCACTTCACCAGCACGTTCCACCGCATCATCGGCGTCAGTCCAAGCGAGTACCGCCAGGCCGACCTGCCCGATTGAGCGGCGCCCGACATCGCGACCCACCCGGCCGCACCGAAACCCCGGCTGGCCGCGCCTCAGCGGATCGCTGCGATCCCGAGGCGCGGCCGTTTTCCGCCTCGACCTCACCGCACCGCCGACGGCCGCACGACGATGCTCGCCGGCTCTGTCGGGCACACCCGCTCGCACACCCCGCAGCCCACGCAGCCCGACCGCACTTCGACCTGTCCGCGCTCGTCGAGCCCCAGCGCCGTTTCACCCAACGGACAATCATGCAGGCACAGCCGGCAATCCTCGCCCCCCGACGCGGCCGGCCAGCGGTCGCCGCTCCGCGCCACCGCCCCTCGCGCCGCAGGATCCACTCCCGCCGTCGGCCGCCGCAGACAGCGCGTCACGTCCACCACGGCCGTGCCCATGTCGATCTGCGCAGCCGAGTCCAGAGGACTCAAGGCACCAGTCGGACAGACGTGGGTACATACCAGATCGTCGCAGACCACACATGGCGACCGGCGGGCCACGATATAGGGCAAGCCGCCGCCCGGGCCGGTCGAACCCGCCTCATCCAGCTCAATGCACTGAGCCGGACAGGCCCGCACGCAGTCGGCGCAACCGCTGCACAGGTCGCCAAAAGCAGGCCTGGAACAGGCCCCCGGAGGGCGCAGGATCCTCAATGGCTCCACCGGGCGCGGGGGTGCCTGAACCTTTTCAGGGCCGGCAGGTCCGATAGCCGCTGCCGCACGCTCGCCCAACCGTTGGCCGGCGCGATGGGCCTGGTCCAGACCGCGCCACAGAATTCGTCGAAAAAAAGCACGGCGGCTGGCCGATGTATCGGAAGTCGGAGATTGTTCGTCTGCCACTGCTGGCCCGCCTTGCTGGATGGCAGTATCGTATGCGCTCGCGGCAGGCGCTTCTTCCAGCGCCGGCCGGACCACGGATCACTGAAAGGACGCTTCCATGGCTCGCCCTGCTCACCGCCTCGTCGACCGTACCGCGCGCGTGCTGGCCCTGCTGACGCTGTGCCTGGCGATCACCGCCTGCGCCAGTTTCGACCGCCACAAGTACTACAGCTCGGTCGACCTGCCCTTGACGGTCGCGGTCCGCGATTCGTTCACCAAGGAGGCGCTGTGGCAGATGGACGTGCCTGTCCACCACACGCTGAAGCTCGATTTCGACCGGGCCGGTGAAATTGAGGCCATGAAGGTCAGTGGCAAACCGGCCACATCGCTGCGGTGGGAAGTCTCCGGGCCGACGTACAACAAGAACGGCAGCGCTCCGCTGCCCGGCACGCCGATCTACATCGACCAGAAGCATCGGCCGGCCCCCGAGTATCCGCCGGCCAAGGATTGAACGCCCGCCGTCGCCCGTGGCTCCTGCCCGCGACCGGCTGGAAGATCTGACCACAACCCGCGCGAGTTACCTATGCGCCGCATCGTCATACCGATGGCCCTCGCCGCAGCCAGCCTCATGGGCCTGCTGATGTCGGCCGCACCGACGTCCGCGCAGATGTCGCCCACGCCAACGGCCACGCCGATCGATCAGGCGGTGGCCGACCTCGATCCGCTCGGCCGCAGCCTGCGCCAGGTGCAGGCGGGTCTGCGCGACAACGGCGAGCAAACTTCGCTCTTCGCCGTGCCCCTGGACCGCGACGCGCCCGCGTTCGAAGCGCCACTGGAGCTCTATCAACCCTCCAATGCCGTGGCCGACGGCCAGCGGTTCCGCTACTACCGCGTGGGCCCAGGGTTCCGGGCCCGCGTCCAACGGCTCGATTACATCGTCCGGCGCGGTGAGAAGGGGCTGGCCATCAACCAGACGCCACGACGTGACGGCGAGTTCCTCGAATCGCCGGGCGTCGATGCGATGTATGAGCTCTCACCCATCTCACCGCTCATGACGCCGCCCCCCGCGGCCGCCGCTCTCCCGACTCCATCAAGCGCCATCTCCGGCCGCCTCGACAACCAGATCGACTCCCGCCTACGCAACCGCCTTGGCGGCGCGCAGCTTGAATGACAAACTCGAAGCTTCATCGGGCGTCATGGCAACCACCTGGCGCCGGTCATGCTTCGTACGGGTCATCCACCGCCAGCAGCATGTTGTCGATCAAGCGCACCTGGTCCAGATGGGCCGCGACCAGCGCCGCCACGCCGCCTGTCAGTGACGGCTCGATGCAGTCGAGCTGCGCCAGCGTCAGCGGATGCCGCACCGCCGCATAGTCGACTTTAAGACGGTGGGCTTCCAGAACCCGCCGCATGGCCGCCTCGACCGCGTGAGGATCGATCTCCCCCGCGTCTTCCACCAGTTGCCGCGCGGCGTGCAACGCCTTGATCAAACCCAAAGCCCGCGGCCGCTGGGTGTCGGTCAGGTAGACGTTGCGGCTGCTCATGGCCAGACCGTCGGGTTCACGGATTGTCGGCAGCAGAGCGTTCCGCACTGGCAGCTTCAGGTCCGCGGTCATGGCGTCCACCACGCGGAACTGCTGGTAGTCTTTCTGGCCCCAGCAGGCGACGTCCGGCCACACGGTGTTGAGCAGCTTCATCACGATCCGACATACACCGCTGAAAAACTGCGGACGATGTTCGCCTTCGAGCGTGCCTGCGACCGCCGGCACACTCACCTCGCAGGCCGGCTGCCCCGTCGGATACATTTCCGCCACCGACGGATGAAACACGCCCGCCGCGCCCTCGGCCTCGCACTGGCGCAGATCGTCGGCCAGCGGCCGCGGGTACCTGTCCAGATCCTCGTGCGGCGCAAACTGCGTCGGGTTCACGAATATGCTGACCACCACGTGATCGGCCATGGCTCGCCCGGCGCGAATCAACGAACAATGCCCCTCGTGCAGGGCTCCCATCGTCGGCACGAAAGCGACCCGGCCCGTTAACGCCCCTCGCCGCTCGCGGCACTCACGCACTGTCTGGGCGATCCACATCAACGATTGCCTCTGCGTCCACTGTCGCCGTGGCCCCGCGTCGCGGTGGCCTCCTGCTCGAATTTCCATGATTCACCGGTGAGCCGGCGATACAACGCCACAGTAGCCGCCACCTGCGCTGACGGCTGATGCCGTGCAGCCACCCAGGCCCGCGCCCGCTCACCCAGGGCCCATGCCTCCTCAGGCTGTTCAGCCACACGCCGCAGCAGCCGCTCCCAACCCTCCGCGCCGGGAGGGTCCACCAGCCAGGCTGTCCGCCCCTCCACCAGGTCGTCCACCCAGCGATCGGGCTTGGCCAGCACGGGCACGCCCGCCGCCATCGCCTGCAACGTCAACGTGCGCGCCCGGCCGGTCGCCTGCGGCTGAATCAACAGGTCGGCCTTCACCAGCAGTTCCCGGTGGCCCAGACGCCGGGGCACCAGGCTCATATTCTCCAGCAGCCGCATCCGTCGCGCCATCTGCCACAGACCGTGCTGCTCGGATCGCTGACCATCAAGAAAGAACTGAATGTGCGGGTAGTCGTCCAGCAGGCTGCGGATTGCCACGAAAAGTCCCTCGTAGTCCTCGTCCGGCTCGCCGGTGCCGCTGACCACGACGCAAAGGGTGTCCGAACTCTTCGGTCGCGCCGAACGCTGCTCCGCGACGTAAACCCCCAGTGGAATCACCTCGACCGGATACTGGCCGCCGAGCCGGTTGACGATGGCCTCGCGCAAGGCTTCCGTGGCGGCGACAAACGCCAGACGACTCTCCGGGCCGCGCCGCGGCAGACGATCGATCTCGCGGATATCCAGCACGCTGGCGGCTTGCAGCACGGCCGGCACCTGCAGCCGGTCCGCCAGACGCACCGCCGCCTGCCAGAGTCGACCATCCATCGCGTGAACGATCTCGATGTCCAGCCGATCCAGCTCATCGGCCAGGCGCAGCAACCTCAGCCGGCGCGTCCACGGCCAGCGTGAATCGCGCCAGGTGACCACCTGCCCGAACACATTCGCCTCTCCCGGGGCAAGGTGATCGGGCACCACCTGCACCACCCGCACCTGTTCGTCGATCAAGCCCACGACGAGTTGGCGAAACAGCCGAAGCTGCTCGTCCAGCCAGGCCGTGTTGGTCAATAGGGCCGTCTGCATCGCCGCCAAGCGTACCAGATGCCGCCCTTGGGGGAGGATGCGGACAACTCGGATGTCGCGCCCAGGATTCGGGTCGCCCGTGCGGCATGACGCCCACTGGCCCTACAATCTGCCCACATGAGCGATCCCTCGGCCAATCCGCCTCGCCGCCCGCGGAACGCCGCTCCGGCCGCCGCTGGCAAAGGCTCGTCCGCCCCGCAACGATGGACGACCCGCCGCCTGCTGGCGTGGACCGCCGACTACTTCGCCAAGCGCGGCATCGACAACCCGCGCCTCGCCGCGGAAATGCTCCTGGCCCATGTACTCGGCGCCAAACGCATCATGCTCTACGCCGACGCCGACCGGCCCGCCAGCGAACTGGAACGCGCCGCCTTCCGCGACCTGGTCGAACGCGCCGCCGCCCATGAACCGGTCGACTACCTCGTCGGACAAAGCCCGTTCTTCTCCCTCGGTTTCAAAGTCACCCCGGCCGTGCTGATCCCGCGGCCCAGCACCGAAACCCTGGTCGATCACGTCATCCAGCACAGCCGTCGGACCCCCGGCTTCAAGACGCCGCTCATCGCCGACGTGGGCGTCGGCAGCGGGGCGATTGCCGTCACACTGGCCAAGAACATCCCCGGAAGCCGGGTCATCGCCACCGACATCAGCGCTGACGCTCTGGCCATCGCCCGCGAGAACGCCGCCACCCACGGCGTGAGCGACCGCATCGACTTTCGCGAAGGCGACCTGCTCGAACCGCTGGCCGACCAACGCGGCCGACTGCACTACCTCGTCTCCAATCCGCCCTACATCCCGGACGATGAATGGGCTTCTGTCGCGTCCAACGTGAAAGATCACGAGCCAACCCATGCCCTGCGCGGTGGTGTCGACGGCCTCAAGTTCGTCCGCCCGCTCATCCAGGGCGCCGCCGTTCTACTGGCTGACCCGAGCCAACTGGTCGTCGAAATCGCCGCTGTCACCCGCGACAAGGTCATGCAACTGGCCAGGGACGCGGGCCTGCGCAACCCACATGTGCTGGCCGACCACGAGGCTCTGCCACGTATACTCGTCGCCGACGGGCCCAAGGTCTGATCCTTTCGTCTCATTGCGCACGATTGCATTCACAGCACCGGACCTCTAGGATTCCCTATCCGCTGGGCCAGACCCAGCCTCCAGAGGCCGCACCATGCTCTGGCAACCCGCCCTGCCGCCCAAGTACCGCCAGATGAGCGAGCACCAGCTCGCCGACGCCATCGCCGTGCGCAAGACTGAACTGGGTGACAAGCTCGTCATCCTCGGCCACCACTACCAGCAGGACGAGGTTGTAAGATTCGCCGACTTCACCGGCGACAGTTTCAAACTCAGCCAGCTCGCCGCTCAGCGTGTCAAACAGACGGGCGCCAAGTATGTCATCTTCGAAGGCGTGCATTTCATGGCCGAGACGGCCGACATCCTCACGCCCGACGATGTGGCCGTGATCCTGCCCGACCTCGGGGCTGGGTGCTCGATGGCCGACATGGCCGACTACGACCAGACCGTCGATGCCTGGGAGCAGATTCACGAGACACTGAACGCGCGGGGGGCGCGGGTGCGGGTCATTCCCATCTGCTACATGAACAGCTCGGCCGCGATCAAGGCGTTCTGCGGTGAGCATGGCGGAGCGGTGTGTACGTCGAGCAACTGCGATACCGTCTTCGCGTGGGCCCTGGCGGGCGGCACACAGCCATTGGCGGATGGTGAACAGATCAAAATCCTGTTTCTGCCCGACCAGCACCTGGGCCGCAACACCGCCGCCGCGATGGGCCATGACGTCACCACCGACATGGCGGTCTGGGATCCGCGGGCCCCCGAGGGACTGGGCGGCCTCAACGAAGAAGATGTCGCCCGCGCCACCTTCCTGCTGTGGAAGGGCCACTGCTCGGTGCACATGCTGTTTCGGCCCGAGCACGTCGATCAGGCCCGCACCCAGTGGCCAGACGTCACCGTGATCGTCCATCCCGAGTGCGCGTACGAGGTGGTCCAGAAGGCCGACCTGTCCGGCTCCACCGAAGGCATCCTCAAGGCCGTACGTGATGCGCAGGCCGGCAGCCGCTGGGCCGTCGGCACTGAAGTACACATGGTCAACCGCCTCGCCCAGGAGGCGGCCAGGCGCGGCGTACAGGTGCGCATGCTCAGTGAATGTCAATGCTTGTGTACGACGATGTACCGCATCGACATGCCGCACCTGCTGTGGACGCTGGACAATCTCGCTGAAGGCAAGGTCGTCAACCAGATCAAAGTAGCGTCCGACATCCAGCGCCACGCCCTGCTGGCCCTGAACCGCATGCTCGATCTTGTGGGCACCGGCAACGTGCACCAATCCGCCCCCGCCGCCGAGCCGCAGGGCACGTGAGCGGGCGGGCGGGCGAAGGTCCAGAGTCGAAGAGCGGTCAATGGCTTGCGGCGTCGTGCCGCCGACATCAAGTCGCGCCGACATGATCCAGCCCCCGACTTCGCCGGGGGATCATTCCACCCGTTGTCCCACCGCCGTCACTCCGCCAGATGCGAATCAGCCTTGGCGACGCGAAGGTGCTCGCGGCGCGCGGCAATGCCATAGAGCGACCAGAGCGCCATAAAGGCGATCAGCACGCTCACACATGTGATCGTCCACACGCGCCAGTTCAGGAATGTTTCCGCAATCCATCGCACTGCCGTCGGCGCGGTGTCCACCGGCCATAACCCGCCGCCGAAACCGACGCCGGCCCAGATGCCGATTCCGAACTGCGCCCAAGTCACAACGCCCATGCCGAACGAACCCACGGCCAACAGGCCGATCGCGATGCCGCTATACGACACCGGCGCCAGGCCGAGAAAGCAAAACGCGAACAACAATCCCACGCCCACCAGACCCATGGACACGACACCAAGGGCCGCTGTACCGAAAGCAAATACCCCCATCGCCGCGCCGCCGAATGCGAACATGCCCACGGCCTTCGGGCCGATGGCGATGACGCCGCGAGCGGTGCCTTTGGCGCGGATGTCGATCCACGGCCATTTCGGCCGCAGGCCGTAGCCCACGCGCCAGGCCGGGCCGTGGTCCTCGATGGCCGCGAACACCGCGTCTTCCGCGGCCGCGCCCTCGGCCTTGAGCTGCTCGACCTTCGTCTCCAGATGGTCGCGCAGCTCCGCTCGGAGATCCGGCTCATCGACAGGCTTCGGGTTGGCGTAAATCATCACGCGGTCGATGTACTGGTCAATTGCCTTGCTCATGTCATACCCCTTTCAAGAAGTGTGTGGGCTTGCGGGTTGCCGGCCGCGTTGCCGGCCGGGCCGAGCACGCGGTGCATCACGGTGGCCATCTGCTCCCACTGCCGGACGTTCTGCCGCAAGGCCCGCCGGCCCTTGGGCGACAGGCGGTAATACTTGCGCTGTCGGCCGGTCTCGCCTTTGCGCCACGTCGCGGTGATGAGCTCGCGGCGTTCGAGCCGATGCAGGACGGGATAGACGGTGCCCTCGCCCATCGCCAGCAGCCCGGCGGCGCGGGCGTTGAGATCCTGCACGATCTGGTAGCCGTAGCTCGGCCCGTCCTGCAACACGGCCAGCAGCAGGGTTTCCACGTTGCCGTCCATGCTCTGCTTGGTCAGTCGTCCCATTACAAACCCTCCAACCTATACCTAGCACCGTATACTATACACTGGCAAGCTAGTTAGTGCAAGGCATATATCGCGGCCGGCAGCCGGTCGGTGATTCAGTCTCCCAGGCTCGCTCAGTATGCGTTTCGCTTGTGGATCGGGACCGTCTGAAGATCGATCGTCGCCAGGATTTCCGCCACGCGCTCGCCCGTGTGGCCATCGCCGTAGGGGTGCCGCCGTGAGCGCAACTGGCTGCGCTGCGCCCTGGCCACCGCCTCAGCCAGCGATTCAGCGTCATCTTCGCAGTCGATGACGTGGCGCGGCTTCTGCCGCCCCGCCTGGCGCGGGCCGATGTTCACGCACGGTACACGCAGGGCCGCAGCCTCGATCAGCCCGGCCGAAGAGTTGCCCACGATCATGCCCGCGCCCGCCAGCAGTTCCAGGAACCGCAGTCGCGGCAGATGCTCGACCAGCTCGATGCCACGCTCGAGTATCGCACCGCGAATGCCGCCGGCTCCTGGATCGTGGTTGGGCGCGAGCACCAGGCGATGCAGCGACGCCGTGGCGTCGAGGACGCGGCCCATGCGGCGATGCTCCACCGCGTCGGCGTCGCCCGTCGGGTGCATGAGCACAATCGCCTGCGGCGCGTCGGTCGCGGGCTTGACCGCCGCCAGGGCGTCGATTGCCGGCGAGCCGACTTCAAACACGAAACGTTCATTCTCACCCATGCGCATCAGTCGCCGAGCACTCTGGGCTGTGGCGGGAAAGTGCAGATGGGCGAGTTTGCTGACGGCGTGGCGCATGGCCTCGTCGGCCACGCCCTCGGCCCGGTCGCCTCCGTGTAGATGCCCCACGCGCACGCCGCCGACGGACGCAGCAGCAGCCGCCGCGAACGCCTCAATGCGGTCACCCAGGACCAGCACCACGTCCGGCGTCGGTTTCATCGTCGCCCACAGTTCACCGAAACCCGTGATGCCCCGCCCGATGGCCGATACGTCCGCACGGCGACCGACCTCGCCCTTTTTCTGCATCGGCACCTTGGCGTCGACGGCAAAACCCGCGGCCGTCACATCCTTCCACGTCTCGCTTATCAGGTGCAGTCCCGTGATGACCGTGCGCAGCACCAGCCCCGGCCGCGCGGCGATCGTCCGCATCACCGGCTCAAGCAGGCCGAAATCCGCCCGGCTGCCCGTCACCACCGTGATGTAGCGCGTTTGCCGCATGCTTCATGGTCCTGTTCGATCCTAAAGAGCCACATCGGTCTCGCCAAGCAGGCGATCGGCCGCGACATCGTACAGCAGCTTTCGCCCCACCACGCGATCCAGCCACGTGGCCGGCAGGCCCACACCCGGCCGCTTCACCGTCAGATCTTCACGTCGCAGCACCGTGCCAGCCTTCAGGTCGCGAATTGCACACACGCTCTGACGCGACACCGTTCGCACATCCCGCTCGCAATCCAAAACTCGCTTCTCAACGGGCCCGCGCAACACTTCCGCACGCCGCACGCCGTGCACGTACTGGGCCAGTTGCCCCGCCTCGAGGCTCGCAGCGTGATCCGGACCGCTTGCTGTCCGATCATACGTAACATGCTTTTCCAGTATGCACGCCCCGGCTGCCACCGCGAGCGCCCCCGTATCCAGGGACGTCGTGTGGTCTGAGTAGCCTCGGACAAAACCAGCCGGCAACGCGGCGATCGCGCCCAGTGCCGCGTGTTCGTCGGTCGTTGGATAGCTGCTCACGCAATGCAGCAGAGCCGCTTCGCACCGGCGCTGGCGCAGCCACGCCGCCAGTGCCGCCACCTCGCCCGCATCGGCCGCGCCGGTCGAGATCAGCAGGGGTTTATCAAGCCCCGCCATGGCCTCGAGCAGCGGCCGATTCACACAATCCGGCGAGGCGACTTTGATCGCATCCGGCCCCAGCGCCGCCACACATACCGCTGCTTCGACGCTGAAACCCGTCACCACAAAGTCCAGCCCACGTTGCCGCGCGGCGTCACGCACCTGCACGAAATCCGCATCCGACAATTCGAGCCTGCGCAACAGTGTGGCCGCATCGTCGGCCTGACCGTGCTGGTAATCCGCGAGCCTCGCGTCGGCGCTGAGCAGTTGCGCGGTGCGGTAATACTGAAGCTTTACCGCATCGGCCCCTGCCGCTGCCGCCGCGTCAAGCAGCGCCATCGCCCGGTCGACGCGGCCGTCGTGGTTCACACCCAGTTCCGCAATCACGTATACCGACCTCCCACAGCCGATGACGCGCCCGCCGATGTTCAACGTCGCCGCAGCCTCACACCCCGCCAGCAGCGCCGCCTCGGCGACCCGCAGGTCGTCCGCCGCGTCGACATCCACAACCTGCCCCGGTTGGGTCACCACCGCTCGCTGATCCTCGCCCAGAAAGGCATGCGGCCGACCTTCCTCCACGCGCAGCAGACTCGCCCGTCGCACCACAATGATGCCCCCGTCAAGCTGATACGCCGCCGGCAGATCCTGGCGGCGGTAGACGCTGTTGGGCTGGTACTGGCCCAGTACGTCTTGCGCTTCGCCGCTCAGCGTACGCATCCAGTACGGATGGTGCTTACCCACGGGGCACACGCTCTGCGTGCTGTCAGCTCCGGTGTCGCGCAGCTTCGCAACCGCCCGGTCGATCAAGTCTGCCGGCCGCACGGGCACATTGGCGTAGAGAATCACCACCGCGTCATATGGTGTCGCCTCCGCAGTCTCGACCTGGCGTAGCGCATGCCGTACCGCCGCGTCGACCGTGGCCGCATCGCCCGCGAGCTCATGCGGCCGTTCGATCACCGCCACGCCCATCGCGCGCGCCGCCGTCGCGATGCCCATACCGTCCGTGCTCACCACCACGCGATCCACCACACCGCGCCGCTGGGCCGCCAGCGCCTGATCGATCGACCAGCACACCATCGGACGACCCGCCACGGGCAGCGCGTTTTTGCCGGGTAATCCTTTGCTACCCGCACGACCGAGGATCACGCAAAGCGTCTTCATGGCAGGTCACCGCGAGTCAACTTGGGGCCTGAGCATCGCGTTTCACGGGCGATGCCACTCGCCGCAACCGGCGCACAACGGCAGTTCCCCATACTGCCCCGCGTGATGCAGCGCCCGACGGGTCATCAGGGCATGCCACGCATGAGCCAGTCGTCCATCATCGGCGACGCTCGCACCCCCCAGCCAGTCCTGGTCGCAGCCGGCCACGCGCCCGTCGCTGAGGATCGTCATCCGTGTCTCAAGCTGCCGACATGCTCCGCGGCGCGGCGGGGTCATCGGCACGGGCCCGACCAGCGGGGCAAGGGTACGCCCGTCGGCCGATCGACCCGGCTGCGCTGGTTCGATCACCGCGTGACCAGCGTAGTGCATCCAACGGTCGAAGAACCTTTCCATGTCCGCCAACGTGTCGGTTGTTTTCACCAACCGCGGCAACACCCAAGGCACCCCCGCCGGCCGGCCTTGCTCACGCACGCGACGGTTGCGCTCGTTGAGCAACCGCTCGATCCCGCCCATGACATTCTTGAACATATCCTTGCCCATCGTCCGCTCATACACCTCCGGGGTGTCGGCGTTGACGCGCACGCTCACGATGTCGATCGGCAAGGCCAGCAGATCGGTCAGCATGGACTCGTCGCACCACAGGTCCGTCTCCACCGCGATCGAACACACACCCGCCTCGTGAGCCGCCCGTACGATGTCCGCGAATCGATCGTGCAGCAGCGGATCACCGAGGCCCCCGATCATCAGCGGGCAACCTTGCCACGCCGCCACCTGCCGGACAATGAGTTTCGCCGCGTCCATGTCCATGTCTGCGCGGTCCAGCGTCACATGATGTTGCGGCACGATGGGCCCATCGGCGGAACGGCGTGGTGCGATCTCGAGACGCACCCACTGCGGCTGCGACAGCGCCTGCCCGGTCAACAACTCTCCAACGGCATCAACTACTGTCATGGCATCGGCTTCGGCCCAATCGGCATCCGCCCGCTGCGCCATCGCGTCCATCAGCGCCATGCTCTCGGGGTGGTCGTAAATGAAGCGCACCGGGCAGTCGCGCACCGCGGCGGGCACCTGCACGCAGACATCCTTGCCGATGGGGTCGGCCTGCGGGCTTGACGGGCGGTACGCCATCGTCGGCCCGAAGCCGCTGCCGGAGGTTTGCGCCAATTTCCGCAGGAATGCGCCGCCCACAGCCACACCCGCCAGGCCCGGCGCAGCCTGCGAGAAAACCATCGGCATCTCCTGCGGGTGCGCCCGATGCACCTTGAGAATCCGCCCGCACAATTCCACATCAATCCACGGCCAATCCGGGCCTAGCAGTAATGCCGACTCCGTCTGCACTTGCGTCATCGCCGCGGCCAATGGTGCGGCCGGCAGAAGTTCATCGTAGCACGTCATGCCCCCGGGCCCGCCGCGCCACGCTCGCGCCGCCCACACACGCGAGACCCGCCGCATCGCGGTAAATCCATCGGACCACAACGACTCCGCCGCCTCGACGAACTGAACGCGGTCTCCCGGGACCGCCTTCGCATCGGCAAGAAGCTCGCACACGGCCGCGCCGGGCCGGTGGACGATCACAACTCTCTCCACCCCGGGCACGCGTGCCGCCCGCGCCGCGGTCTGCGCCAGCACAAGTTGTCCGCCCAGCGCCCATCCAACCCGCGACGGCAGGCCGAGGCCGCCTTCATCGAGATTCACCGGGATCAGCGCCACCGCCTTAGGCATCTTTGCTTTCCGCTCCATTTCCGATCACGGTTCGTCATCGGCCCGCGCGCGCTGGCTGGCGCGTCGCCGCCGCCTGCATGTCAATCCGCGCCTGGGCCTGACGAAACAATTGGTGCATCTCATCGCACGCTTCGATGAGCAGTTCGATGTTGGCTTTGTCCCGTTTCATCTGGGCCAGTTGCCGGCTGTCCGCGTCTTCACCGTGCAAAATGGCCCGGTCGGCCCGCGCCCGGCGAAACGCCCCGAGGGTGTTCATGTCATTGACCAGCGCGAACACCGCCCCCAGTGGACCCTGCACACGATCGCGGTTCCTGGCCACCTGCTGGAACAACTCATTCACCTGCCGCGGCTGATCGTGATGAGCGATCATGTCCTCGATCAGGCCCACCGTCTTCTGCGAGATCCGCCGCATCTGTCGCAACTCATCGACGCGCTGCACCAACATGCTTCGCGCCTCCTCCAATCGTCGCGAATCAAGCTCGCGCGGCGGGGTCGGGATCTTCGGCACCGGTGTGGTCGCGTAGCTCGCGATCGCCTCGGCCAGCGGCATGCGCGTCGTGTGCGCCTTGGGCAGGCCGCCCTCTGTCGCGTCGATCACCGTCGCTTCGGCGCCGGCGAAGTCGCGCTCAAATTGCTTAAGGTAGGTGAGCATCTGCTCGTCGCTGAAAATCGGCCGGCCGTCGACATCTTGCACGCGCTGCAGATTGACGCGATGACGCACCACGCGCTGCCACTCCATCATCTCCAGAGTGTTGAACGGCCCAAGCTCATTGGCCCACACCTGATGAATCGCGGTGCCCGGGCAGTAATACAGTCCGTCGGAAAAGCCCAGATCCTGGCCGATGAGGATGATCGGATCGCAGCCCAGGTGCTGCGCGACATAGAACGACAAGTGAGCCACCGTCGAGCCGTATGCGATCGGCGTCCGGGGCCGGGCCCTGTCGCCCAGCAGCGTGTCCAGAAAGCGACTCTGCGTCGTGCGCACCGGGCCGGGAAAGCTGTCGAGGATGGTGTGGTTGGCCAGCGGCTGGGCGATGAGGGTGACGTCCGGCAAGTCGGGCAACCCCTCGTAGAACCGCCGTGAGATCTCGTGGTAATCCAGAGCGGTCACGAAGTCCGGCCGAATACCGCGGTCCAGCAACGGCCGCAGCGTCGTCTGGGCGGTGATGACGATCACATGGCGCCGCACCGCCGGATCACGCAGCAGATCGACGTTCTTGACCAGGCTCGGGCCGGCACTGACGCACACGGCTGGAATGCCGCGTGCCAGATTGTGCAATTCGTTCGTATCGCTGCCGGCCGCATACTCGGCGAGGTTGCACAGGAAATTTTCGGCCGTACGCGTGGCGTTGACCATCGCCGTGGCCAGTTGCGTGCGGCAGTATCCGACCGTTTCCGTGACGACCTTGCCGAATGCTGCAACCTTCTCCGGGTAGCGCCGCCTGGCCGAAGGGTGCGTCAGCAGTGCCGTGCCCAGCGTCAGGATGCCGACGTTGCCCTCGACGCGTTTGAGCAGGCCGGCGCGGTCCATCTGCTCGTCGGCCAGCACCACATGCGGCAAGCCGAGCCAGGCCGTGTGATCGATGCGCTCGAACACAGCGCGCATCAGACTCAGATCCGGTTCGAAGACGATGATGCGGCTGTCAGCCCCAGCTTTTCTGGCGACGATCTGCGTGTGGTAACCCAGGCCCATGCCCAGCAGCACGATGCCGGCATTGCGGGCGAAGTCGGCCTTCTCCAGAAAGCGCTCCGCCTCCTGCATGGGGTCAAACCGGCTGGCAAGGGCCATCGGCCGACCTTCATGCTCGATCGCCGCCGAAAGCGGGCCGGCCTGCGACGTCTCCCACGTCAGTGCAGCCGGCGCAGCCGCCGCGATACGATCGGCCAGGGCGGGATCCACGCGCCGGATCCGCGCGAGATTCGCTTCCAGAAAATTCGGAAAATGAGCCGTATCCGCCATGCCGTCCGCCATGACCTGCTCGCATCCGACCTCGGGATATGAGCGGTCGAACGCCCGGGCAATATGAAAACGCCCCACCTCCGTGTGTAAGGGCTGTGCATAGGTTACCCACCTCGCGCTGCCTTCGCACGCCGCCCGTCCCCGCACCCCGCGTCGCGGCCCGCGCCCTATACTTGCCGCATGCTCGCTGGCCCTCCCTTTCCGAGTTTTTACCTGTTCGAGCAGCCGCTGCCCGCCGCCGCCTTCGTCCTCGCGGTCAGCGCCCTGGCCGTCGCGATCGCCATGCGCCGCGGGAGTCGCCCACTGCTCGTCGGCGCCCTGGTCAGCGGCCCACTTCTGGCCGGCGGATTGTGGTTCCTCGCCGCCTCGGTCACCACGCCGCGTGAGCAGGTCATCCGCCTCACGCGCGACCTGGTCGCCGCCACCTCGCCGCTGGACGAGGCCGTCCTCGACCGCCTGCTGGCACCCCAGGCCGTACTCGTCGGCCCCGGGGGCGGAGCGTGGCTGACACGCACCGAGTTCGACCCCATCATCCGCCACGTCCTTGCCCGCTACCAGATCGTCAACAGCCATCCGCGCATCCTCGCGGCCGAAGTCGTCAATCCACGCGGCGCCCGCGTGCTGATCGACGTCGGCACCCGCCTCGGCAGCCAGGATTACGGTGAGCGGCCGATCCAGACGCGCTGGCTCATCGAATGGCTGCGAGGCAACGACAACGTGTCTGATCCCGCCCATGCGTGGCGGGCGGTGCGCATTCAATGGCTCGAACACCCAGCCCCTAACGGTGTCCAGCCACGGTCCGACGTCTGGTCATAGCCCCGCGTGGCCACTACGATCCCCAGTCGGCCGGCGATTCGCCTCTCGGCCGCCACCGATGGAGACCTGTCATGTCCTTCCCAACCTTCCCGCGCTTAGCCGCTCTCGGGGCTTCACTGCTGCTGGTCCTGGTGAGTCCGGCGACGCTCATGGCGGCCGACACCGAGCCATTCAACCTCCAACCGCTGTTCACCGTGGACCGCTCGGCACGCTACAGCGTCTGGACGCGCCGCGAGAGCGTCGTTGAAATGGACTTCGGCGGCCGATCACGCCAGTTCAAGCGAGACACCACCGTCGAGGGCGAAATCACCTGGACGGTGAAGAAGGTGAACGCGGACGGATCGGCCCAGTGCGTCATGGTCATCGACTGGCTGAGCGCCACAGTCATCAACCCCGACGGTCGGACCGTCGTCGCCGACAGCCGCAAGTCCAGCAGCGACAGCCCACCGCTTCACGAAGCGGTCCGAGCCTTGAGCAACACGCCCATCACTTTCGATCTGGCCGCCAACGCGGTCATCAAAAAGGTCGACGGCCTGCGCGACGTGCAGCGTAAGCTGAAGGATCTTCCCAAGGACGCCTTCACCGACGCCGACCTCATGGAAACGGCCTACGACCTGGCGATCCTCGGCAGCGCCCCGTCTGCAGCATCGCCCGGCGCCACGTGGACCCACGACATGGACCGCACCCACGAAGTGGGCACTTTCCATGTCCAGATGAAGTATGAACTGGCCGGCACGGAATTGATCGAGGGACAGATGATCGCCAATGTGCGCGGCGATGGTCGCCTGCGCTTCGAAGCCGGCGCTGACGCCCGGCAGGCCAACGTCGACGTGAGCCTGCGCGACGCCGAAAGCCAGGAACAGGTGATGTGGGATTTGAACCGTCACGAGGTGGTTGGTCGCAATGAATCACGCCGTTACACGCTGTCCATGAAGATCCCCATCGGCGACCGCGGCACCGCCCGGCAAACCATGACTGATTCGGTGCAGAACCAGTCGCTGCGCATTGCCGAGAAGGCAGATTGAGCGGGACCGGCCTTCAATAGCTTTGCACAAACCCCAGCTACCTTGGCTCGATGGCGGGGTTCCGGCGATACCGATGGCCCCCACTTCAACCCCAACGGGGTCATGGACCCACACGTGGAGTTGCGTAGCCCTGACCCACAACATCATGATCGTCTTGGTTGCAGATGCTTTCTGCCGGGCATGACAGCACGATTGATGCCATCGCCACGGGCTTCACCCTCGACTCAGTTCGCGGGCAGTGCGATAGGCCTCGGCGGCTTCCTGCCATTGCTGATGGTGTTCATGGATACGGCCCATCAGTTCATGCAACTCGGCGATGTCGGCGTGATCGGCAAGCGCAGCGGTGAGCTCCCGGCGGGCTTCGTCCCAACGTTCGGCAGCAATGAAGGCCCGGCTTCGCAAGACGGCACGCCTGACCGGATCGAGCGCGTCGCCATGGAGCTGGTCCAGCAGAATCATCGCGTCGCCGGCTTGCCCAAGCTGGACAAGCGTTTCGACTTTAAGGATCCGCAGGGGCGTGGCATCGGGATGCAGTGCGAGGCCTTCGTCGAGCACGCGGTCGGCCTGCTGGGCCCGCCCCTCATCAATCAAGCGGCGTGCGACGCGGCGATAGCGCTCGGCGATACCCTCGGGACTGATATCGATGGGGGCGACGTCCGCCCGCCCATTAGGCGTGGCCCCGCCGTTGCCAGAGGTCTGGGAATCGCGCAGATAGCTTTTCAGCTTGATAGCCAGTGTGGGACTCGCGCCGTGAATTCGGGCCACGACCAGGCCATCGGACTGAACAATCAACAGCGTCGGCCAGGCGCGGACGTTCAGTTGCTGGGCGAGTATGCCCTCGAGGTCGATGACCATCGGCCAGTCGGTTGGCGGGTGGGGGCCACGGGCGGCGGCCTGCGGCGGCGCAACCGCCTCGTGGTCGCCACTGACGACGACAACGACGGCGGGGCCTGGTCGGCGGGGGGTGGTCGGCGCGGCGTCTGAGTTGTCCGTCAGCGTCAGTGCGGCGGCAAGGTCGGCGAAGAGGGTGGGGGTGGCTTGGCCGGAGCGAGTCATGACGAGAATGGTGGACCGACCCGGATCGGGAATGTGGATGGGGCGGCCGGCGACGTCAGCCGCGGCATGGTGCAGAACGACAGGCGGGTCGCGCCGGGCGGCCCGCTCGACCGGGGCGAGGATCGTCTGGGCGAGAGCGATGAGGGTTTGGCGGTCGTAAGCCAGCGTGCGGTGGCAGCCGGGCCCGCATTGCCCGCCGGTATCCGTCTTTTCGTAATCAAGGGGCACTTCCCACCTGCCGAACGGGATGAATCGCCTCAGGTGCCGTTGTCGCGGGCCGGCATGCGATTCGTGACAGACGGCGCAGCTATGAGCGTTCCAGTTGGCGACATGAATGAAATGCAGGTTCTGCTGCCCGTTGCGGAAGGCTGTGGCCGTCTGCGTCCATTGCGCCTCGACAAGCGACGGCTCGTGGCAGAAGAAACACAACTCGTACTTGTCGCGGGCGAAAACTTCATAGAAGCCGCGGCCATAGGCGCCGCTCAGGAGCATGGGCCGATCCGAGCCGTGCGGTTCATGGCACCCGCCGCATTCCTCGTCGCGAATCGGGCCGTGCTTGAAGGTGTCTGGTTGAACGATTTGATCGATCGCGGCAATGGTGCGGCCGCCGGCATCGATCGGCCGATCGTGGCAGGTCATGCAGACACGCAGGGGCGTATCGTTCATCAGGTGGTCGAGGTTCGCCCCGTGCGGAGAGTGGCAGGTCATGCAGGCGCGATCTTCGAGGGCGACGCTGTGACCGTACACCGCGCGGGTGGCGGCCTGGCGGACGGACTCGTGGCAGTCCATGCACAAGGCGGCGGGGACATCGACCAGCGTCGATGGCGTGTTGGAGCTATGCGCGTCGTGGCAGCGCAGGCAACCCTCGTCCATCGCTTCGTGCCGGACGCTGAAGGATCCAAGACCTCGTTCGATCTCGTCATGGCAACTGAGGCACAGGTCGGCGCCTTTGACGTCGACCAACCCGTTGAAGCGTGCGGCATGTGGCGGATGGCAATCGATGCAACGTCCGTCGGCGACAGGCGTGTGGGCGAAGGTTCGACCATGAATAACGCTTTCGTGGCATCGGTCGCAGAGCGCCGTGACCGTGGACTCACGGGTCATCGCGCGGGTCTCACCGCCGTGGGGGGTGTGGCAGCCCAGACACTGGCCGCGTGCCAACGGCTCATGGACGACCGGCATGGCGTCGAGCTTCAAGTCATGGCAGTAGGTGCACAAGCCCGCGTCTTCACGAAGCAGAGCGAAGGTGTGTTTCTCCAGATCGACAACACGATGGCAAGCACCGCAGGCGTTGTTGCCCACCGGAGCATGCACTACCGCCTGCCATTGCAGAACCGCGTGGCATTCGTCGGTGACGCAAGTGGCGATCGGGCCGGCCGGCGCGAGAACCAGTTGCCGGCTGGGCGGGACGACCGCTGAGGGGGCCAGATCACGAGGCGAAGGGGTGATCTGAGCAGGCACAGCCTTGGGTTCGCGGGTGGGGATGACCGGTTCGGCGACCGGCAGGCCTCGCATGCTCGCGCGACGGGCGTGCTCGGCAGGCGTGAGGTTGTTGCCCGTGAGCAGTTCACCGGGGCGATGGTCGGGCAGCGCATAGACGGCCTGAGGATCGTGGCAGCCGGCGGTATCACAAGTCTGCGGCTGGTCGTAAGTGAGTGCGGGATGGCACTGGGCGCAGGCCAAGTCCTGGTGGTCGGCGTCAAGCAACTGGCCCGTCACGCGGTGTTCGAACGGTGCAGGCGGCATCTGGGACGCGGCGTAGTGGCAGTGCTCGCATCGCTGTTCGGCGTGGCAGGTGAGGCACGGGCCGTGCGACTGCCGCCATGAATCGGCCGGCGTCAGCGGACCGGATACATGTTCCGCCGCCGCGGCCGGTCCGTGACAGCGGGAGCAGTTGTCGTTCTGATGGCAGTCCACGCAGCGCAGGCCGTAACGCGCAACATGCTCGTCGTGGCGGAACAGAACGTTGTCGCCAGCCACGGGGGTGAAGCGGGCGACATAGAGCTTTTCGACCGGCGGTTCGATGGGCGGATGCATGCGGCCGAGGATGTCGCCCGGAGTGGGCTCGTGGACCAGTTCGCCCTCGTGCTTGAGCGGCTCATGACAGACGACGCAAGCGTTCTCGTGGGCCCACTCGCGGTGGCAGCTCAGGCACTGACGGTGGTACGCGCCCTTGAGGCTGGGCATGGCGATGTCGGCCTTGTCGGCGGCGATGGGATGGCAGGACTTGCACGCGGGAATCTCGTCGGCTTCCTCCTGCACGTGTCGGCCGCTGGAGGACGCGGGGGCGACGGCGGGCTGGTCCACGGGGGGATCGACCGTCCCAGTGGCAGGGTGCTCGGCGGCACGATCGAGCGCGTGGCTGTTGGGGTGGTGATGGTGGCAGGTGACGCAGCCGTTCCACATGTCCGCCATCTGGGCGTGGGCGCGATGGTTGAACGGCACGGGCTGGTAGAGCTCCTGCAACTCGCGGAGTATGACCACCTCGGGTCCGAGGTCGCTCACAGCGCCGCCGGCCCGCGTGCCGCGGGCGAGGACGGCCGCCGGCTCAGCGACCGGCATCGCGTCGCCGGCATGCGTGGGCCACACGACTGGCGTGAAGTATGCGAAACCGGCCAGCGCCAGACTCAACGCCATCGCACGCAGCGAGACGTGGGAACAGGATCGCGGAGTCGGGGCCGGTTTCATGGCAGATTACGCACGTCGGAAGCCCGCGTGGTCGCGGTGGACGAGCCGCGGCGGACGGGCCGCGGCTCGAGGATCGGCAGGTAGGTGACGGCGATGCGATAGACCAGCATCAACGCCGCCACCAGGCCGGCCGACACCGCGAATTCGGGAATCGAAGGAATGTAGGAACGCTCGGCATATGGCGGGTGGTATGCGAGCACAAAGACGTTGAGCCGATTGAGCACCACGCCGAAAATCACCATGAGGCAGGCGATGGCCAGCCATCGCTGCGATCGGCGCACACGAGGCCGCAGGAGCATGACCATCGGCGTCAGCACGCCAAGGCCGACCTCGGCGGTCCATAGTGCAGCGTGGTAAGGATCGGTCAGCAGCGTCGCCCACACACCGCGGACGAGCACGTCGCCGCCGCGCACCGCCAGATAGATGCCCAGGAACACCGGGATGTACCGCGCCAAGGGTGCGAGTACATGCATCTCAGGTTCACGACGCAGCGAACGGGAGGCGAAGAGGATGGTAAAGATCACCATCGGGAAACCGACCATGACGGCCGAGAGAAGAAACAACAGCGGCGATACGGGCGTCCACCACAGCGAATGCAGTTTGCCGGGGGCGATGACCATGAGGTTTCCCAGCGAGGACTGATGAAACGTCGAGAGCGTGACACCGAGCACGAGCAGCGCGGGCATGACGAATTCCAGGACGCCGCGGATGCGCCCAAGCCCGAGGCGCAGACGTGGGAACCGGTATGAGCGTTGATCGTCCAGCAGGCGTTCGCAGAGAATCGGTGCGAACTCGGCATATTGCACGTTGAGATAGAGCATCACGCAGATGCCTACCTCGAAGAGTACAGAGTTGACCTGCCACATGCTGGGCAGGGTGGGGTGCCAGAGGTTGTACCAGCGGCCCAGGTCCGCCAGCAGTCCGGGAACGTAGAAGGTGTAACCGAGCAACGCTGTGAGAAGAGCCGATCGGGCCACGGTGTGGTAATACTCGCGATGGAAGATATGGACGAGGGCGGCCGTGACGAACCCGCCTCCGGCCAGGGCGATGCCGCTGCCCACATCCATGGCGATCCACAAGCCCCAGGGGTGCTGCTGATCGAGGTGGGTGGCGGCTTCCAGCCCGAAGAGGAAGCGGTACAACGCAAAACCCGCGCCAACCACGACCGTGGCGATCAGGGCCCAGACGCCCGGCGTCAGCAGTCGACCGCCGACAGGTTGGGCGGGGTGAACGTGGCCAGGTTCGGCATGACGACCACCCCGGCCGCGACGTGCCTGATGCGAGGCAACCGAGCCGCGGAGGGTACGTGTGATGGGCGGCGCGGCGATCGCAACCGCCCCACCTCCATCCGTGAACGCATAACCATCGGCCATTCCGGCGTGCTCGAGGCGGCTGGCGTGAATATGCCGCTCGTCTTGAGCCTGGTCGGGAACGGCAACACCAGCTCCAGCGCGGGCACGGCGGCCTGTGTACCACATCATCGAGGCCAGGAACCCGTACCACGCCACCGGGGCGATCCAGTACTTGAACACGCCGTGTTGAATGGCCTCGGTCAGGCGCGGCGGAGCGGTGCTTCCCAGAGTGAGGAAGCCAGCCTCGTCGAAGGGCACGGGCGATAGATAAAGCCAGGACGTGCCGCCGACCTCATGCTCGCCGTAGACGTGATCAACATAACGGCCCGGATGCTCGCGGATACTGGCGTGGGCCCGGGCGATCAACTGGTCGCGCTTGCCGTAAATCATCACCTGCTGGGGGCAAACCTCGACGCAGGCGGGCAGTTGGCCGGCGATGGTGCGATGGTGGCAGAGCTGGCACTTGCGGATTTCGGGCGTGAAGGCGTCGGCATACTCGTAAGCGGGTAACTGCATCGGACAGGCGACCATGCAGTAACGGCAGCCGATGCACTTCCAGGCGTCGTAGGTGACCGCGCCGTCCTCCTGTTTCTCCAGCGCGCCGACGATGCAGGCCGAAACGCAGGCCGGGTCATTGCAGTGCACGCAATTGACCTTGGCATGGACGGGGGTGGAGGCGCTGGGCGCCGACCACGCATTGATGACGGTCAGGTTGTCAGGTGCGGGGCGGCGCTTGCGGGCGAAAACGGATGTGTCGTCGTAAGCCGCGAGGGGGCCGGTCTCCAGGCCGTTGGCTTGACGGCATGCGTATTCGCAAAGACGGCAACCGACGCAGGCCGTCAGGTCAACGAGCACGCCCATCGGATCGGCAGGCATCGGACTGTGCCCGTGACTGGCGGCACGCGCGCAGGCGGCCGCACCGGCCCCCCCAGCGGCGAGGACGCCGCCCAGGCACTTGAGGAAGGTTCTACGGTCGGCGGGCATCAGGAAGTTCCTTGACCCTGCACGCTGCTGCGTCTGCGTACGGCTGGTGGTGGCGACCTCCCGGCCAACGGCATCGCAGGCAGCGCGCACAAACAGCACTATATAGTCTTTATTTCGGCTGTGGGAGGCTGTCAACAGAAATTTCGCGATTTCGAGAGCGAAATCCTGTTCGCACGTCGTGGGCTGGGATCCGGAACGGCGCGTCAGATGGCCGCGGAGGCGCCGAGATGGCGGCGAATCAGGTGCAGGCCGCCGATGGCGATCTCGTCGGGTGTCGCAAGCTGACGCCAGACCTTGGCCGCCGCCGTCGCCTCGCCGCTGTCGGTTCCGATGGCTTCGATGGTCAGCCACCGCTGATAACCCACCGCCTTGAGGGCGTCGAAGACAGCGGGCCAGTCAATGTGATCGCGGCCGGGGATGCCGCGATGACTGGCGCACAGGTGGAAGTGGTACAAACGTTCGCCCGCCGCGCGGATGGCGGCGGGCAGGCTCTCTTCCTCAATGTTCATCTGGAAAGTGTCCAGATGCAGCCCAACGTTCTCCATGCCGACCCTGTCAAGGTAAGCCAGGCCATCGGCCGCGGTGGCCAGCAGATAACCCTCGAAGCGGCTGACTGGTTCGACGGCCAGATCGATGCCCATGGGCGCGGCATACTTGGCGACTTCCCGGAGACACGCAGCCGACCGTTCGAGTTCCGCCGGCGTGGGACCGTTGCCGCTGAAGTAGCCCCACGCGCCGTAGCAGACGCCGCCAAGTTCGTCCCCGCCAAACTCCGCGATGATGTCCATGCAACGCTTAAGGTGGTCGGTCCCTTGACGTCGGTACGCGGCGTTGTCGGACGCGAGGTTCTGATCGGCGTCCAGACCGGTGTCGAACGAAGGCCGCAGGTTGCGATCGGCCAGCCGTCGCTTCACCTCTTTGATCGGCAGTTCCCGCACCACGGAGGTCACCAGCGCAATCTCGATGCCTTCGAAACCCATATCCGCGACCTTGTCGATCAGGTGCAGATCGTGCTTCGAAAAACCGGCCGTCCAGTTCTGCGCGTGCACCGAAGCTCTCATGGCGATGTCTCCTGCCGGGTCGCACGCCGTCGGGCCCCGCGTTAGCTGTCGAGTTCGAACTCGCGAGCTGCGGCCGTGGGCGACACGCCCTTCTTGACCACAGCCGCCAAAGCGCCTAGGAATCGGCCCGGATGTCTGGCCTGCATCACGTTACGGCCGAAAAACACACCGCGGGCGCCGGCATTCACCGCGTCGTAGGCGTGCTGGAGCGAATCGACCTCCTTGGTGGTCTTGCCTGAGCCGAGCACGAGCAGGGGTGCCGGCGTGGACTTGACGATCTCGCTGAATTTCTTGCCCGTATAGAACGTCTTGATGGCGTCGGCGCCGATCTCGCTGATGATGCGGCAGACGGTGGCCACTTCGTCCTGAAGCTGCTCGCGCGGACGATCTTCGGTGTGGCCGGGGTAGAACTCGCCGCAGATCGGCAGACCGCACTGGCGTCCGCGGCGGACGAACTCGGCATACTGGCGGATGTTCTGCGCGTCGGTCTGCTCGTCGCCGGAATTGAGCGTGCAGGAGGTGATGCCCACATCCGCGCCAAGGGCCAGGGCGTCCTCGGGCATCATCAGGTCGCTCTGGAAACTGCGGCTGTAGCCCCACTGTCCGCCGTAGGACGACACCCACGTGAGTCGCAGCACCAGCAGCGGCCGATTCCGCGCGGCGAACACGCTGCCGCAGCGCTCGAGCATGCCCGGGGTGATGAGAATGCCGTCGGCGTCCCTGACGCCTTCGATGGCCCGCGGCAGGTCGTGCAGTCCGTCGATCGGTCCGTAATAGAAACCATGGTCCGCAGCCGCAATCACGGCATTTTCGCCGTCGTTGAGAAACCGCGCCATTCTCAGGTCTTTGCCGGTCAATCCCACGTGCATACTCCCATTGTTTGAGTGCCCAACGATGTTACATGCGACGCTTAGAGACTCGATGTCTTGAGAAACTCACGGTAGACCTCGCTGTATACCTCGACCTGGACCGGGTCCGGCTCCACGCGCTCTTTGACGCGCACGAAACGCCCGCACGCTTCGGCGATGTCACGGGCCGCGCCAATGGCCACCGCCGCCAGCATGGCCGAGCCCAGAGACGGCGACTCGGAGCATTCGAGAAGATCGACGGGCGTGTTGAGCACGCTGGCCTTGATCTGATTCCACAGGCGACTTCTCGCCCCGCCGCCAAGCGAGATCACCACTTCGGCCGGTCCGTAGGCGGCGTCGAGATACTCAATGTTTTCCCGAAGCATAAAGGCCACCGACTCCATGATCGCGCGGATGAAGTGAGCCTTCGTGTGGTGCAGCGACACCCCGCGGAACACGCCTCGCAGACTCGGATCGGTCCCGGGAAACAACTTGCCGGAGAAGTGCGGCGACACGGTCAGGCCGTCGCACCCGGGCGCGACGCGTGCGGCCATGTCGTCGAGCAGCGTGTAGACGTCCTCGCCCGCGGCCGCGATCTCCGGCGCGCAGAAGGTGTCCTTGAACCACTTAAGGACCATGCCGGCCGTCTGGCTGACGGCGAGGGCGATGAACCTGTCGGGCACACTGTGGGGCACGTAGTTGATATTCGCGTCCAGGTCGTAGCGCGGCTCGTCGATGGTGCGGATCAGGGCCAGGGCGGTGCCGGTGGTCTCCGTCAGGATGCCGGGGCGGATGTTGCCGCCCCCCAGTGCCGAAGCGGTCTGATCCTGCGCCCCGGTGGCGACAACCGTCCGGGTGCTCAACCCAAGCTGTTCAGCAGCCTCTGGGTGCAGCGGGCCAACGACGCTGCCGCTGGGCACGAGTCGGCCGAAATGCTCCGGCTCGACGCCGATGAACTGCATCATCTGCGGCCACCACGCGGCTGTGTTGATGTTCAGGTAGCCGCACGATGACGCATTGGTCAGCTCGCAGACGAACTCACCGGTGAGCCGGTAAATGATGTAGTCCTGAAGGAGCAGGAACTTGCGCGTGCTGCTGAATCGCTGCGGCTCATGACGCTTGAGCCACAGATACTTGCAGGCCGGCCAGATCGCAGAGATTTCGCCCAGGCCGGTGGTCTGGAAGAAGGCGTCGCGACCGAAGCGATCGCGAATCTGGTCGGCTTCGTCGGCCGCGCGACTGTCGATCCAGATGATGGCGTTGCCCATCGCCTGTCCATGCGCGTCGAGGGTGACGAACGTTTCGCCCTGCGTGCTGACGGTGATGATGCGGATGTCCTCGGGCCGGGCTTCGCTGGCCGCCAGAATGTCAGCCACGCAGCGCCGAAGGGTGTCCCAGTAGACTTCGGGGGGTAGTTCGACGCGCAACTCGCCGTTGTGAATGAGCGCGTATTCGCGGCCGCTGCTGGCGCGGATGCGGCCAGCGGTGTCGAAGAGGATGACCTTCACCGACGTGGCGCCGATGTCGATCGTCATGATGCCGTCGATGGAATGACCGGGTTGGGCGGATTGGCGCATGGGGCGCTCGCGAAAAAGGTCTGACGACGCCTGACGGCACGGAGGGATCCGAACCACGCCAAGGCCTAGGGCACGGAAAAGATACCGTGCGACGGCATTACGGCCAACCGTGGGGCCCACAAGCCTTGATTCAGCGTAAATCCTCAGACCCCGCATCGTGCGGCCGGCGTAACGTCACGATCTCGAAAGGCCCGATCTCGGGGCCATCTGACGTGGGCTCCTGCACGAGGTTCGTTCTCCGCCATCCGTCCAGGATTAGACCATCCAGCCGCGTAGGATGGTCGTAGGCTTCATGGCAACGCAGCACATGATCCTTGCCGTCGAAGCTGCGCCCAAGATGACTGAAGACAAGATTGGACTGCCGCAGCGCGAACCATCCGCGCTTCCGAGGCTGGGCGTTCGCGGTTTCGCGCGACACGGCGGCGCCGCGTACGACCAGCAACGGCGTCTGCCAGACGCTGCTCCACGAAGGGGCGCGGGCCTCCCGCCAGTCACCATGATGGGCGAGCAGGCGCCATCGGTAGGTTGCGTCCCCGCTCTGTCCGCGCCATAACGACTTGTAGAATCGCGATGGGTGCTGCAAATCACGGAACATGTTGGCGTAAGGTGCATATTGCAGCCATGTGACGCCGCCCTCGGCGTCCCAGAGCGTCAGCCACTGCGGCTGCGCGAGCCTCGCGGCGAATTGAGCCTCCAGCGGCTGGTGCCAGTCCTCGTTGTAGATGCCGTACCATGTGACGGCATCCTGATGGGTGGTGGCCGAAGAGAAAGGCAGTTCGCCGACGGCCGGCATCTTCAGGGGAACGGGCACCGAGCCGAAGGGGACGCTGGCGCGTGCCTGACCGACCTGCTCGTCAACATTCAATTCCATCACTGCGAAGAACATCCGCCCGCCTCGCACCAGTGACGCAAGCTGGGGGTCCGACGGCTCCGGCTCGGCCGCCTGGATGTCTGCGCTTTCGAAGGTGAGATCGACGCCTGCTCCCGCCGCCTCCTCTGTATCGGCCGCCAGCCGCGCCACGATGCGCATGGGTAGATCGCCGGCCGCACCGTCAATCACCAGTTCGACCCCGTCGCCCAGTCGTCGCGTCGTAACCTTGTCGGGTTGCATCGTTACGTCCGTGGCCGCCAGCCAGGCGCGATACTGCTCTTTCCTGGCCGGCGTCGCTTCCCGGGCGGCACCGCCTTCGAGCAGGTAATCGGCTCGCTCCGCGCCCATGGCTTCGTTGTAGCTGCCGCGCACGGCCAGTACGCAACCCGATTCGTCAACAGGCCGAAGCAGTTCGCGGCCGCAGCGCTTGTCGAAGATGCTGGTCAAACCACGCTGGGCATCGGCGGTGACGCGGTATCGAACGTTCTCGATGCTGTTGGACGTCGCGATAAGCGTCGGATCGCTGTCGGCCGCCGCATCGGCCGCGGGAATACGCACATATCCCATGGCCGGCACGTCCACCATGCGCCACGTCGCCCCCAGCGGCACCAGCTCCCGCCGCTCGCACGGCAGGGTGTTGATCACCACCCATTCGTCGGCCGCCGCAACCTGAGCCAGGATCGCCCTCTGTTCAGACAGCATCCCCTCGGCGGCAGCCCGAGCCGCGGCAGCGCGCGTGCGCAGCAAGCCGGTTTCCTGATCCGTCAACGCCCAATTGTGTGTGCACGCCTCAAGAAGCTGCCGCCATGCGGCTTCGACGGCGGCATCGACGGCATTCGCGTCGACCTGGGTTGGCACCGGATGCATCCCCGGCCCTGGAGGCGTGGTCAGACCCAGCCAGTCGTTCATGACGGCCAGGGCTTCGGCCTGCGCCATGCGGCTTTCGAACAATGCGCGGTCCCGGGCCAGATTCCACACCCGCTGATAGAGCAATTCGCCATGTTCCGTGTGGCCGCTGCGCACGGGCAAGGCCAGGCCTTCGTCCACCTGCTGCCGCACCTTGGCAAAGTAGTCGCGCCAGGTCGCCAGCATGGCTATCGCCTGCGCCGCCATCGCCGGCTCGTGATTCCAGCCCTCCACGAACGCCCCCAACTGCCGCAGTGGCGGCATTTCGTCATCCCAGCCGGGTCCGCCGTCGGTGACAAGACGCACGTTCCCCACCGCCGGCCGGCGCAGCGCCATTTCGCCGCCCGCACGGCCCTCCGGCCAGCCCCAGGGTCGGGTCTCCGGCCGCTCAACGCTGTGGTTGTAGCAGTCGCCGTTGACCAGCACGCGAGAACCATCGAGCCCCACCAGCCAGAAGGCGCCTTCGTAGCCGGTGCGCAGCTCAGATCGCTGTACGATCTTGTAGGTATGAAAATTCGGCACGCCGCTGCGCGCCAGCACCTGGACCAGTTGCGGGGTCACATCAGCCAGTTCGCCATTGTCCGCCACGTCCGTCCATACGCCCAGCTGGTCGTGCAGCCACCACCGTGTCCACGCGATCTGCCGCACGATCGTTTCGCCCCCGAGCTCGCTGTAGTGAGGATTGGTCCAGTTCGAACAGATTTCGATGCGGCCGTCGCGCACCATCGGCACCAGACTCGACCAGAGCTGCGGGTACGCTTCCCTGAACACCGGGACGACCGACGCCAGTTGCACGCTGTATCGCAGACCGGGGTCTTCGTGCACTGCCATCATCGCCTGCCTCAGGAAGCGGGCGTACCTGGCCATCGACTCGTCCGGCCGACGTGTGAAATCGATGTCCATGTGCGTCGTCGGAACGATCATTAACCATTGACTCTGTGATGATGCCTCCTGCGGCCGGGCCCATGCGCCGTTCATGCCATGCTCCACCAGCGATCCCGCGCCGAAGACGGCCGCGGTCAATACACTTGTCCTGAGCCATCGCGCGGCCATAACCAGCTCCTGCCACGGTTTCGCGATCGGAGAGAACCGCGCAGTATCATGCGATCCGGCGCGACGGTCAACTGGTGCGCCGTGCGGAAAGCGGTGTGACCTTACCGGCCGCGTTGACGGCTCTAGCCGCGAGGTCATACTGCCGACGATTCGAAAACACTCCGTGGAGCCGTCTTCCCGTGAAAGTCGCCGCGATTACCGGTCCGCAACAGTGCGAGCTCATCGACAAGCCCGACCTGCAGGCCACCGACGAGTTTCTGCTGGTCAAAGTGCGTATCTGCCCGATGTGCACCGAGTACAAGCTTTATCGGGCCGGGCAGAAATTGACCTGCCTTGGACACGAGGCCGCGGGCGAGGTGGTGGACGCGGGACGATCAACGCGATTCAAGGCTGGCGATCGGGTGGTGGTGATGCCGTTGTACGCATGCGGCCGCTGCGAGCTGTGCGCCAGCGGCGACTACATTCACTGCGAGCGAGGCGGCAATCCGCCAGGCGGGCGCGGTACGGCCACGTACGCCGAGCATCTGCTCAAGCAGGACTGGCAACTGCTGGCGGTTCCCGACGACATGTCGCTGGAGCACGCGAGCATGGCCTGCTGCGGCCTGGGACCGACGTTCGGGGCCATGCAGCGCATGGAGGTTGACGCCTTCGACACCGTATTGATCGCCGGCATGGGACCGGTCGGCCTCGGGGGCGTCATCAACGGCACCTATCGCGGTGCGCGGGTCATCGCGGTCGAGAGTCATCCGTATAGAAAAGAGTTGGCTTCGAGACTCGGTGCCGCGGCCGTCATCGATCCAACCGATTCTGACGCATTGGCGATGATTCGGGACTTGACGCGGGGACGCGGGGTCGACAAAGCCATCGACTGCTCGGGCGCGCCAGCGGCGCAGCGGCTGCTTATCGACGCGGCGAGGCGCAAGGGGCATGTCAGTTTCGTCGGCGAAGCAGGCCCGCTGGAGATCAGAATCAGCGATGACATGCTGCGCAAGGGCCTGACGTTGCACGGCTGCTGGCACTGGAACCTGCTCGACACCCGGCGGATGATGCAACTGCTTCGCGCCTCGGCCGCGAAACTGGACCTTCTCATCACCCACCGGTTCCCGATGACCCGTGTCAAGCAAGCCTGGGAGCTTCAGCTCACCGGCAACTGTGGCAAGGTGCTGCTCGATCCCTGGGGCGAGTGACACAGCAGAGCCCGCTCCGTGCGGCGGCAAAGGCGCGGTTCATCGATGATTCGGTCGCGAGGATGGCGATGGCGTGTTTGATGCGAATCTACGAGAGACCGGCCACGTGGTTCCAGAACTTCCCGCACCGGATGCACCCGTCGCCGCGCCATCAGGTCTGCAAATAAAATCTGAACAGCAATCCTGACGTCCTTTTCGCGCGCTATTCAAGCCCGCCACGGCGCGGCTTCGTGGTCGCGGGCTGTGCCGGCCCGGCACTATCGGACGGCTGATCCTCCACCGTCGTCGGATCCGGCCGATACAACCGCGTCTCCAGGGCCCATATCTTTTCCGTGAAGTCGCCGCCGGGTTGCTCGCCGCTGGACTGCGGAACGTTGGGCCCGCGCGTGGCGGCGATGGCCATCGCCATCTTCGCGTCCAGATTGTCCAGCAGGCTCACGAAGATGGCTTCGGGCGTCGACGGAATGCGCGCCGCCCCGAACTCCGGCTTCCCGTGATGCGAGAGAATGATGTGTGTCAGCACCCGCAGGATCGGTGCGGACACGACGGTCCCCGCCGCCTCGCATTGCCGAGCCTTGTCCGTCAGCCGGATCGCACCACGGGCGATATGCCCCACAAGCTGGCCGTCATCGGTATACGCAAAGCCCGCATCCCAGGTCAGTTCCTCACACTTGCCCAGATCGTGAATGAACAGCCCGAGCAGTACGATGTCGCGGTTGATCTGCGGGTAGCGTGGCAGCATCAGTTCGGCGAGTTTCATCAGGTTCAGCGTGTGCTCGAGCAGGCCGCCGATGAACGCATGATGCATCGTCACCGCCGCCGGTGCGCGACGCAGTTGGTCCATCAGTTGCCGATCCCCCAGGTACGCCTGCGCCAGGGCTTTGCAGCCAGGATGCGTCAGCGCACCGAGCATGGCGACCACCTCGGCCATCATCTGGTCGACGTCGTACTCGGTCGTGGGCAGCAGCCAGCCCAGATCGTCTTCGGTCGGCTCGGCGGCATAGATGGTGTTGATGATGATCTGAATCTCGCCCTGGTAGGGCTGAGTCTGTCCCTCGATGTACACGAAGCCGTCGGTCGGCAGGCCCTGGAAGATCTCCTCGCTCACATTCCACATGCGCCCGGGCGTGCGGCCAGAACGGTCGGAGAGCAGACATTTGAGAAACGGCTTGCCCGCCTTGGTCTGCCCCAGTTGGCAGTTGTGGATCGCGAAGATCGCCTCGATGAACTGGCTGGGCTGGAAATCACGGATCAGCGTGCGCTGGGTCACGGCGGGCTCCTGGTCGCTGCGGGCATCGGGCGGGGTTGGCGCAGTGAACGCCAGTCAAACCGGCGTCGCCATCCTATCGGCTGGTCTGACGCCGGCCAAACCTTTACAGTGGCCGCCGGAAAGGCCGCGACGGGTCAACGCATTTGATTTAACGCCCCCGATGCCTCACCATCTGCCCAGCCCGTCGACGGAGCCTTGGATGTCGCGCAGACGTTTCCACCTTTGCCTGTCACTGTTTCTGCTCGGCCTTGCCGCCGCACTCACCGCGCCGCCGGCCGTCGATCTCACCGTCGCCGCCTGGTTCTACAACGCCACGCAACCCTGGCCATGGACCTATGAATACCGTCAGCCGTGGCGCGCGATGTACGAGTTCGGATGCTGGCCGACGTGGATCATGGCGTTCGGCGCCGTCGGTCTGCTGATCGCCAGCTCGATGGTCCCGAAACTTGCGATCAGCCGTCGCCGCGTGGCGATCATCGTCCTGGCGGTGGCGCTGGGCCCGGGGCTGGTGATCAACCTCGGCCTGAAGGAAAACTGGGGACGGCCGCGGCCCAACCGCGTCGAGCAGTTCGGCAAGGACGCCCCCTTCCAGGCCTGGTGGCAACCGGGAAACACCCGCGACAGCCACAGCTTCGCCTCCGGCCACGTGTCGATGACCTTCGCCCTGCTCGCCGGAACGCTCACCATCGAGAACCGCCACCGCCGCCGCTGGGCCACCGCCGCGGCTGTCGCCTTCGGCTTGCTGATGGTCGCCGCACGCGTCATCTCAGGCGCGCACTGGCTCAGCGACGCCGCCATCTCCTCCGCACTCACTTACCTCGTGGTCAGTCTGCTGCTGTACCTGCCCGCGCCCCACCCGCACCCCACCGGCGCTATTGCGGAATCTGGTCCGCAAATCGCCGCTTGAACGCTTCCAGACTCTCAACGCCCGCGGGCAGCTTCGCCTCATCAATCAGCAGAATCGCAATACCCTCGCGGATCGGGTAGCGCAGCCCCGCCCCTGCGGGTCGCGTGGCCACCAGCTCACCGCCCTCCTGAACCAGCGGGCTGCGTGTCAGCGGGCAGACGAGAATTTCCAGAAGCCCTGGATCGATCATCGGTGAATCAGACGGCGTTTCGCTCATCTTGAAAATCCAGAATCAGAAATCGGCGACTTCCCCTCATACCGCTTCACGATCCACCCGCTCGATGTCCGCGCCCAGTTCCTGAAGGGTGCGCTCCATCTGCTCATAGCCGCGATCCAGATGGTACACGCGGTTGAGCGTCGTCGTGCCCTTGGCCGCCAATCCCGCCAGCACAAGCCCCGCCGACGCCCGCAGATCGCTGGCCATCACTGGCGCCCCGGTCAACTGACGCACACCACTGACCAGCACGCTCGGACCGTTGCGCACCAGATTTGCCCCCATGCGCAGCAGTTCCGCCACATGAAGGAAACGATCCGGGAAAATCTTCTCGGTGATGATGCTGTTGCCGTCGGCCATGCACAGCAGAGCCATAATCTGGGCCTGCAGATCCGTGGGGAAACCCGGGTGCGGCTGTGTGGTCACCGGCACGGGTTCGAGTCGCCGGTTGCTGGCGATGCGCACCGTCTGCCGCAACCCTCCATCCGTCGCCGCTTCGGGTCCGGTCGGCTCCACCTGCACCCCCACCGCCGCCAGGCGATCCAGCACCGCGCCCATCGTATCCACCGGACAGTTTTCCAGCACGACATCGCCATTGGTGATGGCCGCGGCCATGATGTACGTCCCCGCCTCGATGCGGTCGGGCAGCACCGTGTGCTCGGCCCCGTGCAACGACTCGACCCCGTGAATCGTGACGCGGGGCGATCCCGCTCCCTCGACGTGCGCGCCCATCGCGTTGAGCAGCCGCGCCACGTCCTCGACCTCCGGCTCACAGGCGGCCGACTCAATCACCGTCGTGCCTTCCGCCAGCGCGGCCGCGCACATGACATTTTCCGTTCCCAGCACCGTCGAGCCGAACGGCCCGCCCAGAAACACACGCTTGCCGCGCAGTCGGCCGGGCTTGCCGCCCGGGCTGTAGCCCGGCGCGCGGGCCACGATGTATCCCTCGTCCAGCCCGATCTCCGCGCCCAGCGCCCGCAGGCCGCGCAGATGCAGGTCCACCGGACGATCGCCGATGTTGCAGCCCCCGGGCATCGACACCCGCGCGTAGCCGCGTTTGGCCAGCATCGGGCCCAGCACGCAGATGCTCGCCCGCATGGTGCGAACGATGTCGTACGGCGCCTCGCTGCACGCCTGATCGCTGACCTGCAACCGCATCGGGCCCGGCCGCCCCTCACCCGATCCCCCTTCCGGCTCCACGCGCTGCACCGCCATCCCCAGCTTTGCCAGCAGACGCACCATGTTGCGGATGTCCGCCAGATCCGGCACATCGCGCAAGGCCACCGGCTCATCGGTCAGCAGCGCCGCCGCCATCAGCGGCAAAGCCGCGTTCTTCGCGCCATGAACCCGCACCTTGCCCGTCAGTCGCCGCCCGCCGTGAATCACAAATGCGTCCATGAAGCATGTTTTCCCACAACCACGTCAACCCGGCAACCGCACGTCGGCCGCGCCCCGCACCGCGATGCGTGAGAGCCCGCCCGCGCTGCACGCGGAATCATGGTAAAACAACCTCGGATTCACTCTTGCGTGTCTGCCGCTGCCCACGCCCCACTGGACGCCGCCCATGGACCTGACCACGCTCATTCGCGACATCCCCGACTGGCCCAAGCCGGGCATTGTCTTCAAAGACATCACACCCCTGCTGCGCGATCCGGCCGGCCTGGCCATGGCCGTCGAGCTCATGGCCAATCCCTACCGCGGCCAGAACGTCGAACTGGTCGTCGGCACCGAGAGCCGCGGCTTCATCTTCGGCGTCGCCGTCGCCCAGGCTCTATCCGCCGGCTTCGTACCCGTGCGTAAACCCAAGAAGCTTCCCGCCGCGACCATCGGCGTCGACTACGCCCTCGAATACGGCTCAGACCGCCTCGAAATGCACCGCGATGCCATCAGGCCCGGTCAGCGCGTGCTCATGGTCGACGACCTCCTGGCCACGGGCGGCACCATGAAAGCCAGTTGCGAACTGGTCACCCAGCTCGGGGCCAACATCGTCGGCACCACCGTGCTCATCGAGCTCGGGTTCCTTGGCGGCCGCAAGCAGCTCGAACGCTACGGCGACATCCACGCGGTGATCCAGTTCTGAGCCTGCGCGACACCATCCGCCCCCGACCTCCAACCTGGTTGCCGACACCCGATCCCCGTCCGTCGTTACACTGCGCCGCACATGGCCCGCGCCAAGGTCAAATCCCGGCTGCCCGAACCGGCTGGCTACTGGTCGCTGTCGCAGCAGCCGCTGCAGTCGCTGCTCTTTCTGCTGCCGCTGGTGGTCATCTATGAGGCTGGCACCCTGGCCTACGTCAGCCGCAACGGCGGGTACGCCGCCCACATCCTCGCCCACAAGATGCTCCGCCAGTTTTTCGAGGCCATCGGCGTCGGCGATGGCGCCTTCTATCTGCCCGGGCTGATCGTCGTCGTCGTTCTGCTGAGCCTCCACGTCACCCGCCGCGACCCCTGGCGCTTCGAGCCGGCTGTCTATCCCTGGATGGCGGTGGAATCGCTCATACTCAGCCTGCCGCTGTTCGTGCTCATGCTCGTGGGCTTCGGCGTCGCCCGCAGCCAATGGCATATCGTCGCCGCGGCCGCCGTGAACGCCCCCACTCCCTGGCAAACGCTTATGGTCTACAGCGTCGGCGCGGGCATCTACGAAGAGCTTCTGTTCCGCCTCATCGGCATCGCTCTGCTGCACATGGTTTTCGCCGACCTGCTGGCCCTGCCCGACCACGTCAGCGCCGCCGGTGCAGTCATCGGCACCGCCGCCCTTTTCGCCATCTATCACTTCGGACCCGGCAACCCCTTCCAATGGGCTCGCTTCAGCTTCTACAGCCTGGCGGGCGCCTACTTCGCCATCATTTACCTCATGCGCGGCTTTGGCATCGTCGCGGGAACCCACGCGATGTACGACGTGCTGGTGGTCCTGCTGCAGGTGACGCAACACAACCGCGGTTAGGACGCAAGGCATCCTCAGGATCATCGCACGCAGCAGATGGACTGCCGCGGCGTCCTAAGCGCCTTCCCGCGCACACCACGCAAACAACGCCCACCACTCCCGCCGCTGCAATATGATCAGATCCCCGGGCGCCTGACCCTCAGCCCATGCCGCCGCGGCTGCGTCCACCAGTTTGCCGGGGTCGTAGCTCACTACCTTCAGGCCGGTGACATCGACCTCGTCCATGGCCGGGTGCCGGCCGGTCTTCCGAAGCCAGTAGTGGCTGTTCGAAAAATCACCCTCCAACCGGTGCATGATGGCGTGCCAGTAACTGCCCGTCGGGGTGTCGATCCGCTGGCTGATCCGATGGCTGCGGTCCAGTTCGTCCACATATAGCCACAGGCCCGCCGCCAGCGGCGAATCCGGTCCTGCAGCCGCGTGACGCGTGACGCGCTCAACCCTGTCCGTCAGGACGTCCGGTCCCCGTGATGTGACCACCAGCCTGCCCAGCGCCTGGTCCAGCGGATGGGCCTCGAATAGTGGGTCAACCGCGTCGATCACCGCCTGCGGCAACTGCGACAGGTTCATGTGCGTCCCTCCATCTGCCGATGAAACGCTTTGCGGCTCCGTTGACACCGTCCGCGACGTTCGCCACCGCTGAATGAACCCGAGGGTAGGCCGACCGGTGAATCGGGGCAAACTTTGACGGTCATGCGGCCGCGAAGGCCGGAGGAAAACCGTCCTGTTGAAGCATGTGTGCGGCCGACGGTGGGCGCAACGTCGGGAATCCGCTACGATTGCCGCCTCGACCGGCCCGCCGAACCGGACCATAACCCTCCGGCCAGGCGGCGAAACGACTACTTTCCCCAGCGAGATCCAACCATGGCAGAGCAGAAGGCGACGAACATTCACTGGCACGCTGGCAACGTCACCGCCGAGGAGCGCCAGGCCAACATGGGCCAGAAGGGATGCACCGTCTGGATGACCGGCCTGTCGGGCTCGGGCAAGAGCACCGTAGCCGTCGCCCTCGAGCAGGTGCTGCTGCAACGGGGCAAGCACGCTTACCGCCTCGACGGCGACAACATCCGGCACGGCCTGAACAAGAACCTGGGATTCTCGGCGGCCGACCGCACCGAGAACATCCGCCGCATCGGTGAAGTCACCAAGCTCTTCGCCGACGCCGGCGTGATCTCCATCACCAGCTTCATCAGCCCCTACGCCGCCGACCGCGAGCTGGTCCGCAAGCTGCACGAGGACGCGGGCATCCCTTTCTTTGAGGTTTATGTCGCCTGTACGCTCGAGGAAGCGGAGAAGCGTGATCCCAAGGGCCTCTACAAGAAGGCCCGTGCCGGCGAGATCAAGGGCTTCACCGGCATCGACGACCCCTACGAAGAACCCAAGAACGCCGAACTGGTCCTGCCCACCCACAAACTGAGTATCGAAGAGTCGGTCGCCAAGACCCTCGATCTGCTCACCGCCAGGGGCATCATCTGACAGGTGGCCACGCGACGAAGCAGCCCAACAACCACAAAAGCCCGGGCATGCTTGCCCGGGCTTCTTATTTCCGCATCCATCGCGGAAGAGGTCAACCGACTTTGTGTGCGCGGCACCAGTCGCTGACCATTCGCACGCGTTCCAAGGCCTCTTCGCCCCCTCCTTCCGGCACTTCGTCTGACACGCCGAGGATCAATCGCCTCCCGAAAAGTTCCACCAGTCGCTCCACGCACGCCATCAGCCGCTCACGGGGATAGCTGTCCAGAAACAGGATCGCGGGAATACCGTCCAGCAGCACCTTGTCGCCCATGTGCTCGGCGATCTGCTCCAGCGTCACGTCGCCCTGCGGCTGGGGCGTAAGCGCCTCAACCCCGGAGAACGGCAGGTCTTTCAGGTAGGGCAGCAGACCGGTCACCGCGCCGTCGATATGCACATGGGTGAAGATGCCCGCTGCCTCGATCTGTCCCGCTCGCTTCTGATACCACGGCAGCAGGTACCGCTCGAAGTTCTCCGGCCCCAGCAGGTGTGCGTGCAGGTTTTCGCCGAAGTTCACGATCCGGACTTTGTCGCGATGCTCGATAATCTGCTCGAACTGCCGGTCGTAGCTGCGGTCCATCGCGGCCATCACCTGCTCGACAAGTGCTGGCGCATCCATGAGGGCGTAGATGAAGTCCTCCAGCGTCATCCAGTGTGTGGCCAGAATCTGGTACGGGCTCTTGGTGACCCAGAACTGCGGCCAGCCCCGCTCAGCCACGAACGCGGCGCCACGCTTGAACGCATCAAAGTCGAACACATACTCCCGGCGTTGTACGGCCCAGAGCAGCGCCCGCAGGTCGTCGGCCGACGCCACCGGATACCGCACGGTGTGCCACACGCCGTCCTCGTTGCGCTGACGGCGGCGCACCAGGTCACCGTGCGGAGTCCGCATCACCGTCACCTCCTGCGGGCCGTCCATGTGCGTCTCGATGCGTACCGTCGGGTCGAAAGAATCATGCACGGGGCTGGGCATGTCCGTGTAGTAGTGCACATAGCGCATCGAGATGCCCAGATCATCGAAAAGCTCGGTCATCGACATCCCCGCACACGCGGCCGGCAACCGCTGCCGGTCGCGATGCCACGCATACCACGGTTCGAGACGCGGCTGGAACAGGACATGCGGCGTCTGCCGCCGCTCGAATACCGCCAGGTTCATCTCGCGAAAGTTCAACGGCCCATCCTTCAATGAAAAACCCACGCGGCTTGAAGCAGCCGCGTGGTTCATCATGTATTCGCGTCTGTTTTCCGCAAGTCCGCTAACGCCGCCGCGCCACGCCCGCCAGGCCGACAGCCAGCAGAAGCGATGTCGCCGGCTCCGGAATGATGGCCGCCTGACCACCGCCGGTCAGGATGATGATGAAGGGGTTGATGTCCTCGGTGTTGATGACGCCGTCGTTGTTGGTGTCATACACCGCCGGATCCACGCCATAGGTCAACTCGAAGCCGGCCGGGTTGGTCAGCGCCAGAATGAACGGGTTGATGTCCTGCGTATCCACCACGCCGCTGCCATCGAAGTCCCCTGGAAGGCCGGCCGCATCCGCCACCGATACACGCAAGTCGAAGTTGTCGAAAGCCATGACGAACGCATCGGTGACCCTGCCGCCGTACAGCCAGAAGTTCGGGTCGTCCTCAGCGTAGACAAAGGGCTGGTTCACGATCACGTAGTAGGGATACACCTGTTCAAGTTCCAGGGAGAACTTGTGCACGCCCCACATGGCGTAATAGGGATCGCCTGTGCCGGCGTAAACAGGGTAGGTGTCTTCAGGGTTGTCCGGGTTCTGCACCTCGCCGCCGTATAGATCGGTCGATACCGTGTGCCAGTTCCCCAGATAGTCAAAGGCAGGATACTCCCCGACCTGGGCGCCGTGCATGTACTCGCCGTAATGGATCTGAAACAGCAGCTCGCCGTCACCCGCCACCGGGTCGAAGCCGGCCGTGCCCGGATCGTCTGGAGCCACTGGATTCGGCGCCCCTGCCGATGTCGCGTCGAAGACGTTGGCTGTCTGGATCGGCGGCACATTCATGCCATAGACGAACAACCGACCCCAACTGTGCGGGTTCGTGCCCGTGCCCGGGTATGCTTCGTTGATCCAGTCAAAGCTGAAATGCACCGGCCCCGGCGTCTGGTTGGCCGGCGCCTCGATCCACTGCGCATAACGCGGATAGAACATGATCGTTTCGAACACATGATTCCCCGGGTCCGTCGGATCGACCGAGCGGTTGACGTTGCCCAGGCCGTCCGCGAGAGTCGTACCCCCCACCTCGCTCCCGTCACGAGGATTGTCGAAGGTCGAGAATCCGCCCAGCCCCCCGGGGTTCGTCGCCGGCCCCCAGTGGCCGATCCACTTGCCAAAGTCGTATTGCTGACTGAAGCGGTGCGGCGGCACGCCGTCCGGCGATGTGTCGTTCTTCAAATTCGCCGTGCTTTCGAAGTCGCCGTTAACAACAAGATTGTCGGATAACGACGCCGAAACGGTCGCCGCCCCCATGATGAGTGCCACCCCAAGCAATTGAAGAAAAGCGTATTTCATCTGGCTCATCCTTCGAGAAATGGCCGTGGATATGAGAACCTGCCCAAGGCGCGAATTCCCCGTCCAAACGTAAGAAATGGGTCTGAAGGAACCCGTCCGAGTCACGGCCGCGCCAAGGGAACACCATCAACGATAAACCCACACGCCGAATAATACCCCTCAAAAAACGCGCACGATGAGTACCGTTAAGCGCAATACGCCATTCAACTGGCGCCGTGTCGCCGCAGCAGCCCCGCCAGCGCCACGACCATCACCCCCAGCGCCGATGGCTCAGGCACGACCGTGGAGGATGGCGTCCTCCCCAGCCGAGCCACAAAGCTGTTGATGTCCTGCGTATTGACCAGCCCGTCCCCATTGAAGTCGCCGCTGCGCTGCGCCCACACCCGGTTATACGCCGCGTCATACTCAGCCGGCTGGGTCAGCGCCAGAACCCAGGGGTCGATGTCCGCCTCATCGAACGTCGCGTCGTCGTTCATATCGCCCAGCAACCACGGATACACCGACCGTCCGTCGCTGACGAACGCCTCGAACACGAACTCAGCCAGGTAAGCCGCCCCGACCGGCGAAAAGTGCAGGTTGTCATCGTGCAGGTAATCGTTGGCCAGCCAGAACGACCGGCTGCCTGCCGTGCTGTACAGATTCACCCAGCCGGCTCCCTTCGCCTCAGCCACCTTCTGCTGGCTGTCCATGACCGACGGCAGATACCAGCGCGACGAGTCGTAGCTGCCCAGCAGCAGGACGTCCGCGCCCACCGCCTGAATCCGCTGCAACATCAATGACAGCCGGTTCTCGAAAGCAATGCCCCCGCCCGACCACTCGTTCTGACCGATCATGATGACCACCAGATCGGTATCCAGCAGCTCCAGTTGGTCGTCGAAACTTCCGTCGCGCCGGGCATAATTGGACGTGTTCCATCCGCTGTTGCTGGCGCGGTGGACCCGCACTCCACCGGCATCCGGCGAGGGCGCGAGATTGTTGTAGCCCAGGATCGAGAAGGCACCCTCAGTCACGGATTCAATGCGCAGCGTGCGGTCGTCGCCGGTGAAGGTGTGACGCCACGCGGCCGCACTGGACACGGGCCCTTCACCCTGGAGCGTAGCCAGCACCTGCCCCGCGCCGTCATACACCACGGCCGCGCCCCCGAGGGGGCCCACGTAGTAGTGCAGTTCGACCTCGTCGCTGTACGCCTCAAACCGTGTGGCCGCGCCCGGCTCGGCCAAGCCGACCCACTGCCCGTCTATCGCGCGGAAAGGCGCTCGATCGACGTTCGGCCCGCTGCCGATGAGCTTCCTCCCCGACTCGGGGTAGCCGCCGGTCAGGTAGCTGAACGACTGGTAGCCGTAGCCGCCGTCGCCGTAGTAAGCCTGCATCAGCGTGCGAAAGTCGGGCACCCAACTCGCCCAACTGAAGCCCTCGAATGACAGTGAGTCACCGAGAATCACAATATTCGCCTGCTCGCCGGCCGCCAGCTTCGCCTTGGTGGGCGCCAGCACCGGCCCGACGTTCCAGGTCTGGTCCGCCGCCCAGGCCGCCGGACTGGCCAAACCGAGCACCACCAGCGCCAACCCCAATGTGCTCACATCAAGGCGCACCCGTCGCGCCGCCTGACCGCAACGGAGTCCGCGTAACGATGCAAACTGCTTGCTCATCGTCTGCGATCCTAACCTCCCATCGCCGCAAACCAAGTGAAACCCTGGGAAAATCGCCAAAATCGTCTTCTGGCGCCGAGACACGCGGCCCGTCAAAAACAAGACCGCTTCCGTGGGGAAGCGGTCTTCGCCGCGGGCCGGGATGCGGCGTTGGATCCTATGCCAGGCGTCACCGCGCAAAGAGCCATGCTCATGCCGGACTTTACGCCCGGTGACGTGAAGCTACACTACTGGTCGCTTGGGCTGGCCATCGTTTGGCCAAAACAAGCTTGGCTGCACGACAATCACTTTAAAGGCCAGCAATCAACAGACAAGGGAGACGTGCGAAACCCTTTCTCTGTTTTGCGCAGACCTCGCCGGGGCGGACGTGCCGCGGGCCGACGCGTTGTTGCGGATCTTCCGCCCACCGACAACAGAGGGCGTTGAACGGCATCGCCGCACGATGTCAACGCTGTCATCCCATGGACCCCATCCACGTCACCATCGCGGCCGAAACCGGCCTGGCTTACGGACGCGGCGTCGCCAAGGGCGTGGTCAACTACGCGAATATCGCCAAATCATGGTCGATCGGCCTGGCGCCGTTTGAGGGCGTGCTGCGGCTTCTTGAGGTCGCACGCCCCAAGGGGTTGATCATCCAGTCCCCCAGCCGCGAACTGTCCCGGCAGATCGCCGACATGGACATCAAGGCCGTCAACGTCGCCGACAACGTGACCGGCCACTGCCTGCCCACCGTCATCAGCGACCATCACGCCATCGCCGCCAGCGTGCTCGATCACCTCATGAGCCGCGGCCTGCGGCACTTCGCCTTTGTCGGTCGAGCCGGCCAGTGGTTTTCCGACCAGCGCGAACAAGGATTTCGCCAGGCGATTCAGGCCGCCGGCCTGCCCGACGCTTTGGCGGTGTATTACCCCAACGATGAGGAGTACTACCTGGACGGCCTGCGCCGGATGCTGCGCCAGTCACCGATGCCGCTGGGCATCCTCGCTTCCGACGATTACTGGGCCCGCGAAACCATCGCGGCGGCGCTGGACAACGGCTACCGTGTGCCCGAGGACGTCGCCGTCGTCGGCGTGGATAACGATGAGCTGTTGTGCGAAACCAGCCGCGTCCCGCTGTCCAGCGTTGTGGTCGCCGCGGAACGCATCGGCTTCGAGGCCGCCACACTGCTCGACCGCCTGCTGAAAGGCCAGGCCATCGACCCCGGTCCATACCTCGTCCCGCCCCGCAGCGTCGTCGTGCGCCAGTCATCGGATGTACTGGCCATCGAGGATCAGAACGTCGCCGAGGCCGTCCGCTTCATCTCTGAAAACGCCCATCGGCCCATCGGCGTCGAGGATATCCTCGAACAGCTCACCGTCTCCCGCCGGCAGATCGAAAAACGCTTCCAGATCGTGCTCGGGCGCTCACCCGCAGCCGAGATCCGTCGCGTCCGCATCGAACGGGCCAAGAAGCTGATGGACACCACCAACATGCCTCTCTCACGCATCGCCCAGCAGACGGGCTTCACCGACGTGTCATTTCTCGGCAAATCCTTTCGCCGAGAAACCGGCATGACGCCCAGCCAGTACCGTCGACGCACACGCCCCCAGGCTGGTTGACCCCCGTTCCTCTCGCCGCGACACTCCCCTCTGCACGACGCGGACGAGAGCCGCGGGGCACGCGCCCTGCGCCCGGACCGTACCCACGGACGCCCAATGCACGGCCCCGTCCAGCAGACACACCCAGGAACCTTTATGACCGCGAGGCAGCGCCCACGCTCGATCCTGATCGCCGCCGAGACCGGCCTGGCGTACGGCCGCGGCATCGCCAAGGGCGTGATCAACTTCGCCAAACACCACCGGACGTGGTCCATCCTGCTGGCTCCGTATCAGGACATCGTGAACCGCCTCGCCACAACACGGCCCGATGGCCTGATCCTCCAGTCACCCGGAGCCGATGCCAGCCGAGCCGTTCACGCGATGGGCATTGCGACGGTGAACGTCAGTGACGCCCAGGGCGACCACCGGATCCCGACCGTCATCAGCGACCATCGCGCCGTCGGGCAGCGAGCCGTTGAACATCTGGTCAGCCGCGGCCTGCGACATCTCGCGTTCAGCGGCCGACAATCCGACTGGTACGTCGCCCAGCGATGCCAAGGCTTTCTTGACGCGCTGCGCGACGCGGGCATCGCCGAACCGGCTTTCGTTCACACCCCTGGCCCGCGCGGTTTCGCGCGCGCAGGACTCCATGCCCTGTTCATGGCCGCGCCACGCCCGCTGGGCATCCTCGGCGCCCACGACTTCTGGGCGCGAGGCCTCATCAAAGGCGCGATGGAGTGCGGTCTGCGCGTGCCTGAAGACGTCGCCGTTGTCGGCGTCGACGATGACGAACTGATCTGCGAAATGTGTCCAGTTCCCCTCTCCAGCGTCGCCGTCGCCGCCGAACGCATCGGCTTTGAAGCGGCCGCGATCCTGCACCGCCTGCTGCAAGGCGAAACGGTCGACACTGGCCCCTATCTCGTCCCGCCCAAGGGCGTCGTCGTACGACAGTCGTCCAACACCCTGGCCATTGAAGACCAGACTGTCGCCGCGGCCATCCGCTTCATCCGCGCCAACGCCCACAGGCCCATCGCCGTCGAAGACGTGCTCGACCAGATCAACGTATCCCGCCGCCTGCTCGAGCAGCGGTTCCGCACCGTCCTGGGCCGCTCGCCCGCCGCCGAGATCCGCCGGCTGCGCCTCGAACAGGCCAAACAACTGCTCGACGCCACCGATCTGCCGCTTACCGAGGTCGCTCGACGCGCCGGCTTCACCGACGTCTCGTTTCTCGGCAAATCGTTTCGACGCCACACCGGCATGACGCCCACCGACTACCGCCGCCGTACACGCCCCGATCCCGATTGAGCCGCCCACCGAGCACAGACTCTTCGCGCCCCCTCCCACCCTGTGAAAACCCCCGACTCGGGGCCGGGGGTGATTCACACGTCATCGCGGAAATCGCGCCGCATTCACCGCCGACGGCGGCCGGCGGCGGTCAGCGCCAGTCCAGTCATGAACAGCAGCGCCGAACCCGGCTCGGGAATGACGCCCATTCCAAACACCGAGGCGTGATCCAGTACCGCCCACACCGTGTTGCCCACCATGTCCAGACCATGCGCGCTCAGCGGAAGCGCCCCGCCGCCCAGACCCGCCTCGAAGGCGCCGAACGAGCTGAGCACAAACTGCTCGCCCACGCCGCCGTCGCTGTTGGCGTCGATCGCGTCGATCCAGGCATTCAGACCAGGATCGAAATACAACAGCCGCAGGTCCGCCTCGACCATGCCGGCCGGCAGGGCGTTCTCGTCATAGGTCAATTGCAGCACGTAGACATCGCCCGCCGCGTCGAAATGAACTTCCACCGCCTGTCCCGCCAGCGCTGCCGTGCTGAAGCCGCCCGCTTCCGGATTGCCGATGAACGCCAGCGACACGTTCTGCGTCGTCGACGACTCGCCGCCCACCAGCGCCGCCGCCGTGTCGGTGCCGCTGATGCCCAGGCCCGCGGCCGCGAAGTCCGAACCCGCGCCCACCACACCCGCGTCCTCTGTCAGCACCGGCACGGTGTAACGAAGCTGCCAGACCACGTCCGCCATGCTCTGCTTGCCGTTGAGATAACCCTGCTCCTCAGAGGCCATTGCCATGGCGACGGTCAGCTCGCCCTCGTACAGGCCCGCGAGCTTGCCGGTCGGATCGAAGAACGCCTGCCCCGCCTGCTGCTCACCAGGGTTGACGAAATCGCCGACGCTGATGCCGTCGACACTGAAGCCCTGGCCGCTGACGCTCACGCCCGTGATCTCAACATCCGCACGTTTGGCCCCGACATGCGGACCCGCCGCGGCGTTGGCCAGCCAGACCGTGCCGTCCACACCCGCGTCGATGGGCGATCCGCTGTTGTCGGTTAGTTGCGGAGCGTCGTACACGGTGAGCTTCATCCACACCACATCGTCCCCGTCGCCGCCGTTCAGATCGTTGACGATCGTCGCCTGAGCCTCATACATGCCCGATGACAGGTTGGCGTCGTAGCTCACCAGCGTGCCGGTCGACGCCCACTGTCCGGGATGGATCGTCTCGTTGGCGGCCGGAGCGCCCAGGTCCATGCCGCCCGGATCGACCTGCACGCTGAAGGTCGTCGAGCCGCTGCCATCATTGTGCACGAACAATTCGAACGATCCGCCAAAGGAGCCGCGCAGACGGTTGGTGCCGACGCCCAGCAGTCCCTCCAACTCGCCGATATCCGTCGCCACGTACAGGCTTGAATCCAGAGGATCGCCGATCATGTCCCCACCCCCGCCCGCGCCGCCATTGATGCTGAAGTTGTCGATGGCGAATTCGCCAGTGCCGCCAGCCGTGGCGATCAACTCCAGGTTCAGCCACATCGCCTGAATATTCGTCAGGCTGCCGACCGGCTCGATGTAAATCGAACCGCCCGCACCCTCAAAGCCGCCGAATGCCGGGCCGGCATCGAAGAAGTGATCCAGCGGGTAGTACACGTCCTCGTAGTTGCCTTCGCTGTCGCTCAAGCCGATCCACAACTCCGAGGACGGATAATCACCGGCGATCGCCCACGCGAAGTCAAAACTGACCGTGTCGGCGTAGCCCTGGGGCGTGTCATAGAACTCAAAGTTCAGCGTCGGCCACCAGGGACTGTTCAACGGGTTGCCCCACAGCGCCGCACCACTGATCAGCCCGCTGTTGCCCGCCGCCTGATAATTGCCGTCCACGAACACATTGTTGTTCGTGTAGTTGTAGAGGCTCATGCCCGAATCGTCGGTCCACCACGAATCGTCCGGCAGCAGGCCCGGCGGCGAATCAGGCCACCACGTGGCGTCGACGTTGCGGTCGAATGTGTAGAAACTTGACTCCGCCTCGAAAGCCCACGCCACGCCCCCAAGCAGCGCGCAGCACAACATCGCCAGCACAAAACGCTTGCCATTGACCATCGGCCATCCCCCACATAACGGGATATGTCTCGGCCGCCCTGCCGTCCACTACGGCGTCCCCTCCTCCTCAGGCGGCGGAGCTTTGAGTTTACAGGGCAATCGACGCGGAGGTGAAGAAATACAGCCCTCTTCCCGGGGATATTGGCACCTTGGGTGCAGTTTTTTCGCGCACCTCCAGGGGATCACCGCTCTTGTGTCAAACTGGTGAAACTGGCCCGCACCCCGTCGGCCGCCCGTCGCCTATCATGATCCCTCCCCGCCGCCAACGCCGGAGTTGCCATGACCGTCTGTGACCTGCACATCCACTCCACCGCTTCCGACGGCACCACCCCGCCCGCTCGCCTCGCCTCCCAGGCCCACCGCGCCGGCCTGCGGGCCATCGCCCTCACCGACCACGACACCACGGCCGGCATCCCCGCCGCCGCCGCCGCGTGCGCCCGCCACGGCATCGACTTCGTCCCCGGCATCGAGTTGTCCGCCCAAGCCCCCGTCGCATCGGGCCAGGCGGAGGCCACCGGCACGCTGCACCTGCTGGGCTACTTCGTCCGCCACGACGACCCCACCCTCCTAGACATCCAGCAGCAGGTGCTCCACGCCCGTAACGATCGCAATCCACAGATGATCCAGCGCCTGCGCGACCTGGGCGTGGACATCACCTACGACGAAGTGCTCCAACTGGCTCGCGGGTCAGGCGCGCGGCCCAGCCGTACCGTACCCGACGGCTCACGGGACGATCGAGGATCGCCCGCCTCCACCCACCAGCCACCCCACCGCACCCCTGTCATCGGCCGCCCCCACATCGCCCAGGTCATGGTCAACAAGGGGTACGTCAAGTCCATTCACGAAGCCTTCCGACGCTATATCGGCCAGGGCGCCGCCGCCTATGTCCGCAAGGACCGGCTGCCCCCCGACCAAGCCATCGCCGCCATCCGCAACGCCGGCGGACTGGCCGTCCTCGCGCATCCCGTCCAGCTCCGCCTGCCCGACCTGGACGCCCTCACCCGTTTCGTCGCCCACCTCAAGACGATCGGCTTGGCCGGCCTCGAAGTACGTCACCCCGACCACACGCCCGCCGACGTGCGCTCCTTCGAATCCCTCGCCCGTCAGCTCAACCTGCTGCCCACCGGTGGCAGCGACTACCACGGCACGCGCAAAACCATCCCCCTCGCCAGCCAGCAGGTGCCCTACACCTGGTTTCAGGCCCTCCGCGCCGCGGCCGACGCCAAGTGACGGCCGCCGACCGCCTCGTCCCACCACGGTAAACGGCCCCAGGCAGAATGAGAGAAGGCTGCTGGATTCGGGCCCCAGCGGCTTATTGCCTGTACGATGCCAGCGGTTTTCCCCCACCGTGTTCACGCATCGCCCCACGTCCCGGAGCCGCCCATGCCCGCTCGCCGTCCACCCGTCAATACCGCCTCCTCACGCACGCCGATTCTGCTCATCGCCAGCGGCGATCTGCGGCTGTCGGCTAATCAGACCTGCTGGCCGGCCCAGCGCGAGATGGAACGCGAGCTGGCCCAGGCGGTCGAGGCCCACGGCCACCGCATCCACCGCGCCCATCCCTATGACGCCAACCAGAAGCACGGCTTCATCGGTTCGCAGAAGCAGGGCATGGAAATCTTTCACGCCATCGACCCCCAGGCGCCGCTGATCGTCGCCGAGGCGGTGTGGCAATACTCCCACCACGTCCTGCCCGGCCTGAGCACGCACCAGGGCCCGATTCTCACCGTCGCCAACTGGTCCGGCCAGTGGCCCGGGCTGGTGGGCATGCTCAACCTCAACGGCTCGCTGACCAAGGCCGGCGTGAAGTATTCGACACTGTGGAGCGAAGACTTCCGCCACGACGCCGACTTCAACCGCAAGCTCGGCCAGTGGCTGAAGACCGGTCGATGCACGCACAAGCTCGACCATGTCGTTGCGCTAGGCCGCGTGAAGCTGCCCGCCAAGGCCCGCGCCGCCGGCGAGAAGCTCGCGGCCGAGCTGCGGCGCCGCAAGGCCATCATGGGCGTGTTCGACGAAGGCTGCATGGGCATGTTCAACGCCATCATCCCCGACCACCTGCTGAACCCCACCGGCGTGTTCAAGGAACGCCTGAGTCAGTCGGCCCTCTACCACGAGACCACGCAGGTCGGCGACGCCGAGGCCCGGGCCGTCTACGACTGGCTGGGCGACAAGGGCATGACCTTCCATCTGGGCACGGACGCGACGACGCAGCTCACCGAGCAGCAGGTGCTCACGCAGTGCAAGATGTACATCGCGGCCGCCCGCATCGCCGACGACTTCGGCTGCGACACCATCGGCATCCAGTACCAGCAGGGGCTTAAGGACGTGCTGCCCGCCAGCGATCTTGTGGAAGGCATGCTCAACAACGCGCATCGCCCGCCGGTCAGAAGCCGCGACGGCAAGCGCACGCTCTACAAGGGCCAGCCCATTCCGCACTTCAACGAGGTCGACGAGTGCGCCGGCCTGGACGCCCTGATGACCTGTCGTGTGCACGCCGCCCTCGGCCAGCCGCCCGAAACCACGCTGCACGATCTTCGCTGGGGCGACAAAGACGCGTCGGGCACCGTCGACGACTACGTGTGGGTGTTCCTCATCAGCGGCTCAGCGCCGCCGGCCCACTTCGTCGGCGGATGGAAGGGAGCCGACTCGATGCGCCAGCCGCCGATGTACTTCCGCCTCGGCGGCGGCACGCTGCGCGGCATCAGCAAGCCCGGCGAGATCGTCTGGTCACGCGTTTACATCGAGGCGGGCAAACTGTGTATGGACCTGGGCCGGGCCGGCGTCGTCAAGCTGCCGGCCGAGGAAACGCAGCGCCGCTGGGACGCGACGACCCCGCAGTGGCCGATCATGCACGCGGTGACCTACGGCGTATCGCGCGACCAGATGATGGCCCGCCACAAGGCCAACCACATTCAGGTCGCCTACGCCAACGACGCCTCGGCCGCCGACCAGGCCATGTACGCCAAAGCTGCGATGGCCGCCGCCCTGGGCTTGAAAGTCAGCCTGTGCGGCACGGACAAAGCCGGCAAGCCGTGGGGATGAGTGTGCTTTACGGCAACCTTGGAGAGATGGGTAATCTGCCGTGACGGTCAAAGTGCTCCGATCGAGAAATCCATTGATCGCCTCAGCCATTTACCCATAATGAAGGCGGCATACGTAATCATCTCCCGCGCATGGCGTCTGGTGACGGCGCTGCTGGTGTATGTCTGCTCTTTACTGCCGAGGTCATCATGTTCGACTCGAGAATTGCTCTTGCGGCTTTGAGCCGCGCTGTCGTTGTTGCCGCCTATCGGCGGCGCATCATCGCCCATGCCGTTGCCATCGGCGCCCTGCTGTTCGGCAACTCCGCCCAGGCACTCATCGAGTCTGGCGCGGGCACCTCCGTCCGTGCTGCACCTGGACGTGCCCTATTCGGCTATGGCGAAGGTGTAACCATCGGGATCGTTGACTCGGGCATTGACGCCACACGGCAGGCATTCTTCGACGATCTTGACCTTACCCGCGTGCTCGGCCAGACCGATTTCGTAGGCGACGGCCTCGCCGGCGACCCCAACGGCCACGGTACTGCCGTCACAAGCATCGCGGCCGGACGCGGCTGGTACAACACGACCTTGGACGATTTCTGGCTGCCGGGTGTCGCCACCAAGGCCCACCTGCTTTCGGCCCGTGTCCTGGACGCTGACGGCAGCGGCAGTGAAACCCAGGCGCGCAACGGCTTGGGCTACCTGCTCGACCACGGAGCACAAGTCGTCAATCTCAGTCTGCACTACTCCGGCTCCGGCGGCGGAGGCGGGCTGACCATGCTCAGCGACTGGGCCGCCTACGAACTGGGCGTCACAGTCGTCACCTCCGCCGGCAACACCGGCGATGCAGCAGATACACGACCACAGATGCCCGGCGACGGTTTCAATGTACTGACGGTCGGCGCCACCGCCAACAGCGGCTGGTTCAAATCCGACTACGACCAGGTCGCAGACTTCTCGTCGTATAGAAGCTCATTCGCCGACGTGAGCAAGCCTGACCTCGTAGCCCCCGGCACGAATATCACATATGCCATTGCCGGCGCCCCACCTGAATTCGGCGCGGGCTTCGTAAAGCGTGGCACCAGCTTCGCCGCGCCTCACGTGGCCGGCGCGGCGGCTCTGCAGATCGGGTACGGGCAGACACACGGCCTGAGCACCAGTCCCATGCTCATTAAGGCCACCATGTTAAATACAGCCGCACCGGTCAACGATGCGGGTGGCCAGCCGTGGGAACCGGCCGGAGTCAGTGAAGCCAACGGTGTCACGCATATCACCGCACCGCTTGACGAGCACAGCGGTGCCGGCCAACTCGATATCACCGCTCTGTATCACCAGTATGTCGCCGGCGAACATGAACCGGGACTGGTTCCGTCGGTCGGCTGGGACTTGAATGAGGCGATCGGTCTCGATCCGATCGATTATGTCCTCAACGTTCCGCTGGCCGTCGGCGACACCTTGACGGCGACACTCACCTGGCTACGCCACGTTATCCGCCACGACGACGGAGACGGCGCCATCGACAGCGGCGACTGGTTTGAGCTCGGCGAGTTTCCCGAGAACCTTGACCTTTGGCTCTTGCGCGATGGCGTGCCCGTCGCCGTCTCCGAGGCCCAGTTCCTCAACGTCGAGCACATCCGCTGGGACATCACCGTCCCGGGCGAGTACTCCCTTCGCGTGATCCGCCAGGAAGTCGCCCGGACCGATGACAGGGAAGCCTTCGCCCTCGCCTGGCGCACCAGCGCGATCCCCCAGCCCTCGTCTGGCATACTGCTGCTGACGGCATCCGCAGGACTCCTTGCCCGCCTCCGCACGCGTGGCCGTTGGGTGGCGGTAGTGGGCGCTAGTCTGAAACCAGCCGGGCTTGAACTGCGCCGCCGCCCTGCTATGCTGATGTTCGGTTGGCGGACCGACACCCCCCCACGCCGGCCCTCGGCACCGCTGCTCGACAGCGGGCGTTTTTTAAAACTGACTCGGACCTCGACCCGATGGATGAAGCAACGGTCTTCTCCCGCGGCGATCTGGTCATCCACCCCCGGCGGCCCGAATGGGGCACCGGCGTCGTCGATCAGGTCACCACGATCACTCACGAAGGGCGGTCCGCCCAGCGGCTGGTGGTCAAGTTCCAGGCTCGCGGGCGGGTGGCGATCAACACCGCCGTCGCTCCGCTCAGCCCCGCCGGGGCCGCAGCCGGCGCGACCGTCACAGAAGAAGGGCCCCCCTCGGGCCCCGCAGCAGGCAAGGACGCATCGAACGCCATGAGTACACTTCGACCTTCAACCACGAAACAATCCGCCACCGGCTGGCTCGGCCAGCTCGCCCAGCGCGGCGAGAGCAACGGCCCCCGCGGTGTGGGCGGACCGCTTCAGGAATTGCCCGACAGCATGCTCGACCCGTTCTGCACCACGGGCGAACGCCTGCAGGCCACCGTCGAGTCGTTCCGCTTCGGCGAGAATCCCGCCCAGAACCCGCGCGGCCTGATCGAATGGGCCGCCGCCCAGACCGGCAAGGACGACCCCCTCACCGAGCACACCCGTCACGAGCTTGAGGAAGCGTTCGTCTGGTTCGGCCGCAAACGCGACCGCCACCTGCTGGACCTCGTGCGCGACATGAAGCGCAACGGCCAGCGCGCCGAGGTGGAAGCCCTCGCCCGCCAGACCCGCTACCCCGCCGCCCGCATCAAGCTCGAACGCGCCCTGCGCGCGTGAGTCCGTCCGCATCCGCGCCCCACGCACGAGCCTCCGTCACTTCGAATGCCCGTTCGTCATACGCGGTCCCTCGCCCGCGCTCTACAATGCCGCCATGGCCCAGAGCCCGCGCCAGCGCGTCGAGGAGCTTCGTCGCCAGATCGAACGGCACAATCGGCTGTACTACGTCGAGGCCGCCCCCGAGATCAGCGACCAGCAGTTCGACGCCCTGCTCGCTGAACTGGCGCAGCTTGAGACCGACCACCCGGAATTCGACAGCCCCGACTCGCCCACCAGGCGCGTCGGCGGCGAGCCGATCGACGGCTTCACCACCGTCGAACATGCCGCTCGCATGTACTCGATCGACAACACGTACTCGAAGCAAGAGCTCTACGCATGGCACGAGCGCGTCCGCAAAGGCCTGAAGCACGAAGCGGACGCCGGCGCGCCTGGACTGTTCGGCGACGGCGATATGGAGATCGGATATGTCGTCGAGCCCAAGATCGACGGTGTGGCGGTGAGCCTGCGCTACGAGGACGGCCGCCTGGTCCGGGCCGCGTCACGCGGTGACGGCCGACGCGGCGACGACATCACCCACAACGTCCGCACCATCCGGGCGATCCCGCTGCGCCTCAATACTGAGAAACGCAACGCGCCCGACGTCCTAGAGGTCCGCGGCGAGATCGTCATGACCGCGGCCGAACTCGACCGCATCAACGCCCTGCGTGCGAAGCATGGCCGTAATGACCTGGAACGCGAACCCTTCAAGAACCCGCGTAACGCCACGGCCGGCACGCTCAAGCAGCTCGACTCCCGGGTGGTCGCCCAACGCCGCCTGCTCTTCTACGCCCACGGCCGGGGCCAGATTGAAGGCGCGACCTTCGTCCACTACCACGAGCTGCTCGACGCCTTCCGCGACTGGAACCTGCCCGTGGCTGAGGACGTGGCGGTCTGCGACGACATCGACGCGGTGTGGAAGAAGATCGAAGCCTTCGAGGCCAAACGCCCGACGCTCGACATCGGCACGGACGGCATGGTGGTGAAGGTCGACAGCCTCGCCGCCCAAGACGCCCTGGGCTACACCAGCAAGTCGCCGCGTTGGTGCATCGCCTACAAGTACGCGGCCGAGCAGGCCCAGACGAAGCTGCTGAGCGTGACCTGGTCGGTCGGCAAAGGCGGGCAGGTGACGCCCGTCGCGGAACTCGATCCCGTCTTCATCGCCGGCACCACGGTCAAGCGGGCCAGCCTGCACAACATCGATCAGATCCGCGAGAAAGATCTGCACGAAGGCGACACCGTCACCATCGAGAAGGCCGGCGAAATCATCCCGCAGGTCATTGGCGTCGTGGAAACGCATCGCAAGAAAAACGCCAAGCCGATCGAAGCCCCGACCGCCTGTCCAAGCTGCGGCGAGGCGCTCGTGCGCCTGGAAGATGAAGTCGCCCTGCGCTGTGTGAATCCGTCGTGTCCCGCCCAGCTACGCGAACGCATCATCTGGTTCGCAGGGCGAGGCCAGATGGATATCGACGGCCTGGGCGACAAGCTCGTGCATCAACTCGCCGATGCGGGTTTGCTGCACTCCTTCGGCGACATCTACCGGCTCGCGGACCAGCGCGACAAGCTGCTCGCACTCGAGCGTCTGGGCGAGAAGAGCGTCGACAACCTGCTGGCAGGGATCGAGGCGAGCAAGACACGCGGTCTGGCGAGCGTGCTGGCCGGACTCGGCATCCGTCACATCGGCGGCAAGGCTGCCCGCGCACTCGCCGAGCACTTCGGCGACATCGACAAACTCCTGGCCGCCAGCGAAGACGACCTGGCCGCGATCGACGGCATCGGCCCGATCATCGCCCAGTCCGTCACCGCCTTCTTCAGCGCCGACGCCGGTCGCCAGACCATCGAAGACCTCAAGCACGCCGGCGTGAAGCTCCGCGACAAGCAGCCCCGACGCATCACCGCAGCCGATTCTCCTTTCGCCGGCAAGACGATCGTCCTCACCGGCAGCCTCGAAAGCTTCACGCGGCCCGAGCTGACCAAGAGGCTCGAAGCCCTGGGCGCGAAAGTCACCGGCAGCGTGTCGAAGAAGACCGACCTGCTCATCGCCGGCGACGAGGCCGGCAGCAAGCTCGACAAGGCCCGCGAACTGGGCGTCGAAGTCTGGGACGAGACAAAACTGCTCAAGCACCTGGGGTCTGGCGCATGATGCACGGCAATGAAACCTATGTGGCGATCGACACCGAAGTGGACGGCTTCAGCCCCGGGCACTACTCCATGCTCAGCATGGCGGCCGTCGCGTTCCGACTGGACCGGACGATCCTCGGCACGTTCGAGCGCAATCTCGAGCTTCTGCCGGGCGCGAAACAGCATCCGACGAATATGAAATTCTGGCGCGACAACCCGTCGGCATGGGAGGCGTGCCGCAGAGATGCCATCGCCCCGACAACGGCCATGCGCCAGTTCTATGATTGGGCCAAAGCGCTGCCCGGCGATGCTTCACCGGTCCTGGTGGCCCACCCGACAAGCCTGGATCATCGCTTCGTACACTGGTACCTGGAAGAGTTCGTGGGCGAAGATCCGTTCTTCCCGGCCTGTCTGGACTTGGCCTCCTACGCCATGGCGCTGATGGGAACGCCGTATACCCGGTCACACAAGCCCTTCATGCCGGCCGCCTGGGTGGATCCGACGCCCCACACCCATGTGGCCATCGATGACGCCATGGGCCACGCATTGACATTCTGCAACGTCGCTGCCGCGGCCGAGCGACTGCGTCTGGCGGCGGCGGCAGGCTAAACTGTTGTGCTGGACCATGAGCAAGCCTGTCACAATCCGTCCCGCCCATGCCCGTGATGTGCCGCGATTCGCGCGGATCATCAACGACTGCGCTGAATACGGGCTGATGCTGCACCGGTCACACGCGTTCCTGTACGAGCGGCTGCGGGATTTCTACGTCGCTGTCGTGCCGGGTAATCCGGGCGGTGACGGCGAGGCTGAGGAAGCGGTCGTCGGCGTGTGCGGCCTGCGGGTGATCTGGTCGAACCTGGCTGAGGTCTACGCCCTGGCGGTCGATCCGACGCAGCGCGGCCAGGGCGTCGGCCGCAGGCTCGTCGACGCCTGCGTCGAGGAAGCCCGGCGGCTGGGCATCCGCAAGCTGATGAGCCTGACCTACGAGCAGGTATTTTTCGAAAAGCTGGGCTTCAGCGTCGTCGACCGCCAGACGCTGCCGCTGAAGGTCTGGAGCGAGTGTCTGCAATGCCCGAAGAACCAGGCCTGCGACGAGATCGCCATGGTGCGCGTGCTCGAAGACGTGCCTGACCTGGCGATCGAGAATGGCGTCGGCCGCGCCCCCGCACCGGCGCCCAGTGCATACATCGTCCCCGTCATTCTGCGCACCACAGCGCCCAGCACCGACGAGTAACCAGGCGTCACGTCCCGGGTGGGCCCGCCCCGCGGGGGACGGGCGAAGCCCTTATGGACGATGGGGTTCACGCCCGGGTAAGTGAAGGCGCCGCTTCCCGAGCACGATTACCATCAAGGTCAGAATGTACGCGATGACGGCCAGCACCAGACCCACGATGAACCCGCCAATGAACATAGGCACGAGAGTTTCTTCGCCCAGCGAAGTCAATTCCCGCACCTGTTGGGCAAGGTTGAGCCATTCCCCCTTCTCGTCGACAACAATCGCCGCCAGCCGTTGTTTCAGGTCCAGCGTCGGGTAGTTCGGCGTGAAGTAACGGCCGATCCGATAGGTCGCCAGGTAAATCGGCAGGGCTGTAAATGGGTTGGTGATCCAGACGGCGGCGATGGCGGTGGCTCGATTGGAGTAGGTCAGCGTGGCCACGATGGCCGATGCGATCATCTGAAAGCCCAGCGGCGGCGTGAATGCGAAAAAGACGCCAATGGCCATCCCGCGAGCGACTTGCTCGGGGCTGCCGTGGAATCCCAGCACCCAGTCGATCGTGCGGCGAACACCGCGTCGCAGGCGGGAGGAGGCTGGGCTCGTATTCCTCTTGGTCGTCATCGGCTATTCTCGCGACTATCACCATCGGATCGCCATCGACGCCGGGCTCCATCCCCATCCCATTACGGGGACCGGGTCCGACCCCCTCCGCCGAGCACCCACCTTTCACCAGACGGCGTTGTTAACCTACCAGTTCTCGGCAGTGCGAGTTCGCGCCAAAGCCGTCGAGCCGGTACAGCCGTCTATGGCCACGCACAGGCGCCGCCGGATACGCAGGGCGAAACGATCATCGGCCGGCCTGTGGTAAAATGCCACGCGGCCGCGAGCAGCACCAGACGCCTGCGGCCTCAACAGTAAACGCCTTGACCACCGCGGTTGGAACGCCATCCGCGGCGAAAAGTATTGCGCCGGCATCGATCTTCTACTTTGAACCTTTCACTTTGAATCTTGAACGCCTCCACCTCCCCCCACGCCTGGCTGCACGCGGTCGTCGACGCCCCCGCCGTCGACCAGTTGTGCTCCGCGCTGGCCGCGTCTCCGCGCGTCGCGGCTGAGGGAAGCTGCGGGTCCAGCACCACCCTGCTCGCCGGCGCGCTGGCGCTTCGGACCGGCAAGCCCGTCCTGCTGACCGTCGGCCACCTCGATGAAGCCGACGACGCCGTGGAGGATCTCGAGCTCTTCGCCGCGGCGGGCTACGACCTGCCGGTGCGTCGCTTCGGAGCGATGGAAGTTCTGCCCGGCGAGAGCAGCGTGAGCCTCGAACTGCTCGCCGAACGGCTCGCGGTGGTCGAGTGGCTCACGGGCTTCGGCCCGCGGCACCCGGCGTCACAGGCCGGCCCGCCGCCGGGCCCGTGGGTGCTGGTCGCCCCGATCGCCGCTCTCATGCAGTCGGTCCCCCGGCCCGAAGCGCTGGGCGACTTCTCACTCACGCTTACCGCCGGCGGCGCCATGCCCCCCGGACGCCTGCTGGACTGGCTGGACCGGGCCGGCTACCAGCGCGCCGACGCCATCGAACAGCCCGGCGACTTCACCATTCGCGGCGGCATCATCGACATCTACGCCCCCTCCGCCCGCGTCGCACTCGACGACAAGACGCCGCACAGCACCGCTCCGCCGCCCAGCGCCGAGCCGATACCCCTGCGCCTCGATTTCTTCGGCGACGAAATCGACACCCTCACCCTCATCGACACCGACACCATGGGCTCGGGCGCCAGGCTTCGCCACGCCCAGCTTGTGGGCGCGTCGACCGCCCAGATCCAAAACGACGACCGCACCACCCACCTGCCGTCTCTGCTGCCCGACGATCGGCTGGTGATTCTGCATGAACTGCTCGAGCTTTCCGAACAGGCCCGTGGCTACTACGAACGCCTCACCAACGCACGCGGCATCTATAGCCCCCAGGCTGTGCTCAAGCACCTGAGCGCAGGGGCGCATGTGCTGGTGCACCAATACGGCTGCGCAAGCGGCGATGACCTGCGGGTGCGCCTGCCCGTCCATCCGTTGCCGAGTTTCGACCAGAACGCCGCCCAGGCCGTAGTGGAACTGGACGCGATGGCGTCGGAGCCATGCAACCGCGCTGTCGCCCTGTGCAGCAACCAAGGCGAGCGCGACCGCCTGGCCGAACTGCTGGCCGAACGCGACTCCGAAGCGCGCCACGCCGTCGACCTGCAACTGGGCTACCTGCACCGCGGTTTCGTCTGGGGCGATGGCGACGAGGTCATGGATGACGCCGCCTCGCATCGGGTCACCCTCGTCCCCCACCACGAGCTGTTCCACCGCTACCACACCCGCCGCCGCATCCGCCGCGTCAGCACCGCCGTCGACCGCGCGTCCGACGCCTTCGTCGATCTGGAAGTCGGCGATCACGTCGTGCATGTGGACCACGGCATCGCCCGGTTCGTCGGCCTGCGCACCATGCGCCGCCAGAATGTCACCGAGGAGTATCTGACCCTCGAATTCGCCCAAGGCGCCAAGCTGCACGTGCCAGCCACGCAGATCGACCTGGTTCAGAAATACATCGGCGGGTTCCACGGCAAGCCGCCGCTGAGCATCCTCGGCGGCAAGCGATGGGCCAGGCAGAAGCAGCAGGTGGCCGAAGCCGTCAAGGACATGGCCGCGGAACTGCTGCGTGTGCAGGCTGCCCGCGCCAGCATGCCCGGCGTGCGCTATCCCGTCGATACGCCGTGGCAGAAGGAGTTCGAGGCCGAGTTTCCCTACGAGGAGACCGACGACCAGCTCGCCGCCATCGCCGCGGTCAAGAAGGACATGGCCGATGAGCAGCCGATGGACCGCCTGATCTGCGGCGACGTGGGTTTCGGCAAAACGGAAGTCGCCATCCGCGCCGCCTTCAAAGCCGCCGAGGCGGGCAAACAGGTGGCCGTGCTCGTGCCCACCACCGTTCTGGCCGAGCAGCACGAGCGCACCTTCCGAGGGCGCATGGCCGACTATCCCTTCCGCGTCGCGTCCATCAGCCGCTTCAAGACCGCTGGCGAACAGAAGAAGCTGCTCGACCAGCTCGCCGCCGGCCAGGTCGACATCATCATCGGAACCCACCGCCTGCTCTCGGCCGATGTGAAGTTCGCCGACCTGGGCATGGTCATCATCGACGAGGAGCAGCGCTTCGGCGTCGAGCACAAGCAGCGGCTCTTGCAGTTCCGCCTCACCGCCGACGTGCTCACCCTCACCGCCACGCCCATCCCGCGCACGCTGCACATGTCGATGCTCGGACTGCGCGACATCAGCTCGCTGGCCACGCCGCCGCTCGACCGCCGGGCGATCGTTACCGAGGTGATTCCTTTCGACAAACGCCGCGTCCAGCAGGCGCTCATCCGCGAGCTCTCGCGCGAAGGGCAGGTCTTCTTCGTTCACAACCGCGTGTACAACATCCACACGGTGGCCGACGAAATCCGCCAGCTTGTGCCCAGCGCCCGCGTGATCGTCGGCCACGGACAGATGGCCGGCCACGAGCTCGAAGCCGTCATGCTCAAGTTCCTGCGACGCGAGGCCGACATCCTCGTCTCCACCACCATCATCGAATCGGGCCTGGACATCCCCACCGCCAACACCATGTTCATCAACGAGGCCGACCACTTCGGCCTCGCCGACCTGCACCAGCTTCGCGGCCGCGTCGGGCGCTACAAGCACCGCGCCTACTGCTACCTGCTGCTGCCGGCCGACCGTCCCATCACCGACACCGGCGCCCGTCGGCTCAAGGCCATTGAACAGTTCTCCATGCTCGGCGCGGGCTTCAAGATCGCCATGCGCGACCTGGAGATCCGCGGCGCGGGCAACATTCTCGGCAAGGAGCAGTCCGGCCACATCGCGGCCGTCGGCTACGAAATGTACTGCAAGCTGCTCGAACAGGAAGCCCGCCGCCTGCAGCACGCCGAATCGATCGAGCCGGTGAAGACGCATCTTGAGCTGCCGCTGCCCGGCGGCGCGGGCGGCCTGCGCATTCCGCCGCAGTACGTGCCTTCCGAAAAGCACCGCATGGAGGCCTACAAGCGCATCAGTCGCTGCCTGAGCCTCGACCAGCTCGACGAGGTGGTCGAAGACCTGCGCCAGGCCTACGGCGACCCGCCGCCCGCCGCGGCCGCGCTGATCGAAATGGCCGAGCTGCGCATCGCCGCGAGCATGCTCGGCGTCCGCACCGTGCGCCTCGACGGACCCGACGTGATCTTCCGCCTCGACCCGAGCGCGAAAGCCGCTCGACTTCAGACCACCCTCGAAGGCGTCGCCGGCCGCGTGAGTCTGATCGACGACCTGACCGTCTACTACCGCCCGCCCGCCAACTACCTCGAATCGCCCGATACGCTGCTGGCCGTCCTGCGCCAACGCCTGGTCGCGCCGCTGCGTGAGGCGGCGGTTCACGCCTGATCCACAATCCTGGCCGGCTCAAGCAGCGCCAGCCACTCGCGGTTGCCTGCCGCGCCGCGCTTGCCTCCGCCGCGCACCGGCGACTCGATCACGCCGCGCACCTGCACGCCCAGCGACGGCATCTCCGCGAGCACGCGCTCGCAGATCACCCGCGCCTGCTCGTCATCCAGGACTCCGCGCCTCGATCCCTGTCGCCCGCGGATCGCCTGCTCCTGCGCCTCATAGTGCGGCTTGATGAGCGAAATGATGCGCCCCCCCGTCGGCCGATCACCGCGCACCAGCCAGCGCAGCGCCGTCGGCACCGCCAGCCGCTGCGGCGTCCAGCCCAGGTCCAGCACCACCAGATCACATCCGTCGAAACCTGCCAGCGTGAAAGGCTCGAAATGCAGCGCGTTGGTGCGCTCGATCAGCGTCACCCGGGCATCAGTGCGCAACGTCCACGCGAACTGCCCGTAGGCCGTATCGATGGCGTAGACATGCCCCGCGCCCGCCCGCAACAGGCAGTCCGTGAACCCGCCGACGCTGCACCCGAGGTCGGCGCACACCGCGCCGCGTACATCCACACCCAGCGCACCGAACGCCTCCAGCGCCGCCGCCAGCTTCAATCCGCCACGCGAAACATAGGGGCAGTCCGCCTCCACCATCATGCCGCGATCGTACCGCCGGACGCCTCCGGGAGCGCTTCCCCACTCCTGTTTCCGAGCGGCAGGGCGCCGCACGCCATGGAGGCGCGACCGGTGCGGCCGCATGCACACCCGCACCCCACCGCCTCTGCCGGGCGGGGGCGGAGGATCCCTGGCTTCACATCCGTGGTCAGCTCTTATCGCCGCCCGACAGCCACCGCCTGCTGCGGCGGCGGGTCGTAGACGTTCAGGCGGTTCTTGCCCGAACCTTTGGCGTCGTACAGAGCCGTGTCGGCATGGCGGATCAGTTCGTCGCCGCTGCAAGGCCGGCTGTGGCGCAGCGTACTGATGCCCATGCTCAGGCTCAAGGTGCCGCGACCGTCAACTTCCGCGCCGAACCCGGGCACGCAGAAGCGCATCTCCTCGACGATGCGCTGCGCCACCCGCCGGGTCCGCTCAAGACCCGTCTGCGGCAGGAGAATCACAAACTCGTCGCCGCCGAAGCGGCCGGCAATATCACTGCGCCGGCAGCTCGCTTCGAGCACACGGGCGGTGCGCTGCAGAATCTCGTCGCCCGCCTGGTGGCCCAGCGTGTCGTTGCACGCCTTGAAGCCGTCCAGGTCGATCATGATGCACGCCAGATCGTGATCGTAGCGCTGAGCCTCGGCGAACGCTCGGCCGAGTGCTTCATTGACCGCGCGGCGGTTGGCCAGCCCTGTAAGCGGGTCGGTCGTGGCCATCGTCTCAAGCTGACGGACAGCATCCTCAAGCTGGCGATTCTTGACCCGCAGCGCGGTGAGCGTCGACGCAAGCTGGGCCTGCAGCCGCACGTTCTCCTGCTTCGTGCGCCACATCGCCAGCGTCTTGTCCACCACCAGCGGCACCGCGAACAGGTAGTCGCCCGCCTTCACCAGGTAGTCGCTGGCGCCTCGCCGCAGCGCTTCCATGGCCGTGGTCGCTTCCCGATGGCTGGCGATGACGATCACCGGCAGATCCGGACGCAGATCCAGCAGATGTTCGAGCAGGTCGAGCCCGCTGCCGTCGGGCAGCTCCAGCGCGGTGACGACCAGGTCGTAGTCGCGCGGGTCGATCGCCACCGCCTGCACCAGCGTCCCGCATCCGCGTACGGTCGGGTGGCCGAAATGATCGTCCAGCGTCTGGGTCAGCGCGTGCAGCGCCTGCGTCTGCCCTTCCACCACCAGCAGCCGGGGGTTGCTCGTCTGCATACGTCCGCATCCGCCCTGAAAGACCCGATAATCACCGCCGCCGCCGCGACAAACCCGCCTGTATGACCATCGGCCACCGCCCACCGCCGCATAAGTCCGCGCGACGCGAACAAAGCCCTTTCGCTCTCCTGCATGTAGGAGCCTTTGTTCATCAGGGACGGCCGGGTCCGGCTTGCCCCGGCGCGTCCGCGGCCGCTAGACTCTGCCCATGATCCGCATGATCCGTCCCACCCGTGACCCACGCCCGCGATCGCCGCTGCACGCCCACCCACGCTCCAGCCCCGGCGCCCCGGCCGCACTGGCCCTCTGCGCCCTCCTGACCGTCGCCTGCCGCGGGCCCCAGGCGGCCGGCCCGACCGCCATCGAGATCGACGCCCGCGAATACTCGCGCCTCTTCGAGGCCGCGACGCTCGTTTTGCGCGACACCGGCTTCGACGTGGCCCGCCAGGACTACCGTTTTGGCGAGCTTGCCTCCACGCCCCTCAAGAGCCCGCTGTTCTTTGAGTTCTGGGAGCCGACGCACGGCCACGGCCTGACCGTGCAGGACAGCACCAACGACCAGCGCCGCGTCGCCCGCGTCTACCTGGAGCCGGCCGCCAGCGCCGCGGCCGATGCGGACGAACCGGCGAACTACGTCATGGGCGTGGAGATCGTCATCGAACGCCTCCAGCAGCCGCTGCGTTATCTGACCAACTCTCCCCGCCAGCCGATCGGCACGCTTGCCGACGTGCCGGCCGAAGTCGCGCGACTGGGTGTCTACGGGCCCTACTGGCAGCCGGTCGGCCGCGATGACGCCCTCGCGGCGCGAATCCTCGCCCAGGCCGTGCGGCGATCCCTCACCCTCCCGCGCGAACAGACCCCGCCGCCGCCCTTGCCCGCAGCCGCCGACCGGGCGCTTTGAGTCCCCCGCCGTCGCACGGCCCGATGCGTCGCGGCGGCCGATGCCACCGACCCGTGAGAACTTCATGGCCCAGACCGATCCCACCTTCGCCACCCCTCGCTCGACGCCGCCCGACGCCTCCATGCCCGTCCTGCGCCTGGGCCATTCGCCCGACCCTGACGACGCCTTCATGTGGTACCCGCTGGCCAACTTCGTCGGCCCCGACGGCTCGCCATACACCCCGAAGATCGACACCGCCGGCTACCAGTTCGAGCACGTACTGGAGGACATCCAGTCGCTCAATGAACGCTCGCAGCGCGGCGAACTGGAGATCACCGCCCTTTCGATTCATCAATACCCGTTCGTCGCCGATCAGTACGCCCTCACAAGCTGCGGCTCCTCGATGGGCGAGGGCTACGGGCCGATGGTCGTCGCCCGCCAGCAGCGCGACCTCGCCGACTTCCTCGTCCCCATGTCGAGCCCTTCAGGGTCGGACGCTTCTCCAGACCTCAGCCGCCCCGTCCTCGCCATTCCCGGTCTGCGCACGACCGCCTGGCTCGCGTTCCAACTGCTCATGCGCCAGCGCTGCCCGGAGCTGGGCGCGACCCGACGCATCAACTTCAAGGTGCTGGCGTTCGACCAGATCATCGACGCGGTCGTGCGCGGCGACGTCGCGGCCGGACTCATCATTCATGAGGGCCAGCTCGTCTACGGGCAATACGGCCTGAACTGCCTGGTGGACCTTGGCCAGTGGTGGACGGGGCGCCATGATCTGCCGCTGCCTCTGGGCGGCAACGCGATCCGCCGCGACCTGGGCAACGCCATGCCGGTGATCTGCCGCGTCCTGCGCGACTCGATCGACTACGCCCTCGAACACCGCGACCAGGCCGTCCGCTTCGCCCTTCAATGGGCCCGCGGCATGGAAAGCACGCTGGCCGATCGCTTCGTGGGCATGTACGTCAACCGCTGGACCCTTGACTATGGCCCCGCCGGCCGCAAGGCCGTCGCCCTTCTGCTGCGTGAAGGCATCGACGCCGGTCTCATCCCCGACTGCGGCCCGGTCGATTTCGTCACGCCAGCCGCCGCCTCGAAAAAGGCGTCACCACGTCTCTAGAGCGCGATGCCCACGGCCTGCGCCGGATTGTCGCGTGTCAGACGCAGAGCCTCGGCTTCGTTCAGACCCACGTGCGTGACCAGGTTGTCGAATGCGCGCGGCATGGTGCCGGCCGATCCCACCAGGTGCTTGTCGCCCGGGGCGCGCACCACCATGTCCTCGCCCACGTCCAGCTCCCATCGGCCGATCCGATAGCGCCCCGGCCCCAGACCGGCGGGCGATACCGCGTCGCTCACGACGATGCACCGGTCCAGCCCGACCGCACGAAGATAGTTGCCCAGGGCGAAAAACGGCACGTGCGCGCCATCGGCGATGAAGCACGGTCGAATGCGATCGCTGACACTCAGCACGCGCTGGATGATGTTGTCGTGACGGTCGATCTGCTTCGGACAGCCATTGCCCAGGTGCGTGAACAGCGACAGACCCGCATCCGCGGCCGCCTTCAGTTGATCGAGCGTCGGATCGCAGTGCCCCGCCGCAACCGCGACGTGCTGCCTGACCAGGTGCCCGGTGACCTTCAGGCCTTGATCGAACTCCGGCGCCAGCGTCACCAGCCGGATAAGCCCCGCGCCGGCGTCCAGCAGTTGCTTCATCGCGTCAAGATCCGCCGGCCGCACCGCGTCGCGAGGATGGGCGCCGCGGTACCCGTCCTCAGGATGGATGAACGGCCCTTCCAGATGAAACCCCGCGACCATCCGGGCCACACGGGCGTCGGCCGCCCGGATGGCGACCAGCTTCCGCAGACGCGCCAACATGCGGTCCATCCGCTCGGTGATTAACGTGAGCAGGATGGCCCGAACACCGTGCGATTCAAGCAGCTCACAAGCGAGGCGGATCCCGTCCGCATCGACCTCATCCTGGTTGAAGTCGACGCCGCCATACCCGTTGACCTGAATGTCTATAAATTCTTTATTTTTCATGGCTAAAGTAATTTCCCCTCGGTTCGACGCTCCACGGCCGACGGCGTTCGCGAAAGCGCCATTTTGTCTAAGTACCGAGTATATACAAACTTAAAGCCGTCAGTTTGACCGCCGTCTCACATTCTGCTAAGATTGTGGCCATGCCTGCCTCCACGCCCTCCCGCAAGCGTAAACGAACGACCAAGGCCAGCGCAACAAAGAAAACAGCGCGGTCAGCGTCTTCCCCTGTCAAAAATACACTCCTGAATATGACTTCAGGAGATATCACGAATTACGCATCCGCCATGAAATGGCTTGCTGCGCATATCGACCACGAACGCATGCGGTTTGTCCGTTACGACAAGAAGGCCTTTAATCTTAACCGCATGGCGACGCTGCTCGAAGTGCTGGGCAACCCCCACCAGCAGCTCAAGTGCGTCCAGGTGGCCGGCACCAAGGGCAAGGGTTCCACCTGCGCTATGCTCGCCAGCACCCTGCGGGCCTGCGGCTATACGGTCGGCCTTTACACCAGCCCGCACCTGGTCGACCTGCGTGAGCGGATCTCCATCGACGGCCAGATGATCCCTCATGCCGATCTCATCGAAATTTTCCGCATCATCGCCTCCAAGCGCAAGACCTTCGGCGAGGATCAGCCCACCTACTTTGAAATCCTCACAGCCGCTGCCCTGCGCTATTTCGCCGACCAGGCCGTCGATATCGCCGTGCTCGAAACCGGCCTCGGCGGCCGCCTCGACGCCACCACGGCCGTCACACCCCTGGTCTGTGGCCTGTCGCAAATCAGTCTGGACCATACCAACATCCTCGGCGAGACCCTGCCCGAAATCGCCCGCGAAAAGGCGGGCATCTTCAAGCCCCAGGTGCCCGCCATCAGCGTCATCCAGGAGCCCGAGGTGGTCGCCGCCTTCAACGATGCGGCCGTGGTCACCCAGACGCCGCTCAACTACCTGGGCGAGCATATCGACTTTTCCTACCGTTTCGAGGCCAACCGCGAGCTTGGCCCCCACACGCGCGTCAGCGTCACCACCGACACCAGCAAGTTTGAGCATCTGGCCGTGCCTCTGCGCGGCGAACACCAGGCCCACAACTGCGGCCTGGCGCTGGCGATGCTCGATAAGCTCAAGGCCCACGGCTTCGAGATCGCCGAGGAGGCCATCGTCGAGGGCCTCACCAGGACCGAACTACACGGCCGCATGGAGCAGGTCTGGACCGAGCCGCGCGTGCTCATCGACGGAGCCCACAACGCCGCCTCCATCCAGGCCCTCATCCGCTCCCTGGGCGCCCACATCAGCTACGATTCGCTCGTGCTGATCTTCGGCTGCGGTGAAGACAAGGACATCGCGGGCATGCTCAAGCAGATCGCCCTCGGGGCCGACAAGGTGATCTTCACCAAAGCGCGGCTCAACCCTCGCGCCGCCGACCCTGACGACCTGCTGCACCGCTTCAACGACTTCTCAGGCAAGATGGCCCAGACCTCCGAGAACCTCACCGAGGCCCTGCGCGTCGCCGGCCGAGCCGTCAGCCGTGAAGACCTCATCGTCGTCACCGGCAGCTTCTACCTCGCCGGCGAAGCCAAGAAGTACTTCGCCGACCTCGAAAGCAAACGCGCCAAACGCTGAACCGTCCAGAGCCATTCATGCCGTGGTGGATGTGCGCTCGCAGCGGGCGTCGCGGCAGCGCTCAGGTGTGGCTCGTGACCAGCAGCAGCGCGTCTTCCCAGCCATCCGGCGTCGCCAGTGACGCGAACGCTTCGCGCGACGTCGCGGCGACAGCCGTGCGCCTGCCTGTCGTCGGGTCAATCCAATGCGCCTGCGGCGTCGAGCCGTCCGTCAGCGCCCGCACGTTCACACGCACCGCCCCCGACCGCGCGACATAGATCAGCGCCGCCTTCCCATCCTCCGAACGCATCGCCACGCTGCGCTCCAGGCCGGCGCCCTCGTCCCCGTCGAGCAGGTCGCCGCCGACGTCCGGCACCCACGCCCACCAGCGCGGCAACGACGTGAGCACCCGCCGATACACGCTCAGATCGCGCGCCCCCGGCGAGTCGATCCACCGCCGCCACTGCCCCTGTTGCTGCCACGCATCCTGGTGACCGTAGCTGTGATGCCCGCCCGCCAGATGCGACCAGTAAGCCTGCTTGCGGATCTCCAGCGCCGTCTGCAACCGTCCGAACTCCAGCCCTTCGTAGCCGCCTTCGGCCATCACCGTCGGCTTGGCTGGCGTGCGGGCGTAGTCGGCCCGGGTCATCTCCACGATCTTCTCATACGTGATGCACGGCTGGTTCATGTTGAAATCCAGCCACGGCTCGTCGTGAATGAAGCTCGACGACGTCGGCGACGGATCCGGATGCACCGTGATCAGATGCCTGGGCGCCCGGCCTTGCGCGTCGGCCGCCTGCAATCCCGCCGCCAGCTCGCGCAGCACAGGCAGGAAGGACATCTGCGCCTTCGGGTACATCGTCCAGACGATATGCGGCTGCCCGCGGTATCGCTGACCGATCCACCGCGCATACCCGCGGGCGTTGGCCATCGTGATCCGCGCGGCCTGCACCTGATGGTAAATACCGATCACCAGAATCAACCCCAGCTTCTCCGCCTCGCGCACCACCGCGTCCATGCCCGCGAAATATGCATCGTTCGGCCGCGCGGGGTCGTCCTCCACCCACGGCCGCTGCCCCGCGACGTTCGCCTTGTCGCCCTCGCCCACGCCCGTGGCCATCACCTGAAGCACGCTGAAACCCTGGGCCTTGCGCCGCTTCATGACGGCCACCGCGTCCTCGACGGTGAAGTCGCGGAACAGATCCCACTGCGTATCGCCAAGCCAGAAGAACGGCTCGCCATCCTGATCGACGAAGTACCGCCCATTGTCACTGACGCGGATGAACGTCATGCCTTCACTCCCCTCGCTCATGGTTCAGGCTCGCCGACGCCGGCCGCCCGTCGCGCGCCGATGCCCGCAGAATCGCGTTATTGACGCACAAGTCCACCAGCCGCGCATCGGGAGGATCCAGCTGGGTCTGCTGCGAGAATGACCACAGGTCGTCGGCCGACACCACCACGCGATAGCGTGGACCCGCATCCGTCGTCGCGGCCTCAAAGGCGGGCACAAAGCGGCACGCCCGCTTCGGATCCTCCCTGGCCAAGGCCGCCGCCACCGCCCGCAGTTCATCACCACCCAGCGTGCAGACCATGACGTGGCGGGCGCGCGGCAACGCCAGCACATCCGCCCACCGTGACACCCCGGCCGACCATTCCAGTTCATCCGCCGCGCCCCGGCCGCCCACGATCGCATAGTCCGCGTCCACCGCACGACGCAGGGCCTCACCGAGCATCGCCGCCTGACCGCCGCGGGTGCTCTGTGCCTCGGTCAGCAACGGCGAATCGGCATAATACACCCCCCAGCGCCAGCGGCTGTCGAACTGCCGTGCGCCGACCGCCTGCTGCGTCGATGCTCGGCCGATCGCCAGGTCCGGCGTCTGGCCCCACATGTAGCTGTCAAACGGCACCGCTCGCCCCGGCTGATAGAACGCCACATCGTCCGCCGCCACCCAGTGAATCAGCCGCGCCGGCGCCAACGGGTTGTAATAAACCAGGCTCATCGCGCGATCGGTGAATGACCAGCTCACGCCGTCGTCGCAGTGAATCTCCCCGCTTTCGATGCGCACCGGCAACCCCCCCGCCAGCCGCGCCACCACGCGGTTCTGCTCGGCCGTGCCCAGCAGCACCAGGTTATACGAGTCCATGTCCGCGTCGGTCACGTCCACGTCCGCCTTGGCGGGCAACGGGCCGTGCCACGACTTGAACAGCCAGCGTCCCTGATCGTCGCGGTCGTCGCCCGACCAGCCGGGCACGGGATATCGCCGCGCCGCCTCAACAATCGCACGCAGCGCCGCCGTCGTCGCCTCGTCCCCGCCGGTGCCCCAGACGAACATGAGCCCCTCGCCGTGGTACAGACTCATCGGCCCGCCGGGAAAACGCAGCCGATGCGCCGGCATCGGCGGCGACTCACCGCTCACCTCCCACAACTGCCCGTCGCGATCCGTTCCCAGATGCGTCACGTACAGCGCCTCGGGCAGCGGCGGGCTCACCGTGGCCGCCACCTGGGCGTTCACATACACCGTCAGCGGCCGCGACCGATCCACCGGCGCCCCCGCCAGCTCCAGCCGCGCCGTCGTGATGTTCTCCAGGTCCAGGTACAGGTGATTGCCCTCGTCCACGTGCGCCGCGATCGACGCGGGGCCCTCCCGCGGGCCCCACTCGATCACCCGCGTCCAGTACGCGCCCGACGCCAACTCGTCGGTCGCCGTGTATTGCACCTCACGCACCGCGGCTGGACGGCGCAGATTCGCCGACCACGCCAGCGCACGCTCCTGCCCTTGCGTGAACCCCTCGATCCAGTGTCCAAACCCCTCGGTCATGTCCATCACCGCACGCCCGCCCAGCCGCGCCATGCGCTGCACCGCCAGCCGCGCCTGCGCCGCCGGCACCGTCGCGTCGTCACGGCTGTGGATCGCATACAGCGGCACGTGTCGCAGGTTCTCCACCGGCACATGCTGCCCGTAGCCCGCCCGCGGGTGGGCCGACGCGAACAGGTCCGGATGACGCGCCGCCAGTTCGAATGTCCCGCCGCCGCCCATGCTTGATCCCAGAAGATGAACGCGATCCGCGTCGATGCGCCAGTGGGCCTTGACGTACTGGATCATCTCCAGCACATCGACTTCGCCCAGTCCTTCCCAACTGCTCGTACGGCTGCGGCCCAGGGCCGCCACGTGGATCGCCCCGTTGGCCATCTCCGCGGCCGAAGGGCTCCAGTAACTGTGCGTGCCGCGACTGCCATGCAGAAACACGTATAGCGGCCAAGGCCGCGACGGGTCGTAGTCCTCCGGTACATAGATCGCAAACGGCTGGCCCGAGCCGTCCACCTGCGACAGGTAGGCCCATTCATGCAGACCACGCAGCCGCTCCACCAGGCGCGGGTCGCCCGCGATGCGCTGCGCCCATATCAGCAGGTCACGCAGCGCCTCGCGCTCGCTCACGTGCCGTCCCGTCGGACCGGGCGTGTACCGTACGCGCTCGATCAGACAGTCGATCCAGCCTCGACAGGCGTCAAACGCCGGGCCCGCCAGCCGGCGCGCCACGTCCGCCATCGCTTCATCCGCGTCCACGCCCACCAGCGCGACGTCCTCGTCCGCCAGCGGCCGGCCGAACGCGTCAACCGCCTGCGCCTTCACCAGGTAGACGCCAGCCTCCACGGGCAACGGCAACTTCGCCCCCACCTGGCCGCGCAGCACCACCGGATCGCGTCCAGCGGCCGCCGCTTCGATCACCACCTCGACCCCCGGCAACACTGCGTCCGTGGAGCGCAGCCGCGCCCGCACGCCGCCCGTCTCGTCCAGCACCAGCTCCAGCCCCTGCGGCCGGGCGTAAACCGCCTGCGTCTCTTCCGGGTCCGTCCCCGACCCGTCCAGAACGACACGCAACTCGCCCAGCGGCCGTCCTTCGCCTCCAGGCGCCAGCCGCAGCAGCAGACCCGACCGACTCCCGTCCGCTTCCAGCACACCCTCGGCAAGCGTTTTCTTGCCATCCACAAGTCGAATCGTCCGTCCCGCCAGGTCGCCGCTGGCTGACACCGCCACCGCCACCATGCCCTCCGCGTCGTAGTCCGCCTCAGCCCGCAGCCGCACCGGCGCGCTGGCCGATTCCGCCAGCCGCAGCCGGACCATCAGTGTCGTGTCGTTGTCCGACGCCTCGCTGGGAAACCACACCAGACGCTTCTTGCCGCCCGCGCCCGTCGGATCGTCCGAATCGTTGACGAACACCTGCATGGCCACTTCATCGCCCACGCCGCGCTGCAGCTTCAGGTTCGACCAGGGCAGCAGCATCTCGATCACCGCCACCCCCGGCGCGGTGTTCACCTGCGACGCCAGATCGATCGTGAAGTCCGGGATCTTCTCGAGTACCAGCGTGCGCGGATTGAAGGCATGCCGCGGCCGATCCTGCCGCGGATCCGCGCCGCTGCCCACCAGCACCTGGTAATACCGCCGCGCCCCCCAGCCTTCGGCCAGGAAAATTTCCAGGCTGTCGTGCTGCCAGAGCTGGTCGGCCGCGTCGGCCTCGACGGGAATGTCGTCGCGGACCGTCGCCAGGATCAACAACCCCTGGTCCGTCCAGCCCAGCCGCAGCCGCGCGTCCAGATCATCGGACGCCAGCGCCGTGCCGTCCGCCGCCGCCAGCCAGTCCACATGCAGCCCGCCATCGCCCCAGTCCGATGCGTCGCCGTCGATCACCACGTCAGGCATGCGCGGCACATCGAATGCGGAGGGCCCGGCATCCGGCGATTGCGCCTCCACCTCGCCGCCAGGGAAGCTCATCGCCATCGCCGCCGCCCCTGCCGCCGCTGCATGGAGAAAACGCTGCGTCCAACGTCGCCTGTACGTCCGCATGATGGCCCCCGATCCTGAAGATGTCAGAGATGACATGGCTCTGATCGCCAACGACCTGATCTTAGACCGCGCCAACCGGCGATGGCGATACCTTACCGACCCAACCGCCCGTGGCAATGGCGTCGGATGCGACGCCCGGGCGCGGCCCCGCCACCGTCTATACTGGCGCCATGGACATGACTGCACAGCAATGGGAAGCGACGGCGACGTACCTTCAGACTGTTTTCGGCACGCCCGAGGAAGATCACATCGCGCAGGTTCTGGCCCATCAGCCTCAGCGGGCCGCCCAGGCAGGCCTGCCGCCCATCGCCATCTCCGCCGACGTCGGCCGCCTGCTCAGCGTCTTCACCATGCTCGCGACGCGCACCAGCGCCTCCACCGGCCGCGTCGTTGAAGTCGGCACGCTTGGCGGCTACTCCGGCATCTGGATCGCCCGCGCGTTGCCCGAAGATGGCAAGCTCACGACCTTCGAGATCAATCAGAAGCACGCCGATTTCGCCCGCCGCGAGTTCGACCGCGCCGGCCTGGGCGACCGCGTCCAGATCATTGTCGGCCCCGCGCTGCAGCGCCTGCCGCAACTCGCCGCCGACCTCGGACCCGACAGCCTCGACATGGTCTTCCTTGACGCCCACAAACCCGAGTACCCCGACTACGCCAAGGCGCTCAAGCCCGTGCTGCGCCGCGGCGGCCTGCTCACCGCCGACAACGCCCTCGGATCGGCCGCGCACTGGATCACCCAATACGCCAGCGGCGCCGCCAACACCGACTCCCCCGCCGACCGTTTCAACCGCCTCATGGCCGCCGATCCCGACTTCGAAACCGGCTGCATCCTCAATCGCGAAGGCCTGCTCGTCGCCGTGCGCCGGTAAACATAGCCCGCTCACGACGAGCCGCGAGCATGAGCGAGCGGATGCTTGCGGAGATCACCGTCCGTGCGACGTTCCCTCACGGTCGCGGCTCATGATCACGGTCATGGGAATCCCTCACGCCAGTTGCGTCGCGCCCATCAGGTACTTGTCGCAGGCCCGGGCGGCCATGCGGCCTTCTTTGATGGCCCACACCACCAGGCTCTGCCCACGCCGGCAGTCGCCGGCCGCGAACACGCCCTCGATGCTCGTCGCGTGGTCGCCGAACTCGGCCTTGAAGTTCGAGCGCGGGTCCATCTCCACGCCAAGCTGCTCGGCCAGTATCTGCTCCGGGCCCAGGAAGCCCATCGCCAGAAAGACCAGGTCGGCCGGGAACTCCTGCTCGGTGCCGGGCAGCTCCTTCATCTGGAAGCGGCCGTTCTCATCCTTGGCCCACTCGACGCGGATGGTCCTGATCGCCTTGAGGTTGCCGGACCCGTCGCCGACGAACTGCTTGGTCAGCACACAGTATTCGCGCGGATCCCTGCCGAACTTCGCCGCCGCCTCGCCGTGGCCGTAGTCCGTGCGGAAGATGCGCGGCCACTGCGGCCAGGGGTTGTCCGCGGCGCGCTGATCCGGCGGCTTGGGCAGCAGCTCCAGGTTCGTCAGGCTCTTGCAGCCGTGACGCATCGACGTGCCCAGGCAGTCGTTGCCCGTGTCACCGCCGCCGATGACGATCACGTGTTTGTCCTTGGCGCTGATGTATTGGCCGTCCTTGAGCTGCGAATCGAGCAGACTCTTCGTATTGGCGTGCAGGAACTCCATCGCGAAGTGAATGCCCCGCAGCTCGCGCCCGGGCGCGGGCAGGTCGCGCGGCCGGGTCGCGCCGATCGCCAGCACGATCGCGTCGTGCTCAGCCTTGAGCTGCTTCGCGTCCACGTTCTGGCCGACATACGCGCCCGTGACGAACTTGACTCCCTCGGCCGCCATCAAGTCCACGCGACGCTGCACAATCTTCTTATCGAGCTTCATGTTCGGGATGCCATACATCAGCAGCCCGCCGACGCGGTCGGCCCGCTCGTAGACGGTCACCTGGTGCCCCGCCTTGTTGAGCTGGTCCGCCGACGCCAGACCCGCCGGCCCCGAACCGATCACCGCCACCTTCCTGCCCGTGCGCGCCGGCGGCGGGCAGGGCTCGACCCAACCTTCCCGGAAACCGCGGTCGATGATCTCGCACTCGTTGTCCTTGATCGTCACCGCCGGCTCGATGATGCCCAGCACGCACGCGCCTTCGCACGGCGCGGGACACACCCGCCCGGTGAACTCCGGAAAGTTGTTGGTCGCGTGCAGCCGATCCAATGCCTCGCGCCACCGATCCTGGTAGATCAGATCGTTCCATTCGGGAATCAGGTTGTCCACCGGGCAGCCCGTGTCCGACTGGCAGAACGGGATGCCGCAGTCCATGCACCGCGCGCCCTGGCGCTGTCGCTCGGCCGCGTCCAGATCGCGACGAAACTCCTGGAACGTCGTCAGCCGCACCAGAGGCTCGACATCCTTGACCTTCTGCCGCGTGAATTCCTTGAAGCCGGTGGGCTTACCCATGATTGGTCTCTCCCATGTGCACGGGGGCGTCCTCTTCCTCGTCGTGGCTCATGCGCTCGGCCAGCACACGCTTGTAGTCGGTGGGCATGACCTTCACGAACTGGCCCAGGCTCTGTTCCCAGGCGTCCAGAATCCGCTGCGCGACCGTCGAGCCGGTGTATTGCAGGTGCCGCTCGATGAGCTGACGCAACTCCTGAATGTCCGCCTCGGCCTGCATCTTCTCCAGCTCGACGGTGCCGAGGTTGCAGTTGGGCAGGAACTGGTCGCGCGGGTCGTGGACATACGCCACGCCGCCGGACATGCCCGCCGCAAAGTTGCGCCCCGTCGGGCCCAGGATCACCGCCCGCCCGCCGGTCATGTACTCGCAGCCGTGGTCGCCCACACCCTCGATCACCGCCATCGCTCCGGAGTTGCGCACGCAGAATCGCTCAGCCGCCATGCCGCGGAAAAACGCCTGACCGCTGGTCGCCCCGTACAACGCCACGTTGCCGATGAGGATGTTCTGCTCGGGCGTGAAGGTCGATTCCTTCGGCGGATAGATGATGAGCTTGCCGCCGGAAAGACCCTTGCCGACATAGTCGTTGGCGTCGCCCTCCAGCTCGATCGTGATGCCGCGCTGCATCCACGCGCCGACGCTCTGGCCGGCCGAACCGCGCAGACGGATATGGATCGTGTCGTCCGGCAACCCGCCCGCGCCGTGGGCCTTGGACACCTCGTGGCTGAGCATCGTCGCCAGCGCCCGGTCGGTGTTCTGCACCGGCAGCTCGATGCGCACCTTCTCGCCTCGCCGCAGCGCCGGCTCGGCCAGGGCGATCAGCTTGTTATCCAGCACCTTCTCCAGCCCGTGATCCTGCTTGATCGTGCAGCGGACCTGGACCTTGTCATGCGGCCGCTGCGCCGGCGTCAGAATCGGCGACAGGTCCAGCCCGCGGGCCTTCCAGTGGTCCACCGCCGCGTCCATCTCCAGCATGTCGCAGCGGCCGACCATCTCGTCCATGCTGCGGAAACCCAGCGCCGCCATGTGCCGCCGCGCGTCTTCGGCCAGCAGGAAGAAGTAGTTGACCACGTGCTCCGGCTTGCCGGTGAACTTCTTGCGCAGCTCCGGATCCTGCGTGGCGATGCCCACCGGGCAGGTGTTCAGGTGGCACTTGCGCATCATGATGCAGCCCAGGGCGATCAACGGCACGGTGGCGAAGCCGATCTCCTCGGCCCCGAGCATCACGGCGATGCACACGTCCCGCCCCGTCTTGATCTGTCCGTCGGTCTGCAGCACCACGCGGCTGCGCAGGTCGTTGAGCACCAGCGTCTGGTGCGTCTCGGCGATGCCCAGCTCCCACGGCATGCCCGCGTGCTTGATGCTCGTCAGCGGCGACGCGCCCGTGCCCCCGTCGTGCCCCGAGATCAGAATGTGGTCGGCATGACCCTTGGCCACGCCCGCCGCGATCGTCCCCACGCCCACCTCCGACACCAGCTTCACGCTCACCCGGGCCGATGGATTCGAGTTCTTCAGGTCGAAGATGAGCTGCGCCAGATCCTCGATTGAGTAGATGTCGTGGTGCGGCGGCGGAGAGATCAGCCCCACGCCCGGCGTCGAGTGCCGCGTCCGGGCGATGATCTGATCGACCTTGTGGCCCGGCAGCTCGCCGCCTTCGCCCGGCTTGGCACCCTGGGCGATCTTGATCTGAAGCTCGTCGGCGTTGGTCAGATACCAGCTCGTGACCCCGAAGCGCCCCGACGCCACCTGCTTGATGGCCGACCGCTTCGAGTCGCCGTTGGGCAGCGGAATGAACCGCTGCGGATCCTCGCCGCCCTCGCCCGTGTTGCTCTTGCCGCCCAGGCGGTTCATCGCCACCGCCAGCGTCTCGTGCGCCTCGGCCGAGATCGACCCGAAGCTCATCGCCCCCGTGCAGAACCGCCGCACGATGTTCCTGGCCGGCTCGACTTCCTCCAGCGGCACCGGCTTGCCGGGCTTGAACTTCATCAATCCGCGCAGCGTGCACCGCCCGCGGTTGTCGGCGTCGGCCAGCTTGACAAACTGCTCGAACGCCTCGCGGCTGTTGGTCCGCGCCGCCACCTGAAGCTGCGCGATCGACAGCGGATGATGCATGTGCTTCTCGCCACCGGTCCGCCAGTGGAACTGCCCGTCGTTGGGCAGCAGCGGCAACGTGACCGTCTCGCGATCGGGGTAGCCCAGCTCGTGGCGCCGCAGCGCCTCGGCCGCCAGCATCTCGAAGCCCACGCCCTTGATCCGGCTGGCGGTGCCGACGAAGCAGCGGTCGATGACCTCCTCGTTCAGGCCCACCGCCTCGAAAATCTGCGCGCCCTTGTAGCTGGCCAGCGTGGAGATGCCCATCTTGGCCATCACCTTGAGCATGCCCTTGGCCACCGCCTTGCGGTAGGCCGCCACGATCTTCTGGTCGTCCCAGTCAGCCCCGAGAATCCCCTCGCGCCTCGCCTGCCACAGCGCCTCGAAGGCGCCGTACGGATTGATCGCGTCGGCCCCGTAGCCCACCAGCAGGCAGTGCTGATGCACCTCGCGGGCCTCGCCCGTCTCCACCACGATGCCCACCTGCGTCCGCTTGGCGTTGCGCACCAGGTGATGGTGCACCGCCCCGACCGCCAGCAGCGCCGGGATCGCCACACGCTCGTGGCTGATCGCCCGGTCCGACAGCACCACCAGGCTCTGGCCGTCGGCGATCGCCTTCTCCGCCTCGATGCAGATCCGGTGCAGCGCCACCGCCAGCGATTCGCCCCGGGGCTGGCGATCGAAGGTGATGTCGATGGACCGGCTCGTCCAGCCGCGGTAGTCCATCTCGCGGATCGACGCGAGCTGCTCGTTGGTCAGGATCGGGTGCGGCACGCGCAGGCGGCCGCACTGCTCCTCGGTCGTCTCGAGGATGTTGCCCTCAGGCCCGATGTAGCACTCCAAGCTCATGATGATCTCCTCGCGGATCGAGTCGATCGCGGGGTTGGTCACCTGGGCGAAGAGCTGCTTGAAATAGTCGTACACCAGCCGCGGCTTGTCCGACAGCACCGCCAGGGCCGCGTCGTTGCCCATCGAGCCGATCGGATCCTTGCGCGTATGCACCATCGGCAGCAGCATGAACTGCATCGTCTCGGTCGTGTACCCGAACGCCCGCAGCCGCGCCAGCAGCGTGTCGGGGTCGAAGCCCCCCACCTGCCGCGCCGCCGGCAGGTCCGCCAGGTCCATCCGACGCCGCCCCAGCCAGTCGCCGTACGGACGGCGGGTGGCGATGTCGTGCTTCAGCTCCGCGTCGTCGATGATGCGGCCCTGCTCGAAATCCACCAGGAACATGCGCCCCGGCTGAAGCCGCCCCTTGCTCTTGACCCGTGCCGGCTCCACCGGCAGCACGCCCACCTCGCTGGCCATGATCACCAGGTCGTCGTGCGTCACGTAGTACCGGCTCGGACGCAGGCCGTTGCGGTCCAGCACCGCCCCGATGTAACGCCCGTCCGTAAACGCCACCGAGGCCGGGCCGTCCCACGGCTCCATCAGGCACGAGTGATACTCATAAAACGCCTGCTTCACCGGCGGCATGGATTCGTGGTTCTCCCACGCCTCCGGAATCATCATCATCACCACTTCCGGCAGGCTGCGGCCGCCCAGCAGCAGCAGCTCCATCACGTTGTCGAAAATGCCCGAGTCGCTGGTCTCCGGGTCGATGATCGGCAGCAGCCGCTTGAACTCCTCGCCAAAGGCCCCCGAGCGCATCAGCCCCTCGCGGGCCCGCATCCAGTTGACGTTGCCCCGCAGCGTGTTGATCTCGCCGTTGTGGCTCATGAAACGCATCGGCTGCGAACGGCTCCAGCTCGGGAAGGTGTTGGTGCTGAACCGCGAATGCACCATCGCCAGATGCGACACGAATGAGGGATCGCGCAGGTCCGGGAAATACAGCGGCACCTGCGGGGCTGTGAGCTGCCCCTTGTACACGATCACACGGCTCGACAGGCTGCACACGTAGTACTGCGCCAGAAGCTCGCTGCTGAAGGCCCGGATGGCGTGGTACGCCTGCTTGCGGATCAGATAGAGCTGGCGGCAGAAGGCCGAGCGGTCCACGCCGTCGGCCGCGGCGATGAAGATCTGCTCGACCACCGGCTCGGTGGCGCGGGCCGACGGCCCGATGTCCGCCGCGTCCGCGTCCGTCGGCACCCGCCGCCAGCCCAGCAGCCGCTGGCCCTGCACCTGCACGTACCGCTCGAGCATCCCTTTGCATGAAGCCCGCTCGTGCGGATCGCGCGGCAGAAACACGTTGCCCACGCCGTACCGCCCCGGCTCCGGCAGCTCGACGTGCAACTGCTCGCGGGCGACGCGCTGCAACAGCGCGTGCGGCAGCGCGGTCATGATGCCCGCCCCGTCGCCGGTGTTGGCTTCGCAACCGCACGCGCCGCGGTGGTCCATGTGGTGCAGCATCACCAGCGCGTCGGCCACGATCTGGTGGCTGGCCTGCTTCTTCACGTGGGCGATGAAACCCACGCCGCAGGAGTCGTGCTCGTGGGCTGGATCGTAAAGCCCGTGGGCCCGTGGCCGGCCCAGGCGCCAGATCGAGTCGGCCTCACGGTGCGTCATGTCGACCGGGTGGGAATCGTGCCTGCTCATCGTGCCTCTCCGACTGTCTCAACGGTCGTGTCCACCGGCGCTCCCTCGCGCGTCGCCGCCGCGACCGAAGCGCCGACCATGTCCCCATCGGGACCGGTGTGTTCCAGCAGAAAATCAATCAGGGCCCGCGCCGCCCGCGACAGCGCCCCCCCGCCGTTGCCCCGACGACAGATGATGCCCATCGGCCGCGCCAACGCCGGACGAAGCTCGATCGCCGCCAGCGAGCCGGCCGCCACCTCCCGAAGCACCGTCCGCCGCGGAAGAATCGAAACGTGATCCGTCACCGCCACCGCGCTCTTGATCGTGTCCACGTTGTCGAACACGTTCACGATCCGCGGCGATACCCCGTGCTCCTTGAAGTACCGCCGCATGTGCCGCGCCACCGGCAGCTTGGGCTCGAACGCGTCCATCGCCAGCCCCGTCAGTTGGCCCGCCTCGACACGGCCCAGACCCGCCAGCGCGTGCCCGCCGCGGCAGACCACCACCATCTGCTCGTCACGCAGCGGCACCACCGTCAGATCCCGATGCTGCGCCGGGTACGACAGGATGCCCAGATCCGACCGGCCCTCACGCACCGCGCGGTAGATCCACTCGTGGTGCGCATACTCCACCTGCACCCGCACACCCGGATACTTGGCCTCGAAACCTTCCTTCACCTCGCTCAGCAGGTCGATGCCCGCCGAGTAGATCGCCGCCACCGACACCTCGCCGCTCGGCTCAAGACCCATCGCGCTCACCCGCTGGGCCAGCCGGTCGTAGCGAGCCAGCAGCTCCCGCACCTCGCGCAGGTACAACTCGCCCGCCGCCGTCAGCGCCAGGGGACGAACCGAACGATCCAGCAGCGTCACGCCAAGCCGCTTCTCAAGCTGACCAACCCGCTGGCTGGCCGCCGACTGCGTGATCCCATGCTTCTTCGCGGCTTCGCTGAAACTGCGGTGCCCGGCGACATCACAGAAGAGCCGAAGGGACTGCATCGCCATTGGCAGTATATGATTAGACCGACTAATGTCAATCGATAGCACTATAAGAAAAACTACTATGTATTGATGCTTCAATGAACGTTATACCTATAGAATAAACAACTTACGACAATGCGTGGGATGACTGTCCACATGGCTTCCACATCGACCCAGGACGATCGGCGCTCAGCGGAACGAAAATTCGCCGCCCCGGGCCACCCGACTCACCCCCCGCTTTTCGCCGCACCACCAGCGATTGACCGATACCCCACCACGACGCACGAACCCAGCCCCGTCGCGAACACCACGCATGGCCTCCGCGCCTCACCGACGCCCGCGCATCGCCCACGTCCTGCACCAGATGCACGTCGCCGGCGCTGAAGTCCTCGCGGCCAGCCTCTGCCGCAGCCTGCGCGACCGCTTCGACTTTGTCCTGCTGTGTCTGGACGACGTGGGCCCGCTGGGCGACCAGCTGGCCGACGAAGGCTTCGTCGTCCAGTGCCTGCGACGCAAACCCGGCATCGACCTGCCCCTGGCCCAACGCCTGCGCGCTGCCGCCATGCGCCACAACGTCGACCTCCTGCACGTCCACCAGTACACCCCGTTCTTCTACGCCGCCCTCAGCCGCGCCTTCGCCGCCGACCCGCCCATCCTCTTCACCGAGCATGGTCGCCACTACCCCGATCTGCGCAAGCGCCGCCGCGTGCTGGCCAACCGCCTGCTGCTGCGCCGCGGCGACCGCGTCACGGCCGTGGGCCGGTTCGTCCGCCGGGCCCTGACCCGCAACGAAGGCATCAACCCGCGGCGCATCGAAGTCATCCACAACGGCATCGACCCGGCCACGTTCCTCGCCCCCGACGACTGCGCCCATCGCCAGGCCCGCCAGCGCGCCCGCCAGAGCCTGCAACTGGCCGACGATCAGCCCACACTGCTTCAGGTCGCCCGCTTCCACCCCGTCAAGGATCACGCCACCGCCCTGCACGCCTTCGCCCAGGTGCATACCGCCATCCCCCGGGCTGTGCTCCTGCTCGCCGGCGACGGCCCGCAACGCCACGCCATACGGGAGCAGGCCGACGAACTGGGCGTCGCCCACGCCATCCGCTTCCTCGGCGTGCGCCGCGACATCAACGACCTCATGGCCGCGGCCGACGCCTTCGTGCTCTCGAGCCTCAGCGAAGGCCTGTCAGTCACCTTGCTCGAAGCGATGGCCGCCGGCCTGCCCATCGCCGCCACCGACGTCGGCGGCAACGGCGAAGTGGTCGAGCACGGCAGCACCGGCCTGCTCAGCCCGCGCGGCGACGCCGCTCAGCTCGCCCGCCACCTCATGCACCTGCTGCGCGACCCGGCCCTGCGCCGAGCCATGGGCGCCGCCGCCCGCCAACGACTGCTCGACCATTTCACCCAGCGGCGCATGCATGACGCCTACGCCCGCCTCTATGACGAAATGACCGCCTGACCCAGACCACCCCGCAAGACCCCTGGCCCCAGCGTCCGGAACCCCGCCATGCCCCCCGCCCCATCACCCCATCCGCTGCCGCCTCGCATCATGCGATGGGCCGCCACCCTCGCGCTGGCCGTCATCGTCCTGCTGGCCGGGGCCGTCTGGACCACTGTCCTCCGCACCGCCGCCTCCCGCAACGCCTCGACGGCCAGCGGCCCCGCAGCCAACGCCTCCTCCCCGCTGGCCGACTTCTCCCGCGCCTGGCGCGACGATCCCGTCTGGCTCGACGGCCAGGCCGAGATCGCCCTCTACGACGCCACCCGCACCGTCCACGGCCAGCCGCGCCGCTACATCGCCCGCGTCATGACCAACAAGGAACACGCCGACCCCCGCACCACCACCAGAAGCCCCGACGCCGCCGGCCGCGCCGTCTTCAAACACCACCTCCGCGACGACATCCCCACCGAACGCGACACCTGGCACTTCTCCACGATGGTCTACGTCGGCGTCGACGACCTCAAAAGCCTCAAACTCGAGATGGGCAGCCAGGAGGACGGCGGCGCCACCTGCAAGCAGTACGTCAACCACGCCGGCACGCTCACCTGGCGGCAATCCTCCTACTTCCCCCACGAAGGCCCGCGCACCGGTTCCTACGCCCCGCCCGGCGACTTCGCCTTTCAGGACGCGCTGAGTCTCCTCCTGCGCGCCTACCCTTTCGACGATCCGCCAGCCCAGCTTCGCCTGACCCTGCTCGACGATCAGACCACCAACCGCCTCAGCCGCCACGAACCTTCCGAGGCGATCGTCCACTACGTCGGCCGCCAGACGCTGGACCTTCCCCTGGGCGCGATCGATGCTCACCATCTGCGCGTCCTGCATCTGCGCCCGCCCGTGCCGGAGGATTCCCGCGTCCAGAATCAGGTCCACGACTACTATTTCGCGGCCGAGGGCGCAGCGCCGCGGCTGCACGTGCTGGTCGCCTACGACGGCCCCGACGGCATGTCCTATCGCCTGCGCGAGCAGAAGCGCGACGCTTATTGGCGGCCATGACGCCGCCCTGGCCGATGGTTAATCTGGTGGTGCCGCGGGCCGATACTTCTGCCCACGGGCCTTCCGGCCGCTTGGCCCGCGCGGGCCGGCCGCGAATCCCGATTGTCCGTCGATCCCCGCGTCTGGATCCTTCCGGGGGAGGTTGCAGTTGCTCGTTGAATCCGCTGTTCGTCGCTGGCCGCGCCCCGCGTTCGCCGCCGCCGTCTGCCTCCTGCTCGCCGCCGCCGCCCAGGCCGGCCTGCAGTCCGAAGTGGCTGGCCTCATCCGCACCGCCGACCTGCGCGGCGCCGACGTGGGCGTCTGCATCCTCGACCTCAACACCCGCGAGACACTCGTCGACCTCGAAGCCGACCTGCCCATGATCCCCGCCAGCAACATGAAGCTGGTCACCACCCTCGCCGCCCTCGACATCCTCGGACCCGACTTCACCTTCCGCACGGAACTGCGTCTGGCCCGCGACGCCCAGGGCGCCGCCGTCCTCCTGCTCCGCGGCGACGGCGACCCGGCCTTCGGTGACCCCGAAGTCCTCCGCCGCCACGACCGCGACGTCAACTGGCTCCTGGACCTGTGGACCCAGGCCGCCCTCACCGCCGCACGCGACGCCGGCATCAACCGCTTGGGCCGCCTGGTCGTCGACGACGGCGCCTTCGAAACCCAGCGCGTCCATCCCGGCTGGCCGGCCGACCAGCTCGACCGACCCTACTGCGCGCCGGTCAGCGGCCTCAACTTCCACGGCAACTGCCTGGCCGTCTACCTCCAGCCCACCACCCCCGGCCAGTCGCCCCAGGTCGAGATCAGCCCCTACATCCCCGGCATCGGCGTCACCAACCTCGCCGTCACCGGAAAGAAAGACACCTTCAGCGTCGGCCGCCAGGTCGGCAGCGACGACCTGTTCGTCCGCGGCACCATTCGCAACCGCCGATTCGACCCCGTCGAAGTCACCGTCGCCGATCCGGCCATGCTCCTGGGCCAGGCCCTGCGCCATCGTCTGGAGCAAGCGGGCCTCGCTGTGGCCGCCCTCGAACGCGGCGACGCCGACAGCCACGAAAACGCCCAGGTGCTTCACGTCATCCAGTCGACCATGCCCCTGGTCCTCGCCCGCTGCAACAAGGACTCGGCCAACCTCTACGCCGAAGCGCTGCTCAAACGCGCCGGCCAGCGCTTCACCGGCGTGCCCGGCAGCTGGTCCAACGGATCAGCTGCCGTCCGCGCCGCCCTCGCCCAGCGCCTCGGCGCCCGGGCGGCCGTGCTCAACATCGACGACGGCTCGGGCCTCAGCCGCGGTAACCGCGTCACCGCACGCCTCCTGGTCGAATTGCTCAGCCAGGTCCACGACCGCCGCCTCACCCCCGCCGCCCGCGTCTACCTTGAAAGTCTTTCCGTCGCCGGCGAGGACGGCACGTTGCGCCGCCGCAAACGCCTGGGCGGCGACATGCCCGCGATCATCATCGGCAAGAGCGGCTACATCAATGCCGTCACCACCCTCAGCGGCTACCTGATCCTGCCCCCCGAAGAAACCGCCCAGGACGTCGGCGACCTGAACCTTGACGAAGGCTTCGCCAACCCCACCGAGGCGATGGACGGCGCCCGCGTGGTCGCCTTCAGCCTGCTGTTCAACAACTACCGCCCGCCCGTGTACCACTACATGGTCAAGGAATTGCAGGACAAGATTCTTCAGCTCGTTGCCCGCCGCCTGGCCGGCCCCGGCGCCCCCGCCACCGCCGCCACCCCCGAAGTCACCGCCTCCCCCACCCCCTTCGGCGGCTGAGGGCCTGCGCGCGTCAGCCCGCCAGACGCCGGGCGATCACCATCAGTTCATAATCATCCAGCTCGATCGGCCGCAGCCCCCAGTTCCCCGCCGTGCCGCCGTACACCCCTTGCACCGCCAGGCCCGCGTCCTCGACCATGCGCCGGATCTCCGGCCCGGTGTAGTACCGCTCGCGCAACCGCCCCGCGACGTCGACCTTCACCTGCTCGTCGCCTTCCCGCTCACCCAGCAGGCCCGACACGTCGCTGCGCTCGGTCATCGTCGCCAGGTCGAACCGTCCGTCGCGCACCACCGCTTCGTCCATGGCGCGCAGCACCCGCGCCGCGCTGAGCACGTTCAGCACCAGCACGCCGCCTGGCCTCAGCGCCGCGGCCAGATGACGCAACAGCGCCATGTCGCGCGACACCGCATCGTCGTCGGGCCCCAGCAGGCACATCGCCCCCTCGCACAGACACAACACCGCGTCGAACGCGCCCGGCCGCTCAAACGCCAGCGCGTCCGTCCGCACCCATGTGATCTGATCGGCCGCCAGACCCGCTTCCCGCGCCCGCCGCCGCGCGACATCGAGCATCGCCTCGGAAATGTCCACCCCCGTCACGCGATATCCCCGCCGCGCCAGCGCGACGCTGTGCCGGCCGGTCCCGCAGCCAACGTCGAGCACCGCCCCGCCCTCGGGCAGCCCCACCTGCTCGATCAGGAACCGCACCTCCGCCTCGGTGCCCCGCGTGAACAGCTCCGCGTCGTACCGATCCGCGTATGCATCAAAGAATCGCCGCCAGCCGCTCATGGCCGCCTCCGCGCGCGCCGGAAAGCTGTCAGGATGAGGGATCGACCTGCCCCTTCGCGACGCCCGCAATCCGCTGCCGCGCCCGGGCCGCGTACTCCTTGCTCATCTCGCAACCCAGCCAGTGACGCCCCAGCTTCGCCGCGACCGCCAGCGTCGTGCCGCTGCCGACAAACGGGTCGAACACCACGTCGCCGGCGTGGCTCGACACCTTCACGATCCGCTCCAGCAGCGACTCGGGCAACTGGCACGGGTGCCAGCCTTCCCGCTCCTTGAACGTCCCGCACAGGCGCGAGAGATACCACGTGTCCTCGCCGGGCTTGAAGTAGTGCCCGTCGGTCTCCTGCGGCCGCAGGTACCACGTGTCGTCCGGCAGCTTGCCCCTGGGGTTGGCCCGCTTGTCGGCATACGTCGTCTGCCGGGCGCTGGGCACGGCCACCGCGTCGTAATTGAACGTGAACGGCGGATCGCTGGCGCTGACTCTCGGCTGCCCCTTGGCGTCCACCGCGGCCGACCCGACGCAATAGAAAAGGTGCGCGTGGCTGCGGTTGAACTTCGCCTTGCACCGCTGGCCGAACGTGTAATGCCAGATGATCCAGTTGCGGAACAACAGCTTGCCACGCTTCTGCAACTCTTTCAGGTGCACGCGCGTCTCGGCCGCGTATTCGTCGCCGATCAGCACGTACAGCGAGCCCGAAGGCTTGAGCAGTCGCACGCACCCGTCAATCCAGCGGAACGTCCAGTCGACGTAGGCGTCGTCGTCCAGCTTGTCATGGTACTGGTCGTAGTCGTAGCCGATGTTGTAGGGCGGATCGGCGAAAACCAGATCGACCGAACCGGCCGGCCACGCCGCCATGCGCTCGAGGCAGTCGCCCACCGCGATCGTGTCGAGCGGCGGGGACGACGGAGCCTGCGCCTGCTTCGGCCTGCGTGCGCCCTTGACTTGCTGGGTCATGGGTGACGATTGTAGCGCCCGCGCGCGCCGCCGTCACCTGCACAACTGATCCCGCGCAGCCTGGATCCGGCGCGATGGCACAGCGGACCGACAGGGCCTATACTCTTTCACGTTTGGAGGTCGCGCCCCATGGGAGCGGGCCGGCCCGATCAACGTCCCACACACGCGCTGCCCGACCCCCGCGCAGTGCAGACAAAGGGCGCCCAGATGCCACACATCATTGCTGAACCGTGCATCGGAACCAAGGACACCGCTTGCGTCGAGGTCTGCCCCGTCGACTGCATCCATCCAACCAAGGATGAAGCCGAGTTCGAGCAGGCGACCCAGCTCTACATCGACCCGGACACCTGCATCGACTGCGGCCTGTGCGTCGACGAATGCCCCGTGAAGGCGATCTTCCCCGAGGAAGACCTGCCGGCCGAGTGGCAAGCGTTCATCCAGTCCAACGCCGACTACTACGCGTAACGCGGTCGGACCTCTGCCCTGATGCGGCGGCGTCTGGACGATATCTCTTGCGCGAAGAGTCCGCCCCACACCACCCGCCGCCCGCAGCTCCAGCACGCGACGCTCAACACGCACACGCAACGCCCAGGCATGCCCGGCGGTGGCGTTTTGTTCGCGCCGCGCGAACAAAACGCCACCGCCGCCCCGCTGCAATCGAAAATCCAGCATCAGAACTCTAAAATCCCGCCATGCCCTCCCTTCCCACCGTCCTCGTCACCGAACCGCTCGACGAGCGCCCCGCCGCCTGGCTGGCGCAGCACGCCCGCGTCCTGCGCTCGACCGTCGATCAGCCGGCCGCCATCGACCGCGCTCTGGCCGACGCCCTGGCTCAGGCGGACGGCCTGGTCGTGCGCACCTACACCCAGGTCAATGACCCGCTGCTGGATCATGCCCCGCGTCTGAAGGTCGTCGGCCGCGGCGGCGTCGGACTCGACAACATCGACCTGGACGCCTGCCGCCGCCGCAACGTCCGCGTCGTGTCCACCCCCGCCGCCAACACCCAGGCCGTCGTCGAATACGTGTTCGCCCTCATCCTCGACGCCCTGCGCCCGCGCCCGGACATCGACGCGGCCACCACGCCCCAGCAGTTCCACCACCTGCGCAAGACGGCTGTGGGCACGCAGCTCGACACGCTCACTCTGGGCATCCTCGGCTTCGGCCGCATCGGCAAACGCATCGGCAAGGTCGCCAGCGCCATCGGCATGAAGATCCTCGTCAACGACCTTCTGCCCGAATCCGAGCTGCGCCCGCATGTCGATTACGACTTCACGTTTGTCGACAAGCCCACGCTCTGCGGCGCGTCGGACATCTTCACCATCCACGTGGACGGCCGACCGGACAACCGCAGCCTCGTCGACGCGGCCATGCTCGATCGGCTCAAGCCCGACTGCCTGCTGGTCAACGCAGCCCGCGGCATGCTCGTCAACCATGCCGACCTCGCCGCCTGGGCCAGACGCCACGCCAACCAGGGCGCCCGCGCCATCCTCGATGTCCACGAACCCGAACCGCTCGCGCCAGACTACCCGCTGCTGAACCTGCCCAATGTCCGCCTGCTGCCGCACCTGGCCGCCCGCACCGTCACCGGCCTGGAGAACATGAGCTGGGTCGTCCGCGACGTCATCGCCGTCCTCGAAGGCCGCCAGCCGCAGTACCCGGCGTTCTGACGTCATGAGCGAGATTGGGTGTGACGGCGCGGTCCAGCCGATTATGGAAAACGTCGTACGTGATCTTGATAGGTCGGTGTATGTTAGGTATCCTATGCATTGAGGTGCGGACCCGTGGCCCAGTCATCTGCCATTGAGTGGACCGAATCGACGTGGAACCCAATCGTGGGTTGCACGAAGGTGTCTGCTGGCTGCAAGCACTGCTATGCCGAACGCATGGCGAAACGTTTGGCCGCTATGGCACGTGCAGATATCGTCGAGGCACGCGACCCGGGGCGGAAGAGCAACTACTTGCGAGTCATCGACTCCCACGGCCGATGGAACGGCAAGGTCGCCCTCGACGACACATCCGTCGATGAGCCGCGCAAGTGGAAGAGTCCCCGCGTCATCTTCGTGAACTCGATGAGTGATCTGTTCCATGAAGCGGTTCCCGCAGGCTTTGTTCATCGTGTGTTTGCCACCATGAATGCGTGCCCGCAGCACACGTTCCAGGTGCTGACCAAGCGGCCCGAACGTGCGGCAGAACTATCGCCCGACCTCTCCTGGACGCCGAATATCTGGATGGGCACAAGTGTCGAGAACGCGCTCGTGACATGGCGCGTCCACGAACTACGCCGAACGCGCGCAAAGGTGAAGTTCCTGTCCGTTGAACCGCTACTCGGGCCGATTCCACGGTTGCCGCTCAGCGGCATGCACTGGGTCATCGTCGGCGGCGAGTCCGGCCCGGGCGCACGCCCGATGGAGGCCCACTGGGTCCGCCAGATCCGCGACCGCTGCCTCGCGCAAGGCGTGCCCTTCTTCTTTAAGCAATGGGGCGGTGTGAACAAGAAGGCCGCCGGCCGAGAACTGGACGGCCGAACGTGGGATGAAATGCCAGTGATGGAACATCGGGGCAGACAGCATGCCGCACAAGGCTGACGAGAGTTTCTTCCACAGTAAGCATGAGTGGTCTCGCCGCAAGGACCTCGTGCTGAGCGAGTACCTGAAGCCGTATCTCCCAAAGATCGCCAGCCAGAAGAAGCCCATCTTGATCGTCGATGGATTCGCCGGACCGGGACGTTTTGACGCTGGCGACCGAGGGTCGCCGCTCATTATTGCGGAAGCCGTGAAGGCCTTTCTAGACCGGCCTGCCGCCGCGCAAGTCAACGTCGTCTGTGTCGAACCCGATGATGCTTTCTATGCCCGTCTGGTAGAAAACACAGAGCCATACCCGTTTGTCACCACTCTCCATAAACGATTCAGCGACGTGCTCCCCACGATCGAGAAGCACGCAGACACCTCCAGCACGTTTCTGTATCTCGATCCATTCACGATCACGCCCTTCGAATGGGCGGCAATGGAGCAGGTGTTTCGCCTGGTAAACGAAGAACGGGTAAGCGTCGAGGTTCTGTTGAACTTCAACGGCGCGCACTTCACCCGTATCGCACGGGCTTCGGCGGGAATGGCTAGACCTAACGATGACGCAGGCGGCGAACAAGACGATGCGGTTTTGACTGAGCCCGCAGCATTCGAACTACTTAACGCCGTTGCAGGCGGCGATTGGTGGCAGCAGTTCGTGAACGATGACAGACCTTTCGCGGACGCGGTCAACTCTATAACCGACGGCTATTGCCGCAAGCTCAGAGAGCAGTTCAACGAAGTGTGCCGCCATGACATCAAAGAGAGATCGCGCCATCAACTTCCGAAGTACACGCTGATATTCGGGTCACGCCACCCTGACGCGCTGCTTCTGATGAACGACGCCGCCGTAAGAAGCCGCGACGTTCTCGCGGATACGGAACGGCCAAAGGAAGAAACCCTCTTCGAAACGCGGTCAACCGACCTCGTCCCGGATCCTGGCGAACTCGATGAACGGATCCTCCGGGCCACTCGGACTCCTCTGGCCCGCAAGGAAGTCGTGCTGGCCCTCATACGCGATGATTTCGGCCGTTTCAGCCAAGGGACTATCCGCGAACGAATCGGTCATCTGTTGAAGAGTCGGCGGCTGATATCGAGCACCGGGAAGACTCGTATCAACGACACGGTGCGTATCTGCGCTGCTCGCAGAACCTAAACTAATCCCCCCTCACTCGCCAACCACCTTGACTGCCAGCTCGCGCCCCGGGTCGCCGGCGAGGTAGAGCGTCTGCGTCGGGAACGCGAAGTCGATGCCCGTTTCGCCGAATGCCTTGAACAGCTTCAAGTTCACCATCTGGCTGTGATCCATGAACGTGAAGAACCCGCGGTCCGGATCGCGGTCGAGCTGATACCAGTAGAACGCCTTGATGTTCAGGCTGTCGGCGTTGAGCTCGTTGAAGGCGATGCGCGGCGGGAACTTGTCCATGTCGAACCGCCCTTCGCCCACCACCTCCTGGCTGTGCAGAATGTCGCGCACGATCGCCACCGCCTGTTCGATCATCTGCGGCCGCGTGTCGTAGGTGATCGTGATGTTCATCTCCCGGCGGATGTAGGGCCGCGCGGAGATGTTCTCCACCTTGCCGTCGATGAACTTCATGTTCGGCACGGTCACCAGGTGCCCGCTGAGCAGCCGCATGCGCGTCGAGCGAAAGCCGATCTCCTCCACCTTGCCCGTTTCGCCGTCGAACTTGATGAAGTCGCCGGCGAGGAACGGCCGATCGAAGAAGATCGTCAGCGAGCCGAACAGGTTCTTCACCGAGTCCTGCGCCGCCAGCGACACCGCCAATCCCGCGATGCCCAGCCCCGCCAGCCATCCGGTGATGTTGAGCCCGAAAATATTCTGCGCCACCGCCAGCGTGAAGACGATCACCAGAAAAATCCGCAGTGTTTTGCGGATCATCGGCACGATCATGTCGTCGATGCGGTTGTCGGTCTTCTGCGTCACCCGGCGCAGGGCCACTTCGATCACCTCGACCAGGTTGTAAAACAGCCAGCCGACCGCGAGGATGAACAGAAACGCGATCACCTTGTCAACGAAGGCGTCCAACGCCTCAGTCTTGCGCACAAACCACAGGCCAACCATCACCCCCGCCGACACACATGCCAGACTCGCCGGGCTGGCCATGCCGCGCAGCATCGTCCCACGCACCCCCCAGCCGCGCCGCTCCGCGCGGTCGCCCACCTTCAGCAGCAGCATCTGCAGCAGCTTCCCCGCCACCAACCCCGCGAAAATCGCCCCCAGCAGCGCCCCCCAGCCCCACAGCGGCGTGCGCTCGAAGGTCGGCCCCAGCAGCGCCATCACATGGCTGTCGTGCGGGGCGTCGCCGCTGGGCGGGGCGTAGCGCGGCGGAAGGGCGCGCGTGCTTGCCTCCAGACCCGCCGCGCCGTCCACCGTCTGTGCCGAAAAACGCCACCGTCCGCCGTCGTCTCGCGCCAGCACGATCCGCCCCGCCGGAGCCGTCACCTGCCCGCCCGTGTTCTTCTGAAGCTCCGCCCACACCCAGTCGTGCGCCGGCCGCGGAAAAAACACAAACCGCCGAATCGCCTCGTGGCCCTCCCCGGCCGCCTGCTCCAGCACCGACGCATCCGGAAGCTGCCCCGGCTTCACCTCCCCCAGCCGGTCGAGCACCGCCATCAGCGCCGCCGCCGCCTCGCGCAGCCGCGACGGCGGCCAGTCGCCTTCCGCCGGTTTCTCCAGACACGCCGCCGCCGCCGACCACCCGTCGTCATAGCCGTCATGCACCCGGTTCATCGCCGCCAGAAAACTGAACATCGTCGCCCGCGGGCTTCCCAGGTCGACGCCCGCCGCGGTCTGTGCCGCGACCGTGAAGTCCTCGGGGCCCGCCGATCGATCCACATCCGCGTCGCCCGCCCTCGGCACCGCCCCACCGGACGCCTCCTGACTTCCGCTCAACGTCTGGCCGGCCGCCGGCATCGCCAGCGCCAGCCACCACGCCAGCACCATCCCCGCAAACGCCACCGCCCGCCGCGTCCCGAACTTTGCGCCCGACCATCCCATAGCCGTCACCTCGCCTGCGCCTCCACTTGCCCTGAAACACGTCCCGGCCCACAAGACTGTAACCGCTTCGCGGCCGTGCATCAGCCCCGCCCCACGCCGCCCCGCTCACGTGTACCGCCGCACCTCGATCTTCACCGACCCCACCTCCAGATTCATCACCAGGTAGCGCAGCGCGTCGCACAGGTGGTCGGGCCCGTCTTTCACCGGCGTCTGATCGTGCGGCCGATCCACGTCGAAGTGATAGCAGCTCAACGCCTCGATCAGCCCCTTGCAGGCCGGGTGAACCCGCAGCGTCCGTCGGTCCAGCCGCCGCCGCACCGCCTCGATCCCGTCGCGGATCAGACCCCGCTGGTGCCGCACCCGATAGCCGGCCCGACGCAAACACTGCACGTCCGTCAGCCCCGTCTGACTGTTGCGCTGCGTGCCGGCCGGATCCACCGCCAGCCAGCGCGGCCGGGGCCAGGGCTTGTCGGCGATCGACGTCAGGTGCTGCTCCAGCGTCAGCTCCCGGGCCACGTGCTCGTCGAACACATGCACCGGCCACTCACGCGGCGGCGCCGCCGGCCGAACGTCCACCCACGCCCACAACATCACCAGCGGGCTGCGCAAACCGAAATCCATCCCGCCCACCACCATGCCGTCCTCACCGCGCGCATCGTCATGTCGATCGCCGCGCCTCGCGTCGTCCGCCAGCGCCACGCGCAGGTCCGGCTCGCCGCGGCCCACATGCGCCGCCGGGCGAAACATCGGATACACACTGTCGCTACGCTGCGGCCGCTGGCAGAGCATCTCGCTGGCCCACACCTCCTCGCTGCAGCGCTGCCGCTGCGCCAGCAGGTCTTCGATCGGCACGAACCCCCCCGCGCCCCGCGCCACGCCCCGGCAGCCCTCCCACAATCCGCAGCCCACGCACACATGCGACGGCCCGCAACGCTGCGCGACATCCAGCGCCGACCAGCGGAACACCGGCACGCCATGCACCCGCGCCTGCTCGACGATCCGGCTCATGAGCCCGAACGGTCGATGCATCGTCGACAGCGCCTCCACCGCCCCGAACACACGCACCGGGCCGCACTCGCCCGAACGCGTCACCAGTTGCGCCGCCTCCCAGATCTGCGGATTGAACAACTCCACTTCGTCGCAGCGCAGCTTGTGAACCCGCACGCCACGCACCGACCGGTGCGACTGGCTGAGCACCTCCACCGCGCTGCCGTGAATCAGCTCGATGCGCCGCCGCGTCGGCCGACCCGCCAGCAGCGGCCCCAGCGACGGACGATCCAGCATCTGCAGAAGATACCGGTACATCCGCGCGCTCTGCTCCAGGCTGCCGCCCAGAATCCGCACCTGAATCCCCGGCTTGTAGATCAGGTCCAGCAGCGTCGCGGCCGCGCCCAGAAACGTCTTGCCCCCGCCGCGACAGGCCCAGACGATCGCGTCGCGGCGCAGACGATCCGGCGACGCCAGTCCCGCGTCGTCCGGCTCAAAGAAGCAATGCGACAGATAGTCCAGCGGCGCGCAACTTCCCGCCGCCACTGCCTGCCGCGGCACCCGCACGCCCAGCAGACGACGCAGAAAACGGTGAAGCTGAACCGGCGTGTGCGGTCGCAGCGATTCGAGCTGGGCAAGACGATCGCGCCCGGCGGCGGCCGGGTCCGGCAAAAGCATCGACATCATCAAAGCACTCCGGCGGATTCGTGTGGTCAGTTCGTCAGGTCATCGGTCAGGTCGTCCGCGTCCTCGGGCTCCGGCGACTCGTCGTCGCCCGACCCGTAGAACATCGCCCGCAGGTCGGCTGCCGCCGGCCCGTCCGCCCCCGGCACATCGACCATCGCCTTCGCCATCGCCGCCTCGGGAAGCGCGTCCGCACGCTTCATGTCCGCGCGCAACAGGTCCACGCACGCCTTGCGCGCCACCTCCGCCGCCTTGTCGTCGCCTTCCTCCGTCGCCAGCCGGATCAGCCGGCCGGCCGCCAGACGCCGGTACCGGCTGAGCACAAGCTGCGTCTGAAGGTCCGCCAGCACGCACAGCCCGCGAAGCACCCGATGGTGCTCGGGCTCCAGCGCCCATTGCGCCAGGTCCGCGGGCCGAAGGCCGTAACGCTCCGCCAGCGCCAGCACGTCGTGCTCGGCATGAAGCATGTCCTGAATCAGTTGAACGTGACGACGTTGACCGATCTTTTTCGCCATGACCATCCTTACGACGTGAACATCACGCCATGCATTTCCACAAGCCCACGCCCCACTCCACACGCTGAACCCACGCCGCCCTCAAGCCGGCCCCTTCAGGGCCGAACCTTCGCGCCCATCCCTTGACCAGCCGCCTTCACCCCACCGCCCCGGCCGCCGCCGCCTCCACCAGCCGCATCAGCGCCGCTTCACGCCCGCCCCCGATCCGACGCAGCGCCGCCTCCAGCCGCCGCCGCTGATCCGGCAGCAGGAAAAAGTGCACCGCCATCGGCATCCGCGCCAGTTCCTGCGGCGGACTCGGCGCCGGCGGCTGCGCCGACAGTCGCGTCAGCCGAGCCAGTTGCGCCTGGGTGTCCGGCAGCATGGCTGGCAGACGGCCCGCGCCAAGCTCCGCCGACAGCCGCCGCAGCAGCTCGCCGCGCAGACGCGGATCGTCGTCGCCATGCAGCCGATTCAGCGTCGCCAGAAGCAGCAACGCCTCCTGATCGTCGACATCCCACACCACGCAGTGGGCCGTCACATGCTTCAGTCGACGCAGCACCGCCAGCCGCTGATGCCCGTCCAACAGCTCGAACTCGGGCCTGGGCCCCTCGCCCGCCGGCCGCGGCCGCACGATCAGCGGCGGGTAGCAGCCGCTGCGCCGGATGTGCCGCATCAACTTGGCCGCCACGTCGCGCGACATCACGTTCGCGTTCGCCGGATGAGCATGCAACGCATCAAGCGACAGCTCGCATATTCCCTGTTGCATCGATGTCACCTCACCAGTGGTCCGCATCCGTGTTCATCCCTGTTCACCCGTGGCTTCAACGGTGCTTCGCGCCTCGGCGTTCCCGGCGGCCCGGGCGTACAGGTAATACACCGGCTCACAGAACAACCGCTGCCGGGCCGCACGCAGATGCGCCACGCTGTCATTACCATCCCCGGCGCCGCCGGGACCCGCATGCCGCCGCCAGCGGCCCAGCTCATGCTCGATCCATGTCCGACGGGCCTTGGACAACCGCGTGATCAACCGCCAGGCCTCGTCCGCGTGCATCAGGGTCGCGCGATCGATCCCCACCGTCGCCAGGGCGTCCATCAGGCGCGCGTCGTAGGCGTGCGGCGGGCGCGGGTAGGCACGCATGCCCGCCTTCTCAAAGAACGGGTGCACCCGCCCCATCGCCGCCAGCGCCTCGACCAGCGGCGTCGGCGCTTGCGACAGCGCGTGACGCACCAGCTTCACCGCCAGGCCCAAACCCCTGAACTGCGGATGCACCACGACGCGGCTGATGCATCGCAGTTCGTCGTTGAGCATCCGCGCCCGCTGACGGGCGTCGCGGATCGCGCGGTAGCGCCCGTCCAAGGCCGCGTCGCGCTGACGGCAGCGCAACGTCGGCAGCGACAGCACCGCCACACCGATCACGCGCGCAGCATCCACAACGTCATCAAAGAGGCGGTGCACGTCCGCAACGCCCCGGGGCGGCTCGAACACGACGCGCCAGACCCCCGCCGCGGTGGCCGGCCGACCGGCGCGGTAGTGAAAAGCCCCCAGCGCGTCGTAGTCGCGCAGCGCGCCCGGCTCGATACGCCACCAACCCGCGAAAAGATCGGCTCGCGGCTCGCGAAGACGCGCGTCCATCGCGATCTTCATGGACGCACCTCCGACCCCCGCTCACGCCGCTTCACATGCACGTGAGGCCCAAGATCCTTGTAGACCAGCACATCGGGCGCCAGCGCTTCGACCAGGTCTTCGTGCGTGGTGGCGATCACGGCGCTCAGGCCGCCCGGCCGCTGGGCGTGCATCTGATCCACCCAGCGGCGCATCTGCCGCGCCAGCACCGCGGCCGTCACACGGTCCAGCGGCGCGGCGAACTCATCGATGAGCAACGTCACAGGCTTGTCCGGCGGCAGACCACGCAACCGCCCCATCGCCTGCGCCAGCCGCAGCCGGGTCCGCTGACCCTCCGACAGCTCGGACGGACGTCGCAGCATGACCAGGGCGTCGCCCAGACCCACGCGGGCCAGGTCGGCCATCACCGCCGCCAGGTCGTCGGCGCCGTCGGCCGCGACCGGGTCTGGAGCCGCAGCAGCAAAGAATGGAAAATTCTCACCCGACGACGCGCCTGACGAATCTGTGCGGGGCACCGCCGCCAGTGCGTCAACCAATGCAGTGTCCGCCAAGGCTTCCAGCGCGTCGACGCACAGAGCCTGGACGTCCGAACGCCGCGCTATGGCCTGGGCCATGAGGCGCAGCAGTGTGCTCTTGCCCCCGCCGCTGGGCCCGGTGAGGAATACCAGGTCACCGGGCGCGATCCGCAGCCGAAATGGAGCCACGATCACCCGAGGCCGCTGACGCTCAAGGGTGAGTCCGAACATGGCCGCCACCTGCAGCACACGATCGGACATCGGGACGGTGGTGGACGCCTCCCAGGCAAGGTCAAGCATCATTGTGATATCGTTTGTGCAATGTTTGTGAGCAGGGCATGGCGGGACGGCGTCACCCGGGGCCCGCCCCGGCGCCGGCGCGACCGCGTCGCGGCCTCACAGGCGGGACAGCGTCTGGATGATCTGCATGTGCTGGCGGACGTGGTGCAGGCTGCAAGCCAGTCGTGCAGCCGCCCGACGCAGGCTGCACCGGTGCAGGACGACCACCTGGCCGACCTGCCGCGTGGGTGGCGGCAGGCGGTGGCCGCGAAGGACCATGTAGCGGAACTCGGGGGTCTGAAGATCTTCAAGTATCTGCCGCAGCCGACAGCGGACCGTGCGCGTCCGCTTGCCCAGCAGGCACGCGATCTCGGCGGGCGACATACCGTGTTGGTAGACCTGCTCGACCAGAAGCCGGTCGTCGTCGCCCAGGTGCTCGGCCAGGGCCAGCACACGCTCGATGCGCTGGCGCTGGTCATCGAACTGGAGAACCTGAGACGCGGTAATCTGGGCAAAGTTGGCGGTGGTCATGGTGTTGACGGGGCCCAAAAATGTTCTATGTTTGTTAGGTATTCCGTCTAGATTTTAGTGAAGTGTTGGCGGTGTTCAACCCCTGTTGAACGGCTAAAAATCATGCAGACCGTCGGACAAATCATCCGCAGCCGGCGTGAGACCCTGGGCATCTCCCTGGGCCAGCTCGCCCGTGCCGTGGACGCCAGCAAGAGCTATCTGTCGATGATCGAAAACCACCGTGTGGCCCGGCCGCCCTCGCGACGGATGGTCGAGGCCATCGAGCGGGCCCTGGGCATCACGCCCGGGGATCTGCAGCGGGCTGCCGCCTGGGACGCGGCCGCCCCGGTCGTTCGCGCGGAAGTCGGCCAGCTCGCCGACGCGGCGCGGCGCGGCCGGGAACTGGCCGACTGGCTGCGTGCCTCGACGCAGCGGCACCGTGAAGGCCGCTCCCTGGACGCGCTGTACCGCTCGGGCGAACTGGCGCGGCGCGTGGACGCCACGCTGCGTGCGGCCGGCGTCGGCGCCGCCGACGAGTCGCGTTCGCCGCTGGACGCCCGCGTGCCGCTGCGTTTTCAGGTGCCGGTCATCAACCGTGTCGCGGCCGGCTACCCGCGGGACTTCACCGATCTGGACTTCCCGGCCCGCGTGGCTGACGAGTACCTGCCCTGCCCTGACGTGGGCGATCCCCAGGCCTTTGCGGCGCGGGTGGTCGGCGAATCGATGTCGCCCGAGTACCGCGAGGGCGACGTGGTCGTTTTCTCGCCGGCGGCGCCGGTGACCGACGGCTGCGATTGTTTCGTGCGTCTGGAGCCGGGGCATGAGACCACCTTCAAGCGGGTGTTTTTCGACGGCGCCGACCCGCGGACCCTGCGCTTGCAGCCGCTGAACCCGCGGTTCGCGCCGACCCAGCTCGAGCGCGCGCGGGTGGCCGGTCTCTACCGGGCCGTCTGGCGGTTCCAGAAACTCTGAACCGGCCTCTACCCTTGGGCGAAGGGCAGTGGTTGTGCGCGCGGCGGCGGTCAAAAACCGCGGCAATCGCCGCTCGCGACCGCGCCAGGGCTGAAAAATTCCGCGCACAACCGCGCCGCCGCAGACCGCGGCCGTGCGCACGAGCGCGGAACACCCGGCGAGCGGGGTGCGTCGGTTCGACGGACCCGCGCTGGGCTTGGCGATGAAGTTGTATGGGAGCCGCGGCGCGATGCGTGCTACGGCGCGTCGGTCTCGATCAGCCTCAGCACGCGCAGCACCTCGGCGATGGACCATGCCTGGGCCATGCAGCCGACCGGCCGATGCGGCGGCTGCGCTTCATGGATCTCGTGCAGTTGTCCGAGTCCGGGGCCGGCCAACTGGTCGAGCAGCGGTGTGATGGCCGCCAGCGCCGAGGCCCGGGCCGGCTTGGAGAACTTGCCGACGCGCAGCACCGCTTCGGCGTATGGGCCGATGAGCCACGGCCAGATCGTGCCCTGGTGATAGGCGGCGTCGCGGTGGTACTGGTCGCCGCGGTAATGGGCGTGGTAGTTGGGGTCGGTCTCGGGCAAGGTGCGCAGGCCATAGGGCGTAAGCAGGTGGGCGGTGACGGCGTCGAGCACCTGCTGCTGCTTGGTGCGCGGCAGGGGCGATTCGGCCAGGCTGGCGACGAAGATCTGGTTGGGGCGGATGGACGCGTCGATGTGTTCGACGCCGGCCTCATCGGTCCAGACGTGGTCGACCAGGCAGTCGTGCTGGTCGGACCAGAACACCTTGGCGAAGGCGCGGCGGACGCGGGCGAGCAATCGGTTGAAGTGGTCGGCCTCGGCCTGGTGGGTTTCGGTGATGCGCTGGGCCATGCCGGCCAGGGCGGCGTACCAGAGGGCGTTGATTTCGACGGCTTTTCCGCAGCGCGGCGTGAAGACGGTATCCCCGCAGGCGGCGTCCATCCAGGTCAGTTGGGTGCGTGGGGAGCCGGCCTCGATGAGCCCGTCGCCGGCCATGCGGATGTCGTAGTCGGTGCCCTTGATGTAGGCGTCGAGGACGGTCAGGGCCGCTTCGGCCAGCCAGTTGTTCCAGCTTTCACGATCGCCGGTGGCGTCGAGGTACTGCATGGCCGCCTGCACGAACCAGAGGCTGGCGTCGACGGTGTTGTAGTGGGCGGCGTTGTCGTCGTAGTCGTCGAAGCGATTGGGCGTCAGGCCATGGCGCAGCGACCGTGCGAAGAGCGCGAGGGTGTCGCGGGCCTGGTTATGGCGGCCGGTGGCGAGCATGATGCCGGGCATGGCGATGAAGGTGTCGCGTCCCCAGTCGGCGAACCACGGGTAGCCGGCCAGGATCGTCTTGAGGCGTTCGCCTTTGACCGTGCGATCGACGACGAAGTCGTCGGCGGCGACGGCGAGCATGGCCCGATGCCTGCTGCGGCCGGCGTCGAGGTGGTCGAGCATCGGCCGCAGGTGGGCGGCCCGTTCCCGGGTATCGGGCCGGGGTTCGACGGCCTCGTGGCCGAGGGCGACGGTGACCAGGATTTCCTGCTCGGGCGCCGGATCGAGTTGCACGTCGAACCATCCGGGCGCGAAGAGGTCTTCCTCGCAGCCCTGGCCTCGCTCCATGTCAATGGGGTAGTGGACGCGGTACCACCAGCAGGGGTCGGGCGTGAACGTCGAGCCCAGACACTGGAGCGTGACGGCCGGCGTCGCCGCGTCGCGGGCGGACTCGGCGCCTGGGGGCACCGGGCCCTTATGTCGTTGCACGCTGAGGGTGTCGACCGCGGCCTCGACGGCAAACTCGGGATGGTCGGCGCCGAGCAGGTCGTGAAAATCGCGCAGGGCGAGCATCGGCCCCAGCGACAGACGCGCAGCCGACTTGCAGCGGTCCAGGCCTCGCAACTGGTAGCGGATCGTCGCGGCCTGCTGCTGATGATGCAGAAACAGCTCGCGGACCAGTTCAAGGTCGCCCCATGTGTAGGTCCAGCGCACCGACAGGCCGCGGTCGAAGCGGCGAAGCATGGACGGGCCTTCGGGCCGCACCAGGCGCTGGCCGTCGGAGGCGCGGAAGAGGCAGCCTGTGAACTCGATGGCGTGCTCGCTGCCGCGCGACTGGAGCGTGAGGCGTTCGAGCATCTGGCTGAGGGCGATGACGCGGCCGACGGGCGGCTGAGTGGCGGCGATGAGCAGGCCGTGGTAGCGCCGGGTGTTGACACCGGCGGCGGCGCCCATGGCGTAGGCGCCGGTGCCGTTGGTCAGCAGCCACTCGGGACCGAGCATGCGGTCCAGGTCGCCGTTGGCTTCGAGGCTGTGGCTGAAGCCGGCCGGCAGGCCTTCGCGCGCCAGGGCGGCGAAGGGGTCGGCAGCGGCATGGGCGGGGTCGGTGGTGCGGTCCACGTGGCGGTTCCCCTGACGGTGACGATAAGGCGGCGCCGGACAGCGGCCAACCGCGCCACAGGTTATCACAGCGGCGCGTCGGTTTGGAGTGTGCAGGACGCAGCGGGCGGAGAAAACATCGCGCAGGGCGAGGTTCGGATGACGCGGAAACGGCGCAGCAGTCCGGCGGTTGCCCGTGGAATTCGCGGCGTCGCGGTCTTTTGGCGCGTTGTGGCGGGGTCTATACAATCCGCGACGCTGACGGGCCGGCGGCGTCGCCGCGGCCGACCCATGTTCATCATGTCGATTCAAGGACTTACCCGATGCTCGAAACCCTGGCCGGCGGCAACCCGTGGCTTCTGGTGCTGATGAAGCTGGCGATCGTGGCGACGGTGTTCATGCCGCTGATCAGCGTGGTGGTGATGTTCAGCATCTGGTGGGAGCGGAAGGTGGCCGGCCACATCCAGTCGCGCGTCGGGCCGATGCACGTGGGCGGGTGGCACGGCTGGGCGCAGTCGCTGGCGGACGGGATCAAGCTGATCCTCAAGGAAGATCTGATGCCCGCCAGCGCGGATGCGTTTCTGTTCCGCACCGCGCCGTACCTGGCGTTCGCGCCGGTGTTCGCGGCGTACCTGGCCCTGCCGCTGGGGCCGCAGTTCGTATTCGAGGCGGGACTGAACATCGGCGTGCTGTACCTGCTGGCGGTGCTGAGCGTGGAGGTGATGTCGACGATCATGGCCGGCTGGGGCTCGAACTCCAAGTGGTCGGTGTATGGGGCCATGCGTGAGGCCTGCCAGATGGTCAGCTACGAGATTCCGCTGGGGATTTCGATCATCGTGGGCGTGCTGACGGCGGGGACGCTGAATCTGGTCGAGCTGGGCTACCTGCAGGCGGGCGGGGTGCATCAGTGGTTCGCGTTTCACAATCCCTTCGTCTTCTGCACGGTGCTGGTCTACTTCGTGGCGTCGCTGGCGAGCAACAAACGGGCGCCGTTCGACCTGCCGGAGTCCGAGAGCGAGCTGGTGGCGGGCTTTCATACGGAGTATTCGGGCATCCGCTGGTCGTTTTTCTTTTTCGCCGAATACGGGGCGATGTTCGTGGTCGGCTGCATCATGGCGGCGCTGTTCATGGGCGGATGGAACAGCCCGCTGGGAACGTATGACCCGGTGTATCTGCTGACGGGTTACGACCCGGTGACAGCGGGCAGGCTGTATTTCGAGGGCGTGCTGTCGACACCGATGAGCTGGGCGGACAAGGCGGCGGTGCTGGGGGTGAGCGCGGCGGGTCTGGCGGCGGTGAACGTGTGGGCGGCGGCGTGGTTCATCGGCAAGGCGATGACGATCATCTTCATCCAGATCTGGATCCGCTGGACGCTGCCTCGCATTCGCATCGACCAGGTGCTGCACGCCTGCGTGAAGGTGCTGCTGCCGGCGAGCCTTGTGATGCTGGCGGGGGCGGCGGTGTGGATCTGGCTGGTGCCCCAGCCGGGGGCGGTGGCGCTGGAGGGCGGGGAGTCGCTGATCCGTCTGGGCCACCTGGTCGGTCCGACGCCGGCGATTCAGCTTGTCACGCAGTGGGCGCTGGCGGGGCTGGCGATCGCCTTCGCGCTGCTGGCGATCGGGTTTGTGGCGGTGACCTGGCTTCGGGCCGAGCGTCACCCGCGCAAAACGCTGTTCCCGGACGTGATGCCGGTGGGCGACGCGATCGCGTTCACGCGCGGGCCGGCGGCTGAAACGTCCGGCGTATAGCGCGGCACAGGCGGGCGGGCGATGGGCGGCTCACCGCTGCTCGATCAGCGGCGTCAGCGCATCGGGGCTGGTCGTGGGCGCGGGCTGCTGGGCGCGGTAGGTTTCGAGGCCTTCGGGAGCGGGGATGAGGCGGCGGGCGACGGCCGGGTTTTCGACCTGCTCGAAGATGATGGGGGCGATGCGGTCGTAGGTGCGGCGCTGCAGGACAAGGGGCGCGTTGTTCCACATGCGGGCGCGGTCGAGCAGAGGCACGCCAGGCTCGATCAGGTAGCGTTCGAAGGTCTGGGCTTCGATGTCATCAAAGGGCAGCAGGGCCATGCGCTGCTGGCCTTCGTAGGGCATGAGGTTGGCGCGGGCCTGGAAGTCGGCGTGGATGCGTCGGGCCAGTTCGCGCTGGCGGAAGTAGACCTCGGGATAGCCGGCATCGAGTCCCTGAACGAAGGCCTGCATGAGCATGCCCTGGACAAGCTGAAGGACGGCGGCCATGGAGCGGTCGCCGATGCTCTCGCGCAGCTCGACGAGAATGAACTCCTCGAGCGGCAGGTCGTAGCGGACCTGGCGGATCTGATTCTGGTTCCAGACGGCGTTCCTGTAGGTGTCGTGGGCGCGCTTGTAATACGCGGCTGCGACCTGCTTGTCGCCGAAGAGGTAGTGCGTGCGCGAGGCGTCGAGCAGCAGATTTTCGTGGCCGACCTTGAAGCTGTTGAGCACGCCCTGGTTGTCGGGGGTGTCTTCGACGGTGGCCATGTCGGCCAGGAAGGCTTTTTCGTAGGCGTCGAAGAAGCGGGGGTCGGGCATGAGGTGGAGGTTGCGGGAGATGGGGTCGAAGCTGATGCGGCCGAAGTGGCACATCTGCTGCAGGGCATGGCGCACGTGGCGGAGGGTGTTGATGTAGTCGATCTGGCGCAGGCGGCCGACGTCGCGCAGGCGGGTGGTGCCGAGTTGGGCCCAGTAGAGGGCGTGGGCGGCGGGCAGGCGCCAGTCGAGGATGCCGTAGTCGAACCCGCCGTCGAACTGCTGCGGAGGCAGTTGGAGGCGGAGCATGAAGGACGGGTCCATGTTGAATCGGTCTTCGAGGGTGCGGCGGCGCAGGGACGCGAGCAGGGCATCGAGGGCTGGCGTCAGGGCCGGTTCGTCCATGAGGGCGGCGACGGCGGTGTCGAAGCCGACGTCGGCGGGCTGGACGCCCATGAGCCGGGCGTCGAGGGAGCTTCGCAGCATGAGGACGCGGCCGACGGCGCGGACGAACGCCTCGTCGGGCTTGTAGCCGGCGGCGCGGAGGCGGTTGAGCACGTCGGCGACCTTGGGCTGCTGCTGGACGAGCACTTCGAGCTCGCGCGGGGCTTCGGCGATGGCGCGGAGATTGGCGACGGCCTGTTCGGGGCTGAGGCGGTCGATCGACTCGCCGAGCAGTTCCTGCCAGGCGTAGGCCATCTCGCGTTTGTAGTACCAGTGCATGTCGTCGGAGCGTTCGCCGATCTTGTGCAGGAAGATCCAGGTCAGCTCGCGGTAGATGCGGATGTCGACGGGGTTGGCGCGGATGCCCTGCTGGCGCAGGAGGTCGACGCCCTTGCGGACCCAGTCCCATCGCTCCTGGGGGGTATAGGTGGCGACGGAGATGTTGTAGGCCATGTTCCAGCCGTGGAAGGACCACACGGCCGCGGAGTCGGGCAGCAGCGAGGTGATGGCCTGGGCGAGGCTGTTGGCTTCGAAGTAGCGGCCCTGCTCCTGCAGGACATTGGCGCGATGCCAGAGGTAGTTGACGAACAGGCCGCGGAAGCTGCCCAGGCCGGTGGTGAGCAGCGCCAGGTGCGGAGGCAGCTCGGCGTTGAACTGTCCGCCCAGACCCAGGCGGGCTTCGACATAGCGTCGGTAGGCGCGGACATCCAGCCACGCGGAGCCCGCCAGGCACGCCGCGATGCCCAGCGCCACCAGCCACCATGTCCATCGTCCGCGTCGCATGCTCACCTTCCGTCGCCCCGTGTTTTTACGCCGTCGTGCCGAGCCATGTTCCCGTGCCCTGGAGGTTCGAAGGTCAAACCGTGACCCGCGCCAGTTCGCGGCCTCGGAACAGCGTCCAGGCCGCCGCCGCCGCCACGCCGGTCCAGCCCAGGCCGATCCAGCCCAGGGCCCGCAGCGTCGCGCCCCACGAGACGAGCAGGCCGTCGGCGATCAGCGGCACGGGGTTGAAGCGGGCGAACGACGGCACGAGCAGCATGAACAGTTCGCCGAGCATGCGGATGGGGATCTTGATGGCCTCCCACGTCTGGCCGTCGGACCAGCGCTGGCCGATGAGCTGGAAGTCGACGAGCACCTGGCGCCAGGGGGGCAGCTGCTCATTGGCGCGGGCGCCGAACTCGTGCAGCGACTGGGCGAAGAACCCGCTGGCCAGGGCGCCGGCGAAGATCATGAGGCACAGCAGCGCGGCGACGGGGAAGTCGAGGCAGGTGGCGGCGGCGATGGCGAGCATGGCCAGGAAGACCAGGCGCACCCAGAGCATGAGCAGGGCGCGGATGAGATTGGGCGTGAAATCGCCGACGTGGTAGAGCACCTGCAGGCCCTCGGCGCGGCTGAAGCCGACGCTGCCGGTTCGCGGCTGGCCGGGATCGTCGGCGTTGCCGATCTCCACGAGCAGGCTGCCGTCGGCGTCGACGTACTCGACGGGAATCTGCAGCACGCTGTAGATGTTGTTTGGCAGGCTCATGAGCAAGCCGGTCTCGGCCCGGCCGTTGAGGCGAAACGCCAGGCGCACCATGCCGTCGGGCGGCTGCTGGGTGGCGGCGGGCTTGAGGCGAAGCTGCAGGAGTTGGAGGTCGCCGGCGGCGGCGCGGCGCAGGGCGGGGCCCAGACCGGTGAAGAGGTAGCCCTGGGTCAGTCCCGGGCCGATGGTGTGCCAGCGGGCGATGACGGCCGCGCGTATCACCCGCGCGGTGTCGGGCGAGACATCGATGTAGGTCGGATCGTCGGGAAAGTCGGCGCGAAGCTGCTGCAGCCGCTGGTGATACAGGGCCTCGAAGTCGAGGCTGGGGGGAAACTGCGGGTCGGCGGCGACGCGGGCGATGAGCACCTGGGATTCCAGAGCGCGGCGGTCGCTTTCATCCTGGGCGGTGTCGGACCGGGCCATGACCTGCACGAACGACCAGATACCGATACCCGCCAGGGCGATCAGCAGCAGGTTGAACATGCTCACGCCCAGCCACTTGCCCAGCAGGTAGCTGCCGCGGCCCAGGGGCTTGGTGAGGGTCATGAAGACGTGGCGGTCCTTGAGGTCGCCGCTGACGGTGGCGCAGGCCAGGAAGATGGTCATGAGGCTCAGCAGGAGCGTGGCGCCGGTGAGCGACCAGGTGAGGAAAAAGCGCACGCGGTAGTGCAGGCGTTCGTCGGGATCGAGCAGGAAAGGCAGCACGGGCACGAGCAGGACCAGCAGGACGATGAAGACCAGGGCCAGCTTCATCCGCACAGCCTCGTCGACGAGGGTGCGGGCGACGGCGCTGGCGGGCCAGGGCCCGGAGAACAGATGGCGCAGGCCCCAGACGCCGGCCACGAAGCCGACGGTCATCGCCCAGACGCCGACGACGGCGATCGCGCCGCCGGCGCTGCCGTCGGTGAGCAGCGCGGCGAACGTGAACAGACAACCGGCGGTGAAGGCGGTCAGCAGCCCGACTCGCGAGACCCAGCGCGTCGTGCGCCATCGCCACAAACCCCAGAGCACCCACAGCAGAACCACCGCCCCGCCGCCGATCGCGGTCCACTTCGCCGCCGCGGCCAGGCCCTGCATCGCCAGCAGGGCGGCGACGAGCCCGAAGCACGCGACGACGGCCAGCAGCAGCCACAGCCATGTCCGCCAGCGCCTGGGCTTCACCGGTTCACTCCTTCTTCCGGTCCGAGGCGTCGTCGGCCTCGCCTCGGGTCAGACGATTGAGCAGATCGCGGTCCACGTCGGCGTCCGTCGTCGGGGCGTGATTTTCCGGCCGCCCGGTTTTCGCCGCTGATGTGCTCTCATCCGCGGCTTCACCGCCGGGGGACGTGAGCTGCTCGATCACTTGTGTTCGGTCCTCATCCTCGTGCGTCTGATCGGGCGGCGCGCCCGCGCCGGGCGTCTGCGCGGCGGCGGGCCGCGTGAGCTGGTCGAGCAGGTGGCTGGCCTCGGCGGCGGCGCGCTGTTCGGCGGCGACGTCGGAGGCCTGGTCCATTTCCTGGTTCACAAGAAATTCGGCGATGCGTCCGCCCGCCACCGCGCCGCTGGTGACAGCGCCCTCGGCCTGGGCGCGGTGCACGATCTCCAGGAACAGCGATTCGAGCTTCTGCCGCGGCCGCTCCACGCGCTGCACGTGCGAGCCATGCTTCTCCAGCACGCGCTCCAGTTCGGCGATCACCGCCTCATCGAGGCTGCCGGTCTCGATGGTGGTCATGTCCTCGCGGGTGAGCAGCTGGTCGACGGTGCCCTCGATGCGGATGCGTCCGCCGAACATGATCGACAGGCGGTCACAGACGTCCTCGACGTCGGCCAGCAGGTGGCTGCAAAGCAGGACGGTCTTGCCGCGTCGGCCCAGTTCGAGGATCAGATCCTTGAACTGCCTCGTGCCGATGGGGTCGAGGCCGGCCGTCGGCTCGTCGAGAATGAGCAGTTGCGGGTCGTTGATGAGCGCCTGGGCCAGGCCGATACGGCGCTGCATGCCCTTGGAAAACTCGCCGACGGGACGGCGCTGCATGGCTTCGAGACCGACCATCTCGAGCAGCATGTCGATGCGGCGCTGGCGCTGGCGGCGGTCCTGATGAAAGAGCCGGCCGTAGTAGTCCAGCGTCTCGCGCGCGGTCAGAAAGCGGTACAGGTAGGACTCTTCGGGCAGGTAGCCGATCCGTTTCTTGGTGTCGACGTCGTCGGGTCGCCTGCCAAAAACGGCCACGCGGCCGGCGGTCGGATGCAGCAGGCCCAGGATCATCTTGATGGTCGTGCTCTTGCCCGAGCCGTTGGGGCCCAGCAAGCCGTACACCTCGCCGCGGCGGACGACCAGATCGAGGTGGTCGACGGCCCGTACGCGGTTGCGCAGCCAGAAGTCGCGGAAGGTCTTGGTCAGGCCGGCGCACTGGATGATCGGCTCACCGGCCTCGGCGGGAGGCTGGCTGGCGGCGGGCTGAAGGCTGGCGGTTGTCTGCATCATCACGGCATTCCACGCGGGGCGCGGCGGGGTCGTTGGCGCCCCTGGGCCGCACGGGTCGGCGTTCACTTGCCTTCCAGGCGTTTGGCTTCGCGCTGGCGCCACTTCTCAGGGTCGCGGTTGACCTCGACGTAAGGCGTCCAGCCGGGGGGTACGAACAGGATTTCGGTTTCATCGGTCAAGGCGGTCTGCACGGCATCCTGCCAGAGGCGGTCGAGGACGACCTGGGCATTCGCGTCGTACTGGTATTTGAGGGTACGGAAATAGTCGGCCTGGGCCTCGGTGCGTTTGGCGACCTGCGTGCGGTAGACCAGAGCGTCGTTGAGTTTCCGGGCCACGTCGCCGCCGAGGCGGACGCTTCGGCCGTCGGCGTCGACGATGGTGAGCGTGGCGAAGGCCTGGTCCAGTTCGCCCTTGATGCGCTGCATGGCGGATTCATCGCCGAGGCGGGAGGCGGCAGCATAGGCCTCGACGCGGGCCAGCAGCGGGTCAAAGGCTTCGCCGGCCGTGCCGCCGAGGATGGTGGCGCGCTCTTTCTGCGCTTCCTCCATGAGCCGTGCCTTTTCGCTCTCGGCGCGGGTGACGGCCTCGAAGGCGTCGCGCACGGTGAGCGGGAAACGGATGTCGGTGGCCGAGACGTTCTCGACGCGCAAGCCGCTGGCGAGGGCATCGAGGGTCTGCTGCATGTGTCGGCGGGTGATTTCGAAGTCGGCCGGTCCCAGGCCCTTGTGGATGTGGTCGGCGGCGGTCTGGGCCACAGTGAAGATGACCGCCTGTTCCGCGGCGCGGGCGATGAGCTGATCGGCGGCGAGCACGAGCTGCCGCGGGTCGCCGATGTCGAAGTCGCCCGAGTCGCTGGCGTGGCCGTCGGCTGTGGGCGGCGGAGGGACGTTGCGCACGAAGTCGACCGGGTCGTCGACGACGTAGGTGATGACCCAGCGGGCGTGGACGATGTTGGCGTCGCCGGTGAGCAGTGAGCCGTCGTTTTGCGGGTTGATCGGGCCGGCGTACTGCTGCTGTTCGGACGCGGTCATGCCCTCGCCCTGGCGCACGCGGCGGAACCAGAAGGCGTCGGCCAGTTGGAGCTTGCGGCTGGTGGTGGGGACTTTGATGACCTGCATGATGGGATAAGGCGCGGCGAAATAGGGTCCGCCGGGCTCGACGACCTGTTCGGCGCGGTCGGCGCCGACGATGCGGCCCATCATGAGTCGCAGGCCGACTTCCTGCTGGTCGACGCTGTAGCAGCCGGTCCACAGGAACGCGACGACCAGGCCGATCATCGTGAGCTTGAGCAGCAAGAACATGACGCGCAGGGCGTCGGCCAGCGACTGCTGGGCGGGATCGAGGGGCGCGGCTTCGAGGGCCAGGGGGGCCTGGTCGTCGGCGGCCGCGGCGGCCTGGAGTCGCTGCAGCGCATCGTCGGGGTTCTGGGGGTCGGGGGGTGTGCGGCTCATACGTGCGGCTCCCTGGAGGCGGCGAGGCTCAGTTGCGCTCGAAGTCCGGCCGCATGAGACCGCCTTGCGGGGCGATCTGATCGGCAGGCATCACGATGGTGGCGCCGGGCAGCGCGGCCTTGAGGGTTTCGATGCGTCGCAGGAAAGCGGCCAGATCCTGGTCCTGGTTGAACACGTCGTAGTACTGGGCGGCGCGGGCGTCGCCCTCGGCCCGCAGTTCGAGGGCGCGCTGCTCGGCGAAGGCGAGGATGCGCTGACTGGCGGACTCGGCCTCGCTGCGGATGGCGGCGGCCTGGGCGGCGCCTTCGGACCGGGCTTTTTCGGCCATGCGCTGGCGGGTCGACTTCATGCGTTCGAAGACGGCCGCGGTGACGCGCTCGGGCAGCACGAGCTGGCGGATGCCCACCTGTTCGACGGTGATGCCGTAGCCGGTGTCCGCCAAGCGGTGGCGGACCTGTTCGAGCATTTCCTGTTCGATCTGGCGGAGCCGAAGCTGGGTGGGGTCGGTGTTGACCAGTTGGGCGAAGGCGTAGCGGCTGACGACGGCCTTGGTGTCGCGCAGCAGGGCGTGAAGCTGCTCCTGGGCGGCGCCGACGGTTTTGAGTCGGCGGAAGAAGGCCAGCGGATCGTCGATGCGCCAGGCGAGATAGGTCTTGACGATGAGGCTGTTGGCGTCGGCGGTCTGCTGCTCCTCGAGCTGGTCTTCGAGCAGTTGCAGGCGGGTGGGGTAGACGGTGACCTGCTGGATGGGCCAGGGCAGGCGGGCGTAGAGGCGTGGCTCGCGTCGGACGCTGCCCTGGTCGACGACCTGGCCCTGCTCGTCGATGACGGGCGCCTGGGCGCGGCTGAAGGTGGTGAGGATGGCCACCTCGTCGTAGCGGACGGTGAAGGTGAACATGTAGGCCGCCAGCACAAGGGCGATGAACAGGCCAAGGACGATGGTGAAGCTGCTTTTCATCGGAATGGTTCCTGCCGCGTCGCGGCGTGGGCGACGGCTGTTTTACTGGCTGTCGAGAAGCGTGCTGAGGCCGGAGGCGGCTTCGGTCAGATCCAGGCGGATGGTGCCAGGCGCCTGGGCGGCGTCCGGGACGACGAAGCGGCGGGTCTGGGGAAGCACCTGGGTGAGGGCGTCGAGGTATTCGCGGGCGCGGTAGTAGTCCGGAGCGCGGCGGAAGGCCTGGACCTGGGCCAGGAAACGCTGGGCCTTGCCGCGTTCGGTCAGTTCACGTTCCCACCGGTAGCCCAGCGCGCTGTGGACGCGCTGGGCGGCCTGGCCGCGGGCGTGGGCGAGCATCTGGTCGATGGCGGCCTGCATGGCCAGGCGCTGGGGCGGGTCGGCGTTGTCGGCCTGTTCGAGCTGGCGGATGGCCTCAGCCAGGGCCTGGGCCTGCTCGACGCTGCCGGCGACGGTGGCCAGCGACGCGGTGGCGCTGCGCTGGGCCTCCTCGATGAGGCTTTCCTTTTCCTGCAAGGCGGCGATCTGCTCCTGGAACGCCTCGGCCACCCCCTGGGCCTGGGGCGGATGGATGCCCACGAGCGAGGCCATGACCATCGTGACGCCCAGGCCCGCGTCGTCGGCGTCGGCCTGAAGGCGGCGGCGCAGTTCGTCGGCGGCGGCGATGCGGCCGTCGCCCAGCAGGTGGTCGATGTTGGAGGCGACCAGCAGTTCGTTGACCCGTCGTTCGGCCAGGGCACGCAGCAGGCGGCGGGGCTCATCGACGCGGCGCACGTAGGCGTTTAGGTCGGTGATCTGGTAGCGGACGATGGCCTCCGCGGCGATGAGCGCCATGCCGCGTGACGCCGCGGCGGCGCCAGGCGCGAGCGAGCCGTCGGCCGGCTCGTCCGTGACGCCGGTGCGGGCGGGCGCCGAAGCGCCGGTGATCAGGTAATGCTCGGTGCCGCCGGCGTGCTCGTTGGTCCAGAGGATGGCCTCGTCGTGGTGGTGGGCGGCGGCGACGGAGCCGACGACGATTTCCTGGACGCGGTCGACGGCGTAGCGGGCGGCCTTGTCGACGGGCCAGGGCAGCTTCAGATGCGCGCCGGGGCCCAGGGGGCTGGCTTCGGTGACGCGGCCGAAGCGCGTGACGAGGGCCTGCTCATAGGGCTCGACGATAACCAGGCAACTGACGCCGAGCATGACGAGCGCGGCGACGACGAGCAGCGGCGTGATGGCGCGGCCGAGCAACTGGTAGAACCAGCTTCGCGAGACTTCGAAGCCGAACTGATAGTTGATGGTTTCGTTGATGATCTTGGCGATGGACTCGGGGCTGGTCAGCCAGCCGAGAAGCCGGCTTTCGAAAGCCGGGCGAGGCAGTTCGCCGGGGCGTCGCGGGCGGTAGGCGCCCAGGAGCATGAGCAGCAGGATTTCCAGGCCGACGAACATCATGAAGGCCGGCAGCACCAGGGCCATGACCCCGACGAAGGTGAGGTCGGCGAACATGGCGATGAAGGCAGCCACCAGCAGCAGCGCGAGCATGACGGCGTTGCCCATGAGGTAGCCGGCCCCGCCGCGCAGCAGTTGCCATTCGCGGATGCGGGTCATGCCCGAGACGTAGCGTGCGGCGACGAAGGCGATGATGGAGGCGGCGGCGGCGAAGATCACCAGGCCGTTGACCAGCGCCGAGCCCGGCTCATGGGCGGCGATGCCGCGCAGGTTGGCCATCGACAGGGCCGGGCCCACCTGGTCGCGAAGGTCGACAGCCCGGGCGGCGGCGGTCCGGGCTTCGTGCCGCAGCAGGTTCAGCGTGTGGTTGAGCAGCAGGGCGCCGACGGTCAGCAGGTAGACGGCGACCAGGACGCTGACGAGATTCAGGCCCCACTTGTAGAGGTTGTCCAGGCGACGTCGGGCCAGGCCGAGGTCTTCTTCAGCGGTTTCGAAGATGGCGCTGGCGGCGGCGGCACTGCGGGCCAGTTGTTCGGCCTCGAGGGCTTCGGCGCGTTCGAGACGGTGCTGCTGGTAGATGAGCAGCAGGACGATCCAGATGGGCAGTCCACCGACAAGGTGCCAGGTGGCGGCGGCGACGGCCGGGCTGCCCGACCAGAGCTGCACCAAAGCCGAGGCGACGATCAGCAGAAGCTGAATCCCCAGGCCCAGGCCGCAGGCCATCAAGCCGCGCTGGTAGGTCTGCTGGTCCGCGGTGCCTTTCATGGGCGCGATTCCCTTTCGTGCCAGCCGTCGGGACGGGATGAACCGCCGCGGTCGCCGGCCGTATGATAAAAGCCTCGAACCTTCACCCGATCGACGCGTGCCGGGCCGGTCCACCACGGACCGCCGGGCCGGAAACAGCCCCCATGCTTCAGCAACTGCTCACCATCGCCCGCAACACATTCACCGAAAGCATTCGTCAGCCGATCTTCAGCGTGCTGGTGCTGCTGGGGCTGCTGTTCATGGTGCTCAACCCGATGCTGGCCAGTTACACGCTGGACAACGACAACTACCTGCTGGCGGACATGGGGCTGAGCACGCTGGCGATCATCGGCCTGGCGCTGGCGGCGTTCACGGCCACGGGGGTGCTCACCAGCGAGCTGGAAAACCGCACCGTGCTGACGGTGATCAGCAAGCCCGTGACGCGGCCGCTGTTCGTGCTGGGCAAGTTCGTCGGGGTGCTGGCGGCGTTGAGCGTGGCGTACTGGATTCTGTCGCTGGCGTTTCTGATGAGCGTGCGGCACGGGGTGATGCAGACCGCGGCCGAGCATTTCGACCTGCCGGTGCTGGGCTTCGGCTTCGCCGCGCTGGGCCTGGCGCTGGGTTTGGCGGCGCTGGGCAACTACCTGTACCGCTGGGTGTTCACATCGAGCCTGGTGGGGCTGCTGGCGGCGATGCTGGGCGGGGCGTACCTGCTGGTGCTGGTGGTCAACAGGCATGGTGAATTCCAGTCGATCACCACCGAGTTCCAGGTTCCCGACGACCCCTACAGCAAGGCGATGCCGCTGGGACAGGTGATGCTGGCAATGGGGCTGGTATTCCAGTCGGTGGTGATTCTGACGGCCGCGGCGATCGCGGCGTCGACGCGGCTGAAGCAGGTGATGACGCTGGTGGCGTGCGCGGGTCTGTTCGTGGCGGGGCTGATGAACAATTCGATCTTCGGCCAGTGGGCGCGCGAGCACAGCCTCGAAACCATGCAGGGTCTGGGTCGCAAGCTGTGGGTGGTGGTGACGCACGGCCTTCATCATCTTCTTCCCGATCTCCAGCTTCTGTGGGTGGCTGACGCTTTGAAGCAGCAGCACCCGATTCCCCTCGATTTCGTGCTCACGGCCAGCGGTTACAGCTTCTTCTACACGCTGGCGTTGCTGCTGCTGGCGGTGGGGCTGTTCCAGCACCGCGAGGTAGGCTGAGCCGGTCGCCGGCTCGGACCCGTGGGTTTGGATCATGCCGGCGCGACGTCTGCGTGCGGCAAGCCGTGGACTCGTCCCGCGTTCCGCGGCCGCGGCGCGGCGCCGACCTGTTGGGCCTCCTGGGCTTCGATGTCTTCGCCGGCGCGCACCAGCCGGGCCGAGTTGAAGACCACCAGCAGTCCGCTGGCCAGGTGCAGGATCGCCGCCACCCACGGGGCGAGCAGGCCGGACAACGCCATCGTGCCGAACACCACGATGAACAGCATGCCCAGCGCCATGTTCTGGGCGATGACCCAGAAGGCCTTGCGCGACAGGTCGACGATGAACGGAATGCGGTTGAGGTTGTTGTTCATGAGGGCGATGGTGGCCGAGTGGATGGCGACGTCCGAGCCGGCGGCGCCCATTGCGATGGACACGTCGCCCGCCGCCAGGGCCGGGGCGTCGTTCACGCCGTCGCCGACCACGGCCACGCGGTGACCGGCGGCCTTGAGGTCGTCGACCATCTCGAGCTTCTCGTGGGGCAGAACCTGGGCCTTGTATTCGGTGTGCATCTGGCCGGCGACGCGGCGGGCGACGGATTCGCGGTCGCCGGTGACGATGAACAGGCGTTTGAGGCCCTGCTCGCGCAGGCGGTCCATGGCGGCGGCGGCCTGCGGGCGGGTGTTGTCGGCCAGGCCGATCCAGCCCAGCAACTGGTCATCGCGCACGACAAAGAGCAGGCTCAGGCCCTCGGCCTCGGGGCTGGCGACCGCTTCGCGGACGCGGTCGATCTGTGAGGCGGGCAGCTTGGCGCCGCTGGTCCCGCTGGCGTCGTTGGTCAGCCACTCGGCTCGGCCGACGAGCGTGGTGCGGCCGTCGACGACGGCGCGGACGCCGCGGCCGGAGACTTCCTCGAAACGGGTGGGTTCGATCAGAGCCAGACGGGCTTTGCGGGCGACCTGGGTGACGGCCCGGGCGACGGGATGGCGGCTGTTCTGTTCGGCTGAGGCCGCGGCCTCCAGCAGGTGCGCCGCCTCGACGCCCTCGGCGGGCATCAGCCGCGTCACTTCGAGTTCCCCGGTGGTCAGCGTGCCGGTCTTGTCGAAGATCATGGCGGTGAGGTTGCGGGCGGCTTCGAGGTCGACCACGCTCTTGACCAGCACGCCCAGGCGGGCCGCGGCCGAGAGCGCGGCGACCATGGCGGTGGGCGTGGCGAGGATCAGGGCCGCGGGGCAGGCGATGACCATCATGGCGATGGCCCGGTCCCACGCCTCGTCGGGACTTCGCCGCATGGTCAGCAGGGCGACGATGCCCACGAGCATGAGGATGGCCGGCGTGTACCAGCGCGAATAGCGGTCGATGAGGCGCATGACCGGGATGCGGGTGGCCTCGGCCTGGAGGATCATGTCCTTGACCTTGCCGAGGGTGGTGTCCTGGCCGGCCTTGGTGACCTGGATGTCCATCACGCCGGTGAGGTTGATCGTGCCGCTGAAGACCTCGTCGTCGCGGGTCTTGTCGGCGGGCAGCGACTCGCCGGTGATGCTGGCCTGGTTGACGGTGCTCTGGCCGCGCAGCACGCGGCCGTCGGCGGGGATGTTGTCGCCTGGGCGGACGCGCACGACGTCGCCGGGCCGCAGATCGGCCGCGTCGACCTCCTGCTCCTGTCCGTCCTGGAGGCGCTGGGCGCGGGTGGGCGTGATGCGGATGAGCGATTCGATGCTGGCCTGGGCGCCCAGGGCGGTGCGGCTTTCGATAAGGACGGCGATGAGGGTGAAGAAGGCGACGGTGCCAGCCTCGAGGTAATCGCCCTTGGCGAAGGCGGCCAGGACGGCCAGGGCGATGAGTTCTTCGAAGCGTGTGTGGCCGGCCAGCAGGTCGCGGGCGGCGGAATAGACCAGGGGCGTGCCCAGAAGCAAGGCGGCGACGGCCCCGAGCAGGGCCGAATGCACCTGACTCTCGAAAATGAACCGGGCCGCGAGGGCACAGACCAGCACCGTGCCGCCCAGCAGGGTGGCGATGATCTTCAGACTCATCCGCCCTTCCTGAGTGTGAAACCGCCGATCCTGATTCGCAAAGTCATGAGCCATAAGGGCATTGACCTCTTTCTGATGACGTGCGATCGGACGCGCCTGGGGTGGATCCGGATCGGATGGCGGACGCCGCGCGCCGGGGCGGCGGGCATTCTACGTCAAGCTTCTACGTCGAGCGTCGGCCGGGGGTTCGGTGCGGCGTCGGGTCACGTGCGCTGCATATGGAGGCGCAGAAACGACCAGCATCGCGACATCCACGGCGTCTTGTCGAAGCCGTGGTCGGCCCCGTCGACCGCCACGAGCTGGACGGCCGCGCCCACCCGCTGGAGGGCCTGCTCCATCCGCACGCTCTGGTCAAAGGGCACGAGCAGGTCGTCGGTGCCGTGAAGCAGCAGGCATGGGGCGGCCTCGTGGTGGGCGTGAAGAACGGGGCTGGCCAGTCGCGCCAGTTGCGGCCGGTCGGCGACGGTCCCGTGCAGGAGCATGGCCACCGGTTCGCGGCCGGGCGGGTCGGGCTTCTTGCCGGGGCGTCGCTCGTAGAAGTCGCCGGCCGCGGGAAAATCGGTCGGCGGGTGGAACGCGACCACGGCCTGGACGGCGCTGGACTGCTCGGGGTGCGGCTGGGGCGTGGCGGTGACATCCTCCAGCACAGCCTGACCGGCGGTCAGGCCCAGGAGCAGCGCCAGATGGCCGCCGGCGGAGGAGCCGATGACGCCGACGCGCGTGGCGTCCACGCCCAGTTCGTCGGCATGGGCGCGCAACCAGCGGACCGCGGCCTTGGCGTCGTGAATCTGGGCGGGGAACGCGGCGACGGGGCTGAAGCGGTAGCTGATCGACGCGACGGCGAAATCGGCCTCGGCCGGCAGCCAGCGGGGCTCGAAGTCCGCGCGGCTGTGGGACCGCCAGCTTCCGCCGTGGATGAAGATCACCAGGGCCGGGCGGGCCTCGCGCGCCGGGGGCAGGTAGAGATCCAGTTGCAGCGGGCCGGTCGGCCGCTCGCAGAAGGTCAGGTCGCGGTGGCAGCGGTAGGCATGAGGTAGGTCGCTCATGATCCGGAGTATAGATTCCGGCGGGTGTCGCGGGCGGGCGGCGGCTACACTCGGCCGGCATGCTGGGCCAGATGCTCGACATCTTCGCGAAGGTGCTGCTGCCGGTCCTTCTGGTGGTCGGCCTGGGGGCGCTGATTCAGCGGGTGTTTCGCCTGGACGTGAACACGCTGTCGAAGCTGAACATCTATCTGCTGGTGCCGGCCCTGCTGCTGGTGAAGATTTATGAAAGCTCGCTGACCTGGGGACAGATCGCCGGGGTGGCGGGCGCGGTGCTGCTGCCGATGGCGCTGCTGGGCGCGCCGCTCTACGGGGTGCTGCGCAAGGCGGGAGCCTCGGGCACGACGACGGCGGCGGTTCTCATCGGCGGGCTGGTGATGAATGCGGGCAACTTCGGCCTGCCGGTAGCGCAGCTGGCGTACAACACGTACGGCCTGTTTTTCCCGGGGATGAAGCAGGCGGACGACGGGGTGGCGGTGCAGGTGCTGGTGGTGATGATGAGCAACCTGTCGATCTGGTGCCTGGGCTATGCGGCGCTGGCGCTGGCCAAGGGCGACGGGCTGCGCGGGGCGCTGGGCTACTTCAAGCTGCCGATGATCTACGTGATCGCGGCGGGGTTTCTGCTTCGCGACGCGGGGGTGCGTGTGTCGCCGGTGCTGCTTGAACCCCTGCGCATGCTGGGGGACGCGGCGATTCCGGTGATGCTCGTGATACTCGGGGCGCAGCTTGTGGAGCGTGCCCGCTGGCCGCGGTGGCGGCTGATCGGCCCAGTCATGGCGCTGAAGCTGCTGGCCGTGCCGGCGGTCACGGGACTGGTGTGCTGGGCGCTGGGACTCTGGCCTTGGCCGGGAGCGCAGATCACCCTTGGCATGGCCGCGCCCACGGCCGTCAACACCCTGCTGCTGACCCTTGAACTCGATGGCGACGCGGACCTGGCGGCCGACTGCGTGTTCTGGACCACGCTGGCCAGCGTGGTCACGCTCACTGCGGTCATCACCGTGCTTGCCCAGTTCGCCCTCTGACGGGCGTGGCCTGCGGCGGCGCGGCCGGCCGCCGGTCACGCGCGGGGGGTCGCTATAATTCCGCCCCATGAATGAACGCAACGATTCCGCGGCCGACAGACCCATCGAAAACCTCGTCATCATCGGCTCCGGGCCGGCGGGCTGGACGGCGGCGATCTACGCCGCGCGGGCCGAGCTTCGGCCGCTGGTGTTCCCCGGCCGGGCGATGGGCAAGGATCTGCTGCCCGGTGGGCAGTTGATGCTGACCACCGAGGTCGAGAATTTCCCCGGGTTTCCCGAGGGGATCAACGGCCCGGAGATGATGCAGCAGTTCTTCGCGCAGGCGATGCGCTTCGACACGCGCGTGGTCAGCGACGACGGGGTGAAACGTGGCAAGGATCTGTCGGGCGGGTTGTTCACGCCGTTTCAGAACGTCGAATCCGTGGACCTGTCGCGGCGGCCGTTTCAAATCAAGGGGGACGGCGGGCACGAGTGCCGGGCCCACGCGGTGGTCATCGCGACGGGCGCGAAAGCGCGCTGGCTGGGCCAGGACAACGAACAGCGTCTGGCCCAGACCGGCGGCGGCGTGAGCGCGTGCGCGGTGTGCGACGGGGCGCTGCCGATGTTCCGCGACGCGGAGCTGGCGGTTGTCGGCGGGGGTGATTCGGCGATCGAGGAAGCGACCTACCTGACCAAGTTCGCCCGCAAGGTTTACCTGATTCACCGCCGTGATGAACTGCGGGCCAGCAAGATCATGCAGGAGCGGGCGCTGCAGAATCCGAAGATCGAGGTTCTGTGGAACACGGTCGTCGACGAGGTGCTGGGCGACGAGAAGATCACCGGCTTGAAGCTCAAGGACACGAAGAGCGGCAAAGTGCGGCAGATGCCGATCGGCGGGTTGTTCCTGGCGATCGGCCATACGCCGATCACGGGATTCCTCAACGGGCAGCTCGCCACCGACGAGGCCGGGTACATCAAGCTGGCCGATCCGTACCGCACCACCACGAGCGTCGAGGGCGTCTTCGCCGCTGGCGACGTGGCGGACCACGTCTACCGGCAGGCGATCACGGCGGCGGGCATGGGCTGCAAAGCGGCGATCGACGCGGAGCGCTGGCTGGCGGAAAAGGGCCTGGCGTAGCGCGCGTCGTCGACGTGGGCTGCGTCGGAGCGGCCTTTGTGCGACGGGTGCGGCGACACAGAGATCGAGCCAGTTCGTCCACCTGCAGGGACGATGCGCTTCATCCGCCGCTCTTGATCTGGTAGACGCGGGTGACGAGCGCTTCGGTGCGGTCGGGCGCGTCCGGGCTGCTGAGGGCTTGGTCGATCCAGGCCACGGCCTGCAGGCGGTTTTCGCCCAGTTGCAGAAGCACTTCGAGGGCCTCGCGGGCCAGCTTGCCCGACGCCCCCGCCGTCCCGCCGCCGGTCACGGGACGGTCCGGGTCGGCGAGCGTGGCGTCGACGGCGAAAGTCTCGACCTTGCCGTGCAGCGTGGCGACGAGGGTCTCGGCGGTGCGTTTGCCGATCTCCGGCAGGCTCTGGAGCAGCGCGATATCGCGGTCGGCGATGGCGGCGGCGATGCGGCCGACGTCCAGGGCCATGGCGCGCAGGGCCTTGCGCGGGCCGATGCCGCGGCAACTGGTCAGCAGTCCGAAGAAGCGTCGGTCGGCGGCTGAGAGAAACCCCGCCAGGCGCGGATGCATGATGGCCCCCTGGCTGGGAGCCTCGATGAAGTGGAGCGTGTGGAGGGTGACCGAGCGTCCGATGCCGTCCGCCAGGCGGGCGGCGGCGAAGGCTGGCAGCAGCACCTCGTAGGCCAGGCCGTTGTCGACGGCGACGGTGGCTGTATCACGCTCCAGAGCTTCAAGCAGACCGGTCATGCGGGCGATCATGGTCGCCCATCTTACCTTGGCCGCAGGATCGACGGACACAAGTTGCGCAACGGTGTTATCCGGACGCTGGCCCCGAAGGTCGCGGCCGTGGTGGTCGATAACCGGTTAGTGACATTCACCCGAGGCCGCTGACTTCGAGGCGGATTCAGCCATGCGTCTTGTGGCGCCCCTGATGGTGATCCTGATGCTGAGCGTCGGCCTGCTGCTGGCGGGCTGGTCGCACGCGGAACGCCAGCGTGAGGCGGTTGGCTACGAGCCGACGCCTGCGAAGGTGGTGAGCAGCGGCGTGACCCGTCAGCCGCTGGGCGGTTATGCGCCACGGGTGGTGTTTCAATACCGGCAAGGCGAACGCAGCTTCGAGGCGCGGCGTTACACGCCGTTGGGCGCCGGCGGCAGCCTCTCCTGGGCTCAGCGTGAAGCCGAACGGTTCGTGGCCGGTGAAGCGACGACGGCGTATGTCGATCCTCGGCAGCCGTCGCGGGCGGTGCTGGTGCTGGAAGCGAGGTTTTATCCGTACCTGCTGATCCTGGCGCCGGCGGTCGCCCTGGGTCTGGCGCTGGCGGGGTTGTTGCGATGCGGCTTCTTCGAGGCTCCGCCGCGTGCGGAGACGCGCGGCCCTTACGACTGGTATCACATTCCCGCCAGCCAGGTCGCGGCCACGAGGGGCGTGCTCACCGGCGGTTTCGTCGCGCTGTGGTACGTCTACGGCACGCTTGTCCTGGGCCACTATCTGACGGTCGCCTCGTCCATGGCGTCGCATCTGGGGCCCGGCGTGGTTTTCGGCGTGTACGCGCTGGCGGGTGTGCCGGTGGCGCGATCCGTGTTGCGTCGGGGGCGGCTGGGACGGCTGCTGGCCGATGCTTCGTTGTCGGCGACACTGCCGAGTTTCCGCACGGACGGGCTGGTGAACCTGAAGCTCGCCCAGCGTGTGCGGGCCGACGCGCAGATCACGGAGGCGACGCTGAGCCTGGTGTGCGAGCAGCGTCGAGGTCTGTTCACCTCGGAGCGGATGTTCACCAACTCGGCCGAGCTGACCAGCGGCGTGGCGCTGCGACCTGGCCAGCAACTGGTCGGCGAATGCTGCTTCGAGATCCCGCCGCGCAAGCGGCGGCCCAGCTCGCCTTTCAGCCGGTGGCGCTACCCGCGCACGGATTGGCTGGTGGAACTGAAAATCCGCATGGCGGACGGCGGACGTTATCGGGTCACGTATCCGGTGCGCGTCGAGGGGCACGCGGCCTCAGCCAGCGCGCAGGCGGCGTAAGCCGCGGCGCGTCGGCGTCGGTTGAGCGTCCCCTGCCCCGCGATGGTTAACCCGGCGCGACGACCGGCCGATGGTGGACCTGGAGGTCCCGAGAAAGGTGAGGCTCGACGGGGCTGACGCCGCCGACCTGGCGCTGGCGTTGAGGACACAGCGCGCCCATCCCGGGCCGGTCGGACTGGCATGCCGCCGCTGGAGGATCGATGCCGCGTCCCTTCGATGACCCCAGGAAGCCGTCCACACGCCGACCGGGCTTGTGCGCGAAGCTTCTGCGCGTCCTGATGGAGCAGGCGGAGGGCGGGGTGATCGTCCTTGAAACCGCCGCCACGGACCGTTGGCCGCCGGACCTGAGGGTGACGACGCTGAACACGGCGGCTCGCGTGCTGCTGGCGGCGCACGGCCCGCAGGTGGGTGACAGCCTGGAACAACTGGGCGAAGGGCACTGGCTGGCGCGGCATCATGCGGCGCTGGCGCAAGTGCTGCGGGGCGGCCGCGAAGACCAGGTTCTCACATGCATTGAAGGCGTCGAGCCGACAGCCCATGAGCTGCGCATCCTGCCGCTGGACCGCGGTCACCTGGCGTTGTTCGTGCGGGCGGCGGTCGGGGCGCCGGCGGGGGAATCGGATCGTCCAACGCAGCGCGGCGGCGCGACGGCCACAGCCCTGGAGGAGGCCCGGCTGCGCGCGGTGTTCGAGACCGTCGCCGACGCGGTGCTGATCGTGGACGACCACGGCCGCATCGAGGACGCGAACCCCGCGGCCGAACGTATCTTCGGCCGCGAGCGATCGCGACTCACGGGTCTGCCTTTCAGCCGCCTGGTGCCGAGCGTGGGCAGTCAATACGCGAGTTTCGCGGCCTGGGCGGCGGCCATGTCGCCGACGCTGCCGGCCCGTGATCGCGAGGTGCGCGGGCTGGCTCGACAGCGTAAGCGTGTGCCCTTGCGGGCGGCGGCCTGCGGGGTGCGTCTGGCCGGCGACGGCGCGCGGCACTTCACCATCACGCTCGAAGACCTGACGGACCAGCATCGCATCGAGCAGGATCTGCGCAAGCAGGCGGAGGATCTGCTGGAGGCGCGTCAGAACGCTGAGGAGCAGGCGATCGAACTGGCGACGAAGTCGGCGGCGCTGGAGCAGGCCCGCGCCGAAGCCGAAGCCGCCAACCAGGCCAAGAGCGCCTTCCTGGCCAACATGAGCCACGAAATTCGCACGCCCATGACGGCGATTCTGGGCTACACCGATCTGCTGCTGGATCCGCAGCTTGACCCGCAGCAGCGGCGCGAGCACGCGCGGACGATCCACCGCAACGGGGAGCATCTGCTGACGATCATCAACGACATTCTCGACCTGTCGAAGATCGAGGCGGGCAAGATGCAGGTCGAGCGCATCGACTGCCGCTTGCCGCAGGTGATTGAGGAAGCGGCGGCACTGATGCAGGTGCGGGCGTGCGAGAAGGATCTGGCGCTGGACGTGGAGTACGCCACGCCGCTGCCGGCCCGCATCCAGTCGGACCCGGTGCGTCTGCGGCAGATTCTGGTCAATCTGATCGGCAACGCGGTGAAGTTCACCACCAGCGGCGGGGTGCGGGTGATCGTGCGTTACGACGCGAGGCCGCCAACGCCCGCCACGGCCCCGGCACCGCTGCGGATCGAGGTGGCGGATACCGGCATCGGCATGACCCCGGAGCAGATCGGGCAGTTGTTTCGTCCGTTCACGCAGGCGGATGCGACGACGACGCGGCGCTTCGGTGGCACGGGGCTGGGGTTGACGATCTCCAAACGGCTGGCGGCGCTGCTGGGCGGCGACCTGAGGGTCGAGAGCCAGTTGGGCGAAGGAAGCCATTTTCACCTGAGCATTGATCCGGGCCCGGTGGACGCGCGACAGCTTGTGGTGGTTTCGCGCAAGGATGGCCTTCATCCCGCTCATGGACCGCAGCGTCGGGTCGCGGGCAACCTGTGCGGCCGGGTGCTTCTGGCCGAGGACGGCCCGGACAACCAGCGGCTGATCCAGTTCATGCTGCGCAAGGCGGGCCTGGCGGTCGAGCTGGCGGAGAACGGGCGCCTGGCGGTGGATCGCGTCGCGGCGGCGGAGGCGGCGGGTGAGCCCTTTGACCTGGTGCTGATGGACATGCAGATGCCGGTTCTCGACGGGTACGAAGCCACCGCGGCCTTGCGGGCGGCAGGCTTCGACCGGCCGGTGATCGCGCTGACGGCCCACGCGATGGTGGGCGACCGGGACAAATGTCTGGCGGCCGGCTGTACGGACTTTGCGACCAAGCCGATCGACCGGCCGGTACTGCTGGGGCTGATCGCTCATTATCTGGCCGCGTGCAGTGCTGAATAACCACGGTCGCGGGTTTGGCGGTCGCGTCAGCGGCTCGCCGAATCGCGTATTGCCCGCGCCCTGGTGTCGAGAAAGGCCCGTGATGCGCCGATAGGAAAGCCGGAGCGACACGCAGCGCACCGCCCAGGGTCGATAAAGGACGGCCCTGTGGCCGCCGTGGGTGCCCGCGTTCGGCAAGTCGTGTGAGAGAAGGGGGCCTGGATGACCCGCCGACGGCAGACCGTCCTGGTCATAGACGATGCGGAGATGATCCGTCGGCTGGTGGCCGTGCGGCTCAAGGATCTGGACGTGACGGTGCGTACAGCCGTGGACGGGGAGAGCGGTCTGCGCGAGGCGCGTCAATGTCGGCCGGATCTGATCCTGCTGGACCTGCATCTGCCGGACATGGGCGGCTTCGAGGTGTGCCGCAGGCTTCAAGAGGATCCGGGGACGCGCGACATCCCGATCATCTTTCTGACCGGAACCGACGAACGCGAGGAAAAGCTCAAGGGCTTTTCGCTCGGTGCGGTGGATTACATCACCAAGCCGTTCGATGCGGCTGAACTGCGGGCGCGGGTCGGTGCGCACCTGCGCACGCGCGTGCTGCTGGACCAGCTTGAATCGCAGGCGACGACGGACACGCTCACGGGGCTGCCCAACCGCCAGGCCTTCCGCGAGGCGCTGGAGGAGGCGATCGGCAAGGCCCATCGCGATCCGAGTTACCACTTCTGCGTGCTTTTCCTGGACCTGGACCGGTTCAAGATCGTCAACGACTCGCTTGGCCACGAGGCGGGCGACCAGTTGCTGATCCGAGTGGCGAACATGCTGGAGAGCGCGGTGCGGACGGCGGGCCGGGAAAGGCACCGCGACGTCGTGGCCCGCATGGGCGGCGACGAATTCACCATCCTGCTGGACAACGTCGAGGGCCTGGACGTGCCGGTGGCCCTGGCCGAGCGTCTGCACGACGCGCTGAGTCGGCCGCAGCTGATCGAAGGGCATGAGGTTTCGCCGGGCGTGAGCATCGGCATTCGGCCTTGCGACCGGGAGTGCACCGGCCCGGAGGAACTGCTGCGTGACAGCGACACGGCGATGTACCACGCCAAGGCGGCCGGACGCGGCCAGTGGGTGGTGTTCGATGACGCGATGCACAAGGACGTGATGGCCCGGCTGGAGCTGGAAAACGACCTGCGCCGGGCGGTCGAGAAGTGGCAGTTCGTTCTTGAATATCAGCCGCTGGTGCGGCTGGACAGCGGAAAGCTGCTCGGTTTCGAGGTGCTGCTGCGTTGGGACCACCCGCGCCACGGCCGCATCACACCCGATCGGTTCATTCCGATCGCCGAGGAAATCCGTCTGATCAATGTGATCGGCGACGGTGTGGTGCAGCGTGTGTGCCGTCAACTGGCGGCCTGGCGCAAGCAATATCCCGCGGTCGACCAGATGCTCATGAGCATCAACCTGTCCAAGAAGCAACTGGCGCCGGATCTGCTGGTCCAGCGTCTTGAGAAGTCGATCGCGGAGACCGGCATCGAGCCGCGCCACCTGATGTTCGAGGTCACCGAAAGCGTGATCATGCACGACCCCGAGGTGGTGGTGCCGGTGCTCGACCAACTGAGTCGGCGCGGGTTCCTGCTGGCGATGGACGACTTCGGAACCGGCTATTCGTCGCTGGCGACGCTGCACCGTTTCCCGATCGACGTGCTGAAGATCGACCGGGCGTTCGTGGCGTGCATGGAGGAAAGCCGGGCGTACACCGCGATCGTGCAGGCGGTGATCACGCTGGCGCACAATCTGGACATGCACGTCGTGGCCGAGGGCATCGAGACCGTGGAGCAACTGGCGCAGTTGCAGGCCCTGGACTGCAACGCCGCGCAGGGCTACTACTTCGCCCGGCCGATGAGCGCCGAGCAGGCGGGCCGCCTCGTCGCGGCCGATCAACCGCTGGCGATGTCGGCGTAAACGGGCGGGACCGCCGGGGCTTGCTGCATCTGCTGAAAACGAAACAACCCCCTGTCATCACAGGGGGTTGCGTTCAGTGGGCCGTAGAGGACTTGAACCTCTGACCTCCTCGATGTCAACGAGGCGCGCTAGCCAACTGCGCCAACGGCCCATGGCGGCGTCTGATCGGCGTCGACGTCGCGGGATGTAGTTTAGCAGTGGCGTCCCCTTGGTCAAAGCTGCCGGCAACGGGGCCCAGCGACCGCGGCGATTGCGCTGTGTCATGATCCGTCGAGGGTTATGCTGGGGGTGATCCGCGCGGTTGTCCCCGCCGCCATGAGGGATTTGCGATGCAGCGACCCAACATCCTGATTCTGTACACCGACCAGCAGCGCTGGGACGCACTGGGGTGCAGCGGCAATCCGATCATTCAGACGCCGCGCCTCGACCGGCTCGCGGCTGAGGGCGTCAACTGCGACCACTACTTCGTCAACCACCCGGTGTGCATGCCCAGCCGCGTGAGCTTTCTGACGGGCAAGTATCCCTCGACGCTGGGCATCTATGAGAACGGCGTCGAGGCGCCTCGCGACTGGACCACCCTGCCGCACATGCTGCGTCCGTACGGATACCGGTCCGCCAACATCGGCAAGCTGCATTTCCTGAATCACGCCAACCGCGACCACCGCGTCATGCACCCGTCGTATGGTTTCAACCACCTGGAGATTTCCGATGAGCCGGGCTGCTACGACGACGCATATCGAGCCTGGGTGCGGCGGATCGCGCCGGACCAGCTCGACCACGTGAGCGCGGGCCTGCCGCCGGCGGCGCAGGCATGGCGTGACATGATGGGATGGCAGGACGGCATCAAGCATCCGGCGGAGCGTCAGCCGATGGGCGCGCGGGCGTGGGCGTGCCGCGACGACGTGACGCACACGGCTTTCGTGGCCAGCCGCACGATCGATTTCATTCGTGAGAACGCGCCGCGGGAGGACGGCGGCCGGCCGTTCCTGTGCATCGCCGGGTTCTATTCGCCGCACAGCCCGTGGATCGCGCCGCAGCGCTTCCTTGATCTTTACGACCCGGCGCGGATGCCCCTGCCGGCGATGCCCGAGGAAGTCCACGCCAGGCGTCCGGCCCATCGACCGGACGACGACGGCCTGCGCGACATCGTGCGCGGCTACTACGCGATGGTCAGCGAAGTGGACCACCACTGCGGCCGCATCCTCGACGCTCTGGCGCAGACCGGTCAGGCCGACAACACGATCGTGATGTTCATCTCCGATCACGGGGAGTGGCTGGGCGAACACTGGCGCTTCGGCAAGGGCTATCCGGGTCATGATCCGGTCAGTCGTGTGCCTTGCCTGGTGCGATGGCCAGCGGGGATCACGCAGCCCGGCCGCACGTACAGCGGGATCCTCGAAGCGGTGGACGTCGTGCCGACGCTGCTCGAAACGGCCGGCATCCCCGTCGCGCCGGATCTGCAGGGACGGTCGTTCCTGCCCATGCTGATGACGCAGCCGACCATGCCGGGGCGGGACTCGGCGCTGATCGAGTTTCGCGGGGCTCGCAGCCTGCGGACGAGCCGATACCTGTATGTCGTCCACGCCGACGGCAAGGAGGCGCTCTACGACCAGCAGGCGTCGCTGGGCGCTTACCGCGACCTGAGCGGAGCGGCGGAGCATGCGTCGACGCTGGCCGGCCTGCGCCGCCAGATGCTGGGGCGGATGATCGCGGCGGCACCGGTCCGGGCCCGCAGTTGGGCGTACTGATCGCAACAATCACCCACGGGCCCCGCTGCCGGGCATGCCGGCAGCGGACGGCGAAGAATCCGGCGTGGACCGACCGATAAGATTGGGTAGGCGATGGCGTCCGCAGAGAACGACATGCGCCAACGCTCAAAGCTCTGGAGGCCGCACCCTGTCCGCCACCCGCGACATTCTGAAGGTCGTTTCGCTGGCCAAGGCCCTGGTCGTCCTGGCGGTCGTCGCGTTGGTGATGATCCTGGGGTTGCGGTGGAGTTACATGCGTCTGGCGGCGGAGATATATCGCGATCGGCTGCGTCAGGTGGCCGTCGAGCACGAGCGGCTGCGCGGCGACTACAACGAGGCGGTGCGCCGCACGGCGGTGACGGAATTGCGTGTGGCCCACGGCCGGCTGGATGTGGTCATCCGCACGCTCGACGGGCAGGAGCGCACCATTCCCACGCCGTTCGATCCGCAGGGGGAGATCTACGTCGACTTCGCCGTGCGTGACGGGCGGCTGTGGATCCGCCGGGTGTTCGACGCGCTGACCCCGCCGTCGCTGGGGGTGGTGATCGATCCGCAGTTGCTGGCCATCGACTGGAACGCTCCCGGGGCGCGGTTCGGCAAAGCGGTGTACCGGTCGCTGTCGGACGGCCGCTGGGCGGTGACGGTCAGCGGCGACGGGTCGCTGTCGCTGGGCCGCGTACCCGACGACGCGCAGATCACGCTGGCGCCCGCGCCGCCGGTGCGTGATTTCGAGCAGATCAGCCAGGAAGTGCAGACGCGCCTTGACCGGTTCAGCCCGCTGGAGCTCTTGAGCGCCATGTTTCGCGCGGGTACGGCACCCGATCCGCCGGCACCGTCGCAGCGCTGAGCTGGCGGAGGATCGGCCCCGGAGAAACCCAGGCGGGACAGGCGGCGGGCGCGGCGGAAGCTACGATGGCGGGGATGTGGAGCGACTTGCCTCAGTCGACGATGGTGCTGCTCAACCGCGGCGGGCCGATCATGTGGCCGCTGCTGGCGTTGAGTGTGATCGGCGTGACGCTGTGCATCGAGCGTGGCTGGTTCTGGCTGGCGACGCATCGCCCGGGGCGGCTGGCGCGACTGCGACGATACCAGGAGCTGACCGCGTCGGGTGCGATCGAGCGAGCGCTGGAGTTGTGCCATGACGACCGGGGCGTCTATGGTCGGATGGCGTGGGCGATGCTCGAGGCGCGGCGGGACGGGCGGGCGCTGGAGCCGGCGGCGACCGCGGCCATGGATGCCCAGCGGGCGCGCATCGAACGGTTCATGCCCACGCTCTCGACGATCATCACGGCGGCGCCGATGCTGGGGATTCTCGGCACGGTGGTGGGCATCATCGCCAGCTTCCAGATTCTCGCGGCCGAGCAGACGGCGACCGACCCCCGGGCCGTGAGCCAGGGCATCGCCGAGGCGCTGCTGACGACGGCGGCGGGGCTGGTGATCGCGATCGTGGTTCTGTTCCCCTATAACGCGTTCCGGGCCCAGATTGACCGCTCCCTGGGGCGTCTGGAGCACCTGGCCGCCAGCATCGCGTCGGCCGCCGGCGGCACGCCGGGGAGGTCGATCCTGTCCGAAAACACCTCGAATCGGGCGGCGGCGGCCGTAGAATCCACTGGCCGCGCGTCATAAGAGGGCGTCGTGGTCAAGACGGCCCGCGCTCTCGCCCGATACTGCAGATGTCCGCCGCACGGGCCGACGGGCGTCGCCCGTGCGGCAGGAGGCTTGCTTTGTTGCACCGTTGCGCGGTTCTCGGACCCTTCGGCGTTGCCCGCGGCGCCGCATTCATGGCCGCTCCGATGGGCGAGCCCTCAGGGAAGGAATGCTGAACATGCTAGGTCCCGACCAGGCGAGGATTCACAGTTTCGAGGTTGTGCCGTCGCTGCCTGAACCGCTCAAGCCGTTGCAGCGGATCGCCGGCAATGTGTGGTGGAGCTGGCACCCGGAAGCGATCGAGTTGTTCATGCGCATCGACCGCGATCTGTGGCAGGACAGCGGCCACAACCCGGTGGCGATGCTGGGCAACTGCCCGCAGTCGCTGCTTGAGGAGCTGGCGCAGGACGACGGTTTCCTGAACTCGATGCAGCGGGTGATCCAGAATCTCGATCGGCACATGCACCGCCGCCCCTGGCATGAAAAGGCGGATCCCGAGGCGGGCAACTTCACCATCGCTTACTTCTGCGCGGAGTTCGGTCTGACCGAGTGTCTGCAGATTTATTCGGGCGGCCTGGGCTGCCTGGCGGGCGACCATCTGAAGTCGGCCAGTGAACTGGGCCTGCCGCTGGTGGGCGTGGGCCTGCTGTACCGACATGGCTATTTTCAGCAGTACCTTAACGCCGACGGCTGGCAGCAGGAGCGCATTCCCGACCTGGACTTCGCGAACCTGCCGGTCGAGCCGGTGGTCGGCGGGGACGGGCAGCAGGTGAAAGTGCGCGTCGCTCTTCCGGGCCGCGAGATCACCATCGCGGTGTGGCAGGTGACGGTAGGCCGGGTGCCGCTGTACCTGCTGGACACGAACCTGGCGGAAAACGATCCGCTGGATCGCGGCATCACGGGCCAGCTTTACGGCGGCGACATGGAGATGCGCATCAAGCAGGAGATCGTGCTGGGGATCGGCGGCACGCGGGCCCTGGCGGCCATGGGCATCGAGCCGGACGTGTGCCACATGAACGAGGGGCACTCGGCGTTCCTGGCGCTGGAACGGATCCGCGTGCTGATTGAGCGACACAACATCAGCTTTGATGAGGCCCGGCAGTACGCGGCGGCCAGCAACGTCTTCACCACGCACACGCCGGTGCCGGCGGGCATCGACCGCTTTCCCCCGGAACTGATCCAGCGGTATTTCAGGGACTATCATCCGGCGCTGCGGCTGGACATGGAAGGCCTGCTGGCGCTGGGCCGCGAAAACGTGTTCCAGAAGAACGAATTCTTCTCGATGGCGGTGCTGGCGATCCGCACCAGCGACTGGGGCAATGGCGTGAGCCGGCTGCACGGCGAGGTGAGCCGGCAGATGTGGAAGAACATCTGGCCGGGCGTGCCGGCTGAGGAAGTGCCCATCACGCACGTGACCAACGGCTGCCACGCCCGCAGCTGGCTCAGCAGCGACCTGACGTCCCTGTTTGACCGCTATCTGGGCACGCGCTGGCAGAACAGCCCGACGGACCAGACGGTGTGGCACGCGATCAATGAAGTGCCCAACGAAGAGCTGTGGCGTGTGCACGAGCGGCGGCGTCAGAAGCTGGTGGTGTGGGCGCGGCGGCGGATGGTGAAGCAGCTTTCGGACCGCGGTGTGGACCCGGCGGCGGCGAAGGCGGCAACCGACGGGCTTGATCCCGGGGCCCTGACCATCGGCTTTGCGCGGCGTTTCGCGACCTACAAGCGCGGCAACCTGCTGCTGCGCGAGCCGCAGCGCCTGCTGAACATGCTCAACGACCCCAAGCGGCCGCTGCAGATTCTCATCGCCGGCAAGGCCCACCCGGCCGACGGCGGGGGCAAGGATCTGATCCGCCAGCTGGTGCAGTTCGCCCGCGACCACGGGGTGCAGCACCGGATCATCTTCCTGGAGAACTACGACATCGAGATGGCCCGGTACCTGGTGCAGGGCTGCGACGTGTGGCTCAACAACCCGCGGCGCGGCATGGAGGCGAGCGGCACCAGCGGCATGAAAGCCGCGCTCAACGGCGTGCTCAACTGCTCGATCCTCGATGGCTGGTGGGACGAGGCGTATGAGCAGTCGCTGGGCTGGGCGATCGGGCGGCGCGAAGATTACGCCAACCCCGACGACGCGGACGAGATCGAAGGCCGCGCGCTGTACGACCTGCTGGAGAAGCAGATCATCCCGCTGTTCTACGACCGCGACGGCACGGATCTGCCGATCGGCTGGTTGACGAAGATGAAGCAGTGCATCTCCACGTTGGCGCCGATGTTCAACACCAACCGGATGGTGCAGGAATACTTCGACAAGCTCTACGTCAAATCGCTGAAGCGCGGACGCAAGCTCAAGGCCAACAACCTGGCGGGCTCGGTCGATCTGGCGCACCTGAAGGACCGGCTGCGCGGGGCCTGGGGACGCATCGACATCGAGCAGGTCAACGCGGAGACGAGCAAGCCCCTGGGCATCCGTCAGAGCCTGAACCTCGAGACGATCGTCAAGCTCAACGAACTGTCGCCTTCGGAGGTGCGGATCCAGGCCTACATCGGGCGGCTGGACAATGACGGGCGCGTCTTCGACGCCCGGGCGCTGGACCTGGCGCACCAGGAAGACCTGGGCGAGGGCCGCCACCGCTTCACCGGCACTTTCGCGGCCCAGACCAGCGGTCGCCACGGCTTTGCCGTGCGGGTGATCCCCGGCGGCGAAATCTTCGAGCAGGTGGTCGAGCCGGGCCTGATTCTCTGGGATCACGAGAAACCGCGCCGACCGACGCGTGACACGCGCAAGTCCGCGGCGCAGACGGCGACGGCCTGAGAGCCGGACGACCCGGCCCACCAAGTCACTCAAGGAGCCCGTCGTCCGCGGGGACGGCGGGCTTTTTTTGGCCGTCGATCGCGCGGCGCGCTAAGGTCAGGGGCTGACCAGCGACACCTGTTCGAGGCGATGGCGATTCCAGGGGTTTGGGGCCAGGCCCTGGACTCTGCGCGGATCGAACATTTCGAAGCGGACGTAATGGTAGATCGGGGCCAGAGGCTGATCCGCCAGCAGCGTCGCCTCGGCCAGAGCCAGCCGATGCATCCGTTGGGCCGGGTCGCGGGTGCGGGCGGCTTCATCAAGCAGGGCGTCGTAGACTGGATTGCTGTAGGCCGCGTCGTTGTTGCCGTTGTCGATGCGCCATTTGTCGAGGAACGTGGTCGGATCCTGATAGTCGCCGAACCAGCTTGCCCGGGCGATGCTGAAGCCCTGGGAGCGCAGTCGCTGGCCGAAGACCTTGCTTTCCATGGCTTCGAGCTTCACCGAGACGCCCAGTTGCTGGCGCCAGACAGCCTGGATCTGCTGGGCGATGGTCTCGTGGCCCGCGCCGGTGTTGTAGAGGATCGACAGGCCGTCGAGTCCCACGCCGTCGGGATAACCCGCCTCGGCGAGCAGTTCGCGCGCCCGCGTGGGGTTGTAATCGATGCCGGCCTCGATCGGCGGCTGATAGTCGGGCAGGGCGTCGGGCGGGATGAAGGTGCGGGCGATGGGTTGGCGGTCACCGAGGCGGGTGACCTGATCGACGATGGTTTTGCGGTCAATGGCCATCGAGAAGGCCCGGCGCACGCGCGGGTCGGCCAGGGGATTGAGCTGGCCGCTGGGCAGCTTGGGCAGGCAGTTGAAGTTGTAGAAATAGGTGCCGGCGGCGGGAATCACATGCGTGTCGGCGCGGTCGGCGGCGAGCAGTTGGGCGACAATGGGTTTGGCGGTGGGGATGTCGGGCAGCCAATGCACCTGGCCCTGCTGGTAGAGCAGCAGCGCGGTCTGCTCATTGCTGGTGATGTGCTCGACGATGCCGGCGTTGGCGACCTGGTCGCGCGCGTGATAGTACGGGTTGGGCGCCAGTTCCAGGCGCTGCTCGGGTCGCCAGCTTTCCAGCATGTACGGGCCGTTGCTGACCATGACGCCCGGCCGCGTCCAGGCGGGGTCGGTCTGGATCAGCCCGGTGCGGGACTGAACGGCGGTCAACCGGGCGACGCTGGGCTCGTGCACGGGGGCGAAGGTGGCGAAGCTGACCAGTTGCGGGAAATACGGCACGGGGTGTTCGAGCCGCACCTCAAGGGTCAGATCGTTGATCGCCCGCAGCCCGACGGTCGCGGCGAAATGTTCGTGGACGTCGCGCATCAGTTCCTCGGACGTGCGCTGACCGGGATTGTCGAGGTAGGCATCGATTTCACGGGCGCGCCAGTCGAAGAAGTCGCGGGCGCCGCTGATGTCGAAGAAGAGCATGGAGTATTGCGCGGCCGAGCCCGGGAGCAGGGCTCGACGCCATGCGTAGATGAAGTCCGACGCCTTGACCGGATCGCCATTGCTCCACCGTCCGTTCTCGCGCAGGTGGAAGGTATAGGTCAGGCCATCCTCGCTGACCGCCCAGGACGCGGCCGCCCCGGGCTGCAACTCCAGGTCCGGGACGCTGAGCACCAGCAACGGTTCGAACAGACAATCGGCGATGCGGATGTCATGCATCCAGCTCATCTGCTGCGGGTCCAGCGTGTGGTGGTTGGCGGAACTGACGAAGTGCAGTCGCCCGTCGCCGACCCGGTTATCCCCATCCCCGCCGCAGCCATACAGCGAAAGCATCGCCACAAGCGCCGACAGCCCGATCGCGACGCCGCATCGGGCCGATGGATGCTGCTTTGGGTCGCCGTGCATGGTCGTTACTCCGATCAGGCGCCGTTACGTTTCCGATAACCACGGCGGGGTTTATCGGGCCATGTTACCGGATGGGTCCTCGCGGCTGTGCGCTGGGAAACGTGAGCGGCGGGCGGTGAGTCCGCGACGGTTACACACTGGGCGTTTATTACGGGACCAGCCGATGAAAGCGGTCGCAGCCGGTGACTCGGCTGAGGGAAAAGAATACGGGACGTCTGGACACGGATGGCCGGACGCCGCGTCGGGCGCGCCTTCGGGCGTCGCATGGAGAGACGGCGATGAGCAAGCAGCAGATGATCGAGGCCATCCGTCAGGTCAACCGCTCAGCCAGTGACGAGTTTCTGGGCGGGTTCGAGCCGTCCCAGCTCGACCGCTACCTGCGCCGCTTGTCCCAGATTCACAACTGTCGGGGCAGCGCCAGTCGCTGGGTGCGCGAGCCGGAGACACCCGCGATCGTCTGTCGCATGGCCTGAGCAGCGTCGCCACGCATCGGGCCGATCGGGTGGTTGCGTGTGTGGCTCGGCTCACGGGGATTCGGCCCGGCGAAGCATCTCGATCAGTCCATTGACCGACTGCATGGTGGCGGCCACTTCCTGGGTCGAATCCATCAGCGCATCCATGACGCGGCCGGCGGTCTCAGAGAGCATGGGGAAGCCATAGCTGCCACCCGCGCCCTTGATCTGGTGGCACAAGGCCTGCAGTTGGGCGACATCCCCGGCCTGGACGGCTTGCGCCAGGGCGTCGGCATGGGAGCCGAGGGCGGCAACGAACTTGCGCAGCACCGGCCACCATTCGGTATCCCGGGCAAAGGAGCTGGCGATACGTCCGCCCAGTTCGCCCTGGGCCAGGCGCAGGCGACGGGCCACCGCGCGCAACAGTTGTTCGCGTTTGAGCGGCTTGACCAGCACCTCGTCGCAGCCGGCGGCGATGGCCTCTTTGTGCGTCTGTTCGCGTTCGTCGGCGGTGACCATGAGCATCGGGCCATGAAAACCGGCGGTCCGGATCGCGCGGGCCACGTCCCGGCCGTCCGCTTCGCCCAGCATGCAGTCGCACAGCACCATGTCCACGCCCGGCAGGAGCTTGACCGCCGCATCGCCGTCCATCGCCGTGACGGGCGTCAGACCCGTTTTGCGCAGCCAGAAGCTGAACAACTCGCGATCGGCCTCGCCATCGTCGATGACCAGCACCTTGCCTTGCAGCCGAGCCTTGAGCGGGTTGTCGGCGCTGAGCCGGCCTTCCTGACGCTGCTGTTGGAGCACGCTTGTCTGGCTTCCCGTGAGGGCGACGAACTGCGACAGATCGACGATGTCGTCAAACTTGACCGCGACACGGTGGATCATGCCCTTGAGGTGAGCGCAGGTGAGAACCCGCGCCTGCACGATCGCGACCTGTTCATCCAATTGTGGGAGGAACACTTCGCAGCGGCTGTCCAGATGGATGTAACGGCCGTGGGCGAAGGCCAACCCCCCGCTGCTGAGGTCCACGGGCATGACGCGGAAGCGGGAGGGGCTGGCGATCGGCGTATTCGGATGCACCACGAGATCGACATAAGGCACATCGAAACCGACGCGCAGTGACCGCCGTTCCTCGCCGGCCGAGGGCTGCCCGTTGCCCCGCACCTGCTGCACGAGCTCACGCTGAGCCCTGCTGTTGAGCTTGATCGTCTCGATGGGTCGCTGATCGCTGTTACGCATCGCTCGCCAACCCTCTACACATCCTCGCGACACCTGATCGGCGTCTGCGCCGGCCGCATCGCGAAGGTCGGGTTGCGCCCACCCGTAGGGAATCCCCCATCAGATATCGGCCTGTCCGCCCCGCTTCTTTGCACAAGAAGACCCGAAATGGTCGGCCCGCGATGCGAACCGGCGGGAGGCGTGATGAATGTTCGGCCCACCACCGGGCAGCGGCCGATAAGATCGTGCGGCAGGCCCCTGGTGCGCCGCCACGATGGCGCAGCCGGGCCGCCACGAGGCCTGGTTTCATGCGACTGACCGAGTTGATCGACGGGTTTCCGCTCCGACTGCTCCGCGGCGGCGCGGTGACGGCGTTGACGGATCTCACGGACGATTCACGCCAAGTCAAGGCCGGGGGATTGTTCATCGCCCGCCCCGGCACGAACGGCCACGGGCTGGACTACCTGGGCGACGTGCTCGCGGGCAAGCCGGCGGCGATTCTTTCCGATCGGCCGGTGCCCGTGGACATCGCCCTGCCGGCGGAGCTGGCCTGGGTTCAGGGGCAGAGGGTGGACGCCGGCTTCTGCAGCCGGCTGGCCGAACGCTTCTTCGGTTACCCGTCGCGCCGCCTGCAACTGGTTGCCGTCACGGGCACCAACGGCAAGACAACCGTGGCGTTTCTCGCGCAGCACCTGCTCACGGCGGCGGGGCTGCGCAGCGGCCTGCTGGGCACGGTGCTCATTGATGACGGGCTGCATCGCCGCGGCGCCGAGCTGACCACACCCGGCCCCGTTGAATTGAGCCGGCACCTGGCGGCCATGGTCGACCACGGATGTGCGGCCGCGGTGTTCGAGGCCTCGAGCCACGCCCTGGACCAGGGACGGCTGGCGGGGCTTGAGCTGGATGCGGCGATCTTCACCAACCTCAGCGGCGATCATCTGGACTACCACCAGACCATGGCGCGTTATGCGGCTGCGAAGGCCCGACTCTTCGACCTGCTTGGCCCGGAGGGCTGGGCGGTGGTCAACGCGCGCGACGCTTACGCCCAGACGATCACGGATCGCTTTCGGGCTCGAGGGGTCCAGGCTTCCAGACATCTGGTGGCGTGCGGCGTGTCGGACGATGCGCAGGCGTCGTCGCCGAGCTGGGCGGCGTGCGCGACGACGGCGACGGCCCATATCCGCGTGCTCGCAGCCGACCACACCGAGGCGCGTTTCGTTGGCCCGTGGGGCGACTGGGAGGTGCGGCTGCCGCTGATCGGCCGACACAACGTCGCCAATGCGCTGCAGGCCCTCGCGGCCGTGTGGGTGGTGCTCGACGGGGCCGCCGAGAACGCCGCCTTGCGGCAGGCGCTGGGCAGCCTGCCGCAGACACCCGGCCGACTCGAGCGCGTCATACCCGGATCCGCGAACGTAACAGCAACCCCCCTGCCGACCGTCCTGGTCGATTACGCGCACACCGACGACGCCCTCGAGAACGTTCTGTCGGCTCTGAAGCCGCTGACGCGCGGTCGGTTGATCTGCGTTTTCGGATGCGGAGGCGACCGCGATCGCACCAAGCGTCCGCGCATGGCTGCCGTCGCCGCACGCCATGCCGACCTGGTGCATATCACCTCGGACAATCCGCGCACCGAAGACCCGCTAGCCATCATCGACGAGATCCGCGCCGGGCTTGGTCCGCAGGACGGCGAGCGCGTATATGTGGATCCGGACCGCGCGCGCACGATCGCCGCGGCCATCGCCGGCGCAACCCCTGACGATGTGGTGCTGATCGCGGGCAAGGGGCACGAGGATTATCAAATTGTCGGACGCCAGAAGCATCACTTCGACGATCGTGAGCAGGCGGCCGCCGCCCTCGACTGCTATCTTTCCACGAAACGCACGCACACCGCCCCACCGACCGGGCCGACCCACACCGCACCCGGTTCCCGCCTATGACCGCATCCGACCCCCCGTCCACCGATTCCAGGCCCGCCGCGGCGCCTTCACACGACGCGAACTGGACAGCGGCTCAACTGACCGCGGCGATGGGCGGCCGCTGGCTGACGCCGCCGGCTGACCCGCACATGCTGGTACGCGGCATCGGCATCGACTCGCGGGACTTGCGGGCGGGGACGGCGTTTGTGGCGATTCGCGGCGAGCAGCACGACGGACACGACTATGTCGTCGCGGCGCTGCGAGCCGGCGCGTGCATGGCGGTAGCGCAACAAGCGCCGCAAGGCGCGGCTGACGCAGGCCCCCTGTTGCTGGTGGAGGACAGCGTCGTCGCGGTGCAGCGGGCGGCGAGCGTCTGGCGCGATCGACTGGCCGGCGGCGGCACACGGGTAATCGCGGTGACCGGCTCGAACGGCAAAACCACGACGCGGCATCTGATCCACACCCTGCTGAGCACGCGGGGTCGGGGTACGCAGAGTCCCAGGAGTTTCAACAACCACCTGGGGCTGCCTCTCACGCTTCTGGGGGCGCGGCCGGGCGATGATTTTGTCGTGGTCGAAATCGGTACGAATCATCCCGGCGAGATCGCCCCCCTGGCCCGCATCGCCCGGCCGGATGTCGCGGTCATCACCAACATCGGGACCGCCCACCTGGGGAACTTCGCCGACCAGGAGGCCATCGCCCGCGAAAAATCCGAACTGCTTTGTCATCTGGCTGCAGGCGGCGTTGCCGTGCTTCCCGCGGATGATCGCTTCCTGCCGACGCTGCGGGCGGCAGTGGCTCGCGGAACGTCCACGGTGCTCTTCGGGCGCGGCGATCAGGCGGATGTGCGGATCGACAGCGAGGTTGAAACCCGCGGCGCCGGGCTGCGCTTCCCTGTGAGTGGATGCGGCGACATCCACCTGCCGCTGCCCGGGCTTCATAACGCGCTCAACGCCGCGGCCGCCATGGCTGTCGCCCGCGTGATGGCGTTGCCTTGCGACGTGTGGCCGGCGGCGCTGGCCCGGGTGACGGCTGTCCCCATGCGGTCGCAGACCCTGCGGTATGGTTCAAAGGATCGCCCGATGACCGTTGTGCACGACGCTTACAACGCCAATCCGGACTCGATGCGGGCCGCACTCGATACGCTGGTGCATCTGGATCCGATGGATGGCGGACGGCGGGTGGCGGTGCTCGGCGACATGCTCGAACTGGGCGCTCATAGCGAGCATCGCCACGCGGAGTTGGCGCAGCGGGTCGCCGCCCTGGCGGGTCAGATTCATGAAGTGGTCATGATTGGTAAGCTTTCGCGGGATGCGGCCGAACCGATCCGACGGCAGCTCGGTGACGAGCATGTACTGGTGACCGGGCCGTGGTCGGAAGATCTGCCGCGACGGGTCGCGGCCCGGCTTGCGCCGGGCGACGTGGTCCTGCTCAAGGCGTCCCGCGGCCTGGGGCTGGAGCGTCTGCTGCCGGCCATTGAGGAGCGCTTCGGCAGGGTCAGCGAGCTGTAGGCCGGCTCGGACACGGGCCAAGCGCGGTTCGGTCGCAGGTGGTGGACGCGAGTCGTTGTCAGGAATGGGCGGTCACGGATGATCTACAACCTCGTGCTGCAGATGCGTCAGACCCTCGAGCAGTGGGGTATCTACGGCTTCCTGCGGCCCTTCACGTATCCCGAGTTCCGGGCGTTTGTGGCGATCATCGTCAGCTTTCTTTTCGTGATCGCGTTCGGCCGGCGCACGATCCGCTCGCTGGTGCTGCTCAAGGTCGGCGACAGCCCGGAGTTCTACCATCACGATCTGAACCAGCTCATGAAACAGAAGGCGAACACGCCGACGATGGGCGGGGTGCTGATCGCCGGGGCGATCCTGGTGTGCACGCTTCTGCTGGCCGACCTGACCAGCTTTTACGTGCAGATGGCCCTTCTGTGCCTGCTGTGGCTGGCGGCGGTAGGCGGTGTGGACGACTATTTGAAGCTCACCAGCGCCCGTCGGCGACCGGGCTCGCGCGAGGGGTTCTACTCGTGGGAGAAATTCGTGTTGCAGGTGGGCCTGGCGGTGATCCTGGGCATTTTCATCCACTGGCATGGTCAGCGCAAATTCACGGTCGATCTGCCCGAAGTCCAGCTCATGGCCCGCAGCCTGACGCTGCCGTTCATGAAAAGCTGGGTGATGACGCCCGACGGCTGGGCGCCGTCGCCGCATCTGATCGAACTGGCCCGCTGGCCGTTTGTCATCCTCACGGTGCTGGTCATCACCGGCTCATCGAACGCGGTGAATCTCACCGACGGGATGGACGGTCTGGCGGCGGGCGTGACGACCGTGGTCGCCTCGGCCCTGATGGTGCTGGCGCTGATCGCCGGCTGGGGCGACGGCGAACTGGCCAAGCGACTGCTGGTGCCTTACGTTCCTTTGAGCCACGAACTGGCGGTAATCGCGGGAGCGATGGTCGGCAGTTGTCTGGGCTTTCTGTGGTTCAACTGCAGTCCGGCCCAGGTGTTCATGGGCGACACCGGCTCGCTGGCGCTGGGCGGGTTGCTGGGGTTCATCGCGGTGGTCATCCGCCAGGAGCTTCTGCTGCTGATCATCGGCGGGGTGTTCGTGGCCGAGGCGGCGTCGGTGATTCTTCAGGTGGGTTATTTCAAGCTGACCAAGGGCAAGCGCATGTTCCGCTGCGCGCCGCTGCACCACCACTTCCACCTGGCGGGCTGGACGGAGCAGCAGGTGGTGGTGCGATTCTGGCTTATCAGCGCGTTGCTGGCGGCGGTGGCGCTGGCGACGATCAAGCTGCGCTGACCTCGGCGCCCGCAGGGAGTGTGATGAATGCTTGACTTGACGGTCGACGCTCAGGGCCTTGAGCATGCGATCGACAGGGCCAGGGAGCGTGGTGTGATTCTGCCGACGTTCGCGCAGATGGCTGATCCGTCGCGGATTCCCTCGCCAATCCGTCAGCGGCTGATGAACGTGGGCCTGTGGGATATCGATCCGGTCAACCTGTTGCGGATCAACTGGCATAACGAGCCGAAGGCGTGCGGCGGTGGGTTCGCGGGTGTGAACCGCATCGAGTTTCCGTCGGCCTTGACCGGCACGCCGGCGCGGATCATCGCCCTGGTCGGCAAGTGGTTTCCGACGGGCGCGCACAAGGTCGGTGCGACGGCCGGCTGCCTGCTGCCGGCCATCGCAACCGGACAGTTCGATCCCACGCGGCACCGGGCCGCCTGGCCTTCGACGGGTAACTTCTGTCGCGGCGGGGCCTATGACGCGACGCTGCTGGGCTGCAGGTCGATCGCGATTCTGCCTCAGGAGATGAGCCGCGAACGGTTCGAGTGGCTGGCGAAGCTGGACACGCAGGTGATCGCGACGCCAGGCTGCGAAAGCAACGTGAAGGAAATCTTCGACAAGTGTCACGAGCTGGCGGCCACGCGGCCGGACGTGGTGATCTTCAACCAGTTCGAGCAGATGGGCAACTACCTGTGGCATTACCACGTCACGGGACAGGCGATGGGGCGGGTGCTGCGGGAGAGCCTGCGTGAGGGCGATGTCTTTCGCGGCCTGGCGGTGACGACAGGCTCGGCGGGAACGCTGGCCAGCGGCGACTACCTGAAGACGCTGTACCCGGAAGCGAAGATCGCCGCGAGCGAGGCGCTGCAATGCCCGACGCTGTTGCGGGCGGGCTTCGGCGGGCACCGGATCGAAGGCATCGGCGACAAGCATGTGCCGTGGATTCACAACGTGCGCAACACGGACATGGTGATGGGCATCGACGATGCGGCGTGCATGGCGTTGGCGCGGCTGTTCAATGAGCCGGCTGGACGCGCTTATCTGGTGGATCGCGGCGTGCCGACGAGCCTGGTCGATCGGCTGGACTGGCTGGGTATTTCAGGGATCGCCAATCTGCTGTCGGCGATCAAGATGGCCAAGTGGTACGAGCTTGAGGGGCCCGACGTGGTGCTGACGGTGCTGACGGATTCGATGGAGCTGTATCACAGTCGGTTGGAAGAGCTGCGGGCAGCGCATGGCGAATACCGCGAGCGCGACGCGGCCGGCGACTACCACCGCTATCTGCTCGGTTGCGGGACGGATCACGTCCGCGAGCTGGATTACAGGCAGCGGCTGGCGATTCACAATCTCAAATATTTCACATGGGTTGAGCAGCAAGGCAAGACGGTGGATCAGCTCAACGCCCAGTGGTACGACCGCGGGCACTGGGAACGGGCGTCCGCGCAAGTCGACGAGATTGACGCGCTGATCGAGGATTTCAATCGGCGTACAGGGTTGGGGGACGAAGCGTCCTAGCGGCGACGGTCTGCCGCTCCACTTAAGGTCATGGCCTGTGTTCTTAGAATGGCACCTGATCCGGAACAACGGCGGCCTCCGGATCGGTCTCGGCCATGCCTTCGATGAGTCGAACATGCCGCCGGTGCTCACGACCGTCGACGCTGACCACAACGGTCCCAATGGTGCCGGCCGGCAGATCGCGAGGAGACTGGGCGATGATGAACGACTGTCCGACTTGAGAGAGCGGCAAGCGATCCTGCCCGCAATCAAGCCAGAGATCCACAACGGCCGAGAATGGGGTCGATCCGAAAGCGCCGGTGGTCATGATCTCATCCCATCCTGAAAGCGAAGAAGCTGCCGCCGCCTATCTGGCTCCCGACAAGATTGTCGACGAGTTGGGCTCCGGTGTTGATGGTATCGTCTATTCATCATCGCGTGCAACAGCGGTCAAGGTGCATCAGAATGATGGCAAGTTCCTAAACGAGTTGGCCGTCTATCGCCGCCTCTAGGAACACGGCGTCACGAGCGTCTGTGAGTTCTCCGTGCCGCAACTGCTCGGCTCGGACATTGGTCGGCGCATCATCGAGATGACAATCGTGCGACCGCCATTCATCCTCGACTTCGCGCAGTCAGCGCTCGACGACTCACCTGAGTTCGAAGAGGGCGTGCTTGAGTGGCACTTTGACGAAATACGGGAAGCCTTTGAGGACCATTGGCCGACGGCACTGCAGATCTATCAGATGCTTGAACGTCGCTACGGCATCTATCACCTCGATCTCAAGCCCCGAAACGTGAATTTTGGCGACGAGTAGCGCCCGCCAGCCGCAGGGGCCTGGCGAACGACTGTGGTGCGCCGCCCGGTACAATCGCCGTCCATGTGGCACTTGCTGGCGCGGCGACTGGTGCAGCTTCCGTTGATCCTGGGGGTCACGTTTCTTGTGACATTCGCGTTGGCGTGGGTGGTGCCGGGCAATCCTCTTGAGCGGCCCGAAGGCCAGCGGCCGCCGGCGGAGGTCGAGGCGGCGATGCTGCGGCAGTACAACCTCGACAGCCCGTGGCGGTTCATGGCCAGCTACCTGGGCAACGTGGCGCGCGGCGACCTTGGCCCGAGCCTGCAATATCGCGATCGGACGGTGAACCAGATCATCGGCGAGGGGCTGCCCGTCAGCGCGAGCCTGGGGATGGCGGCGCTGGGTCTGGCGTTGGTGATCGGTCTGGGGGCGGGGCTGCTGGGCGCGTGGAAGCCGGGGTCGATGCTGGACGGGGCGAGCCTCGTGGTTGCGTTGATCGGGGTGAGTCTTCCGGCCTTTGTGACGGGGGTGGTGCTGCTGGCGGCGGTGGTGGCGGTGTCGAACAGCGCGCCGGTGGGGATGTGGGCGTGGCCTGGCTGGACGGTGTGGACGGCCGGCTGGTGGTCCCGGGCCGGCGACATGGCTGGTCACATGTTCTGGCCGGCGCTCACGCTGGGTCTGGCGCCGGCAGCCTACATCGCGCGGCTGATCCGGCTGGGGCTGGCGGATGTATTGAGCAGCGATTTTGTGCGGACGGCCCGGGCCAAGGGGCTGGGCGAGATGCGGGTGGTCCTGCGTCACGGACTGAAAGTGGCGTTTCTGCCGGTACTCAGCTTCCTGGGGCCCGCGGCGGCAGCGGCGATGACCGGGTCGTTCGTGGTCGAGCAGGTGTTCAGCATTCCGGGGCTGGGGCGGCACTTTGTACGGGCGGTGCAGAACAAGGATCAGTTTCTGATTCTCGGGTTGGTTATTGTTTATTCAGTTTTGCTTATTCTTTTCAACCTGGTGGTGGATCTGCTGTACGGCTGGGTGGATCCACGGATCGAGCTATAGAGGCAGGCCCGTGAAAGACACAGGCCCTGCAAGCGGTTAACCGATAGTCAAGAGGCAGGGTTGGCCGATTTAGGGACGTACGGGTCAAGTTGCAGCCCGGGGACGAAGCGGATACTATTTTCAGATTGATTTGACTGAATAGCCCGCCTGCACGGATTGACTACCCTGTCGAGTTCAGACCCCGGTTCCAGGCGCCAATGACGGCGGCATGGGCTGGGCCCCAATGGAGGCCTCCCGATGGAGCGCACCGCCAAGCCGCGTATTTTGATCGGTAAACCGGGCCTCGACGGCCACGACCGCGGGGCCAAGTATGTGGCTCACATCCTGCGGGATGCGGGCTTCGAGGTGATCTACACCGGTATCCGTCGCACGCCCGAGCAGATTGTGGACGCGGCGATCCAGGAAGACGTCGCGGCGATCGGGTTGTCGCTGCTGTCGGGGGCGCACAATGAGCTGTTCAAGCGTGTGCTGGACCTGCTCAAGCAGCGGCAGGCGTCGGACATTGTGGTGTTCGGCGGAGGTGTGATCCCCGAGCAGGACATACCCGGCCTCAAGCAGATGGGCATCGCCGCGGTGTTCACCCCGGGCACACCCGCCAAGCAGATCGTTGAGACACTGGACCAGGTGCTGGGCGGCGGACAGCCTGCATAGGGTGCGATCGGCCGCTCGGGTGCTCTGTTTGTCTTTTGTCTCGCAGCCGGCGACGGTGTCGCCGGACCGACCTCGCGAAGGCCGGCTCGGATCCCCAACCTGACCGCCCATGGACCCGAAACTCGAACAACTCGTCACGCAGGCTTCGCGGCCGGGTCCGGCGCAGGTGCGGGCGGCGGCGAAGTTAATGACGTTCCTGGGCGACCATCCACAGCGGCTGCCGGAGCTGTTCGAGGGGATGACGAACTGGCCGCAGGCGCGGCTGGTGCTGGGCGTGACCGGCCCGCCGGGCGCGGGCAAGAGCACGCTCACCGATCATCTTGTCGCGGAGTTTCGCCAGCGTCATCCGGATCGGAAGATCGGCGTGGTGGCGGTGGACCCGTCGTCGCCGTTCACCGGAGGGGCGGTGCTGGGCGACCGGGTGCGGATGATGCGGCACGCGACGGACCCGAACGTGTTCATCCGTTCGCTGGCGTCGCGCGGGCACCTGGGCGGGCTGACGCTGGGAGCCAAGGGCATTCTGCGGATCATGGGGCTGATCGGCTGCGACGTGGTGCTGCTGGAGACGGTCGGCGTCGGGCAGAGCGAGGTCGAGGTGGCGGGGACGGCCGACCTGGTGATGGTGGTGCTGGCCCCGGGCCAGGGAGACGGGGTGCAGATGCTTAAGGCCGGCCTGATGGAGGTCGGCGACATTTTCGCGATCAACAAAGCCGACCGTCAGGGCGCTGCGATGCTGTTCCAGCAGCTCATGTCGGTGCTGATGATGGACACCCCGCCGCAGGTACAGACCGCCGCGACCGCGGACGCGCCCGCTGAGGTCAGCTGCACGCACGGGCATGGCCCGGCGGTCCACCACGGATGTGACGATGGTTCGCGGTTGACGGCCGGCGATGTGGTGCGGCACGTGGGAAAAGCGGACGTCGTGCTGACGGCGGCCAACGATCACCAGGGCGTGCCGGAACTGGTCGATCTGCTGGAAAAACGCATCGCCGAAGGGGCCGCACGATGGCGGCAGCGCCGGCAGGACATGCTCCACGACGAAATCCGCGAGTCGGTCCTGCAGGAAGCGCGCCGAAGGCTGGAATTGATGTTCGGGCACAACGGACAGGCGCACGACCAGTTGCGGCGCATTCTGCACGGCGACCAGAGCGTGGAGGCGCTGGCGCAGCAGCTTCTGGAGAAGGCGGCCCGCGCGGAGCACTGAGCCGTCGGCAGGCATGAGACGAGCGTCGTCGCATGCCTATGGACACAGAGACGATAAAATCGCGGCCACATGCCGCGCCACGCACGCTAACGAGGAAGGCGACCGCAGCGATGAGCGATACGCACCAGCAAGTGGAGCAGGCCCGGCGGCAATGGCACGACGGCATGGTCGCCAAGACCCTCGCGCGACTCCCCGAGCAGCAACCTCAGTTTGTGACGGCCTCCGGCGAGCCGGTCGATCGGCTGTATACGCCGCGCGACGGCGAAGCGGGCGACTATCTGCAGAAGCTCGGATTTCCCGGCCAGTACCCGTTCACCCGCGGCGTGCAGCCGACGATGTACCGTGGACGCTTCTGGACGATGAGGCAGTACGCGGGCTTTTCGACGGCGGAAGAGTCGAACAAGCGCTACCGCTATCTGCTGGAGCAGGGCTCGACGGGCCTGAGCGTGGCCTTTGATCTGCCGACGCAGATCGGCTACGACTCGGACGACGCGATGAGCACCGGTGAGATCGGCAAGGTGGGCGTGGCGATCGACACGCTGGCGGACATGGAGACGCTGTTCGAGGCGATTCCGCTGGACAAGGTGTCGACGTCGATGACGATCAACTCGACGGCCGCGATTCTGCTGGCGATGTACATCGCGGTCGCGGAAAAGCAGGGTGTGTCGGCTGACAAGATCAGCGGGACGATTCAGAACGACATTCTCAAGGAATACATCGCCCGGGGGACGTACCGCTTCCCGCCCAAGCCTTCGCTGCGGCTGATCAGCGACATCTTCGCGTACTGCACGCGGCAGGTGCCCAAGTGGAACACGATCTCGATCAGCGGCTATCACATCCGCGAGGCGGGCTCGACGGCGGCGCAGGAGGTGGGCTTCACGCTGGCGGACGCGATCTGCTATGTCCAGACGGCGATTGACGCGGGGCTGAACGTGGATGATTTCGGTCCGCGGCTGGCGTTTTTCTTCGCGGCGCACACGGACCTGCTCGAAGAGGTGGCCAAGTTCCGGGCCGCCCGTCGGCTGTACGCGAAGATCATGAAGGAGCGTTTCGGCGCCAAGGATCCCAGGAGCTGGATGCTGCGGTTCCACACGCAGACCGGCGGAGTGACGCTCACAGCCCAGCAGCCGGACAACAACATTGTGCGCGTGGCGATTCAGACGCTCGCGGCCGTGCTGGGCGGCACGCAGAGCCTGCACACCAATTCGAAGGACGAAGCTCTGGCTCTGCCGACGGAAGATTCGGTGCGCGTGGCCCTACGCACCCAGCAGATCGTGGCCCACGAATCGGGCGTAACCCACACGATCGACCCCTTGGGCGGCAGTTACTACGTCGAGCAGCTCACGAACGCCATCGAGAGCCAGGCGCAGGCGTACATTGACAAGATCGATGAGTTGGGTGGCATGGTCGCGGCCATTGAGCAGGGCTACGTGCAGCGTGAGATCGAGGGATCGGCCTACACGTATGGCCAGTCCATCGAGAAAGGCGAGCGGATCATCGTCGGGGTCAACAGGTTTCAGGTCGACCAGGAGCCGGGCTGCGAGATCTTCACCGTGCCGCAGGAGACCGCCCGAAAGCAGGTGGAGAAACTGCGGCAGGTCAAGGCTCAGCGCGACAATGCGAAAGTGCAGGCGGCGCTGGCGGCGGTCGAGAAGACGGCCGCGGGCCATGAGAACCTGATGCCAGCGATTCTTGATGCGGTGCGCCAGTACGCGAGCATCAGCGAGATATGCGCGGCCCTGCAGAAGGTGTTCGGCGAGTATACGGAGACGTTCAACTGAGGCGGAAATCGTCGCCACGAGATGGAAGGCAGGCACGGGATGATTCAGGCCAAGGCGATCAACCACATCGGAATCGCGGTCAAATCGATCGCGGAGCACCGGGCGTTTTACGAGAAGGTGCTGGGCGCGACGTGGGAAGGCGAAGAGGCGGTGGCGCAGCAGAAAGTGAAGGTGGGGTTCCTGAAGCTCGGCCCGTCCGGCGCGGAGGTGCGTCTGGAACTTCTGGAGCCGACGTCCGCCGATTCGCCGATCAGCGCGTTTCTGGAAAAGCGCGGCGAAGGGCTGCACCACGTGGCGTACACGGTGGACAACCTGTCGCAGCGCCTGGCGGCATTGCAGGTGGCGGACATTCGTCTCATTGACACGGTGCCGCGCGACGGAGCGCACCATACGAAGATCGCGTTCATGCATCCCAAGTCGTCATGCGGGGTGCTGACGGAGTTGTGCGAGCCGGCGGGGCATTGAGAAGAGTCGCCGCCAAGACGCCAAGATCGCAGGGAGAAGTGCAGCGAAGAGAAGTATGAGGCTGGGCTTGTCATTGATGGACTCGCACGACCCGGCACGCAGACGATTTTCTTGGCGCCCTTGGCGGTTACTCTTCAGAGGATTAGAAAGAAAGAGCAAGGCAACCTATGTCACCGGAAAGCAAACAGCGAGCGGCGATGACCATGGCCGCTCGTATCAAGGAGCTGGACGCCAAGAAGAGGCAACTTCTGCTGGGCGGCGGCCAGGAACGCATCGATAAACAGCACCAGGCAGGCAAGCTGACCGCCCGGGAGCGCATCACGGTCCTGCTGGACCGGGAGAGCTTCCAGGAGATGTACGGATTTGCCCAGCATCGCTGCACGCACTTCGGCATGGGCGGCAAGGAGATTCCCGCCGACGGCGTCGTGACCGGCTGCGGGGCGATCGACGGGCGCCTGGTGCATGTGGCCAGCCAGGACTTCACGGTCGTGGGCGGGGCCACGGGCGAGGTTCATGCCGACAAGATCGTGGAGATGATGAAGTGTTCGCTGAAGACGGGCAGCCCGTTTGTGTACATCAACGATTCGGGCGGGGCTCGCATTCAGGAAGGGATCGACAGCCTGGCGGGTTACGGGCGGATTTTCTTTCATAACACGCTGCTGTCGGGCGTCGTGCCGCAGATCTCGCTGATCTGCGGTCCGTGTGCCGGCGGGGCGGCCTACAGTCCAGCCCTGACCGACTTCATCATTCAGACGCGACAGAGCCAGATGTTCATCACCGGCCCACAGGTCATCAAGCAGGTGACGGGCGAAGAGGTGACCGCCGACCAGCTCGGCGGGCCCGAGGCGCAGATGACCTATTCGGGCGTGGTGCACTTCGTGGCTGAAGACGACCGGCACGCGGCCGAACTGACCAAGAAGCTGCTGTCGTACCTGCCGGCCAACAACATGGAGGATCCCCCGAACCTGCCGTACAAGGAGACGATCACCGAAAATCCGCGGCTGAACACGATCATTCCCGACAATCCCAAGGCCGGCTACGACATGCACGAGGTGATTGCGAACCTGGTGGATCACGGGGATTTTCTGGAGGTGCATGCGACCTTTGCGCGGAATCTGATCGTGTGCTTCGCGCGAATCACAGGCCGGGTGGTGGGCATCATCGCCAACAACCCGGCGGTGAAGGCGGGCGTTCTTGACATCGACAGCTCCGACAAGGCCTCGCGTTTCATCCGCTTCTGCAACGCTTTCAACATTCCACTGGTGACGCTTGTAGACGTGCCGGGCTTCATGCCGGGCGTGGAGCAGGAATACGGCGGGATCATTCGTCACGGGGCGAAGATGCTGTTCGTGTACTCAGCGGCGACGGTGCCGAAGATCAGTGTCATCATGCGCAAGGCGTACGGCGGCGCGTACCTGGCGATGTGCGGCAAGGATCTCGGGGCCGACCGGGTGGCGGCGTGGCCGACGGCGGAAATCGCGGTGATGGGCGCGGAGGGTGCGGCCGAGATCGTATTCCGTCGCGAGATCGCCGCCGCATCGGACCAGGCGGCCAAGCGGCTGGAACTGATCGACAAATACCGCCAGACGTTCTCGACGCCCTACGTGGCGGGGGCGCGGCGGATGGTGGACGATATCATCGAACCGGCGCACACACGGCGGTACCTGGCGATGGCGCTGGAGCAGATGCAGACCAAGCGTGAACTGCGGCCCGAGAAGAAACACGGGCTGATTCCGCTGTGATCGAATTGTGAGGATGACCCATGACGCTTGCGTTGATCAGCGGATTGCTTGAACGTGTAGCCGACGGCCTGGCCCTGACGGTGGTGGGTATGGGCGTGGTGTTCGTGGCCTTGGCACTTCTGATGATGATGATCACAGGCCTGAACAGGGTGCGAGTGCGTCGCGAGGCGAAGGCGCTGGCTCCGAAGGCCGCGGCCAGTGTGGCGGAGACAGCGCTGGACGCGGCGTCGGCGGACGACAAAGCGATCAGTCCGCGACTGGTGGCGGTGATCAGCGCGGCGGTGGCGGCGGCGCTGGGGCCGGGGACGCGGGTGCATCGCGTGCGTTTCGTCGGGCCGGGTGGACGCGGGCAATGGGCGGCCTCGGGGCGGGCCGGCATCATGGGTTCACACCGTCCGCAACTGCATCGCGGTTCGCGACCGCGGGGCGGCTGATTCCCCGCACTGAAACATCGTCCGTGAACATCATGCGCGGACAACATCCCTGGCAAGACTGGTGAGCAAGACCTGGAAGAAATGAGAGCCTGCCCATGAAAATGCTGGTGACAGTCGAAGGCGTGCAGTACGAGGTGGATGTTCAGATACTCGACGACGGTGGCGCGATGCCGGCCTCGGGCGGCGCGGTCGCCTTGGTCGCCCCGGCGGCGGCGCCCGCGGCGCCGAAAGCCGCGGCGGCGGCGACGCGACCGGCGAAGTCGGCCGGCGGCGGGCCTGGGGGAACCAAGCAGGTCGAAGCGCCGCTGGCGGGCACCATCCTCAAGGTGCTGGTCAAAGTCGGCGACACGATCAACGTCAATGACCCGGTGGTGGTGCTGGAAGCGATGAAGATGGAGTCGAACGTGGCGGCGGCCGCGGGCGGCACGGTCAGCGAGGTGTGCGTCAAGGAAGGCGAGACTGTGCAACCGGGCAAGGTGCTGGTGAAGCTGTCGTGACGCGGCGGGAAATCGGCGTGCGGCCAGACAAGGCGACGGCGCCATGATCGGATGCAACCATGCGTGAGATCACTGACCTGCTGGTCAATTACATGGCCGGCACCGGCTTCGGACAGTTCCACTGGACCAACGGGGTGATGATCCTGGTGGGCGCGACGTTCATTTACCTGGCCATCCGCAAGGGATTTGAGCCGCTGCTGCTGGTGCCGATCGGCTTCGGGATGCTGATCGGCAACATTCCCTACGATGCACGGCAACTGCCGCTGTCGATCATGGACGGGCCGGCCAGCCCGGCCGACCTGCATTACCTGCGGGTGGACATCGCGTCGGTGGTGCTCAAAGAAGACGGGCGGCTGATGGAACTGGACCTGGAAGAGGCCTGGAAGGTTCTGCAGGCGAGGGCGGGCGACGAAGCGGAACCGCAACCGCTTCGGCCGTGGAACCACGCGAAGTTCGTCGCGCTGGTCAACGAGGCGCATGCGGTGAACCTGGCGCCGCAATCCGTGCGGGAGATCGAGTCTCAGGTGAACGGGCAACTTGCGGTGGAACAGGGCGAAGCGATCGCGGTCAATTCGCACAGCATGCTGACGCTGCGGCGGGATGTGGATCACATGCCGGCCCTGGTGCCGATGGGCCAGGGGCGCATCGCGCTGGTCGACGGACAGGCGGCCGACGGGCGCTACCCCGAGTTCTGGCCGATGTCGCGCCAGGATCCGTACAAGGCGTCGGTGTTCTACTGGCTGTTCGCGGGGGTGGGCATCGCGGGGTTCTATCCGCCGCTGATCTTTCTGGGTATCGGCGCGTTGACAGACTTCGGGCCGATGCTGAGCAACCCGCGGACACTGTTGCTGGGGGCGGCGGCGCAGTTGGGTATTTTCGGCGCGCTGCTGGCGGCGCTGTTTTTTGGATTCACCCTCGAGCAGGCGGCATCGATCGGGATCATCGGCGGGGCCGACGGGCCGACGGCGATTTTCACCTGTTCGCAGCTTGCTCCGGAGCTGCTGGGGGCGGTGGCGCTGGCGGCCTACTCTTACATGGCCATGGTGCCGATCATTCAACCGCCGATCATCAAGCTGCTGACCACACGACGGGAGCGGCTGATCCGCATGGAACAGCCGCAGCAGGTGTCCAAGACGGTGAAGATCGTCTTTCCGATCATGGGTTTTCTGCTGACGGCGGCAATCGCACCGGGGGCCCTGCCGCTGCTGGGCATGCTGTTCTTCGGCAACCTGCTGCGTGAGTCGATGGTGACCGACCGGCTGGCGAAGACGGCCCAGACGGCCTTCATCGACATCGTGACCATCCTGCTGGGCGTGACCGTCGGGGCCAAGACTCAGGCGAGCACGTTCCTGACGATGCAGACGATCTTCATCTTCATTCTGGGCGTGTGCGCGTTTTCGGTTTCGACGGCCGGCGGCGTGCTGTTCGGCAAGCTGATGAACGCGGTGAGCAAACAGGCCATCAACCCGATGATCGGAGCGGCGGGCGTATCGGCGGTGCCGATGGCGGCGCGGGTGGTGCACAAGCTGGGCCAGGAGGAGGATCCGCAGAACTTCCTGCTGATGCACGCGATGGGTCCGAACGTGGCGGGGGTGATCGGCTCGGCGGTGGCGGCAGGCGTGCTGCTGAGCAGGCTGTCGGGCGGTTGATGGCCGGTGAGTTCCCAGCTTGTGGAAACAGCATGATGATCACGGCCCATTACGACCAGATCGACTCCACGAACCTGCGGGCCCGAAACCTGGCGCAGACGAACCCGGGCCAGCCGCTGCTGGTCAGCGCGCGACGACAGTTGGCCGGGCGGGGACGCCTGGGCCGGACATGGCAGTCGCCGACGGGCGGGGCGTGGTTCAGCCTGGCATGGCCCTGCCGGCATGCGGTGGATGCATACAGCCAGGCATCGCTGACGGCGGGCCTGGTCATGCATCGGGTGCTATGCGAGCGATACGGTCTGGACGCGGCGTCGCTGCAGGTCAAGTGGCCCAACGACCTGCTGCTCGACGGTCGAAAGGTCTGCGGCATTCTGTGCGAATGGCAAGCCGGCGGGCCGGGCGCACCGGGGACACTAATCGTCGGCGTGGGGGTGAACGTGGCCATCGATATGGCGCAACTGCCGGCGGAACTGCGCCAACGGGCCGGGACCATTCGGTCGACGTGGCGCGATGAGGCGGACGGTGAAGCGATCGCCACGGACGTGCGATCACTGATCGACGTGGCTGGTTCGCGGCTGATCGAGGCGCTGCGCCGCTTCGAGAACATTGGATTTGACACAGTGACGCGAGAATCGGTGCAGGCCCGGCTGGCCTGGATGGGGCAGGTGGTGAACGTTCGGATGGGCGGCCGCCAATGGTCCGGGCGAATCCTTGGACTCGATGACCACGGACGCCTTGAGGTCACGGGTGTGGACGGCCGGGGCGCCGAGCGGCTGGACTCGGGCGAAATCAACGAAGTGCGTTGCGGCGTGGCGTCCGACGAACCCACGCGCCAGGTGGGGGCGGGGGAATATCCGCAAGCGAAGACAACGGTCGCGACAGAAAGGATCGGAGCGTCGAAGTGAACACGATCACCAGCAACTACCCGGTCATGACGGCCGACGAGGCGGCCAGCCTGATCTTTCATGGAGCGACCGTGGGCTTCTCGGGGTTCACTCCGGCGGGCGCGGCCAAGGTTGTGCCCACCGCCCTGGCGCGGCGTGCCAAGCAGTTGCACGCGCAGGGGGAAGCCTTTCGTATCCGCGTGCTGACGGGCGCGTCGACGGGGACGTCGCTGGATGACGCGCTGGCGGAGGCCGACGCCGTGCAGTGGCGGGCCCCCTACCAGTCCTCGAAGCTCCTGCGCAAGCGCATCAACGCCCAGCAGTGCGAGTTTCTGGACATGCATCTTTCGCACGTGCCACAGATGATCGAGTTCGGGTTTATCGGCAACATCGACTTTGCGGTGGTTGAAGCCACGGACGTGACGCCCGACGGGCGGGTGTATCTGAGCACTTCGGTGGGTATTTCGCCGAGCATTCTGCGCCACGCGGACAAAGTGATCATCGAGATCAACCGGCATCATTCGCATCGTCTGCAGGAGATGCACGATATCGCGCTGGTGCCGCGTCCGCCATTCCGCAACCCGATCTCGATTCCGCACCCCATGGCGAAACTCGGAGTGCCCTTCGCCATGGTCAATCCGAAGAAGATCGTCGCGGTGGTCGAGCACGATCAGCCCGACGGCGTGGCGGAGTTCGCCAAGCCCAACGAGGTGCACGAAGCGATCAGCCGGCATGTGATCGACTTCATCGTCAATGAGATCAACGCCGACCGGATACCGCCGGACTTCCTGCCGCTGCAGGCAGGCGTGGGCAACGTGGCCAACGCGGTGATGTATGGGCTGGGCGAGTCGGTGGCGGTGCCCTCTTTCTACATGTACAGCGAGGTATTCCAGGATTCGATGGCCGATCTGATGGTCTGGGGCCGGTTGCGCGGCGCGTCGGCGACAAGCCTGACGCTCAGCGAGCCGCAGCTTCAGAAGATGTACGACAACATGGACTTCTTCGCGCCCAAGATCGTGTTGCGGCCGCAGGAACTGTCCAATCACCCGGGGGTAATTCGCCGGCTGGGGGTGATCGCGATCAACACCGCGCTGGAGATGGACATCTACGGCAACGCGAACTCGACGCATGTGTGCGGCACGTCGCTGATGAACGGCGTGGGGGGTTCGGGCGATTTCGTGCGCAACGCGTACCTGTCGATCCTGGTGGCCCCGAGCGTGGCCAAGGGCGGCAAGATTTCGGCGGTGGTGCCGATGGTCAGCCATGTGGACCACAATGAGCACTCGGTGCAGATCCTGGTGACGGAACAAGGCCTGGCGGACCTGCGCGGTCTGGGGCCGATGGAGCGGGCCAGGACGATCATTGAGAAATGCGCCCATCCGGCTTTCCGCGAGTACCTGCACAAGTATGTCGAACAGTCCGCGATGGGCCACATTCCCCACGACCTGGGCAAGTGCTTTGAAATGCACCGCAACCTGATGGAGCACGGGGCGATGCTGCCGGGAGTGAAAGTCGAGGATGCGGTGGAGGCGGATGCGTAGACGAGCCCCATCAAGAAAAGCAAGGGGATCGAATAGCGCGGCCAAGCCTGTCCTTAAGGGTTTGGCGCGGGAAATAGGGATTATGGCGCTGCGCAGGCGGCGGTTGTGCGCCAGCCCCCGAGCGGAGCTACGGCGCGGCGGGCGCAGACGTAGGCCATGCAGGCGCCCGCGATGATGAGGCCGAAGCTCAGCCACTGACCGCGGGTCAGACCCAGGGCCTGGTAACCGATCTGTGCGTCGGGTTCGCGGAACTGTTCGACGGTCACGCGCAGCACGCCATAGAGCAGCAGGAACCATCCGGACACGACGCCCGGCCGGCGCGGCCGACGCCACAGCCACAGCATGGCCAGAAACACCACCAGGCCCTCGAGCGCCGCCTCATAGAGCTGCGAAGGGTGGCGCGGGGTGAGCATCGGCTCCAGAACGGCGATGAGCGTCTGGTTGCCCTCTTGCACCTGCTGGATGACCGCGCCCACCGGGTCGACCCGTGCTTGACGCTGAACGGGGGGCGGCAAAGCCGCGATGACGGTGTCGAGTCTGGCCCACTGCTGAGCGGTGAATTCGGCCACCTCCTGCGGAAAGCGGACGGCCCAGGGCACGTCAGTGGGCCCGCGGCCATAGAGTTCGCCGTTGATGAAATTCGCGATGCGGCCGAGGCCCAGGCCGATCGGCGAGGCGGCGGCGATGATGTCGGTGACGTGCAGCACCGGCAGATGCTGACGCCTGGCCACGATGTAGCAGGCGACCAGGGCGCCGAGCATGCCGCCGTGGCTGGCCATCCCGCCGCGCCACACCTGCAGAACGCCCAGCAGGGGCGGATCCCAGAGCAGTGAAGGCTGATAGAAGACGACGTAGCCCAACCGGCCGCCGACGAGCACGCCAAGTCCAACCGTGACCACCAGGTCGAAGGCGTGAGCCGGCTGCAGCGGCGACCGCTGATTTCGAGCCACGAGCCTCGCATAGAGAAACGCGGCGACGAATCCCATCAGATATGACAGGCCATACCAGCGGATTCCCTGCAGCGCCGCCGGGCCGTCGGGCCAGAGGCGCAGGGCGAACGGGTCCAGGTCGTGCAGCCAGACGGCGAGGGTCAGGGTCATGACGGGTGCGATTGTAGGCAAATGGTTTCAGCGGCGACGGCCATGGCGCTTGTCGCCTTTGGCCATGCGTTTGATTTTCATGGTCTGCGCGTGGGCATTTCGCGCGCCCCTGGGCTGGCGGCGTTTGGTTCCTGGGCCACCGACGACATCGATGAGCACCAGGTCGAGGCGTCGGGCTGGCGGAACGACCTTCGCGATGCGCACAAGGAAGCGATCGCCAATCGCGATGACGGCACCGGAACGCCGGGCGACCATCGTCCCGGTCTTGGCGTCCAGCCGCCACTGATCGCCGCGCCCGCCGCCGACACCAAGGTCTTCGGTGCGGATGAATCCGTCCACGAGATACTTGTCGATCTGCACGAATACGCCGCTGGAGGTCATGCCGGTGACTGTGCCGTGGAAATCCTCGCCCTCCATCGAGCTCAGCAGGTCGAGGACGAGGAAGGTTCGCAGTTCACGTTCGGCGGCCTCCGCGTTGCGTTCGCGGCCGGAGCAATGCCTTCCCAGTTCAACAAGGGTTTGTTCGTCCGGACAACGGCTGTCCTCGCGCAACTGATCGCCGAGCTTCCCGACCTTGCCGCCGCGGGGGGCGCGGCCGTTGTCGGTGGCGTCGTAATAGGCGTCGAGCGCGCGGTGCACCGTGAGATCCGGATAGCGGCGGATGGGGCTGGTGAAGTGGGCGTAATGCTCGCTGGCCAGGGCGAAGTGACCGATGAGCGCGGGGCTGTATTCGGCCTTGGACAAGGTCTGGAGCACGGCCAGATGGATGGCGTACTGAGCCGGCTTGCCGCGTACGGCATCGAGCAACTGCTGCAATTCCTTGCGGGTGGGGTTCATGGGGATGTTGTAGCCGGCTACGCGTGCGAATTTGCGCAGGTCGCCCAGATCATTGCCCGGCGGATCGGGGTGAACGCGGCGCAAAAGCGGCACCTGCAGGCGGTCGAACAAACGAGCGGCGGCTTCGTTGGCCTCGACCATGAACATTTCGATGATGGTGTGGGTGAACGCGCTGTCTTCGGGGACGGCGTCGATGACGCGTCCTTCGTCGTCGAACACCAGTTCAACCTCGGGAAGATCAAGTGTCACCATACCCTGCTTCAGCCGCCGCGTGCGGATCAATCGGGCCAGTTCGTCCATCTGGCGCAAGGCCTGGATCATCCGCCGTGAATAGTCGGATTCTGACCGCGCATGCTTGCGTGCTTCGCGCATATCGGCGTCGATCAGCGCCTGAGCTTCAAGATAGGTCAGGCGCTTGTCCGACTTGATGGCCGTCCGCGCCATGCGAGCGCTGAGCACCCTGGCCTGGTGATCCATGCGGATGATCGCGGACTTGGTGTAGCGCACCACACCTTCCTGCAATGAACAGACGCCGTTGCTGAGCAGTTCGGGCAGCATGGGAATGACGTGGCGAGGCAGGTAGACGCTGGTTCCGCGCGTCCGGGCTTCCTGGTCAAGGGCGCCGCCGGGTTTGATGAAATAAGCCACGTCCGCGATGTGGACGCCCAGTTCCCACGCGGCGCCGTCGGGCTGACTGTCCGCATCGAATTTTTCGATACTGATGGCGTCGTCAAAGTCACGGGCATCGGGCGGATCGATGGTCATCACGAAACGGTCCGTGAGATCCTCGCGATCAGCGGGAATGTGATGCGGATCAAAGGCTCCAGCCGCGTGACGGGCCTCATCGGTGACTTGCGGGTCGAACTGCTCGGGCAGGCTGAAGGCGCGCATGACCGCGCGCGTTTCGACATCGATCTGCCCCGCCTGACCAAGCACTTCGATCACGACGCCCTCGGAAAGTTCATTCGACTCCTGGGCGAAACGGACGAGCTCGATGACGACCTTATCGCCGGCTTTGGCGTTGCGGGCATGCGGGTCGCGGATGACCACCGGACCGTGCAGGCTTTTGCCATCCGGCTCGACGATCCAGAGGCTGCCGCGTTGAATGAGCTGGCCGACATAGCGATGCTCGGCCCGCTGAAGGATTTCGACAATGCTTCCGACAAAAGGTGAACGTCCTGGGCCCGCGCGGCCTCTCTCCTTGATGACCTTGGCGCGGACGTGGTCGCCGGTCAGAGCGTTGGCGTTTCGACCGGCGGGGACAAAGAGGTCGCCGTGGGCTGTCGGACGGTCGGGGATGATGAAGCCGAAACCACGCGGGTTCAGGCGAAATACCCCGTCGAGCGTCGGACCCGGCGGGGGAAGCGCGATGACGTTGTCCTCCCCCAGCACCACGCCGCCATCGTCGCGCAGGTCGTGGACGGCCTGTCTAAAGTCGTCCATTTCCGAAGGCGGGATGTTGAGGTCGCGCGCGAGGTCGCGCAGGCCGCGCCCACCGGGCGCCTGGCCTTTGAGGTGTTCAAGGATGCGGTGTGAAAAACGGTCCATTAAGCTAACTCCGACGCGAGGGCGCGAGCGCCTTGGGCTGCAACCATCGCGATAGCGGTTCCGAGAGGGGCTGGCCGATTCCGGTCAGATGCACCAGAAGCGGGCTCCAGACAGTGTTGAGATTACGTAGAAAGGCGGCACGATGGCAACCACGGATGAAATCATGAAACAGGCGGCCGCGCTGGGCCGGCTGATCGCTGAACACAAGGCGGCGAAACAGTTCAAGACGTTGATGGACAAGCTTGAGGCTGATGTCGAGGCACAGAGAATCCTCAATGACTTTGGCCGCAAGCTGGCTGAGATCGAAGAAAAGGAGCAAACGGGCAGACCTATCGAGGTTGACGACAAGCGAGCGGTCGAAGCGCTGCGCCGGCAGGTGGTGAAGCATCCGCTGCTTCGTGAGTTTCAGATGGCGCAGTTCGAGTACGTGGACTTGATGCGCAAGGTGGATGAGGCGCTGAACGGGGCCGGGGCGAACATATCGCCCTCACGGATATAGGGGCCACCGGCAAGCGGATTGGACGTTCAAGGGTTGGTGATGGCGGGAACCTCCAGGGCGTCGGCAGTGATATCCAGGCGGCTGTCGACCAGCAGGGCTTTCCACTTGCCCGCATCCAAGACCAGCTCAGCCCAGAGCCGATCGCGGATTTTTGGCGCCGCGGCGGGAGGCACAGCGACAGGCAGACGCAAATAGTCCCGGATCAGCCAGCGCAACACCGTATCGGCCGCGGTGATCATCTGTTCGTATGAGGCGGCGACCGGGGCATCAAGATCGGCGGTTTCCGCGAGAACCTTGGCGCTCAGGAGCAGGTAGCGAAAAGCCACGCGCGCCAGCGCCTTGGCGGTCGTATTATCCACACCACGTGGTTGCAGGGATTGCTCGACGATCCCGCGGTAGGTTTCGACCAGCGCGGCATGCTCCGCCGTCAGTGTGATCTGAGGCTGCGCGGCGTGGGCGTCAACCTGCCTGTTCAAGGCGTCGAGCACGGCCAGTCTCGCCTCGGGAATCCGAACGGCGTTGAAGGATTCGAGCAGCGGCCGCCACACCTGGGGCATGGTCTCAGCCATCGCGCGAGCCCGCAACATCTCCAGCGTCTGCATTTCCGTTTGCCGGCGGCTGGCGTCATCGCTGTACCGCGCGTTGCGGACGATGCTGCCCAGCGCCTTGACCGCCTGGTAGCGAACGGCTGGCGCTTCATCAGCCAGGGGATCCGCAAGCAGTTCGATGGCCGTCCGGTCGGTGAGATGGGATGCCACGATCACCGCGTTGAGGCGCACGAGCACCGATTCGCTCTTGAGGGCCTCGGGCAACTGCAACTTGAGGTGGGAGGAGTAAGCCTGCCCAAAGATTTCGGAGGTGTTGGGAAGCACCAGGGGATCGATCAGACGGCGGCGCGCCTGCATGACCTGCTCGGGATCGGTCGAGGTCAGATCTTTGACGGCCGCGGCAATGACCTCGCGCACTAGGCGATCCTCGTCGCTGGACAGAGCCGAAGAGGTTTGGCGCAACTCCGGCGGAATGATCGCCTGGGCATGGGCCCGCGGCGCAGCCAGGCAGGCAGCCGCGAACACGGCGCAGACCAGACAGCGGGTCTGAATCATCAAGAGGCTCCCATCAACGGGTGGGGCTTGGATCGCGCATCGGCGGGACGGCCCGGCCGCGAACCGCTGGGGCGACACCGAGCCAGTTGGCGGAAGTTATCACCGGTTCGGATGGGTGTCAAACAGTCGATGTGAGCCAAACTCTTTTGAAATGCAGGCTTGCAGCAATGCGGCGGCGTGCTGGTACGGCGCGACGGGCGGCGTCACCGGCGGTGGCCGATGGTTTTCGGCACTGCTGGACATGCCCCGCAGCGTCCATCCACCGGCAGGAGGGCTGGACAGGTCCATCGGCTGTTTCCGCGTGGTCCATAAAGCGATGGCATGCGAGCCCGGGGCTGGTGGAGCTAATCGGATGTCTCAATATTCAGCTCCTTGACCTTCTTGTTGAGGGTGTTGCGATTGATGCCCAGGAAGTCGGCGGCCCGGGTTTTGACTCCTCCTGTGTGGTCGATGGCCTCGCGGATCAGATGTCGCTCGATCTCACTGATCGTGAGACTGTAGATCTGACCCTCTGAACCCTGGTACTGCTGGACGGCCAGGTCGGCCAGTTTCTGGGCCAGCCCTTCGACCGATTCATCCGGCGTGGCGCCGCGGACCTGCTGGGCGAACATGCGGATCTGAAGGGGCAGAAGGTCGTCGGTGAACTCCTCGCCACGCGACATCACCACCGCCCTCTCGACGGCGTTCTCCAGCTCGCGGACGTTCCCCGGCCAGGGGTAGCGCAAGAGGGTATTGAGCACCTCGCGGCTGATTTTGCGCAGGTTGCGGTTGTTCTCGCGGTTGTAGCGATCGAGAAAGTGGTCGATGAGGCGGGGAATATCCTCGCGGCGGCTACGCAGCGGCGGCAGCTCAATGGTGACGACGTTGAGTCGATAGTAGAGGTCTTCACGGAAAGCGCCGCGACGCACCTCCTGCTCGATGTCGAGGTTGGTCGCGGCGATGACGCGCACGTCGACTTTGACCGTCTGGTGATCGCCAACACGTTCGAATTCACGTTCCTGGAGCACACGCAAGAGATTGACCTGCAACTGGGCGTCGAGCGTGCCGATTTCATCGAGAAAGATGGTGCCACCGTCAGCGGCCTCGAATCGGCCGACCTTATCCCGCACCGCCCCGGTGAAGGCCCCTTTCACATGGCCGAACAGTTCAGATTCGAGAAGCTGGGGGTTGAGCGCGCCGCAGTTGACGCGGATCAACGGCTTGTCGCGCCGTGGTGAGTTGTAGTGGATGGCCTTGGCGATCAGTTCTTTGCCGACCCCGGTCTCACCAAGCAAGAGGATGGTGGCCCGGCTGCCGGCAACCTGGGCGATGGTTCCGAGCACATCGAGCATTGGCGGGCTGGAGCCGATGATGTTCTCAAAGCGGTACTTGCCTTGCAGGTTGTCGAGCAGTTGTCTGTTCTCGGCCAGAAGCTGGTCTTTCTCAATCTGAACGAGGTGGTGGATGCGAATGGTCTGAGCGATGGAGCCGGCGATGATCGCCAGCAGCCTGGCGTCGGCGACGAGGGTGGGTTCATCGCTGTAAGGTTTGTCGATGCTGATGGCCCCCACATGACGATCGCCATCTTTGACCGGGACGCAGATGAAGCTGATCGGACCAGCCGTCGCATCGGGTTGGGAGGGGAAGCGGCGACTGCCGGTACGGTTGAGGAAGTCCTTGTCGCGGCTGATGTCGGCCACCACCTTGGGGCTTCCTGTCGCCACGACCTGTCCGGTAATGCCTTCGCCCAGCGCATAGCGGCCGCGTTTCATTTCCTCAACGCTCATGCCAATGGCCGCCACCACGCGGAGAACGTCAACAGCCTCGTCCCAAAGAGCAAGCGCCGCTCGCTGCACGCCCATCTTTTCGTTCAAGACCGCCATTACACGCTGAAATACCTGGCTCAATTCAAGATCATCGCCGAGAATCTGGCTTATCTTCTCCAAAACGTCCAGTTCTTGCTCAGCTCTTGTCATAGTTGCCTATTAAATCATCGATCGCGGAAAGTGCAAGTCATCGCTGCCGGCGCGCGCATGCTTCCGGTTGCGAGCGATCAAAAATCTTGCCGCCAGCACGAATGTTAAGTACTTGTTTTTGAGTATTTTATAAAGTTAACCGTGCCTAAAACACGCCCTCCGTGCGCACGAAGACTGTCCTTCGCTCATAGGTAGAGGCCCGTCATGGCGACGCAGCCCATTGAGGATCCGGTCGTCACCCGCGACGTACTGCGACCCCCTACCGAGATATGAAGCCTATGAGCATTGCCGCCAGCCACGACCCGAGCAGCCGCGATCTTAAACATCACGGCCTGGAGCCCAAGCTTCTCGAGCACCTCATCCGACACCATGAACGCGACGTCGTGCCCCGACTGCGTCGGCTGTGGGAGTACTACCGCAATCCGATCGCCGCGCCCGACGCCGAGAGCCGTCCGGCCGCCCGCCTCGCGCAGAGCCGCAGTCTGCCGCCACGTTTGGCCAGTCCACAGCTTTCTCGAGGGCTCGTCGCGGGGCCCGATCGCGAGGTGGTGATCGAGAACGACATCGCCTGGCGCATCCAGACCATCGTTGACTTCATGTTCGGTCGCCCCTTCACGCTGCAAAGCTGCGTGGCCGATCCGGACCAGGCCACGGCGATTGAACGGCTCCTGGCGGAGGTATTCGAGGTCAACGGCGGCATTGCTTTCTTTCAGGACATGGCTCTTCTGGGCTCCATCTACGGCCACGTCGACGTGCTGGTCCGCATCGCGGACGCCCCCGCAAACCCCCATTCCGTCCGGGCAACGCCTGACAAAGGCGGGCACGGCGAGGCGAGCGGGCCAGCACCGACCGGCCGCGGATCCCGTCCCGCAAGCCGCGGAGCGAATCGACTGGTGCTGGATCTGATCGAAGCTCCGCGAGGCTTCCCCCTGCTCGATCCACACGACTACCGACGACTCGATGCGTATGTCTTACACCACCGTCTGACGCTCAATCGCATCGAGCCCGAGAGTCTGCTGCGTCGCGTCGGGCGGCGGATGATCCCCGGGACGTTCGAGCGCCAGGCGCCCGCTCAGGCCCGCGTGCAACGCACGCAGGTGTGGACCAGGGATCGAGTCGTCACCTTCGAGGGGATGCCTGACCAGTGGCGATGCGTCGACGAAGGCGCCAATCGGCTGGGGCGCATGCCCGTGGTTCATATTCAGAATCTGCCCCAGCCGTTCCACTATGAAGGCATCGGTGATGTTGAACCGTTGATCCCCCTGCAGGACGAGTTGAACATCCGTCTGTCCGACCGTGCCAACCGGGTGACATTTCAGTCATTCAAGATGTACCTGGGCAAGGGGATCGATCAATTCACGCAGCGTCCGATCGGCCCGGGCCAGATGTGGGCCACGGACAACCCTGACGCCAGCATCGAGGAATTCGGCGGTGACGCCCAGAGTCCGTCGGAAGAGGCCCACATCAATGAGATTCGAGAGGCAATGGACAAGACCAGCGGCGTGACGCCCCTGGCGGCGGGGGTGCTGCGCAATAAGGTCGGACACCTGACGAGCGAGAACGCCTTGCGCATTGTCCTGATGGGCCTGCTGGCCAAAACGGACCGCAAGCGGGTGGCGTATGGAGCCGGCATCGAGCGCCTGTGCGAGCTGGTGCTGCATGCGGCTGATCTGCTGGGGATTCTGCCCAATGCACCGGAGGATCGCCGGATTCGGCTTGATTGGCCCAGTCCACTGCCGGAAAGCCAGTCGCAACGACTGCGCGACGCCAAACTCAAGCTCGAACTTGGCGTGCCTTCGCGGCAAGTCTTGACCGAACTGGGCTACGGCGACTGCATGAGTTGACGTGAGCCAACCGCTGAACCCGCACACGTACGCAGTCGCCCCACCGTATACCGCAATCATCGCAACGATAAGGAGAGATGCCATTATGTCCACGGTGGACACGCAGGTCGCAAGCGCGACAGAACGACCGGAAGACGCTTCCTTAAGCACGGGCCGGCCCTCGCCCGAGGGCGCTTACGGCGACGCGGCCGAGCGCCTGGTGCCCGTCGGCAAAGCCATTCGCTATCGCAAACGAGCCCAGCAGGCTGAACAGCAGTTCAACGATTTGCAGCATGATCTGGAACAGACCCGCAAGCAACTGGCTGAAGCCGACGCCCTGGTCACACGCCTGGAACGACGCCAGCGCATCGATCAACTGTTGGCCGATGCCGAGGCTGTCGATCTGCAGGCCGCCCGCCTCCTGACCGAGGCGGTCGTTGCTGAGATGGATGAGCCGGACATCGAAGCCGCAGTCGACGACCTGCGGCGGCACAAGCCCTACCTCTTCGGTCGCTCGCATCTGGCCGGGATCCCCACGATGGGGGTTGGAGGCGCGGCGGAGTCCGACGCCTTGGAGCTGGCGCAGGACCAGGCGACGGCATCTGGCCATCGGCGTGATCTGCTGCGTTATCTGCGGCTTCGGCGGGCCGAGCATCGTCGGTGACGATGCAGCGATTTCCCACTGACACCCCACAGGAGATTTTCTATGGCCTTCACAGGCAAAGCCACCTATTCGGCTGGGGCATCCCTGCCGGAACTCGCCGAAGATGTCTCGGACATCATCGGCATCGTCAGCCCGTTTGAGACTCCGCTTCTGGATCATCTGGGCGATCCACAGCGATCAGCCCTGAGCACGATGCATGAATGGCTCGAGGACGAGCTGCTGCCCAATCGTGACGTGATCGATGACGAATCGATCGCCAACGGCTTGACCGAGGTCAGTTTCGATGTCGCCCATGCGGATCGTTTCCGCGTGGGTGATCAGATTCAGGTCGACGGCTCGCGCGAAGTGATGATGGTTACCGCCATCAGCGGCGCGACACTCACCGTCGATCGCGGTTACGGTAACACGACGGCCGCAAGCATCGCCAATGGCCAGGGCCTGCACATCCTCGGCAACGCGGCGCTCGAAGGTGACGACCGACCGACCACGCGATTCACCGACCGAAGCCGCAGACAGAATTACACCCAGATTTTCACGGCCGGCATCGAGGTGTCCGGCTCGCAACTCGCCGCCCGGCAGGTGGCGGTGGATGACGAGCTGGATTACCAAAAGCAGGAAAGGCTGCGTGAACTGGTGCGTGACCTGGAGAACTGCGTCATCAACGGCGTCGCGCCGGCCAGTTCGCCGCAGGGTTCAGCCACAGTCCGCCGAACGATGAAGGGCATCATCCCCTTCCTGTCCAGCAATGTCTTCGTCAACGCGGCGGGCGGTTTCCCCAGCGGCGATGGCGACGGCGAGGACGAGCTTAATGAGCAGCAGCTCAACACGGCGCTGCGGACGATCTGGGACGGATCGGCTGGCTCCGTCGATACGATCGTGGTCAGCGGCATGCAAAAACGCCGCATCAACAGCTTCCTCACCGCTAGTCGCGGATACGGCGCCCGCGACGAACGGTACCGCGACCTGGTGAGTCTGTATGAATCCGATTTCGGCGTCTGTCGGATCGTACTCAGCCGCTGGGTGCCGGCCGACACGGTGCTGCTGCTGGACAGCTCGCGCATCGACGTGCTTCCGCTGGCCGGGCGCAGCTTCCGCTTCAAGAAACTGGCGTCCACCGGCGACAGCGAAATCGGCCAGGTGATCGGCGAGTACACGCTGGAATTGCGCAACGAGAACGCCCACGGGCTGATCCGCGGACTGGCCACGAGCTAACCCCTGTCCGCCGGGCGTCGCCGCTTGCGGCGCCCTGCTCCCTGGCGCTTCCACCGCGCCCGCCGCGTCTCGGCGGCTTCACGGCCGTCGGGACGTTTCGTCCGCCGCCGATCCGCGGCTGACCTTTGGAATGAGGATGCACGTCCATGGTGCTTTCAAGCGATCGCGACCTGTTGCCTTTTGAGCCTAACGTCTTTGTGGATGTACCCATCGCCTCTCAGCAACTGCTGTGGGCCGAAGACGGCGTGATAGATGGCGCCGCACTCAGCAGCGCCACATCCGACTTCGCCGCTCTGGGCATCGACACCGGACACGTTGTCGCGACCGGCGAATTGACTCTGGAAGTCGTCGCCCGGACCAGCGCGCAGATGCTCATCGTGTCGCGGCCGCGGCCTGACACAGCGGGCCCGGTGCAGGCGCCGTCGCTCTCCGGCACGATCGAGTTTGCAGTACGCAGCTTCCGACCGCAGGCCTTCGCGGCGCACCAACGTCTTCGGCAGGCGTTGGGACTGGCGGACAGGGAGTACGAGCCGCTATCCGCCGAGGCTGTGCTGCTGGCCACGACGCAGGCCCGTCGCGCCGAAGTTTTTGCCACGCTGGCTGAAATATACCGCATCGCGCAAGGGCCCTTGAATGAAGACCCGATCTTCGCCTCTCGCCACAGTTACTACGAGCGTGCGTTCGCGCTGGCGCTGACCGAATCCTCGCTGGGAATCGACACCAATGCGGACGGCGTTGCTGACCGCATCGTCGCCGCGGGAGTGCGAACCCTGCGGCGCGTGTGATGGATCGGATCATCGTGGCCACACGGAACCCGCTGGCTGGAGGATTCGCGAGATGAGCAGCCTGGACGGCGAGTATCTATTCGAGAGCGGACCACACCGCTTTGAGATCGGCGGCGAGGCGCTGCGCCACACCACCCACCAGATGCCTGGTGGCGGCGTGCGGCTGAGCGTCCACGGCACGACGGGGCGCCCCATCAGTCAGACCGGCACGTTGCGGGCGGACACGACGGTCGAGTTGTATCGCGTCCTGGACCGCATTCGATGCAAGCTCGACGGCCAGGCCAGTGTTCTGGTCGACGACCATAGCCAACAGTGGCCGAATGTGGTGTTGCTGGCGATCGAGGCAGACAAGCCGCGTCGCATCGGCCTTCGCTGGGGTCTTGACTATCGCATCCAATACCTTCAGGTGACCGCGTGACGATCCCCCGTCCCCAGAGCGCGCCGACCCAGGACGTGTTCGAGCTCGTACTTGCCCGACATGTGCGGACAGGGTCCGACCCGACGACCGCTGCGAATCCTCTGTTGGTGCACGTGTGGTGGCGAGCGCCGCGGCAAGGCGAACGCCTTGTCCAGGTGTATGTCGATGGGGAGTACTACGACATGACCGAAGCACCAGACCAACGGGAGTGCTGGGTCATCACGGAGTTGTCATGCGTGCGGCGTATCGAATTGCTGGCGGTGCCGGTCGATGAACCCTCGGTGCGTGCCGCGTCGTGGCCGGATCGTCTTCACACCTGGGGACCGCAGATCACTGCCAAAATTGGCGCGGCGATTGTCCGTGACCACGCCCTGCCGATAGACGTCTGGGTACGAGCCTGCCTCGACGGTGGCGAGTGCGAAGCCGTGGCGATGTGGCCGGCTGACGAACATCGGGCCGGATTCGGCGTGCTTTTTGGCGAAGGCGCTTTCGGCCACGACGACGCCACGGGTCCCGGCCTGGGCGAAGGCGGGCTGGGGCATGGCCCACTGGGCAGTGACGCCACGGCTTTTCGCTGGACAGCACGCGATGTTCCAGCCGGCGATCACACCCTGACTGTAACACCCACGAACGCCGAGGGGCACCTCCTCGGCCCGAGCCTCGCGGTTGCCGTGCGCACGCAAGGGACACCGCCGGCGGCTGAGACACTCGAGTGGACCGGCTCGCAATTCACCTGGTCCAGCAAGTCTGCCGGGCCGGCCTGCTAACAGTTGACAACCGCGTAAGACACCAACACATGATCGCACACTTCGAGAATGACGCCCATGACAGAAATCTATCCTGACGACCAGGCGCTGCTGGCCCTGACCCACGATGCCGACACCGGTGTGCCATACATCCCCACGGGGTTGAGCCCCTATTACATCGCGTTTCGTCGGATGCTCCATCGCCTGCTTCGCGCCGCGGAGCGGGCCAATGATTTGCGCGTCTATGCGGACAATGCCATGTCCGTAGGCGTGCGTCCCGGCCGCTGCATGATCGCTTCGCAGCCTGTCGCGTTTTCCGGCGCGACGAACCTCGCCGTCCCGCCGAACGCCACCACCTGGCTGTGGCTCGATATGAGCGGCGAAATCCAGCAAGGCGAAGCTTTTCCAGGCAACCGGTCGACGTTTCTGCCCCTCGCGAAAATCGCCACCAACGACGATGCGATCACCGCACTGACCGACCACCGCGGCGAAGCGTTCCTCCACGTCACGGATACAGGCTCGTTGGGAATCCATGCGTCGGCGGCGCAGATCAACGGTGTACTGGACGGCCTGGCGACCTCGGTGGACGCCGATGCGCTGAATCGTTTAACGGGTGGAGCCCTGAGCACGGCGGACATCGAGCATCGACATCTGCGGGTGGATCAATATGTCGACGGCCAGGCCGCCTTCACAATCCACAATGGCAGCACGCACGCTGACGCCAATGTAGGTCTTCTCTTTTCCGTGCCACAGCATCTATCCGGCCCTATTGCGCTTGTCGCCGACACCCACGCTGGCGCCCTGACCCAGCGTCACGGAACGACGAGCCTGCATCTGCTGGGCATGACGCATCTCGCCTTCAACCATGAAGGCGATCTGACCGCCAGCCAGAGCGACAGGCTCATCGGCGTGGTGCCGCTCGAAGGGGTGTTGCACGCAGTCATCCTGTCGGTCGGAGCCAACCTGATTTCGGACACCGCGACAGACCGGATCGCAGCGACCGTGAAAGTCAACGGTGCCGTGGTGACGGTGGCTGACGCCGCGCTGAGTTCCGCGGCGGGCCCCGGCCACCGGAGCACGGCACAAGGCGACGGTACGGCCGCGATCGTAGCGACGAACGGGTCCGAACAGGTGGCGCGCGGCGACCTGCTTACTGTCGATCTGACGCGAACGGCGGCCGGGGCTGTGAGCAGGGAGGCCCGCGACGTAACCGTACTGGTCATCGTTCGCGCAGGCCGTCCCATCTGAGTGGAGTCCGGCAACACGCCGCACCCGACTGAAGAAAGTTGCCCCAGGATTTCGAACCATGAGCATGCAATTCCTCAGTGCTGAACAGATCGACGCCCTCGTCGGCAGTCGACACCCCGTGGTCGGGTTTGAATATCCCCCGGGCGGTCTGCAGCCGTATTACCACTGGCTGATGAGCAGTCTGCATCTACTGGCGGAGGCTTCGGCTGGCGAGCTGCGGGTGGGAACTGACAACCAATCGCCCACGCACGTTCACATCGTCCCAGGTCGGGCCATACTCGACGGACAGGTCTACACCTTCGCCGGAACGGTGGTGGATCTCGCGCCGTTCAATAACGACGTGGCGCTGGTTGGGCTGACGGTGGCCGGCGACCTGCCGACCGTCATCGTGCGATCGGAGGCGACGGGCTGGCCACCGTCCGCACATCTGCCTCTGGCCGAGGTGGCGCTCAGCGGAGGGGCTGTGGGCCGCATTACCGATCTTCGCTCGACAGCCCGGCTTGCGGGAGCGGCCGGCGCACGTGGTCTGAACCTCGATAGTCTTGCGACTTCGTTGCAGGCGCTCTGGCCGCGGTACACCCTCACACTGATCCAGCAGGGCAGTGTGTCGACCCCCAGCTACATTGCCATCGCCCGCGTGAGCGCATCAGGTGAACCGCTGACTGGCTCCCACCCCGTGCGCCTTCGGGTATGCGACGTCGATCAGTGGACTCCCGCGGCACATGCAACCCTCGAGGCAAGCGGGGCAACCGCTGTAGTGGATGTTCCGACGCCCGGCAAGGATCTGGTCCTGCTGTCTGACGCCTCCGGCCAGATGATCGTTGACCTTACGAACGCGCACGCCGAGACGGTCACCCTGCGGGTGGGCCCGGCGCCAGCTGGTGGATTTGCCGTCGATTTCAGTGCGACACTCGATGTCACACATACCTGAGCGGCGGCGATTGGCGCGGCACGGGCATCACGTGCCGGATGACTCACGAACGCATGAAACGGAAACACCGTGAAGCACTATGACTTTCAGATCGACGACTGGCGTCAGTTCCGCCGCGGCCCGCAGCCACGCCACACTTATGCGGACGAGGTCATGCGGGACCACCCGACGGGTTATTGGCGGCTCGGCGATGCGGGTCCGGCGGCATTGCGCGACATCAGCGGTCAGGCGCATAACGCCGCCGCTGTCGGCAACGTTCAGTTCCAGGCCCCGGGCGCCTTGACAGCTGACGCGGACCACGGTCTGACCCTGAACGGCGACGGCAGCCACGTCGCAGTTCCCTCGATGGCGGTCCCAGCCGGGGACAACCCCAGAACCTTTGAGGTATGGGCTAACGTCGGCGAAACAGCGGCGGTTGACACGTTTCTCAGTTATGGAGTGGCGGAACCCGGCTGCGCGGTGATCGCACATCTGGCCGTCGACACCTTCGCCATCAACCTCGTCGGCCACCGACTCCAGGCCGTCAACCTGGGTCTTCAGGGATGGCATCACGTGGTCCTATGTTTCCCGGGGCCTGGGCATGACTCTTCGGCATGGCGACTGTGGATTGACGGCCAACCGGTATCGCTTTACGACGCCGACGGCTCTCCACTTCCCATGAACACCGCCCCGGGCGTTCTGCGTCTGGGGTCTGATCTCACGCATGCCACAGGCTGGAACGGCAGCATGGATGAGTTCGCTCTCTTCCATCGCGCGCTTCCCCCGCCGCGAATTCACGCCCACTACCGACGGGCCATGGCAAATCACTGAGCAACGGCTTCTCCTCTCTGATCAACGCACTCAAATCACCCGGCATACAAGGATCATTAGCTCATGGCCTCCACGTATATCGATCTCGTTGGACCTCCCCCAGCCGCCACAACCTTCGCCTTCCGACGCTGGTACTTCGATCTGCTCAAGGCTCGCCTGGCCGAAGCGCCCATCGACCGGACAACGACATACCACTTCGACGCCGTCGACGGCGACGACAGCACCGGCGATGGCTCGCAGGCCGCGCCGTGGCGGACGCTTACCAAGGCGCAACAGGTCTACGACGACTGGACACCTGACGCTGGCGGGCTCGCCCTGCTCCTGCGTCGCGGTCAGGTGTTTCGGGGCAACAGCGGGCTGAACATTTCCAAGGATCACGTCACCGTTGCCGGGTACGGCGAAGGGGCGCGGCCGCAAGTGTCACGATTCACCCTTGAATTGCCGCCCGGAGGCGGCGGCTGGACTCAGGTCAGCGGCAATCACTACAAACGCGGGCCGATGTTAACCACTATCGGATGGCTGCGCCGCCAGGATCCGTCGCTGGATCCACCCCGGCGGATGGCCGATGCCGCCGGCGTGACCGCCACGACGCACTCGTGGTGGTATGACCCTGTCAGTCTCGAATTACACGTGAATCTGGGCGCCGACCCGGACAGCATGGCGCTCGAGGCTGTTTACGCCAATAGCGATGATGGCCTTGTCGTCAGCGGCGATGGCTGCCGCATCGACGGCATCCGCTGTGACGGTTGGGGGGTAAATCCGAACGACACGAGCGTGCAGCGATATGGCATCAAGACGACGGTCACGGCACATGATGCCGTCGTCATCTCGCACTGCGATGCCTACTACAACGGCCGGCACAACATGGGCCATTACGCACCGGCTGTCAATGCGAGCGGCGGCATGGCGACGTTCGTCAACTGTCGAGCGGGATGGACGCTGGCCGACGTCTCAGGAGAAACAGCGTTCGTCGGCTACACGTATGATGGCGCAACGGAGTTGATCTTTCACGACTGCGCGACGGCCGACGCCCATCTGCCGCAAACAGGCCGCACCCATCCTCGCAACGCCGCCCTCAAAACGCACCAAGCCGGTGGACATCCCCCCCACGCGCTGATCCTCTGCTGGGGCTTCACCGTCGAGGCGAGTGCCCACGGATTTGTTCGCGGCGCCGTACTGGATGGGGCCCCCACCGCTGCCAACCTGCAAGACGTGCGCACCTTCAACGTGGGCGAACGGATCGAGGCCGTTGACGGTCGCGGTGTGGGACTTCGTTTGAGCCCTTCAAATGTCGTGACGTTGAACTGCGACTGGCGACTGCGGCCGACCAGTGCGCTTTCAGGGCTGTCGAACGCTGGTGTGGACCCCTTGAACGGCTGGCTGATCAACACCCGCATCCACGTCGACCTGAGCATGAACAGCGCCCAATACGACGCGTGGGGCCTCTACCACGGCACCGCGAGCGTCGCGGATCCCAAAATATGGCACTGTGCTTTGCGGATCGTCGGAGCTGACGCGACGGACGTCGGCTTCGCCCTGGAGACCTTGCTCAGCGACGCGTCCCACAACGGCTTCCCCCATGGTGAACTAATCAATTGCCTCATTCAGGTGAGTGAGTCCGGTCAGGGCTCGGCCCTTTGCTTCAACGCTGATGCGAGCCGAATGCGCGCCAACGCGATCAGTACGGACACATTGACCGATGGCAACGACCGGCAACGCTACAGTCCCGACATTCAGTACCTCGCGATTGGGGGAGAGTGGCGGCCAGCGCGCCAGCCGGTGGGCGACATGTTTCTCGCCGGACGCGGGAGCAGTGTGATTCGTGTCGAGTTCGACGCCGACTGGCAGCCGCGAGACGCCGCCGCACCAGCCATAGGCCCTTACGAGCCTGGTTACGCCCAGACGGAGCTGGCTGCGCTCCAGGCACGTCTCGACACCGCGCTTGCCAGCATGAATGCGCAGATGCCGACCCAGACTGTCGCCTCGCTGCTTGAGGCCGCGGTCGACGGAGTGCCTTACCGTTCTGCACTCGAGGCCATGATGGCGGTTCTCTTCGGCGTCGCCACCCGCAGCGGCGATAGCGTCACCTTCTATCGTCAGGACGCCGCGACACCCAAAGTAACGGTCACACTTGGCGCCGACGCGGGCGAGCGACCGATCATCGCTTTGAGCTGAACCGGAGGCGGCATGACGACCTATTGGCCCGACCATCTCTGGCCGAACGGATACTGGACCAGCAACTACTGGCACGTTCTGGAACCGGCCACGATGCTGTCCGTCAGTACCGACGAGGCGTTTCCGGATGGCCCCGGCATGCCGCCACGCAGCCTCCGGGCTGACTTGGAGAGCGGACACGGCGGGAGTTTCCTCACGCACGACGCTGAGGCACTGATGCCAATTCTGCATCAGGCTTTCTGTCTGGCGCCGGCATCACTCGTTGGAACGCTGACACTCGGACAAGCGCTCGATACCACGTGGCGCGAGACCTGGCGCATCATCTATGACAGTAATGCCCGTCGCATCAAGCTGGTACTTCAAGACGGGCAGACAATCGAGCAAGCACTTGTTCATGGTCTTCAATGGCACTGCATCGAAGTCGGCGTCGATACCGAACAGGGGCAGGTGAAGCTGTGGGTTAACGGCGTTCTCGCGGGAACCTGCTCGAATGTCGGATCCGAGATGGCGTCACGGCATCTGCGACTAGGCGTCATCGATCGCAGCGCAGACGCTGCGGGCTCCATACGGCTGGACGCCTGGCGCATTGATGTCCGTTATCTCGGACCAGTGTCGCGTGTACCGGTGAAGGACACGGGGGACGATCCGGCACGCTGGCTGGTCATCTACAACACCGCCTGGCCGAATGCAGGTGACTGGGTCCAGCGCTATGTTGACAGACGTCACGTACCGTACGCCAACCTGCTTGGCCTGCCCCTGAGCGGCGATGAGACGATCGATGGGCAGAGATGGGAGTCGCTGCGGGAAGCCGTGGTCGACTACCTGGACCGGCACGATGCCGACGGCCGCATCCTCGGCGTTCTCGTCGGCGTGGGTGTACCTGGTCTGGTGGAGCTTGAGCCCGGCGGCCCTCTTGTGCCTCTTGCATCGCTTTTGGCCACCTTGCGGACGAGTTCCGTGGGCACGTCGCCAATCCCCAACCCCCTGTCGCTGGACGCTCGCCCTCAATCCGACAACCTTCAGGGTTGCCTCCTCACAGCAAGGATGGACGCGGCTGACGCGGCAGCGGCAACCGCGTGGATTGATGAGGCATCCGATCCCGTGCGGTGCGATTGGCGGCGTGCGACGGTCCCCACATTTTTCGTGACCGCTCACACCGACCGGACGGCGGAAACCGGGCCGTGGATCGACGCCTGGAGCGCTTGGGCCGCGAGCACAGCAGCCGGCGGCTCGCGCATGCGTCTTGCGGTCAGCGAAGAAACGGTTCCACCATCGGCGGGCTGGCCTGACCAGTTGACCAGGGATGGCCTGTTCTGGGGGTGGGTTGCGGAGGATGTACCGACAGGTTTCATCGGCGCCGCCGGTCCCCGCGGATTTGCCTTTCCGGTCCTGCCGACGACGGCGACCGCTCCATCCATGCGAATCGCCGGCCCTGACTGGTTCAGCACCCTGCGATCCGCTGGCTATCTTGCCGTCGGCGGCACGTGCGGTCCGCTGACTGTTTCAGAGTTGCCTGATCTGGCCTGGTTCAGTCATGCGCTCGTCGACGGCTGGGCACTGGGCGAAGCATGGTTCACGGCGCAGGCGGTCCTCGGCGGCCCGCTTTATCTTGCCGCGGACCCTCTCATGGTTCTGACGTTGCCGCGTGCGGGCTGGGATCTTTTCGGTCCGGCCGACACCATGGAAGTCGTCGATCCTGAGGCACCGTTGGCCAGACTTCACGCTGACGCCACAAGTTTCATGCCGCCCCCGTCCGCTTGGCCGGCGAACGGTGAAAGCGCCGTCTTTCTGCTGCGACGCATCGGCGAGTTCGGACAAAGCGAGGCTGGCGCGACGTCCATCCGCCTGACGCGCACTGGCGACGAACTGAACCCCTCGCTTCGCGCCCCGATCTGGCCGCCGACCGGGGCCGACGAATCCTGGCCGGTCATGATTCGCGACGGCCTGGCCGAAGCTCACCTGCTCTGGGACGGACCATTGCGGCGCGATCGGATCTCCGAGGTGGCGCTTCAAGTTCTCACCAATGAAGGGCTCACCACCGCCAGAAAATGGACCGTCGGTCGCGAGCGCACACTCACGTGGCGCGGCGGCCCACCTTTGGTGACGGCCCGCTACCGGTGGCGTCTTGTTGCCGACGACGGCCGAGAATGGCTGACTTCCTGGTCGCGGGAGGTGTCGGCCACCCAGTCCAACCACACGCTGCAACTGCTGGAGACCCGCCCATGACCGCCGGCGCCACCATACATGCGGCCACGCCCGCCGTCACAGCCGATCCTGGGCGCCCCATTGTCCTGCTTGATGGAGTACCCGAGCCGAACCTGATGGTCCGTGAATTGACCATCGATGGTCCCATGGACGAGCGTGAGCTGCTGCTTGATGCTTCGCTCTCGATGACCGCGGCGTCGCTGCGTACGGCCTGTCGACGTCATGCCACCATCGTTCTGCCCACGCGCCTCAGCGACGGAACATTTCGATGGCCAGTACTCGCGACGGGTGAATTGACTATCGCAAATGTTGAGCGTTCGTCCGACAGACGACGTCAGCGTCTGCGTCTCATCGACACATGGACACGTCAGTTGTCGCAAACACTTGGGCAGACATGGTGGCAGGTTGACGGCGGCCTGGTGACACGCGACCCCGCCGGTGTGCGGATCGGACCAGCTCGCCCCACTGGCCGCTCCACACACAAATGGAGGATCCACGAGCGGGATGTGTACGTCCTCGAGGCAAGCACGACGGCGTGGACGGTCGCCACGTGTCTTGACATGCTCGCGGCTGGTATGGGTATCGAGCTGCTGCTCACGCATCTGCCTCCTGATATTGCCCGTGAGCCGATCGACGTTGATCTGAAGCTCGATCAGCCATTTGGCGACATCCTTCGTCGATTGCTGGACGCCCACGGTCTGCTGCTGCGGCGGGAATTGCGATGGGAGGCCGGCCGCACCCACGGCTACATCGGTGTGCGGCCGATTGACAGGGGACGTCCCATACCCCTTGCCTGGCCGGCAGATTTACACGCCAGGTCACCTGTGCTGGAAGTCATCAGTGAAGGGCAACCCATCGTCAGCCGGGCGTGGATCGCCACGGCCGAGCCGCAGCGGGTTGAGTCGACTTTCCTGCTGCACCCGGCATGGGATCCGGCTGCCGAGGACGCCCTCCTGCCCGACACGACTTTCAGTCGAGCTGAGAATCCAGGCTTTCCGGCCTACGCCAACGTGTATCGCCTCTGGGTTCTGAACGAGGATGGACGGTATACGCAGCCTCCTCACCAACTCGATACGTTCAACCTTGCCCAGTTCTTTGGCGACGCCGGTGTAGGCCTTCAACCTCTGGCTTTTGAGGATTGCCTCACGCTGGACGACGCCGGCCTTCATCGCACGCCGATCGTTGAAATTCGCACGAATACGGCTGAGGATTGGGCTATCTATCCCGGCGAAGTCTCCGTGCTGCGTGATCGCGCGGGTGTCTATCTCGGCGATGCCACCCTCCCCACCTCGATCCTTGCCGCGGCGCGAGCCGGCACCCTCGCTATTCGTGTGACCGCTACCCTGACCAGTCCCCATCCGACGAAGATCACGCGATGGCAGGGCAACCCTTTTGCCGGCTCGCAACCACCCCACCGGTTGAACGCGGCCGGCCAATTTCGATTCATGCGCGTCGCGCCGCAGAGCCGCCACGCCGCGGGGCTCGCCGCCGGCTTGCTGACTGCGAGCCAGGCGAATGACCGTTACGCCATGATTACCTGGCTGACCCGGCGCATGCGCCGTGATCGGCGTCGCACAGACGAACGTCTGGGCAGGGCGCGTCTGCGCCTGCTCGATCCGATGCCGCTGCTGCATATCGGCGACCGAATCCGCCATGCCGGCGGTCCCGGTCGCGACCCACGCGGCCGGCCCGAGGCCAATCACCCGGATCCGACGACGGTGCACCGCATTGTCTGCCGCTGGATCGCTGCCGACGACGGCGATTCGCCAACCGACCGGACCATGCATGGCACCGAACTGCAATTGGAGTTCTGAATGCCTTCCCACAGCTTCTCTCTCGACTTGATCGAGCCGCTTACTCAGTTCGGCGCGGCTGGCCTGATGGGCGCTCTATGGATGTGGGAACGTCTGCTCTCGCGCCGGCGCGAACGACAGTTGACCGAAGCCCACGTTCTGGTCACCGGCCAGCAGCAGCATCTGCACGTGCTCGTCAAGATCGTCCGGCGCAACACCCAGGCGCTCGAACGGTTCTCCGAATCGCAACAGCGGCTCAATGACCTTCTGGAGAAAGTCCAACATGCGATCTGCTCCCGCACAACTGACCTGTCGCCCGCATCGTCCTCCGAGGGATCGCGGTAACTTGCTGTCCGCCACGCTTTTGTCCCTCGTGATGCTGCTTTCGGCTTGCACGAGTCCCTCCATCCTGCCCCTGCTTCGCGCGACGCGCCAGGCCGTCGAATCCGAAATCACGTATCTCGATGCCGAGAGACAGCGTGACGATGCTGTCCTGACAGAACGTCAGCGCGCGCTGGCGGCCGCCTTCGACGCTGATATGACTCGGCAGCAGACGCTCGATCCGCAATGGGTGCGCGAGGCCGTCAACGTCTACGCGACCGCACGCGAAGCCCTCCTGCGACACGATATGTCGCTTCAAGATGAGCGGTCGCAACGCGCCTCCAACCTGCGGGCCGCCGTTGAGGCGCAAGACCTGGCGATCAGCCTGCTTGAGCTGCAGGAAGGCCTCTGGCAGCGTCTGCCCTGGCCGGGCCTGGGCCTCTCATCGTCATCCACCCTCTACCTGGAGTACCCGAACCGATGACCCAACGCCACGATTCCGTGACGACGACCTGTCTGCGTGATCTGGTCGCCCAACGGCTTGACAAACATTGGAGCGACTTCGCACAAGCTCACCCTCATCTGGCCGAGGCGATCGACCGAACGCAGCTCATCGACCTTACCATCGACAAGCTGGAGGAGGACGCGGACTTTGTCGCGGCGATGCGCCAGGCGAACATCGACCACGCCGCGCTCACCACGGCCGTTCGCCTTGTCGACAAAGCCGAAAGTTGGATCCGCCGCCTGCTCGCCTGAGCGCCGTCTGAACCCCGCAAGGAAATTAACCATGCCCGCACGTTGGACCAGCCGCAAGTTCCTCTTGAGCCTCGGCGCCCAGATCACCGCCCTCGCGGTGCTGCTGTGGCCAAGCCACGAATCCGCCATTGTTGAGGCCAGTCAGTCGATCACCGCCCTGTTGGTGATCCTGTTGACCACGATGGGTTACGTCCAGGCGGAAGCCTCTATCGACCGCAAGGGGCATGAACCGGCCGATTCTTGATGACGTCCGCCCCCCAGCGTATCCTCCCGATTCATGAGAGCATCCGCGTCACGGCCATCACCCGGACCAGCGCCTCGCCAACGGGCGAGGCGCCGTGTGGGCGTGACGTTGCTTGGGACGCTGCTTTCCCTGTTGACCGCCTGCGGGTTCAAGGGTCCGGGTGACGAAGTCAGCCTCCAGCCGGAGCACAACGTCCCCGTCGATCAGATATGGGACATCCGCCCCGTGCGGATGCGGATTTACCCATCTTCACGCTTTGTGCGCGAGGATGGAAAACCGCTGCTGGAGGCCCGCATCGAGTTTTTCGACGGGGCCGGCGACTCGTCCAAGGCCGTCGGCGAACTGCGCTTCGAGCTTTTCACGGCTGGGGCCGCGGCCCAGACATCAAGCGGCCAGCGACTCTATGTCTGGGCGGTTCCGCTGCTGACGCTCGAACAGAATCAGCTTTTCTACGACTCCGTCACGCGGACCTACTTGTTTCGCCTGCGGCTCGACAGCCTCTCAATGATCCGTGAGCAAACGCGGCTCAAGGTCACTTTGACACCGACACGCGGGGCCAGGGTCAGCACCGAAAGCCTGCTGACCACCGAGCGTGGGGTGATCAGCCTTTCGCCCCGCGATTAGCCGTCCGCCCGCGGCCACTTCAGGCGGATACCCCCAAGGCCTCACGAACGCGCTGAACCAAGGCGTGAGCGGCCGACTCATCCGTCGCCTCCGCGATGATTCTCAGGATCGGTTCGGTATTGCTTGGCCGAACATGGACCCATGCTCGATCCCAGTCAAGGCGAACACCATCCTGATGGTCGACGCGCGCATCGGGCATCGCTGCCGGCAGGCGTTCTGCCAGGGATGCGGCCAGTTGGGCATTCACCGGGAGTTTGTCCTTGACAATCGCATAGTGTGGCAACTCGTCGACCAGCTGCGCCAGGGTGCGCCGACGTTGGGCCAGCATCTCAAGAATCAGCCCCATTCCGCTGATGCTGTCGCGCACCAGTCCCACACGCGGCCAGATCACCCCGCCGTTCCCCTCACCGCCGATCACCGCGTCCTCGCGGCGCATGGCGGCGGCGACGTTGGCCTCGCCCACCGGCGTTCGAACGACGCGGCCGCCGCACCGCTGGGCCACGTCGTCAATCATGCGGCTGGTGGAAAGATTCGCCGCGGCAACCGGCACGCGGCCCGCGCGGTCAGCCAGCTTGCTCAAGACGTGCCAGGCCGACATTGCCAGGGTGTATTCCTCGCCGATATAGCGGCCTTGCCCATCGACCAGCGCCAACCGATCCGCATCCGGATCCTGAGCCAGACCGAGGTCCGCCCCGTGACGCCGCACCGATTCACACAACCCCTGAAGGTTCTGCTCCGTCGGTTCCGGCGGGTGCGGGAAGCGCCCGTGGGGCTCGGCCGCGATGGCGATGCACTTGACTCCGAGCCGAGCCAGCAGCGTCTCGGCCGCCGGCCCGCCGGCGCCATGCACGCTGTCGAGCACCACGGTCATCCCGCTGCGCCGAATCAACTGGACATCAAGGCCAGTCAGCACTCGCTCCAGATGCACATCGTTGGCTGTCGAGTCAGACTCGACCGGCCGCAGGTCGGACACCGCCGCGTACCGAACCGCCTCTTCGCGGAACCGCCGCACCAGCTGCTCCGCTTCGTCCGCCGGTGGAGCCGCCCCGTTGGCGTCAAGAGCCTTGATTCCATTCCAGGGCAGCGGGTTGTGGCTGGCGGTCACGACCATGCCGCCGTCGGCTCCGTGATGCCGCACCATAATCGCCACGGTCGGCGTGGCGACGACGCCTAGGCTGATGACGCGGCAGCCGACGGCCACCAGGCCTGCCGTCACCGCCATCTCAAGCATCTGCCCCGAAGGTCGACTGTCACGGCCAAGGACGACCAGCGGCGCCGGCTTGCCGCAGCGGCCACCAAGCCACGTTCCGAAACAAGCTGCGTACCGGGTCGCCACGTCAGGCGTCAGCGATTGGCCCACCAGGCCCCGCAGACCGCTGACACCGAGCATCAAGGGGACGTCCGACATGCGTTCACTCCATTGCCGTGCGGGGTTGTGGCCGCACCTGTCTGTATCGACGAAGCCGCCATTGTCGTGATTTTCGGCCTCAATGCAGCCACAGCGGTTTAACCGACGCCCGTTCGCGGACGATCAGTGCTGAGCGTCTATCGCCGCGCGATCATGACCCGCCGCTGTGGAAATTAGTCGTCATGCCCAGCCTGCGCTGCATTCCGATAACCTGCGTTCAAAGACAACAGCCGTCGCCGTCTGATCTGTTTACGCCATGCGGTGAGCGTGTGTGCGTCCGGGGGCAAACCCTCGACATGCAGACCGCGGCGCTCCTGCAAGGGCGCGGACTGACCCATCTGCTTGCGGTTGAAGCTGAGTCGAACCCGGTGGATCTTGACGCGCTGCTGCATCAGGCCGCACGCAGCTCGGAAGCTTGCCGAATCGCTTCCGCGCATCGGCCGCAGTGGTCAGAACCCATCGGGCCGTTTGAGTGGCCCGCGACCTCGATGCTGCGCACATGGCGTGGTGTTCAGATCCGAAACATCGCCGAGAACCTGGAGCATCTGCAAACCGGACAAGGTCTCGATCAGAAGGCCATTGACGCGGTGGTCGACGGCCTGCTCGATCGCCTGAAGCGGCATCCCGGCCCGTTTGTCGAACTCGCGCTGGACTTGGAGGAAACGGAAGATTACCTGCCCAGCCACGCCTTCACGGTTGCCGTTCTGGCCATGGCTCTCGCCCGGCAACTTCGCTGGCCGGTCGAGCAGGTTCGTGCCGCCGGCATCGGGGCCCTGCTCATGGATGTCGGCATGGTCGTGCTCGCGCGTTCGATCCGCCAGCATGACCAACGGCTCGACTCGACTCGGGCCGCCGCCATGCGACGCCACCCCATCTTCTCCGAACTCCTGCTGCGCGATGCCCCCTGGGTGGCCCAGGCGGTTCGCGACGCTGCCGTCCAACACCACGAACGTGAGGATGCCAGCGGCTATCCACTTGGACTCAACAGACATCAGATCGGTGACCTGGCGCGCGTGCTGGCGGTGGCTGATTGCTTCGCCGCGGCCACCACGTCGCGGCCGTGGCGCGCTCCCAAGCTGGCGTATATGGCCATGGAGGAGTTGCAGCAGGCGGCGGCCCGTCGCCGTCTCTGGCAACCGGCTGTCCATGCCCTGATCCAGGCTGTCGGACTGTTTCCCGTTGGCTCCTATGTGCGGCTGTCCGACGGAAAGCACGCCCGGGTCGTCGCGGCCAATCCGCACGCCGTCGATCGGCCTGTCGTGCTCCGCCTGGCCGACGCGACCCACGGCGAGGGAGAACTAGTCGACCTGGCCTCCCTCAGCCCGGAGGCGCTGAACGTGGTGCGGCCTCTATACAGCGCCGCCGGCTGAAAACACGCCTTGACCACGCCGCCCCGGCCTACTGTGGCGGCAGGCGACCTGCCCTACATCCCTGCGGAAAACCTTCGCATGCGACAGGAACCGACGCCGCTCCTGCCCGATGGCTGCCGGCTGTGGCAGAGCTATCGGTCGTAGGGAGATGTCCACCGGCATCGGTCGGCACGGATTTGTGATGTTTCCATGTCGTGACGGTTAACCAGCTCGCAACGGCGACCGATGAAACGAGTGAACGGCCTTCCGGGCCCCGTGGATGGGTGGAGAAAGCAGGCGCGGAGAAAGCAGGAGAAACGGCTCCATGTCTCGACAAAAGGACATTCTGACGACCGGTGAAGTCGCCAAAATCTGCAATGTGGCCCCACGTACCGTCAGCAAGTGGTTCGATTCGGGCCAGTTGCGCGGGTATCGCATTCCCGGTTCCAAGGACCGGCGGATTCCCCTCAACGCCCTGATCCGATTCATGAAGGCCCACAACATCCCCACCGAGGGGTTGCAGACCGGGCGCAACCGCATCCTGATCGTCGACGATGAGTCCGAAATCGTCGAGGTGCTGGAGAAGGTGCTCACCGAGCAGGCGAATTACGAAGTTCGCACAGCCCATTCCGGCTTCGCCGCCGGTCTGGAGTGCGAGAAGTTTCGCCCGCACGTCATTCTTCTGGACATGCACCTGGGCGACATTGACGGCAACGAAGTTGTCAAGATCGTCCGTGAGAGCAGCGAACTGCAGCTCACCAAGGTTATCGCCATGAGCGGCAAGCTTACCGACGGCCAGGCCCAGCATCTGCTGCACAACGGATTCGACGGCTACCTCAAGAAGCCTTTCCATGTGCGCCAGGTGGTTGAGGTGATCGAAGAAGCGGCCGCCGTCGCCTACTGAGGCCCCGGCCGCAATGCCGGCCCGAGACAGACCATCGTAAGAGTGATCGGGACGCGCCGCACTGCGTGGCGCGTCCTGTTTCTATGGTGTCGCCGTCACCGCGCACGCGGCCGGCGGGAGTGTTGTCGACGAGGCCAATGTCGTCTCGCCCAGGCGCAGAATGTATTTGCGTCTCCCGAAGGGCAGACGCGGCCACTGACCCACAAGGACAAAGTCACGGGCAGCCCGCGGGTACCGCTCGACCAGACATCGCCAGTCATGGGCATCGCTGATCACCACCAGATTCGCCCGCCCCGACGAGCTGTCGAGCCGTTCCAGATCGTCTTCGCGTCCAAGATATCCGTCGCTGTAGTAGGGCAGCGTCCAGTCGGTGTAACCGGTGGTCACAAGGTTGGCTGCGTCGAGGTGCGTCCGCCCTTTTATGTAAGCCAGCAGGCCCGGAGCGCCAATACTCGCCTGCAGAAAATCCTCCGCCTCCAGAGCCCACGTGCAGCCGCCGATAAGCACGAGCCACAGAACGGCCAGTGCGAGGGTGCGGCCTCGGGCCCCAGTCCCCTGACGCCAAACCCACAGGACGGCCGCGGCCGCCGCCACCGCCAGCGCGGCTGCCGGCCCGGGCAGAATCACCAGCCAGCGCACACCGTAAGACCACGCCAGCACAACGATTGCCACCAGCACGCCCAACAGCACAAGAAGCAGCGCCACGGGCCAGTTCAGCCACCGAGCCGTCGCTTGCCGTGCCATATCCGTATCCAAGATCTGCAACTCCAGATTCTCGGCCACCAACAGCGCCAGCGGCGGCGCGATGGGCAAGAGATAGGTCGTGAGCTTGCCGCTGATGAGTGAAAAAAATGCCAAAGGCGCGATCGTCGCCAGAACCCACAGGCTTCGAGCATCGCCAGCGCGGGTAACCTGCGCGACCCGCTTCCACGAGTAATCAATCCACGGCCAGCGAAGCAACAACGTCGCCGGGAAGAAGAGGGCGAAAAACAGAGGCAGGTAGAACCAGATGGGGCGGACATGGTCACCACTGCCCACAGCCCGACCGAACGTTTCCACCCACCAGCGGTGCGTCACATCCGGGTATCGCCGCCAAACGGCCAGAGCCCAGAGTAAAAGGGGAAGCAGCGCGAGCGTCAGCCCGACGCCCACCCTGAGTTTTCGCACGGCGCCCCCGTGCCCGCCGAGGGTCAGCCACAGGATCACGATACCCAGGGGCAACAGGGCGACCGGCCCCTTGGTCAGTAGCCCGACCGCCAGCGCCGCGTATAGGGCGACCAGCCACCAGCCGTGCGCCCGTGTGGAAGTTCCGACAACCATGCCGCAGCCGAGTACCGCCAACCAGTAGAAAGCCAGGAGACTGTCGGTCATGGTCATGCGGCTGACGACCACGGGCAGCGGCAGAATCGCGAGCACCCCCGCCGCCAGCACGCCCCGTCGCCAACCGCCAGTCCGGACGCCAAGAACCAGAGTCAGCAGGAGGACACCGCTGCCCGCCATCGCCGACGGAAGTCGCGCGGCCATTTCGCTGGGGCCGAGTACGAGCATTGCCGCGGCCTCGACCCAGTAGGTCAGGGGCGGTTTGGTCAGGTGAGGTTGGCCAAGCAGCGTGGGCAATAGCCAGTCGCCGCTGATCGCCATCTCCCGGCTCACCAGCGCATAGCGGGCATCCGATTGGCCGTAGAACGGATGATCGCCGAGGCTGAACCAGATCGGCGTCAACATCAGCGTCATCAACAGAAGCACGCGGACCAAGCGCGACAGGCCTGTTGCGGCGAACACGGAAGAATCGGCCATGAGCATTGGCGGATTCTATCCATCACACCCGGTGGCGGCCGCGCGATGCCGCGTCGCGCCCTTACAGGGCCGGGGCCGTGAAGTGCTTGTCCTGAAGCGGGGCCAGATGATCCAGCACGCGCATCAGCACCATGGCCGGCGAGCCGATGGAGTTCACCTCGTACAGCAGATGCGACGGGTAGAAATCCAGAATCGGCCGCGTTTCCTTCTCGTAGATCGACCAGCGGCGGCGGATCACCTTCTCGTCGGCGTCGTCGATCCGGTTCTCCTTCAAGGCCCGCTTGCGCAGTCGCTCGAACATCGCGTTTTCATCTTCGCACGACAGGTGCACGACCGTCAGAACCTCGATGTGACTTTTCAGAAGCTCCGCCTGCCGCACTGTCCGGGGGATGCCGTCGAGGATCAGCAACTGTCTGGCCGGCTTATACTCGCCAATGATGTGGCGGGCCTTGATGTTCTGAGCCCACAGGGCGACCGTCAGGTCATCGGGCACCAGTTCGCCGCGTGAGCTGTGCTCGTAAAACTTCTTGCCCAGATCGCTGGTGATGTCGATCGACCGGAACACATCACCGCAACTGCAGTGGTGGAACCCCGGGATGGTGCCAAGGATCTTCCCCTGGGTGCCCTTGCCGGCCCCGGGTGCGCCCAACAGCAGAACAGTTCTGTACTTGTCAGTCATAGCTCGGTACTTCCTCGTGAGGGCGGCATCGTGCCGGACAATAAAACTCCAAGATAAGCTGATTTGGCATATGAAAGACTGCGACCGCCTGCGGGCTCAGCGCCGCAAGGCGACTCAGGCCCGGCCGCCATCCTCCAAGGCCTGGGGGTCACGACGCGCCAGCGACGCGAGATCGGCCCGCGAGGGAACTGGGGTGGAGGTGTTCACGCTCGATCGCACCCACTCGAGGCTGCCCGAGTACCACTCATAGGCGTAACCCAGCACCACGAGGCCCAGGAACGGCAAGCCCAGAACCAGCGCCGTCGCGGGGAACTCACGAAAGGAGACCGCCCACGGATAAATGAGGGCCACCTCGACATCGAAGACCAGATAGAACAGGGCGACGATGTAAAACCGCAGGTCGAACTGGACCCAGCTTGACCCGATCGTGGGCTCACCGCACTCGTAGATGGCCAACTTGTCCTGCGTGGGCAGGGACGGCCGCACCAGTTTGCCCACCAACAGGTTGAGCACGACAAAGGCCAAACCAAAGGCCAGAAAGATCGCGATAGAGAGAACTGGTCCCATGCGTGAACCCTTGGTTGCCAGCGGTGGATGCCGCGGAACAGGGCTTCGTGCCCGCCCACAGCTCCGCCGCCGGATTGACGCATCTTAAGGTGGGGTTACATGAGGGGCAAAGCAGAGTGGAGGCTGGGCTTGCCCCCCCCCCGCTCTGCAACCGGCCCGTCAGTCCGCCGATAAGAGACTGACGCACTTGAATCCGCACCAAATCAGTGCTATTAATTGTCCTGCCTGGATCTCGCCCACGGGCGCGGCCGGCTGGACGACTTCAAGAATCGAAAAACCAACGCCACCCGCCAGCCCGGCGAGAGGCTGGCCTGCTACGGAGACGTTTGACATGGGCATCGAACTGACCGAGACCGCCGCTCGCGAAATCAGCACCATCATCGAGCAGCAGAAGCTCGACAAACAGAAAACCCGGCTGCGCGTCGGCGTCAAAGGCGGCGGCTGTTCCGGGTTCAGCTACCTGCTCGACCTTACCGAAGAGCAGCGTGAAAACGACGAGACGTTCGAACAGCACGGCGTGGCTGTGGTCTGCGACCCCAAGAGCTATCTGTATCTGAACGGCACCAAGATCGACTTCCGCGACGAAGTCATGGGTCGGGGTTTTGTCTTCAACAACCCGAACGCCACCAACACCTGTGGCTGCGGCAGTTCATTCAGCGCGTGACCCGGCCGGATCGGTTCCGCAAAAAAACCACGGCCTGCCACCCGGCGTGCGTGTGGCTTTACCAGGATCAACCCACCCCCGGGGTGGGTTTTTTTGTTGTCAAGCGACTATCGGACGCCGTCGGCAAAATCACCGGCCAAACGCCCCTCCAGCACACAAAGCTTGCCTATACAGCCGCAAGCGGCCTAAAGCCCGCGGCGTCGACCTCCGATGCTGACATCGTGGAAGACTGCATGGGGACCGCGGGCGTACCGCGCCGATGCGTCTGTCCGGCCCAGCCACCGGCCTTCCGGGCGGTTAGCCGGTTCGTGGCCAGCCACATGCGCACTTGCCTCTGGAGGGGCAGCAGGTCAAAGGAGCCTCCGCGATGCCAGCGACTGATCCCAGCACCTCCGGCAGCACACCCTCGCCCTCCAGGGCTGACGCCGCCGCCTCTCCCAGCGCCCGCGACGCCGGCGCCCGCCAGTCCGACGGTGAACTGCTTCAACTGGTGAGCTTCATGGTCGGCACCGAGGAGTTCGCGGTGCCTATCCTCAGCGTCCAGGAAATCAACCGGATGATGCAGATCACCAAGGTGCCCCAGAGCCCGCCCTTCATCGAAGGCGTGATCAACCTGCGCGGCAAGATCATCCCGGTCATGGACCTGCGCAAGCGCTTCGGTCTGCAGGAGACCGGCGACGCCTCCGATGAGCGCATCATCGTGGTCGAGGTCGGGTCGCGGGTCATCGGATTCACCGTCGACCAGGTCAATGAAGTGCTGCGCATCAGCGCGAACATCGTCGAGCCCCCGCCGAGCATGGTGTGCGGCGTGGACAGTGACTATGTGCAGGGTGTAGGCAAACTCGAGGACCGGCTACTGATCCTTCTGGACCTGGACCGTCTGTTTAGCGGAAACGATCTGGCTCAGCTTGACGCGGCCGCCCACGCGAGCCATCAACTCGCCGCGTAGGTCAATCACCTCGTGGCGTCAGACGCTTCGCACGGCGCAACGTCGTGTGCGGGGCGGCCGGACGCCAAGAGGCCGCTTCGACCACGAGGTCTGTCCGACTGGCGCGTCGCGAAAGGGAGTGCCGCCATATGGCCACCGCTGCACAGACGATGACCACGGCGCAGTTCGAGCAATTGCGCAAGATCGTTTACGAACGATCGGGAATCTGGTTTCAGGATTCCAAGAAGTATGTCCTGGAAACACGCCTGTCCCGGCGGCTCGAAGAACTCGAGTTCGACGACTTCAGCCAGTATCTGCTGTTCCTGACAGTCGGCCCTTACCGGGAAGATGAATTTCAGGAGATGTTCAACCGCATCACCATCAACGAGACCAGCTTCTTCCGCAATGAACCGCAGCTCGACGTTTTCGAAAGGCAGGTGCTGCCGCGCCTGATCGAGGCACGCAAAGCCACGAAGAAGCTGCGCATCTGGTCGGCCGCCTGTTCCAGCGGAGAGGAGCCTTATACGATCGCCATGCAGGTGCACCGGACGCTCGGCGTCCGCCTGGCCGACTGGACGGTCGAGATTCTCGGCACCGACATCAGCGAGAAGGTGCTCATGATCGCCCAGAGCGGATGCTACGCCTCGTATGCCGTCCGCTCGATGAACCCGCTGGTCTTGAAGCGCTACTTTGCCGAGAAGGACGGCGCCTACCAACTTGACCCGACGATCCAGAGCATGGTGCACTTCGAACTGCTGAATCTGAAAGACGCCGTGGCAGCGCGGCGTTTTGGCGTATTCGACGTGATCTTCTGCCGCAACGTGATGATCTACTTTGACGACAACATGAAAAAGCACTGCACCAAGATGTACTACGAGCAGTTGGCCAAGGACGGCGTGCTGTTCATCGGCCACAGCGAATCGCTGCGCTACATCGATGTGCCCTTCGAGGCCTTGCCGATCCCGCAGGCGTTCGCGTACCACAAGAAGGCATGAGCTCAGGCCGCGGAGAACCCCCATGGGCGTCGATGGCATGGATCCCAGTTTGCTGCAGGACTTCCTGGCCGAGGCCGGGGAGCTGCTCGAGCAGCTTGACGGCGACCTGGTGACCCTTGAGTCGGCCGAGGCAGATCAGGCCGCGGAACAACTCAACGGGATTTTCCGCGCCCTGCACACGATCAAGGGGGCCGCCAGCTTTCTGGGACTGACGAATCTCACCACTTTCGCCCACGCCGCCGAGGACGCACTCAACCGCCTGCGCAAAGGCGAGACGGCCGTCAACCCCGCCATCATGGACGCTCTGCTTCAGAGCGTGGACGTGCTGCGCGGCATGCATGGACAACTGGGGGCGGGCGAAGAAATCGGAGCCGGGCCGGCCGCCCTGATTCAGACGCTCCATGCGATCGCCAAGGGGCAGTTGACCGAGGCCGCGACCACTGCGGCTGCGGCCGAGGCTGACGCTGTGGACACGGCACCGGCCGCGGCGCCCGAAACCGACGACCTGCCCGGCCAACCCCTGAATCTGCCCGCCCAGAAAGCCGATCTGCTGGAGTTCATGGTCGCGGACCTGCGGGATTCCACCAGGCACTTCGCCGCCTGCCTCGACCAGGCGCGCAACGCCGCGACCAAGTCGGATGCGGCCGAGCACATGGGTGAACTGGCGGATTCACTGGTGCGGACCGCAGACTTCTTCGAGCTCGACGACCTGACGCGATTGACGAAACTGCTGCAGACCGCCGCCCCGCGCCTTGGCGAGGCCGAGGGCGCCGAACTCGATGAACTGACGATCCGCATCGCCGCCATCGAGCAGCTCATCGAGCAGCAGGCGGCCGCGCTGGAAGCCGCACGCAAACTGAGCTGGCCGTTGGACACCCTGGCCCAGCGGCTGAATCTTCTCGCGACCGGCGCTTCGCTGCCCGCCGACCTGATCGGCAGGCACGAGCACGACGTGCGAAAGCTGCTGGTTCTCGACGGCGTCATCGACGAGTCCGCCGAATCGACCACGAGCATGGACGCCAAGGCGCAAGCGGAGGCTTCGAACACGACCTTGGATGCCGACTCCCTGCCGGACACGGCGGATCCCGCCGCCGCTACCGGCGGGTCGGACGCCGCCAGGGAGTCGGCCAAGGACGCACCGAAGAAGAACCTGGCCGAACAGACCGTGCGCGTGGAAGTCGGCCGCCTGGAGGATCTGCTCAACCTGGTGGGCCAGATGGTTCTGACCAAGAACCGCCTGATGGCCCTGTCGCGCCGTCTGCGTGAGAAGCACGTTGGGCAGGACATGGCCGAGGACTTCACCCAGGCCACCAGCGATCTGGACCGCCTGACCGGCGAACTTCAGGTCGGCGTGATGCGCACGCGCATGCAGCCCCTGGCCAAGCTGTTTGACCGCTACCCGCGCGTGATACGCGACATCGCCCGAATGACCGGCAAGCAGATGCAGCTCGATATCGTCGGCAAGGAGACGGAAGTCGACAAGAGCGTGCTGGAGCTGCTGGCCGACCCGCTTGTGCACCTGCTGCGCAACAGCGCCGACCACGGCATCGAGCAACCCGAGGTGCGCCGCCAGGCGCACAAGCCCGAGGTCGGCAGGATCCAACTCGTGGCTGAACACCAGGGCAGCCATGTGCGTGTGGCCATCGTCGACGACGGACATGGCCTGGACCGCGAACTGCTTGGCCGCAAGGCCGTCGAGCGCGGCCTGACCACGCCTGAGAAACTCGCATCCATGCCCGACGAGGATGTGTTCCGCTTCATTTTCGCCGCCGGTTTCTCGACGGCGGAAAAAGTCAGCGACCTGTCGGGTCGCGGCGTGGGCATGGACGTGGTCAACACCAACGTCGGGAAGATGAACGGCACGGTCAACATCAGCTCCGCCAAGGGCAAAGGCACGACGATCGAGATCCTGATTCCGCTGACGGTGGCGATCATGCCGGCCATGATGGTCGGCGTGGGCAAACACTTGTATGCGATTCCGCTGCAGACGGTGGTCGAGATCGTCCGCCCGGCCGAGCAAGGGGTGTACAGCGTCGCGGGCCGACCTGTCATCCGACTGCGGGACAACGTGTTGCCGCTGGTCAACATGCGGCGGATGCTCACGGAAGTCGGCCAGGGCGACAGCCACTTCGCGGTCATTGTCGCGGTCGGCGGCCAGCGGGCCGGCCTGCTTGTCGACCGACTGGTCGGCCAGCAGGAGATCGTCATCAAACCGCTCGATGATGCATACACCCAGGGCGGGCCGTTCAGCGGCGCCACCATTCGTGAGGACGGCGACGTCAGCCTGATCCTCGATGTCACCCAGCTTATTCGCAATGCCCAGATGCAACAGGTTCCGCAACACGCCGCGGCCTAGCTGCGAACCCAGGAGATTCGCTGTGGACAGCACCTACATCACCCCCTTCATCAAGTCCGTGCAGAATGTCTTCGAGACGATGCTGCAACTGCCCGTGCAGATCGGTGAGCCGTCGCTCAAGCGCACGGGCGCGCCCAGCTACGACGTGTCGGGCATCATCGGCATGTCCGGCGATGTGGACGGTTCGATCGTCCTGAGCTTTCCGATCGCCACCGCCGAGCGCGTGGTCAGCCTCTTCGTGGGCGAGGACATGGCGCACGCACACGACGACTTCCCCGACGCGGTGGGTGAACTGGTCAACATGATTTCCGGCGGCGCCAAGGCGCAATTCGGCGGCAAGAGCGTATCGATCAGTTGTCCATCCGTGGTCATTGGCCGCGAACACGCGGTGCATGGCGCCAAGGACGTGGTGTGCATCCATCTGCCCTGTGAAACCAACTGCGGCGAGTTCGCCGTCGAAGTGTCCATCAAACAGACTTCGCTGGGTTCCGGCGGTCTGGCCGCCGGGGCGGGCAAGGCCGCCAACGCGTGAATGTGTCCCGCAACCCACGTTCCGCCAGGAGTGCGAAACGATGAGAATTCTCCTCGTTGATGATTCGAAAACGATGCGCAACATCCAGAAGGGCATCCTCACCCAGCTCGGTTATACCGATCTGCAGGAGGCGTGTGACGGCCTGGACGCGATGTCCAAAGTCGGCGCGTTTCAACCGGAACTGCTGCTGGTTGACTGGAACATGCCCAACATGGACGGCCTGACTTTCGTCAAGCAGTACCGTGCCAAGGGCAACACCTCGCCGATCATCATGGTCACGACCGAGGCGGAGAAATCCCGCGTGGTCGAGGCGATCAAGGCCGGCGTCAACAACTACGTGGTCAAGCCGTTCACCCCTGACGGGCTTGGCGAACGCATTCGCGAAACACTGCAGCGCGCCGGTCAGGCCGCGTAAGCGCCGGCTCGACCCCGCGTGGCAAGAAAGGCAGCCATGTCCGGGCATGTCGACGGGCAGCAGGTCCGCGTGACCATCGACTCCGAAGGGTCGGAAGTCGAGGTGGTGGTCCCGTCGACATTCCCGCGCCCCATGCTCACCGAGGCGTTCTGCGTCGGCCTGCTCAAGCAACATGACATCGCGGTCAGTCCGCCGGTCACCGCCGCCATCCAGGAATTCCTCGCCGCCCTGCCCCCCGACGGCCAGGAGGCCCGCGCGGTTCTGGCCCGCAGTCGCGCGCCCGTTGACGGCGAAGACGGCCGCGTGGAATGGATTGTCGACCGTCAGGATACGCCTGACGACGCCGACACGAGCTATTATGACCGTCATACCTACGTCACCGTCAGCGCCGGCCAGGTCATCGCTCAGGTCCACGAACCCACCACGGGTGAAGACGGCGTCGATGTGCGCGGCAAGGCAATTCCCGCCCGCGTCGGTAAACCCGTGAGCATTCAGATCGACGAATCGATCCTGCGGGACGGAACGGGCAAACTCATCGCCCAGGCCGCGGGCGTCCTCAACCGCAACGGCGATCGGATCTCCATCTCCGAGCAGTTGGAGATCGACGAGTACGTCGATTTTTCAACCGGCAACATCGAGTTCGACGGAGACGTCCTGGTGCGCAAGGGCGTGCGCGACTGCTTTGTGATTCGCGCCAGCGGGTCGGTGGAGGTGGCGGGTCTGATCGAGGCGGCCACGATCGAATGCGGCCAGGATCTGAAGGCCACGGGCGGGTTCGCCGGACGCGAGCGCGGGCGAGCCGTCGTCGGACGCCATCTGCTGGGCAAATACTTCGACAATATCGAGGCGACCGTGCGCGGCGACCTGATCGCCGATCGCGAGATCATCAATTGCGACCTGGTCATTGATGGCGAACTGCGGTCGCCCCACGCGGCCATCATCGGGGGGCGCGTGAAGGCGGTCGGGGTCTCACTGGTGGGCACGCTCGGAAGCGAGGGGCATGTGCCGACGCACGTGATCCTCGGCACCGTACCCCGTCTTGAGCCGTTCACAGCCCAACTCGACGTGCTCGTCGGTGAGCTGACCAGGAAGACCCAGAAGCTCGAAGCGGATCTCGCCCAGCTCAAGGAGCACACCAAGCGCCGAGCGACCGCGGCCGATAAAGAGCGGGAAACCGAACTGATCTTCGAGATCATGACCGGTCAGGAGCACCTGACCCGGGCCCGCTGCGCCCTGGAAGCGCTGCAGCAGCGGATCCGGGACTATCGCAAGGTTGACCTGACAGTGGATCGTAAGATCCACAGCGGCGTGATCTTGAGCGTCGGGGACCGCAGTTTCACCCTTCAGGACGAGATTCGCGGGCCGGTGCGTGTCTTTGAAACCGGCCGCGGCGAAGTGGTTTTCAAGGTGGGCGAAGCCGAGCCAAGGCCCCTGGCCCAAATCGCCGATCTTTCTTCCAGGGCGGCGTGATGCCGTCATACGCTCGTCGGCCCCGAGGAAACCGCTCATGCGCGTTCTGATCGTCGACGATTCCGCGTTCATGCGTCGGGCCATCCGGCAGATGCTCGAGAGCGATCCGGACATCGAGATCGTCGGGGCGGCCCGTAACGGCCGCGAAGGAACGGAGATGGCCAGGCGCCTGGAGCCTGATCTGATTACGCTGGACATCGAGATGCCGGAGATGGACGGGCTGACGGCGCTGCGGCATATCATGCGCGAATGCCCCACAAACGTTCTGATGCTCAGTTCGCTGACCACCGAAGGCTCCCATGCGGCCCTGACCGCGCTGAAGCTCGGTGCGGCCGACGTGCTGGCCAAGGACATGTCGCAGGTGTCCCTGAGCGTCACCAACATTCAGGAAGAGCTGCTGACCAAGGCGCGGGCGCTGGGCAAGAGCAGGCGCCCCTCGCGGCGCGTCGCCGCAACCGCCCCGGCTGGCGACGAGCCGCCATGCTTTCGCCATGGCCAGTTCGATGTGATCTGCATCGGCTCGAGCACCGGCGGCCCACCCGTGCTCGAAACCATCCTGCCGCCCCTGCCGCTGAGCATCGCCACGCCGATCGTCGTCGCCCAGCACATGCCCGAGATCTTCACCCGGTCCATGGCGGAGCGGCTCAACGAGACCTGCCCGTACCGCGTCGTCCACGCCGAGGACGGCATGCCGCTGGAGAGCCGCACCATTTACATCGCTCCCGGCGGGCGCCACACGCACATTCACAAGGTCCGCCTGGCGCGGTGGGAACTCAAGGTCAACGACCAGCCCAAAGAAGCGCTCTACAAGCCGAGTGTCGACGCCTTGCTTCAGTCCGCCGCCGCGGCCACAGGCCCGCGCACCCTGGCGATCGTCCTCACCGGCATCGGGCAGGACGGCCTGGAGGGTGCCAGACCGCTGCATGCGGCCGGCGGCGTGCTCTTGGCCCAGAGCGAAGAAACCTGCGTCGTCTATGGCATGCCCAAAGCCGTCACCCAGGCGGCACTCGTCACCGCCAGCCTGGCCCCGCAGCAGATCATGCGCAGCCTGCTCACCCTGGCCGATCCCGCCCAGATCCACGCCAAAGCCGGGTGAAGACGCAGCCATCGACGGTTGCGCAAGCCCGGCGCCACGCGGTCACGGATTGTCCGAGTCCTGCTGCTTGCCCTTGAACAGACCTCCGATGCCTTCGGTCACATTCTTGCCCACATCCTCGACGGTCTTGCCCACCGCCTCGCCCACGTCCTTTCCAACTTCGCCCACCTGCTGACCGACCTGCTTGCCCAGATCCTGCACCTTCGAACCGACATCGCCGACGATGGCCACCCCGTACTGCCCGACCGATCCAAGGTTCGCCAGCCCGCCGGACAGTTCCTTGAGCATGTCGCCGGGCAGATCGATGCCGCTGTCGATGATCGACTTCAGGACAGCTTTGATGACGATGCCCGCCACGTCAGCGACCAGCACACCTCGATCGCTGTCGGAACCGACGTTCGTCATCTCGATCTTCGGAATCGTCACGTCCTGGCGCGTCAGGCTGCCGCCGATCGGCAGCAGATCAACGCTTACTTTCACATCCTCAATCAGCAGCTTGCGGATCACCAGGCGCTTGCCGCCCTTTTTCTCCGCGACCGGCTCCTGGGGCGCTGGCGCACCGCTCTCGAAACGTCCGAGGTTGTCCAGGATCACCTTGTAGTTCGCCTTGCCGTCCCGCTTCTCGAGACTGACCTCGATGCCCTGGAACGCGACGAGCGGCACCTCGACCGTGTCCCGCATCAGCGACCCAAGTGCGACCTCCACCTCGGCATGGTTCATGGCGAAGAACTGCGCCGATTCGTAACCTTGCGGGTTGGCCACACGCAGACGATCAAGCGCGATGCCCCCGCCAAGGACCGACAGGTCGGCGGAGCCCAGCGTTGTGTCTACCCCCAGCGCGAACGTGGCCCCCTTCTCCACGCCGGTCTTGACCAGCTGATCGAGCGTCAGCATCACGATCAGAACAGCCACGAGGATCAGCACCAGCAGCGTCACGATGATCTTGCGGAGTTTTTTCATTTGTCAGCCTCCCGGCCTGGGTGAGGGATGTCGTTTCCAGAAATGGCCTTGCGGACGTGAGAAGACGCCCTTGATTATACGGCCAACCGGCCCATCTGAACCCGTGGCGATAAGATGGCGGGCGTGGACCCTTTTCTCGCCCACATGCGAACAGCCTTGAAGCTGGCGGCCCGCGGCCGCGGTGCGGTCGAGCCGAACCCGATGGTCGGGGCCGTCATCGCCCGCGGCGGTCAGGTGCTCGGGCTTGGCTGGCATCGGCGCTTCGGCGGCCCGCACGCCGAGGTCGAAGCGATCCAGTCCGTCCGCGATGCCGGCCATTCCCTGCACGATGCCACACTTTATGTCACGCTCGAGCCGTGCAGCCATCACGGCAAAACACCCCCCTGTGCCGAGGCGGTCATCCGGGCCGGCATCCGGCGTGTTGTCGTCGCCATGCAGGATCCCAATCCTAAGGTGGCCGGCCGGGGCTTGCAGCAGCTTCGCCAGGCGGGCGTCGATGTTGAGATCGGTCTTCTCGAAGCTCAAGCCCGTGAACTCAACGCCCCATTCATCAAACGTCACACCACCGCGCTGCCCTGGGTGATTGCCAAGTGGGCCCAGACGCTTGATGGCGCGACAGCCACACGCGCAGGGCACAGCAAGTGGATCAGCAGTCCCCGCAGTCGCCGCATCGTTCACCAGCTGCGGGCACGTGTGGACATCATCATGGTCGGCATCGGCACCGCCCTGGCCGATGACCCCACGCTGATCGCGCGGGGGGTGCCGCGCCGCCGCATCGCCCGACGTGTGATCATCGACCCCCGGCTACGCCTGTCGCTGAACAGCCGCCTGGTACGCACCGTCGATCAGGCTCCCCTTCTGATCGTGACCACCGAACAGCGTCTGCGCGACGCGTCCAAGCAGGTCGAGGCGCTGCGGGCGGCCGGGGTGGACGTGATGGCCGTGCCCGCGCTGCCGGCAGCCGAAGGGCAGACTCACATACTGGATCTGCGGGTGCTGCTGAGTCAACTGGTGCAGGAGCGGCAGGTCACCAATGTGCTGGTCGAAGGCGGCGCGCATCTGCTGGGGTGCCTGCTGCGTCAACGGCTTGTGGATCAGGCACTCGCTTTCGTCGCTCCGCGGCTGTTGGGCGACGAAGAGGCGCTGCCGGCGGTGGCGGGACTGTCGCCGCGATGCATCGAGCAGGGCCCGCCGCTGGCCCTGCGACGCTGGCGCCGCATCGATGACGATCTCCTGCTGGATTACCGGGTATGCCCTTTTGATGACCCCGCGGAGGATGGGTGATGTTGCGCCCAACCCGCGGGAGCACTATTATGGCCCACGAAGAAGCGTGGCGGAGGCCACCCACCACGTCGTAACACCGGAGTCCGCCTGTGAGTCAATCACGCCTGCTGGTGGCTGTCAGCTCACCCTGGGCCAGTGAAAAGCTGGCCCAGCCCATCGCTGACCTGGCCCGCCGTCTGGACGCGCAAACCATCGTGGCCCACGTCGCCCAGATGCAGGATCAAGACGAGCACGAGTCCGACGCCCGTCAGCGCGGCGAACAGACGCTCAGCGCGCTGACGCACAGCCTCCGCGAGGCGGGAATCGAGGCCGAAGGCGTCATGCTCTTCGCCAACGACATCGCCCGGGCCATCCTCAACACCGCCCGGGCCCGCGACTGCACGATGATTGTCCTGGGACTCAGCGGTAAGGGCGTGCTCAAACGCCTGATCGCCGGCGACGTGCCGGGCAACCTGATCCGCCAGGCCGACCTGCCTGTGCTGCTATGCCCGGCCAACTGGAGCGGCACCCTCTGATGCCGGTCTGGCGATCCTTCTATTGATCTTCCACGACGAGCACGATCACATCGCGCGGGCCATGCACGCCGGTGACCAGAACACCTTCGATATCGGCGGTCTTGCTCGGCCCGGTGATGAACGCCTGGCTGGACGGAAGTTCCACGGGCGCCATGCCTCGCGTGCGCTGCCAGTAGTCGAGCATGTCGGGCAGGATGTCGCTGCGGCGAACAAGGGCCACATGCAGCGGCACCAGCAGACTCAAGCCCCGGCTGTGCCCCGCATCTGAACAGCAGATCAACGTGCCCGTCTCCGCAAGGGCCGCATGCACGTCCGTAACGCCCGCGTCCAGGTCGAACTGCTCATCCAGCCCCTCAAACGCCCGCCAGTCGATCACCTCGTAGCCCCGGCGGCGAAGCTGGTTGTTCAGGTCCAGGGCCTGCGTGACGGACCCCACCGCCGTCGACAGCCTTTTCACGCCATATTCACGCAGCACGGCGTCCAGATGCTGGATCAGGCCCGCCCCCTTGAGCTGCGTCACGGTCATGCCCACCGCCCGGGCCCGCTGGGCGAACATCGTCAACAGGTCATCGGCGTCCGACGCCAGCCGCACGAGCTGCGCATCAACCTCGGGCGCTGGCGCGACCGACTGGCCGGCATGCCGTTGCAGCGGCTCGCGCACGCGAGCGAGGAAACTCTCGCGGTCCATACCGAAGTTCCGTGCGGAGGCGGCCGGGCTGTCGACCCTGGGAGCGTCAGCCATGGCCATGCCCGTTGTCCTTTGCGTTATCGCGGCTGGCCCACCACTGCCGGAAGCTGCGGGCCGGCGGCGTGGGCATGTCGCGCTCGCTCATCCAGCCCTTCAGCGGCCCGCTCATCCGTTCGATCCAGCCGCGGCTGGCGTAGGGGTCGCCGTGGGCCAGCGTCCCGGCGCGCCGCGCCAGGAGTCGGAGCATGCGCTTCTGCAGCCAGCCGCCCAACCGATGCATCGGCCCGTTGCCGATCGCCAGCGCCCAGAATCTGAAGATCACCCGCTCGGATCGCTTGGTGATCTTGCCGCCGACCATGTCGCGCCGCAATTGAATCAGGTAGCGCGGGATGTCGATCTTCACCGGGCAAGCCTCGAAACACGCGCCGCAGAGCGAACTGGCGTGCGGCAGATCCTTGTAGTTGGCCAGCCCGCGAAACAGCGGTGTGATCAGCGCGCCGATCGGGCCGGGATAGACGGCCCCGTAGCTGTGACCGCCCACCTGCCGGTAGACGGGGCATGCGTTCAGACACGCGCCGCAGCGGATGCACCGCAGCATCTCGCGTGTCTGGGCCTTGAGAATCTCCGTACGCCCGTTGTCGAGCAGGATGATGTGCATCTGCTCCGGGCCGTCGTGTTCCTCGCGACGACGCGGGCCCGTCATGATATGCGTGTAACACGTCAGCGGCTGGGCTGTCGAGTGACGGGCCAGAAGCTTGAGCAGCACTGCCAGGTGCTCATAGCTGGGCACCAGCTTTTCGATCCCCACCATCGCCACATGCACGCGCGGCACGCTGGTGCTCAGGCGGCCATTGCCTTCGTTGGTGCAGATGACCACCGACCCCGTCTCCGCCACGAGAAAGTTTCCGCCGCTGATGCCCAGATCGGCCTGGCGGAACTTCTCGCGCAGATAACCTCGCGCGATCTGGGTGAGCTGCGTCGCGTCTTCGGTGTATTCAGCCCCGAGCTCGCGTTGGAAGGCGCGCGCCACGGCCGTGCGATCCTTGTGGATCATCGGCGTGACGATGTGCGACGGCGCGTCATGGTCCAACTGCAGGATGAACTCGCCAAGATCCGTCTCGATCGTCTCGACGCCGATGGCTTCGAGCCGCGGCAGGAGGTGCGTTTCCTCCGTCACCATGGACTTGCTCTTGACGCAGACCTTGGCGCGGCTCTCCTTTGCGATGCGCAGGCAGATGGCGTTGGCCTGCTCGGCGTCGGCGGCCAGGTGCACCTGCGCCCCGGCGGCCGTCGCCGCGTCGATGAACATGCCCAGGTAATGGTCCAGATGGTCGAGCGTGTGCTGCTTGATCTGTCCAGCCAGCTCGCGCATGGCCGGATGCCGATCGCCAAAGGTCTGCACGCAGGCCTTGCGACGGGCTTCGTCTTTCAGCAGCGTCGCCCGCTGTACAAACGTCTGCAACTGCTCGTTCCGGATGGCCGCATCCGCACGCGGGTGCATATCGAACGGCAGAGACGGGAACAGGGGCGATTGGCCATGAACCGTCAGCGACGCCGGCTGGCCCGGGGCGCTGGTCGCAGGTTGTGGCGAAGAGACGCTGGTGCTCATGCGGCGAAGCTCACTTTTCCGCGGCAGCCATACCCGCCGCGTCTGCGGGTTCGCCCGCTTGCGCCTCAAGCAGCCCCAGGCTCTCGGCGATGATTTCCGCGAGGCTGATGAACCGCACCGGCTTGCCATGACGCCGACAGGCCCCGGAGATGTTCATGGTGCAGCCCGCGTCGTTGCACACCACGACGTCCGTGCCGGTCTGCTCGATGCACGCGACCTTGTCGCGCACCATCGACCCGCTGATCTGAGGAAACTTCGTGGCAAACGTGCCGCCGAACCCGCAGCACTGCTCGGCCTTGGGCAGCGGCGTGTATTCGATGTCGTCAATCTGTGCCAACAGCCGGGGCGTCTGGTCGGTGACGCCGATGCCTCGCAGATGACACGAATAGTGGTAGGTGACGCGGCCCGGCCAATGCGCTCCCATCGCCTTGAGATCCACCTTCAACTGCTGCGTGAGAAACTGCGTGAACTCAAACGTTCGAGCCGCCAGCGCCTTCGCCGCCCGGGCATAGGCCGCATCGTCGGCCAGCAACGTCGGGTAATAGTCGTGGATCATCGCGGCGCACGAACCCGAGGGTGTCACGACCGGATCCTCGCCTTCGAACACATCGATCATGCGCCGCGCCAGCGTCGCCGCTTCGGCGTGAAAGCCGTTGTTGTACATCGGCTGCCCACAGCAGGTTTGTGCGGCCGGGAAAACCACCTCGCAACCCAGGCGCTCGAGCACCTTCACCAAAGCGATCCCGGCCCGTGGGTAGAACGTATCGGCCAGGCACGTGATGAACAGCGAAACCCGCATCGGCGACAGTGTAGGAGCGCGTGCATGCGAAAACAAAACCGCTCTGGCCAAGCCGGCGACCGGCTGTTCATCCCCGGGCGCGTGCTATGATCCGCCGATGCCCGCACACGGCGTCAGTTCGATGCCTCCGCGCGATTTCGACGCCCTGCTCCTGGACATGGACGGCACGCTGTATCACGAGCAGCATGTCCTGCCGGGCGTTCCCGAGGCCATCACCCGCCTGCAGCGGGCCGGTCTGCCGCTGGGCTGCGTCACCAACAACAGCGCCCACACCGCCGAGCAACTTGCCGCCCGACTCGCCGATATGGGGGTGGTCCTGCCCGCCGCGCGCATCTATACCGCGGCGCGGGCCATGGCGGACCTGATCCTTAGGCATCCCACGACGGGCGGCCGCAAACCACGGGTCTTCAATTTCGCGGGACTGGCTCTGCCCGTGGAACTGGCGGATCGCGTCGAGTGGGTCGACGGCCCGTCCGAATCCTGCGACATCGTGGCGGTGGGCACCCACATGCGCGAAAACAACATCGGATTCGACATGGATCGGGCTGTGGTCGCCCTCGCCCATCTGCGGCGCGGGGCCGCGCTGGTGGCTGGCTGCAACGACCGTGTGTTTCCCATCGGCGGGGGCGTCGAGTTCGGTTCCGGCGCATGGGCCCGCCTGTTCGCCTACGCCGCCGACCTGGGCGAGTCCCGGATCACCTTCGCTGGCAAGCCGTCGCCGGCGTTCTTCGCCGCCCTGCCGCAACATATGAACGTCGCGCCCCAGCGCTGCCTGCTCGTGGGCGACAATCTCGAAGCCGACATCCTGGGCGCCCGCGCGGTGGGCATGAAAACCGCCCTGGTGCTGACGGGCGTCAGCCAGCCCGAAGACATCGCCCGCACCGGCATCACGCCCGATTGGGTCGCCGCGGATCTGATGGAGCTGGTCGACCGGCTCGATGTGTAGGCCACGCCAGAGCGGCTTCCCGCCGCTCAGCCGGCGGCACGCTGGGCGCGACGGTTCAAACGCTGACGCTGAACCCATGCGGCGAAGGTGCAGAGCTTGTCCACCACCTGATCGCGCGCTGCCGGGCGCTGAAAGACAAACTGAAGGCCCATGTAGTGCACGTCGCGGGCCTCGTGCTGGCTGTGGCAGACATTGACGGTGACTTCCAGCGGCTGGTTGAGGGTCGGCAGCTTCACTTTGCAGTGCACTTTTTCCGCCCGCAACATGTGCCTGGCCGACTTCTCGTCCACCGTCAAACCCATGCCGCCGCCGCCGATATTCACCAGGCGGCCTTCAAAGTCGATCACCTCGTGCCCGTCGTCCTGGGCATGGGGAATGGCCACACGAACCTGCACAGGATCCTCAACCAGGCCAGCCACATCCACGCGATAGAAATTGCGGCGCTGGGCCTTGCTGACCGCCTGCGGCGGCGCCAGCCGCAGAGCCGACACGCGCACACTCGCGTTCAGGGCGAAACGTCCGCGCTCCAGAACGCTGGTCTGCACTTCCCAGCGATCATCCCCTTCGATGATGTACAACATCACCGGTGCCGCGCCGGCGAGCATCTCATCGGCCCCGGGGCCCGTCGGCTCCTCGACCACGATGTGGTGCTCGTCGAAACCCAGCATGCGCGACTTGAGCATGGGGGCGAACTCGTCGCGCCCGTCGGCCGACAGACGCTGCAACTCGACCGGCGCGTTGCGCGAGCGCGCCCGTTCGATCGCCTGAGTCCAGATTTCTTCAGGAACTTGCTCCTGAGGCATGTGTCCTCCTCCCGGCTTCATGTTCGAGAAGGGGCGCGCTTACCGCGGTCCTCGGCCTAAGGGCGCCATCAGGGGAATCGGCCGGATTCCAGCGGTTCGTTAGCAACATTGGACCAGTCGACCACAATCCCGCTACCTCAGGGGGTGCTACACTGCCCGGCCATGACGATCGCCCTGCCTCATACGGACATGCGGCTGGCCCCAACCCTGGGGGCATGGCTGGCAGCCACAGCAGCAACGCCAAAATCAGCTATACAAGACATTTCCCATCATGGATTTACATGCCTTCAGCTCGATGCCACGTCGGTGGGCCTCAGGCCGCGGCAACTGGACCGCAGGGCCCGACGCGACCTGACAGCCTTCCTGCTGCGCTGCGGAGTCCAGCCGGCGGGAATCGACCTGTTCATCCCCCGCCGCGACTGGACCGAGTCTGACCGGGTCGACCGAGCCGCTGCGGCCGCCCTCGCGGCTGTGGAACTGGCGGCCGACCTCGGCCGCTTGCCTCTGAGCCTGGCCCTTCCGGCCAAAGATATTGCCCCGGAGGTCGCTGCGGCCCTCGTCGAAGCGGCCGACGGCCACGGCGTCCGCCTGGTAATCCATGCCGAGGATCAGTTGGATACCGCGATCACCTGGATCGAACGCCTCGACCTGCCATGTCTGAGCCTCGGGTTCGACCCCGCCGCTCTGCTGGCTCACGGCGAAGACCCCGTCCGCCTGACGCAGCGGCATGCACGGCGCCTGGGAGTCGCCCGCTTATCGGACTGGGGGCAACGAGGCGGGCGTGGCGATGGCCGCCGGACACCAGTAGGCGTCGGCGACCTGGACGTGCTCGCCTACCGTCTATCCCTCGACCTGCCGACTGGTCGCAGTGGCCCTGTGGTCCTCGATTTGCACGATCTGCCGGACCCCGCGGGTGCTGCGGCGCAGTCCGCCCGCGCCTGGGCCCAGGCGGCACCTCTGATGCCCGGCTGAATGGAGCTATGCGGCCGCGCCTCAGACCCGATCACCCGGTGCCTGCGGTGACCCGCCTCCCGCCATCGCCTGACCAGCCGCATGCACGTCTCTGAGGTGGATGTCGCCACGGATCAGAATCAGCGCCCCCGTAAGCGAGTAGAAGATCTGGTACAGGCGGACCATCAGCAGCATGCCGATGATCTGATTGGCCGTCACGGCCGGCGGTTCGAGAAGCAGGGCCATGCCCAAGCCCTCCATCACACCCAGGCCCTGGTAGGTCAGCGGAACGGACCCGGCCATGAACAGGACGGGTAACACCGTCAGCAGCCGCCCCACCGGCGCATCAATACCCAGGGCGCACCCCGCCGCGGCTGTGCCGCCGGCCAGCATCAGATGCGCCAGCACGCTCAGGCCCGTCGCTATCACCACCGCGCCCGGATGGCGGCGGTAGGCGAACAGGGCGTCGTCCACAGCCGCCAGAAGACCACGGCCAGGCAAAGGTACATGCGCCAGCACCCGACCCGACGCCCGACGCACCGGCGGCGCAAGGTACAGTCCGACGATCACGATGACCGCCAGCAGACCGCTCCATAGCCAGATGGCCACGATACGAGCCAGTGGATCATCGAGGATCGTCAGCCCGCACAGTGCCGCGAACAGAAGCATCCCGCCCATCCCGGCCGCGCGATCGGCGGCCACGCTGACCACCGCGTCCGCCCGGCGGTCCTCCCGCCGGGCCGCGTAAAACGCCTTGAGCACGTCGCCGCCTGTCATGCCGGGCATGCAGTAGTTGAAGAAGCTGCCGACCATGTACAGGCGCACGGCCTGCCACAGACCCACGCCCAGCCGCCTCGCCCGCATCAGCACCCACCAGCGGACGGCCTGCAGCCCGTATACCGGTCCGATCAGCAGCAGCCCCAGACCAAGCAGCCAGGCGCGCGCTTCCCCGAGCATTGTGGCGATGCCCGGGCGCAGGCGAATCGCGTCCGCAGCCGTGCCCAGACGATCGGCGGGCACCGTCGCCGTCTGGCCGTCCGTGGTCCGTGGCAGCCACACACGCAACTCGACCCCATCGGCCTGCGACGGGGCCACGGACAGCGTGGTCTCCTGCTCAAAAGTCATTGTGCCCAGCGTCGCACCGGCCGGCACGACCACCTGGTCCCGCCAGGTAAGCGATGTGAGGATGTATGCGATGCCCGCGGCGGCGATGCAGACTCTCAGCAGCAGCAGAATGCTTTTCTTCATGGCGGCGCGTCCCACACCAGTCAGCATATCGGGCCCGGGCGATGATGCCCGATCGTGGCCCTCGGCGGGCGTCGGCACAGCATCCGATTCGACTACACTGTGCGCATGATCTTCCCCGCTGGACCGTCGCCCACCGATCCCTGGGCCGTTGACGCCGCATGGCCAGACGCGGGCGCGACACCCGCCACGCGGCAAGCCGCCCGCATGCTCTGGATCTGCGGCTCCGTACTGAGCGTGGTATTCGGCACCTGCGCCGGCTGGGCCGGTCTGATGGCCATGCAGCCGATGTCGAAAGTCGAACGCTGGCTCAAGGCGTCCGGGGCCCCCAACGCCGAAGCCCTGCTCCAGCAGTTCGGCCAACTGGCTCCCCATCTGCCGACGATCGCGGCGACCCTCGCCGTCCTCGGGTTTCTGCCCGGCGTGGCTTACCTCATCCTCGGCTTTCCCGTTCGCCGCGGCCGTCGCGCGCCAGCCATCACCGCCTTCGTGCTCAGCGGAACCCAGACCTTCGTCGCCGGACTCATGCTGGTCGGCGGTCTGCTGGCCGCACTGATCGCCGCCAGCCCCCTGGACATGACCCTCGTGGTTCTGACGTGGGGGAGTCTGACGGGGCTGCTGACGTATACGGCCTGGCGCCTGCTGCGCGTGATCCGCGGCAACGCAACTATCTCCAACCGCATCCCCTCGGGCCATGAACCGTGGGATCAGGAGTAGGCCTCGCCGACTGCCGCCATGCATGAGATCCCGACACCATCCGCGACGTCTTCGAATGCCGCTCCCGGGCCGCGCCCCCTGACGCGCGGCGTCGGTCTGGTGCTGCAGGTCGTCGGCGGGGTGCTCTTCCTGGGCGCCTGTTGCATCTGCGGCAGTGCCGGCCTGTGGGATCCGGTGATGTCGCGTGGCGAAGTTGCGCAACAGGCCGTCGACGCGGCCGCCATGCCCGCCGACTGGGGCCGGATCGGAGCCATGCTGTTGGTCATGTTCACGACGGTCGGCGGTCTGGCGATGCTCGTGTTCGGGCTGGGCATGCAGCAGGACCGCCCCCGGGCCGCGACATTCGCCCTCCTCAGTGTCGCGCTGTTTCTGCTGGTGCTGATCGCGGCCGGCGCCATGCTGTGGAGGGGCGGCGGCCCCTGGGGGCTGCGCCTGGCCAACCTTGGTCTGCTGGTCACAGGCGCCTGCTTGCTGGCCCTGTGCATCGCCGCGTGGCGCGAAGTCCGCGCCGACCCTCCGCCCGAAGGCCCTACCGCCCTGCCGCCCGACGCCGACCTCGACGCCCTCAAGGCCGAGGCACGCGGCCGCATGCCGTAAAATAGAAATAGCGCCATGCTCAGAACACTCTTCTTCGCCACCGCGATGCTGCTGGTGTGCCTGACTCCGGCCGCCAACGTCCGCGCCCAGACGCCAGCCGCCCACGCCTTCGATGACGACCTCTGGCGTCAGGCACAGGCCGCCATCGACCACGGCATCGACTACCTGCGCACCGCCCAGAACGAGGACGGCAGTTGGTCACCCGACCCCGGGCCGGCCGTCACCGCGATGGTGGTCGGCGTCATGCTCGATCGGCCGACCCTCACCGCCGATGACGCGCAGGTCGCCCGCGGGCTCGATTACATCCTCGCCCGCGCGCGACCCGACGGCGGCATTCATGACGGCATCCTGCACAACTACAACACCGCCATCTGCCTCTCGACCCTCAGCCGCCTGAACCAGCGGCCCGACGTGGCCGACGTGGTCGCCCGCGGCGAGCAGTACCTGCGCACGCTCCAGTGGCGCGGGCAACCCGGACCCGACGGTCAACCCACCGACGCCGCCCATCCTTTCCACGGCGGCGCGGGATATGGCCAGCACGGACGTCCCGACGGGTCCAACACGCAGATGTTCGTCCAGGCTCTGCATGACATGGGGGTCGACTGCCGGGATCCAGCCTTCGTCAGCGCCGTCGCCTTCTTCACACGCCTTCAGGGCGTACCCCAGAACGATCTGCTGGCCGACCGCATCGCGCCCGATGGGGGAGCCATCTACGCCGCCAGCCTCGACAAGGATCACCTGGATACCCCGGAGTCCAAAGCGGGTGCGTACATCGACGAGCAGGGCGTCAGCCGGCTGCGCACGTATGGCTCGATGACCTACGCCCTTTTCAAAACCTACGTCTACGCCCAGCTCGACCGCGACGACCCGCGCGTCAGCGCCGCCTGGGACTGGATCAGCCGTCACTACACCGTCGCACACAACCCCGGCATGCCCGGCGACCAGAAGATGCAGGGTTATTACTACTACCTCGTGACCATGGCCCGCGCTCTTGACGCCTGGGGGCAGGACACCATCATCGACGCCGACGGTCAGCCCCACGCCTGGCGCGCCGAGCTCATCGGGCAACTACTGAGCATGCAGCGCGACGACGGATCATGGACCAATGAGGCCGACCGCTGGATGGAGGGCGACCCGAACCTCGTGACCGCCTACGCCCTGATCGCCCTGAACGCCGCGGTCAACTGAACCGACACCCGCCCGGACTTTCCCCATGGCTTGCACACGCACCGGCAACTTCCCCATCGGCTTTCGTCGAGGCTGGTCCGACTGGCAGCGCGACATGAGCGCCCTGATCGCCTTCGCGCGCGAGCAAGACTTTCCCGTACTCGACTTCGGGCCGATCACCGCGGACGAACTGGCCCCCGTGTTCGCCGCCGGCCTGCGCGCCGGCTCGGTCGACCTCAAGGACTGGTCCGCCCTGGCCGCCGCCGACAAGGGCAAACGCCAGGCCGCCATCGACGCCAATCTGGCCATGATCCGCCCGCTGGTCGAAGCCGGCGTCACCCGTTTCTTTGCCGTGGTCTTCCCTGAAGACAAGTCACGCAAACGCCGCGAATCGTTTGATCTTGCCGTACAGGGATACGCCGCGCTGTGTGAAAAGCTTCAACCGCTGGAGGCGAAGATCGTGCTCGAAGGCTATCCCGGCGGCGAGGGCGAAGCCCTGGCCTGCACCCCGGCCGACCTGCGCGCGTTCTTGCACGAGGTTGGGAGCGACGCCCTGGGCGTGAACTTCGATCCCTCGCACTTGATCCGCATGGGTATCGATCCGGTGCGCTTTGTCGATGAATTCGCCCCACGCGTCTTCCACGTACACGGCAAGGACACACAGATCCTGGACGACGAACTGTACGAGCACGGCAACTACCAGTCCGCGACGTTCACCAAACCTCACGGCTTCGGCCGCCACCACTGGCGTTACACGCTGCCCGGCCACGGCTGCGCACGCTGGGGACGCCTGCTGCGCACGCTTGAAACCACCGGCTACCGCGGCGCGGTCTGCATCGAGCTGGAAGACGAGAACTTCAACGGCACGGAAGCCGGCGAAAAGCGCGGGTTGACCCTCAGCCGGGACTTTCTGGCCGGCGTCTAGGCGGACCAGACTTCGTCCCCGTCAAGTTCCACACGCGACAAGCCGCCGCCTTCGTCGGCGAAAAAGACCACCTCGGCCCCATCGAACGACAGCCGCATCGTCCGCCCGTCGCCCAGCAGCGGCGCCAACCTCTCGCGCAGCACTGGGTCCAGCGGGTCGTCGGCCACGATCCACGCCCCCGCCCCGTCACGTTCCTCGGCCACACGCCGGGCGCCGCCCGCGAGATGTCCCGACGGCATCAGGTGCGACGGCCCGACCACAATCAAACCCTGCTTCACAAGCGGTGCCAGCGTCCGCATGCACGTTTCGCTGACCACCTTGCCGGCCAGGAAGACCAGCCGCGTCCCCGCAAACAAGGCGGGGTCGTCCGCCATGTGGTCGTAGAGTGCCGTGCTTTCGCAAGGGAAAACGAAGCGGAACGGCAGATGTCTGTATCCGTCGGCATGCCAGGTAAGCCCGGTGGCGGGGATTGTGCCGTGGCTGATCAGATGCCACAGCTTCAACCAGTACCGCGTCTGCGCGTCCGGCTGAAGATTCGTCGCCCCGTAGAGCGTCCCCGAGATGTAGCCGGCCCGCGGCGTCTGGCCCCAGTCGGTGTCTGGAAAGCGCACCATCGCGATGCGCGGTCGGTACCCCGCCGTCGAGATCGCCCGCGGCCGGGGATGCGCCGGCATGTAGTCGCGTGCAAAACGCTGGACGGCCTGTCCCCATGTCGTCAAGCGCTGGACCCTTGGCCCATCGGCTTCATAGAGCACCCCGCCCTGGAAGTTGATGTTCTCCACATACGCCAGATCGCAGCCGCTCCAATAAGCGAACTGCATCGCCCCGGCCAACCGTCTGGCGTCATGCCCCGGCCAACCTGGATCGCTGGCGGCCCACAGGTCCAGGCACGCCCCGTAGGTTGTCCCATACTGCCGCGCCGCTCCCAAGGCCATCGCCGCGAAGACCGGGGTCACCGACTCCTTCAGATACTTTGGAAAGGGACTGATGCCCGCACGGGCGAACAGCGGCCCCATGATCGGGAACACCTGCTCAGTGCACACGATGCGGCGAGGCTGGTCATGGCTCGCGCCGTGGGCATCAGGATTCAGCGGGCCGTAGCACTCGGCCAGCAACGCACGCAGATTGTGCAGATTGCCTTCATAGGCTTGCGCGAGGCAGCTGCCCTGGGCGTCGAAGAAGTGCGGCCGCACCTGGCCTCGCTCGTCGACGTTCTCGTCGTGACTTCGCTTGGTCGTGACCCAGACGCCGTTGGTCGCCCAGTGTTCGGCCTCGTCATAGCAGACGCCCATGAACCGAGGCGACGCGGCGCACGCCTGCACCCAGTCGCGGTCCGGTTGAAAGAAGAAACCTGGACGCTGATACGGACCATCAGGCTGCGCCCGGCCGCGCGGCCGATCGGTCGTCTCCTGGTTCACGAAGAAGCCGCGGCCGTCGGCCTCGGCCCAGGCGGCGACCTGCCGCACGTCCTCAACCCTCGGCGAGCCATAGATGTGATGCATCAGAAAATCCAGGCCCAGGCGATCGATCGCCGCCCTCATGGCCGGATCCTGGTAGACGTGCTGCTTTTTCCCGGGATCGCAAACGCCAAATCTCATCGACCGGGGCATGGCAAGCCTTCCCTTGACGACGGCGTGACCGCGACGACGGCATGGTGTGTGAGACACCTTGCCCTACCGGCGTGCCTGGCGAGGCGCGGGCGTCGCGGCCATCTGCGCCGCCAGACGTATGGCCGCTTTCATGCTCCCCGCGTCAGCCTTGTTGCGGCCGACGATATCGAACGCCGTCCCGTGGTCAACGCTCGTGCGGATGATCGGCAGCCCCAGTGTCACGTTCACCGCCTCATCAAAGCCCAGAAGCTTGACGGGAATAAGTCCCTGGTCGTGGTACATCGCCACCACCAGGTCGTACTTGCGTCCATGCACCGCCTGATGAAAGATCGTGTCCGCAGGAAACGGGCCGTGGGCGTCGATGCCGTTGGCCCGCGCCATCTCGATCGCCGGCGTGATGAGTCGTCGCTCTTCGTCCCCGAATCGCCCGTCCTCCGAGGCATGCGGGTTCAGACCGCACACCGCGATCCGCGGGCTTTCAATGCCCATGCGCACACAAGCCTCCCGGCCCAGATCGATCGGATCGTAGACGGCGCCGATGGTCAGCACATTGCGCACGTCCATCAGTGGCACGTGCACGGTCGCCAACGTCACGTTGAGCTTTGACGATACGAACATCATGACCACGCGCTTGCACTTTGTGCGGTGGGCCAGAAACTCGGTGTGGCCCGGGAAATTGCAGCCAGCCAGCTTCCACGAGGTCTTGCTGATCGGTCCGGTCACAATCGCATCCAGGCGCAGCGGATCGTCTTCGGGACGCATCGCCGCGGTCACGGCGTCGTCAAGAAACCGGAGACTGGCCTGTCCGCCCTGCCGCGTCGGGCGGGCCACCGCCTGGCCGAGCATCGAGTACTCGTCGTAATCGAGTACGACCACGTCATGCACGAGGCTGTATTCAGCCCGTGGCGAATCGTGCTGAAGCCGCCACCAGTAGGTTTCAATCTCCGCGAGGTCGGCGCTGTAGGCGATCAGTTCATTCATGCCGAACACGACAAATCGTGCCAGCTTGCGGATGGTGGCGTCGGCCAGAGCCTTGACAACCACCTCGGCCCCGACGCCGGCCGGCTCTCCCATGGTGATGCCGATCACAGGCCGGCGAACCGGCGAATTGTCAAACGGCTGGGCCATGCCCACATCCTATCACCCGCGACCGGACGCGATCCGGTCGGCGGCGCGGCACTGGTGGGCGTGCGGCCGCGGCCTTAACATGGTGGCATGACCCAACGCGACGGGAAGCTCAAGGTGGCAGTAGTCGGCGTCGGCCGCATGGGCCGCCACCACGCGCGCACCTACGCCCACCTTCCCGAGGCCGACCTGATTGGCGTGGTCGACACCGATCCCGATCAGGCCGCCGAGGTGGCCGAGGAGTTCGGCTGCGCCGCCTACGACAGCGTTGACCAACTGCTGACCGCGCAGCCCGGACTCCACGCCGTCACCGTGGCGGTGCCGACCGTCGCCCACCGGCAGGTCGCCGCGCCACTGCTGGCCCGACGGATCGCCTGCCTGGTCGAGAAGCCGCTGGCGGCGACGCCCGAGGACGCCTTCGCCCTGGCGCAACTGGCCCGCGAACACGATGCGGTGCTCCAGGTAGGTCATACGGAGCGATTCAACCCGGCGGTGCGGCAGGTGATGGGCATGGGCATCACCGCCCGTTTCCTTGAAGTGCATCGGGTCGGGCCGTTGACCTTCCGATCCCTGGACGTTGGCGTGGTCATGGACATGATGATCCACGACCTGGACATCGTGATCACGCTCGCCCGTTCCCCGCTGAAGCACATCGACGCGACAGGCGTCTGCGTCATTGGCGAACATGAGGATGTCGCCCACGCCCGCCTGGTGTTCGCTTCGGGATGCGTGGCCAATCTCACCGCCAGTCGGCTGGCCTTGAAAACCGAGCGGAAGATGCGCATCTTCAGCGAGTCGGCGTACGTGAGCCTCGATTATCAGAAGCGGGACGGCCTGGTCATCCGCCGATCCGACAACGTCCAGGCCCTCGAACATGCGCGGCGTGAGGTCGCCAATGGAACCGACCTTTCCAGGATCGACTACTCGCAACTGGTGCATGTCGATCGGCTGGTGATGCATGCGGCCGGCGACGACAACGGCATCGAGCAGGATCCTCTGACCGCCGAAGTGCGCAGTTTCCTCGAATCCGTCCGTGACGGCTCGTCGCCGGTGGTTGACGCCCGCGCCGGATGCGCCGCGGTGGAAGCGGCCCATCGCGTGCTGGCGTCCATCCGCGCCCATCACTGGGAGGGGTTGACTGAACCGGCTATCTGACCACGCATCGCGCCGACGGGCCGCCCCCAACGGCTTACCCGCAATCCCCGATCGGACTCCTCCGCTGTGTCCGCACCAATCCTGCCTGACCTTGTGCTCCTGACGCTTCTGCCCGGCTTCCTCCTGGCCAGCGCCTTTTTTAGCGGGTCGGAAACGGCTCTTTTCAGTGTGACTGCGCACGATCGACTTGCGCTCACCCGCCGGCGCGGCATGGCGGGTCATGCCATCGGCGTTCTCCTGGCCGAAACGCGCGACCTGCTGATCACCCTCATGCTTGGCAACATGGTGGCCAATGTTCTGTTTTTTGTCGTCAGCACCGTCCTGCTGATTCGTCTGGAACAACGCGACGACATATCCGGCTCCCTGATCGGTCTGCTGAGCTTCGCCTCGCTGCTGCTGATCATCCTCACCGGCGAGGTTCTGCCGAAGTTAATCGCCAACCGGGTGCCGGTCGGCTGGGCCGCAGTGGTGAGCATTCCACTCCTGACGCTCCATCGCGCGATTGCGCCGCTGCGGCTGGTGCTTCGCGCGTTCGTCATCAATCCGCTGGCGCGGCTCATCGCGCCGCCGCAACGTCCGCACGCCCTGTCGGCGGAGGAACTGGCCCGCCTGCTCGAACTCAGCGCTCAACGGGGCGTGATCCATCCCGAAGAAGAGGATCTGCTTCAGGGCGTGCTCGAACTGAGCCGGCTGCGCGTGCGCGACATCATGACCCCGCGCGTCGATCTCGTGGCCTTCGACATCCACCAGCCGGTCGACGAATTGATCGAGCTCATCGGCCGGTCCCATCGCCGGCACATCCCGGTTCATCGCGGCGATCTGGATCATTTGTTGGGCCTGGTCGAGGCCCGGCAGGTCTTGCTCCGCCGACCCACAACCCCGGGGCAGTTGCGCCGTCTGGTACGACAGGTGGCCTTTGTCCCCGATCTGCAACGGGCCGACCAACTTCTGGTCGAATTCCGCAAGCGCGGCCACAATCTCGCCGTCGCCGTCGACGAATATGGCGGCACGGCCGGCATGGTCACCCTCGAAGACGTCGTCGAGCAGTTTGTCGGCGACATGCCCGACGAGGCGGAGAGCAACGCGAAAGCGGACGTGGAGAAGATGGACGATGGCAGCTTCCGTGTGCGGGCCGGCCTGCCGCTTCAGGACTGGTTTGAAAGCTTCGGCGTGGCCCGGCCGGTCATGGAGGCGGTCACCCTCGGCGGTCTGGTCATGACGCGCCTGGGACGGCTGCCCAAGCCCGGCGACCTTGTGCGCGAGGGCAACCTTCTGCTGGAGGTCGAACGCATGGGACGGCGGCGCATCGATACCCTGCGGGTCCGCGTGGCCGACGACAGCCAAGGGCCGAAAACACCGCAAGGTCTGGAGGCACGCTCATGAGCCCTGGCGCCCAGATCGTCTGGCTGACCGTGATGCTCGTCGGGTTTATGCTCAGCGCGCTGTATTCGGGCATCGAAACGGGCGTATACGGCATCAACCGCGTAAGGTTGGAAATCCTTGCCGACCGCGGCCAACCCGCTGCCCGCCGACTGCGAAGATTGCTGGGTAGACCCAATGTCGTCCTGGCCACGCTCCTGATCGGCAACAACATGGCCAACTACATGGGAACCTCCAGCCTTGCCGTCCTGCTGGAAGGCCAGGGCCTGCATGTGGCCCAGGTGATCACCGTCAATGTCCTGGTTTCCACCTTTGTGCTCTTCGTCTTCGGTGAAACGCTGCCGAAGGATTACTTCGCCGCCCACACCGACCAGGCCACCTATCGCTTCGCGGGCTTTCTCGATGTTTCGCGGCGGCTGTTTCTGGTCACGGGCCTTCTGCCGCTGATCGTTACGGTCAGCCGACTGGTGACGGGCGCCATCCACGGCCGCCAGCATGCCGGACCACTGCATCCCCGTCGCCAGGTGCATCAGTTCATGCGCGAGGGCGTCGGCCAAGGCCTGCTCAGCGATGAACAATCGTCGATCATGGAGCGCGTGCTGTCACTCAGCGACCGCCGTCTGCGCGATGAAATGGCGCCGTGGCCGCAGGTCATCACGGTCGCCCTGGAAGCGACGCCGGACATGCTCTGGCAACTGGCCGACCGCACCAGCCGCTCCCGCTTTCCCGTGGTCGACCGGGCCGGCCGCGTCCACGGCATTCTGCCCATCATCGATGCGCTGTTCCGCGGCCGCGAGGCATGCCCACCCGTGCGGGATCTCATGCAGCCGGCGGTCACCCTCGCCGGCGATATGACGTTGCGCGCCGGCCTGCGCCGCCTTCAGGAACAGCACGCCCACATGGCCATCGTCGTCGACCGTCACGACAAGCCCATCGGCATCGTCACCCCCAAGGATCTTGTCGAGCCGATCACCGGAGAGCTGTCAAGCTGGTGAATCAATTGAAACGCGCTTCACCCGCAGGCGGCCGCCCCCATGCAATGGTCCACCGCCGACATCGCCGATGCGATCATCGATGGCCTGCGGCGACAGGCTGCGCATGACGATCTCGAACAGGCTGTATACGGCTTCGACGCGCGTGATGAACTCGCCTTGCACCCGCTGATCGCCGACGCTCTGCGAGCAGCCGGATACGGCGTCTGGCCCGAGCAGCGGTATCCGGGCGATCGCCTGCGTCCCCGCCGCAGCGAAGGCAAGCGGTGCGACCTTGTCCTCACCCATGCTCAATTGCCGCTGCGCGATCCCCTGGTGCGCGGCACCCTCTTCGATGATCAGCCGGCCACCGACCCCGAGGAGGCCTACTGGCTGGAGATCAAGACCGTCGCCCAGTTTGAAACCGATGGCCCGTTCCCGCGCTACAGTGCCGAACTGCTGGCGCCCGTCGCCCAGGATGTACGCAAGATCTGGACGGATGGGGGCATCCGTTTCGGCGGGTTGGCCTTGCTGCTGTTCGCCCAGTCGCAGGCGCTGGCCGAACACGATCTCAAAGCCTGGCACGAAAGATGCCTGTCGCGCGGCCTGCCGGTGGCTTTGCCGGCCCTGCGCGGCTTGGCGATCACTGATCGCATTGGCAACGCATGGTGTGCGCTGGGGCTCTATGCGGTGCGCGGAGCGTGAGCCTCGGATGATGCCCACAGGGTCGGTACGCGTGGACGCCTCTTATGGGTTGCCATCCGGTAAGGCGGCCCACAGCACAGTGTCATTCTGGTAACGGGCCCGCGTCGGATCATTGGCGTCCCGGCGAGCCCAACGCTCAAACAGCCGTCCGTCCGCCAGGTCGCTGAAAAGCCCACGCGTATCCGATCCCGCTTCGTCCAGTTGGGCCGCATCCTCCAGGTCCACCAGCGCCTTGTGCGTGCTGAAGTCGATCCGCATACTTTGCCCGCCGATGCGCAGCGTTCGGGGCTGGCCGATCATGTCTCCCGGCTTCACACCCGTAAATGTCTGCGAACGCTGAACACCCGCGTACAGGCGGTAGACCTCGATCTCGGCGGTTTCCTGCGTCGACGACGCCCCCACCAGGAAGAACCGCACGAACGGATCCACCTCAACCGCATTGGTCCAACCCGAGGGCTCGGCCCGAATGGCAACCACGTCGGCTTGCGCCTTCTGCTCCACCGCGAGGCTTTGCTGGCGCCGGAACAACGGGTTGAGCATGTCAATGACCACCCGATACCGATAAGTCGCGCCCGGCTCCACGTCGATGTCATGCACCCAGAATCGCAGCTTCTGCGACTGCTCTTCCTCGGGGGCGGTCACCGCGGCGGCCGGTCGGGAACGAGCGGGCGAACCCGTGCCCGAAGTTGGCGCGAACTGATCGGCGAACATCTGGGCCGCGATTGCGTCGAGCGATTCAGGCGACGGCACCACACCCGGTTCACGCTGCGTTGTTCGACCGCGATCGGCGACGCCATCGGGGGTCGCAGACTCAAAGCCCTTGCGCACCGGCCGCAGCAACGCGTCGCGCTCAACCAGTTTCTGATCGCGTTCTTCCTGCATTTGAGCCAACTGTTGTTCGGGCGTGAGCCGCTCAACGCGCGGGCGCGCGGAACTGCTGGGAACCCCACCCGCGCCCGACGGCACGCGCAGGGCTTCGTTCGGGTCAACGAATCCCGGCGGACTGCTCGGTGTTCGCGTGTCCCGACGCAAGTCGCCGTCGCTGGCTGGGCGCCGTTCGAGGGTCCGCTCCATGGTCTCGATGCGCCGTGTCAGGCGTTCGATATCCCTGTTGAGCTGGGCCAGCTTTTCGTGCTCAACTGCACCGAGTACGGCGTCGGCTTCGTCGGGGGCGCGCCAGGGGGGGCCCTGTCCGCGCGCCAGAGGTAGAAACGCGGGACGCAGAATCTGCTCCTGCTGAGCGGTGATCGCTCCATGCAGGACATCGGCCTCGCTGCGGCTGCCCACGGAAGCCTCGCGGAAAGAAACCTGCCCCGGGATGGGCTGGATCAACTGGGTTGGCCCCCAGACCCCCTGGTCGGGCAGCCACTGTTGACGCTCGAGGCGAATGTCCACCGCATACAGCGCGGATCGTTGCCATGCGGCCGGCAAGGCACGCCCATCATTCACCGAGTCCATTCGCCGCATCCAGGCATCCAGATCGAGCTGGCCCGCGACCGAAACGTAGTGAAAATCCCGCGGCACCCGGTCGCCAACCCGCGCCACGATCGGCTCAAGCTGGCCCGGGCTGATCTGGTCGTCGAGAACGGCGTTGCCGGCCCGGGCGACGACGGAGACGGCCGCCGGCGGCGTCGGTACGACGTATTCAATGTCTTCAAGCGATTCGGAGGCGATATCCGCGATCGAGATGCCCACCTGGGCGAGCGGCATCGATACGCCCGCCGCGACGGCGAGCGACCGATCCAGTCGCTGGAGAAAATCCTGCGTGTAATCCGGGATCGTGAAATCGGCCAACGCCTCCGGAACCCGGTCCGAGCTCAGCTGCTGGCGCAGGCGATTGGCCTGGTTCAGAACGCGATCCGTCACGGCGGCGGGACTGACCACCTCGCTGGTCTTGCCAACCTTGATGGGGACCGCATACGGCTCGCCCATCGAGTAGGCCCAGACCAGAAAGCCGCCGACCCCGAGGGCGATCACCAGAACGATCTTGTCGATCTGCTGGATCAAGGCCGCGACGAGCTTGTTGTTCATCATCTTCAACCTCCGGGCCGCATCGACCCGATCAGTGGCCATCAACGACGACGGCCGCGTACCCCCTCTCAGCCAGCCGTATCCTCGCCCACCGGGCCGAGATCCACCGCCCCGACCGTCCGGCGGACGGCGATGGGCATCAGGTCATTGGTCCAATGCCGCAGCCACACCGTCTCCAGAAGGATGCTGGCCTCGACCGCGTCCCCCGAGCCATACACATACCCGTCGCGAAGCGCGTCGTATTCGTCCACGTCGCTGACGCCCACTTTCAGAACCGTGATGAAATTGACCTTGGAGAGGTTGTCGAGCAGTTCCAGCAATCTCGCCGAGTCGACCACGACTGTCAGCCAGACGTGGCGCACGTCGTAGTAGCGTGTGCAGGTGCGCCCGGTGTGGCCGACCGAATAATCGCGCTGCGGCAGGTCCAGGGGTTTGATCGCTTCTTCAACTTCTTCTTGAATCGCGGGAAGCTCCGCCCCGCCGCCGCGGCTGCCGCTGGATGGGACCGACACACTGCCATCGTTGGGCATCATGCCCATCGCGATCAACTGCTCCTTGGTCATCTCGGGCATCACGAAAGCGCCGCCGGCATCACCGCCGCCGCTGCTGCGACGACGGCTGCTGACGCTCGACCGGCTCACGTCTCCGCCGATCCCGCCTAACGTATTGACGCCCACGTAACCATCCAGAACGTCAATCTTCACCAGACGCTTGACGGGCATCATCGTCACGTCATAGGTGGGGTTGTCGACGCGGTTGGTCCGGGCGATCGCCTCGATGATGTCCTGCTGGATCCACAGCCCCAGTTGAGACTCCCACAGATCCTCCATGCTCGGAATCGTCGACTGCGATGCCCACGTCCCGATATCGAAGGGCGAGGACGGGTCGGGCGGGCGGCTGGCGTAAATGTGGATGCCCTTGGCCCGCCGCGTCAGCACGTCCTTCAGCCGCTGCTGTTTACGCAGCCGCAGTTCCTCTTCCAGCTCCGGCGACAGGTTGCCGCGGGCGGCGTCGGCGAATTCCGCGGCGAATTCCTGGTCGACCTTGGCCAGTTCGTCGGCGATCTCGGCGGGCGACGGCGGGGTGCCCGCGTTCAGCCGCGGTAGGGCGGCGTCAGGCTGATACTCATCGAGCATCGCCGGGAACGACTCCAGGTAGGCCTCGCGCGCCACCACCGGCAGACTGTCATTGGCCGGCTTGGGGAACAGACCCGGCAGCATCGGCTGATGCCCCGAGGCGTTGAACGCGATCGCCTGCTGGTGGATCGCACGGTACTCCTCGTTGACACGACGGTTGATCCACGCCCGCTTGTCAATGGCCGACTGGTTGACCACCAGCGACACGCTCTCAGTCTCGCCGTCGGCTGTACGCGGAGGGATCTCGACGGACTGCTGCAGGTACTTGTCCACCTCGCGCAAGTGTTTGCTCGCGTCGGCGGCCATCTGATCTCGGAACTTCTGCCCAGGCGCCAACGCCATCAACGGCCAGACAATCGCAGCCACCACCACCGCCACGATCGCCCCCACCGTCAGCGGATTGGCTCTGGCCCAATCCAGTATCTTGCGGACGTACATCATGACCGGTCCTCCTGGCCTTCGGTCGCCCGCGCCTGTTCGGCTGGTGTCGGCGATTCATCGGCGTCGTTGGTCGGGGTGGGCGGCTGCTCAGGCTGGCTGGCCGCCTTGTACAGAGCGTCCTCCGCCTGCCGCGCTTCGGGCGGCGGCAACAGCTCCACGGTCCACTGAACCTCGAAAGACCAGTCGCCGGCTCGTGATTCAGAGCGTGTCGGCCGCTGTGGGAAAATATCGTCCATCCCGCCGGCACGTCTTGTCGCCACGCCCGGACCACCCAGTCCCGGCGGCAACGCCGCGGGGGAAAAGCCCGGTGGAAGCCCCAGCGGCGCCGACGCGCCCAGCCCCGGTCGGCCGCCGGCCGTCGGATCGCTGACCTTGTCAAAGCTGATCAGCGGCCGGCCCTGGATCAGAATGCGATACGGCCGGTTCTTGCGCTCCGCATTGTCACGCAACCACTGGATGAAGGTGTCCGAGAAGAACGTCGCGCCCTCCTTGTTCGGCGTCGTGCCGGTGACCAGCAGGCGAAACGCCGGCGCGTATCCCTGGCCCGATCCCCACGGATTGACCGACCATGCCTCATTCTGCCTCGACAGCGTCGTCGGCGCACTGCCCGAGACACGGCCAGGCCCGACCAGATAGTCCGCCTTCACGGACTCGATATAGATCTGCCGCCGCTCGGCCCGCGGAATCGACATCAATTTTTCGTAATCGGCGGTGAGGGTCTCCGGCTGGGGGTTGGCCGCCTGCTTGGCCAACTGGATGTCCGTCAGCAGCAGCGACCAGACGCTCTTGCCATCGAGCAAACGCCGAATGTCCTCGATCTTCTCACGAGGATCATCCTGGCCCGCGACCTGATTCCACTGCGTCGCCAGGCTGCTCGCCTCAGTGACCACCGAGCTCACCTGGGACAGTCGCGACGGATCATACTGCCCTTTCGCCTGCCAGAGACTGAAGATATTGACGCCCACGGCCAGCAGGATGACCGCCGCCGCCGCCGCGAACACCGGTTGCTTGGCCTTCCACATCCGGGCCTGCAGCACCGCAGCCGGCAGCAGGTTCACCTGCACCTCCGCTTCACCCAGGCCCTGAAGCGCAAGCCCGTAGGCCGTCGCCAGGTTTATCGAGGTTTCGGCGAACTCGGCCGCATCCTTGCCATCCACCGCGATCTTGTTGAATCCGTTCAGACGCTGAACGTCCATCTGCAACTGCTGCTTGAGAAACTTCTGCAACCCCGGCAGGCGGAAGGTCGACCCCACGCCGACCATCTTCGTCAGCGTCGCGTCCCGCTTGAGACTCTGGAAGTAACCCAGCGAACGCTGCAGCTCCTGCACCAGATCGGCGAAGACCGGCCGCATCGCCTGGAAGATCTGCCGGGCGTACTTGCTGGTGCCCGCCTCGCGCTTGAGCTTTTCGGCCTTCGGAAAGCTGAGTTTGAACGCCTTGACCAGCGCTTCGGTGAAGTCGTTGCCGCCGATCTGCAGCGTGCGGACCCAGATCGCGCCCTGCCAGATCACCACCACATCCGTGCTGGTGGTCCCGATGTCGACGAATACCGTCCCCTGCGACTGATCCTTTGCATCCTGGTCATACACCAGGGCGTTGAACACCGCCACCGGCGACAGCGTCATGCCGTCAATCTTCAGGCCCACCGCCTCATAGTTGCGCAGGAACGCGGTCACCCGCTCGCGACCCATCGCGAAAATGCCCACCTCGACGTCAGGCGAGTCCTCCTGCTGAAACGTCTGGTAGTCCCACTCGACCTGCTCGATGGGGAAGGGAATCTGCTGCACCGCCTCGAACTTGACGATGTCCGGCACCTTCTTCGGCTCGACCGGCGGCAACTTGGCGAAACGGGCGAAACCCATGTGCCCCGGAGCCGATATCCATACCGCGCTCTTGCGCAGGTCGTGCCGCTGCATGAACTGGTCGAGCTGAACCTGGATCTGCTCGTCGACGTCGATGTCCGGCGTCGTCAGGATCTGCTTGAACGGCAGGACGACATGTTCGGCCATGGTGATCTGGCCGGCCTTGCGGACCAGGCGCACCGCCTTGATCGCATCCGCCCCGACTTCGACGCCCCAACAGTCGTTCTTCGCCATCACGATGCTCCGAAGTGCTAGCGAGCCTGAACGCAGCCACCCGCGGCACGGCCTGGGCGGCGTGTCAGCGGCTGTCGAAAACCCCACCGACCTCATGGCCTTGGACGCCCCAGGGGACGCCGATGTTCCACAACACGCCTGTGCGCTGGCGGTGACCCGGCGACGTCGCAATCCTGTCGATACGGGACGGCAAGGGCAACAAGCACATCACGGTATGCGGCGGTCCGGCCTTGGGTGCGACGCCGTGAGGCTGACGGCATGCTTGCCGCCACACGCCCAGACCCAGGTGGCAGGGTTCGGCCAACCGTGAGCACGTGGACTCACGGCAGCTTGGTTAATTATTAGGCATTAGACCGCGCCATCTCCAGTCGGTCAAGACATCTGACGCTCCCGCAACGACGCCCAACAGCCCACACGGACCCGATCGGGGCCCCCAGCCAGGGATGCCGCTTCACAGTTGCCGCGTGCCACCCGCCGGATTAACATGTCCCTTCCTGCGGGGCCGTAGCTCAATTGGGAGAGCGCTACGTTCGCAATGTAGAGGTTGTGGGTTCGATCCCCATCGGCTCCATTTCGCCCCATACCGTCGCGGGCCCTTGCGGTGGGCGTGTCAGATCACACCCGCAAGGTTGCACCAGCGACCGTAGCACGCCTCCACCTCGCTGGGCGAAAATACCTTCTGACGCACTTGCCATGATGGGCCGCCAGCGGCGACCGCGGCCACATAGCCGGGCGACGGATCCAAGTCCCGGACCCACCAGTCGGCCCAGGGGTTCCTCCCGTCCGCCACAGGCCAGCCCACCGCACCCACCGCGGCCGACGCAGACACGCTGAAGGCATCCAGGCCCATTGTCAGCCCCTTGCCGCGTGCCTTGATATAGGCTTCCTTGCGCACCCAGCAGCGAAAGAAGCTGTACGCACGCAACGCCTGGGACGTCTGGTCCATCTCCGCTTGTTCGTCACGATGCAAATGAGTACGCGCGACAAGCGGGTCGCCGTCCACGGGCGCAACGCGCTCGACGTCGACTCCCAAGTCGTGGCGGCTGACCGCCACCAGGCCCAGTTCGTCGCTGTGGCTGGTGTTGAAAGCCAGCACCTCATCGGGCGGACCGGATGCCAGAACAGGCTTGCCCTGGGGACCCTCGGTGAAACGCAGGGCGGCGGGCGCCATCCCCACGTAGCCCGCGAGAATCAACCGCAGACTCCCCCGGCGGACGATGAAGCGGCGGCGATGTTGAGCGAACTGAAACCGGTCGGCCCGTTCATGCTCCTCAGCGGACAACAGCCCTTCGAGTGCCGCCTGCAGGCGCGCATCCACATCCAACTCAACCACCCACACGTCGACTTCGTGCGGCGAAGTCTCCGGCGGCGTCCTCTGGCCGCCGGCTGAGTCGTTCTCATGGGTGCTAAATCGCTGATCTTTCATTATCGATGCGTCGTGATGCGGATATCCGACCCGCGGACGTCATGCGTCGGCCGTTGGGCCAGGTGACTGAGCCAGGGCGGCGGCGATCTGGCGTGCCAGCACGCGCACATGCGGCTCACGGAAAATGGTGCTGTGGGTTCCCGACAGGTCGTGCAGCACCACGCGGCCGGGGGCCAGCTCGCCCCACCCCATCGTGTTCTGCGGCGCCAGCAGTTGCGAGCGCGAACGGAACAGATCGATGCGCCCGGTATACGGTCTGGGCTCGTATTTCAGATAGGCCTGAAAGTGGATCCGCGCAATCTTGCGCATGTGGGGCGGCCAGGCGCTCATATCAAGAATGTCGTCCAACACCACCTCACGCGGCTGATCGGCCTCACGACGGATTCCCGCTCCGACCGCGCGAACCCACGCACGCCACCGCATGCCGATGGCTGTCCGCACCGTTGTCTCGCGTCCGAAAAGACCGGCGACCCGATGCGCGGTCTGGGTCAGCCTGGCCGCCAGCAGGGACATCGACATCGGCATCTTCACCTCGGTCGGATGCGGCGGCGTCCCGTCGATGAATCCCAGAAACGCGACTTCTTCACCTCGCCCCGATAACTGCTGGGCCATCTCAAATGCGACGACACACCCGAAGGAAAACGCCAGGAGATGGTACGGCCCCTGGGCTTGCACCTGGCGAATGGCACGCAGGTAGGTGGCTGCCATCTCCTCGATGCGCCGTTGGGTCGGCCGCTTGCCGTCGACGCCGACGCTCTGCAGGCCGTAGACCGGCTGGTCGGGGCCCAGATGTCGCGTCAGCTCGGGATAGTTGAGCGCCGTCCCGCCAATCGCGTGAACGAGGAACACCGGCGGCCGATCGCCTCCCGACTGCAGCGCCACGACAGTCGAGTCACGTACGACCGCTGGTCCCTGATGATCGATCTCCCGCGCCAGAGCCTCAATCGTGGGCGCGTGGAACAGCGTTACGACAGGCAGCGCGACGCCCATGGCCGCGTCGATCTCGGCGAACATACGCACGGCCTTGAGCGAATGCCCGCCGAGTTCGAAGAAACTGTCCGTCACGCTGACCTGCCGCAGCCCCAGCACATTGCACCAGATCTCCTCCAGACGCCGTTCGGTGGCCGTCCGCGGCTCAACATGCGCCTTTCCGGCCCCGATGTGCGCGTCCGGATCGGGAAGGGCCCGTCGATCAAGCTTGCCATTGGCGGTGACCGGAAGGCGCTGCATCGTCACGAAGGCCGAGGGCACCATGTAGGCGGGCAACCGCGCCGCCAGGTATTCCCGCAACACGGGAATCGACGGCGGCGGCCCAACGCCCGGCGTCAGGTAGGCGACCAGCGCCTTGTCCCCGCCAACCTCGCGAACCACCACCGCGCACTGCCCCACCGCGTCATGACGGCCAAGCACCGCCTCGATTTCGCCAAGCTCGATCCGGAACCCGCGCAGCTTCACCTGGTCGTCGCGACGCCCCAGAAACTCGATATCGCCGCTCTCCCGCCAGCGGGCGATGTCCCCGGTCCGGTACAGGCGTGCCGTGGAAACTTCACTGAATGGATCGGGAACAAAGCTCCGGGCCGTCAGGTCGGGGCGATTCAGATACCCGCACGCCAGGCCGGCGCCGCCTATGTACAACTCGCCGGGCACCCCGATCGGCACCGGCTGAAGCCGGCCGTCCAGAATATACACCCGGGTGTTGGCGATCGGACGGCCGATGGGAATCGAGGCGACGTCAGGCGGCAGGTCGCGCGGAATCGCATACGTGCAGGTGAACGTCGTGCTCTCGGTGGGCCCGTAGCCATTGGTGATCCGCGTCTCGGGAAGCAGTTCCAGGGCTCGGCGCACCGTCGGCGCCGACAGGGCTTCGCCGCCGACAAGCAGATGCGACACGGTCCGCAAGGCCTGCGGCCGCTGCTCCACGACCGTATTGAAGAGTTGCGCGGTCAGCCACATGCATGTGACCTGCCGCTCTCGAATCACCCGCTCCAACCCGTCGAGCTGCAGCGCCGCATCGCCATGGACCACACACGTCGATCCGTGAAGCAGCGGCCCCCACATTTCGAAAGTCGACGCGTCGAAGCTCGTGGGCGCCAGAACCAGGAACCGCTGCTGATCGTCAAAGGGAGCGTAATCCGCGCCGCACAGCAGGCGGACGACGCCTCGATGCGGAATCATCACGCCCTTGGGCTGACCGGTCGAGCCCGAGGTATACATGATGTACGCCAGATCATCCGGCCCGTTGACCGGCTCCAGGTTCGTCACGGCGCGCGTCGCCAGGTCTGCCGCCTCCGCGTCCAGATCGACGACCTTTCCCGCGAGGTCCAAGTTCCGCGACATGCCTCGGTGCGTCATGAGCACAGCCGCCCCGCTGTCCTGGCACACGAAGGCCTGGCGTCGAGGTGGATCCGCGCTGTTGAGCGGGACATAAGCGCCCCCCGCCTTCAAAATCCCCAGCAGCGCGACCAGCAGGTCAGCGCTGCGATCCATAAGCACCGCCACGACCGATCCGCGGCCCACCCCCTGTTCCCGTAACAACCAAGCCGTCTGGTTGGCCTTCTCGTTGAGTTGGCGATAGGTCAACGTCACGCCGCCGTCGATCACCGCCGTCGCGTCCGGACGTTGCTGCGCCTGGACCTCGAAAAGTTCATGGATGCAGCGGTCCTGCGGATACGCCACCGCGGTGTCGTTGAACTCGACCAGAAGCCGGGCGCGTTCGGCCTCGGGCAGAAGATTCAACTCGTCGATCGGACGATGGGAACCGGCGGCGATCGCGTCCACCAGCGTGACAAAATGCTGGCCCATCCGTTCAATCGTCGAGGCGTCGAAGAGATCGCTGTTGTACTCAAATTGGGCCTTCATGCCCCCATCAGCCCGACCGACCAGGGTCAGCATCAGGGGGAACTTGGCGGTGCCGGTGTCGAGCACCATGGTCTGGGCCGTGGCGACCCCCAGGCGCGGCTGGGCGTCCGGCTCGTTGAGCAGCACGAAAACCGCGTGCAGCAGCGGCGTTCGGCCGTGATGTCGCTCCGGGGCAAGACGCGCCACCAACTGCTCGAAGGGCGCTTCGTCATGCGCATAGGCTTCGAGAGCCGTCGCACGCACCCGCTGGAGCAGCTCATCGAAACTTGCCCCGCCGTCGAGCTGGATCCGAAGCGCCAGCGTATTGAGGAAGAAGCCGATCAAGGGCTCAACCTCGGCCCGATTTCGATTCGTGATGGGCGTGCCCACGACGACGTCGGTCTGGCCGCTGTACCGGTAGAGAAGCACCTCGAAGGCGGCCAGCATGGACATGAAAAGCGTAACATCCCGCTCGCGGCTCAGAGCGCGCATGCGGTCCGCGATGCGCGGGGCGATCTCGAAGTCGTGGGTGCCGCCCTGAAACGATCGCACCGAGGACCACGGACGGTCGCCGGGCAGGGGCAGCGACGCGGGGGCCCCGGCCAGTTGGCGCCGCCAGTAATCGAACTCGCGCTCCAGCTTCCCGTTGGACAGCCGCTGATGCTGCCAGGCCGCATAGTCCGCGTATTGGATCGGCAACTCGGGAACGTCGGCGGTCTTGACATCGCCCCCCGCCTCGTAGAGGGCGGACAACTCCTCCATGAACAGGCGGTGCGACCACTCGTCGCAGATGATGTGGTGCATGTTCATGAACAGAACATGGTCCGTATCTCCCAGGCGCAGCAACTGCATCCGGGCCAGCGGCCCAAACGTCAGGTCGAAAGGCCGCCTGCTCTCGCGGCGCACGTGCAGCCACAGCCGCTGCTCCCGCTCCTGCGGCGAACCCTCGTCAAAGTCCACGACCTCCAGCGGAACGCGAGCGCGCGGGTCGATCATCTGGACCGGCTGGCCGTCCATCTCGGTGAAGGTCGTGCGCAGGATCTCGTGCCGCTCCACCACAGCCGCGAGCGACTTTCGCAACACCCGGACATTCAAGGCGCCCTCGAGCCGGATCGCCCAGGCGACGTTGTAGAGCGGGCTGTCCTTCTCCACCTGGTCCAGGAACCACAGACGCTCCTGCGCCGACGACAGAACCAGCGGCCGATCGCGCGGAATCGGCTTGATGTTATCCGCGCCGGCCGAAGCGCCTCGGGCGCTCAAGGCCGTGTCGATCACACCCGCCAGACCCGCCACCGTGGGCGTCTCGAAGACACATCGCAGCGGCAGGGTGCAGTGCCAGTGTCGATCGATCCGCGACATCAGCACCGCCGCCCGCAGGCTATGCCCGCCCAGGTCGAAGAAGTTGTCGTGGATGCCGATCGTCCGCACGCCGAGACACTCACTCCATAGATCGGCCAGAACGCGTTGCGTGTCTGTCCGCGGCGCGGCATATGGGCGATCGAGGGCCGGCCGCTGGCCGCTGGGTTCCGGCAGCGCGGCGCGGTTCACCTTGCCGTTGGGTAGACGCGGAATCTGATCGACCACGACGAACACCGCCGGCACCATGTGATCCGGCAGCCTTTCGCCGAGGTATGCCCGAATCTGTTCGATGCCCGGCCGCTGCCCGTCGCGGCATGCAAGATAGGCCACCAGACATCGGTCGTTGGCGGCCTCGCCCACCACGGTAACGCACTCACGGACCTGCGCGTGCTGACTGAGCACCGCGTCAATCTCCCCCAGCTCGACGCGGAAGCCGCGAATCTTCACCTGGTCGTCCGCCCGGCCTAGAAACTCGACGCTGCCGTCGGGCAGCCAGCGGCACACATCGCCGGTCCGGTACATCCGGGCGCCAGGGGCATCGTCAAACGGATCGGGCACAAAACGCTGCCGCGTCAGGTCCGCCCGGTTGAGATACCCGACCGCCAGGCGATCACCGCCGATGCATAGTTCCCCAGGTACGCCCACAGGCTGCGGCTGATCATGCGCGTTGAGGATGTAGAGCCGGGTGTTGCCCATGGGCCGGCCGATCGGCACGGAAAGCCTGCTTTCATCCGCGAGGCACCGCCACCACGATGAAGCGATGCACGCCTCGGTCGGGCCATACACGTTGTAAAGGGCGGCGCTGACGCGGGAGAGCACGCGGCGGCTCAGTTCCACCTGCAACGGCTCGCCGCCCGACAGGATGCAGCGCAGCGACTCACAGGCACCGAATCCCGGCTCCTCGACGAGCAACTGCAGCAGCGCGGGCCCCGCGTGGATGTGCGTGATGCCCCGACGCTGGATCAATTCGATGATCGCAGCGGCTGAATGCCTCACCTCGGCAGGCAGCATGACGGCCGTCGCGCCGGCGAGTAATGGCGTGAAAAACTCCCACACCGACGGGTCAAAGTGCACAGGACACACCTGCAGGTACTGATCGCCGCCGGTGATGGCGAAGGCTTCGTGAACCCAGGCCATCAGCTTGCACACCGGCGCATGGGCCATCACCACGCCCTTGGGAGCGCCCGTCGACCCCGAGGTGTAGATCACGTAGGCCGGCGCATCGACCGTGACGGCGACGTCGGGATTCCGCTGGTCGTGACGGGCGATCCGCGACGATTCGACAGCCAGGTCGATGACAGGCGCGGGGATGTCGGACAACGCCGCGATCGGGCCCCGCGTCAGAATCGCCGCGACCTGGCTGTCCTCCACGATGTAAGCGAGTCGAGGTTTGGGATGGCAAGGATCCAGCGGCACATAGGCCGCGCCCGCCTTCAGCACGCCCAGCCATGCCACCGCCAGATCGAGCGACCGGTCCAGGCACACGCCCACCAGATCGCCCGGCCCGATCCCCCTGCCGTCCAGGTGCCGGGCCAACTGGTTGGCCTGGCCGTTGAGTTGCCCATACGTCAGGTGCTCATCGCCGAAGACGACAGCGACGCTGTCCGGCGTGCGCTGCGCCTGCCGCTCAAAGAGCACGTGCAGCGGAGCCTGGGCTTCACGCCAGGGGCCGGCCTGGTTCCACTCGACAAGAATCTGCCGCTTCTGCGCCTCGGTCAGCAGGGGAAGCCCGCCAACAGGCCGGTCAGGATCCGCCACCACCGCGTGGAGTAGAACCTGGTAGTGCTCGAGCATGCGCTCGATCCGGTCAGGTTCGAATATCTCGGCGTCGTACGCCATCTCCGCCAGCAGATCTTCATGACGCCGCTGCAGCGTCAGCATCAGGTCGAAACCGTCCCTCCCTGGAGCCACACCGGCCGGCCAGGCTGTCGATTCTCCCGCCACGTCGTGGAACACGACCTGCACCGGCGCATGACCATCAGAGTCGGACGCCATGTCGCCGGCGGCCGCCAGCATCCCCGGCATCCGTTCCAGAATCTGCTCAAAGGTCGGATCACCCGACAGGTTGGCGCGGACGGGCACGAGGCGCGCCGGTTGATCCGCGGCGATGGACGACGCCGGCCACCCGCCCGCCGACGGCACGCCGATGGCCAGATCGGTCTGCCCCGTGTAGCGATACAGCAGCACGCCGAAGGCGGCGAACATCACCTGCGGCCGCGTCACGCCGCGGACTCGGGCCAGCGATTCGATCTCCGCCACCTGCCGCGGGCCGATCACCGCGCGTCGCCGGTCGCCAGCCGATGTCCGGCGCGGCGGGCGCGGGCGATCGACCGGCAATTGCAGCATCGGCGTCAGGCCGGGCATCGGTCCCGCGCCCGCGCCGTGAATCCCATCCTCAGCCGGCGACCGCACGTCGGCCCCACCCAAACGCAGACGGTCGTCGCTAAATCGATCCGCCTTGGAAACCATGCCGCACCCATCCCCGCCCTCGCGCCACCTCGCCGCCGCCCGACCCGAAAAGCGGCTGGCGGCGACCGTGTTACCGGACCGACGCCCGTCGAACGGGCGGCCAGCCTGACATAAGTCGTCACCATCCGCGCCGCGGGTTAATACTATTGTGCACAGCGCCTGACCGGCAGTCCATGCTGATCCCGGCAGCCGGATTAATCGGCCTCGGCTATCCCAGCCTTCTCCGTCGCGGGCTTGACGAAGGCGCAAACCCTTGTCACCGCTGCACCAGTAACCGATTCAGCCGCCTCGGTCTTCGCCCGGTCATCACCCAGGCCGTTACCCAGCACATCCCCAACCAGGGCGAGCACCTGCTGCGCTACTACCACGGGTACGCCAACAAGTCGCGCGGCCTGGGGGGCCAGAACCAACGCGACCACGAGCCGCGAGCGTCGGCGAGCGGTTCCTGTTAGCCGCCGGGCTTGTCCCGGCGCGCTGAGCGGCAGAGGCACAGTAGCACCTTTGCCAAAGCCGCCTCCCGCCATCCGCCGCTTCCGGGGCTGGGCCGCCCTCATCAAAGGCGTCCATCACGCCGACCCGCTGCGGTGCCCCAACTGCGGCGGGGCCATGAAAATCATCGCCTTCCTCGAAGCCCGCCAGGGCCAACTCGTCCGCCAGAGGCGGATTCAATCCCGAAGCGCGCAAAAGCGGTGTCGGAGAAACGGTGTCGCGGAGAAACGGTGTCGGGGGGAGAAACGGTGTCGGGGGAGAAACGGTGTCGGATACCGTTTCTGGAGGGGCGAACCTGAATGCGAGGTTCATTGGCAAGTGGAGCAGAAACGGAGTCGGAATACGGTGCCAGGCCCGCATGGACGACGATCGGCCAGCGGCAGGATGGAGCTTGTCGTGGTTCGGTGAAGCGTGCGTTCGCCCGCATGCGGCCGCCGCTCAGCCCGCGCGGGATTCGACCTGCCGCGTCGAGCCCTTCGTGGCGGGCTCACGGACGGACTCATCCCGGGTCCACTGCATGCGCCGGCCCAGCAGTCGCCGTCGGGCGACCACCACTTCGGCGGCCAGACGCACCAGTACATAGACCGGCACATCCAGCCACAACCGCGGGCGACGGGCGATCATCCGCAACGACGGGCCATAGCTTCGGTGCTCGTTGCGTCCCAGGTGGGGGAACTTCTCGTGCAGCTCGCGATTGGCCCCCAGCCAGCGCGCCCGCACGCGGATCAGATCACGCAAAGTCCGCGGGGCGCGCACGGTGAACTCGCACGACTCGACCATCCGCCTCTCGGTGGGCTTCATGATCAGCCGCACGAACTCATCTTCTGAAAACACCTCGGGAAACTGCCCGAACCGCTGGCGGCCGACCTCGGACAGGGCGTAGACTCCCGCGCCGATGACGCCCTGACGGAAGTAAGGCAGCAGTTGCCAGAGCCGGTAATAGGCCCGCACCGCCCAGCTCGAGTGCGCCAGGTCGATGTGCATGCGCGGCGCTGCGGCGAGCGCTTCGCCGCGCTCCAGGCAGGCGGCCACCTGCCGCACCGCGTCGATGGACAACTCAACGTCCGCGTCCACGTAGATCCTTGTCTTCCCACGCGCCAGCCGGTCGCCGAGATTCAGCGACTGCGCCTTGGAGGCCACCGGCGTCTCGGCGACACGGACAGGCACGCCCATGCGCCGGGCGATCTCGGCCGTGGCGTCGCGGCAGGCGTTGGCGACCACGATCACCTCGACCTCGCCGTCGCGCGCGCCATCCGTCAGCCGCCGCAGGCAGCGGCCGATAACCTTTTCTTCGTTGTGCGCCGGCACGATGATCGAGATCAAACATCACCCCCCGGACCTGCCACCACCGCGCAGCTTCCAGCTTCGCATGCCACGGCAGTCGCGCAGTCCCCTGATCCATCCCCACGCACGGTCGACCGGCAGCCGACCTGTATGCAGGATCGTAGCCCTCGCCAGCATCGAACGCCAGTGATCTATTAAGACAATCGTATTATCTTCTTCCGCCTGCGGTCGGCACCCGCCTCGCGGGGCATGCTGGTCCTGTTCATTTTGACCCCCCGCCGCCGCGGCGATACGGTTGCCCGCCCGCCCCCACGCCGGCCACGCGACGCCGGGTGCAGCCTTCGGGGCCGATGCTTTCGGAGACGTCCGTCATGAGCATTTCACAGCCGCCCCATGCCCGCCCTCTGGGCATCGAGCCCAGTTTCGGCTTCGGCGACCGCCTGGGCAGCGCCACGCCCGGCCACCTCGCCGCCCTCAAGGCCGCAGGCGGCCCGATCCGCGGCATCTTCGCCCAGCAGTCGATCCGTGAGATGAGCCGCACCCGCCGCAACCCCACCCAGGTCATGGCCGCCGCGTGCGACGCCCTGATCCGGGCCGGCTTCAACCAGCCCTGGGGCGCCGACGCCGACCACCTCAAAACCCCCGCCGACGTCGACTACACCGCCGATGCCGGCTTTGTCTTTTTCACCATCGATCCTTCCGAACACGTCGATCAGAAGGCCGACAACTACGCACCCGCCGCTGTGGCCGCGAAGTTCCAGACCATCCGCGATCAGGCCCCCTGGGTCGACGACTACCTGGGCACGCGGGTTTCCATCGCCCGCGGCCTGAAGATCGACTTCGACGCGCTCAGCGTCCAGCGGGCGGCTGTGAAATACGGCAAGGCCATCGCCCACGCCCTCGAACTGGCCGCCTATATCAAGGATGCGACCGCCCGGCGCGGGCAAGCCCACGAAATTGAAATCAGCGTCGACGAAACCGAGCAACCCACCACGCTGGCCGAGCATTACATCATCGCCGACCAGCTCGTGCGGGCGGGCGTCAAGCTCGTGAGCCTCGCCCCCCGCTTCATCGGCGAACTGGAAAAGGGCGTCGACTACAAGGGAGATCTGGCCGCGCTCGAAAGATCGCTGGCCGATCACGCCGCCATCGCCGCCCGGCTTGGCCCGTACAAGCTCAGCCTTCATTCCGGTTCGGACAAATTGTCCATGTACGAGCTGTTCGCCCGCGCCACCAAGGGGCGTTTCCACGTCAAGACGGCCGGCACCAGCTACCTCGAAGCCCTGCGCGTGGTCGCCCGTCACGAGCCGGTCCTGTTCCGCCGCGTCGTCGACTTCTCCCGCCAGCGCTACGATGCCGACAAGGCCACCTACCACGTCTCCGCCAGCGTCGCCGGTGTGCCCAGCCCCGCCGATGTCGGCCACGACCGCGATCTGGAGAGGATCTACCTTGAGATGTGGGACGACGTGCCGCACGGCAAGGGGTTCACCCAGCCCGGCCGCCAGATTCTGCACTGCTGCTTCGGTTCCGTCCTCACCGACCCAACGCTGGGCCAGGCCGTCCACGACGTGCTCGCCGCCCATCCGGACACCTACACCCAGGTTCTGGCCGAGCACTTCACCCGCCACCTGGCCGCCCTGCGCGCGGGGATGTGAGGGGTTTGAGCGGTCCTATCACCCACCCCGGCCATGCCGTGCGGCCCTGTCCACCAGCGTGCCTATTCCACGGCGCGCTTTGCTTGACGGGGTAAGGTCTGCGGATTACTCTTTTGGGCTTGTCTCCAGGCTCCGGGTAAGGGCTTGCGCCCGTTCCGTGGCCTTAAGCGACGCTCACTGACGACGATATGAGCGGTTAGACGAAGGCGAGTCAACCATGCTTCCTGTTCAGCGACAGACCCGGACCCAGGGCCGCAAGCGCCGTACGCATGACAGCCTCACTGCCGTGCAGGCGGTGCGGTGTCCCAACTGCGGCTCGCCCAAGCGGCCGCACGCCGCCTGCCGCGAGTGCGGCTATGTACGGCCGGGCTTAAAGCTGCGTCTGAGCAAGGAAGAGGCTTAGCACCGTAACGCCCGTGTGTCCGCGCGTACAAAGGTTGCGCGGGGGATGCGCGGGGCCCGGGTTGCGGCATCCGCACCCTCGGTCAGCGGGGAGTCTTGCGTGCGCATCGGCATTGACGTCATGGGTGGGGACCACGCTCCCGACGCGATCCTGGCTGGCAGCCTGGACGCGGTGGCGTTGCTGGGCGAGGACGACCGCCTGGTGCTGATCGGCGACGAGGCCATCATCCGTGACGAGCTGGGTGAGCGGAACATGACCGGCGACCCGCGTCTCGAAGTCTGTCCGACGACCCAGGTCATCGGCATGGACGATCCGCCGGTTACCGCCATTCGCGCCAAGCCCGACAGCTCCATCGTCAAGATGGGCTGGCTCGCCGGGCGCAGGGCCGGCGACAAGCGGTGTGAGGTGATCATCAGCGCCGGCAACACGGGGGCGTGTGTGGCCGCGGCCCAGATGTCGATGCGCCGCCTGCCCGGCGTGCATCGGCCGGGCATCGCCGTGACCATGCCCACTTTCTTCGGCCCCATCTGCATCTGCGACGTGGGCGCCAACCCCGAGCCGCGCCCGATGCACCTGCATCAATACGCCCACATGGCCGGCATCTTCACCGAACGCGTCAACGGCGTGAAGAACCCCCGCGTGGCCATCCTTAACATCGGCGGCGAGGAGGCCAAGGGCAGCGCCCTGGTCAAGGAAACCCACGCCCTGGTCAAGAAGGATGGTCGACTGAACTACGTGGGCTACATCGAGGGCCGCGACCTGTTCGCCGGCAAGGCCGACGTCATCATCACCGAAGGTTTCACCGGCAACGTGGTCCTCAAGCTCGCCGAGGGCCTGTCCAGCGGCCTGTTCAAGACCATCGCCCACGAGATTTTCGAAATCGACCCCGATCTGGCCATGCGCTTCGAACCTGTGGTCAAACGTATCTATCAGAAACACGACTACCACGAATACGGCGGTGCCCCGCTGCTGGGGGCCAATGGCGTGTGCATCATCTGTCACGGATCGAGCGAGGCGCGGACGATCACAGCCGCGATCCGCAACGCCGTGACTCTGGCCCAGCACGACGTGAACGGCGCCATCGTCGAGGCGATGAGCGCGTTCGAAGGCGTCGAGGAGGCCGCCGTCTAGATCCCGCCCGCCCCACCCCGACCGGCGGGCGCCGCCCTGCCGGACGGCCATCGCCTCTGAACCAAACCTATGGCTGAACCGAGCATCGGAATCCGACTCGCCGGCACCGGCATGGCCGTTCCCGCGACCGTGCTGACCAATGACGACCTGGCCAAGCGCGTCGATACCAGCGACGCCTGGATCAGCCAGCGCACCGGCATCCGCGAACGGCGCATCCTCAACGACACCGCCACCGTCCGCGACCTGGCGCGCGACGCCGCCATACAGGCCCTCGAAAACGCCGGCATGGTCGGGGCCGACCTGGACATGCTCATCTGCGCCACCCTGCGTCCGGAAATGGTCTGCCCCTCCACCGCCGCCCGCGTCGTCGCCGAGATCGGGGCCGTGCCCGCCGCCGCCGTCGACCTCAACGCCGCCTGCAGCGGCTTCGTCTATGCCCTGAACTTCGCCAGCAGCCTGATCCGCACCGGCGCGGTCCGCACCGTCGCCGTCCTCGGCGCCGAGGCCCTGAGCAAGCTCACCGACTGGCAGGATCGGGGCACCTGCGTCCTCTTTGGCGACGGCGCGGGCGCCGCGATCCTCACCGCCAGCGACGACCCGACCCAGGGCCTGCTGCATCAGACCATGGCCAGCGACGGCAGCATGTGGAAAGAGCTCTATTGCCCCCGCGAGCCGCATCATGTGCCGGCCGACGACAAGATTTTCTCCGGCACGTTCGACACGCTGCAGATGAACGGCCGCGAAATCTACAAGTTCGCCGTGAGCACCCTGCAGAAGACCATCGAGAAGGTGCTGGCCGATCAGGGCCTGCGCAGCGGCGACCTGGCGATGGTCATCGCCCACCAGTCCAATGCCCGCATTCTGGAGTCGGCCCGCGAGAAACTGGGGCTGCCGGAGGACAAGCTTTACATCAACATCGACCGCTATGGCAATACCTCGGCGGCGAGCATCCCCATCTGCCTCCATGAACTGAACGCGGCGGGCCGCATCAAACCCGGCGACCTGATTCTTTTCGTCGGCCTGGGCGGCGGCCTGACATGGGCATCGGCCCTTTGGCGGGTGTGACGGCTGACGTCCCGGCGACGCCTGAATAAAAAGCTTAAAAATAGTTTTGATTGCCCGTTTCCTTGACGCTTCGACCTACAAATGCATGATGTGATCCGTGTTAGTGCCCTGTAACCACCCCCTGCACCCGTGCAGGCCGGCCCCCCTCAGGGAAGCTTGACACCATGACCAGCAGCCTCCACCAGACCCAGACCTCCACCCAGACACGGACGCGGACCGCTGTGGGCGACATCCTTCTCTGCCCCGGACAAGGCGCCCAGCACGTGGGCATGGGCAAGTCCTGGTATGACAGCGACGCCGACGCCCGCGCCGTCTTTGAGGAGGCCGACGCCCTGCTGGGTATCGGCCTCACCCGCCTGTGCTTCGAAGGGCCGGCCGACGACCTCAACCGTACCGACATCGCCCAGGCGGCCATCTACACCTGCTCCGTAGCCAGTTACCGCGCCCTGCGGCGGCAAGGCAAGCTGGGCGATCTGGCCGCGACCGCCGGCCTGAGCCTGGGTGAGTTCACCGCACTGCATCTGGCGGGAGCCTTCAGCTTTGCGGACGGCCTGAAGCTGGTTCGTCTGCGCGGCATGGCCATGCAGGACGCGGCCCAGGCCACGCCCAGCGGCATGGTCGCCCTCATCGGCGCCGAGCAGGAGGACGCCGAAAGGCTGTGCCTGGCGGTCATCGACCGCGTGCGTGGCGACGACCAGGTGCTGGTGCCCGCCAATTTCAACTGCCCCAGCCAGGTGGTCATCAGCGGCAGCAAAGCGGCCTGCGACTGTGCCGTCCAGGTCGCCTCCGAGATGGGCATGGCCGCCAAGGCCTTGGCAGTCGCCGGAGCGTTCCATTCGCCGATCATGCAGCCGGCCGCCCAGCGTCTGGCCAAAGCGCTCGAGCAAACCCGCTGGCATGAACCGACCGTGCCCGTTCTGTCCAACGTCACCGGCCAGCCCCACGATGCGGCCAACGTCGAATCCATCAAGGGTCTGCTGGTTGAGCAACTCACCCGTCCGGTCCAGTGGGCCAAATCGATGCTCTGGTCCAACATGCACCTGAGCGGCCGCTACATCGAACTCGCGCCCAACAAGGTGCTCAGCGGCCTGATGCGGCGCATCGACCGCAAGTGCCAGGTGCTGGGTTTCCCCGAGGCCCCGGACGCCTGAGGATCGCCTTGCGACCAGGACCACGCCGCGGCGACGGCTGCCGCACCGCACCCGCTGTTCCTGAACCGGCCCTGCTGCCCAAGTCCCGCATAGTCCGTCTCCAACCCTCCGCCCGATAGACAGGATCCGCTTTCATGCCAGAATCGGCCGACCCACGTGTGGCTGTAGTGACCGGCGCTTCACGCGGCATCGGCGCCGCCATTGCCCGCGCCATCGCCGATCAGGGACGGCACGTCGTGCTTGTCGCCCGCAACGCGGACAGACTCCAGGCCATGAAGGCGCAGATTGAAGCCGCCGGCGGCCAGGCCTCCGTATGCTCCTGCGACGTCACCGACGCCGCCGCCCTCAACCACGCGATCGAGGCCGTCGCCGACCAGCACAAACGCCTGGACATCCTGGTCAACAATGCCGGCATCACCCGCGACACACTGCTGCTGCGGATGACCGACGAGCAGTTCGACGAGGTGATCGCCACCAACCTGCGCAGCGCTTTCGTCGCCTGCCGCGCGGCCGTACGCGCCATGATGCGGGGCAAATGGGGACGCATCGTGAACATCTCCTCGGTCGCCGGCCTGGTGGGCAATGCCGGCCAGGCGAACTACGCGGCCGCCAAGTCCGGGCTCATCGGCCTGACCCGCTCGCTCGCCAAGGAGATGGCCCCCAAAAACATCACCGCCAATGTGGTGGCCCCGGGCTTCATCGAGACCGACATGACCGAAGGTCTGCCCGACAAGGTCAAGGACTTCGCCCGCGCCGCCACCCCGCTCGGACGCTTCGGTCAGGCCCAGGAGATCGCCGCCGCCGTCGCCTTTCTGGCCAGCGAACAGGCCTCGTACATCACGGGCCAGGTCCTGGCGGTGGACGGCGGGATGACCATGTGTTAAGCCCCGCGTTACACTGTGCGCGGCTTGTGAGCCGCGCTGGACAAGGCTATATTGCTGCCCGTTAACCAATAGCAACTTCGAGTCTTCAGACCCAGTTTGTTCGGCCTCACGATCGGGGCCAAGGAGAGAAATCGACATGGATGAAAAGGCGATTGAAGAGAAGGTGATCTCGATCGTCGCCGAGCAGATGGGCGTCGACAAGAGCGAGATCAATCGCGACACCAACTTTGTCAACGACCTGAATGCCGACAGCCTCGACACCGTCGAGCTGGTGATGGAGTTCGAGGACGAGTTCGAGACGTCGATCCCCGACGAGGATGCCGAGAAGATCCAGACCGTCGGCCAGGCGATCGATTTCATCAAAGAGCACATCGCCAAGGCCGCCCAGGAATAACCCTGACGCCCTTGCCGCGATGTCGCCCAACCTCTGACCGGACCGCCCCCGCCACCGCCCCTGGCGACCGGTGGGCGGCGGTGTTTCCGGTCCATCGAGTTCAACTGGCATGAGCAACCGTCGTGTGGTCATAACCGGCCTGGGATGGGTCACCAGTCTCGGTACGGACGTGGACCAGGTCTTCGCCGACCTGCTGGCCGGCAAGAGCGGAATCCGCACCATCACCCGCTGGGACACGTCCAAGCACGGCGTGAAATTCGGCGGCGAAGTCGTCGATTGGGACGGCGGCCCCCACCTGGAGCACCGCGAGGCCAAACGACTGGACCGCTTCACCCAGTTCGCCCTCAATGCGGCCGTCGACGCGGTGAAAGATGCCGGCCTCGACTTCACCAAGGAAGACCCCTGGCGGTGCGGCTCGATCATCGGCAGCGGCATCGGCGGGATGGAATCGTTCGAGATGGGCTACGCCAAGATGATCGAAAAGGGTCCGGACCGCGTCAGCCCTTTCATGGTCCCCCGTCTCATGTGCAACGCCGCCGCCGGCAACGTCTCCATCCTCTGGGGCATCAAGGGCCCCAACTCCGCCATCGCCACCGCCTGCGCCTCGGCCGCCCACGCCATCGGTGAAGCCGCCGAGTGCATCCGCCACGGCGTGGCCGACGTCATGATCACCGGCGGCTCCGAGGCTGCGCTCACCCCCCTGGGCATGGCCTGCTTCGAAGCCCTCAAGGCCCTGAGCCGACGCAACGACGACCCCATCGCCGCCTCACGCCCCTTCGACGCCGACCGCGATGGATTCGTCCTCGCCGAGGGCGCGGGCATCCTCGTCCTCGAGGAATACGAACACGCCAGAAAACGCGGCGCCGCCGTCCATGCGGAGTTCCTGGGCTGGGGACAGTCGGCCGACGCCTCGCACATCACCGCCCCCGACGAGGAAGGCCGCGGCGCCGCCGAAGCCATGCGCCAGGCCCTTGCGGACGGCAAAGTCAACGCCGACCAGCTGGGCTACATCAACGCCCACGGCACGGGCACCCCGCTGGGCGACGCCGCAGAGACCACCGCCATCAAACGCCTTTTCGGCCCCGAGCAGGCCAAACGCGTCCCCGTCAGCTCGACCAAGAGCATGACCGGCCACCTGCTGGGCGCCTCCGGCGGCGTCGAGGCGGTCATCGCCGTCAAGACCATCGAAACCGGTAAAATCGCCCCCACGATCAACTACCAGACGCCCGACGCCGCCTGCGACCTCGACTACGTGCCCAACGAGGCCCGCGACGTGAACGTCAACGTGGCGATGAGCAATTCGTTCGGCTTCGGCGGCCATAACGTCAGCCTGTGCATCGGACGGCTTCGCTGAACGCCGCCACATGGGCGGAGGCTGACCAACTGACCTACAATGGCGACATCGTATTGCGTCGCGTCGTGCTCCTGCCGCCAGCCTCACCCCGTTCGATTGGCGGCGACTCGCACGTTGAACAGGAGTATCTGCCATGTTCACCGCCACCTCGGTCATGATGCTGGGCCTGTTCGGCAGCTTCGGCACCCCCGAACTTATTGTCCTGGCTCTACTGGGCATCCTTCTGTTCGGCAAGCGGCTGCCCGAGGTGGGGCGCAGCATCGGCCGGGGTATCGTCGAGTTCAAGAAGGGTCTGCAGGGGATCGAGGATGATGTGGACCACGCCACAACCCCCAAGGAAACCCGGCCGTCAGGCCAGTTGCCCGCCCAGGACCAGAACGCTTCGGTCAAAACCGACGATCGCCCTTCGCCGCAGGCCGTCGAACACGACAAGCAGACCCGCGACCCCGCCGCCGGGGACTGACCGCGGCATGAACCGCGTCGCCGACCGCCATGCCGACTTGTCTCCGTCACGATTCTCGTTAAGGTGTTGACCGCACGCCGCACAGGGGCGATTAGCTCAGTTGGCTAGAGCGCACGGATCACACCCGTGAGGTCACAGGTTCAAGTCCTGTATCGCCCACTTTCTCTTTCTGCAAGGTTCTGCGAATTCGTGCATCGCCTTGTTGTCCCGCCGATTGCTGATGGCGGCGGTCCGATCCGCATCGGCACCCTGTTTCGCCCCCGATGAGCCCGAGTCTGCGACAGAAGATGCGGACGATGACCCGACCCACAAAACCCTATAGCCGGACTGCTACGCAGTCCGGACTTCGGAACCGGACCGGATTGCGCAGCAATCCGGCTATTGATCTGCTGAGCCTGTCATGCCCTATGGAGTATGTCGAACGCGAGCGGATCACTTCGCACGCACGCATCGACCTGCATCGATCACTGCAGTCGTCCCGTGCGGCGGGTCCAGACCACGCCGCGATGCGACAGCAGGTAGTGACTCACCAGATGATCGAAGTGCTCATGGTCGTGCACGCGCTTGCGCGACCCACCCTGTGAGAACCAGCGGCCTTGTCCGAACCGCGTGTTCAGGCAGTGCGAGAGCGTGTGCTTGATCCGCCGGCGCATGGCCGACCAGTCCGACGGGCCCGTCCAACTTGCGAGTAGATGCACGTGACTCGGGTCCATCGCGACCGCTTCCACACGCAGGTGCCCATCCGCTTCCATATGGTGCAGCACTTCGAGGATCTGTTGCTGGTGTTTCGACTCCAGCCGCGTGGTGTTCTCACGCATGCGGCGGCGGTACGCAGCGGCGATCGCCGGGTTGGCGGGTTGAAATCCCGTGTCATGGTGGACATAGCCCTGCGGACGATCCGGCAACCATGAGCCATAGGCGTGCAGCGTGAACAGGTAGCAGGGCATGGCGCGATGATAGGGCGGACGTGAAAAGGATGCGCGGTCACCTGCGGTGTCGATTCCTGATGCGCGCCCGATATCCGTTGGGGCAATAGCCGGACTGCTACGCAGTCCGGACTTCGGAACCGGATTGCGTCGCAATCCGGCTGTTACACAGGATCCAAACCTGCGATCCTTCCTTCGCGCCGCGGTCCCCTGGTCCCTTCTCTCTCCCACTTCGCGCACGAAAAAGCCCAGGGAAGGAATCCCTGGGCTTGGGGTGCGGGCTTGGATGTCGCGCTTGCGCGTGATCAGATGTCGTAGTAGAGCATGAACTCGTACGGATGCGGGCGCATGCGCACGGCATCGACTTCGTGCTCCATCTTGTAGTCGACCCAGTTCTCGATCACGTCAGGCGTGAACACATCGCCCTTGAGCAGGAACTCATGGTCCTCCTGCAGTGCGGCCAGGGCTTCTTCGAGCGAGCCGGGGGTCTTGGGCACGGCCGCGGCCTGCTCGGGCGGCAGGTCGTAGATGTTCACGTCCAGCGGCTTGCCCGGATCGATCTTGTTCTGGATGCCGTCCAGCGCGGCCATCAGCAGGGCGCTGAAGGTGATGTAGGGATTGCAGCTCGGGTCCGGGCAGCGGAACTCGAAGCGCTTGGCCTTGGGGCTCTTGGAGTAGAGCGGGATGCGCACCGAGGCTGAGCGGTTGCGCTGGCTGAGGGCCAGGTTCACTGGAGCCTCGTAGCCGGGCACCAGGCGCTTGTAGCTGTTGGTCGAGGGGTTGGCGAAAGCGCAGATGGCGCGGGCGTGCTTGAGCACGCCGCCGATCGCGTGCAGGGCCATTTCGCTCAGGCCGGCGTACCCGTCGCCGGCGAAAAGCGGCTTGTTACCCTTCCACAGCGACAGGTGCGTGTGCATGCCCGAGCCGTTGTCCTTGAACAGGGGCTTGGGCATGAAGGTGACGGTCTTGCCGTGGGCGTGGGCGACGTTCTTGATGATGTACTTGTACTTGACGAGCATGTCGGCCATCGCGACCAGCGGGGCGAAGCGCATGTCGATTTCGCACTGGCCGCCGGTGGCCACTTCGTGGTGATGGCACTCGACGGGAATGCCGCAGCCGAGCATCTTGAGCATCATCTCGGTGCGGATGTCCATCAGGCTGTCGCTGGGCGGGGTGGGGAAGTAACCTTCCTTGTAGCGCAGCTTGTGGCCAAGGTTGGGCATCTCGTCGCGGCCGCTGTTCCAGATGCCTTCCTTGGAGTCCACCGAGTAGAACGCCTCGTGCTCGTTGGAGTCGTACACGACATTGTCGAAGATGAAGAACTCGGCTTCCGGGCCGATGAAGCAGGTGTCGGCGATGCCCGTGCTCTCCATGTAGGCGATGGCCTTGCGGGAGATGTTGCGCGGGTCGCGCGAGTAGTCGGCGCCGGTGACCGGATCCTGAATGTTGCAGATGATCGCGAGCGTCGGCACCTCGCGGAAAGGATCGACGAAGGCGGTGTCGGCCTGCGGCTTGAGCAGCATGTCCGACTCGTTGATCGCCTGCCACCCGCGAATCGACGAGCCGTCGAACCCGAAGCCGTCCTCGAAGCAGTCCTCGGTCAGCTCCGTAATCGGGTACGAAGTGTGCTGCCACATGCCGGGAAAGTCCATAAACCGCAGGTCGAGGACCTTGCAGTTTTTCTCTTTCGCCAGGGCGATGACTTCTTTCGGTGTCACGATGAACCCTTTCCTCTTGTTGCTTGAAGAACCTTCCAGTGCTGGGGCATGTGGCGTTGACCGCTGGTGCACCCGTGGGACGGCCGACGTGAGGTCGACCTGACTGATCCGCAATTTTTTCGGCCGCATCTTGTCCGCGACAGCGTCGGTCGGGGGCCTGTTGGGCGCTTGGCCGCGAGGTCGCGGGGCGACACTCTAAATCAAGGGCGTCGGCTTCGCCAACGTCGGCGTCTCCTCCAGTCGCCACGCCCCGTCATCGCTCGCGCGGCACCGGGTGCAGCCTCGGACGCTCCGCAGTCCAACTGGCGACCGGCAGACGACACCCGCCGTCCATATGCAACGTCTATGCCGTACGTCCCGATTCGGCTGACCTTGGTGTTAGTGCCTGTCAGCGTGCGTCTTGTGCGATCGCATGCACAGTCCGATGTCATCGGCGGTAGCCGCATCCGCCCATAAAGCGCGCAATGGGCCATTGCACGACGCCAGAATGCCTAGAAAGCGCGCGTCGTCTTGAAGGTCTGCGTCGAACACGAGCGATCAAAAGAGCCAAACTCACCGACCGCGCCTGGTGCCGGCCTCTCACGCCTCGGCCGCTGGCGGCGCGGGCCGGATGCGGGCTGCACACAAAGATTGACCCCAAACTCAGCGGGTCGCGGTTCCTTCGTCGCCCGCAACCACGGTGAACACCGCCTCAGTGGCCGTTGAGAGCTTCGAGGGCCTGCTGAAGCTCGGTCACCGCCAGCAAAGCCATCGCCGTGGGCGCGGTGCTCAGGCGGTTGTCCCACAGCGCCGGACGCACACCCCCGAGCACGTCCGGCAAGCTGCGCACGTAATAGGCATTGCGTGTGTCGAACATGAGCTGCTGCAGGAACCTGGCCGCCCGGCCGCAGTCGACGACCTTCTGAACAAGCTTCGACTCGTCACCCGCCATGCCCGCACCGCCATCGGGCGATCCTTCCGTCGCGCCGGCCGCGGAGATGCCGCGCGCCGCGACATGGCGCAGGTCCAGGGCCAGCAGGCCCAGCACGTTGGCGCTGCGCCAGTCGGCCACAGGACTGGCCAGACCCGAACCGGGCAGCAGGTCGAACCCGCCGACGCTGTCGTCCGGCCCGAGGCGCGCGCCCGGTTCGATCTGCAGACGGCTGAGCAGTTCAACCAGCTCCGCGAGGCGGGTGGTCGCTGGCTCGGCGGTCCGCGCGGGGCTTGTCGGTGTCTGTGGGTCACGGCGGCCGGTACCTGCGGTGTTCTGCAGTTCAGCGCCGGCCCGCAGAGCCATCGCATACCACGGCAGCGCGGTGATGATCTGGTGGTGATCGACGCCGGCCTCAATCACCGCCAGGGCCTGCCGGGCCGCGTCGCCCACTTTCGTCGGCGCTTCGGGCGTCGTCGCCAGGCGAACCAGCGCCAGCGTCACCAGCACCTGTTCGGGACCGACCGTCCGTCCTTCACCGGCGTCTGCAGCCGCGGTGTCGGACGACGCGGCGTCCCGCGGATTCAGCAGCCCCGACGCGGCGGCGACCTCAAGCAGGTGATCGCCCAGCGCATCGCGCTCGATCTGCCGGTTGCCCCCGTCATCGGTTTCGAGCAGGGCCAGAAGCGTCAAGGCCATAGCCCCCGGCTCGCGCGGCGCGTCGGCGGACATGTAGCGCCGAACCAGCGGCCGCAGCATCCGCGTGGCCGCGTCGCGCACCGTCGCGGGCGAGAGGGGCTGGCCGTCGGCGTCCTCCGCGTTGGTTGCGGCCGGGTCCGGGATCGACAGGGTGGGCGCATTCGGATCGGCCGGGGGCGGCGCGATCATGGCCGCGCGACGCGCCAGAACATAGGCCGTCAGGGCCATATCCTCGATCGGCGCCTGGGCGGGATCGAACTGATCGCTGGTCGGATGGTACGTGCCACGCATCTGCCCGGCGTTGGTCTGGCGGTGCACGAGAAACGCGGTCATGCGCTGAGCCATGTCGGCCAGCGTCTGGCTGGTCACGCTGGTCGGCGGCAGCAGCACGTTGCCACGCACCAGGTTCACCGGCGGCTGACTTTCGTCGACGCGAACCAGGTGGATGACTTCGAACCGGCTGATGGGCATCCCGCCTGTCCGTGCCACGCGGCCGACGGCTTCGTGCAGCTTCAGGGCCGGCGTGCCGACCGCATCGAGCAGTTGCCGCACCTGACTGGCGGGGCTCTGGTTCATCGCCAGGGCCGTGGCGGGCCAGACCCAGGACGTGGACGCGGTCGACGCCAACCCGTTCGCGTCGACGCCGCCCTCGATGGCGGGACTCAGCAGGCCGTGGTAGCCGGGCGCGAAGGCGCGGAACAGGGCGTCGGGCGGCGCGTCATCGGCCAGGCGGATCGGCTCGACGCGGTGGGCCAGTTGCAGGTCGACGTTCAGCGGCCGCAGGTCGGCGATCCGCCAGGGGGTGAACGCGGCCGCGTCGTCGGCGCGCAGGCTGGCCCTGTCGTTGCGCGCCGCCAAGGTCTGATTCAGATCCACGAGGGCGGCGGCGGTGGCGGCCCGGACGGTCTGAACCAGGTCGATCACCGGACCGGCCTCGGTGCTGGCGGGGGTTGGGCCCGACGGGAGTAGCGGCAGGCGTGCTTCGCCCTGACCCATCGTGCGGCCAAGCCAGCGGATCGTCACGCGGGCTCCGCGCAAGTCGGCGACCCAGACCGGCTGCGGGGTTGGCGCGTCCTCGACGCCGCCAGCCCGGATGCACTGCTCGATGTAGGGGAATACGCGACGGGCGTGGGACCAGTCCAGCAGCGGCGCGGCATCGGGCGCGGCGGCGTTGACATCGGGCTGGCCGGCCGCGACCGGAGGCAAATCAGCGGGGACGGCTGGCGAGGCGGGTGGCGCGGCGGCCGCGAGGGCGGGAAACCCCGCCGCGATGAGCAGGGCCGTGATGACGGCAAGCCACATGGGGCCGATGCTGCTGTGGCGTGGGGGCAACAGCCGGCAAAGCCGGTCGCAGCGCCGGCCGGAGATAAAATCTTGTAAATACCGTTTTTCCATGATGTTGTGGCTATTGTGTTGATGCATGCCAGAGCTGGTCCGGGCGTTGAATCGGTTCTCACAGCGATCATGGGAGAACGCCTGATGAACACGCTCGCCGAACTGCTTCAGCTTACCCCGGCCCGCCTCGAGACGCGAAAGCGGATCCTCGTGCTGACCCTGCTGGTCTTCGCGGCTCTGTGCTGAGCAAGGAAGACGGCCGGGCCACGGGGGCCGAAGGGCCTGGGAGCCATTGGGGGCTCAAGGTAGTAAGGAATCATAAGGAGCGGGCCGATCGCCCGGACGCCCAGACCCGAAGCCGATTTTCGCCAACCCCATGCTCCGCCGCTGCCAACCCGCCGGAGCTTTCATGATGCGGCCGCAAGGCCACCCGAAACGCGACAAGGCCCAGCCCGGGAGGGGAGGGGCCTTGTTGTTTGGGCGCGTCGCGCAGAAACGGCACAGAAACGGTATCCGACACCGTTTTGTGCGCGACACCGTTTTGTGCGCGACACCGTTTTGTGCGACACCGTTTTGTGGTTAGGGGCGTTGCGCGGGGTGACAATCGCGAGCGGGAGGAAAGCCGTGTTGGTGCGCGCGCGCAGCGTCCTTCGGCCATTTGTAGATGGACGTTTGTTTTTCACAGATGACGCAGCTTGTGGACCTGCTGGGGTTGCCGTCGTGGTGCAACCAGGCGGGACGGGTGGATCGGTCGGCCTGTCTTGAAATCAAGGCGTCGGATGTGGCGAGGCTGGTGGGGCGCGACGGGTCGGGATGGGTCGACGCCCCCAGCGCGGCCGGGCGCGTGCGCACAGCGGTGGTGACGCTGGACATTTATGACCTGCGTGGATGGGCAAAACTGCGGCCGGCGGTGATGCTGGCGGGCGACCGGCGCGGGCCGCGGGCCAACGCGATGTGCGACGAGGGCGTGCGCGTCCCGCGCGTCGGCGAAAAGCTTGAGCCGGGTGAGTATGTGAACCCCAACCACGGTCGATGGGCGAGCAAGTGGCTGGGCCTGGCGATCAGTTGGACACAGACGATTCGGCTGGAACAGTGGCGGCTGCATCCGGATCAGGGTCTGCATACGTACCTGGTGTGTCCGTGCGGGGGTAGGCTGCCGTTGCCGACAGCCGCCCGCGGGCCCACTGGGCAGGATGTGGCGGGGCTATCGACCCGCGAACGTGGACACGCGGCGTGGGGTTGTCCGCAACGGGTGAACAAGCTGCTGCTGGTGCGATGCACGCAGAAGGAACTGCGGGCGATGATCGCGGCGGAGCGATGGATTCACCAGTTGAGCGCGCGGGACTGGCCGCGTGAGCTCGGGCGGGTGAAACTGGTGCGCGAACGACTGGGCATGCTGATGGGTCTGCGGACGGCGGTGTGCCGCCGGTGCCTGGGCGTGCGTTACGGGAATGATCCGGCGGTGGTGCGTGCGGCCGCACGCCGGCAGCGTGAGCGGCGGCGCAGGCGTGGTCGATGAGCCTGACGACGAGGCGAGGCGTAAAAAAAGCCGCGGGCCCGAGGGACCGCGGCGGAGGTTGCGTCTTGCGGATCGAACGGTTCAGCGCCGGCGACGGGCGAGCACGAGGCCGCCGAGGGCGAGCAGGCCGAGGCTGGCTGGTTCGGGAATGATGGTGGAACTGCCGGCCCCGACGGTCTGATCGTCACCCAGGCCCGAACCCAGGCCGCGGCCGGGCAGGCGCGCGTCATCGAAGTTGATCAACCCCAATTCCTCGAGCAGAGCGAAGTTGGCGGCGATGCGGGCGGTATTGCCGCCAAAGTCGGTGTAGCGTTCGAGGTTGTCGTGCAGATCCTGGAGCAGCACCTGGGCGTCGTAGGGGTCGACGCCGAACAGGCCGTTGATGTCGAAGACTTTGTCCGGGTTGTCCAGGGCGTCGTAGGCGGCCTGTCCAAAGCGGGTCTTGAACAGCTCCTTGACGGCCGACCGCTGCATCAGGCCGTAGGTCGACGTGCTCAGAATGCCCCGGTAGGGATCAACCCACTCGTAGGCGTCCAGGCCGTTGTGCTTGCCGTCCTGGTTCACATCGAGGCCAAAGAAACGCAGGAAGTCGTCGGAGGCGTGAAACTCGAAGAGCGTGTTGAAGTTGAAGGATGGCCCGCGGTAGCCGCGGTTGTTGTTGGGCGGCGTTTCACGGAAGTACCGGAAGCTGCGTGCGTCGCTCCAGATGCTGGACTGGTAGGAGCGGACAGATTCGAAGTTGGGCAGTCCGATCTGCGGCTTGGGGACGTAGCCCAGGTCGGCGTAGATCCTGAGGTCGACAAGGAACGGGGGCGTGGGCTCCTCGGGAGCGGCGGCCTGGCGGCGGACCAGTTCGGCCGAGGCGTTGGCGGCGCCGAGAATGGCGATGAGCGTCACGGCCGCAACGGCGACCACGGAATAGCGGAACGGGCACTTCATGTTGCGCTCACTTTCTGTGCGTACGCTGACCGGCGGTTGGCCGCGACCTGCGGGCTGGCGCACGGGGCACCGAGCCGAACATCATCGATCGGCAGCCGACCGTGGCGGACACCGCGCGGTACCGCAGCCTGTTCCCCCTTACCGTACCACGTTACGGCTGTCGATCAATGGTCAAAGGCCCCGCGGCCGGTGAAAAAGCCGACGCCGGGCCCTACAACCCGACCCGGACAGGCGGGAGAGCTGCCACAGGCCCATCGCCATAAGTCAATACAAAACAGTTTATTATGATTGCGCCATGGCCGCCATGACCCGTTCAAGGCTGGGGTGTTCCTTGGAACCGGTGACGATGGGCCGGGGCGAACCGTCGGTGAAGACCCGGTGGTAGAAGTCGCCGAAGCTCTCGTCGCCGGCCCGCCCCCTGGCCCAGGCTTCCAGCAGCGGCCGCAGCGTCGGCACCAGGTCGGCGGCATCGACGTTCTCAGCCAGCAGTTCAGCCATGCGATCGCCAGCCAGCCGGCCGCCGACGAAGATGTCGTAAGTTTCGGGTTTGCGGCCGACGAAAGCGATGTCGGCGGTATAAGGCCGGGCGCAGCCATTAGGGCAACCGGTGGAACGCACGGTCAGGGGTTCGTCGCTGAGACCCAGTTCCTCGAAGACGGCTTCGAGTTCGTCGAGAGTTGAGGGCAGGAAGCGCTCGCTCTCGGCCAGGGCCAGGCCGCAGGTCGGCAGGGCCGGGCAGGCCATCGAGTAGCGCCGCACGCCGGTGAGTTGTGAGGCGAGTTTCACGCCGTGGCTGGTGAGGGTTTTCTCGACGAATGCGACCTGCGCGTCGCTCAGGTCGGCCAGCAGCAGGCTCTGGCCGGGGGTGAGGATGACGCGGCAGTTGGTCTGTTCGACGATGGTGCGCAGGGCGGTTTTGGCCCGCCAGCCGTCGGTGTCGAGGATGCGGCCATTGGGCATCCACACGCCATAGAACCTGCGGCCATCACCCTGATCGTTGACGCCCAGATAGTCGTTGATCTGCAGAGCGGGCATGGCGACGTAGGGCTTGAGGGCGAAGCCGCCACCTTCCCACGCGGCTGCGCGTTTTTCAAACTCGGCGCGGAACCTGTCCATGCCCCAGTCTTCGATGAGGTATTTGAGGCGGGCGTGGCGGCGATCGGCGCGGTTGCCCTCGTCACGGAAGATGGCGGCGACGACCTTGACGGCCTTGGCGACGTGGGCGGCGTCGACATAGCCCAGGGGGCTGGCCAGCCGGGCAAAGGTGTCCTCCTTGCGGTGGGTGAGGCCGAAGCCCCCGCCGACGAGGATGTTCACGCCCAGAACCTTGCCATCGCGCACGACGGCGAGCAGGCCGCAGTCCTGGGAGTAAACCTCGATGCTGTTGTCCTCCGGCAGGGCGATGCCGGTCTTGAACTTGCGGGGCAGGTAGGCCTCGCCATAGAAGGGTTCTTCGCCGTCGGCCGGCTGGGCGGCCTGCCGCCAGTTGTCGACCTTTTCGCCGTCGAGCCAGATTTCGTAATAGGCGCGGGTGGCGGGAGCCAGCTCGCGGGCGATGTCGTCGGCGAACCGCTGCACGGTGCGGTGGGCCTCATCGGCCAGCGGCGCGGGCGAAGCCATGACGTTGCGTTCGACATCGCCGCAGGCCGCGAGAGTGGAGATCATGGCCTGGTTGATGCGGGCCATCGTCGGTTTGAGGTCGCCCTTGATGATGCCGTGAAACTGGAAGCCCTGGCGGGTGGTGATGCGCAGGGCCTTGTTCCAGGTGACGGCATCGGCCAGAGCATCGAGAGCCAGATACTGGTCCGCGCTGAGCTTTCCGCCGGGCAGCTTGGTGCGGATCATGAACATGTGGTGCTTCGGGCCCTCGCCGCGGGCGTCGCGGTCTTCCTGCTGGTAGATGCCGTGGAACTTGAGAGCCTGCACGTCGTCGTGCTCGAAGGCGGGGTCGTCAGCCGCGAGCACCTGGGCGATCGAGCCGCGCAGGTAGTGACTGGCCTTCTTGGCGACTTCGACTTTGCTTTCTTCACGGTTGCGGATGGCCATGGTCAGGCCTTTCGTGGCTCGGGTTGCGGGGATGGCGGGCCTCGCGGCGCGATGGAGGCTTCGGCCGGCGGGCGGACAAAGGATCGTACCGCGGGGCATGCTGGTGAACAAGCGATTTTTCCACACGCCACATTAGCCATCAAGTCCATATACAATAAATGTTTGCAGTCATACACGCCCTATTCATTCAACGTAATGATAGAATGAATGCGTGCCGAGGCTCGCCGTCCAGCGTGGTTTGTCGCCGGTCACCCTCGACCGTGGGGCCCGGACCCTGCGTGTGTTGGGGCATCCGCTGCGGCTGCGCCTGGTGGAGCTGCTGGTCCGCCAGCATCTGAGCGTCGGCGGCTTGGCGGACGCGACCGGGCGCTCGATCGCCGTGGTCAGCGGACACCTGCGGAAGCTGCATCGCGCGGGCCTGCTGGCGCGCAGCCGCCAGGGCAAAGCCGTCCACTACCGCGTCGCCCACCCCCATGTCGCGCGCGTGCTGCACCTGCTGCACCAGGAACAATACGCCGCCACGACCTTCCAGGGCGGTGAAGCGATCTGAGCTTCACGGTGGGAGTTCCGCCTGGCCTGCGCGTCGCGTCGGGCCGCTTGTGTCAAAAGACTGTTCCGTTCCGCGGCCCCATGTGTTAACATGGCCGGCGGGATGGGGAGAAAGTCGACCGGGATGAGGGGGCGCGCCTGGCGTATCGGGCGGGCTCCGGCCTCGACCAGCTTCGACTTTTTACCTTGGGGGATCCTCCACATGACCACGATGCCTACGCGTTTGCTGCGCTCTGTCGCGGCCGGCGGTTGTCTGCTCGCCGTGCTGGCGACGGCCCCGCCGGCTCGGGCGCTCGACCTGCCCGACCTGGGCCACTATGTCGGCTCCTGGATCAACCAGACCTTCTACAACCCGAGCTTCCCCGACAACGCCACCGGCCCCGTCAGCTTCACCGCTGCCCTGACCGACTCGACCTTGAGCATCGGCTTTGACCTGGGCGGCATGGTGTTCGGCTTCGCCGACCCGCCACCCATCTACTTTGATGTGCCGCTGACCATCGTCAACGACAGCCTCACGTATCCGATCGTCTTCCACGCGGACGTGGTGGACACGATGCTCGGGGACATTGACGGCTCGCTGGCCGAAGACGGATCGTTGTCGCTGACGATCAGCAATCTGTTGCCGGTGATCGCCAACTTCGGCGGCTTCGATCGCGTCGAGGCGACGGGGACGCTCAGCGGCGGTCTGCTTGATCTGGTGTACGGGGTCTTCGTCGTCGGCCAGACCGCGCCCTACGCCGAGGGCGTGCTCCAGGCGGCGCATGTTCCCGAGCCGTCGAGCCTGAGCATGTTGCTGCTGATAGGCATGAGCCTGTTGCGGCGCGTCCGCCAGCCATCGGTCTGAAAAGCGATCGCCGCCTCCCGCCGCGCCGTCCAGCGCGTCGCAGCGGTGGTTCTGGTGGTCTGGTCGAGGGCGACGTAAGCGGCATCGCCGCGTGCTTCAACCCGCGAGCTTCTTGAGGGCGGCGATCGCCGCCTTGGCGTCGGCTTCGCTGTCGAAGGCCAGGTGCATCACCATCTTCTTGTCGATCGCCGCGGCGGACAGGCCCCGCAGGTTCAGCCCCGCGTCCGCCAGCACGCCGGTCAACATCGCGCTGGCGCCAGGCTTGTCCGGTCCGGATACGCGCACGCCGTGCAGACTCGTGCTCGGCCGAAAGCCCACGGCCTCGGCGGCCTTGGTCTGCCGGGCGCCTTCGAGAGGCGTGAGAAACACCACGCCCTCGCCGGGCTTGCGCTCACTTCGCCGGGCAATCATAAAGCCCAGGTTCGCCCCCGCGTCGGCCAAGGCCGCCAGCTTCTCCCGCAAACCGCCCGGCTTGTCGGCGATCGTCGCCACCCAGACCTTCTCATGCACGATGTCCAGTTTCATGGCCAGCCCCCTGTACCGTGAGATGTGACATTCGAACCTCGCCCATTATCCAGCGCGGGCGTGCGGAACCCAACCCCTGTATAACGATCCGCGGCTATCCTGCCTGCTAGAGTCCAGACCCAAACCCATGCTCCGGCTGTGGCCTGCCATGTCCGCCGCTGATTCAGCCCGGCTTGCGAACCCGATCGTGATCCTCGGTCCCACGGCCGGGGGCAAGAGCGAGCTGGCGGTCGCACTGGCCGAGCATCTGGAGGGCGAGGTCATCTCAGCCGACTCGATGCAGATTTACCAGCATATGGAGGCCGGCACCGCCAAGCCCTCGCCCGCCCTGCGGAACCGCGCGGTCCACCATCTGATCGACTGTGTGCCGCCCACGGAGCGGTTCACCGTCGCCGACTGGCTGCGGCGCGCCGACGCGATCCTCGCGTCGCTGCGTTCCCGCGGCCGCACGCCCATCGTCGTGGGCGGCACAAACCTCTATATCAAAGCGCTTCTGGAGGGCTTGTTCGAGGGACCGGGCCATGACCCATCCCTGCGCCGCGATCTGGAAGCCCGCGACAGCGCCGATCTGCATGCCCGGCTCCTTCGCGTGGATCCGGAGGCGGCCGGGCGCATTCATGTCAACGACCGCAAGAAGATGATCCGCGCCCTGGAGGTGCATGAGCTGACCGGCCAACCGATCTCCACCCTGCAGCGCCAGTGGGCCGCCCCACCCACGGCGCGGCCCTACCGGCACGAGGCCCGGCTCGTGGGTGTGGCCTGGTCGGTCCAGACGATCAACCGCCGCATCAACCTGCGGGTGAAGGCGATGTTCGACCCGCACAAGGCTGTCGAACAGGACGGCCTGAGCCGCGAGGAGGTCTGGTGGCCTCGCGGACTGGTCGAAGAGACCGCCGACCTCACATCCCGCGGTCTGCTGGGCCCCCAGGCCCGTGAGGCCCTGGGCTACAAGCAGGTGCTGGACCACCTGGCCGGCCGCTGCTCGCGCGACGAGGCTCTTGAGCAGACCAAAATCCAGACCCGCCGCTTCGCCAAGCGCCAGCGCACCTGGCTCAAGCGGTTCACCGGCTGCGCGTGGCTGGCGGTGGGCGATGATCCAGCCGCGCCGGCCGACGTCCGCACCCTGGTGGATGCGGCGCTGCGGGCCTTGCGGCCCCCTGCCCCGTAGGCTCCCGGCGAAGGGTTGGTCGCCCCACCCGGCACAGCCGCCCACAAGTGCATGAATAAACAAGATTTACAGTATGTACTTGACAGAGACGGCTTTTGCTGCTCAAGTGTTTCGCCGTTTGCTCACGCCCGTTTGGCCACTGATGGCCCGGAGGGCGAAGCGCCGATACGGGGATGGCATGGCCCGAAAGAAAAGCACAAGCCGCAGTAAGAGCACCGGCGGGAAGGCCGGCTCCGGAAAGGCGCCGAGCCGCAAGGCTGCGGCCGCAGGCGCCTCGCGCGCAGCCCGGGCCGAGGGCAGGCATCTGGTCATCGTCGAAAGCCCGACCAAAGCCAAGACCATCAACAAGTACCTGGGCGACGACTACCTGGTGATGGCCAGCGTCGGCCACGTCCGCGACCTGCCGCCCCGCGCCCCCAAGGGCAGCAGGCAGCCGGTGCCCGGCGTCGATCTGGACCACGATTTCACCCCGACGTACGAAGTCCTGGCCAACAAGAAGAAGACGGTCACCGACCTCAGGGCGGCGGCGAAGAAGGCCGCTGACGTCTGGTTCGCCACCGACCTGGACCGCGAGGGCGAAGCCATCGCCTGGCACCTGGCCCAGTCGCTGGGCATCGAGCTGGCTGGGGCCAAGCGTGTGGTCTTCAACGCCATCACCAAACGTGAGATCGAGCACGCCTTCGCCAACCCCCGTCGCATCGACGAGAACCGCGTCAACGCCCAGCAGGCGCGACGCATCCTCGACCGCATCGTGGGCTATCAGGTTTCGCCGCTGTTGTGGAAGAAGGTGGCCGGCGGGCTGAGCGCCGGCCGGGTGCAGTCGGTGGCGGTGCGCTTCGTGGCTGAACGCGAACGCGAGATCGAAGCCTTCATTCCCGACGAGTTCTGGAAGCTGGCCGCCAACTTCGCCACCGAGCCGGCCCAGGCCTCGACGCTCGGCGGGAGGTGGCGTGATTTCCTCGACGCGGCCGGTGAAGACGACGCAAAAAAAGAACGGACCCACCGCGAGAAGCTCGCCTGGCTGGCCGAACACCAGGCGGTCCGCGCCGAGCTTGTCGAATTCGACGGCCAGGCTTTCAAGCCGGAAACCGGCGAGCAGGCATTGGCGGTCGCGGCGGCGCTCGGCTTCAGACAGACCCACCGCCGCGAGTGGGAAGAGCCCAAGGCCAAGGGGATGGCCCGCTTCCGCGTCGAGCTTGAAGGTCAGGTTGACGACGCCCCCGCTTACGCCATCCGCTCGATCGAAACCCGCCGCACCACCGTGCGTCCGCCGGCCCCGTTCATCACCTCGACACTGCAGCAGGCGGCCGCCAACCAACTGGGTTTCCCGCTGCAGCGGACCATGCGCATCGCCCAGCAGCTTTACGAAGGCGTCGACATTCACGGCAAGGAAGGTCAGACGGGCCTGATCACGTACATGCGCACCGACTCGACGCACCTGTCGGGCGAAGCGCTGGACATGGCCCGGTCGTTCATCGGCCGCGAGTGGGGCGAGCGCTACCTGCCCGACAAGCCCAACTTTTACGCCAACAAGGATAAGAACGCCCAGGAAGCCCACGAGGCCATCCGCCCGACGGACATCACCATCACGCCCAAGCGCGTGCGCCACGAACTGACCGAGGAGCAGTACAAGCTCTACCGCCTGATCTGGGAGCGTTTCCTGGCCTGCCAGATGACCCCCGCCCAGTGGGACTCGACGACGGTGATGATTGGCGCGCGCACCGCCGACGGGCGCGACGCCGCCTTCAAAGCCACCGGCCGCACGCTCGTGTTCGACGGCTTCTACAAGGCGACGGGCCTGCCGTCGGGCGACGATGCCATCCTGCCGCCGCTGGCCGAGAGGCAGCCGGTCGCGCCCTTCGCCCTCGAACCCACGCAGCACTTCACCAGCCCGCCGCCGCGCTACACCGAAGCGTCGCTGCAGAAGAAGCTCGAGGAGATGGGCATCGGCCGGCCGTCGACGTATGCCGCGATCATCCAGACGATCCAGGACCGCCGCTATGTCGAGCCCGTGGCCCCGCGCGATCGCCGCCTGCGCGCCACCGACCTGGGCAAGGTCGTCACCGACAAGCTCATCGAAGGCTTCCCGAAGCTGATGGACCCCGGCTACACGCGCGACATGGAAGCGCGTCTGGACAAGATCGAGGACGAGCACCTGGACTGGGTGCAGATGCTGCGCGAGTTCTATGGGCCGTTCAAGGACAACCTCGACAAAGCGCACGAGGAGATGGTCCACGCCAAGGCCGAGACCGAGCCGGCGCCCTACGACTGCCCCAGGTGCGGCGCGGGGACGATGTACCGCTTCGGCCGCAACGGCCGGTTCCTGTCCTGCTCGACCTATCCCGACTGCGATTACGCCGCCCCGATCGACGCGGACGGCAAACCCCAGCCGCCCGAGACCACCGACATCCTCTGCCCCGAGTGCGGCAAGGGCATGACGCGGCGCAACGGCCGGTTCGGGCCGTTCCTGGGCTGCGAGGACTACCCCACCTGCAAGGGCATCGTCAAGCTCGACAAGAAGGGGCTGATCGTCCTGCCCAAAGTCCCGCCGCTGACCACCGACGTGCCCTGCCCCAAGTGCGCGTCGCCGCTGTATCTGCGTGACTCGAAGCGCGGCCTGTGGCTGAGTTGCTCAAGCTTTCCCAAGTGCCGCGGCCGCGTGGGCTTCAACACGCTCGACGAGGTGAAGCAGGCCGAGCTTGAGAAGATCTGGGCGGCGCATCACCGCGAGAATCCCGCACCGGTGGTGCGCAAAACCGACGGCCAGCCGGTCGAGGAAGGCTACGCCCCGCAGATCACCGGCGAAGCGCTCGACACCGGCAAGCCCGAGTCCGCGATCGACTCCGACGCGGCGTGAAGCGGCGAGCCGGAGGCCAATCATCACAGGCGCGCAGAGAACGCGCAGTCCGGCTGCAAGGTTCACGGGACATCGCTTGCGGCGCGGTCTTTGCCGCTGTCGACCGTCACTGCTAGGATGCGGCGGCGCGTCCGCAAACGGGATTTTGCGCGAACTTCCGACACAAACCGCGGATTTTCGGCTGCGCGTCCGCCGCCTGCCCCAGCTTTTTGACCCGGCCCTCACCGACGTTTCAGGAGCTTCGCCATGACCGCCGCCGACCCCTTTGGCGCCCGCAGCACGCTCGAAACCGCCCTCGGGCCGCGCACGATCTACCGCCTGGATGCCCTGAAGAACCAGGTCGACCTCGCCGCCCTGCCCCTGAGCATCAAGGTGCTGCTCGAGGCGGCGCTGCGGCACTTCGACGGGCGCGTCGTGACCGAAGAATCGGTCAAGACGATTGCCCGCTACGACCCGAAGACGGCCAGCGAGCAGGAGATACCCTTCAAACCCGGGCGCGTGGTGCTGCAGGACTTCACGGGCGTGCCGGCCGTGGTGGACCTGGCGGCGATGCGGGCGGCGATGGTGCGCATGACCGGCGACGCGAAGTCGGCCGCGAAGGTCAACCCGCTGGTGCCGTGCGATCTGGTGATCGACCACTCGGTGCAGGTGGATGCGTTCGCCAACGGGATGGCTTTGCAGATCAACAGCGACCTGGAGTTCGAGCGCAACACGGAGCGGTATGAGTTTCTCAAATGGGGCCAGCAGGCGTTCAATAACTTCCGCGTGGTGCCGCCGGCCACGGGCATCGTGCACCAGGTGAATCTTGAATACCTGGCGAAGGTGCTGTGGGACGACGGGCAGAACGTGTTCCCCGATTCGCTGGTGGGCACGGACAGCCACACGACCATGATCAACGGGCTGGGGGTGGTGGGCTGGGGCGTGGGCGGCATCGAGGCGGAGGCGGTGATGCTCGGCCAGCCGATCTACATGCTTTTGCCCGAGGTGGTGGGCTTTAGGCTCACGGGCCGGCTGCCGGAGGGCGCGACGGCCACGGACCTGGTGCTGCGGGTGACGCAGATGCTGCGCAGCCACGGTGTGGTGGGCAAGTTTGTCGAGTTTTTCGGGCCGGGGCTGGACGACATGCCTCTGGCCAATCGGGCGACGATCGCCAACATGGCCCCGGAGTATGGCGCGACCATCGGCTTCTTCCCGGTCGATGAGCAGACGCTTGTCTACATGCGCCTGAGCGGACGGGACGAGAAGCTGATCGAAGCGGTGAAGCAGTATTACGAAGCGCAGGGTCTGTGGCGGGCGCGCGGCGACGCGGGCAAGGCGGCGTATTCGGCCGTACTGGAGCTGGACATGGGCGACGTCGAGCCGGCGCTGGCGGGCCCGAAGCGTCCGCAGGATCGCATCGCGCTGAGCGACATGAAGCCCGCGTGGGAAGCGGCGCTGAGCAAGACGTTCGGGCGGCGAAGTGAGCCCGGCGGCGATTCGGGCGGCGGCGCGGCTGTGGCGACCGGGGCTCAGGTAACCTACGACAACCAGACGTTCACCCTCGCGGACGGCGCGGTGGTGATCGCCGCGATCACGAGCTGCACCAACACGTCCAACCCGAGCGTGATGATCGGCGCGGGCCTGGTGGCGAAGAAGGCGCAGGAGAAGGGCCTGACCCGCAAGCCGTGGGTCAAGACGTCGCTGGCGCCCGGTTCGAAAGTGGTGACCGACTACCTTCAGAAGGCGAAGCTGACCGACGCGCTCGAGGCGCTGGGGTTTTACCTGGTGGGCTACGGCTGCACGACGTGCATCGGCAACTCCGGGCCGCTGCCCCAGCCGATCAGCGACGCGATCAACCAGCACGGGCTGGTCGCGGCGTCGGTGCTGTCGGGCAACCGCAACTTCGAGGGCCGCATCAGCCCGGACGTGCGGGCAAACTATCTCGCGTCACCGCCGCTGGTGGTGGCATATGCGATCGCGGGGACGGTGGACATCGACCTGGCCAGTGAGCCGATCGGGCAGGACCGCGAAGGCCATGACGTGTACCTGCGCGACATCTGGCCGACGCAGAAGGAAATCGCCGACACGGTCGCCCGGGCGGTGACGCGCGAGCAGTTCATCACGCAGTATGCGGACGTCTTTGCCGGCAGCAGGGCGTGGCGCAACATCCAGACCAGCCGCGGCGACCTTTTCGCGTGGGACGAGCACAGCACCTATGTGCAGGAGCCGCCCTTCTTCGTGGACCTGGAGCCCGAGGCCCAGCCGATCGACGCGATTCGCGGGGCGCGGTGCCTGGTGAAAGTGGGCGACTCGGTGACAACCGACCACATCAGTCCGGCGGGCTCGATCAGGAAGGATTCGCCGGCCGGCAAGTATCTGGTGAGCCGGGGCGTCGAGCCGGGCATGTTCAACAGCTACGGCTCGCGGCGCGGCAACGACCGGGTGATGGTGCGTGGCACGTTCGCGAACGTGCGCGTGCGCAACGAGCTGGCGCCCGGCACGGAAGGCGGGTTCACAACGGACTTCACGAAGCACGATCGCCCGCAGGGCCCGGAAGGCGCCTCGACGATCTTTGACGCGGCGGTGAGTTATGGGGCGGCCCTGACGTCGGACCCCGAGATCCAGCGAGGCGCCAAGGCCATGCCGCTGGTCGTGCTGGCGGGCAAGGACTACGGCATGGGCAGCAGCCGCGACTGGGCGGCCAAGGGGACGTTCCTGCTCGGCGTGCGCGCGGTGATCGCCGAAAGCTATGAGCGCATCCATCGCTCGAACCTGGTGGGCATGGGCGTGCTGCCGCTGTGCTACAAGGCGGGGCAGACGGCCGCGAGCCTGGGCCTGGACGGGACCGAGACGTTTGACATCGCCGTCGATGACGGGCTGCGGCCGCGGCAGACGGTGAAGGTGACGGCGACAAAGGCCGACGGCCGCAAAGTGGAATTCGAAACCGTCTGCCGCGTCGACACGCCGGTCGAGATCGACTACTACCGCCACGGCGGCATCCTGCACTACGTGCTGCGGCAGATGGCCAAGGGATGACCAAGGCGACATGTCACGGCCACCCTTCCCGATCACGCCGCGATGCTGCTGGTGTTCGCCCATCGGGACGGTGAGGGCGGGTACAGCGGCGGCGTGGGCGTCGACGGCGGCGCTGCATCGCGCAGCCGACCCCTCGGCCTTGGGGAATAAACTGGGCGGTTCGAACCACTTCAAGCCGTGGCAGGCGAGCAGGTGTTACGCGCATCGAGGCTGGCGCGCAGGTCGTGGGAATCTGCCTGAGGTGCGTTCACAACCCGTGGGGTAACCCGCAAGCCTGCCACCGTCAAGGCATCACCTGCCCGTGAGTTGGCCGGCGGCGCGCCTGGCCGATGGGGTTCGGTCGCGATGAGCGGCGCCATGCAACTGGTGCTTGTCGAGCAGGCGCCGCCACGGCGGGGCAAGCTCGACAAGCCGCAGGAGGCCCAGGGCGTTCAAGGGGCTGAGGATCGCGACGGACGCCAGGTCGGCCGGGGGAGCGGCGAACGCATCGGCGATGAGCCGTTCGACGGACTGGCGTATTTCGGCCACGGACCGGGGTCGCTGTTCATCTTCAGGCGTCAGACCATCGCGATCATCGCGTGGAAATCGCGCGTCCGCGAGCAGTCGTACGCATTGCTCGCAGCGTGCGGCCCGCAGGCGCAGCCCGTTGTCTTCGCCACCGTTCTCGCTGGCGCAGGCGGCCCATTGATCAAGCTGGCCGAGCATGAAGGTCAGCGCATAGGCGGTGCGTTCCGCATTCGCGGCCGCCAGTTGTTCGCGAGCCTGCCGCAGCCGTCCGTGCGAATCAAGCAGGATGGCGGCGTGCATCCATCGACCGGCCTCGAACAGCCAGACATCGGGCGGATACAGCGGCCAGCGCGCCAGTTGAAGCAGACATCCCGCAGGCAGGAAATGAAAAAGCAGGTTAGACCCGTCGGTGGGATCGTGGTCTTCAAGAAAGGCTGGATCACCATCCTCGCACACCATGAAAAGCTGAAGCCGCCGCGGCGCAGCGGGTGTGGGGACCCCTGGGGGCTGGGCGGCAATGGCCGTGACCACGTGGCTGGCGGCGGCATGGCGGCGTGTAGCCTCGATGCGTGCCACCAGGCGTGACGCCGCGTGCGATGCCAGCCCCATCGCACGTATGGCCGACAGGGACACGGGCTCGAGAGGCGGCTTGCGGGCGAGCGTCGGAATCGGAGCTATATCCAACCCGGCCGCGAGGCGCCGATAGAGCCCGTTGTCATCCAGAGGCTGGCGGCGCTCCGCTTGAGAACGCTGGTACAGCCGGGTATTGCCTTCGCACTCATGGAGCAGATAGGGCGATACGTAGTGATCCACATGCAGCACGGTCGTACGGTGCAGCAGATTGCGCAGGGTAGCGCCTTCGAGCAACCGCGACGTGAGTTCGTTGTCTTCGCGACCCCAGCCGATCATGCGCTCGTCGAAACCGTCCACCCGCTGAAGCAATTCCCGCGGCACGACGCCGAAAGTGGTGACATGGGCATACACACTGGCGGCTGTCTGAGCGGCGGGACGCACCTGGGCGCCGGGCCAGGGCGTGGCCTGCTCCACGAGGGATGCGAGGCGCCGCGTGCGGGCGGCGGCCAGGACATCCTCCGGCGGCGTGCGCAGCGGCAGGTAGCGCATACGCGCGGCGGTGAAGAACACGTCCTCACGCAGTTCCGACACGAGGGCCCGCAGGATGCCGTCGGTCAGCAGGATGTCGTCGTCGAGAAACACGACAAAGGGCGAGCGAGCCAGGCGCACGCCCGTATTGCGCGTCGCCGCACGGCAGTTTTCGCGGGGGCACGACGTGAGTGTCACAGGCAGATCCCGCGTGGACGCCAGCAGATCGCCCGGGCCGCTGTCGGTCGACGCGTTGTCAACGACAATCACCTGCTCGATGACGTCGCGCCAGGGGAGCAGAGCCGTCAGCACCGCGGTCAGGCAGCCCTGCTTGATGCGTCGATTGTTGAATGTCGGAATGATGACCGTATAGGGTTTGCCCATGAAATGCTCCGCGACCATCAACATCCCGCCCGGACAGTCGTCCGTCAGCCGACGGCGGCCAGACGCTGGTGATCCACGGGATCGTCGACGGCGTCGGCGGCCGCGGGATCTTGCGTCCGGGCAAGCGTCTCGGCGTCGGGCAGGATGACCAGACTCATGTAGCGGCCATCTTCTTCGAACAAGGCCCCGCGATCGTCCAGCCACGTGACGGCGCCGCGTACTTCGCTATCGTCAGCGGCTGGACACGCCGCGACAAGCTCCTCGAGAGTTTGTGGCTTCTCGAGCTTCTCAAGCAAGTTCAGAGCCAAAGGCGTGAGGGGGTGTTCGACCGCGCGACCTGAACGTGAGTCGTAGAGGTATGGCTCGACATCACGGCGCCGCACCGTCAACTGCGGCAGAAGCTGGCGGTCGCGTCCGCGCACATGCCAGACGCCGAGAAGCTCCGTCAGACGCGCCGTCCACTGCCGCAACCGCTCCTTGCGTTGGAACGTCATCGCCGCGTCGTCGAAGAAGTAGGCCAGGTCGTCCAGCTCGGACGGCGGGAAGGGGTAGATGAGCCGATAGCTGGGGCGCGGCGTCAGACGCAGGCCAAATGCGTCCTGCTGATTGAAATACGGACTGTAGCGGTAGTATTGAGTATCAAGAATGCGGCGCGGCGCGGGCAGGTGGACCATCAGCGGCAGATCGGTCAGATACTTTTCATACACCGACTCCGGTTCGCCAGCCACGCCGATGATGATGTCCCATCCATAGCGGATGCCGCGTATTTTGGCGCACGCCTTGAGAAACGCGAGGTTCTGAAACGCGGTGGTACATTTGCGCATGAGCTGGAGCGTGGTGGTGGACATGGCCTCGATGCCGCTGCCGATGGCGGTCACGCCGGCGCGGGCGAGCACCCGCAGGTGTCGTGCATTGAGCACCGGACGCACGAAGAACGACATCGTGACATGCGACGGCAGGCTCAGGTCAGGGAACACCGTGGAGATGTAGCCGTTGGGCAGCGCGGCATCAACCAGATAAAGGTCCAGGGGTTTGCGGTCGCTGGCTGCAAGCGCCTCAAGCTGCTGGCGCACCAGGGCGGGCTGCATTTCATGGTATTGGCTGCGGGTGGAGTTATAGCCGCAGAACGTGCATTGTGAAATCTGGGCCCACCGGCACCCGCGCGAGGTCTCTATGAGCGCGACCGACGATGCGAACGGGCCGCCGCGCCGATCCAGCGACGCATGGTATTCGCTGTAATCCAGCGGGAGCAGGTCATTGATGTCGCCGTCGCGGCCGGTCTCCAGGCGGCACGCCTCACCGCACCGCTGCAGTTTCTCGCGCGAGATCACGCCATGGATGTCGTGGCAGGCTTCAGCCTCGCCGTCAAGCAGGCAGCCGGCGAACCGCGGAAGGGTCTTGATGGCGGCTCCGGCGAAAACAAAGTCCACGGCCGGGACATTGCGGACGAGCACCTGTCCCATCGGCGAATCGCAGCAGGGACCGCCGAACAGAGTCTGCAGGGTCGGACGTCGCGCCTTGAGCCTGCGCGCCATCGCCAGTGAGGCTGTGGTCTGCATGGACAGCAGTGTGAAGCCAACGACATCGAAGTCATCGAGCCTGTAGTGATCGATCATCTCGTCCAGGAAGTCGGGGTAGTGGCGGCGTGTGTCGAGCAGTCGTTCGAGACGTTCACGCTGGGCTTCGCCTCCCAGGGCGTCGATGTAGAGGTCCAGATATTCCTCGTCATTGTTCGGCAACTGCGGAAACGCCGCCTGACGGAACAACCAGTCACCGAAATGACAGCCAATCGGGCCGATGCCCGTCGCGATGCCCTCGGCCACATCGAAACCGAGGCGTTCGGCGAAGTCGTGATTGAGATAGAAGGTCTTCACCTCCACGCGCGGGCCGTGCTCGCGTTGCAGGGCGCTTCGCAGTTGCGTGAGCGCCAGGGACGGGAAGCCAGCAGCGAAGAAGGGCATGTTGACCAGGGCGATTCGCAGCATGTGGAACCTCCAGACAGGTGTCGAGGACGCGATGCGGGCAATGGGTCGGCGATACGCACCCGGCAGGCCGCGCCATGAGGCATGATGCCGAGCGGCACGATTGGCTGTCCGTGCATTAGTGGGCCGACGACGCGGATATGCCCAGATCATGGCTCGAGCATGGCCAAACTCTACAGGTGCGACGGTTCGCTGAGATCGACCGGGTCGTCCCAATGGATGACGCGCGGCTTGATGAGCGGACGATCGTGCCCGTCGCGTCTGACTGTCTGGATGGTGACGGGTTCGACCGGCGAGAGCAGACGCGGCGAACGGCCCGCGGCCAGGTCGGCGATGGCATCGACGTAGCGATCGGTGAGCTGGTCGTAGGGAAAGCGACGCACATTCGCAGCCGCATGCCGGCTCAGATCGGCGTGGACCTGTGGTGTGTGATAGAGATAGTCGATGAGCTGTGCCCACAGCTGCGGATCACCGTACGGAAGGATGACCCCGCCGCAGCCCACGTTCAGCGGCATGGAGCCGCGATCGCTTGCGATCACCGGAATCCCGCTGGCCTGCGCTTCGCTGACGACGCGGCCCCAGGCTTCCGGCCAGCGCGAGGGCGCAAGCAGGAGGCGGGTACGACCGTACGCCTCACGCATGTCGGGCAGCGGGCCGATGAATTGCACGTGCGGCATCGACGCCAGCACGCTCTGGGCCGCCTTTGTGTCCGGGCCCGACGACGTCCAGCTCCAGCCGCGGACAATCTGAAACGGCACCTGGGGCAATCGGCGGGCGATCTCGACCACCAGGCCCAATCCTTTGGGCCAACTTGGATTGACGAACGTGACGCACGGACGCTCGGCCGCATCGCACGGCGCGCCGGCGACGCGATATTGCTGGTGGTCCACCGGTTCGATCATGAAGGGGACAGCCCGTTGATAGAAGCGCGAGGCGGCCTGCGCGGTGACCGGTGCGTTGGCGATCACCGTGGTCCGCTCAGACAGTTGTCGGGGATAACCGCGCGGGTTGGAGGGGTCGAACAGCCGCAGCAACACCGGCACAGGGCTCCGCCCGGCCAGGTGAAGGACATGCTCGGCCAACCAGAGCCAGGTGACCACCAGATCCGGCTTGAAGGCCTCCAACAGATGTGAGCACGCGGCGGAATAGTCGGCCGACGAGGCGGCCAGAGTCACCCCGCCGGCGTCGCAGGTATGCAGCATGGCGGTTGTCTGGCCGGGCATCACACCGACGCCTTCGACGGGAACACCCGGTTCGATGGTCCGTACCGTACAACCCGCGATGCGCGCGTTATCCAAGGCCCGCGGCTGAAAGTGCGGCTCGACCATGCACAGCGACAGAACCTCGCCGCCGCGCGCGATGAGGCGGGTCAACAGTTCATGCTGCGCGCGTTGCGATCCGCCATCGAAGACGAATGGCCAGGAAATACTTCCGGTGGCGAATAGAACGCGCATGATCGGCTCCTCACGGCGCTGAATGACGCAGCATTCGCACGTCGGGCTGCTTCACCTCCTGGATGCCCAGCAGTTCGACTTTCAGATGCAGGGCCGCATGGGGCGGAACACCGAAGGCGGCGCCCTCGCGGCCGTAGCCCAGAGATGGGGGAACCCAGAATTCCGCGATCGATCCGACGGACATGGTGGTCACAGCCTCCGCCCAGCCCGCAAACACACCTTGCACCGGCAGCAGCACGGGCGCCTCTCGTGCCCAGGTATCGTCGAGCAGCGGTCCACCGACCAGACTGATCTGATAATGCACGTGCACGGCTTGTTCGATTTCAGGTCGAGCGCCATGGGACGTTCGCAGGGCGCGATACCGCAGGCCACTGGCGGTGATCGTGACATCCGCCTGCTGGGCCTGGGTTTCGAGCGCCTGGCGGGCGGCGTCCGCACGCAACTGGTCCTCCCGGGCCTGGTGCGCGGCCACAAGCATGCGGACATGGGCTGTGAACTGCGCGACCACGTCGTCGTCAAAGCTTGAGGTGCTCAGGAGTCCAGCTTCGGCACCCGCGACCAGCGCCTCCTGATCCACGCCCACCGGGCCGAACATCTGTCGCGCGACGTTTGCCACGGTGACGCCGGCCGCGTAGCTCAACTGCTGCGAATCGTCTGCAAGCATCAGCCCGTCGGCGCCGACCAGCGACATGTCGGCCGCATCCTGTCGCGTCGCTGATTCTCCATTCGTGTTTTCTGCCGGGGCCTGAAGCAACCGCTGCGACCGCGCCACGAGCTGGCGCATCTGGTCGTCGCTGAGCCGGCTGCCCGCGCCGAGGGCGTCGAGCACGCCCATCCGCAGCGTGTCGCGGTCCAGCGCGATGCGTTTGAAGATCGGCGCGGCCCGCTGGCTGACGTTCCACCCGAAACCGTAGCCGGCGATCTGGGGTGACCCCGTGAGAATGCGTCCATCCGGAATCGCCAGCGTATTGACCACATTCGCGGCCGAAGGGGAACCCGCATCGTCGGCCAGCGTCGGCCGTGACGCGGCCATCGCTGCGACCGTGGCGCCGATGGCAAGGGTGAAGTGAATGCGATGGCGAATCATGACGCACAACTCCTGGAGCGGGACCGGCACAGTTCGCGCAGGGGAGGCAGGACATGGGGGCACGTGGCACAGGACTGAAAGGCCCGGACGTCTTCCGGATCACGCAGAAGCGGGTTCAGATTGCGCGTCAGCTGCACGTCGCGGCCGCGCAGATAGTCGATCCAGCGTTCGACCTGCTCGGTAAGTGAGCGGCGGCATGTCGCGCGCAAGGCGTCGGCGAAGGAGCCGGTGTGACGCCAGAGGGCGATGAAGTTGCTGCGTTCCACATCTTCAAGCAGATGCCCGACAAAGGAGCGGCGGATGTTCGGCGCGCCTTGGCCAGAAGGCCACTTGCCGACTTCTCGAGCCAACCGCCCTTCTCCGTCTGGCTCGCGCAACCAGGCCAGCGCGGTATGGTGCGGCCGCACCGTGGGCTCCGCGAAATATTCGGCCAAGCCTTCTTCGAGAAACGCCCAGCGAGGCCGGCCTCCGAACGCGTGATACGTGACGAAGTGCGTGACTTCATGGCCACGGCTGCTGCGCGGATAGACGTGCAGGGAGCCTGTGGGAAAGTGGATGAACGCCGGTTCGATATGAGCGACCCGCCGGGCCAGCTCACGGCTCAGATAAACCTGCACCTGCATCGACTGCCCGGGGCATTGCCCCAGGCAAACCTCGATTATGTGCCTGCTGAGTGCGTAACTTCGCGTCAGACAACGCCATGGCCGCAGAGATTGAACGCGGCCGACCACCACGACGCAGGTCCGCTGTGCCGCCGGCCGCAACACCGTCACGGGATAGGCTGTGATCGTCGTGTCATTGACGCAGACCACGTCGACCCCGCGGCTATCCACATCGACGGAGGCAGCCTCGGGACAATCGATCCCCAACGGGTTCGGGGTGGTCGTCATCATGACTGGCCTCGTCTGAGACGTTCATGAACGACGGCGTACACGCCCAGGGCCAGTTCCATGCGCCGGCGCTGGGCCCGGCACAGACCCGTCGTACTGCGCGGTGCGCCTGCGTCGAAGTCAAACTGCTCACAGAGGTCCCCGCCACGACACAGAGTCCACGCCCAGCAGTCTCCGCACCGCGCCAGCGTGGCTTGACGCCGCGCGGACCAGCGTTCGAGCGCCGCCGGATCCTGGCCCTGGAAGACGGAGCCAAGGCTGTGCTCGGGCAGACCGGCGAACGCGTAACACGGATAGATGCGCCCATCGACATCAATGGTGCGATTGCCCGTGTTCAGTGGATCGCAGTTGCTCACCGGCTGTGGACCACCGAGAAGTCGCTGAACAGCACGTGAAAAGGGATCGTAGAGCATACACCGACCGGCCAGTCCTTGACGCAGGTAGTACCGGGCATACTCGTCATACTGTTCGGCGAGGGTGGCGAAGGCGTCGTCATCCGGCCCGGGGCGCTGGTCGCCGCTCAGTTGCACATTGCAGTGGCTCATACGCAGGCGATCTACGCCAAGCGACTCGAAGTACTGAATTCGCTGCAGGATCGTCGCCCCCCCGGGGGTCCAGACTGCGGCGATATGCAGTTCCCCGAAGGCGCGTTTAAGCGCCCGGGCGGCCCGCTCGACCAGCGCATGTGACGGCGCTTCACTGCCGCGAAGTCGACGGTGAGCGTCATGCGTCGGCGCCGGCCCATCCAGGCTGACCTGGATGGCGATCGGGTATCGCGTCAGGTGCTCGATCACCCGCTCGGTCAGGCCCACGCCATTGGTCACCATCGAGAACACGCGCTGCCGACCGCGGCCGCTGCGCCACAGCGGCTGCACCTCATCCATGACACGGTCCATGAGGGGACGGTTCAGCAGCGGTTCCCCGCCGGTGAAGCGCACGCGGCAGTTAGCGCCAGTTTCAAGTTGCGGGCGGATCATGCTGACGGCTTGGCGGGCTACGGGCCAGGTCATGCGCTGGGTCACCGCCGCCTGCACGGACCGGCCCTGGTAAAGAGAGCAATACCGGCAATTGAGGCTGCAGCCACGGGTCAGCACCAGATCCAGACTGTGCAACGGTCGCCTGGCAATAGCGCATCCATCGATGGGGGTGGATTCCTGGGCCTCTGGGAGCCCGCAAGCCGTCGGCGCGGCGGTTTGCCGCTGAAACGCCTGTTCGATGTCGGCCTTCGAGGCGCGCGGCCCGCGCGGCTCCACAACAAGCTGGTTGAGCGTCGCGCTGTAGTGCAGTCGCCGTCCCGCCCACGCGAACGAATGGATGCGCAGAGCGGTCGAGCGGTCGAAGCGAGTGCTGACCATGGCGTCCATTCTTTGTCTCCCGATGAGGCCGCGTATGCGCAGTGAGGTTGCTCGCGAAGGTGGACCGATGGCTGAGCGGACGGTGGAGTTGATGCGCCGGCGCTGCGGGTCAATGGCGGCGGCCCGGCCGAACATGGTCCTGTGTTCGGCCGGGCGCCGCCGCCGCCGTCGGTCACACGCTGACGATGCCGGAGTACCCGAATCGCCGATCAGGCGGAGTGTTGCACCACCCAACGCCGGGGATGATGCGGCATCGCGTCAAGTCACCGACGGCTCAGGGGGTCACCACGAGCAGCGATACGGCCAGTAAGGATGGGCCTGCTGGTAGCTGTCGCCGCCGATGCCGGCAAACGACCCGCCCGTGTCAATCGCGATGCCCGGGCCGCAGCACGCGTCGTGGCAGGATCCTTCGTTGCCGCAACCGGCGTTGCAGAGCATGTCGTTTTCGTGACCGACGATGCCGCAACGGGCCAGATCGCGGGGCGTTGCGTCATTGACGATCGTGTCAATGAGTTGGAACTTGGCGCTCATCGTATTCCCTTTCGGTTGTAGAGAGCCTTGGTGGATCGGTCCGCCGCGCGGCGGACACAGGTGAACGGACAGGTTGCGCGCTCGGCTTAGATGGGGATGTCCCGCCCCATCGGCCGGTCATGACCACAATCGTGCGTCTTGTCCGCGGGCGGCCGGGCGTACCGGCGCAGGACTTGCGGATGTTCACGCGCCATGCGCGCGAAATACCCCGCGGACCGCTCCCACTGCCTGCGAATCGCGTCGCATTCATACCCATGCGGCGGCCGGAACTGCCCTTGCTCCGTGGTGCGCCAGCGCGGGCAGCCGCCGCCACAGAGAAAGCGTGCCCAGCACGATTCGCAGTTGGCTGTGATTTCGCGATGAAGAGCGGCAAGCACCCCGCGAAAGGCCAGCAGATCGATGCCGCTGAAGACATTGCCAAGTTCGTAGCCCGCCATCGGCCAGAAGCGGTGGCAGGGATACAGCGTACCGTCCGGTCCGACGGCCATGTGGCTGGTGAACGCGCTGCACTGGTAGCTGTACGTCAGCGAGGCGCTGCGGTTAAAGCAACCCATCGGCCGCGACAGACTATCGCGCAGCGTCGGTTCGCCCGCGACCATCTGCTGATACTCACGTTCCAGAAGGTCGAGGCGCGGCTCGGTCAGGTGGCGGAATGTGTGCTCGTCATTGCGGATGCCGGTGCCGTCCTGGTTGTCGGCGGTCTCCATGACCGGCGAGACGATCAGGGGCGGCGTGATGTCGATCCCCAGCCGTTCGAAATACGCCATCAAAGCGTCGGCCGGCGGGCCATCGGGCATGCGTGTGGCCCGGATGTGCAGCTCGCCGGTGATGTCACGCACCAGCTTCATGTTGCGCAACACGATGTCGTGCGATCCGCGGCCATTGGGGAACACGCGATAGGCGTCATGCACGTCGGGCGGACCATCGAAGCTGATCATGATGCCGCATCGATGGGCGGTCAGATACTCGATGATCGGCCGGGTCAGGAGCGTCCCGTTGGTCGTCAGGCTGAAGTGGCAGGTGAGGCCGAGCTGCGCCGCCCGCGCTTCGACATAAGCGATGGTGGACTGAACGACGGCGAAGTTCATCAACGGCTCGCCGCCGAAGAAGGTCAGGCTCAGCGCATGATGCTTGGGCGACAGGTGCTCGCACACGAACTCGACCGCGCGTTCCGCCACAGCCGGGGACATGAACTGATCTTCGTACTTGTCCACTTGCAGGCCGGTGTAACAGTATTTGCATCGTAGATTGCAGGCGCCCGACACCATGAGCACGATGCTTCCAAAACGAATGGTGGCGTCGTTGACCTGATTCACATCGGGAACGTAGGGCTTGGCGTCCGCCGGCCGCCGCGTGTAGGGAGCGATGTCAGCCAAAGTATTGAGTGTTTCCAGGCGTTCTTCGGGCGACCAGGGAGCGGCGTCCACAAGCTCTTCAACGGTCGACGCGCCGTGCCCCCCGCATTCCCAGGCGGCCAGCGCGTCAAACAGCTTGTCATCCATCAGGCGAATCACCTGCGCACGATCGACCGTCAACAGCAATTTCATTCCCTGCTGCTCGAAGACGTGATAATCGCGTCCCAGGTTGATGGTCGACTGCGTTATGGCGTGCATGGGCCTGACTCCTCGAGACGTGCCCGGCCACCGATGGGGTGGCCAGCCGGGGAATTGACAGTCCGCACCTTAGTGACGGGGATGCGGCCATCCGCCCAAGGAATTTGCCGGGCGTGCACGATCTGTGCGTGGTGTGCGTCAAGAAGACTCGTTGTGAAACGGATTGTTCGATGTGGGGCAGTCAGGCTGTGAAGCGACACGAAATACCGATGGCGCGGTGGCCACAGGCGACGGACAGTTGACGTACGGCGTGGCGTCGGCGCGAGCGAGACAACTGTTGTTACCGATGGAGGCGCATCCCATGAGCATGACCGGTTGCCTGCGCGAGGACGGCGGGGACGATGCTCGGATGACGCGGGGCGAGCTTGCCGTGATCACTGTGGTGGCGCTGGCTGGTCTGGCTGTCAGCGCGTATCTGGCGGTGCATCACGAAGGATTCGGCTGCGGCATATCCGACGACTGCGGCGTGCTGGCGGCTACTCGCTGGGCGACGTGGTTTGGCTGGCCGGTCGCATGGCTTGGCGTCGGTGTATATGTAAGTGTTCTATTGGCGGTGGCGTCCCTCGGGATGCCGGGCGGACACCGTCCTTTGGCGCAACGTCTGCTGGAAGTGATGGCGGTTGTGGTGGCGGCGGCAGCCGCCTGGTTCACATGGCTGCAAGGCCAGGTGATTGGTCGCTGGTGCTCTGGATGCATACTCGTACATCTGTGCGGTCTGCTGCTGGCGGCGCTCGTGTTGCGGCGGCATCGTGCATGTCGAGGGACGCCAGGCGGCGGCTGGGGCGGCAGACTTTTGCTCGGGCTGTGCTGTCTTGCGGTGCTTATCACCGGCCAGCGCGCCGGCGCCGGGCCGCGCCACAGGATCACCGCCATCGAGCGGCTGGAGGTCGATGTCCCGGCCGTGACGGTGGACCGGGCCGTGCGACTGCCCGGCAGCGGGCTGGTCGTCTCGACCCGCGACGCGCCGCTGCTTGGCTCTCCCGCGGCGAAGGATGTGGCGGTGCTGTGGTTTGATTACACGTGCGGCCTCTGCCGCCACCACGCCGCGGACACACACGCGCAGGTGGCGACCGACAGTGACCTGGCGATCATCCTGCTGCCGGTCCCCATGCATCCGGACTGCAATGCCGTGATGCCCGCTGCGGAGCCGGGAAAGCCCGCGGCCTGTGAATTGGCGAGGCTGGCGCTGGTGGTCTGGCGCTATGCCCCCGAACATTTCGCTGAATTTCACATGCAGTTGATGTCCTGCCCGCCCGCGTTGCTGCAAAGGCATCCGGCCTATCCGTGCATGCCCGCTCCGTCTGCAGCCCACCTGTGGGCGGCGCAGTGGCTTGGCCGCAGGCAACTGGAATATGCATTGGCGGATCCCCATCTCGACGAGCAACTGCGCGCCTATGCGAATGCGTGGTGGGCTTTGCCGGATTCAACGAAGAAAGTGCCCGTCCTCCTGCTTGGAACTCACTTGCTGGAAGGCGCGATGGACCCCGAGGTGTTGGGAGCTTTCGTCGCCCAGAACAGAGCGTCGCAGCCGTGAGCGAGCGGATGGCTCCGGCGTGCTCGCATGGGGAATCGCCACATGCTCAAGCGCAATCCATCGTCGCGTTCTCAGACGGACGTCGATCCCCCCATGCCGCCCACCGGCGACCCCCACGTCACGGCGATGCGGCGGCGGGCCGCGACGCTCATCCAGGCTGTCGGATTCGCGCTGGGCCACGTGTATCGGACGTCGCCCGCGACCACCGTGGCAGCGCTGACGGCTACTTTGCTGCTGGGTCTGGCGCCCCTGGCGAGCGTCTACGCCACGCGACTGGTTCTTGACGCGGTGGTAGGCGTCGTGCATGCCGGACTGACGAGCACCGCGATGAGCGTGCTCGCGATGGCGGTGCTGGTTCAAGCACTGGTCAGTACGGCGGCTTCCGGCGTTGAGAAAGGCCACAGCCATCTGAGCTACCGGCTGGGGCGGCGTCTGACCGTGCAGATGACCCGGCGGGTGCTGCGGCATGCCGCGCGCCTCGATCTTCGCTACTTCGATGACGCCGTGTTCTATGACAAGATGCAGCGGGCCCAGCGCGAATGCTCGACCCGGCCGCTTGATCTGCTGCAGCGCGTGTTGTCGATCGCGCGCGGCGCGATCACTCTGGGCTCGATGAGCGGGTTGGTGATCGCCCTGAGTCCCTGGCTGGGCGCGACCATGATCGTCGCCAGCCTACCCTTGATGGTGGTCCAGGCTCGCTTCGGCCGCAAGAACTATGATCTGCACTTCTCACGCACGGAGCAGCAGCGTCTGGCCGACCACTTGGCGGGAACATTGACCCATCGTGCCGCGGTGCCGGAAATCATCAGCTTTCGCCTCTTCGAGTTCCTGTTCGGTCGATGGCATAGCGCGGCTCAGACCTTCGCGGCCCAGGACATTCAGTTGCACCACCGCCGATCCTGGGCCCAGGCCGCCTCGGAGCTGGCCATGGTGGTGGCGTATGCCGGCGCGACGCTGTACATCGTCTATCTCGGCGTCCGCGGACCGAACCCCATGACCCCTGGTCAGATCATCATGTACACCGGCGCTTTCATGGCCGGCGTCAAGGCGTGCCAGGGGATGGCGGGCGCGGTGTCGAGCATCTACGAATCGGCTCTGTTTCTGGGCAATCTCCTGGATTTCGAGAAACTCCAGCCCACGATCGAAGCGGCCCAAGGAGGCTTGCCCGCCCCGACCCGCATCGACTCCCTCGAACTGCGCCACGTCAGCTTCAGCTACCCCGGCGTCGGCTTGCCGGTGATCCGTGACATGTCCCTTCGGTTTGACCGTGCTTGTTCAACGCTCATTCTCGGCCTCAACGGCGCGGGCAAAACGACGCTGATGCGCCTGCTTCTGAGGCTGTACGATCCGACCGACGGCTGCATCCTTCTCAACGGCGTCGATCTGCGACGGTTCAATATCCAGCAGCTTCGTCAACGGATGGGCGTCATCTTTCAGCGCTTTCTGGAACTGCCCTTCAGTCTGGGCGAGAACATCGGCTGCGGCGATGTGGAGCACCATGACGACCAGGCGCGCATCGTCGCGGCGGCACGACGGGCCCACGTCCACGACTTCGCCCAGCGACTGCCCCAGGGCTACGACACACTGCTGGGCCGGGCGTTCGCCAATGGGCACGAGCTGTCACAAGGTCAGTGGCAGCGACTGTGTCTGGCTCGTTTGTTCATGAAGAACGCGCCGGTGCTCATCTTCGATGAGCCGACCGCCAGTGTGGATATCGACACGGAAGCGCATCTGTTCCGCGAAATTCACCATCTGGCGCGCGACAAGATCTGCATTCTCGTGTCTCACCGCGCCCTGCATCGCGAGGCCGCGGATCGGTTTGTCGTTCTTTCCGAAGGAACCGTCGCCGAGCAGGGAGATTTCGACTCCTTGATCGCGCGCGGCGGTGAATTCGCACGCCTGTGGCGAATTCATACGCATCCACAACCCCTCGAACCCGCCGCCGCCCATGCTTGAGCGAGTCCATGAGCGCGGAACCGGCGCCTTGCCCGCTGTGCATACCCCTCCTGCACACGCATGCGCCTGATGATGAGTTGCGCAAACGACCGAGGATCGGCGCGGGGGCGATGAGTCGGACGGCTCACCAATACTGCGTCGGGCGTGCATATCTCCGCCGGCCGCATGACTGCGCGCGGTTGGTCGGACGCAGGATGATCGGAGGCGGATCCCGCAATTGGATCACGGTGTCATTGGATCCATGCAAGGGTGGGGCATTTCAGGAATGTATATGACGGACCGTGTTGAGCCATACTTCCGGTGGCGACTTATGACGACGATACTGTCAGATCACAACAGCCATCTTCTGCAGAAGGCAGCTCATGGCGACCGCGCCGCCTTCGAGCGGTTGTATGCCGCGCACCATGAATCCGTACGGGCGTTTCTCGCCAGTCGGCTTGGGGCTGTTCCCTGCGATCGATTGGATGACATGGTGCAGGAGGTGTTCATGCGACTGTGGCGCAGGCCGGACAACTTTCGCGGGGAGGCTCGTTTCAGCACGTATGTGATGGCGATCGCTCGCTACGTACTGCTGGAAGAGTATGCGCGTCGTCGTCGACAGCCGCAGCAGTATCGCACGGTGTCGACAGAACCTATGAATATGGCCCGCTCGGTCGAGCCGGCGGACATCCGCGGCGTGACGCCCACAGGCGCCAGACGTCGACCGGAACATGCGCTGGAGCATCAGGAGATGAAGGCGCATCTGGGACGGCAGGTCAGCCGGCTGTCGCCGCGTCAGCAGGAGGCGATCGCTCTGATCTACAACCAGCAGTTGACACTGCCCGAGGCCGCGAGCCTGGCAAACTGCACGCCGCAGGCGATGCGTCGGCGGGTTCAGGCGGCCATCGATCGCCTTCGCCGGGTGTCGGCTGCGTGCGGTCGCCCGTGCGACAGGAGCCTTATGCCCGCATCCCGTCGGGAAATTCTGCGCGTCTGCTCGCGGTGTCTGCGCTACCTTTATGCGGATGCCTCGTGAGAAGCGGCCGCCCCGCTGTCCATCGCGCCGGCGTATCGAGCGCGTGCCATCAACGCGGGCAAGGCCGGGGAAGTGGAGCGCCACGCAAGCCGCACAGCCTCAACGCGCGTGCATGAGGCGCCGCTGAGCGTCCAGCGACAGATCCCAGTGCGAAACATCCTCGTCGCGCACCACCGCCTCGGCGAATGAGATCAGGTCGAAGTCCTTGCCCATCTGGTTGAGCTTGCCGCCCAGCCGCCGCGAGGCGTTGTCGCGATCGCGCAGTTTGTAGGGCGAGACGGCGTGATCGCAATGGTAGGCGACGTATCGACCGAAGAGCGACACCAGGGGACCGACGGCCAGCAGGCGCGCCAGCAGATCGGTGTCTTCACCGCCCCAGCCGGAAAACTGGACGTCAAACCCGCCCACCTGCTCGAACAGGGTGCGCGGCACGATGCCGAAGCAGCCGATGAATGTGGGGCGATAGATCACCTGATATCGCTGCGTGATCCTGTCGCAGCCAGGCACCAGTGTCCCGCGCTCGCTGAACCACTGCGCATCCTGGTTCCTCGCCGCGGCACGCAGTTCATGCAGCGGCGTGCCCCAGGGCAGATACCGTCGCTCCGCGCAGGTCCAAAAGGCGCCTTCATGCACCTGCCTGGCCATATCGCCCAGCACCGGGCCCGCCAGCACCATATCGTCATCGACGAAGACCAGATACGGCGCCCGGCTGTAGCAGGCGCCCAGGTTGCGGGCGGCCGCGATGTTGGGCTCGACGTCGCACGATGTGACGACGATGTGGTTCCGCCACGCGCGCGGCTCAATGCCGATCCCTTCGTCCGTGGAGGCGTTGTCGACGATCACGACATCCTGGATCACCTCGGCCCAAGCCTCCAGAGCATCCAGGACCGCCAGCAGGCTCTGGCGTTTCATGCTCGCGTTGTTGTGGGTGGGAATGATGATGGAAAATGGTTTCATGGCCGCATCCTTCGCAGACGACAGCGGACGATGGATGGGAGCGAGGATCGGTTCATGCCGTCGCGCGGATGCGCGAACCCGAAGCCCGCGACCCGATGGGGCGCTCGTCGTGGATTGGTGATCGGTATGTACGCGATCGCCCCGGCCGGGTTGGAGGGAAGAACACCAGCGGCGGCTCAAGACGCCCATGCGGCCGGGCGGCCGCCCCCGTCAGTGTTCCACATGGGACATGGCCGCGTCGGCCTGCGGCGCATGTTCGAAGGGGCTCTGGGCTTTCCCATGGCTTGCGGCGAGGTCGGCGGAGTCCGATGCCTCGCACCCGGCGCGCAGGGCCATCAGACACTGCGCCAGCGCTTCGTAGTCCTTCGCGCCGTGGCAGTCCGGGGCGTAGTCGAAGATGGTCTGCCCGAAGCTGGGCGCCTCGGCGAGTTTGATGTTGCGGCGGATGGGCGGATCGAGCACGCGGGCGCCGCGCCAGGGGACATCCATCGAGCGGGCGGCGTCAAAGAACGTCTTCAGGTCGGCGATCACTTCGCCGGCGAGGATGGTGTTGCCCTCGTGCATGCACGGCGCCACGCCTGTCACCATCAAGTCTGGATTCACTGAGCGGCGCACCAGCGAGACGGTCTCGAGCAGCTTGCTCAAGCCCTGCAGGGCCAGGAAGTGGGCCTGCATCGGCACGAGGACTTCGCGGGCCAGAGCGAGGGCATTGATCGTCAGGAGTCCCAGGCTCGGCGGACAGTCGATGAGCACGAAATGAAAGGCCGGCTCGCCCCCCTCCTGCCGCTCCAGCAGCGGTGCGACCCTGTCGGCCAGCAGTCGCTGGGCCCGGCCCTGCTCGGCCAGGGCCGCCAGCTCCGTTTCCGCGCCGGCGAGGTTGACCTCGGCGGGCAGAAGTTTGATCCGGCTGTCCGCCCCGCCGCACTCGACCACGACCTGATCGGCCGCCACCTGCTCGTCCACCAGTAGGTCATAGACCGACCGTTCGAGCTGATCGGCGTCAACGCCCAGGTGCAGCGTCAGATGGGCCTGGGGGTCCAGGTCGATGAACAGCACGCGGTGCCCCAGCCGGGCCAGGGCCGCGCCGAGGTTGACGGTCGTGGTCGTCTTGCCCACGCCGCCCTTCTGGTTGATGAGCGCGATGATCCGCGGCTGGCGACTCCGCTGCATGTCAGCCTCCTCGTGCCGGCTTGCCGGCCTCCGCCACCCGCTTCCGCGTGAGCGGCCGGGCAGGGCGCAGCGCCTTGGGAACGACCAGACTCAGTATACCGGCCCAGCGCCGTCACTTGCCCGCGTCCATCGGCCCGATACGTTGGCGCACGCGGCAGATCCCCCGCCATCCTTCCCAAACCCACGGATACCACCGACATGCCCCGTTCATCCACCCCACCAGCCGCCGCAGGCCTCTTCACCCTCGCGGTCAGCACTTACAGCCTCAGCCGCTGGCTGCGCGACAGCGGACAGCCGCTTGAAGCAGCTCTGGACTGGATCGCCGAACATGAAATCCCGGCTGTGGAGTTCTGCGGGCTGGACGCCAAGGCCGCCGACCAACCGGTCAAACGGGCCGGTCAACTGCGCCGCCGCTGCGAGAAACTCGGCCTGAAGATCGCCGGCTACTGCACCGGCGCGGAACTGCTGCTGGGGGCCGATGCACAGAAGCAGGCCATTGAACAACTCAAGCGGGAGGTTGACATCGCGGCCGAGCTCGGCGTCGCCTCCATGCGTCACGATGTCACCACCGGACCGAAGCCCGACGCCCCCGTGCTGGTGCGCGGCAGACCCGTTCGCACCTTCGCCCAGGTGCTGCGGCACGTCGTGCCCGCGATCCGCGCGGTCGCCGACCACGCCGCCGCCCGCGGCCTGCGGACCAGCCTCGAGAACCACGGCTTCTACATGCAGGCCTCCGCGCGTGTGCGGGCGCTGATCGAGGCGGTCGACCATCCGAACTTCGCGCTGACCATCGACCTGGGCAACTTCCTGTGCGTGAATGAAGACCCCCTGGCCGCCGCCCGTCGCCTGGCGCTTGACGCGATCATGGCTCACGTCAAGGACTTTCATGTGCGGCCGAAGAAGACGATGCCGCCCGCCGGCTGGTTCGCCACGCCCACGCCCATCGCCCTGCGCGGCGCGATCGTCGGGCACGGCGTGCTGGACGTCCCCCGCCTGCTCCGGACGCTGCAACGGGCCGGCTACAAGGGTTATCTGTCCCTGGAATTCGAAGGCATGGAGGAGCCACGCTTCGGGGTCGAGCAAGGTCTGGCCTATCTACGAAAGGTCATCGCGCCGTCGTGAAGGCGCGGCCGGTTCACGCGCGGGCCGCGCTCGCCAGAGCGCTGGCGGCCGCACGGTCCGTGCGACGTCGGTCGGCCTCGCGCAACTGGCGCTTGCGCACCCGAACCGCCGACGGGGTGATCTCCACCAGTTCGTCGTCCTCGATGTATTCCAACGCCGCTTCGAGAGTCAGGATGCGCGGCGGCTTGACGATCGTCGCGTCGTCCTTGTTCACCGAGCGCACGGCCGAGAGCTTCTTGTTGGTTGTCAGGTTGACCGTGATGTCGTTGTCCTTGCAGTGTTCGCCGACGATCTGGCCTTCGTAGATCGGCTCGCCAGGTCGGACGAAAAACGTCCCGCGGTCGAACAGCCGATCGAGCGAATACGCCGTGGCCGGACCGGTTTCGCTGGCAACCATCACGCCCTGCGGCCGGCGGGGCACCTCGCCGCGCATGCGCTCGTAGCGCAGCAGCGTGTGGTGCATGATGGCCCGGCCCTGCGTGGCGGTGAGCATCTTCGTCCGCAGGCCGATGAGGCCCCGGGCCGGAATCGTGAACACCATGTGCAGGTAGTGCCCCGCCCCCGCCTTGGGGTCCATCTTCACGATCTCCGCCCGACGATCGCCCAGCAGCGCCATGACGGCGCTCTGACACTCCAGCGGGCAGTCGATCACCAGTTGCTCGATCGGCTCGTGGCGCTTGCCGTCGATTTCCTTCACGATGACGCGCGGCTTGCCGGCCGCCATCTCGTACCCCTCGCGCCGCATGTTCTCCAGCAGAATCCCCAGGTGCATCAGTCCGCGGCCGGAAACGTGAAACTCCTCGGGCGTCAGCCCCGGCTCGACACGCAGGGCGACATTGGAGCGCAGCTCCTTCTGCAACCGGTCCCAGATCTGCCGGCTGGTGAGGAACTTGCCCTCGCGGCCGGCGAAGGGCGAATCGTTGACGCGAAAGGTCATATGCAGCGTCGGTTCGTCCACCGCCACCGTCGGCAGCGCGACCGGCTGATCGCGATCGGCGATTGTGTAGCCGATGCCGATCGGGTCCAGCCCGACGACAGCGCACACGTCGCCCGCCTCGACACGATCCACTTCCTTGCGGCCCAGGCCGTCGAACGCCAGCACCTGAAGCACCTTCTGTGACGTCGACAGGCCCTGGCGGTTGATCACCGTCACCGGCATGGCGGGCCCGATCCAGCCGGCCATCACCCGCCCGATGGCGATGCGGCCGACGTAGTCGTTGGAGTCCAGCGTCGTCACCAGCATCTGCAGCGGCGCGCCGCGCCGGGCGATCTGCGCGTCCGGCGAAGGGATATGGGTCACGATCGCCTCGAACAGGGCCTTCATGTCACCGCTGCTGGGGATCCGCACCGGGTCGAAATGTCGTACGGCCCATCCCTGCTTGGCGCTGCAGTAAACCACCGGGAAGTCGAGCGCGTCGTCGTCGGCCTCGAGCTCGACGAGCAGGTCGAACACCTCGTTGACCACCTCGTCGGGCCGGGCGTCGGGTCGGTCAATCTTGTTGATCGTCACCACCGGCTTCAGCCCGTGCTGCAGCGCTTTGCTGAGGACGAAGCGCGTCTGGGGCATCGGCCCCTCGAAGGCGTCGACCACCAGGAGCACGCCGTCAGCCATCTTCAGGACGCGCTCGACCTCGCCGCCGAAGTCCGCGTGGCCCGGCGTGTCGATCAGGTTGATACGGTAAGCCTCACCGTCCTGGCCCTGGTAGCGCACCGCGCAATTCTTGGCCAGGATCGTGATGCCCCGCTCGCGCTCAAGCGGGTTGGAGTCCATGATCAGATCGTGCTGGCCGCCCGCCAGCTTGTCCAGCTCCTCGGTGCGGAACTGGCCGGACTGGTAGAGCAACTGGTCGACGAGCGTGGTCTTGCCGTGGTCGACGTGGGCGATGATCGCGACGTTGCGAAGCTGGGCCATACGGATATCCACTCGGTGGCGGCCGTCAGACCGCCAGGCCGGATTGGGCGATGCGAGCCGATCGGGCCGGGGCTGGTGCACGGCCCGAGGCAGCGGGCGTTCGTGCGGGCGAAAGTGATAGTGTAGGCACAAGCGGCCACGATCGCACTGCCGGGCTCCGCCGCCGCCTGCCCGGCCGATCCCTTGACGAAAATCGGCCGATCTTCTACTTTGGCTGTTCCGCCGTCCACGCGGGTCGTGGAAAGCCGGGACGGGCTCGTAGCTCAGCTGGTCAGAGCGCACCCCTGATAAGGGTGAGGTCGCGTGTTCGAATCACGCCGGGCCCATTGCCTTCCCCGGGCGTTCTCGCAACGCCTCAATCCCACAACCGGGCCAGCAGCTTCACCGCCTCGGTCTGCATCGTCTCCAGGCTGCCGGGGGCGACGTGGGCGAAGATGCCCAGATCCGTCTCGTAGCCGCCGCGTTCGTAGGCCTCGCGCGTGGGCATGTAGCCGCTGCCGACCTTGGTCATGTGGGCGCAGAAGGTGAACGGGGCGGGGCTGTGGGTCTTCACGTGGAGCTGGGCCTCGACGAACGGCTCGCCCGGCGCGCCCAGCAGGGCCAGGTCGCCCAGGCGGATCGCCTGCAGCTCGCAGGCGTATGTCGGCTGGCGTACCACCTCGTGGTCCAGGTGAACGCGGTCCACGGCATAGCACCAGTCCCAGCGCACGCGCGTCTTCTGTTCGTCAAGCCAGATGGGTTCGGGATGCTCCGTCAGGAGTTTCTTCGCGTCGGCGAGCATGGCCGCTGTCGGCCTGCGACGCGACAGCGTGACGGTGCGATGAGCCGTCGCCAGCGTCGGCCGTTCAATCAGCCGCAGGCCCTCCTGAAGGATCCAGCCCGTGCTCTGATCGAGCATGGCCGCCATCCTACGGTGATCGGGCGTGTAGTCGGGGTCCAGGTGGTTGGTGTGGTGGATGTTGCCCACGAAACCGTTGAGCACCAGGGCCGTCGCTCCCGGCAGACGTTTTTCCGTCAAATCGCACCATGCGCCCGGCCAGTCGGCGCTGATCTTGCGCAACGGGTAGAAGTGGCAGGGGTGGCAGGTGTGGTGCAGTAGCGCCGCCACGGGCGTACCGTCCACCGCCTCGAACACGGCCACACCGACCTCCGGGTCGACCGGCCCTTCGTTGCAGAGGATATCCGGGCTGCATCGGGCCGGGTGGCACTTGCCCGAGCCGTCACGCATGATGAACCGGCGGTTGAACGCCACCCGTCCATCCGTCCGCCGGCCGACACGCAGCGACACCGGCTGCATGGCCGCAGCCGCGGCGGTGACGGCCTGCAGAATGGCGGCGATCGTCGGCTCGTTGTACCGCTCGTCGCCCCCCCGCAGCCACCACAGATCGTCGCCTGCCAGCCAGGGCAGGCGCTGCGCATCGTCAGGCAAGACGCAGCCCAGCTCGGGCGTGCTGTGCGCCTGAAGGGCATGGACGAACACGTCCATCGGCTCGCAGCCGACAATCTTTGCCGCAGCGGCGCGGATCCGATCGACCAATTCATCGGCCACGGCGATCACATCCAGGCTCAGCAGGCAGATCCGCCGGCCGCCATCCCCGCCCTCCAGCACCAGCGCTCGGGCGTACAGACGATCGACAAGCTCCTCCGCCGGTCGGTATCGCCCGATGTCGCCGGCGAGCTGGATGCCCATCGCCGGGGTGATGTCGGTCTTGCCCGTGCCTGCTCGAAGCGACTGCGCCATGCTGCACCTGCCTGGTTGTGTCGTGATCCCGTTCGTCAAGTCCGTTCGTATATACCGGCCGCTCGCCAGTTCGACCGGCGCCGCCGCGAGCTTCCGGCCGCCCCGAAGTCTTGACCGCCGGCTGATTGGTGCTATTCTGTCTGGTCTGTCTTTCCTCGGCCAGCCGCCTGGCGTCGACCCAAACAGCCTCGATCACCCGGTTCACACGGGCTTTTTGGACAGGTTGCGGGCTGGCGCAGCCGATGAGAGACAGCAGCCGACCCCGTCCGGGGTCGCCACCAGCGGCCGCCGGCACAGGCGGCTGAGCGAGATTCAAAAGACGGTTTTGACGAGAGATTTGGCCGTGAGGCCCGCTCGATCATGCGAGGTCCGATGAGAGGTCGCTGCACATCCCCCTGCCCGAATCAGGGGCAGCCGCTTGGCCGGCAGACACACGCGGAGGCATCCGCGGGTGATGACCAGCCCGGCCGCTGCCCGAGCCGGCCCGCCGCTTGAACGCGGACGGGTGCGGGGCCCTCTCGCCGCCGCCGTCACACCAGACTCCAAACCCCGAGCATCACTGCAAACACCCGCCCCGAGGCCGGGGCGATGCGAAAAGGACCAGGCCATGGCCCAGCTTGATCGACTGCGAAACTTCGGCATCTGCGCCCATATCGACGCCGGCAAGACCACCGTCACCGAGCGCATCCTCTATTACACCGGCAAGACCTACAAGATGGGCGAGGTCCACGAAGGCACCGCGACCATGGACTTCCTGGAAGAGGAGCAGGAGCGAGGCATCACCATCCAGTCGGCGGCGACCACCTGCCCCTGGGAGCGCAACGGCGTTGAATATCAGATGAACCTCATCGACACGCCTGGCCACGTCGACTTTACCATCGAAGTCGAGCGCAGCCTGCGCGTGCTCGACGGGGCCGTGGCCGTCTTCGACGGCAAGGAAGGCGTCGAGGCCCAGAGCGAAACCGTCTGGCGTCAGGCCGACCGCTACCGCGTCCCGCGCCTGTGCTTCATCAACAAGATGGACAAGCTCGCGGCCGACTTTTACCACAGTTTCAACTCGATCCGCCAGCGCCTCGGGGCCAACCCCGTGGCGGTGCAGATTCCCATCGGGTTCGGCAACGAGTTCGAGGGCATCATCGACCTGCTGACCATGAAGGCGTACTACTTCTCGGCCGAGGAGCTTGGCGCCAAGGTCGAGGAACGCGAAATCCCCGACCACCTGCGGGCCGAGGCGGACAAGTGGCGTCACGACCTGGTGGAAAAGGCCGCCGAACTCGATGACGCCCTGACCGAAAAGTTCATCATGGAGCAGCCGATCAGCCCCGAGGAGATCCGCCTCGCCCTGCGCAAGGGCACGCTGACGCTCAAGTGCAACCCGACGTTCGTCGGGTCGGCCCTCAAGTACATCGGCGTGCAGCGTCTGCTGGACGGCGTGGTCGACTACCTGCCCAATCCCACCGAAGTGCCCGACATCCAGGGCACCGACCCCAAGGACAAGACCGTCAAGCTCACCCGGCCCCACACGGCCGAAGCGCCTTTCAGCGCTCTTGTGTTCAAAGTCGTCAACGACGCCCACGGCGATCTGACCTACGCCCGCGTCTACTCCGGCAAGCTCGTCAAGGGCAGCCGCGTGCTCAACCCAGGCAATGGCAGGAAGGAAATCGTCAGCCGTGTCTTCGAGATGCACGCCAAGGACCGCATCAGCCGCGACCAGGTTGAGGCCGGCGCCATCGTCGCCCTCGTGGGCCTGAAAAACTCCGTCACCGGCGACACCCTCTGCGATCCCAATCATCCGATCATCCTCGAACGCATGGACTTCCCCGATCCGGTCATCAGCATGAGCATCGAGCCCAAGAGCCAAGCCGACAAGGAGAAGCTCGGCGAGGCGCTGGTGGTCATCCGCCGCGAAGACCCCAGCTTCCGCAGCCACTTCGACGAGGAGACCGGCCAGACCATCATCGCCGGCATGGGCGAGCTGCACCTGGAGATCATTAAGAACAAGCTCACGCGCGACATGAAGATCGGCGTGAACATCGGCACGCCGCGCGTCAGTTACCGCGAAACGGTGCGCGGCTCGGCCCAGGCCCGCGGCACGCACAAAAAGCAGACCGGCGGCCGCGGCCAGTTCGGCGACGCCACCATCACCGTCGAGCCCTGCACCGCCGAGCAGGCCGAGGCCAACGAGTGGGACTGGCAGGACGGCGTGGCCTTTGAGAACAAGATCGTCGGCGGGGCGATCCCCAAGGAATACATCCCCTCCGTCGCCGCCGGCGCCCGTGAGGCCGCACGCAGCGGCGTGCTGGCGGGCTACCCGCTGATCAACGTCAAGATCACGTTGATCGACGGCTCCTACCACGAAGTCGACAGCTCGCAGATCGCCTTCGAGCAGGCGGGCATCCTCGCCTTCCGCGAAGCGGTGCGCAAGGCCGGCCTGATTCTGCTCGAGCCGGTGATGAAGGTTGTCGCCACCACCCCTGAGGAATTCCTGGGCTCGGTGTCCGGCGACCTGAACCGCCGCCGCGCCCTGATCGTAGAAACAGAACAGCGTGGCAACGCCCGCCTGGTGACCGCCGAGGCCCCGCTGGCTGAAATGTTCGGCTATGCGACCACCCTCCGCGGGCTCACCCAGGGCCGCGCCACCTACAGCATGGAGCCGCTGGCCTACCGCCCGGTGCCGGAAAGCATCACCAAGACCGTCCTCGAAGGCGCTGCCGCCTGACGGACGGGTGCCTGACGGATGGCTGGACGCACACGGCAGGACGCCAACCTGTTCAGATCGCGAGGCAACACAAGGCCGCATCGATCCGAACGAAGCACGGGAACCCGTGTACCCATTGGAAACCGACGGGCTCACTGCCCGTCGGTTTTTTTTCGGCGCGCGCCGGCCTTTCTGAGGCACGCCAAGTCCGCATCCCCGACATCGCCGGGCGGCCGACCCACCGCGTCAGGCAGTGGGTGCTTCGGTGGTTCTATAATTGCCCGTCATGCCTGATCGCCAGCCCGATCGCCGCACAAAACTCGATCAACTGCTCACCCAGGCGCGAGGCCTGCCCAAGACACCCGGGGTCTACCTCATGAAGGATGACCGCGGCCGGGTGATCTACGTCGGCAAGGCGGCTCGGCTGCCGGACCGCGTGAGCAGCTACTTCGTGCCCTCGGCCGCGCGATCCGGCGGCATGGGGCCGCAGAAGCTGCCGATGCTCGATGAAATCGACGGTTTCGACGTCATCGAGTGCGAGGGCGAGTGGGAGGCCCTGCTCACCGAGAACCGGCTGATCAAGGATCTGCACCCGAAATACAATGCCCGCCTCACCGACGACAAGACGTTTCCCTACCTGGTCATCACCACACGCGACGACTTCCCCGGCGTGTATGTCACACGCAGCCCCGGCGACGAGAAATACCGCGGGGCGAAGGTGCTCGGGCCGTTCACCAGTCCCTACGCCCTGCGCGAGTCGCTGCAACTGCTGCAGCGCGTCTTCAAGTTCCGCGACTGCACACTCGACATCCGGGCCCACGACGACAAGCGGCGGTTCTTTCGGCCATGTCTGTTGCACGCCATCGGCCAGTGCACCGCGCCGTGCGGCGACCGCATCAGCCAGGAGGCGTACCGAGGCGACATCGAGCGGCTCATTCGCTTCCTGGAGTCGAAGCGGTCGGTCATGCTGCGCGCGATGCGCGAGGAAATGGAGCAGGCTTCGGCCTCGCAGCATTTCGAGGAAGCCGCCGCCCTGCGCGACCAGATCCGCGCGATCGAAAAACTCGACGAGCGCGGCAAGCGCTCGCAGAACTGGCAACCGGAGACCGAGTCCTTTGTCACCAACCCGGCCAAGAGCCTGGAAGCGCTGCGCAAGGCCCTGGGCGTGGAAACGGAGATCCGCTGCATCGAATGCATCGATATCGCCCACCTGCAGGGCGGGGAGACGGTCGGTTCGAAAGTGTGTTTCGTCGACGGTCGGCCGCTGAAGAATCAGTATCGGCGGTACAGGATCGAGACGGCGGACAACGACGACTATGCCTCGATCCGCGAGGTGGTGAGCCGGCGATACCGCGAGGCCGGCGCGGGCCATGAGCTGTATCCCGACCTGATCCTGATCGACGGCGGACTCGGCCAATTGCACGCGGCGATGGAGGCGTTCGCGACGTTGGACGTGAAACCGCCGCTGGTCTGCGCGCTGGCCAAGAAGGAGGAACTGATCCACCACCAGGCGAAGGCCCAGCCGATCCGCCTGCCGCGCAACAACACAGGGCTGAAGATCTGCCAGGCCATCCGTGACGAGGCCCACCGCTTCGCCCAGCACTACCATCACATTCTGCGGCGAAAGAAGGTGATTGGTGAGTAGGGCCCGGGGGATTTGCCATGCGGCGAGGAAGGCCGATCCGGATGACTGATCGATCATTCATCGAGCCGACCGACGGCGGCGTGCTGCTGCACGTGAAGGTCGTGCCCGGCGCGAGTCGCGATCGCATCGCGGGCCCACTCGGTGATCGCCTGAAGATTCAGGTCACCGCCCCGCCCGAAGGCGGAAAAGCCAACAAGGCGGTCTGCGTCCTGCTGGCGAAAGTGCTGGGCGTCGCGCCGCGCGACGTGACGATGGCGGCGGGGCATGGCCAGGCGGTGAAGACGGTGAAGATCGCGGGGGTAACGACAACGGCTATAACATCGGCGCTGACCGATTCGCGGTGAGCAAGGTGCCCTTCCCAACCGGAACAGGTTCGGTGGCCCTCACGACGACGGCGTCCAATGCATCGCCCAGCAGCGGCGTTTACACGCGACGAAGCAAGGCCTCAATTCAAAGAGACCCAAACGATATCCGACATGCTCTGTACAGAACTTCAGGCGTGCCGCATGAGGTTTTATACAGAGCAGCCTGAAGGCGATTTTTTGGACCTGTTTTGGCTACACGCTTCAGAAAACTGCGGACGTTGGCTTATGACTGTCACAAGCCGGCGGTTTCTTGGGTAACGCGATGCTTGGGTATGTATAAATTATAACAAAGTATTTTTTAGCAATACCTGTGGTCCGATCAGTGAAGGGATTGATCGACGATAAAAAAACCGTATAGTCTAAAGATTGTGCGTAAGGCAAACCCGAAACTATCTAACCGATGCTGCGTCTGCAGCTGACACATCCAAACGGAAGGGAGACTTGCGATGTCAAATACACACTTCGTGGGTGGTCGCGTACTGTTGGCTGTGCTCGCGGTGACCGTCTTCGTCGGTGAGTTGCATGCCGAGCCGATCTACAGCAACTCCATCATTCTGCAGAACCCGCACTGGGAGATGATGCTGACCGACTATGGCTACAGTGATTATCTGGGCGATCTTACGCCCGGGTTTGAGGGACGTGAGTACCTGTCGGGCGAATGGGCCGCCGCGCTGTCGTACCAGGTCGGCGCCACGGTGGTCACCCCCACATGGATCGAGCCTCAGTTCATCTTCCCCGACTGGGCCACCAATTCCACCTTCCTCCCCGTCACCCCGATCAGCGCCACCGGCCAGAAATTTGGCGGCCTCGATGCCATCGCCGCGTCCACCGTGTCCAACGGCACGCTCACCATCGGCCTCGCCTTCGAGATGGTGGACACCGTGATCGGCATGAAGATGGGCACCTCGCCTGAATCCGCGGCTTCCGGTGCTGCCATCGACAGCAACCGCTACGTGCTCAAGCAGACCTACACCATCACCAACGCCTCCGACCAGACGATCACCAACCTGAGCCTGTACCAGTTCCTGCACGGGCTGAACAGCGTGACCAGCGTTTACGACGACCGCAACTACGGAGACCCCAATGGCGAGTTCCGCCACGATACCACCCAGGTGGCGGTGGATCCGACGTACGCCGGCTCCGGCTCGACCTTCCGCGACTACATCGGCTTCGGCAGCAATGTTGTCCCCGAAGGCTACGCCAACGGGTTGTACGGCACCATGACCGCCGACGATCACGGTGTCGGTAAGCCCAGCGTCGGCGTCCACCTGGAAATCGAAGCAGACACCCTCAATGGCGACGACTACTTCTCCGCCACCGAGGGGCCTGACGGTTGGGTCAGCGGCGCGCAGAAATACAACCTCCCCATCTTGGCCCCCGGCCAGAGCGTGTCCATCGACCTCCTGCTGGGCATCCTGACCGGCACCGAGGTGTCCAAGACCGGCGATGTTTCAGGCAGCGCCAATGGCGGGGCCTCCTGTGTTGGCGGCGTCGACTACCACTTTGAAAAGGTCATTACCCCCGGGGCGTTCTATGCCGAGTACGACGACCTCGACGAGGATGAACTTGACGAGCACATCAACAACGGCGACATCGGTGCTCCGACCTTTGTGATTCCTGGCGACTTCCAGGTGTTCGAGCTGGAGTTCGACGGCGAGTTCGACGGCGATGTCGAGCTCATCCTCCACTACGACCCCACACTTCTCGGTGGATTCAATGAGAGGGATCTCCGCATCTACCACTATATTGACGACCAGTGGGAAGGACTTCCCACGCTCATTGACGCCTTCGCCGACACCGCCACCGTCACGGTCAGCAGCCTGTCACCCTTCGGCGTGGGCATCATCCCCGAGCCCGCCAGCATCGCGATGCTTGCCGTGGGCGGTCTTGCTTTGCTCCACCGCCGCCATTGAGGCGCTGAGGAACCCCTCAACGCCGAACGTCCACGCACGCACACGCGGTATCAACTCTTCTGTTAAGGCCCTATCGGAAAAGTGGTCGCCGAACCGATGGTGAACGACACGCCCCCGGCAAGGCTTCGTCGTGATGAACCGACCACGGCTCACGGATGAGCCGTGGTTTCGGATCTCGCACCTGTTTTCTCCCGGCACACCCACCGGCCAGCCGCCACGCGATTGACGTAGATCGTGGAAGCGATCTTGTGGGTGCTCAACACTGCGACCCTTGGCGCAATCTGCCGGTTGAGTTCGGGCCGTGGGCCACGGCGGGAGAGCTGTTCGACACACGGAACACCGACGGCACCTTGGTGTCAGTGCTGCGGCTTCCGCAAGGCGAAGTCGAGATCGACGACGCGTTGTGGTGTATCGACGGCACGACGGTGCGGGCGCACAGGTGCGCTGGCGGCGGCGGGAAAAAGGGGACCCGCAGGAACCGTCGGACCATGCGCTTGGCCAAAGCCGCGACGGTTTGACCTGCACAATCCACATGCTGTGCGAAGGCGTAGGCTACCCGTTGCACTTCGAGTTGACCGCCGGGCAGACGCATGAAGCGGCGGCGTTCAACACGGTGATGGTCGGCGTCGATGAACACCGGCTCGATACGGACGGCACGCCATCGCCTAACCGATGGCGCTGGCCGGAGACAAGGCCTAGACTCTGCTGACCACGCGCCCCATACCCAAGGAGACTCGCGATGCTCATCGCCATCACCGGTGCAACCGGGTTTCTCGGCCGCTATATCGCCAATCACCTGCTTGAGGCCGGGCATAGCCTGCGTTGCTGGTATCGCCCCGAGAGCGATCGCGGCGGATTCGTTGACGCCGTACAGAAGAACATCGAATGGATCACAGGCTCGCTCGATGATCCGGCCGCGACGGCCACGCTTGTGAAGGGTGCTGATGCTGTCGTCCATGCCGCGCTCGAACGGGCCGGGGCCGGCTTCTCCGGCAGCGAAGGCGACTTGGCCGCGTTCGCGCAGGCCAACATCGTCGGCTCAATCCGCCTCATGCAAGCCGCTCATGACGCCGGATGCAGGCGCTTCGTCTTCATCTCCACCTGTGCCGTGCATGACGTGATTCTCGATGACCGCGAGCTGGATGAGGCCCATCCGCTCTGGCCGCACTCGCACTACGGGGCCCACAAAGCCGCCATCGAGAAGTTCGTCCACAGCTTCGGGCTACGCAGCGGCTGGCCGATCTGCGCTCTGCGGCCGACGGGCATCTACGGCGTGCGCCGGCCGATCGAACACAGCAAATGGTTCGACCTCGTGCGCGACGTCGTGGGGGGTAAGGACATCGACTCAGCCGCCGGCGGCAAGGAGGTGCACGCCGCCGACGTCGCGAAGGCTGTGGCCATCCTGCTCGATGCGGATGCGAAAGCCGTCACTGGCCAGGCGTTCAACTGCTATGACATGTACATCGCCGACCAGCAGGTCGCCCAGATCGCCAAAGCCATCAGCGGCAGCAAGAGCGCAATTGCCACGCCCAACAAAGGCCCGAAGAATCAGATCGATACGAGCAAGCTGCGTGCCCTGGGCATGACGTTCGGCGGCCGGGCACTTCTGGAGAAGACCGTCGCCCACCTTGTCGCCGCGGCACGGCCGTGAGCTTTCAGGCATGCGACTGTGGACTCTTGGCGTCGGACGCTGGTCTTGATCCCTACGGCAGCTTTTCGAAGAAGCGCTCCCAGCGGGGGGCCCACCAGTTTTTGCGGTCCAGGGAGAGGATCACCCGGCCCGCCCGGCCGAGCACAAGGTGCCGGGGGACGAAGCCGAAGACGCGCGAGTCGGCGCTCAGGTCGCGGTTGTCGCCCATGACCATGTAGTGATCGTCCGGCACTGTCGTCGGGCCGAACGTCGAAAGCTTGCTGCGGGTGGTCAGATGGGTCATCACCGGATGCTCGTGTCCGGGCAGTTCTTCGGTCAGCACCTGGAAGCCTTCGAGAGGCTGGAAGCTTGCGTTCACTTCGTAGTTGACCGCCTCGCCGTTGACGTACAGGCGGTTGTCGTGCAAGGCCACGGTGTCGCCTGGCATGCCGATGACGCGCTTGACCAGCCGCGTGCGGTCTTCTTTGGGTGACAGCAGGATCACCACGTCGCCCCGGGCCGGCCCGCCCCACTCGGCCAGACGCCAGAGCGTGAACGGCACCTTCAGGTCATACGCCAGCTTGTTCACGCCGATGCGATCGCCGGGAATGATCGACGGCTCCATGGAGCCGGTGGGCACGTCGTACCAGTCGGCGACGGCGCTCTTGAAGGTCATCACCACCAGCACGGCCGCGCCGACCGGCTTGACCCATTCCTTCCACAGGTAGCGCGTCAGCGCCGAATGCCGGAATCGGCCGAGGGCGGTCTTGGGCGCGTCCGGCCCGGGCTGGGTCGTCTGCGTGCTCTTGGGGTCCGGGGTCTGCGGCTCGCTGGTCATCGTCGGTCTCCGCGACAGGGAGCGAAGCGTGCGTCGGCCCGGCCGTGGAGGCCGGCGTCGAACCCATAACCATAGCATCGGATCGGTCGCCCCGTCGCCCGAGCCGCCGGCCGAAATTCACGTCCGTGAAGCCATATGCCCGCTCACCCGCGCCACCTCCGCCTCGAACGCCTGGGCGTCGGCGAGGGTGTCGAAGGGCCGGCCGATGCGCAGCCACAGGCCCCTGGGCCCCAGGGCCTCGAGAATCGCCATCGCCTGCTCAGGCGTGTCGCACATGACATCCGCGCTCTTGCCGGCCGCCTGGATCCGTCGATACACCTGCAGCCACTTCGTCGCCGGTCCCGCGCCGGCCCCGTAGACCCACTGCACCGCCGCCAGTTGCGGCAACTCCAGCAGCAGGTCCAGGTGCCGCAGCGCCGCCGGTCCGTCCAGATGGAAGATGCTCTTCTCCACCGCCTCGATCTGACGCACGATGCGCGGCAGAACGATCCGCCGCGACTGCTCGCCCGAGAGCATGGCCCAGAAGTCGCAGCAACTGATGTTCGAGCGACCCGGCCAATACGACGGAATCCATGACGTGGACCCGAAGCCGCCCGCCTCGAGCATTTCGTAGCTGCGCGCATGCGTCTGGATCACCGCGTCCAGCACATGGTCGGCCGCCTGCTCCACCAGCTCGGGGCAGTCCATGAAGTCCAGGCACAGCTCCTGCGGATCACGCAGCGCCGCCAGGGTGTCGAATGCATCATGGATGTCGGTGAAGCCGACCACGTAGCGTCCGTCGCAACGTTCAATGGCCAGGCGCGTCGCGTCCTCGATCAGCCGCCACCACGGACTGCCCGCGAAGTCCGGCTCGCGGGCGACGATCCGGGGCCAGTCACGCTGCGGCTCGTGCACGATCGGCACCGACCACGACGTACCCGACGAGTCTTTCGAATATTCCAGCACGCAGCCGAACAGCGTCGCCACCAGTTCCGGCCCGCTGTTGGGCATGACGATCGGGAACGTGTCGGCCGCATACTCCGTGCACTCGACGCGGGCGATCATCTCCTCGACGCGAAAGGCGGCGTCCAGCCACTTATCCCGCACCTGCTCGTGACGTGACACCGGGCCGGTGTAAGGCCGGTTCGACTTGACCGCCAGGGTCAGCGGCGGGCGGTCGAGCACCTGGTGATTCCACCAGGCGACGAAGCGCTCGACGGTTCTGGGGAATCGGTCGCGCCAGGTTTGGCTTGATGTCGTCGGCGCCAGGGTCATGGCCATGCTCCAGTCCTCCGCCTGCGGGCGGGATGCGCATGAACCATAGCGGGCGGAGGCGGCGTTGCATGGCCCGACGGCCGAACCGCCCCCGCGCAACAAAACGCCCCGCCGAGATCGACGGGGCGTGACTCATGGCAGTTCGTTGAAGCCGCGCGGGTCAGGCGGTCCGGCTTTTACGGATCATCCGTCGGCCGACCACCACGCCCATCAGCACCAGCCCCGACCAGATGGCCGTCGGCAGAGGCACGATGATCTGTGGATCGCCATTACCCGGGTCGCCCGTGGTAATGCTCATCTGCTCGACGGTGGCGCAGATCCAGGCCTTGTCGTGCGGATTGAGGCCGGTCCAGAACGCGCCTTCGCCAAAAGTCACGTCATTGAGCGTGATCTTGTATTGGCCAGTCGGCGCGTCGACGTATGTCGGTCCGCCCCAGGTGATCTTGCCCGCCTGATAGAAGCCTTCGATGCCGAAGATGTCCTGGCTCACGCCCACGCTCTCGCCCGTGACGGTTCCGGCACTGGCCGGCGCGGTGAACGCCAGTGTCGCCGAGATCGCCTTGGGCTGCGTGTCCTCGCCAAGGTTCACCCACGTCTCGGGGGTCCAGACCTTCGCGAAGGTGAAGGTGGCGCTGTCACCCACGCCGGACAGGTCAAAGCTGTAGCCATCAGCCACGACCACGGCCGCCCCCAGCAGCAGCCCATCGCCGGCGTTGTGAACCGTCAGCGACGAGGCGCCGGCATTCACGATGTAGACCGTGCCGGCCTGCGCCGACGCGGCCAGAAACCCGACCATGACCATCACCGCGCCAACCACCAACCCCTTGATCCTGCTCATCGTTGACTTCCTTACGTAACCCCAAATAGGCGTTTCTTGCGGCACTGGCGTGCGTCCTTCGCACGCGGGCCGCCTGTTCGTTCCACACATCAGCCGTGTTCGCCACAGGCGATACACGACCCGTCTTCGGACGGCGCTTCACATATTGTTCAGGTCAGCCCCCTGAAGCTGAACCACCCGCACCCGGACCATCCACCCTCGCCAGACGCGCGCCGGCGATATGACGCCGCCGCACGCAGCAACAGAAAGCCAATTTAAGCCCCCGCAACCGGTGCGCCAAGGGGCGGAACGGCCAAAAAATGAAGAACAAACACCCTAACCGATCGTGGGGACGCATCCGGACGGCCCAGGGGCTTCGACTGACCATCCAAAACTTCCCAGCTCACCCATATTGACATACAGGCGCGTGGCGTCGTACTTCGCTACAATCCTCGTCCATGATCCGATGCAAGCTGCGCCATGCCCGCGAGTTCCTGGCCGATCAGTTGCTGGGACGCGCGCCGGCCGCCGTGCAGCCGACCGACTGCTTCATCACCTCCTGGCCGCGATCGGGCAACACGTGGATGCGTTTCCTGGTCGGCCACGCCGTCTGCACCCACGTGTCCGCGCTCGACGGCCCGAGCCTCGACCAGCTCATACCCGTGGCCGACCGCGCCGATCTGCCGCGTCTGCTCGCCCAACCGGCCGGCCAGACGCCCCGGTTCTTCAAGTGCCACGAACCCTGTATTCCCTATCTCACCCGGGGACGGGTCGTTCACATCATCCGCGACGGCCGCGACGCCGCCCTTTCCTACTACGACTACAAACGCAACACCGGCAAGTCCCGCTACCACGACCTGTCCTTCAGCCAGTTCCTGCGGCTGATGCTGCGTGGCAAGGTGGGTTACGGCTCATGGCACGACAACGTCGGCGGCTGGTGGAGCCGTCGGGACCACCCGGCCGTCCTCATCATCCGCTACGAAGACATGCTCGCCGACACCGAATCGCAGCTAAGGCGTGTCCTGCGCCACTTCGGCCTCGTCGTCGACGATCACGCCATCCGACAAGCCGTCCATCGCTCCACCGTCCGGACCGTCTACCGCGCGTTCGACAATCACGAGTCGCATGGCCCCGGCGAGTTCCGCGGCGGACTCGGAGGCGGTGCCGGCCGCTGGCGCGACGCCTTCTCCGACGACGACCTGGCCCTGTTCATGCAACATGCCGGCGCGCTGCTGGACGAACTGGGCTACACCGCCGCCCCACCCGCAGTCGCCAACGTCGCCTGAGCGGGCAAAACATTCCGGTTGATTTCCCGCAGAGCATCTGCTTCCCCGATCGTTACCCACATCCCGCTCAAACCCCCGCCAGCTCTGTCTGCGCCTTCTGCAGCAGCTGACGCGCTGCGTTCAGCTTGTCTTCGTCCATCGCCGGCCGCTCGTACCGCGCGATCGCCTCGCGGCAGTACGCATCAATCGCGCCGAGCATCTTCGTCTCCGTCCGCTGCTCGGCCGCGTCGCCGGACCACGCGCCGCGGTCCAGCCATGTCGGGTACCACTGCTGGGTCCGGTAGTGCGACAGCGTGTGGTCGGCTGTCAGAAAATCCTCCTGCTCGCCGCTCATCACCCGCTCCATCAGATCCACGGCCAGCGTCTGGCGATTCACTTCGAACCCGTCGCAGTACCGTCCCAGCCCGCGCAGAAAGTCCAGCTCCAGCAGGTGCTGCACCGGGCTGTAGTCCTGGCCGGCTGACAGCAGCCCGTCACCCATCGCCCGCCCGTAACCCAGCATCGGCGCGGCCATCAACGGCAGCATCTTCTCATACACCGCCCGCATGCCCGGTGTCTTGCAGTCCACGTAGTTCACCGCCGGCCAGACCGTCATGCCGAACTGTCGACGGCACACCTCCACGGCCGCGACATCCTGCAACAGCGCCTCCGGAGAGCCAAAGCACGCCTGCGAGCTGCGCATGTCCAGCGATCCGCTGCACACGATCCCGCCGGCCGGCAGCTTCGGATCCAGCACGTAGTACATCGCCCAGCCAGCCAGCAGTTCCGCCACCGCCAGCGCGGCCGTGCCCGCAAGCGTCACCGGGGCCGACATGCCGCTGATCGGCATCGTGCCGGGCACATGCATGACGCCACACCGGCTCTTTTCGACCATGCATTGCACCGCCCGTTCGCCGTAGATCAGCGGGGCGACGCAGAAATCGCAGCTTGCGATCAGACGGTTGTCCGGCTTGCCGCTGTAAATGCGACCGAGCTCCGCCAGATAGGGCACCGTCTCGGGATGCAGCACCTCGCCGCTGCCCAGCGGCTTGTCGGTCAGCTCCATGCGCGTCACCGCGTTCCACACCGGCTCGACGGGCGGCGCGATCTGAGGGCAGGTCAGCACCTGCCCCACCGCTTGGAACTCCTCGGCCGCGTGAGCCAGCTTCACCATGTCGCGCACGTCATCGGCCGTCGCCAGCCGCCGCCGGCACGTCGGCCACTCCAGCAGATGCGGATGTGAACCCATCTGCGTCAGCCGAAAGTCGCGCGTCCAGTGCCAGTGCATCGTCGCGTGAACATCGGGATCTCTATCTTCGCGACCGAACGCCTCGACCGCGTCGTGAATCAAGCGGTCGGTGAAGTAGCACCGCTTCCCCACGCGGTCGACCCGACAACCCGCCGCCTCCAGCCAGTCGAGCATCGGCTCATGCTCGATGCGCGCCCCGCTCCTGGTCACCAGCCGCATCGCCGCGTCGGCGATCGCCCGCATCGCGGCGTCATCCAGCATCCGCCACAGCTTGCCCGTCAGGTGAAGTGCCATATCCACAACATACGAGCGAGGCATCCCCTGAGCAACCGATCCAGCGCGTCTACCAGGTCGACCCGCCACCCGCGAAGCGGACCCTCGCGGTTCGCCCTGTCGACGCGCTGCTCTCCCGTGGCCACACCCTCCGCGGCGCTGCGGCCAGCAATCCCGCCAGCAGCAACACCATCGTCGCCGGCTCGGGGATCACAGCCAGCCACGTCGGGCGGAGAAACGGAGAAACGGTGTCGCGGAGGGGAGAAACGGTGTCGGATACCGTTTCTCGCGCCGCGCTCCCTTTCGCCCTCCTTCGTGCGCACACGCGAGGCCGGGAATCGCCGCCCTTCTCACGATTTTTCGCTGCCTGCGCGAATTTTTTCTTCTCCCGCCTCCGCCAGCACTTGCGACCCGCGCGCGCACGAATACACCGCGATTTTCGCCACGTTTGTGCGCACCAAAGCTGTCCTTCGCCCATTTATAGACAACCAGCGCGTGGCCGCGGCGGGCGCGTCTGCGGCGGGAAACGTCGGTTTCAGCCTGCGGGTGAGTCTCTGACTGGGAGAGGCCCCAACGGCATTGCGACACCGCCTCTGGCCAAGCCTCCGCCACCACCCACCGGTGGGGCCCTCGGGCCCTGTGCGAACCTCTCCCCGCTCTCGGATCGGGCGGCGAAGGCGGTTTATGCGATCACCCCCGCAGCCGCCCGCCGCGCTTCGCGCTTCTTCGGAGATTGAAAATGCAGAATGAAAAATGAAAAATGCGAGGCAAAATGAGACCGTGAAAAAGAACGGAGCACGCGCGGCCGCCGGCTCGGCGCGGCGATACGCCAGCGCCATCGGCGATCGGCCATGACGATCATTCCGCTCTGGACCGGGCCGATCGCGCGTGGGCATCCAGGCCCTCGGCTTCGGCCAGAAGAGCGATATCGGCGATGGTCTGCTTCGACATGCCTTGCGGGTAGGCGACCGTGCCGCTGCGCTTGAGGAAGGTGTAGACGCTTACGCCGCTGGTGAATCGTGCGGTCGTGCCCGTCGGCAGGCAGTGACTCGGGCCGGCGTAGTAATCGCCGGCGGCCACGGGGACGCCGTCGCCCAGGAAAAACTCCCCGCCGTGCCGTAGACGTCCCAGCCAGGCCGTCGGATCGGCCACAGCGAGGTTCACATGTTCACACGCGATCGCGTTGCCCACCTTCGCCGCCGCGTCATCGTCCGCCACCAGCACCGCGGCCGACTCATCCACCAGCGCCTTGCGAATCGCCTCGACGCGACGGCACCGCGGCAACTGCGCTTTGACCTCCGTCGCCACCGCGTCCAACACCTCGCGCGACCAGCTCACCAGGAAGCACTTGCCCGGGTCGTGTTCCGCCTGGGCCAACAGGTCCGACGCCACACGCCGCGGGTCGGCGGTTTCGTCCGCGATCGTGAGAATCTCGCTGGGCCCATAGAACCCGCCGTCGGTACCGACCAGGCCGGCAAGCTGCTGCTTGGCCAGTTGCACGAACACATTGCCGGGCCCCGCGAGCAGCGCGACCCGTTCGACGCGATGCGTGCCGTACGCCAGCGCCGCCACGCCCTGAGCCCCGCCGATGCGGTAGAGCTTGTCAATCCCCAGCATCGCGCACGCGGCCATGACGATCGGCGAAATATCCGCCTCACCCCCGCGACCTGTCGCGGCGCCTGCGGTCGGCGGCGGATTGATGACGGCGATGTCGGCCGGTTTCACGCCCGCGACCATGGCCGGCACCGCCAGCATGACGAGTGTCGAGAACAGCACCGCTGTGCCGCCCGGCACCGTCAGGCCGACGCTGTCGACCGGCGCGAAGCGCAGCCCTAGCTCCGCATCGGCCACGCGCAGCAGCTTCGGCGCGACCGGCATGACATGTTGTTGATACATACGGACGTTTTCGATGGCGCGTCGCAGCGCCGCCCGCAGCGGGGCATCGAGCCGATCAAGCGCCGCCTTCAGCGTGGCCGGCTCCACGCGGATGCGGTCGGCCGTGAAGCTCGGATCGGTCCAGCGACGCATGTAGTCCACGACCGCATCGTCGCCGCGGTCGCGCACGTCGGCCAGGATGGCGGCCACGGTCGCCGCTGCATCGCTCGACGCGCTGGCGGTGTGACGCAGGCGCGCAAGCCGGACGTCAAAGCCGCTGCGGCCAGCAGGCGTGCTCAGGTCGTAAAGCGGAAGCAGACTCATGCTGAAAACTCACGTCGATCCACAGAGACCCCACCGACACACCATCCGGCCCGGCCGGGCTATATAGCCCCGGCATGTTGCCGGGGCCGGCCCGCGCCATATCGCGCGGACACCACGACATCGCCGCACCACGCGACCGCACCTCAGCGGGACGTACGAGCGTACCCCGAGCCGCTTCGCCGCACCAGTCCGCGAATTTCCAGCAGCGTCAGATCCGCCCGAATGGCGGGCACCGGCAGACCCGTGTCCTCGGCCAAGGCGTCGATGTCGCACGAGTCCGTCGCCACCCGAAGGTGCTCGACGATCTTCGCCTGGCCGGCTGTGAGATGCTGCTCGAACAGGTTGCCGCGCGAAGGCGGGTCGCCGTCGGCCGCGGCATCGCCGCCACGATCACCACCGTTGCGCGTCTGGCCGCTGTCGCGCGCCGCGGCCAGCAACTGCCCCGTCTCGCCCAGGGCTTGGAGGATGTCGTCCAGCCCGGTGACCAGCGCGGCCCAGCCCTCGCGGATCATGCGGTGGCAACCCGTCGACGCGGCACTGTCCACCCGGCCGGGCAGGGCCAGCACCTCGCGATGATGCTCCTCGGCCGCGAGCCTTGCGGTGATCAGCGCGCCCGAGCGCAGCGACGCTTCGATCACCAGCACGCCCAGCGACAGGCCGGAGATGATGCGGTTGCGGCTGGGGAAGTTCTCGGGCTTCGGCGGCGTGGCCATGGGCAGTTCGCTGATGACAGCCCCGCGGTTTTCGCCGTTGCCCTCGCGAGCGATCTGGTCGAACAGCTCGAGGTGCTCGGCCGGGTACGGGTCGGCCAGACCGCTGCCGAGTACGGCAATGGTGCGCCCGCCGCTGCGCAGCACGCCGCGATGGGCCGCCGCGTCAACGCCATACGCCCCGCCGCTGACGATCGTCAGCCCCGCCCGGGCCGCGAGCCCCGCCAGTCGGCCGGCCTGCTCGCGCCCGTAATGCGTGCATCGCCGCGCCCCCACCACCGCCAACGCCACCGCGTCCTGTTCCTGGAGTTGGCCGCGCACGTAGAGCAGCGGCGGCGGATCGTCGATATGCCGCAGCAGCCGGGGATATTCCGCGTCGTCGATGCTCACGATCCGCACGCCGTGGCGCTCGATGAGTTCATGCTCCGCCGCGAGAGCCCGGCCGTCACCGAGTTCGTCGATGCCCCGTCGAATCTGCTCGGCCGTCTTGCGTCCCACGCCCGGCACGGCCACGAGCTCAGCGACCGACGCATGCAGCACCGCATGGGCGTCGCCGCACCGTTGCAGGCACCGCGCCATCCGCACGGGCCCCAGCCCCGGCACGAGCGTCAACAGCAGCAAAGCATCAGTGGTCGATCGGTCCACGCGGGGAGTATATCGCCCGAGGCGACACACCCCGCTGCAGCGAGCGTGCAGATACGTGCGACGGCTGGCTCAATGACGTTCACGCGGCGCGGCTGGCCAGATCATCGTTGGTCGCCCGTTAGGAACCTGTGCTTGCGCTCGATGATCTCGAACAGCAGGTCGACCTCGGCCTGGTTGGTGAAGGTCCAGGTGGCCCAGTAATGGTCGACGGAGTGTTTGGCGCTCTCCAGGCTGTCCTTGATGTAGCGGCGCAGACGCTTGGGGCGAAGCTGGTCCATCAGCGGGATGGAGATGGGCACCGACAGGAGCGGCCCATCCAGATTGGGCACCAGGTACGCCAGCGGGCGGCGCTGGCCGCGCTTCGAGTTGCCGCGCCCGTCGGGCTCGCCGGGGATGGTGAACTCGACCGTCCAGCCCCAGCTTGGGCCATACCAGGTCATCGCATGCTCAACGCCTTCGAGCTCGTCGAGGCGCTGCACCAGCTTGTCGACCGTGCGGCCCAGGGGCTTGCCCAGCGAGCCGAGCAGCTCCTTGAGCGTCGGCTGGGTCCAACGGTCCTGCCAGGGATGAAGCGAGGTGGACGATGCGGTCATGGGACACCAGACAATCTTCTAACATGATCCTGTGGAAGGGTTAATGCGAAACCGGCCAACTCATGCATTATACGGACCCGCAGCATGAAAGTTCGCTGTCAGACGGTCCGGCAGGCCCAAAAACGTGATAAAAGGTGGCGGACAACGGATCAGTACCCCATGCGCTGGGGGCCGCGGACCTGACCCACCGTCAGGGAAGAGGCCTTGGACGCGACTTCGGCAGTCCGTTCTTTCTTATTTTGCTTGCGTGACTTACGCGAATGGCTCTCAGGCTGGGGCGGGGGCGGCTGCATGCCGCGGCGCAGGTGCTCGGCCAGCCACTGGAGCCTGGGCATCGCGTGTTCATAAAACGCGATGTAGGCTTCGCATAAGACCGTGGGCTCGGGGATTTCGCCGCCCATCGACCGGTGCTTGGGGCATCCGCCGTGGCAGTAAGGCTTCCACCGGCAGGCCAGACACTTGTCCGGCAAAGCCTGCTTGCGCTGGGCGAAGACGCCCAGGCGCGGCTGATCGACGCGGTCGAACCAGTTGGCGTCGGGACCGTCCCCGAGGCTTTCATCGACGGGAAGGTCGGCGGCGGCTTCGATGTCGCGACCCGCGTGCGCTTCGTTCTTGATGTACCCGTCGCCGTGGATGGTCAAGCCCACATGCTGTGAGCCGTCGAGCTGGATGTCGTTGGTCCAGGCCGTCTGGCCGATCTGGCCGAGCTGCCAGCGGCGTTCCACGAAGTGGTCGCATCCGAACACCGCGCCGTCGTGCTCGATGGTGAGCTGGCTGTGGCAGCCGCCGTCGAGGATGCAGAAGGGCATGTTGCCAAGAACGAGCTTGTTGAGCACGGCATCGAAGAGCCGGACGCTAATGCGGTTGCGCTCTTTCTCAAACCAGCGGTCGAAGACGGCGCAGAGAAACCTGCCATAGGCGGCCGGGTCGGGCGAATAGGGCGCCAGCACGTTGCGCGGAGCATCGGCGGGAGCCGATGGATCCTTTTCCCACTCGATGGCCGGGATGAACTGCAACCAGCGCGAGCCGAGGTTGACCAGGTAGCCGAAGATCTCGTCGGGATGGTGGACGTTGCGGTCGTTGAGCACGCAGAGGATGTTGTAGTCCACCCCGTGCTTCTGAAGCAGGTTCAGGCCGCGACGCACCATGCCTGACGAGCCCGCATGGCGGTTGGTCAGACGGTAGTGATCGTGGAAGCGGTCAGGGCCGTCCATCGACAGACCGACGAGGAACTGATTGTCCTTAAGGAACTTGCACCAGTCGTCGTCGAGCAGTGTGCCGTTGGTCTGCAGGGCGTGGCTGACCTGCTGGCCGGCGCGGCGGTACTTCTCCTGGAACTCGAGCGCCTTACGGAAAAAGTCCAGACCGGCCAGCGTAGGCTCGCCGCCCTGCCAGGCGATGGTGACCTGGTCGGCAAATCGCGGCAGGACAGACGCGAAGGTCGACTCCAGGGTCGCCAGCGACATGCGGTGTTCGTGGCCGTCGTAGATCGTCTTGGTGGGCAGGTAGTAGCAGTACGTGCAATCGAGGTTGCACAGGGCCCCGACGGGCTTGATCATGACGGTGACGCGGCTGGGCTGGATCACGGGCAGAGGCATGGCCGGTTACTATAGCAGCGCGGTACGCGGCCAAACGGACTACCGTGACCATGCGCTGTAAGATTAGATAAAAAAACGTTTTGCGTGGACTGCATCATCCGGCGAAGCCTTCCGGCCAGACCGCTTGGCCCCGCAGACAGCGGGCTGTGGACTTCGGGTTGGGCCCCACGTCCGAACAGCGGGGACTGGACGCTGGCCGCCCACTGGCGGGCCGGGGTGCTGGGCGACGGAATCGACGGAGGCAGGGTTCGTGTGTAGGATCAGACCTGTGCGGCGGTCACCCGGTCCGGCCCGAAACTGGCCTCCCTGCCCGCCTGGGTTAACCCGAGGGGCTGGACGACCTGGCGGCTTTGAGGCGGCGGCTGGCGTCGAGCTTTGTATCGCCGGGAGATGCCGACTCGGGCGACGCCCGTATTTCGCGCTACCGGCCGCTGATCTGGCCGCGATCGACCCGTCATGCCCAAGCCGCCAGACCACCCCACCGGGTGAATCACCATGAACAACACCGCCACCCCGCCCAACGCCCCCGCGACCTCCGCTGAAGTGGACGTGCGCCAGTCGCGGATTCTGATCGTCGACGACAACGTGCAGAATGTCGAGCTTCTTCAGGCCTACCTCGAAGTGCTCGGCTGCGAGACGCTGACGGCTTACGACGGCCTCGAGGCTCTGGAGCGCATTGAGGACGAAGGCCAGCCCCGGCCGGACCTGGTGCTGCTGGACATCATGATGCCCAAGATGAGCGGCTTCGAGGTCTGCCGCAAGATCAAAGAGGGGGCCAGAACGCGCTCGATTCCCGTCATCATGGTCACGGCCCTGAACGAACTGGGCGATATCGAGCGGGCGGTCGAGTGCGGCACGGACGATTTTCTCACCAAGCCGGTCAACAAGCTCGAACTGCTCACGCGAGTCAAAAGTCTGCTGCGTGTGCGACATCTCAAACGCGAGCTGGACCGGACGCTGGCCTACATCCAGGACATTGAAAGCCGCGAAGGCGGCGCCTCCGACAAATCGTCGGACAACGGGAATGAAACGGCCGGCGGCGCGGTTTGACTGCAAGACCCACGTGATTCGCGAACCCGATGCGTGCGTCGACGTACTGGAAGAGAATGCCGCGCGTAGGAGACGCGAACCGCGCCAAGGCAAGCAGATCACACGATAAAAGTGTTTGAAGCTCGCCAGGCAACGCCGGCGATGAGACGTGCGAGTTTTTCGATATCTTCCCGATCTTGACATCCACCACCGGCCTACACTGAAACTGAATCTGACTGACACCGACTTCGAAGGAGTTGACCATGAAGCGCTTGGCCATGTTGACCGCCGTTGCCGTTCTGTTCAGCGTTGCCGGGTTGGCCCAGGCCCATTGCGGCCAGTGCGAAACCGACAAGGCGCATGCCACCACGAGCCAGTCCGATCAGCACCAGGCGAGCGTGACGACCGTCGCGTCGCAGACTGACTGCGCCTCCTGCCCGGCCGAGAAAAAGGCGGCCGGCGACTGCGCCACATGTCCGGCTGAGAAGAAGGCAGCCGGGGACTGCGCCTCCTGTCCGGCCAGCCAGCAGGCGATGGCCGACGGCACAGCCTGTTCGGCCGCGAAGAAAGCGGCCGGTGAGTGCGGCCCATGTCCGGCCGGGGGCAAGGCGGCCTTTGACATGCCGAAGATGAGCTACCGGGTCGGCGAGCGTCACTTCGCGGATTACCATGAGGCGAAGGCCGCAGCTGCGGAAGCGCAGGCGGACATGACGTTCGTCGTCGGCGAGAACGTCTATGAAGACAAGCTCGCCGCCAAGGCCGCGCTGGCTGAGGTCACCGAGGCCAAGGTGCTGGCCCTGATCGAGGCCCATCCCCAGGCCCAGGAAGCGGTGGCCGCGACGTTCGCCAGCTACAAGGTCGGGGAGCAGTCGATCTGCTGCGAGAAGATGGCGAGCATGGCCGCTGAGAAGGAAAGCAAGCCGATGCACTACGTGATCGCCGGTCAGGAGACCGCCTGCCCGGTGACCGCCCGCCTGCTGACCGCCCAGGCGAAGCTGCGCGCCGCGGCTGCGGCGGCGGCGATGACCAGCGACACCACCGACGCCGAACCCGCCGCCGCGATGGATCAGCCGGCGACCGGCTCCTGATCCCACGGCCAAAGCATCGATATCCATAACGACGTCGGCCGCGAGCGTGGGGGCTCGCGGCCGATGTTTTTATGCACGCCGAGCATCGCATGCGAAGCCCGCATGGCTGGGCGAAAGGTTCGGACGGTCCGTCACTGATACTTCACCGAGCATCCATACGGCCGGCTGGTGGTGATGGAGACGCCTTCGCCGGCGAGCAGTTCGGCGAGGGTCTGATCCACATAGTTGAGCGGCTGATCGTCGCGGCCGCCGGGGTCGTCGTCGATGGCGCCTTGGTAGACGAGCACGCCCTGGCGATCGATGACGAACATGTGCGGCGTGGTGCGGGCGCCGTAGGCCCGGCCGACGTCGCCCGCCGAGTCGTCGAGGATCGGATAGGGAATGTCCCACGCGGCGGCAGCGGCGGCGTTGGTCTGGGGCGTGGCGAAGTGGCTGGAGTTGACGGCCAGCCAGACCACGTCCTGATCCGCGTAGCGCTGGGCGAGCTTGACCATGGTGCGGTGGTCGGCGTCGTGGTGGCGCACGACGAACGGGCACTGCTCGTTGAACCACTCGAGCACGACGATCTTGCCGCGCAGATCGCTGAGGCGGACGGTGCTGCCGTCGTGGGCGGTGAGTTCGAAGTCGGGCGCGGCCGCGGACGCCGTCGGGGCGGCGGCGCTGTCGCCCTCAGGGGCGTTCACGCGGGTCGCTTCGGTGGGAGCGGCTGGACCGGCGGCGTTATCGCGGCAGCCGACCAGCACCAGGCCGGCCAGAAGCAGCGCGAGCGTGGCGGTCGGAAGGGCGCGGGCGCCGGCAAGAGTATCCAATGGATTGACGGTCATGGGTGCGTTCTCCACGGGTAATAGGGGAAAAGCGATTCACCCCACCTTCACCGGCGGACGCGCGGGCGAAGGCTTTCGGGGTCACGGTTGTTCCCGTTCGTCGTCGCCACGCAGTTCGGAGGCGACGTCGGCGGTATTCATCTCGAGGGCGACCTGGACAGCCCGGCGCTGGCCGTCGGGTCTCTGGTACACCAGCACGCCGGGCAGCACCCTGTAACCGCGGAAGCGTTGAGGCAGGCCGGTGACCGCGGCTTCGATGCGGGTCTGGCGACCGGCGGTCGTGACCACTACGTCGACCACTTCGGCGTCGGGCAGCAGGTCGGGATACCAGGCGGCATCGCTGATCTGGTCGGCCCAGTCGACGATGGCGGCCACGAGCACGCGCTGGGTCAAGGCGCCGCTGGTGTCGAGGGTCTGGGTGCGCACGTCGCGGACCAGGGGGTCGGCGTTGACGTCGCGGGGCACGCGCTGGCGCCATTGATCGATCAGTTGAATATCGGCCTCGGACCCGAAACCTTGACCGCCACCTCCGGCCGCGAGGGTCTGCACATCAAGGGCCGCCTCGCCGAGCACACAGCGGTCGCGGCACGCCAGCCACTGCACGCCCAGGGTGATCGGAGCTTGGGCCAGCGGCATGGGCGCGACATCGTCGGGCGGGGTGAGGGCGATCAGGAGCACGAATTCGTTCTCGTAACCGTAACCCAGCAGGCCGCTGGCGTCGTGGAAGCGTTGGGGCGCGGGCCAGCGCGGCTCCGACCAGCGCCAACCCTCGGGCGCGGAGCCTCGCAGGCTCGTGGGCATGCCGGCGTCGCCGGGGTTGCGCCAGTAGACGTGCCAGCCGGTCTCGATGGCCAGGCGGACGCCGAACCAGAGCGTCTGGCCGGGCGCGAGGACGGCGGCATCGGCGTGCAGGCTGACGTCGATGCGCGGGGCCTGATCGGCTGGGGCGCTGGCGGCGACGCTGGAGAGCGTCTGGGGCATGGCGGGGTTCTGCGCGGCTGCGGGCGGCGACGACCACACGACGGCCCACAGGCTGACAAGCAGTCCCATCAAAAACCGGCGCACGCGACGGCTGGACGTCGGGGCGGTGCATCCGCGAGGCGACGCCTGGGCGCCAATGGGGATGGAAGGAGTTCGCATGACAGAGCCTCGCCGAACCGGTCGTGCAGCCAGCGGCCCGGCCGCTGCGGGGCATGCTGGACGCAGGGATTGTAGCGCCGACAGGGGCCGGCTGGCGACCGTCAGGCGGCGGGATTTGCGCTTTGTAGGGCCTGAGCCGGTTGTGGCTGCCGTAGGCATCAGGCCAGCGGTAACGGGTGCGCGGGGCGGCGGAGAAAGAAAAATCGCTGTCAAGGCTGACGCGAAGAAATCCGCAGGTAATCGGTTCCGAAGAAACAGCGGGCAAAGCCGCCTGGCGGCGGAGTGGCCCGTGGCGCGTGCCACCGTCGCGCGATCGAGGCGGCCGACAGACGAGCGGTCCCCGGTTCGGCGGAGCAGATACACAGTCGCCTCCAAGCCCGTGAGCTTCGAGGCACAGGAAACCAGATCCAGGGTCGGGAAGCGACCCACGAGCATTCCGGCCGACGCAGGTTCTTTCCCGCTTCAGCGTCGCAAGCCCGCCGGCCCGGAGCAACGTGCAGGGGAGTGCAGTCAACCATGAGTCGCATCAACACCAACATCAACTCGTTGATCTCGCAGCGCGTCCTGGCGCAGAACCAAGCGGGGCTTTCCAAGACCCTCGAGCGCCTGAGCACCGGCTACCGCATCAACCGCGGCGGCGATGACCCGGCCGGCCTGATCGCCAGCGAACGGCTGCGTTCGGAAAAGGCCGCTCTGTCGGCCGCGATCGGCAATGCCGAGCGCGCCGAGCAGGTGGTGAACGTGGCCGAGGGCGGCCTGCAGGAAATCGGCTCGCTGCTGACGGAAATGCAGGGGCTGGTCAGCCAGGTCGCTTCCGACGCCGGCATCAGTGACGACGAAAAGAAGGCCAACCAGCTCCAGATCGATTCGATCCTTCAGACGATCGACCGTCTGGCGGCGACCACGAGCTTCGCCGGCACGAAGCTGCTCAACGGCAACTACGACTTCGACGTTACCGGCGTGGCCACGACGGTTTCGAGCTACGAGATCCGTTCAGCCAAGTTCGCCGACGACGCCACGCTGGCGGTCAAGGCCCTGGTGACCCAGTCGGCCCGCCACGGCGCGGTGTACCTGTCCATGGGCGCGGCCGCGATCAATCTCGGCGGCGCGACGTCCAGCTTCGTATTCGAGATCACCGGCGCCGGCGGCACCAAGCAGTTCAGCTTCGGCTCGGGCACGTCGCTGTCGGACATGGCCGCGAGCATCACGACCTTCAAGGACGTGACCGGCGTGTCGGCGGTGGCCAGCGGCAACTACATCGAGCTCAAGAGCACGGAATTCGGCTCCAGTGAGTTCGTGTCGTTTAACCTGGTCAACGCTGGCGGCATCGCGACCGGCGGCGTCAACAGCGCGCTGGGCACCGATGAGAACGCGGTCAACACCGCGGGCGGCACCGCTTTCGCCAGCCTGACCGGCGCCTTCAAGGAAACCGGCCAGGACATCGGCGCGATCGTCAACGGCGTGGCGGCCCAGGGCGAGGGCAAGAAGATCTCGATCAACAACGAGCAGCTCGATATCGAGATCATCCTGAACAACACGCGATCGCAGACGGTGGGCAACAACAGCGTGCTCACGATCGCTGGCGGCGGCGCGCGGTTCAACCTCGGCCCGGACGCCAACCTCAACAACCAGGTGGTGCTGGGCATCCGCAACGTGAACACGACCAACCTGGGCAGCAAGACGACGGCGTTCATCAACACGCTGGCGTCAGGCGGCACCAACAACCTGCTGACCGGCGACATCGACACGGCCCAGAAGGCGGTGAACGCGGCCATCGACCAGGTCAGCGGCCTTCGCGGGCGCCTGGGCGCGTTCCAGAAGAACACGGTGGGCGCGACGATCCGCACGCTCGGCGTGTCGCTGGAGAACATCAGCGCGGCTGAGAGCACCATCCGCGACACCGACTTCGCGGAAGCGACGGCGGAACTGGCCCGCAACCAGATCCTGGTGCAGGCGGCGTCGAGCATGCTCAACATCAGCAACGCCCAGTCGCAGAACGTGCTGTTCCTCCTGCAGTAAGGCCACTGGCCCCCGCGCGGGCCGGTCCGGCCCGGCGGGCGGAATCCTGAAAACAGGCCGAAAGGCGATCGCGAAAGCGCTCGCCTTTTTTTTTGTGCGCGGCACCCGACGTTATCGGACGGTTCACGGCGGCGGCGCTGTCGCAGGGCCGCTTTTCGATGGTTCGGGCGGCCGCCTGTGATGCCTGCGATGCCTGGGACGACGGGGCCGGCTGAGCCGTCCATTTCGACTTTTCGTGCTGGATTGCTTTTCCCGAACTTAAGGCGTGGGGCGACTGGGCCGATGCTGCCGGTTGTAGGAATCAGCGAAGGTCGACAGCCATGCCGTCCATGAGCCCCACAACCCGCATGCCTCACGGCAACGCCCCGACGGGAGTCCAGGCCGGCCGGCGACCACGGACCCCGACGCGGGACCGTCCGTCGCCGGCAGCGCCGCGAGCCGGCCCGCCCTGACCCCTTGTGATGCTTGCCTGATCCCTCGTCAACGTCTTTGCTGGAAATCGGAAGTCCGCAAAACCACACCGTACCCCGCCACGCCACTTGCCTCGTGACATCGCTCACGGAGGAGACCCAACCATGAGTCGCATCATCACCAACGTCCCGTCCATGCTGGCCCAGCGCGTGCTGGGTCTGAACAACAAAGCCCTCAACAAGTCGCTCGAACGCCTGAGCACCGGCTACCGCGTCAACCGCGGTTCCGACGACCCGGCCGGCCTGATCGCCAGCGAGAAGCTGCGCTCGGAGAAGGCCGCCATCAGCGCGGCCATCGGCAACGCCGAGCGCGCCGACCAGGTGGTCAACATCGCCGAGGGCGGCCTGCAGGAGATCAACAGCCTGCTCATCGAGCTGCAGGGCCTGGTCGGCCAGTCCGGCAATGAGGCCGGCCTGTCGAAGGAGGAGCTCGAGGCCAACCAGCTTCAGGTCGACTCGATCCTCCAGACCATCGACCGCATCGCCTCCACCACCAGCTTTGAAGGCATCAAGCTGCTCAACGGCACCTACGACTACGAAGTCAACTCGCAGCATGGCAAGGTGCTCGACTACCAGATCAACGCCGCCAAGCTCGAAAGCGGTGACACGCGGACGGCCTCGGTGGTCGTGACCCAGTCGGCCCGGCATGCCGCGGTGTTCCTGTCGACCGGTGCGGCGGCCCTCGATCTGACGACGGGCAGCAGCTTCGTATTCGAGCTCAACGGCACGCTCGGCAGCCGTCAGTTCACGTTCGCCAGCGGCACGACGCTCGCCTCCGCGGCGACGCAGATCAACACTTTCAAGAGCGTCACCGGCGTCTCAGCCACGGCCAATGCGACGAACATCGAGCTCAAGAGCACCGACTACGGCTCGGACCAGTTCGTGAGCATCAAGATCGTGAACATCGGCGGTCTGGCGGGCGGCGTGAACAGCGCTCTGGCGACCGACGAGAACACGGTGAATACGGCAGCCGGCACGGCGTTCGCGTCGCTGAACGGCTACTTCAAGAAATCCGGCCAGGACATCGGCGCGACGATCAACGGCATCACGGCCACGGGCGACGGCAACATCGCCCGGATCAACACCGACTTCCTGGACCTGTCGGTCACCCTCAGCGCCAACGGCGCCCAGACGCTGGCCAGCTTCAACGCCTTCACCATCACCGGCGGCGGAGCGAAGTTCAGCCTCGGGCCCAACGTTGACATCACCAACCAGGTGAGCATCGGCATCCAGGACGTGGCCGCCCGCAAGCTGGGCACCGTCGGCATCGGCTACCTCGACCACCTGGCCAAGGGCGCCAGCTCGAACGTGGTGGATGGCGACCTGGAGACCGGCCAGAAGATCATCAACACGGCGATCGACCAGGTGTCCAGCCTCCGCGGCCGACTGGGCGCGTTCCAGAAGAACGTGGTGGGCGCGACCATCCGCTCGCTGGGCGTGGCTCTGGAGAACACCAGCGCGGCGGAAAGCTCGATTCGCGATACGGACTTCGCAGCCGAGACGGCAGCGCTGACCCGCAACCAGATCCTGGTGCAGGCCGCCAGCAACACCCTTGCCCTGGCCAACAGCCAGCCGCAGTCGGTCCTGCAGCTCCTTGGATAACCCCCCCCCGGGCCTCATGGCCCGACACGTGAGCCCCACCCGCTCGTCAGCCCCGCCCTCCCCAGAGGGCGGGGCTTTCTCATTGTGCGGCCGCCTGCACCCATCCGAGCCGGCGACTGTGTCGCCGGTCCGGGCTCACAGAGCCCGATCCGGAGGGACGCAACGGGCGGCGCGCCGCGAGATTTCGGCGCGTTATCGGCCCGTTCCGATAAGCGGTGGGCGGAAAATCCGTTACGCCCATCACAGACCGAACACCGAATCAACTGGTGCGAAGGCCGGCCGGCGCGTCGGGCGGCTGACGCGAAGATCGTCGGGGCGCGTCGCCCCGCAGCCCAAAGCATCAGGGTTGATCGGATCTGGAGAACTTGGATTCAGGGGCAGGAGGCCCGAACCGCTACGTGAGCGTGATCACGGAGGACCTTCACCATGAGTCGCATTGTCACCAACGTACCGTCGCTCCTGGCCCAGCGTGTCCTGGGGCAAAACAACACCGCCCTCAACAAGTCGCTCGAACGCCTGAGCACCGGCTACAGGATCAACCGCGGGGCGGACGACCCGGCCGGCCTGATCGCCAGCGAAAAGCTGCGCTCGGAGAAGGCGGCCATCAGCGCGGCCATCGGCAACGCCGAGCGCGCCGACCAGGTGGTCAATATCGCCGAGGGCGGCCTGCAGGAGATCAACAGCCTGCTCATCGAGCTGCAGGGCCTGGTCGGCCAGTCCGGCAATGAGGCCGGCCTGTCGAAGGAGGAGCTCGAGGCCAACCAGCTTCAGGTCGACTCGATCCTCCAGACCATCGACCGCATCGCCTCCACCACCAGCTTTGAAGGCATCAAGCTGCTCAACGGCACCTACGACTACGAGATCACCAACCAGCACGGCAAGGTGCTCGACTACCAGATCAACGCCGCCAAGCTCGAGCACGGCGACACGCGGACGGCCTCGGTGGTCGTGACCCAGTCGGCCCAGCACGGCGTGCTGTTCCTGTCGTTGGGCGCCGCCAGCCTGGTCACCGGCGGTGAAAACTTCACTTTTGAAATCGCCGGCGCCAATGGTGCACGCCAGTTCACCTTCGCCAGCGGCACCGCCCTGACTTCCGCGGCCGCCCAGATCAACACCTTCAAGAGCGTCACCGGCGTGTCCGCCTCGGTCACCGGCACGGTCATGCAGCTGATGAGCACCGAGTTCGGCGTCGAGGATTTTGTCAGCTTCAAGATGCTCAACGCCGGCAGCCAGGCGGGTGGACTTTATTACGCCTCGTCCGTCGATGAAAACAGCATCGACACGACCACGGCCAAGGCCTACTCCGCGCTGGAAGGCTCCAATGCCGAGAAGGATCTGGGCCAGGACATCGGCGCGACGATCAACGGCATCACGGCCACGGGCGACGGCAACATCGCCCGGATCAACACCGACTTCCTGGACCTGTCGGTCACCCTCAGCGCCAACGGCGCCCAGACGCTGGCCAGCTTCAACGCCTTCACCATCACCGGCGGCGGAGCGAAGTTCAGCCTCGGGCCCAACGTTGACATCACCAACCAGGTGAGCATCGGCATCCAGGACGTGGCCGCCCGCAAGCTGGGCACCGTCGGCATCGGCTACCTCGACCACCTGGCCAAGGGCGCCAGCTCGAACGTGGTGGATGGCGACCTGGAGACCGGCCAGAAGATCATCAACACGGCGATCGACCAGGTGTCCAGCCTCCGCGGCCGACTGGGCGCGTTCCAGAAGAACGTGGTGGGCGCGACCATCCGCTCGCTGGGCGTGGCTCTGGAGAACACCAGCGCGGCGGAAAGCTCGATTCGCGATACGGACTTCGCAGCCGAGACGGCAGCGCTGACCCGCAACCAGATCCTGGTGCAGGCCGCCAGCAACACCCTTGCCCTGGCCAACAGCCAGCCGCAGTCGGTTCTGCAGCTCCTCGGATAATTTCGGATCGGATCAACGCTGGAGCGCCCGCCTCGGCGGGCATCCGATCACTGATGCGGGGCGGCGGTCGCAGGACCGCCGCCCTTTTCAGTGCGCGGCGGCCCGACAGCCGCTGCGGACGACACGACCGGCGCAGGCGGGCGCGGTATCGGCGGATGGCGGCGCGGCGTCCGGGAAAGTTGCACTGGCTGCGCAGGCGCGGTCGATGAGATGGATACAATGGCGAACGGGTGACGGTCTGACCGCAGTCGTCGGACGACGCGGGGCGGCAGGTTGCTGGACCGCACCGCGACAGCCGCCCCACCGCCGCCTGCCCGACCCGATCCGCCTGAAGCGCAGGGCATTGGACATGCATCTTTCCCGCCGACAGTTTCTCACCGGGACGCTGGCCCTGGCCGCGGCCGGTTGTAGTCAGCCGATGGCGCGACCCCACACCCGGCCGGGCCCGCTATGGCCGGCGCTCAGTCCGCGGCCGGATGTGGCCGGCCAGGCGCGGACGGTGGAGCCCGCCCCCGTGCTCGCGGACGTTCCCCCGGCGACGACGGGCATCGGTGACCTGATGCCTCGGGCCGCATGGACCTCGCGCAGCCCGGTGGGCAGCAAGCTCAACGCCATGGGCGGAATCACGCGGATCACGGTTCACCACGAAGGGTGGAAACCAGTGTGGTTTTCCGACCCCAAGTCGACGGCCGAGCGGCTGGAGTTGATCCGCGAGAGTCACCTCGGCCGCGGCTGGGCGGACATCGGTTACCACTACGTGATTGACCGCGCCGGCCGCCTGTGGGAAGGGCGCAGCACGCGGTTCCAGGGCGCCCATGTACGCGACGAGAACGAGCACAATCTGGCCGTCATGCTCCTGGGCAACTTTGATCTTCAGCAGCCGTCGGACGCGCAATACACCCGGCTGATCGATACGCTGCGCAAGCTGCGTCAGCACCACAGCGTGCCGGTGACCCGGATCTATACGCATCAGGAACTGAAGCCGACGGCCTGCCCCGGCCGGGCGCTGCAGCCGAAGATGGTCAGCCTCCGCCAAAGCCGCACGCTGGCGTAGCCGCCGCCGGCCCGCCACCGACAGGCCGTGGATGCTTTCGTACAATGCGGGCATGACCGCATCCCCTTCCAAAGACCAGCCCGAGACGCCAGCCGCCTCGACCGCGCCGGCCTCGGAGCAGCGCCCCGAGCTATCCCTGCAGATCGAGGCAGCCCTGCTGACCAGCGATCGGGCGGTGGGCGCGACGCGCCTGGCCGAGGCACTGGGGGTTGAGTCGGTCAAGGTGATTCACGCGGCGGTGAAGCAACTCAATGATCAGTACGAGCAGACCGGCCGATCGTTTCGCATCGAACCCGTGGCCGGCGGCTACCAGGTACTCACACTGCCGCGGTTCGGCCGGGTGCTGGCTGCTCTGCACCAGAAAACGCAGCAGACACGGTTGAGCGCCGCGGCCTTGGAGACGCTGGCGATCGTGGCGTATAAACAGCCGGTGTTGCGGGCCCAGATCGAGGCGATCCGCGGCGTGGCGTGCGGCGAGGTGCTGCGCAGCCTGATGGACCGGAGGCTGGTGAAGATCGCCGGCCGGGCCGAGGAGATCGGCCGGCCAATGCTCTACGGCACGACCAGGACATTCCTCGAAACATTCGGGTTGGCGAGCCTGAGCGACTTACCCAAGGTCGAGTCGCTGGCGGCCGCGGCGGGCAAGGCCGACGACCCCCGCGCCCGGGCGCGCATCGCGCCGGGGGCGCCAACCGATCCAGCCTCCGCTGGCGAGGCCGCACCCTCCCCGCAGGAAGAAGAGGAACCCCGCGATGAGTAATGCGTACCCTTCTCACCGCCGCGCGCGTCCCGCGAGACCTAGCCGCTGCCCACAGTGGGAGGCTGCGTGGCTGCTGTTGGCGGCGGCGCTGGCCGGCTGTGCGGACTACCGGCTTCAGGGAATGGTCGTCGAGGGCCGCGAGCCGGGCCTGGCGGTCTATGGCAAGAAGGATGCCCAGCTCGCCGAGATCGGGCGCTTTGGTCTGGACCAGGCGATCATCGAGGTCACCCTCGACCCGGACACGGGCGAGCGCCAGCGTCTGGACGCGGTGCGGACTGACGCCACCGGGCGTTTCGAGGTGCCCATCGACGTCTTCGCCCCGGGGATGCTCGAGTATGAGGTGGGCCTTCTGGTGCACCGGCCGGGGTTCCGACCCTACTGGGAGGTGATTCGTCTGCCGGCTGCCGACAAACGCGTGGTGGTGACCCTGTCCCCCGGCGGCGGCGCCAGCCGGTTGGAGATCGACCTGCTGCGTGACACGCTGCGCCCGCTGCCCTGACCGACTTGGCTGGCCGCTGATCGCGCATCGGCCGGGGAGCCGCCTACGATCCCTCATCCTGCGGACACGCTCTAGCTGGTGGCAGGGCTGATGAAACGGCTGTTCGAACCGCTGAAAGCACGGCGCATGAGCCGGCACAACGGCCGGTGGCGGCTGCACCTGGGGCACGGCGGCCTGGGTTCATTTGTCGTGGTGCTGGTGCTGACGCTGGCGGCGGCGGTAAGCACGCAGGCGAACCTGCTGTTCTGGATCCTGGGTCTGCTGCTGGCGGGGGCGTTGCTGTCTCTGGGCGTGGCGACGTTTTCGATCCGCGGGCTGGTGGTCGAGCGGCTGGCCCCGCCGCACGCCGTCGCCGGTGAGCCGATGACCATCCGCTACCGGATGTCGCGCGTGGGTCGACGTGTGCCGCTGTTGAACGCGGTGCTTACGGAGCGATGCATGCCGCCTGAGGGCCAAGCGTCCGCGTCGACCGAGCCCCGCGCGCCGCTGGCTGCCGACCCGGTCGGCTGGGTGGCGCACGTCGGCAACGACGCGGTGATCGGCTCGGCTGTGGGTCGGCCGCTGCGACGGGGATTGCTCCGGCTGGACACGATCGAGATCGGCACCACCTTCCCGTTCGGCATTCTGCGCAGCACATTGACAGTGCATCAGCCTCAGCAGGTGGTGGTGTATCCGCGGCTGTACCCCTTGCGTGAAGGCCTGCTGGAACGCGCCGCGAGTCAGGGGGCCGGGGAGGGCCCGCGCGGTCGGGAGTTCGGCGGCCAGGACGAATTCTATGGTCTGCGTGAATACCGAACCGGCGATAGTGTCCGCACGATCGACTGGAAGCATTCCGCGAGGATGGACAGGCTCATCAGCCGTGAGATGACCCGCGCCGCGCCGCCGCGATTGATGATCCTGCTGGATATGGACCGTCGGCGACTGGAGGGACTGGCGTCGCAGAAGGCGGAGGCGTGGATCGAATCGGCGATCGACCTGGCGGCGTCGCTGGTGGTCGAGGCGTCGGCGCGCGGCTTCGCGGTCGGACTGGCGATCGCGGGTCTGCCACAGGCACATCACGAACTGCATACCAGTCGACCGCACCGCGACATCCTGCTGCGCACGCTGGCGTTGCTGGACATTCAGCGGACACAGGTGGTGGGCGATGACAGCCATGCGCGGACGCGTCCGCGCCCATCGGTCTGCATCGTGCCCGGCCCGGGCCGCAGCCTGCCGCGCTGCGGCGGCCTGATGCTGGCGTCGGCCGATCTTGATCGGCTTGTCCGTGGTCCGACCGCACCGGGCCTGCCTGAGGCCCATGAGCTGAACGGTCGGGTTCGACGCGGATACGCGGAGCCGACCGCTGCGCATGCGGCTGAACCGATCGCGACCGGAGGGGCGCGATGAGCGCCATTTTCTTCCCCTACAGGCGGCTGGTGTACGCCCAGGTCATGCTGGGTCTGGCGGCCTTCAGCATCGCCCAGAGCAGCCCGGCCGCCCTGCTGCTGCTGGGGGCGCTGGCCATCGGATCGTGGTACCTGGTCGAGGGCCCCAGTGGGCGTCCGCTGCCGCGTTCGGTCACGAATCTCGGCGCGCTGGCGGCGATCGCGTGGCTGATGATGGACCTTCAGATTCGCGGCACGCCGGGCCTGGTGGCGATCGGCCATTTCATGATCTGGCTGCAACTGCTGCTGCTCTACGGCCGCCAGGGCTATCGCGATGACGCGATGGCGCTGGTGCTGAGCCTGCTGCTGATGGTCGATGCGAGCCTGCTGAGCTTTTCGATGGTGTATGGCGTGCTGCTGGCGGCGTATTCGTTGCTGACGGTGTGGACGCTGGCGGCGTTCAATTTCAGCGCCACGGCCGACCACGTCGTCCGGCGCGCCCGTGAGGCGGCGGGCGACGGGGCGGCGGAGCTGGGCGTCGCCGGCGGGCCGACGATGCGTCGCGACGTGCTGCGCGGCGGAGTGCTGCTGAGCCTGGGAGCGTTCGGCCTGGCGGTGGTGGTGTTCATTTTTGCGCCGCGCGTGGAGGGTCTGGGGGACGTCGCGGCCAGTCGCGTACTCTCCGGGGTGGCGAGCATCGGCTTCAACAGCGAGGTACAGCTTGGCCAGAGAATCGGCGAACCGGACAGCCAGGAGCCGGTGATGATGGTCACCATGCGTGATGCCGACGGGCAGAACGTGGGCTCGAACAACCGCGTGTGGTATCTGCGCGGGGGCTGCGCGGACCGTTACGACGCGCGGCTGCGCACCTGGTCGCGCGGCGGCGAGGTTGACCAGTGGGACGTGGAGATTCAGATGCGGGGCGAGCCGGCCTCGGTGATGCTGGCGGCGGCCAGCGGCCGCCGACCGAGCATTGAGGCGGAGATCACCGTTCGTCAACCGCGGCAGGCCAGGCTCTTCAGTCCGTTCCCGCCGCTGGAGGTGGAAAGCGACGCGATGACGCGCGTGAGTTTCGGCACGATCGATCAGCAATTGCTGGCCCGGCCGCGAGGCAACCGAACGGTGAGTTACAGGGTGCGGCACGCCTATCCGGTCGCAGCCGATTCAGCGATCTTCGACGGCTATGCGCGCCTGGCGCATCACTATCCCCGGCCGGGGGCGCAGATCGCGGCAGCGCGCAACCTGCCTCGCTTCGATCCCCGAACCTACGCCCGCGGCTGGCCCGTGCGAACCGACGAGGTGCGGGCCATGGCCCTGAGCATGCTCGACGAGGCGAAGCTGTCGCGCGACGAAACGGTGGATCATGACCCGTTGGACGCCACGATCGCCGAGGCCCTGACCGCGAGCCTGCGCCGCAACTTCATCTATCAACTCTCGGCCGCGGGCCATGAGGGTGAAAGCGACCCGGTGATTCATTTTCTTTTCAACAGTCGTGAGGGCCACTGCGAGCTGTTCGCGGCCGGGCTGGCGGCGCTGGCGCGGTCCATCGGGATGCGCGCGAGGCTGGCGACGGGTTACCTGGCTTCGGAATTCAACACGGTGGGCGGCTACTACATCGTGAGGCCGGCCAACGCCCACGCCTGGTGCGAAATCGAGGTCGCGCCGGGCGTGTGGCAACGCTTCGATCCCACGCCGCCGGCCCAGCGCGACCTGCAACACCATGTCGAGGCCACCTGGACGCGCCGCCTGAGGCAGTTCTACGAACATCTGGATTTCGTGTGGATCCGCTCGGTGGTGGCCTACGACCCGAAGACGCGCCAGGCCATGTTGCACGCCACGTACCGACTGCTGGCGCGCAGCGCTGCCGTGCGTGACGAAGCTGCCGACCACCTCGAACGTTTCAAGCGGCGGCTGACGGGCGGGGTTTCACCGCTGAGCCTGGCCCTGGGGGGGCTGCTGATCGCGGCGTTCGCGGCGGCGCTGGGGACGAGCATGGTATGGATGTGGCGCGGTCGGCGGGGTCGCCGCTCCGGCGCGGCGGCGGCGGCGGGTGTCGATGGCCGGCGGGCACGGCGACGGGCGGTGGCGTTCTACAGCTCCATGATGCATCTGCTCGAGCGCCACGGGCATATCCGGCCGCCCTGGCAGGGACCGCGGCAGTTCATCGCCCAACTGGCCGCCGGGCAACCGCAACGTTTCGCCCCGGCCGTCGACCTGACCGAGCTTTTCTACGCCGTGCACTTCGGCGGCCACGCCCTCGATGGTCCGCGGCGCGAGCAGGCCCACACCCTGCTCGTCGAGTTACGTCAACGCCTGGAGACTCAGGACATCGCGCTGCGGCCAGACCGGGCTTCGCCGCGGCGGTCGGGACATTGAGCATCGCCCGGGCCGTGAGTTACACTGCGCCAGCGCCGTCCGGACAGAACCCCGCGCGCTGGTTCGTCCTCATCCTCGACCGGAGTCGCCGCACGTGGCATCCGCCGCTCAACCCGCTCCCGAGTCCGGCGCCGGATCGGCGGTCCGCAGCGATTCGATCGACCGGCAGGTTCGTGTGATGGCGGGGCCGCCGGTACGCGCGGGCAGACTGATCGGCTGGGTGGGCCTGGGCCTGTGTCTGCTGGCGGCGTTGCCGCCGCTGCTGGTCGAACTGGGGCGGCCGGACGTGCTGGATCCGCAGGAGGCCCAGGCGCTGGCGATCTCGCGGCACACGGCGGCGGCGTTGAGTACGGATCGGCCTTTAACCCTCGGCGAACGTCTGGCCCCGGTGCTCAACGACCGACGGCGGGCGGATATCGCGCCCGGCCTGCACTGGCTGCATCTGCTGGCGCTGCACGGGCTCGATAGCGCCGCGGCCGAACCGCAAGCCATTCTCTGGCGCACCCGGCTGGTTTCGGCCGCACTGGCGCTGATCACCGTCGCGTCGGTGTATTGGGCGGCGCTGAGCATCGGTGGCTCGTACAGCGCAATTTTCGCGGCGCTGGTGTGTCTGGGCAGTCCCTTGCTCCTGTATGAGGGTCGGACGGCCGACGGCTCGGTGGCGAGCACGGCTTTCGAGACCCTGGCGATCGCGGCGGCGCTGTGGGCCATCCGTCCTCTGCGGGCGGCTCCGAGCGTTGAGCGTCAGTTCATCGGCTGGCTGGTGTGCGGTCTGGCGATCGCGGCGGCGGTGCTGACGACCGGCCTGGGGGCGGCGGTGGTGACGATCGCCCCGATCCTGCTGATGCTCGTGCTCTGCCCCGAGCGTCAGAGCCACCTGATGGGGTTGGTCGCGGCGACGCTGGTGGCGGCGCTGGCGGTGCTGCCCTGGGCGATGCTCAGCCAGGAACTGGACCAGGCGGCGTGGCGACAGTGGCTGATCGGCGGCGAACTGGTGCGCTCACTGGCGTTGGAGGGGCCTGGCGTGGCCCTGGGCAGGCGGATCGGCTGGTTGCTGCTGGCGGTCGCGCCGTGGACGCTGTGGCTGGTGGCGGCGGTGGTCCAGCCTTTCAGCACCTCGTCGAGCGGCACGCGCACGCGGCTGTTTCTAAGCTGGGCGTGGCTGGCGGTGGCGGTGGCGGTGTACCTGAGCGTGCCCGACGCCCCCCGGCGGGCGCTTCTGCCCGCGGTGACGGCCGCGGCGGTGCTGATGGGCCAGCTTTTCGCCCGCTACGAGGAACTGGCGGCTGTCGCACGCTATCCGCGGTTCTGGCGTCTGGTGCGCTGGCCGCACGTGATGCTGCTGATTATCGCATCGATCGCTCCCCCGCTGCTGATGGGCCTGCAGCCCAACTGGGTCCAGGAGAATCGGCTGCCGAGCGTGCTGATCCCCGTGACTTCCTTGAACCAACTGCTGCTGGTGGGCCTGTCCATCGCGTTGCTGCTGGTGCTGTGCCTGAGCAGCCGATGGACGCGCCGGCATCAACCGGGTCATGCGTTGGCGGCGTGGTCGATATGGGTGGTGATCTACGCGACGATGGCGGCGGTGCTGGTGGTGCGGTCGCCGCTGCTTAGCCACCCGCTGGTGGATCGCTGGCCGCTGGTCGACGGCTTGGCGCAGGGCAAGACGATCTACTGGCTCAGCGACCGCGGCGCCGAGGCGCGGATCGATCCGGCCCTGCTGTTCTACGCTGGCCGGCCGCTGCCGCCGCTTCGACCGACGGAGATCGATCGGCTGCTGGCGGAACGGCGAGCGGGCGGCGAGCGTTCGCCGGAGATGGCGGACGGGCCGAACATCCTGGTTCTCGCCGAGCCCGCACGGGATATGAAGACCATGGGCCAGGTCGAGGCTGTCCGCCTGACCGATTTCACCCTTGCCGGCCGAACGCTGTGGCGCCTGACGCCCACCAGTCCCCAACCCGGCCCCCCACCCCAGACTCAGCCCGCGCCGCCGACGACGGCCGAGCAACCCCCTCCCGCCACCGATGCCCCAGCCGCGGGACTGACGTCGCCGTCAGACCCGTGAAACAGACTCCCATCAGCCGCGCTGGAGGGCGTGAGCGGATACACTGGCGGGTCGTTTTCCGCCTGGTTTGGCGCTTCGCGTCCGGCCAGACCCTTGAAAGACGCCCATGCCCCGCGACACGGACGCCCAGCCCGGCCCTGGCTCGAATCGGCCCGCCTCCTGCGCGACCGGCGACGGCGGCATCGAGATATCGATCGTGGTGCCGGCTCTGAACGAGGAGGCCTGCATCGGTGACCTGGTCGAGGAGATCGAGCGGGCGATCGTCGGTCCCGGCGTGGAGGCGGAACTGATCGTGGTCGATGACGGATCGACGGATCGGACGGCGGCGATCCTGGCGGACTTGGCGAGGGCGCGGCCCTGGCTTCGCTCGCTGCATCACCCCCGACCGCTGGGGCAGTCGGCGGCGATGGGCGCGGGGATCGCGGCGGCGCGAGGCCGATTCATCGCAACACTCGACGCCGATGGGCAGAACGATCCAGCCGATCTGGGCCGCATGCTCGAACGGATTCGCTGCGACGGCGTCGATTTTGTTCAGGGCGATCGGTCGGCGGCGCGGCGTGACACGGCGGTGAAACGCTTTTCCAGCCGCATCGGCCGCCTGTTCCGTCGGGTGCTGCTGCAGGACCCGATCCGCGACACGGGCTGCTCGGCCCGGGTGATGCGGGCCCCTATAGCACGGCAGTTACCGCTGCAGTTCCGGGGCATGCACCGGTTCATGCCGGTATATGCACGGATGCTGGGGGCGAACGTGGTGGAGCAGCCGGTGCACCATCGGCCGCGTGCGGCGGGCAAGAGCAAGTACGGCATGGGCGTCTTGAACCGCGCTCTTCCGGGATTGATGGACTGTCTGGCGGTGCGGTGGATGCTGCGGCGGTACCGATGCGGCCCGGCCAGGCCGGCGGACGCGCCCATACAGCGGGAATCCGAATCATGAGCGGCGAAACGGCCTCAGGCGGGGCGGCGAATCAGGCCGGCCGCGGTTGTTCGAAGTGGTGGCTGCTGAGCGGGGGCTTGGTCGTCGCGCTGCTGATGGGTGGCGTGCTCATGCTGCTGCGCGGCGGGCCGGGCGAAGGCGTGAAGATCAGCGAGGTGCCCGCCAGTGTGCGGGCTGCACGCCTGAACGAAACGGCCGACGGACGGACACTGGTGTACCGGCTGAGGATGATGAACGGCCAGGACCAATGGGTAAGCCCCGAGGCTTACGCCCGCATGCTGTATGAGGATCACCGGCGCCGGCCGCTGACGTTTCAGGCCTTGAACATCAGCACGCGCCTGGGCATCGCATGGGTGGGCCTGGGCCTGCTGGGACAGGTGCTCTTCACCGGCCGCATGGTGGTGCAGTGGCTGGCCAGCGAACGGCACAAACGCTCGGTGGTGCCGGTGGCGTTCTGGTGGATGAGTCTGATCGGCGCGACGATGCTCATCATCTACTTCACCTGGCGCAAGGACATCGTCGGCGTGCTGGGGCAGGCGACGGGCTGGTTCATCTACATCCGCAACCTGCGGCTGATCCATCTTCAGCGGCGGACAGGGGGGAATGCAGCGGCAGCGGAGGCGCAGACGGAGGCTTAGGGCGATGGGTTCGGTGCTGCGTATTCTCGACGCCAACGCCAACCGTGCCCGCGAGGCGCTGCGGGTGATGGAGGAGGCTGCGCGCTTCATCCTCGACGATCGCGCGTTAAGCGAGGTCTGCAAGACCCTGCGTCATGATCTGACGGCGGCGCTGGCCGCTCTGGGCGACCTGACGGCCAGTCGTGATACGCCCGCAGATGTGGGCACCGCGTTAACCACCGCCGGCGAGGCGCATCGCGGTTCGATCGCGGAGGTCGCGGCGGCGGCGGGCAAGAGACTGAGCGAAGCGCTGCGGGCGCTCGAGGAGTACGGCAAGCTGATCGACGCCGGCGCGGCGGGTCGTATCGAGCAGTTGCGATATCGCGGCTATGACCTGGAGCAGCGGCTGGATCGAGCGTTGCAGCACACGCGCGGCCGGCAGTGGCGGCTATGCGTGTTGATTACCGAATCGTTGTGCCGACAGGGCGACTGGCTGGCGGTGGCGACGGCCGCGATCGAAGGCGGGGCCGATTGTCTGCAACTGCGAGAGAAGACGCTGGAAGGCGGGCCCCTGCTGCGGCGGGCGCGGAAGCTGGTCGAGCTGGCTCGCCCGCGCGGCGTGGGCGTCGTGGTCAACGATCGGCTGGACGTCGCCCTGGCGGCGGAGGCGGATGGCGTGCACCTGGGCCAGGGTGATTTGCCCTGCCGTGAGGCGAGGCAGCTGGCGGGCGGGCGTCTGCTGATCGGGGTGAGCACATCAGATCTGGCCGAGGCGCAGCAGGCGATGGCCGACGGCGCCAATTATTGCGGGGTGGGTCCGATGTTCGCCACGACCACCAAACAGAAGGACCGAATCGTGGGGCCGGCCTACATGCGTACGTTTGTCGGCGCCCTGCCGGGGGTGCCGCACCTGGCGATTGGTGGGATCACGGTCGACAACGCCGGGCAGGTGATTGCGGCCGGGGGACGCGGGCTGGCGGTGAGCAGCGCGGTTTGCGGGGCGGCCGACCCCGCAGCGGCGGTCAGGGCGCTGCGGGCTGTCTGTGCGGGTGCGGTGGACGGGGTAAGTTCACTGGATCCCAGCAGTTCGTAACCCGGGCCCCGCGACGCCAAAAAAGATGGAAAAGCGTTGGGGTTTGGGCCTCGGACGGGGTATGATTACCAGACCCAGGGGCTCCTGAACCTGGAGAAAGCCGATCGGGCTATCCGGTCGGGGGGTGCATTCAGACTGCCAAGCAAGCCTTGAGACCCGTTCCCTGTGAACGGATGGGGGTTGTGTCATGAGACGCACTGCTCGCCGCGCGACAGACAACATCCGCCGCGGTCATCGCATGCCCGGTGAAGCCTTCGCGGGACTTGAGATGCTGGAGCCCCGACTGCTGCTGAGCGCGACGATCAGCGGCATCGAGCTGGTCAGCCTGGCTCACGACGGTGCGGCCGGCAACAACCACAGCTTCGCGCCGGCCATCAGCGCCGATGGACGTTACGTGGCCTTCGTCAGCGCGGCTGACAACCTCGTGCCCGATGACAACAACAACCAGGTCGACGTTTTTGTGTACGACCGGGTGAATGAGACGATCGAGCGTGTTTCGGTCGGCACGGGCGGGTTCGAGGCCAACGAGCGCTCGGTTAGGCCGTCGATCAGCGCCGACGGACGTTACGTGGTGTTCGAGTCGCTGGCCAGCAACCTCAGCGCTTCGGAGAACAATGCGACTTGGGACGTTTTTCTGCACGACCGGCTCCTGAACACGACCGAGCAGATCAGCGTGGACAGCGCCGAGGTGGGCGGCAACCAACAGAGCGGCGACGCTTCGGTTACCAGCGACGGGCGCTACGTGGTGTTCACATCCTCCTCGACGAACCTGGTGGGGGGGGACGGCAACGCGGTGGCCGACGTGTTCGTGCGCGACAGGGTCGACGGCGTCACGATTCGCATCAGCGAAGACACCAGCGGCCTGGACGCCGACGGCCCCAGCAGTTCACCGTTCATCACCAGCAATGGGCAGTGGGTGGTTTTCACTTCGCTGGCCAGCGACCTGGTGGATGACGATACGAACGGTGAGGGCGATATCTTCCGTTACGAGATGGCCACCGGCGTGATTGACCGCGTGTCGGTCCCGGCCGGCGGCGGCGAGTCCAGCCGGGCGAGCAATAACGCTTCGATCTCCGAGGACGGACGCTACATCGCCTTCGAGTCATTCTCCACGGACTTCGTGGCCGGCGACGCGGACGGCATCATCGATGTGTTCGTGAAGGATATGGTCAGCGGCGCGGTCGAACGCATCAGCCGCAACACCTCCGGCGTGGAGGGCAACGGCAACAGCACCAATGCGCGGATCAGCGGTGACGGCAACACGGTAGTGTTCGAGTCCTTCGCCAACGATCTGGTGGCCAACGACACGAACTTCGCCCCGGACGTGTTCGCGTTCCAGCGTGACACACAGACGATGATCCGTGTGAGCACGGACGCGGCCGGCAACCAGAGCCTGGGCTTCGCGATCAACGCGGTAGTCAGCGCGGACGGCCAGTTCGTGGCCTTTGACTCCGACGGCGACGACCTGACGCCGGGCGACAGCGGCTTCCTGGCGGATGTCTTCCTCGCCCAGTTGCCCACAGCGACGGTCTACCTGCCCGGCGACTTCGACGGCAGCGGGACGGTGGACACCCAGGACATCAACCCGTTCATCCTGGCGTTGACCAATCCGGCCGCCTTCCAGTCGACTTACGGCGTGAACCCGGTGGTGTATGACACCAACAACGACGGAGTCATCAACACCGAGGACATCAACCCGTTCATCCTCATCCTCACCGGCGGCGGCTCCGCCAGCGGGCAGAGCAGCCAGACCACATCGACCCCGGCCAGTGAACCGACCACCGCGCTGCCGGCGGGGCGGACCGTGACGGCCCGTTCGCTGCTGGGCGCGGAGGATGGCGGGGACGGGGAGTTCGACGTCCTGGCGTATCTGTCCTGAGTTGGCCTCACTGCCTGGCGGGGTGGGAATGGTTTGACGCCGCGGCGAGGGTCTGATGCACCAGCCGGCGGCGACTCTTTCCGCAAGGTGCAAGGCCACTCTTTTGTCAGCCCGGGCACAGATTGTCATTTCCCCACACAAAGGCTGAGCCTATCCTGAGATAGGCGGCTGTTGTCCCTGTGGGGCCGCCAGACTCACACTGAATCCGTCCCACTTCGGGGGAGGTGGACCATGTCCGGTTACCCAAGCGCCCTTGGCGGCGTGGCCATCGCGATGGCCCTGGCTCTGACCAGTCCGGTCAGGGCGTCTTTGACACTCGTGGACAATTTCGAAGCGCTCACGCCCGGCAACATATCCGGGCAAGGGGGTTGGGTCGCCAGCGGCGATTCGGGCCAGGTCACCGCCGATCCGGCCGGGGCCCCCAGTCAGGTCTTCGCGATGACCACCGATTCGGCAAAGGCCTATCGACCGCTGCTGATCACCAACGGGACCGTCCGTATGCTGTTCGTGCGGTTTCGCATCGCCGGCCAGCAGAACTTTTCATTCGGCACGTCCGGGTCGGCGTATCCGGACCAGTTCGGCGATTTCGAAACCGAAGTCGGCATGAGCAACGCCAACAACGACCTGCGCATCAACGATGACGGCTTCTACGACGTGCTGGCCATGCTGCAGCCGGACCGCTGGTACAACCTGTGGTTGTGGATCGACAACCAGGCCGACACGACGCGGCTGTTTCTCAACGACGTGGCCGGGGCCGATGCCGATGCGGCCGACATGCTGAGCGCCGGCGACCAGATCGACTTCGTCTTTCGCACCGGCAGTGCCGGCAACCTCCAGACATTTTTCATCAAGACTGGCGGGGGCAGCAGCATCAACTCCGGGCCGCTGTATCTCGACGACATCTACTTGGAGAATACCGGCGCGCTGAATCTGCTGAACCCGACCGTGCCGCTTTCGCCCGGCGACTTCAATGGCGATCGCAGGGTCGATACGCAGGACATCAACCCGTTCATTCTGGCCCTCGTCACCGCCATGACCAATCCCGCCGCCTGGGCGGAGGCCTACCCGGCCGTAGACCTGCTTACGGTTGATCCCAACGGCGACGGGGTGATCGACACCCAGGACATCAACCCGTTCATCGCCCTGTTGACCGGCGCGGGCGAAGTCGGGCCGGCGATCATCCCCGAACCGGGCGGAGGGTGGCTGGCGCTGGCGGGCGCGACCGCGGCGCTGAGCCGACGCCGGCGGACGTGAGTCCCATGGGGCCTCGTGGCGTTTGGCCCGGGCGCCAGCGGCCGATAGACTGTCGGCCCTATGGCCTGCACCACGTTCCTTGCCACCATTTCGCCCGAGCCCTTCAGCCACTACGCCCCGCTGGGCATCCTGTTGCTGATGGCTCTGTCGTTCGGCTTCGGCAACCTGATCCTGACGCACATCATCGGCCCGTCGCGCAAGGGCGACCGCAAGGGCATCGTCTACGAGTCGGGCATGAACCCGATCGGCGACACGCAGCGGCGCTTCAATGTCCGCTTCTACATCGTGGCGGTGACGTTCCTGCTCTTCGACGTGGAGATCGTGTTCCTCTACCCGTGGGCGACGGTCTTCCCCAGCCTCGCCGAGGACAGCGCCCTGCGACCGCTGTTCCTGGCCCGCGTGCTGTTCTTCCTGCTCACCAGCGTGATCGCGTTCGTCTACGCGTGGCGCAAGGGCGTGTTCCGGTATGACTGATGTGTAAATGCGCGGTTGACTGCCCCGCGACACATCCGCCCTACCACTTCACCTTGCCGGTCAGGTTGACCTGACCACTGCCGCGAACAATCTCGCCGATCGGGTACGCCTCGACGTCGAAGCGGGCGAGGTGTTCGATCGCGTCGTCAGCTTCGGCCGCAGGCGTCACGAGGCACAGGCCCACGCCCATGTTGAAGGTGCGGAGCATGTCGGCCTGCTCGACGCCGCCGCGCTGGCGGATGAGCTTGAAGACATCGGGCACGCGGTACCGACTCACGTCGACCTGCGCGTCAAGGCCCTTGGGCAGGACGCGGTTGAGGTTGCCCGCCACGCCGCCACCGGTGATGTGCGCCAGGCCGTGCAGGGCCGGCGATTCGAACAGGCCGCGCAGGGCGGTGAAATAACAGCGATGCGGGCGAAGCACCACGTCGAGGAACGATTCGTGCTCGACGGTCTCCTCGGCCAGGTCGGGAATGTCACGCAACAGCGCGCGGACGAGCGAGTAACCGTTCGTGTGCAGGCCGTTGGACGCGGCGGCGAGCACCACGTCACCCTCGGTGATCGCTGAGCCGTCGATGATCTTGCCGCGGTCGACAACGCCGACGACGCTGGAAGTCAGCACGTACATGCCTTCTTCGAGCACGCCGGGCTGCTCGCTGGTTTCGCCGCCCACGAGGGTGCAGCCGTTCTCACGGCAGGCGGCGGCCATCTCAGTGACCAGGCGGTTCACGATGTCCTTCTGCAGCTTCCCGCAGATGATCGCGTCCTGCACCATCAGCGGGTGGGCGCCCATGACGGCGATGTCGTTGATCAGGTGGTGGATCATGTCGCGGGCGAGCGACTCGGCCCGGTCGTGGGCGAGGGCGAGCTTCTGTTTCGTGCCCGGCTCCTCGGTCTTGAACACGAGGACGGGATCCTCGATGTCGGGGAAGCTGGCGGAGAACAGAGATGCGAACGCGCCCAGGCGATTGAGCACGCGCGGGTCGGCCGGCTCGAGGCTGGCGGCCATGTCGCGCTTGGCGGCGTCGGCGACGTCAATATCGACGCCGGACTTCTGATACGAGAGGGACTGAGCCATCGGCAAGCATCTCCTGTCTGGCAGCGGCAAGACAGGGATTCTAACGCCACGGCACGGCGGGTATCGATGGCGGCAAAGGTGTGACGGCTCGGGTGACGTGATCAGGTCCAGCCGGGGTGCCCGGGCTGAGTGGATTGGCCGGCCGCGTGCTCGGGGAGTGTGCCGCGTGCCGCACCGATATGGGCCCGCAGGGGCAGCAGTGCGGCCGCGAGCTGGAAGCGCAGAGCGTCCACATGGTTCAGGCCGGCCGCGGAGTGGACCAGATTGACCAATTCATCGGGGTCGGCCGCCAGATCGAAGATCGCCAATGGCTCGAAGGTGGCCACGTCGACGATGAGCTTGTGCCGCGGCGTCTCGAGCATGAGGCGGTCGCCATACTCGCTCAGCGCGCCCAGGCGGCTGGCGAGGGTGAGCAGCGGTTCATCGCTGAAGACCGACAGCACCGAGCGGCCGGCGGTCGCGGCGGGCAGGTCGCAGCCGCCCAGAGCCGCGATGGTGGCGGCGACATCCACGGTGCTGACCAGACCGTCGACGCGTTCGAGCTGCACGGCTTTGGCGGCGGCGGTCGAGCGGGCGGGCGGCGTGACAATCAGCGGCGTCTCGACGCTGCCGCTGAGGAAGCTGCGGTGACCCAGCAGGCCATGCTCACCCAGAAGCGTGCCCCGATCGCTGGCCAGCACGGTCCAGGAGCGGTCGTGGTCGCGGCGCTCGCTCATGGCCTGGCGCAGCCGGCCGACGCCGTGGTCGACCAGCGAAACCCGGCCGAGATAGTCGGCGCGGATGCGTCCGAGACGCGTGCGATCAAGGCGCTGGAGCATGATGCGCGGGTAGCCGGGGTCGGCCAGATCGTCGAGGCCGCGGAAGTCGGCGGGCTTGAAGCCGGCTTCCAGGTCGGCCGGTGCGACGAGCTGGTCGTAGAGGCCGGGCGGGGGCAGGTCATTGCCGGGTCCGGTAAAAGCGACCCAGAGAGCCCAGGGACGGTCTTCCGGCAGGCGACGGAGCATGCGCTCAGCCTGCATGGCGATGAAGCCGTCCACGTCGTCGTCAGGTTCGAGCAGGAGTCGATCGGGTTCGAACAGGCCGGCCCGCAGGCGCTGGCGGCGCTGCTGGACGATGGCCGACCAGTAGCCCTTTTCGCGCATGGCCTGGGCGTAGGCGCAGCGGCGAGGGTTGACCGCGTCCAGTGGTTCGACCAGCGAGTATTCGTCGAGCCAATGCGAGGCGGCGCCCACGAGCCCGACCCCGGCCATGTGGTAACCGGCCATCGCCAGCCAGGCGGGAAAACCATCACAGGAAGGCTCGGCCAGTGCCGACCCACCCGGGTGTTTGGTAGCAGCGGCCCCCGCCGCTCCGCCGTGGTCATGAAGATGTCCGTGCTGGCGTGCGTGCAGGCCGGTGAGAAGGCTGGCCGCCCCGCCCGCGTCGGTGGGCGACGCGCTGATGGCCGCGAGACGCAGGCCCTTGTTGGCCAGCGTCTCCATGTTGGGGGCGACGAACGGCCAACTGGGGGTATCCCCCGCCACATCGGCGCGCAGCCCCCTGGCGGTCACGATCAGCAGATTGCGGCTATTGGACATGACTCACCTGTCGCCGTGGCAGGACATGCGCCCCGCCCTGGCCAAGAGGTACCGCGCCTCCGCCGCAACACAAGCGGCCGGCGACACTGGGGCCGGTATAGGCGTGATTGGCCGGCCCGGATGCCCCGTCAGACCCTACCGCCGACATAACCACGCCAGACCGAATGTGGTACCTTTGCCGCCCCATGGCCCTGTTGTCCGTCGCCAATCTCGGGTATCACGTCGGTGACCGAGCCCTGCTGGAAGGCGCGAGCATGACGCTCACCGCCCAGGACCACGTCGCTCTCGTGGGCCGCAACGGTACGGGCAAGTCGACGCTTCTGCGTCTGATCGCCGGGCAGCTCAAGGCCGACCAGGGGCACATCCAACTCGCCCGCGGCGCGACGTGCGGCTACCTGGCCCAGGATCCGCAGCTTCAGCCCGGCCACACGCTGCGCGAGGAGGCCGCCACCGCCCTGGCGGGGCTGCGCGATCTGCACGAACAGCTCGAGCAGGTCGCCGCTGAAATGGGTGAGGCTGAAGGCGAATCCCTCGAACATCTCATGCGCCGCTACGAGCATCTGGAAAAGAAGGTGCATGCGGCGGGGGGCTATGTCGTCGACCACGAGATCGACGCGACGCTGCACGGCGTAGGGCTGACCGACGACCTGTTCGGCGTGCGCGTGGAGAACCTGTCGGGCGGTCAGAAGGGCCGGCTGGCGCTGGCCAAGCTGCTGCTGCAGGGCTGCGACCTGCTGCTGCTGGACGAGCCGACCAACCACCTGGATATCGCCGGCCGCGAGTGGCTGGAGCAGTACCTGCAATCGTTCAGCGGAGCGGTGATTCTGATCAGCCACGACCGCTGGCTTCTGGATCGGGCGGCGACGCGGATCTATGAACTCGACGACGGCCGCCTCCTTGAATATCCGGGCAACTATGAGAAGTACCGCGAATTGCGGGCCGAGCACCGCTACACGCAGCAACGAGCCTGGGAGAAGCAGCAGGAACAGTTCCGCCGCGAGCAGTCGTTCATCGACCGCTATCGCGCCGGCCAGCGCGCCAAGCAGGCCCAGGGTCGGGAAAAGCGCCTCGAACGGCTCAAGCGCGACGAGGCGATGGAGAAGCCCGTCGAGGCCGACAACATGGCCATTCGCATCCCCACGCCCAAACGAAGCGGCGACGTGGTCATCAGCGGCGAACACCTGACCAAGGCGTACGACGGTCGAACGCTGTTTGAAAACCTGAACGTGAAGCTGCAGCGTGGCGAGCGACTGGGGATCATCGGCCCCAATGGCAGCGGCAAAACGACGCTGCTTCGCTGCCTGCTGGGCGAGCAGACGCCCGACCACGGCAACGTGCGCCTGGGCGGCGGTGTGGATGTCGGTTACTTCCGGCAGGCACCGGAAAATATGGACCTGGACCGGACGGTGGTCGAGTACCTGCGGCAGTTCACCGAATCCGAGCAGGCGGCCCGGGACCTGGCGGGCGCATTCCTGTTCAGCGGGATTGACCAGGACAAGCCTTTGGCGGTGCTCAGCGGCGGGGAACGCACCCGTGCAGCCCTGGCCGGCCTGCTGATGGGCGGGCACAACCTGCTGGTGCTCGACGAGCCGACCAATCATCTGGACATCCCCAGTGCCGAGCGACTGGAAGAGGCGCTGGCGCGTTACCTGCGCCTCGAACGCCAACATGGCCGGCGCGAAGAGGCCGGCACCCTGATTCTCATCACCCACGACCGGATGCTGTTGCAGGATCTGGTGGACCAGCTTCTGGTCTTCGACGGGGAAGGCGGGGTGAAGCTGTTTCACGGCTCGTATCGCGAGCACATCGAGGCGCAGCGGCAAGCCGCGGCTGCCGCGCCATCCCCCAAGCCGACGCCGCCCGCCGCGCCATCTGCGCGGCCGACCAGCGGCGCTAACGCCCCGCGGCCCGACCGCCCGCACCGTAAGCTCAGTGATCGCAAACTCGAACTGCGCATCGAGGAACTCGAAGCCCAGCGCGTGGACATCGACGCGCGTCTGGCCGATCCGGCCACTTATCGTGACCGTGAAAAGACGCGATCGCTTCAGCAGCAGCGGCAGTCAATCGCCGGCGAGTTGAGCGGTCTGGAAGAAGAGTGGCTCCTGCGCGCCGAACGCGACTGAGCCGTCGGCGACCCCATGGGCGGCGGTTGACAGAACTGCCCTGCCCACGATGCTATCGGCGATCATGACGCGCAACGCTGACAGATCGACACCCGCGGTTTCGCCCGCGAATCCCTCGCGTGGTCTGACGCCTTTGGCGTATGTACCGCTGCCGCTGGGGTCGATCAAACCCGATGCCTGGCTGGCGCGGCAACTGCGGATCCAGGCGGACGGGCTGACCGGACACCTGGATGAGTTCTGGCCGGACATCAAGGACAGCGGCTGGATCGGCGGCGACAAGGAAGGCTGGGAGCGCGCCCCCTACTGGCTGGATGGGCTGGCGCCGCTGGCGTTCGAGCTCGACGATCCGGCCTTGCTGGCGAAGGTGCATCGCTGGATCGGGTACATCGTCGATCATCAGCAGCCCGACGGCTGGCTGGGGCCGGTAGTGGCCAAGCGAGGCGCCAACCCGCCGAAGGACAAATACGACGCCTGGCCGATGGCCATCATTCTCAAGGTGCTCAAGCAGTATTACGAGGCCACGGGCCAGCAGCGCGTGCTTGACGCGATGCTCAAGGCGGCCGAGGGCGTGGGTCGGCTCATCAAGGAATATCCGCTGCGGTCGTGGGCTGTTTTCCGCTGGATGGATCTGGCCTGGTGCCTTCACTGGCTGTTCGACGTCACCGGCAAGACATGGCTGCTGGAGGTGGCGGGCAAGCTCCGTGAGCAAGGCTACGACTGGCGGGCGAACTTCGAAAACTTCAAGTATGCCGGCAAGATCGACGGCGCCCGGCTCAAGCAGTTCATGGACAAGGACGGCCCGGACTACGATCCGGACGGTTATCACACGACGCATGTGGTGAACAACGCCATGGGTCTCAAGGCGCCGGCCGTCTGGTCGCGACAGTCCGGCAAGAGCGCCGATGCCGACGCGATCTTTCAGATGCTCGACACGCTTGATCGGTATCACGGCCAGGCGCATGGCCTGTTCAGCGGCGACGAGCATCTGGCGACCACCATGCCCAGCCAGGGCACGGAAACCTGCGCGGTGACGGAGGCGATGTTCTCGTTCGAGGTGCTGATGAGCATTCTCGGCGAACCGGCGATGGGCGACCGGCTCGAGCGTCTGGCGTTCAATGCCCTGCCGGCCGCGTTCAAGCCTGACATGTGGGCCCGCCAGTACGTGCAGCAGTCCAACCAGATCCGCTGCGCCCGCTTTGAGGACCGGGTTTACACCAACAACGGCCCCGACGCGAACATGTACGGACTCGAAACTCACTTCGGCTGCTGCACCGCCAACATGCACCAGGGCTGGCCGAAGTTCGTCTCGCACCTGTGGATGGCCACGCCGGACGAGGGCCTGGCGGCGGTGGCGTACGGCCCCTGCGAGGTTCGCGCCCGTTGCGGCGAGGTCGACGTGAAGATCCAAGTCGAGACGGCCTATCCCTTCGATTCGGTGATCGCGATTCACGTCGATGTGGCGCGACCCGCGATGTTTCCGATCGAGCTGCGCATTCCCGCGTGGGCGTCGGCGGCGACGGTGCGGGTCGGCGACGACGAGCCCAAACCCGCCGGGGCTGGACGCATGCACCGCCTGCATCGCACGTGGGAAGGTCGAACCACCATCGAGCTGGTGCTGCCCATGCGCTGGCGGGTTGAACGGCGGTACAACAATGCCGTCTCGCTTCTTTGCGGCCCGCTGGTGTTCGCGCTCAAAATCCATGAGCACTGGGAACTGGTCGACGGCGAGTTGCCGCACGGAACGTGGGAGACGTATGCGGCCGACCCGTGGAACTACGCGCTGGCCGTTGTGCCGCACACGGAGGCTCTGGAACGTTCCGTGGGCATCGAGCAGCGGGAGATCGGCGACTGTCCGTTCTCGCCGGAAGCCGCGCCGCTGAGGGCGAGTGTGCCGGTGAAGGTGCTGCCGACATGGGGCATCGAACACAACGCGGCCGCCCCCCCGCCGCCCAGCCCGGTGCGGGCGACGGGCAAGATCGAGCATGCCGAGTTTCTTCCCTATGGCTGCACGAACCTGCGCATCACGGAACTGCCCGTGGCCGCGAGCGGGTGAGGCAGTATGTGCCGTACGCTTTCTTGCGGTCCGCCGATCTGGCTAGTTAGTGCCTGACTTTTTGCCGGGACCGCGCAGAAAGGTGCTCGCTTCGCTGGCAGTATTGAATGCTCCACCGCCTATCGCTTACGAACCTTACGTGGCTTCACTTGCCGTCGTGAGATGCCATCTGTTGACCACGGAATCCATCTGCGCCGAAGCAACTGCGCGAGTTCATCAACTCCAACGGGAGGCTGCCGGGCGTGAATGACTTGATGACAATTCGCGCAGACAATTCGGACGTCATCTACGTTGACGCGTCGTTTTACACTTTTGGCACACCCAAGTGGCTGCATGTGATGGACGATCGCGATTCCCTTGGCGATATCCCCGTAGAAGCTCTCAAACCCGAAACCGCAACAGGCACAGCGTAGGCCCCATCGCTCTTTGGCAGCCGCGCGGAGTTGCGGATTTCGCGTGATCTGCTTTGCCGCTCGCAACTCCCCCTCTAGAAAAGAACGTTCCGCTACGAGAGCATCAACAGCTGAGCCGCTCCGGCCCGCACGGGACTTACTGTTGATGCGACGGACCCGGAGTGTGGAAGCCGTTCGGAGACCGAGCGCGCGGTAAATCAGCGACCGGCTTGCTGAATTTTTGGCCGATAACACTTCTGCAAGAGTCGCGACGTCTTCGCCGGTGATAAGCTGGCCTTGATAGTGCTGGTACCAACCACGATTGAGCAGTTTTGCGCGGAGCAAATCTATTTTCGGACATGGATGCTCAAGTTTGACCAACAGTTCAAAGGATGCCTGAACCGGCCAATCCCAGTTATCATTTACCATAGGAGTACCCAACGCTCGCCAGACCGAGTGAACGGCGTCTAGACGCGGGTCATCCTGGAATCGACGATCCGGATCTGTCGAAGAGATCGCAAAGATCTGGATGTCACCACGCTGTGTCTTCTTGCTCGTGCTCCATTTGATACGTTTTCGCAGAGCAAACCCCTGAGGCTCGTCAAGCCAATAGGCCGGATACGCCGCTAGTCGTACGGTGGCCATTTCGGACCTCCTGGGAAAAGATCTGGATAACCGTCGTCGTCCGCGCAAGACGTGACGGGATTCCACAGCAGTTCTCTCGCCAGCCAAAGACACGCACCGGGGGGCTGGGCCACTCACCGATCGTGATGAATCACGCGGACGTTTTCGCGCAGGTCGTCATGCGCTTCGGCGCTCAGGCCGGTCCCTTGCCGACGGCCGGTAAGTGCATGCCACCAGACCGCCAGGCGCATCGCCACGGCCGCAACGGCCAGCAAGATCAGCAGAACCATCGCGCCCACGGCCAGCGCCGCCAGCGTCAGCAGCACCAGGGGCGTCACAAAGACCAGCATCACCACCGCGGCCGCCACCTTGAACGGCCACGACGGCTGGCCCTGGGCGCGGCGAACCCACGGCTGGGCCCAGGGGTTGCGGTTCAGGTTTTCCCGCACATGGACGCGCCACATGCCTCAACCTTAGGACGCTTTCGCCCCCATGCCAACCGCGGCGGGTCCGATAGAACCGCGGCCGGCCGGCCCCTTGGCTTCAACAGCTGGGAAACGACTGGTGAATCAAGCATGCGGCTCTCTTAAGTGGTTGCGGAACAGGGTCGATAAAACTCCTGGCGGCTGGCTTTGGGCCCGTCGCCCGCGGCGTATGGGGCCCGGCCGATCGGCAAGTGCCGTTCGACGGGGAGGGCGCAACGGCCGCCACACGGACGCCACCGTTCTGCAGGATCGGAAAACCAGGAGAGACAGGGTCATGAGCGAGCCAGCCAGCCAGACCGTCGCCGGCGCCGCCGCCATCATGAGCGGCGAGCAGGAGCGCATCGTTCGCGAGGCGATCCGTGAGATCAGTCACATCGCCACCTTGCCGGAGGTGACGCTGAAGATCATTCGGCTGGTGGAAGATCCGGACTCGACGGCCCAGGATCTGAACCGGGTGATCACCAACGACCCGGCTCTGGGCGCTCGCATTCTGAAGGTGGTCAATAGCGCCTTCTATGGCCTGCCGGGGCAGATTGCATCGCTGAACCGCGCGATCGTGCTGCTGGGTCTGAACGCGGTGAAGAACATCGCCATCGCCGCCAGCCTGGCCAAGCTGTTCCGCGGCGGGCAGATCTGTCCGAGCTTCAACGCGCGCGACCTGTGGACGCATTCGATCGCCGTGGCGACGGGCACACGCCTGCTGGCCGAGAAGGCCGGCCTGGGCCTGCCCGACGAAGCGTTTCTCGCGGGACTGATTCACGACCTGGGCATCATTGTCGAGATGCAGGCCCGCCGTCAGAAGTTCGTCGAGGCAGTGGAGAAGACCGATGCGGACGCGAAGTTGAGCTTCCGCGCGGCCGAGACCGCCGCCCTCGGAGCGAACCATGAGCAGTTCGGCACGGGCCTGTGTCAGCTCTGGAAGTTCCCCAAATCGGTGACCTACGTGACGGGCTTCCACCATCGGCCGCTCGAATTGGCGGAGAACAACCGCACACTGGCCGTCCTGGTCCACATCGCTGACATTCTCGCGGCCAACGCCGGCCTGGGCTGGAGCCGCGACGTCGAGGTTCACGAAGTGGACGCGCGCATCCGCGAACAGGCGATGCTTTCCGAGCAGGCGATCCAGGAGGTCGCCGCCCAACTGGCGGAGGCTACCGACGAGGCTCGCATGCTGTTGACCGATGCCTGATCGGTTTGAGGCATCGAGAACGAACCACGGGCGAAGAGCCGGCGGCCGAAACATCAGCCGCTGCCGCCGCCCCTGACTTAGGCGTCTCTCTTTTCCCTCCGGGCGACGATTCCGTATGGATCGTCGCCTTTTTCATGCGCGGCGGTTACCCGCGGGTTTGTTCATGCCTGCCAGAACCACGCACTGACGGTGTTGGCGGTCATGGCCGCCTCGCCGACGCTCTGGGCGTGGTCGAAGTGGCCGGCCTGCATGACCAGCAGTTGCCTCGGCCCGCCCAGGGCGTTGTAGACGGCGAACTGGCCTGGCGGCGGCACCGCCGGATCAAACTGGGCCGCACCCACCATCACGGGAATCCGCACGCTTCGCGCCGCGGTCGCCGCATCGAAGTAAGACAGAACGTCGAGAATGCCCGGCTGCTTGCCGTGCAGTTGCGTGATCGCCGCGCCGCTGCCGTGACAGGGCAAGGTGACGCGCAGCGGGTGGTTGCCGAACGTCGGCACTTCGAGATAGGCCCGGCGGAAGCGATGATCCCAGGGCAGCATCAAGGCCCCCAGCCCGCCGCCGAAGCTCGCCCCCATGTAGTCCAGACGTCCGGCGAATTGCGGATGCAGCGAGAGGACCGCGCTGGCGGCTGACCACAGGTCGGCGACGCAGAAACGGTTGAGGTAGGTCTCGCGCGTGTGAATGCCGTGGACGACATGGACCCCCGCCTCCGAGGGCAAGTCCGGACGTGCCGAGCGGTGAAAGCCGCGTGCACAGGGAAAGATGGCGACCGTTGGCGGACCGGGAATCGCGGCCTCGGGTGCGCCGCGACCGTCATAGCCGTGCCCGACCACGATCGCCCGTTGCGGCGCGGCCTCGCGCGGCCGCGTCACCCATCCGCCGACACGAAAGCCATCGAGCCCCGTGTATTCGATCTCCATCACCTCCAGGTGGTCCAGCCCGGGCGGCGTGACATCGCGCGTGGTCACCGCCGGGTCGACCGTCATGGCCTCCCGAAAGGTGTCCTGCCAGAATGCGTCGAAATCGCCCGGTGGCTCCGGACTTCCGACGCGCAGCAGATCAGCCAGCGTGTGGCCATAGGTGGGATCGAACGCGAAACCGTGGTCAAACATGCCGTCTCTCGCACGTCCGTCCAAGTCCAGCCGGGCATCGAGGCCGCTCAGATGGATTATGCGCGACCGACAGTGCTGTCGCCAAGCGCCTGCTGCTGGAGCTGGCGGGCGTGGTCGGCGTCCGTGAGATCGCTGTGGCAGGCGGGTTTGTGGGCGGGGGCGGGCGCCTTGGGGGAATCATCCGCACCTTCGCGTGGGGAAGCTGCGGCCTGGGGGGCGCCGGTCATGGCACGCCTGGTTTTCGTCGCCAGGCGGTGGACCTCCTGCGGCGGGAGGTTGCCGCGTTCTTCGAGGATCCGGCGCTGCTCGATGGTGAGGGCGGCGGTGACCTTGGGCTTGTCCCAGGCGTACTTCGCGTCCTTGCCGGAGGCGAACTCCTGGATCTCCTTGCTGATGCGCACGCTGCACCAGTCGTGGCCGCACATGGCGCAGAAGTCGGTGTCGACGTCCAGATCCTCGTCGTGGTAGGCGCGGGCGAGGTCGGGATCGAAGCTGAGCTCGAAGTGCTTCTCCCAGTTGAGGGCGGCGCGGGCGCGGGTGAGCTCGTCGTCGCGGTCGCGTGAGCCGGGGATGCCCAGGGCCACGTCGGCGGCGTGGGCGGCGATCTTGTAGGCGATGCAGCCCTGCTTCACGTCGTCCTTTTTGGGCAGACCCAGATGTTCCTTGGGCGTGACATAACACAGCATGGCCGCGCCATGCCAGGCCGCGGCGGTGGCGCCGATGCAACTGGTGATGTGGTCATAACCGGGGAAGATGTCGGTCACCAGCGGCCCGAGCACATAGAAAGGCGCGCCGTGGCAGAGCGTGCGCTGAAGCTTCATGTTGTATTCGATCTGATCGAACGGTACGTGGCCGGGGCCCTCGATCATCACCTGCACGCCCTTGCGCCAAGCGCGCTCGGTCAGTTCGCCGAGGGCGCACAGTTCCGCGAGCTGGGCGCGGTCGGTGGCGTCCGCCAGGCCACCGGGACGCAGGCCGTCGCCGATGCTGAAAGTCACGTCGTGCTCATGCAGCACGTCACAGATGGCTTCCCAGTGTTCATACATCGGGTTCTGGGCATTGTGCGTGATCATCCACTTGGCCAGCAGCGACCCGCCGCGGCTGACGATGCCAATGAGTCGGTCCCTCACCAGCGGCAGGTGCTCGCGCAGGACGCCGGCATGCACGGTGAAGTAGTCCACGCCCTGCTTCGCCTGGTGACGCAGCGTGTCGAGGATGGTGTCGATGGTGAGATCTTCGAGGCGCCGGCCGATGATCATCGAGTAGATGGGCACGGTGCCGATGGGCGTATGGCTGTTGCGGATGATGGCCTCGCGGCAGGCGTCGAGGTCGCCGCCCGTGGACAGGTCCATCACTGTGTCAGCTCCCCACTTCTCGGCCCAGCGCAGCTTCTCGACTTCTTCCTCGATGCCGGAGGCGATGGGCGAAGCGCCCATGTTGGCGTTGATCTTGGTCTTGGCGGCCCGGCCGATGGCCATCGGATCGAGCTTGAATCGCAGGTGGTTGACGTTGGCGGGGATGACCATGCGGCCGGCGGCGACCTCGTCGCGCACCTGCTCGGCGGTGAGATGCGGCTCGCGCTGGCCGACGCGGATCATCTGCGGTGTGACGCGACCGAGGCGCGCGTGTTCAAGCTGGGTGCGTGGCTCGAAGTCGGCGGGGTGGACGACGGTGCGCGTCGAGCCATCGGCCTGGGTGATGGCGGTGGTGCGCCATCCCTGGCCGTCGGCGGCACGCGAGGCGGTAGAAACCGCTCCCTTACGGTCGCGGCTCGTGACGGGGCTTTCCCATGTCGTCCAGCCTTCGGGCAGGAAGTCCCATGCGGTCTTGCCACTGGGCGCGGGCATGCCGGGGGTGTCGGGCGAACTGTAGGTCAGCGCGCCGGCGGCGCCGGGAGCGATGCGAGCGCGATTGGCGAAACTGCCGGGCGTGGGGGCAGGCGTGCTTCCCGGCTGGCCGCCGAGGGTCGGGAGCGTGTATGACCGGCCGCTGTGGGTATGGCTGCTCTGCGCGTCGATCGTGTTTGTGAAAGTCGACATGGCTTGCGTCCTCACCCGTGGAAACGGGCATGTGGAGGCGCAGGCGGCGACGCGGGCAGCGGGTTCACGCAGGGGATGTGAAGGGCCGGGCTCATCGCGTTCGCCTCCCTACGCAGTTCGTCCGGCCGCCATATGGCGGGGGCCGGCTCACTGATCAGGTTCCAAGGGTGTGGTCTCAGTCCGCCGATACCGCCGGCGGACACCCCTGGCGAACAGCAACACGATAGGAGTCGGCCCGCACGAGGGCAAGAGCCGGAGGGTCAAAGGGGCGATGAACACCCTCGCAGAGGATGGTCAGGCCTTGCTCAGCGGCAGCCAGTCGAGCACACGCTGGATGTGGATGTCCCAGTAACCCCATTCGTGGGCCCCGGGGTGTTCTTCATAGACGCAATTCAGGCCCACGGCCCGGAGGTGATCCTGGTAGCGGCGGTTGTCTTCGATCAGGAAGTCCTCCGTTCCGCAGGACTGGAACAGCGCTGGACGCGGCCGGCCCGAGGCGGCCAACTGCGATGCGAGATGGAACAGGTCGTCGGGGGAGCCGACAAAGTCGGCTTCGGCGCCGAAAGTACGGGTGAACTCGCTGTCGCGCTCGACCTGCATATTGCGGCGCAGGCTGCTAACGTCCAGGGCCCCGGATAGCGAGGCTGCCGCGGCGTAGCGTTCGGGAAAGGTGAGTCCCAGCTTGAACGCGCCGTACCCGCCCATGGACAGACCGGCCACAAAGTTGTCCTCGCGACGGTCGGAGAGATGGAAGAACTTGCGAGCGAGGGCGGGCACTTCCTCGGCGATGAACTGGAAGTACGGGTAACCGTCCTTCTGATCCGTGTAATAGCTGCGATGCACAGCCGGCATGACGACCGCGAGGCCGCGGTCCGACGCATAACGCTCGATGCTGGTGCGGCGCAGCCAGATCGAATGGTCGTCGCTCATGCCATGCAGCAGCAGCAGCGTCGGGTGGCCGGCGGCGGCATGGCGCTCCTTGCCGGCCAGGCCGATCTGCGCCTTGGTGAACTGCGGAATGACCACATTCATTTCGCAGCACAGGCCGAGCACTTCAGAGAAAAAATGGGTCTGCATCAGGGCCATGTTGCTTCTCGACAATCAAGGGCTTCGAGACGTCTGGCGTCCAGGCAACGGGTGCGGCACGCGCGCACAGGCTGTCATCGCATCAGTTTGCGCAGTCCTGCCAGGCAGTCGACGGCGGCGGGAAGGGCTTCGACGGCCTGGTTTTCATGCTCGATGACAAACCATTGTGTGCCGCCCACCTCGGCACAGACCGGCAACAGATTCGGGAAATCGATGTCGCCCTCGCCGATGATCGTGTCCGCACCGGTCGAGCGTGCATGGTCTTTGAGATGGACCGACAAGGCCCGGCCGGGGTAGCGTCTGACGTACTCGGCGGGATCGACGGCGGCGTTGCCGTGCAGGGCGTTGCCTGTGTCGAACTGCATGATGACGTCGGGATCGGCCCGTGAGAAGAAGACGTCCCAGGGCAGGTCCGCGTCGGCGCTGCCGGGCAGCGGGGCGAACTCGATCCAGTGGTTGTGGTAGCCGGTGCGGCAGTCGTGGTCGGCCAGGCGCTGGGCGACGAGGCTGATCTCGTCGGCAGCCTTGCGCCAGCCGTCGAGGGTCTTGGTGTATTCTTCGTTCAGGCCGGGCACGATGAGGAAGTCGAACCCTACGGTCGCGGCGAACTCGAGGGTGGACTTGAATTGATCGCCCTGGAGGCGCGACAGAGGCGTGTGGGCTCCGGCACACCGCAGGCCGTGGTCATCGAGCAGCTTGCGCAGCTCGGCCGGCTTGCGCTGATAGTCGGCGCCGTAGAGTTCGATGGCGTCGTAGCCGGCCTCGGCCAGGGTTTTCAGAGCCAAGGCGGGCTGCTGGGCCCAGATGTGGCGAACGGAATAGGTCTGGAGGGCGATGGGGATGTCGGCAACGGCGGTCATGGCCGGGCTCCTTGGCATGTGGGCGGGCGGCCGGCCATGATAGGCGGCGGTCACGTTCGGGCAATCGGGGCCATCCTCATGAACCAGGCTGACACGCAACAGGTCATCACAGCCCTCAGCGCCGTCAAACGCGAGCCGCAACGGGCCCGGGTGAAGGTCGGCCGCGAGACGGTCGCGACGCTGACGTGGGCGCAGATCGATACCCTAGGTCTGACCGTCGGCCAGCCCTGGGATGCCGCGCTGGCCCAGCGTGTGGGCGAGGCCGCCGCCTACGACGCGTCGTATCGCACGGCCATGCAGAAGCTCAACCGGCGGGCGATGAGCCGGCGGGAACTGGTGCGCAAGCTGGCGCAGGCGGGGCATGCAACCGCGCTGGTCGAAGCTGTCGCCGATCGGCTCGAGGAACTGGGGCTGCTCGACGACCGGGCCTACGGCCAGGCGCTGCTGCGCGAACTGTCGCACGGCAAGGCCGCCGGGCCGCGGCTGATGCGGGCCAAGCTGTTCGCCAAGGGACTGACCGGGCCGCTCGTCGATGAACTGGTGGCCGAGACCGACGGCGGGCGCGATGCCGTCACCCAGGCGCGCGCCCTGGCGAAGAAGAAGCTGGCCGCCGCCTCGATGCAGCGCCTGGACCCGATGGCCCGCAAGCGCCGCCTCTGGGGTCTGCTGGCCCGGCGGGGGTTCGAGTCGGATGTGATCGAAGCGGCCCTTCGCGGCCTGCCGCTGTCGGAGGACGTGGATACGAACGTTGATTGGTGAGAACTGCGGGGCATCCGGCCCTGAAGGGGCCGGCGTGGGGGGGTGTCGGTGGAGCTGGCGTGGGTGGGACGCTGGGGGAGCCGGGATGCGATGAGGGCGGTCGGTACAATGCGGCTATGCTTCAGAAATCACGGAATCATGCGGCGATCCTTCTGGTGAGCACGGCGACGTTCCTGCTCGTCGGCTGCGGGGTGCAGCGGACGATCACCGTCACCAGCGAGCCGGCCGGGGCGCTGGTGTATCTCAACGATCAGGAGGTCGGCCGGACGCCCGTCGATGTGCCGTTCCTTTTCTACGGGACGTACGACGTGCGTCTGGACAAGGAAGGCTATCGGCCGCTGTGGACCAGCGCGAATGCGAAGGCCCCGTGGTGGGAGACGATCGGGCCGGACCTGGTGGCCGAGGCGGTCGGGGCGGAGTCGAAAATCGCCTGGCACTTCACGCTCGAGCCGCTGCCGACGGAGGATGGCGTGGTGACGGCCGACGTGGATGCGCTGGTCGCACGGGCTGAACAACTGCGCAGCCAGCTTGGCGCGCCGTCAGCGGGCGGTGAGGCTGACGTGGATGCGGCGGATCAGGAAAAGGCGGCGCCCTGAGACAGCGCCCAGGTTTCACCGCTGAGCTGGCACCAGGGGATCAGGCAGTCGCAGGCGGCCGACATCCGAACCTTGCGGCCTTTGAGCGAGCGGCGTGCCGGCAAGGACGCGAGGGGTACGGGAGGATACGAGCGATGGACGAGGCAGCGGCGGCATCCGTGTGGTCTCCAAGGCATCTGGACGTCAAGAAGGATCACGGCCTGACGGTCACCTGGGCTGATGGACGGGTGAGCTTTTACCCTGTGGCGCATCTGCGCAAGTGGTCGCCGTCCGCGGATGCCCGGGAGCTTCGTGAGGAATTGGTGAGAAATCCGTTAACAGTTCTGCCCGCCAAGGCGGTTTCGGGCGATCGCCCGCTGACGATCGAAGGCGTCGAGCGGGTGGGCCACTATGCCGTTCGCCTTATATTTTCCGACGGTCACGACACTGGCATCTATTCCTGGCGGTATCTGCGGGAGATCGACCCGGGCCAGGCTGGTTCATGCCTGCAACGTCCCGAATTGTGAGCGTCGCACGCCGGCAGTCACGGGCCGCTGCAGGCCGCTGACTCTTGCTTTAAGATGCCGTTCTCGGGTGGTTCAGTCGGCCGTCCACCGCGTGCGGCTGCCGCTGGCGGTTTGCCCGCCTCGAACAAGACAGGAAGGTTTGCGATGCGCACATTCGCCAAGCTCTTTGGTCGATCACCCTTCGTACCGCTGCAAAGCCACATGGAAAAAGTGGTCGCGTGCATTCAGCAGGTGCGGCCGATTCTTGAGGCGTTTCGAATCGGCGATGCGGGCCGGGTCGAATCGCTGGCGGCGCAGATATCGCAATCCGAACATGAAGCGGATCAGATCAAACAGGACATCCGCAACCACCTGCCGCGCGGTCTGTTTCTTCCGGTGGCGCAGGAGAAGCTGGTGGACGCCCTCGTGACGCAGGACGCGATCGCCGACAAGGTGGAGAACCTGGGCCGGTTGCTCACGCTGCGGTCATTGCCAGTGGTCGACGGATTCGCCGAGCCCTTTGCCGCCTTCGCCGACAAGAACCTGGCGACGTTCGACCAGGTGTGGAAGATCATCCAGCAGCTCGATGAACTGGTGGAGACGGCGTTCGGCGGCGTCGAGGCTGAGCGCGTGCATGAGATGGTTCACCGGGTCGCGGCCCTGGAACATGAAGCGGACGTGCAGCAGCACGCCTTGCTCAAGATCCTGCTCGACGGGGAAGCGCAGCTCTCGCCCGGTGAACTGTACCTGTGGCTGCAGATCCTGCGTCAGGTGAGTCAGATCTCGAACCTGTCCGAGCGGCTGGCCAACCGCATCCGTTCCATGCTGGAAATCAAGTAAGCACGTGCCTGTCCCGGGGCGACCGCTCGCTCCCAATGTCGGCGACGCACGACGCGCTTCTGCCGGAGGCCGAGATTCCGATGCCAGACCATACGTGGATACTCCTGACCGTCACCGTGCTCGCCGGGTTGTACATGGCCTGGAATATCGGGGCCAACGACGTGGCCAACGCCATGGGCACGTCCGTGGGTTCGGGGGCGCTGACGCTCAAACGGGCGGTCATCGTGGCGGCGATCCTCGAGTTCGCCGGCGCGTTTTTTGGAGGCAGTCACGTCGCGGAGACCGTGCGCAGCGGGATCATTGACGCGATGATCTTTGAAGGTGAGCCGGTACTGTTTGTCTATGGCATGATCGCGTCCATTCTTGCGGCCGCGATATGGTTGCAGGTGGCGTCCTATTTCGGCTGGCCGGTGTCGACCACGCATTCGATCGTGGGCGCGATCGTCGGGTTCGGCGCTGTCTTTGGCGGTGTCGGGGCCGTCTACTGGGGCAAGGTCGGCAACATCGTGGCCAGCTGGGTGGTGTCACCGCTTCTTGCGGGCGGCATTTCCTATCTCATCTTCAGCATTATCCGCAACCGCATTTTCCACCGTCCCAACCCCGTCGAAGCCGCCAAGCGGTTGACCCCCGTTCTGGTGTTCCTGGTCTTTCTCATCCTGATGTTGACGCTGTTCATGAAAGGGCTCAAGAATGTCAACCTGCACCTGAACGCGACGCAGACCCTGCTGGCTTCCGTCGGTGTCGCGGCGGTGGCGGCCTTCGTCGCCCAGCGGCTGGTCGTCCGGATTCAGGCCGACCCGCGGGCCATTGCCAGTTTCCACCAGGCATACCTCGCCCGCGGACTTGAGAAGACGCAGATGCACCTGCGACGGGTACGCAACACCACGACCGGCGCAGCCCAGGCGCAGGCGTCACAGATTCTTGACCAGGTCAGACAACTGGCACAGGATGTGTCCAGCCAAAACGACCATGAACTGCTCAGTCGCGAGTTTCGTCAGGTCGAGCGGATCTTTGTGTACCTGCAGATTCTCAGCGCCTGTTTCGTCGCCTTCGCCCACGGCGCCAACGACGTGGCCAATGCGATCGGGCCCATGTCGGCGGCGTTGCAGACCATCAACAAGGGCCTGGTGACCCTTCAAGCGGCCGTGCCCCTCTGGGCACTGGCGATCGGGGGCGTGGGCATCGTGGTCGGCCTGGCGACCTGGGGTTGGCGCGTGATGGAGACGATCGGCAAACGTATCACTGAGCTGACGCCGACGCGCGGCTTCTGCGCCGAGTTCGGCGCGGCCACGACAATCGTCGTGGCTTCACGTCTGGGTCTGCCGATCTCCACGACCCACACATTGGTGGGGGCGGTGCTGGGGGTGGGACTGGCGCGCGGCATGAGTGCGCTGAACCTCAACACCGTGCGTGATATCGTCATCTCATGGATCGTCACCATTCCCGCGGGCGCGGGCCTGGCGATCCTGCTGTTCTTCGTCATCAAGGCTGTCACCGGCGCCTGATCGAGCATGACCAAACACATGCAACTGCTGGTGGTGCGGCACGGGATCGCCGAGGCCGTCGGGCCCGACGGCAGCGACGCCTCGCGCCGACTGACCGAGGAAGGAGTGGAGAAAACCCGGTCGGCTGCACGAGGCATGGCGTTCATCGGCCCGCGGCCGATGCGGATCCTTACAAGTCCCCGTGTGAGGGCGGTGCAGACGGCCGAGATACTCGGTCAGGTATTCGATCTTCCGCCGCAGCCGCTCAAGTCGCTGGCCGATGCCTCGCCGGTGAATATCCTCTCTGACCTGGCGCGCTACCGTAAGGACGTGGTGTGCATCGTTGGCCACGAGCCCGTGCTCAGCCGGCTGGTGGAGCTGGCGTGCGGGGCGAGCGTACCCGGCGGGTTCATCGAAATGAAGAAAGCCGGCTGCGCGTGTCTGGACCTGGTTTACAGCGAGCAGGGACCCGCCCAGCCCGGACAGTTGCTGTGGCTGGCGACGCCACGGATGTTGCGGCGCATGGGTTAAGACGGACGTTTACTCGACGCCGTAGCGCCGCGGCTGCACCCAGGTGCGCGAAGCGGCGGCTTCATACACCGCCTGCATGACGCTGCTGCGCATGGCGGCCTCGCGAGCGCCGACCAAGGGCAAGGGTTTGCCATCCGGGCCCGCCTTCCCCGCCACAGCATCCAGAAACAGATGGAAGGCGTGCGGCCATGCCTTGGGCAGGTCTGTGAGAGGCTTGGAGCCATCGAGCTTCATGGTTTCGGACTGCACGTACAACTGACCGTTGAAAACAGCGGCGTGCGCGGCCGTGCCGCTGATCAGCAACTGCAACGGGTTGGCCACATCAAGCCACGAGCCAGCCAACGTCGCCAATGGGCCGTCCTCAAAGGCGAGCATGGCTTCGCCCGCCTCATCGCAGTCGCCATAACGACCGGTCACGACGCGCACGTCGGCCGCGACGCGTTGCACGTCGCCGAGCAGCCACATCAGGATGTCCAGAGAGTGCGTCCCCAGGTCGCCGAAGGCTCCGCAGCCGGCCTGCTTCGGATCGGCCATCCAACGCCACTCGGTATCGAACCAGCCGCCCAGCGAGCCGTTGTGGCAGTTGCTGTGCCGGGCCCTTGTGATGGTGCCGAAATCGCCGGCGTCGATCATCGCCTTGAGCTTCTGATGCACCGGCGTGCCGCGCAGGAAATAGCCGGTCTGGAAAAGCACGCCCGCCTTCTCGATCGTCTCGGCCATGCGGAATGCGTCGTCGGTCGCGAAGCCCAGAGGCTTTTCCACGAACAGATGTTTGTCCGCCTCGGCCGCCGCCAGAACAAGCCTTTCGTGCTTGCCGGTCTCCGCGCAGACAATCACTGCATCAAGCTGGTCGTCGGCCAGGAGCCCCTCAAGGTCATCGACGACCGGGACGTTGAGCTGTTCCGCGTTTCTGGCCGCGCGCTGCGGGTCGTCGTCATAGACGGCGACGATACGGGCGTCGTCGCGCTGGGCGATCATCTTGATGAAGCCGGGCGTGTGGATGTGGGCGCAGCCGAGAAGAGCGAGACGATGCATCGCGAGGATCCTTGCAGCAAGCGGACGCGGAATCAGGTCGCCAGAACAAGGCCGGACACGGTAACAGACTGCATGGAGTCGTAAAGCCCTGGCCCAGGCGCGTCGGCACACGGCCACGCCGGCACACGCCTTGCCGTCATGTCGGCTGGGCTGGATGCGCTTTCGTCCACGCCGCGATCTGCTCGTCGCTGACGCCCAGCCACTCCTTCATGTGCTGCTCGTAGATATCCTGATGAGCAGGATTCGAGAAGTCCAGGCGTAGTTCGTTGATGACCTTGGTGCCCATGCCGATCCACTGACGCCAGGTTGGAGCGGAGACGTTTTCGTAGATGAATCGACCCAGCGGGCCGCGCATCGGCGGGTCGGGCAACCGCGGGCCTGGTTGGCCGGTACGCAAGTCGATCACCTGGTCCCCGCCAGCCGCCGGCTCGGTCCGGGCGGTGGTCTGGATCACAGGCACCGGCCAGCCGTGCGTCTCCAACAGCGACTGCATGGCCCGCTGGGGCATTACATCGCCTCGCTGGCTGGCGATTTGGAAGCCGCGCGTCAGGACGTCGCGCGCCTCCTGGGTTTTCTCCAGGCGCAGCAGGATCTGGCCCAGAAGCTGGTAGGCACGTGAAAGGCTCGCGTCCAGTTCAATGGCCCGAGTCAAGGCCGCCGCGGCGTCGGCATAGCGTTCGGCTTCGCGGCAGGCGCTGCCAAGGCTGAACCAGCCCATCGCATTTGAAGGGTCGGCTTCGGTCATCTTGGCCCATTGGGCAATGCGCTCGGACACAGGGTCGGTGGATGTCATGACCATAGCTTAGGGTCCGACGCGGGGCGTGGACAACCTCGGCGGCCATACATTGACATTGCTGCGCCTCGCCGGGACATGCATGCTCATCGCGATAACCCGCGCTTGCGGTGAAAACGCGTGCCCTCCCCTCATCGAGTCGGCCCAGGCTGCCGTCATCCGCGGCCGGGCATCGACAGAGCCACACCCGTCACGCGTTCGAGCTGATCGAGCAGGTCACGCCAGTTCTTCTTACCATAGCGTTCGGTGAACTGCGTCTGGACTTGCTCCCAGCGTGGGCCGGCCTCGAGCACGGCGCGGTGGCCCTTGGGCGTGAGGCTCACCAGCCGCACACGGCGGTCCTCGCCGGCAACGATCCTGACCAGACCGGCACGGGTCAGCGGCTGAAGGTTGCGGGTCAGGGTCGAGCGATCCATGGCGATGGCATCGGCCAACTGGGCGATCGGCGTGACCTCATGAGCCCCCACAGCCACAAGAAGCACAAGCTGCGTGGATCGCAATCCGGTCGGAGCCAGGGCTTCGTCGAAGAGTTGGGTGACGGCCCGCGTGGCCCGACGCATGTTGTAGCATGCACAGATTGCGGCGATTTCTTCGTATTGCTGCGGGCGTAGGCGTCGAGTACTTCGTGTCACAGGAAGAAAACTACCCGACACACCGGCCGAAGGCAACGTTCCGGGATTTTCCCCATATTCAGACAGGCATGCGGTGAACAACCCTCGCACCGTCGCGCGCCGGAACTGCGCGTTGCGCGCACCACGTTGGCTGCCGGGCGACTGACGGCCTGATGACAGAATCGGCAGGCTGCGCGGTTTGGGGCCCGCTGCCAAGGTGTTACCTTGTGGTTGATGACCAGCCGTGTGCAACCTGAACGTGTGTTTGTGGGTTGGGATGCCCCCTTGCTGCCACGTGCGGCGGCATGGCTGTACCATCGAGCCGATTCGCGTCGCGACCTCAGCACCGCCTCGCCGGCCGCTCGCGTGCTGCGATTCGATGATCTGCTGCTCGTCGTACCCGCGGCTCGGGCTGGCCGACGACTCATCGAACTGCTGGCGGAATTGGTTGAAGACCGCCACACCGGGCCGTGGACGCCTCCTCGCGTACTCACACCGGGCGCTGTGCCCGAAGCTTTATACGAGCCAGTCCGGCCGCCGGTATCGGACCTGGGTGGCGTGCTGACGCGATACCGACTGCTGCAGCAAGCCGGCACGGAGAAGCTCGAGCCGCTGCTTGGTCCGTCAGGGCCTGAAACGATCTCCGTGGATCGCTGCGGCCGGGCGGCCCTGATGGGACTTGCCGAGGATCTGGCGGGTCTGGCGGCCACGCTGGCGGCCGATGGGCTGAGCGTCGCGGAGGTCGCACACCGCTGCACGCAGATGGCGGACGTTCCCGATGAACTTCGTTGGCGAGCCATCGCCGACTTGCAGCGCGATTATGAGGAGGCACTCGCCAATGAGAATCTCGCGGATCGCCACGCCGAGCGCCTCGCGGCCTTGCGCGAGCAGCGGTTAAGAACCGAACAGCAGATCGTGCTGATCGGGGCCAATGACCTGCCGGGCATCGTTTGCCGCATGCTGGACACGCTGATGGGCGGCCCGGACAACGAAGGCCAAGCGATCGTCACAGCCCTGATTCCCGCACCCGAATCCGAGTCGTCCGCGTTCGATCGGCTTGGCAACCTCACATCTTCCGCATGGTCGAAGCGGTCGACGCCGATCTCGGACGCGGCCCTGCGCATTGTCGAGAGGCCGCTGGACCAGGCCCAGGAGGTGCTGTGGTCGCTCGGCGAGGTCCAGCACGCACCACCACTGACTCCGGATGATGGCGGCGACACCCCCACGGTCGTTGTTCAGATGTCCCACCCGCCGGACCGCATCACCATCGGCGTGGGCGACGAGCGGATGGGGCCGCTGATTCAGAGAACGCTGACGATGGCCGGTCTGACGGCAAGGCTGGCGACCGGTCGGCCGCTGGCCGGCAGCGCACCGATGACGCTGCTGGCGGCTCTCGGGCGCTTCGCCGTAGGACGGCACCTGGCCGACTTCCTCGCCCTGATCCGCCATCCCGATGTGCGGCGTTTCGCGGCCGTGCATGGAGCGGACATCGACGCCTCGCCGTGGCTGGGCCTGCTGGACCGATACGCGACCGAGCACCTGCAAGGCCGGTGGACCGGGGCGTGGCTCGGTGATCCGCAGCAGCGCGCCACGCTGGCGGAAACATACGACCTTACGGCGTCACTCATCGATCCGGGCCCGGCGGATCCGGTGGAGCGACCGCTGTGTGACTGGGCCGATTCGATTGCAGCGGTGCTCACGCGCATCTATGCCGGACGTGATCTCGATCGCCAATCGGAAGCCGACCGCATTCTGATCGACGCCTTGTCGGCAGCGGGTGATCTGCTGGGCGATATCCGCTCCCTGCCGGCAGGTCTGTGCCCGACGTTGACCTTGGGTGAAGCGATGGGGCTGACCTCGGTGCTGGCTGGACTGCGGGCGCTGCCCTGGCCTGGGGGGGAGGCGGGTGTGGAGCTTCTGGGCTGGCTGGAACTGGCCCTGGATGACGGGCCGAAGCTGATCGTGACCGGCTTCAACGAGGGCTTCGTGCCCCGGGCCGCAGGGGCCGACGCCCTGCTGCCCGATGGCTTGCGGCGACGTCTGGGGCTGAGTGACGATGCGTGGCGGTATGCCCGGGACATGTTTCTACTGCACGTGATCGTGCATAGCCGGCCGGATGCGATCTTCATCGCGGGTCGAACCGACGCTCGTGGTGAACCTCTGAAACCCAGCCGCCTGGCCATGGCATTACAGGGGCGCGACCTGGCGCGACGGGTGGCGGATTTCTACGCCATGCCCATCGCCAGCGAGTCGGACGCGCCCAAGCCACCGCGACATCCCCGTGCGGCCGTCCTGCCGGTCGGCCGGGCCAACACACTGCTGCCGACTTACCCGCAGCCGCTGGGTGCACCGATCAACAGCCTGGCTGTCACGGCGTTTCGCCACTATCTGGCCTGCCCCTATCGCTTTTACCTCACACACGTCCTCAAGCTCCGCGTGGTTGATGACACGCCGGGCGAGATGGACGGCCTGGTGTTCGGCACACTGGGCCATGCCGTGCTCGCATGGTTTGGCCGCAGCACACTGGCGGCAAGCGACGACGCCGATGCGATCGCGGTCGCGCTCTCGGGGCAGTTGGATCGCGAGGCAAACCAGCGCTTCGGTCCGCACCCGCCGCCGGCCGTGCGCGTGCAGATCGAACAGATGCGCGAACGCCTGGTCACCTTGGCGCAGCGTCAGGCTGAACAGACCCGCGCGGGTTGGCGAATCGTGCCCGAACTGATCGAGATACCCGCGAGGGCGACACTCACTGTGGACGGCCGGCCCTTCACCATCACCGGGCGGATCGACCGTGTCGACCGTCATCCTGAACTGGGTTATCGCCTTCTGGACTACAAGTTCGGCGACAGCGGCGACAAGCCTGAGAAGACGCATCGTCGCGGGCCGGCCCACGACAAGGAATGGATTGACCTGCAGCTTCCTCTGTATCGCCATCTCGCGACAGGGCTGGGGCTGGACGCGAGGCGGATCGCCCTGGGCTACATCGTGCTGCCCAAGAAACTGACGGAGGTGAAGCTGCAACTGGCGCCGTGGACTGATGATGATCTGGCTGCGGCGGATACGCGGGCGCACGAGGTGATCCGGGCGGTGCGTGCGGAACGGTTCTGGCCGCCGGGCGAACCGCTGGACCCGCGGTATGACGACGGGTTGGGCGGTTTGTGCTTCGATGAATATCCCCGTCGTGGAGAGGCGTTCGCGCAGGCGAAAGCGGCCACGGAGGGTGCGATATGAGTCTGGGCCGACGCCCATCGCGTGTGATCGCCGCGCCGAGGCATGCCGTGGTGCGCGCCTCGGCGGGGACGGGCAAGACCTATCGGCTGGCGGTGCGTTACCTCGCCCTGCTGGCGGCGGGAGCGCAGCCGGCGTCGATCCTGGCGACGACATTTACGCGCAAGGCGGCGGGGGAGATTCTGCAGCGTGTGATGGGCCGTCTGGCGACCGCGGCGCTTGACAAGACGGGTCACACGGCATCCCGGCTGGCGGAGGAAGTGAGCAGGGAACTGGGCCTGGCGTCATCGGCTGCGCTGGCGCTGGGGCCTTCCGATGCGATGCGGATGCTCGATGCGTTGTGCATGCAGCTGCACCGGGCCTCGATCGGGACCATCGACAGCTTTCTCTACCGCACGGCTATGAGTTTCCGTCACGAATTGGGACTGCCGCGCGGTGTGGAGCCGACCGACGAACGGCACCGTGAGATTGAGCAACTTCGCGAGGACGCGATCGCGGCCATGCTGGAGGGACCGGCACTGAAACTGCTGGTTGACCTGCTGCGCCGCGTCAATCATGACCAGGCGAAGCGCTCGGTGAGCGACGCGCTGAAGACGATCGTCGCCGACCTGAGCTCGATCTATGCCGAAGCGCCGGACGCGGCGGTATGGCGGACGCTCGTGGTGCCGCCGAGTCCGTTGCGTGACGAAGCAGCCGTCGCTGCAGCCGTGGCGCGGATGGCGGAGATCGCGGAGGGCATGCCCAACAAGAGCTGGGCTGACGCGCATCGATGTAGCCGCGAGGCGGCTGAACAGCGCGACTGGGATGGGTTTCTGGACAAGGGGATCGCCGCCAAGTTGGCCGATGGCCAGACGAAGTTCAGCCGCCGCGACATTCCTCCCGATGTGGCCGAGGTGTATCAGCCCCTGGTCGAGCATGCGAAGACACAGCCCCTGCGGGCCATCGCCCGCCAGACGGCCGCGATGCACGAATTGATGGAGCGCTTCGAGGCTCAGTTCCGGCCGCTGCAGGCCGAACGCGGGTTGATGCTGTTCGATGACTTTTCGCGGCGGCTGGCGGCCGCCCATCAGATGGGCGTGCTCGGCCTTGAAGAGATGTATTACCGTCTGGACGGCCGCATCCAGCACCTGCTGCTCGATGAGTTCCAGGACACCAGCCTGGCCCAGTGGGCCGTGCTCGAACCGCTGGCCGCCGAGATTGCCGCCTACGCGGATGGGTCGCGTTCGCTCTTCTGCGTCGGCGACGTCAAACAGTCAATTTATGCGTGGCGGGGCGGGTGCCCCGACCTTTTCGACGAGCTGCCGCAACGCCTGCATCTGGATGTCGGACCCGGTGAGCGGTTGAATGTGAGTTATCGTTCATCGCCCACAATTATCGCCGCAGTGAACCGGGTGTTCGAGCATCTTTCCGATGTGGTTAGGCTGGCGTCCAAACATGCTGACGTGGTGGAGGCGTGGAGAGCGCGGTTCGAACCTCACGATACCAACCGAATTGACCTGCCCGGTTATGTGATGCTGGCGTCGTCGCCGTGGGATGATGACGCGGCGGAAGACGACGCGGTAAATGACGTGGCCGATGACACGAATGGTGACACGTCCGATGAAGGGAATGAGGCGTCCGCATCGGATCCGCACCTGCGATGGTGCGCCGATCAGATCGCCAAGCTCGCGGCTGACTTTCCGGGACGCAGCATCGGCGTCCTGACGCGGAGCAACACGCCGGCAGGGCCGTTTCTCGACCTGCTGCGTCGCCAAGGCTGCGAGGCCAGTGGAGAAGGCGGCCAGGCACTGACCGACGATCCGGCCGTGAATATCGTGCTCTCCGCCCTGAGGCTCGCGGACCATCCCGGACACACCGCCGCAGCGTATCACGTGCTGCACAGCCCGCTGGCCGCATGGCTGGGTCTGGCGAGCCTGGAGCCGCGGCATCTGGAACAGGTCGCGGCTGACATCCGTCACGCTCTGGTGGACGAAGGCTACGGCGGCGTGATCGGGCAGTGGGCGGTGCGGCTGTCGCCGCACGGTGGCGCGCGATCGGCGGTGCGGTTAACACAGCTAGTCGAATTGGCGGATGCGGAATGCGGTGCGTCGCCGCTTCGGCCGGGTGCGTTCGTGCAGATCGTGGAGGGCGCCCGCGTCGAAGAACCGACACCCGCGGCGGTGAGAGTCATGACGATCCATGCCGCGAAGGGGCTGGAGTTTGATCTTGTGGTGCTGCCGGAACTGGATACGCTCTTGCCGGGCCGCAGTGAGACGTGCTGGGTGGTGCGTGGGGAGCCGACCGGCCCGGTGCGGGCGGTGTATGCGCGGGCCAACACTGCAGCGCGTGCTCAATCACCGCAACTGGAAGCCGCCCATCGACAGCACGTAAACACCGTCCTGCGTGATGAGCTTTGCGCCTTGTACGTGGCGATGACCCGTGCGCGGCAGGGACTTTTCATGTTCATCAAGTCGTTGAAAGCGAAGCAGGACGGTTCGCCTCGCGAGCGTGGCCTGAAGCTGTCGAGCGTGCTGGTCGACACACTCAGTACCATCGACGAACAGGCACAAACAGCACTGGTATTCTACGAAGCCGGCGAGCGCGATAGGCTGGGAACCGACGCGAGAATGAACGCCATCCCGACCGGAGAAGCACTCCGACCGCCGACATTGCATGTGCTGGCGCCCACGGCTGATGAAACCGCTGGACAGCGCGCATGGCGATCGTGGCGGCGCACCTCGCCGTCATCACTGGAGGCTGGGGCGCGGGTGCGGGCGGCTGAACTGTTAGAGCTCGATGTATCGGAGGCGCGGCAGCGAGGCCGCGTGATTCACGCGTTCTTCGAGCATGTGGGCGATCTCGGCGACCCCGCCGGCCCGTGGGGCGGTGTGCCGACACCCGAGCAGCTTGCATCTCTCTCGAGGCAGATCGCGCCGGGGTGCGCGGCTTCGTGGCATGACGCGCAGATCAACGCCTTCGCAACCATGCTTCAGCGGTCGGCGGTCCGTGAAGCACTGACGTTGCCCACGTCGGCAGGCGCATCGCTCGACCTCTGGCGCGAGCGAGAGTTCGTCGTACGGCTCGGCGCGCAGTTGGTAACCGGTTTCTTCGATCGGGCTGTGGTGGGGTACGATGCTTGCGGTTCGGCAGCCTGGGCTCGTCTGATCGATTTCAAGACAGATCATCTTGGCGAGCAGGCGCAGTATCTGGAAGCATCGGTCCGGCGCTATCGGCCGCAGGTGGATGCCTATCGACAGGCATTGGCTTCGCTGCTGCGCCTTGACCCGGTGAAGATTGAGGCCGCCCTGCTGTTTGTCGTGCCCGGTGTGGCGGTCGACGTGACGGGACACAGTACGGCGGCGCCGTGAGGCTTCAGAGCGCCGATCGGACGCGAATGTTGAAATGACAATGGCCTACAGTGTGAGCACTGACATTGCGTTCGGGAATGCGGGCGATATCGCGATCCAGCAGCGAGGATCCGTGGCGGAGGTGGCGTTCACCGCCGAGCCGCGCGGTGGACCGGAAGTGATGTGGTTCTGCTTTCGGCTGCTGCGTACGTCAGAGGGCGGTGCCGACGCGGGAGGTCAGCCGCCCCGCGTTCGGCTGGTGTGGCGGCACTACGAGAACGCGTTGGGGGCGTCGAACAGCGCGACGATCCGGCCGGTGCTTCGCGAGGCGGGCGGCGACTGGTGTCGATTGCCAGCCGGCGAACGCGTGGAGCAGCCGGACGGGCGGGCGTGGTTGGTATGGGAGGTCACTGCGCCTGGGCCGGGCCGGTGGCTGGAGATGGCGTTGTGCTATCCGTATGGCCCGGACGATGTGGCCCGTCTGGTCGCGGAAAGCGGAGAGTATTGGCGGGCGGACACGATCGGCCTGAGCCAGAGCGGTCGGCCGTTGGTGCGCCTGAGCAACGGCTGGGGCAAACCCGGCGACGCGCGGCCGGGACTGTTCATCATCGCGCGCCAGCACGCGGGTGAGACCCCGGGGTCATGGGTGGTGGATGGCCTGCTGCGCAGCCTGGCGGCAGCGGCTGGGGCCGAGCGGGAAGTGCCTTTGACCTGGTGCGTGCCGCTGGCCGACATCGATGGTGTGATCGAGGGGGCGTATGGGAAAGATCGTTTCCCATACGATTTGAACCGTGCATGGGATCGGCCGGCCATGCGCCACGAAGCGCTGGTGATACAACGTGACCTGGATCGCTGGGCGCAGCGGTGCCGCCCGACGCTGGTGCTGGACGCCCACGCGCCAGGTCTCAGTGAAGCTCAGGGGGTCTACGCCTATCTGCCCGATCCGGATGAGGCGCCGCGCCGCACGGAGCTGAGTCGACCGTGGTGCGAAAGACTGCACCGTTCGATCGGCGACGAGTTGGCGGCTGAGAACTTCGGGCGGGTGGCGAAGTATCGATCGAGGTGGACGACGCCTGGCTTCACCGCCTTTACAGGCATGACGTACGATTGTGCCGCCCTGGCGATCGAAACACCGTATGCCCTGGCGGCGGACGGCGCGTGCCTGCTGACACGGGAGCGCTACCGGGAGGTTGGCGAGCGGATCTGCCAGATACTTGTCGATTCGCGTAAGGGCGCCTGAGCGTGAATCTGTGGGTTTTCAGACGTTGAGGCCGACTCCCTCTTTCATTTCGGTCCGACGTCTTTACAATCCCGGCCTCGGGTCGACGCGACCCCCTCGACATACCCACCCGCTACCTGAGACCCCATCATGGCCAAGATCACTTTCCTAGGTGCTGGTTCCACGGTGTTCGCCAAAAACGTTCTGGGTGACTGCATGTTTGAGCCGTCACTGCGGGACGGACATTTCGCCCTCTACGACATCGATCGCCAGCGGCTTGAAGAGTCGAAGCTGATGCTCGACGTCCTCAACCACAACATCAACGAGGATCGGGCCACGATCAGCACGCACCTCGGCCCACAGCAGCGCAAGGAAGCCTTGCGCGGGGCCAATTACGTGATCAATGCGATCCAGGTCGGGGGTTATGACCCATGCACGATCACTGATTTTGAAGTTCCCAAGAAGTACGGGCTGCGGCAGACCATCGCCGACACGCTGGGCATCGGCGGCGTGTTCCGCGTGCTGCGCACAGCTCCGGTGATGCTGGATTTCGCCCGCGACATGGAGGAAGTGTGCCCCGACGCCTGGCTGCTCAACTACACCAACCCGATGGCCGCGCTGTGCATGGTCATGCAGCAGCACACGCCGATCCGCACAGTCGGACTCTGTCACAGCGTGCAGGTGGTCACACGCCACCTGCTCGAGCAGTTGGACATGGTTGACCCCGCCAGGAAGCTGCAGTGGAAAGTGGCGGGCATCAACCACATGGCGTGGCTGCTGGAGATCACGGACCGCGGTACAGACCTTTACCCAGAAATCAAGCGTCGCGCCTTCGCCAAGCTGGATGCCGCCTGGGCGAATCCGAGCGCTCCCAAGCGGAATCTGGTCCGCCTGGAGGTCATGCGGCGCTTCGGGTATTACATGACTGAGAGCAGTGAGCACCTGAGCGAGTACCTGCCCTATTTCATCAAGAGTCAGTACCCCGAGCTGATTGAGCGGTACGACATTCCGTTAGATGAATACATCCGTCGGTGCATCAACCAGATCGCCGACTGGAAGAAGCAGCGCGACGCGATTGTGGCCAATCCCGAGCTGACGCATAAGCGCAGCCACGAATATGGTTCCCGTATCCTCGCGGCCATGGAGACGGACGAACCATTCCGCTTCCACGGCAACGTCGACAACACAGGCCTGATCACCAACCTGCCGCGTAAGGCCTGTGTCGAGGTGGCCTGCCTCGCGGACCGCAACGGCGTGACGCCAACGTTCTTCGGCGACCTGCCCGAGCAGCTCGCGGCCCTGAACCGCACCAACATCAACACGCAAATTCTCACCGTCGAGGCGGCCATCACCCGCAAACGTGAGAAGGTCTACCAGGCGGCGATGCTCGACCCGCACACCAGTGCCGAATTGCCGCTCGACAAGATCGTCGCACTGTGCGACGACCTGATCGAAGCACACGGCGACTGGCTGCCGAAGCTTTCCTGAGGCCAAAGGCGGTCAGACGCGCTGATGTTGCAGCGCGTAGAGGCACACGGCCGCGGCCACCGCGATGTTGAGTGAGTCGACGACCTGAGGCATGGGCAATGTGACCGTTTCGTCGGCCAGGGCAATCTCCGCGGGCGACAGGCCGTGGTCTTCCGCGCCGACCATAAGGGCGAACGGCCGATGGGCGGCATGCCGCACCTGATCGAGTGGCCGAGCCGCAGGGTCGAGCACTGCGGCATAAACCCGCAGGCCGACGGCGCAACGCAACGCGGCGAGTTCGTCGGCCATGTTCTGCGAGCGGCGGATGGGCAGGCTGAACACGGCGCCGGCGGAGACACGGATCGCCCGCCGCCAGTAGGGATCGCAGCTTTCCTTGCCGATCAACATGCCGGCGAGACCGAAAGCTGCGGCCACGCGAGCCAGCCCTCCGACGTTTTCGTGATCGAGGACGCGCGGCGCGATGAGCAGGCCTCCGGGCCCGGCCGCACGCGCCGGGTCATGAATGACGGGGCTCAGTCGCTGGATCAGTTCCTTACAGGTCGGATCCCTCGGTCGCCGGGCGCAGGTCAGTACGCCGCGGTGGAACTTGTAGCCGGCAATCTCCTGCAGCAGCGGTAGTTGCGCCGCGTATACGGGCACCGGCTTCAGCCGCGCCGCCAGGTCGTCGGCTCGTGACGGCTTGGTCAGGATCGACTCGATCGCCAACCCTGCAACCACCATGCGATCGAGCAGGAACGGCCCCTCGGCGACGAATCGGCCATCCGCGCGCAGAGGCCGATCACGCAGCTCGCGGAACGGCGCGATGCGGGGGTCGTTCACTGATTCAATGACGATCGGAACGGCCGTGCGGGACATGTCCCAAGCATACCGCGATGCCGGGGGTTCAGACCCGGCCGTAGATGTATTCGCTCAGGAAGTAGATCGTTTTTTCCTGGCCGTCCAGGCGCCAGGCGTTCAGGTCGCCGATCGACACCAGGCCGATCAACCGCTCCTGTTCGTCGACCACCGGCAAGTGGCGGATGCGGCGGTTGCGCATCACCGCGCGTGCTTCCTCAACCGTGGTGTCAGGCCGGCAGCACGCGACCGGGCGGGTCATGATCTGACCGACACTGACCGTGGCCGGATCGCGTTGTTCGGCGACGATGCGCATGAGCACGTCGCGTTCGGTGAACATCCCGATAACGCGCCCGCCCTCCTGAACAACCAGCGCGCCAATTTTCTGGTCGTTCATCAGCTTGGCGGCCTCCAAGGCGGTGGCCTGCTGGCGGATCGAGATGACTTGCGTTCCCTTACCGGCGAGGATGTCCTTGATCGTCGACATAGATCCTCCCTTGAATACGCGCCCCGCGAATGACGGGCCGATGGGGCAGCCAAGACAAATGCGCGACCCGCTGAGAACGGGGCCAGAGATGGCGCATCCGAACGATCCAATTATAGGGACGCCAGTATTTCGGAGCGATCTCGCCGGATTCGCGAGACGGCCCGGAAACTAGAACAGCGATCCCTGGTCTCGTGCCGGCGGCGCACCGTCGAGCACGTCGCGCACTTCGTCGAGGAAATCGTCCAGGTCCCGGAATTGCTTATAGACGCTGGCGAATCGAACGTAGGCGATGTGGTCAAGCAGCTTGAGGTGCTCAGCCACAAGGCGGCCGATCTCGATCGAGGCGACCTCCTTGTCGTGGCGTTTGAACAACTCTTCTTCGACGGCGTCAACCAGCCGGCTGATCTCCTCGGCGCTGATCGGGCGCTTGTAAGCTGCCTTCTCAAGTCCGTCGGTGATCTTGGCGCGATCGTAGGGCACGCGCGAGCCGTCCTTCTTGATGACCATCAGCCGACGGGGAGCCTCGACATGCTCGTACGTGGTAAAGCGTTTGCCGCACCGCAGGCACTGGCGGCGGCGGCGGATGGAGCGGCCGCCATCACTGGCGCGGGAGTCGACCACCTTGTCGTCGTCGGCCTCGCAGTAAGGACAGAGCATGTCCGCCGCTCCGATCGCCTGTAAGGACGGCCGCCGCGAGCGGCCTGGGGCATCATCATTCTAAGGCGTCCGACAAGCTCATGCGGCCCGCGGAGGCTGAAACCGTGGCATGCGATACCGCGTCAGGGCGATAAACAGGGGCTTCTGGTACCGTAGGAACTCGCATGGACCTTCGAATTGTGATGCTCGGTGACATCGTCGGAGCGCCCGGTCTGGCGGCTGCTATTCAACAGCTGCCGGTCATCCGCGAGCGGTATCGCCCGCACGTGTTGATCGCCAATGCGGAGAATGCCGCCAATGGCTCGGGACTGACGCCGGAGCAGTTCAAACGGCTGCGCGGGGCTGGGGTTGACGGCGTGACGCTGGGGGACCACGTATTCAAAAAGGCGCAGATCGTGGCGTCGCTGGACCAGGAACAGACCCTCATCCGGCCGGCAAACCTGCCCGCCGCCGCCGCCGGCCGCGGATGGATGCGGCTTGAATCGAAACCGCGGGAGGACGACCCTGTCGATCAACCACTGCCCGCGGTCTTCGTGACAACCGTGCTCGGCCGCATCTTCTCGAACCTGCCTGCCGACGACCCCTTCGCAGCCGTCGACCGCGTACTCGACGAACTGCCCGAGGAGGATCCCATCGTCCTTGTCGAAGTTCATGCTGAAGCGACCAGCGAGAAGCAGGCGCTGGGCTGGTATCTCGATGGGCGTGTGACAGCCGTGCTGGGCACGCATACGCATGTGGCCACCGCCGACGCCAAGATTCTGCCCAACGGGACCGCCTACATCACCGACCTGGGGATGACCGGGCCTCATGAGTCGGTGCTGGGACGACGGGTGGACCGTGTGCTGCGGCACATGACCACGGCCATGCACGCCCCTTTTGATGTCGCGGATGGCGACCTGCGCGTCTGTGGGGTGTTCCTCGAGGTGGATACGGAAACCCGCCGAGCCACCGGGATCGAGCGGATCGAGTTGCCGACTTCCCTTGGCTGAAGATCCGAACGACGTCCGATAAGAACAGACCCTGAAGGCCGACGCCAGCCGCTTTCTCCGCAGTGCTTCAGGGCCCAGCTCCCGGCTCTTGCCCAGCTTGCCCGCAGCGCCGCAAGGCCCGATTTCCGCCCCTTCGCCGAATCTGCAGACGCGCAAACCGACCCGTGAAAATGCCCCGCGGCTTGGTGCAATGCCCTAAGCCCGCGACGCGGACTCCCGATAACAGCAGACGTGAGCAAGACACCTTCCACCTCGGCCCCGGTAGCCACGTCGCACCCGTCCGACGCCCTTGGTCGCCCGACGCGGATCGAGACGGCCACCAGCCCCCGGCGATGGGACGACGCGGCCATACGCACCAAACTGGTGCTATTAGTTGTCCTGTCCACCGTCTTGGGCGCGCTATGCGGAGCGGTCATGGTGCGAACCAGCGACCATGGGCTCGGTTTGAGCCTGGGAATGAGCGCGAGCATCGGCGGCGTGGCGTGGCTGGCGTTCGCATGGCTGGCGCGGCCGCTGGACCGGCTCGTGACCTTGGCCGAGCGACTGGAGGCCCCGGAAGACGTCGCTGGATCCACCCACGAGCGTGTTCTCGACGCGTCGGGCGTCATCCATCCTCCGACCCATCAACTTCCGGTTTCGCGGCAGGACGAACTGGGGCGCCTGGCCAGAAGCATGCATCGGGTTTACGTCGCGGCCGCCCGCCAACGCCAGGAGAACGGACAACTTCGACGAACGCTGAACCACCGCATCGCGGACGCGACACGGCAGGCGACCCTCCGACTGCGGCACATCGCCATGCGCGATGCGCTGACAGACCTGGGCAACCGCCGGTTCTTCGATGAACACTATCCCGAGCTCTTTGAGACCTGCCGTGACGCGGCCGACGACCTGGCGTGCGTGCTGCTGGACATGGACAACTTCAAGCATGTCAACGATACCCTTGGGCACGCGGCGGGTGACGAACTGCTTATTTTCCTGGCAGGCCTGATTCGCGCCTGCATTCGCACCGAAGACTATGCGGTGCGGCTGGGCGGTGATGAGTTCGTGATTCTGATGCCGGGGTGCCCGCCGCGGCGGGTGGCGGAATTCACCGAGCAGCTTCGGGCTCTGTTCCGCCAGCACGTGCGCATCGCCCTGCCGGCATCGCTCAAGGCCGATCTATCCATCGGCGTGGCCCTGCTCAGCCGCGATCGGGTCGCCGACGCCCAGGCCCTTCTCGCCCTTGCCGACAAGCACCTCTATACCGCGAAGCGCCGCGGCAAGGGCCAGACCGTGGGCGTCGATATCTCTTCGGCTGCGACATAAAGAGAGGCGGTCCCAGAGGCGCAGAGCCAGGGCATATCGCCGCAGAAAAGGGCCCGACAGCCTTGTCGTCGTCCCCATCGCGGCTAAGCTTCAGACAGGGGACGCCTTTTCGCTGACTGTGGAGCGTTGAAAGGCGCCTGCACAACGGTGAGGCCATGGTCAACCCAGGTCCAGGACGCAAGGCCGCCGCCATCAATCACGCGGCGCCGCGCACATGGGTCCGACCGGCCGCGGTGGCCGGCGCGTTCTACCCGGACAACGCCACCGAGTTACAGGAGCTGCTGCTGCGCTTCGGACAACAGGTCCGCCTTGAAACCGCGCTCCCGATTCCTTGCGCCATCATTGCCCCGCATGCCGGCTATGCCTATTCGGGCCCGATCGCGGCCCACGCCTACGAGGCGTTGCGGCCCGCCGTCGGGCAGATTGACCGCGTTGTTCTTCTCGGGCCGTCGCACAGAGTCGCCTTCAGCGGCCTGGCCCTCAGCAGCGCTGCGGCCTTCGACTGTCCGCTGGGGCGGGTTGCCATCGACCGAAACGCCATGTTCGAGCTGGCTGACCTGCCGAGCGTGCGCGTCATCGATCAGGCGCACGAGCACGAACACGGCCTGGAGGTGCATCTTCCGTTCCTGATCCACACCCTGCGTTTTGACGCCCACCCATTCACGCTAGCTCCCCTTGTTGTGGGTGACGCCTCGGCGCGTGACGTGGCGATGGTCCTGGAGCATTTTCTCGGCTATCCACGCACGTTGATCGTCGTCAGCAGCGATCTGTCCCACTATTTGGATTACGATTCAGCTCAGCGCCTGGACCGCAGAACCTCGGACGCCATCGAAGCCCTGGCTCCGGAGAAGATCGGCCCCGAACAGGCGTGCGGCCGCCTGGCGATTCAGGGATTGCTGCATCTGGCGGCGGAAGCTGGACTGACCGCGCGGACGCTGGACCTTCGCAACAGCGGGGACACCGCGGGACCACGCGACCGGGTTGTCGGCTACGGAGCGTACATCCTGCATGCCTGATTCATCGCCGCCACACCTGCCGCTCACCGTCGGCCAGGAGCAGGCCCTCCTTGACATAGCACGCCGGTCAATCGCTTGCGGGCTGACGACCGGACGGCCTGGAACCATCGAGCCGGCGACGCTCGACGAGGTTCTGCGTGAACCTCGGGCGACGTTCGTCACCCTGGAACGGGGTGGCGCGCTGCGGGGCTGCATCGGCACACTTGAAGCGACCCGTCCGCTGGCTGAGGATGTGGCGGCATCAGCCTACAGCGCGGCGTTCCGCGACCCACGCTTTCCGCCCCTGACCGCCGACGAAGTCCACGACCTGGATCTGCACATCTCCATTCTCTCACCGCCTGAACCGATCCCCTTCGCTGATGAAGCGGACCTTCTGGCGAACATGCGCGTGGGTGTGGATGGCCTGATCCTCGAAGACGGGCCGTACCGTGGCACCTTCCTGCCCTCGGTGTGGGAATCGCTGCCGCAGGTGGATCGCTTCTGGACCCACCTGAAAATGAAGGCCGGCCTGCCGCCGAACCACTGGTCGCCGACGCTGCGCGTCAGCCGGTACACTTGCCAGTCAGTCTACGGCCATTACCGGCCCGATTGATGGTCCGCGTTCCACGGCCAGTGTCCCGACTCGCCGCGGCTCTTGTGTGCTTCGGTGACCGCAACCGCCCGGAGGGCGGCGTCACCTTGTGGTGGTCAAGTTGCCCTGCTCGGCCAACAATCCGCATGACCGGTGCAACCGGTCCAGTCGTTACAGCCGTCACCGCCGCCCGACTCGTGCCAGACCGTCCTGGACCCTCAAGAGCCAGGAGCGGGCGGCCGACATATTCAACAGGCGCCCGGTCAGCGTGGGGGGATCACTGCGCGACCAGCGTCAAGGGAGGCTGTGCCTTGCTTCGTGTCGATCTGGCCCGAGCGCGTGTGGGTATGGAACTGGCTGTACCGGTGTTGCACCCCCATACGCCGCGGCAGATCCTCCTGCGCCCGGGTTACCGAATCGAGGCGCATACCCTCCGTCGTCTGCGCGAACTGAACGTGCGGCATATCTATGTGCGCTATCCGCGTCTGGGGTTTCTCGCGCGGCGGATGAGCCCGGTTGTGGCTCGCGAACAGGCCCGTCTGGTCGCCACGCTCGGCGATGCTTTCGAATCACTCCAGGGTCAGGCGGCGGCGCGGCTGAACTATGACATTTATTGCCAGACCATCAGCGGGCTGATTCAGAGCCTCACCGCCGAGCCGGACGCGGCTCTGTTCATGGGAGACCTGCTTCAGGGCGGTGACGAACTGCTGCGGCACAGCGCGGCCGTGACGTATCTGGCCGTGCTGATGGGTATGCGCATGGAAGGCTATGTGGTGCGACAGCGCCGTCACTTGACCGCCGAGCGGGCCGCGGAGGTGACGAACCTCGGCGTGGGGGCCATGCTGCATGATGTCGGCGTCACGCGTCTGGACCCGCGGGTCCAGCATCGCTATCGCAGCAGCGGTGACGAAACGGACCCGGCGTGGCAACAGCACCCACGTCTGGGATTTGAGATGGTAAGGGGCCAGCTCGATCCCAGCGCCGCCGCGGTGGTGCTTCACCATCACCAGCGGGCGGACGGCTCCGGCTATGCGGGGACCGACATGCCGGTGCTGGACGGTGACCGCATTCACGTTTTCGCCCGCATCGCAGCCGTGGCCGACCAGTTCGACCGCATGCGCCGTCCGCCGCACCTGGTTGAGCAACCGACCGTGTGGGCGCTGAACGCCCTGGTACATCGCAGCCTGGCTTACCGCTTCGACCTGGCGGCCATCCGAGCCCTGCTGGCCGTCGTGCCAGCCTATCCGCCGGGCTCGCTGGTGCGGCTCAACGACCAGCGATGGGCTGTGGTGCTGGACCATAGCCCGCAGGCCCCGTGTCGGCCGCTGCTGCTGCCGATCGACGATCCGGATGCATTGGCTGATGAAGCCGTTACACGCCAGCAGAGGGCTGCACAGGACATGGCGGCGCTCGATGCGGCGGCGGACGGCAACGCGATGGCCGAGTGCCTGCGATCGCAAGCGATCGATCTGGCTGCGGTCGAAGACGAGCTGCATATCGCCGAATGCTGCGGACAGAACGTCACTGATATGAACTTCGCGGTGCCCGACTGGCTGGCTGGGGACATGGCTTGGGCGGCGTGAGCAAGCGAGACGACGCGCGGCGGAGGCGTCACGGCGTCGATGACCCCACCTCCACAGTCAAGACCAGAACGGTTTCGGTTTCCACCCGGCCGCGGCGGACGCTTAACAGGGACCTCCCGAACGAGTCGGCGCGTGTCTGGTCACTCATCAGCACATACGGCCTGCCCGGCTCCACACGAAGCCGGACGTCCATGCCGGCGATCGTGACGCCTCGCCCATCCTCGGTCACCACGTAGGGGGCCAGCGTAAGGTCGACGTGCTCAGGACGTATCTCGTGCAACTGGACGTGGAAGCCCGATCCGAGGCGGCGCAGCTCCACGACCTGCAGGGTGCCCAGCGTCTGCGGCTGCGGAAGGCGGATCGTCGTCACCCGCACGGTCGACCGGACCGTTTCGATGCTTCCTACGCTTCCGCCCGAGAGCAGGAGGAACTGCTGTCGATGCTCGCGACGATGACTCGAGTACATGGAGGCGCGCAGGACGGCGGAAAAATCCGCGTCCGGGTCGCACGGTCGCCAGAGCAGGCCGTGTTCGCGCCATGCAGCCGGTACGGCGAAGCTGTCCGCCGACCTTCCGCCCGGTCCGCCAGCCGCAACCGCCTGATCGGACCCGACCGCCAAGTTGCCCGCACGCAGAATCAGGCTCCATGCCTCGTGATCGCGACTGTCGATCTCGAAGCGGTCGATGACAATGCGAGCCATGCCCGGCGGCAACGGTGCGCTGCGGGCGTCGCCAATCTCCGCCCGCAGATCCACCGGCTGATCCAGCCGGACAAGTGTGGTCATATCGTCACCCGGGGCCGCGCGGGTTGTTGTTCCAGCGTGCGCACAGCCGACCATGAAAAGCAACACAGCGCCGGTCGCGAAGCCGACCAGACCAGACTTGACGACCCACAAGCGCGGCGCGACTGGAGCAGACTGGTCTGAACCCATCCTCGGGATGATACCGCGACCACGCTGCAGGGCAGCCCGGAGTTCTCAATGGGTCTTCACAGGCCCGCCGCATCCGACGCCGCCTCGGCCGCCTGCAACGCCATCAGCACTGAAAACACGTAGGCATTGACGGCCTGTGTTTTTTCAGGGCTGAGGTGGGCCTCAGCCGCCATCGCGGGCAGGATCTTACGCCACTGCGTCTGGGTATAGCGATTGATCGGTTCGACGCTGTGACAGCGGGCGCAGTCGGTGATGTACACGTGGCGCCCGAGGGTAAGTTGGCCGAGATCTGCATCCAGGGTGCGGCCAAACTCGGCAAGGGACGTATCCACGGGCGGGGCCATGCTCTCCAGCGTCGCACATCCAGCCAGCACTGCGAGCACCAGCCCCGGCAGGATCGCGACCTTGGGCCAGGGACGACGCGCCAATCGCGGGCAGGACGATTCCGATGTGAACAACGCGGCCATGAAGAAGACTCCAACACCCAGAAGCGCCAACCCGCTGTCAGAAGTCGAAACCGAAGATCAGGCGGGTCTGGAAATCGGCCTCCGACCCGACATCGGTGACCTGAAACAACTGGGTCACGGTGATCCACCAACTGCCACTGCGATAAGAGACGTTGGGCCCCAGGTACAGCACATCGTCGTCAGCCTCATCCCAACCCGGCAGCGGAATCTCATGCAGCAGTTCAACGCCGGCGGTGAGCGAAGGGCTGAACTGGTAGCTGGCGCCGAGCGACTGTGCGATTTCACCGCTCTCCTCGAAACCGGTGGTTTGTTCTTCCCACTCTGCCTCGATGATGCCGTTCCAGGCGAACACCCATGATCCAACGTTCTTCTGCAGCAGCAGCTTGGCTTCGATCTCGTGCAGTTCCGGGCCGCCCTTGTATTCGCCATACAACGCCAGTCCGAACGCATCCGCGGTCGGGTCCATAAGGCTGTAGATCAGCTCGATGGCGGAGTTGCGATACTCGACGCCATCGTTGCCGACACTGCGGCCATTCTCGTACCGCCAATCGGCGGCATACAGACCAAGCTGAAGCTTGTCCGTCAGGCCGAACTCGAACTCGTGGCGAAACTCGACACGGTCAAAGCTCGAATCGTCCGGTTTGTCGGTCTTCCAGGTGACCCACTGCTCATATTCCATGGCCCCCTTGGGCTGGGTCGTGGTCTCGTAGACGTAGGTGAACCGGCGCTCGCTGGCATGAGCGGCCGCACACCACGATGTGACGACCAGCACGAGGGCGAAGCGACGAATCGCGGCGGAAAAGGCAGTCATGTTGCAGCTCCTTCATGCGAAGCGATGCCATGGGGTATGTGAGTTCAGCCTGCTCGATCCATGACAAGAGAATATATTTTGAGACTGAGATTCAGTCTCATCGATAGTGTGTTAGGATATCGGCTTGGATTGCCTTGTCAAGTCGGATTTCCAGGCATGGGGCGTCATAACGACACGACTCACTCTGAAGATAATTGCGGTCATCGCAGCAGGCGTATGGCGTTTGACGTGAATCAAGATCGGCATGAAAATGACGTGTTCGTCGGCCGCGTGCCCGAGCGGACCAAGGGGACGGATTGCAAATCCGTTTGGCTTTGCCAGTCGTGGGTTCGAATCCCACCGCGGCCTGTTTCCGATTCAGCCCATGCATCCTGCCCGAGGGCGGCTTGCGTCGCATGTGGTGGGCTGATCCGCCGCGCCGCGACGCCTTGCCGCCAGATACGACATGCTGCCTCGTCGTCCGCCCCGGCCGCAATCGCTCGGCTTCGTCTACGCGCCCCCCTACCGCATCCAGGGCGTGTCGGTCGCCGGGGAAGAAACCGCCGTCCAGATTCCCGAGGCCGACGTCTGCTTCGATGTCGGCCGCTGCCCCCGCGAGGTGCTGACCAGCAATTTCGTCGCCCTGTCACACGGGCACATGGACCATGCCGCCGGCCTGGCATACTACTTTTCGCAGAGGCATTTCCAGGGCATGGGCGTGGGCACGGTGGTCTGCCACCAGAAGATCGCGTCGGCCATTCACAACATCATGCAGGCCTGGAGCGGCCTCGAGAATCAGAAGACGCCTTACGAGGTGATTGGGCTGGCCGACGGCGGCGAGGTCGAGGTCAAGCCCGATGTGACACTGCGCGCGTTCGAGACCGTCCACACGGTTCCATCGCTGGGTTTCGCCCTCGTCGAGAAACGCAGCAAGCTGCGGCCGGAGCTGGTCGGTCTGCCGCAGGAGAAGCTTATCGCCCTCAAACGGGCTGGCGAGCAGATCTCGCGAATCATCGAGGTGCCGCATCTGGCGTACCTGGGCGACACCACGTGGGGGGACTTCATGGAGCGTGATGAGGTTCGCCGGGCGACGATCCTGGTGACCGAATGCACATTCCTTGAACCTGACCATCGAGGGCGGGCGAAGGTCGGCAGGCACCTTCACATTCAGGACATCGTTCGTCTGCTCGGTGCGTGCGAAGCGACCACGGTTGTTCTGACGCATCTGTCGCGACGCACGCATATGGGCGAAGCCCGCAAGCTGATCGACGCCGCGATCGCGGCGGAGGACCGAGACCGCGTGGTGCTGCTGATGGATCATGCGGCCAACCGAGCCCGTTTCGAACGGCAGGCAGAGGCATTGGGCGAGGAGCTGCCGACGGGCAATGGCCGGCGACGTTGAACGCACGCTGGCGCCTTGTCGGACGTCTGCCTTCACACGATGTTCGTGCGACCATACCCCGATGCAGGATCTACGCTCCCACGGCCAGACGACGATCACGCCCGGAAACCTGGCGGTTCATGCCGAACCACCCGATGACCCCGCCGTCCGCGAAGCGGCGCACGCTGTAGCCATGCGCTTCGGGCTGGAGCTTGGCGCCGATCGAGGAATGGGACTGCGTCTTGTGCGCACGGCTGAGGCTCTCGAACTGCGGGATGACGAACCCGGATGTCTGCCGCTGCACCCGCAGTTAACGAACCTCGACGCGGCATCGCCCGCCGGCAGATCGCGCCGCCAGCCGTTGGCCCGTGCGGTGGGCCTGCGACGCGGCCAGCCGTTGCCACGGGTGCTCGACGCCACCGCCGGTCTGGGAGAAGACGCCTGGCTGTTGGCGTCATGGGGATGTGCGGTCACGTGCTGCGAACGCAATGCCGTCGTCGCGGCTCTTCTCGATGACGCCCTGCGTCGGGCCGGCCGTCAACACCCCGAGACCGCCCAGCGAATCACATTGTGGGTGGGCGATGTCCGAGCCCTGGCGGCGAGCGTGCTGGAAGCGGTCGATGTGGTTTATCTGGACCCGATGTTTCCTCCCGGCCGCAAGACACTCGAGCGCAGGCCGCTGCGGCTGCTGCGCGGCCTCGTTGGGGATGACGCCGACGCGGCCGCCCTGCTGACGTGGGCTCGCGGCCTGAGCATCCGGCGTGTGGTGGTCAAGCGGCCGCGGCGGGCGACGGTTCTGGCTGAGGCTGAGCCAGCGGTTGTTTTTCACGGCAAAGCGGTGCGGTGGGATGTGTACATGCGACCGTCGTGAGGCCGACAGCAAGCCGTCGCCGGTGGCGGCGACGGCTTGCTGTTTTGCCACTGAGGGACTTGCCTGGCTGGGGTCAGACCGCCGAAGGTTTCGCCCTGGCTGCGGCCGATCTCTGCCATTCGCCCATGAACAGCAGCAGCGGTGCAGCGATCGCGATCGAGCTGTATGTTCCCACGACCACGCCAACAAACATGGCGAACGCGAACTCGTGCACGCCGGCCCCGCCGAGCACATAAAGCACGAACACCGCCAGCAACGTGGTGCCGGAGGTCAGAACCGTGCGGCTGATGGTTTGATTGATGGAATCGTTGATGACCTGCGGCGACGCGAAAGCCAGCTTGCCGCGGTTCTCGCGGATGCGATCGAAGACCACGATCGTATCGTTAAGCGAATAGCCGACGATCGTCAACAGGGCGGCGATAAGAGCCAGATCGATGCGGAAAACCTGTATTTCGAGAATCGTGCCCAACGCCGAGTCGGCGAGGTAGGCGGACGCGCCGATGAGTCCAAGAGCGATAAGTACATCGTGGACCAAGGCGGCGATGGCCGCCAGGCCATAACGGAGCGACCCGAATCGCACCCAGATGTAGGCGACCACGAAGATCATGGCCAGGGCCAGAGCCTGAATGGCCTTGGCTTGCATGGTTCCGGCCACCTGCGGATCGAACGTGGCGACACTGGCCAGCGACGTGTCACGCACCATGGCGTCGCGGATGAGCCGCCATTCCGTGTCCGCCAGGCCACCGCCTTCCGTGAACCTGTCGGGCTCCTGGGTGTAGTTCGTGTCGTCGTCACGGCTGAGGACGGCCACTGTCTTGTAGTGATCGGTACTGCCTTCGGCCAGGTCAAGGCCGATGACTTCAAACGGTCGGTAGCCAAGCTGCTCCCAGGCCGCGCTCTGACGCATCCGGTCGATCCGCTGATGGATGTCCTTGACCGTCGCCGTCGGTTCGAGATTGTCCAGCACGGTGGCCACCCCACCGAGGTACTGATCCGCGTTGGCGGCCACCTCGGGTCGGTTGATGACCATACCCAGCGAACGACTGTCCACGATATAGATTGGAGCCTGCCCGACGGGCGGCGGCGCCTGGTCCGGATCGCCCATGCCGGCAAAATGGACGGAACGCTCGACGTCAAGCACATCGGCGAAGGCCGTCTTGATCGCATCGGAGACCGCGTCGCTGTCATCCGTCAACGTCGAGACGGAAAACGCCTTAAATGCGCCATTCTGGGCCGTACCCACGCTGACCACGGAATTGATGGTGTCGGGCATGGCGGTGGACACACGATCGCGGGCCTCGGCCAGCGATATGGCGTGGTCCCCGGACAGCTCGAAGGTGACCTTGGTGCCGCTGCGGAATTCGATGTCCAACATGTCCATGCCACGAGCCCAGACGGCTGCGCCGCCGGCGATGATCGCCACCACGCTCATGGCGATGACCACGTAGCGCAGCCGGACCCAGTCGATGGTCGGGCTCAGCAGACGGTCGATCGGCTTGCAGAGGGTCGGGAGCATCGGCATGACCCGGACGCCGGTGAGGTGAATCCAGAGATTCACGATCACATGCGCGCAGAACAGGGCCGTGAAGAGCGTGGCCAGAATGCCGATCATCAACGTCAGGGCGAAGCCCTTGATCTCGGCCGTGGCGGTGTAGTAGAGCACCACACAGGTGATCATCGTGGTGACATTGGCGTCGATGATGGTCGAGAACGCCTTTTCGAAGCCCAGCCTTACCGCGGTGCGCAGATCGGCTCCACGGGCGGTTTCTTCGCGAATGCGTTCGAAAATCAGCACGTTGGCGTCCACGGCCATGCCAATGGTCAGCACGATGCCGGCGATGCCCGGCAGGGTGAAGGTGCCTTGAAACAGAGCCATGGCGCCGAGGATCAGCACGACGTTGGCGGCCAGCGCGAAGTCCGCCACAGCACCCCACAGCAGGTAGTAAACGGCCATGAAACCGGCGACCGCGATCAGTGACCAGACGCAAGCCTGCAAACCTCGCCGCAGGTTGTCCTGGCCGAGCTGCGGGCCGGTGGTCTTGATGCTGATGGGTTCATGGCTCAACGCGCCTTCGGTGGCGCCGGCCTTCAGCGTGCGCACAAGGTAGTCCACTTCCCTGGGAGCGAAACCGCGGGGACTGGACACCTCGATGTTGGTTGAAAGATTTGAGCGGATGCTCGGCGCGCTCATGACCTTGCCGTCGAGGAGAATGGCCATGGGCCGTCCCTGGTTCTCCTCCCGGGTGAGGTTCTGCATGAGCTGGCCGCCGCGCGTGTTGAGCGTGAAAGCCACGGCCGGGAGCATATTGCGATCGACGCTGCGGGCAGCCGAGACCACCTGCCAATCGCTCTGGGCCCGGGTCAGGCTCATCGCGGGCGTGTTGCCCAGAAGCAGGTAGACCGAGTCGCCGAACGCCTGGCCGACCATGCCGCGCTGCGAAGCCATCCACTCGGTCCAGAGCTGCGGATTCTCCCAGTTGCGTTGCAGAACCTGGCTGTTGTCGACGAACTGCTCGAGGTCGTCGATGGCGAACCAGCGGAAGGGCAGGTGCTGGCCGTACCGCGGACCGCGCTGCTCGAGATTCTCACGGTACTGCTCAAGGTCCGCGATCTGGTCGGGCGGCAAGCCGATGCGGAACTCGAGCACGCCTGAGCCACGCAGCATTGCGATCAGGTCGTTGGGATCGTCCAGCGGTCCCTTCACTGCGGCGTAGGCGGTCCAGGCGTCGGCGACGGCCCGGATCTGATCCGCCCGACCGGGATGGTCCGCCATCAACTGAGCGAGCGCTTCGTCAAATTTCTGTCGGGCGAGCGTCTTGCTGGCGTTGGGGTCGTACAGGTCGAGCACGGCACGCAGCCGATCGGGGTCGACGTTGGCGTCGAACACGGCCCGCTGCGCCTGGCGGTACTGTTCCTGAACGTCGTTGTACCGGGCGGCCATGCGAATGGCCGCGGCGAGCGCCTCATCAGAGCGGGCCTGCGCCTGCCGCCGGGCCGGATCATCCCCCGCCGCTTCGAGAGCCGCGGCGGCTTCCGCCTTGAGCTGCTCCGCACTCTGGTAATCCTGACCCAGGCCGATAAGCGTGTCGTTAAGGTCAGCCAGCGCCCCAAGGCGGCCATAGAGGTCTTCATTGTCGCCCGCGATCTGGCGGAACAGATCACGGCGCTGCTGCCCGGCCGCCCGCAACGCCGTCTGGAGCTCCGGCTCAGACAGGTTGGTCGCCAGTAAGTCGTCGCGCATCTCGAGGAACGCCTGCCGCCTCTCGCGGACGGACGAAGAGGCGACGGGCATCTGGATCTCGATGCGGTTGCCCGCTTGCGGCCGCCAGATGAGGTTTCGCACGCCATTGGGATCCACCCGGGCCGAGTAAATGGCGATCACCTCATCCACGAGGGCGGCGGCGTTCATCTGCGCGTCTTCGGGGATGTTGACCTGATAGACGAGCGTGGTGCCGCCGGCCAGGTCGATGCCCGCTTTGAGCCGGTCCTTGGGCCCGTAGGCGCCTGGGAAATAAAGCATGAGCCCCGCGAAGAGCAGCACAAGGACGATCAGCACGGGCTTCCAGAGGGGGGTCCTGTCCATATGACGTCTCAAATCGTCTCAAGGGCGGCGGCCGGACATCGTGGTCGCGACCGTCAGCGGATTCGTGAAAACCGGCCAGAAACCTCGTCCTGGCCGTCTCGTCATGAGCCACACGCGATCCGGTCGGGTAGTTGGGACGACGGCGGTCAACCCGCGCTGACGTCGTCACCGATCACCGACTGGACGGCGCTTCGGCTGAAGCGCATGCGCGTGTTCGTGTTCTCATCGACCTTGACGACCACTTCGCTGGGCCGAAGCTCGACAATGGTGCCGATAATCCCGCCAACCGTCTGCACCCGGTCGCCCTTCTTAAGCGCCTCCAACATGGCGTTGCGCCGCTTCTTTTCGCGCCGCTGAGGGACGATGAGCACAAACATGAAGAGCACAAGGATGAGCAGCATGAAGAAAAAGCTGTTCATCGAGCTCTGCGGCCGAGCCGTGGGGACAGACTCGATGGAAGAGCCGTTGGCGCCTTCGATCGATTGAACGTCCGCGGGCGTCTGAGCCTCAGAGGTGACGGCGGGCACCGCCATGGGAGCTTCGCCGCCGCCCGCGGCGGGTGCGGCCTGAGCCAGGAAGAGTGGGTAGTGGGTCTCGAACATAGCCGGTCCTCGCTGCGCAGTGGGGTTCCGAAGGGTTGCAGTTCCAGCCCGCCAGCCGAGGGCGGCCGGAGAAGCATTGTGAGTATCCGTCGCGGTGCGGTCGACCAGGTTAACCCAGGGCGACCGGCCACCGCTCGGCGATCAAAGACGGGGCATTGTCGGTAATCGCCCGGCGGATGTCCAGCAGCAGGCGTTGGAAGTGCCGGAGGTTATGCAGGCTCACCAGAATCGGACCCAGCATCTCATCGGCCTGGAACAGGTGGCGCAGGTAGCTGCGTGAATAACCGTCTCCCTCCCTGCAGGCGGGACAGTCGCAGGCTGGATCCAGGACTTGCGAGTCGCGGGCGAATCGGGCGTTGCGCAGCCGAACCTGCCCGGTGGGGGTGAAGGCGTTGGCGTTGCGGCCGTTGCGCGTGGGCAGCACACAGTCGAACATGTCGATGCCAGCCTGAACCGCCGCCCAGATATCCCGCTCGTAGCCCACACCCATCAGGTACCGCGGTTTGTCGGCCGGCAACCGCGGGGCGACATGGTCCACTACCCGGCGCAGATCCTCCGGCCCTTCGCCCACCGCCACCCCGCCGATCGCGTAGCCGGGCAGATCATGTTCGAGCGTCGCCGCCAGCGACCATTCCCGCTGGTCCAGATCGGTGCCTCCCTGGACAATGCCGAACAGGGCCTGATCATCCTTGCGGCCGTGAGCCTTAACGCAACGCCCCAGCCAGCGGGCCGATCGCTCACATGCCTGCCGGACACGGACGGTGTAGGCATCCGCGTCGATCGCGTGCCGGGCCGGCCCCCCGTGCAGACCCTTGCGCGAGGTGAGTTGCTCGGTGGCGGCGGCGGGCGGGCAGTCGTCAAAGGCCATGATGATGTCGGCCCCGAGCTCATTCTGGATTCGCATCGACCGCTCGGGCGTCAACTGGTGGGTGGCCCCGTCCAGATGGCTCTTGAAGACCACTCCGTCCTCGTCGATCTTCGCGGCATCCGAAAGGCTGAAGACCTGGAAACCGCCGGAATCGGTGAGGACGGGGCCATCCCAGCGCATCCACCGCTGCAGCCCGCCCATGCTGCCGACCAGTTCGCTGCCCGGTCGCAACATCAGGTGATAGGTGTTGGCCAGGATGATCTGGGCGCCGATGCCGGCGACCTGTTGCGGCTGCAGGCCTTTGACCGCCGCCTGCGTGCCCACCGGCATGAAGGCCGGCGTGTCAAAGCGGCCATGGAGCGTCGTCACCCGACCGACGCGCGCACGGCCAACGCGGGACTGACCGGCCGCCGGATGGCTGATCACCTCAAATCGAAGCGGGCCGCCGCCCGGTTTGGTGCTCATAGGCCCGCCATGATAGAGAACGGGTCCCGGACCGTCGTGCTTGCTTTAGAATTGCGGGTCATGGGCAAGAAAGATATCCCCCACTACCACACAGCCGGCGGCGTGGTGCTCGACGACCATGGGCGCGTCCTGGTGATCGAACGCGACGTGCAGCGCGACGGCAAACTGATCCATGAGGTACGCCTTCCCAAGGGCAAGCTTGAGGCTGGCGAAACCGATGAGCAGGCTGCGCTGCGCGAGGTGGGCGAGGAATCGGGCTACTGGGAACTGGCCATCACCGCTGACCTGGGCGAGCAGGAAGTCGAGTTCGACCGTAAGGGCCAACGTATCACCCGTCGAGAACGCTACTACCTCATGCGTCTGACCAGCGACCGTTGGGCCGGCCAGGACATGGACCCGACGAAAGAGGAATCGCTCTTCAAGCCTCGCTGGTTGCCCAGCCTCGACGACGCGGCGCAATTGCTCACCTACCCCAGCGAACAGGCGTTCGCCTTGCGCGCCAAACGCAGGCTGGAGACCGGCCCGCGTTGACTCCAGAGACGCTACGGCCGGAAATACAGCCATACCGCACCGACACACAGTACGACGCCAACCGACAGTGCGATCGTCAGGGCCGGCATGCTGCGTGCTGGGGCATGGGCGGCCTCAATCTCGATATCGCACACGCCGCCAAAGGTCAGTTCGGCGGTCTGCGTGCGCGAAGGCGCCGGGGTCGCCAAGCTCACCACCACCAACACCGCTGCGCAGATCATGAACAGGAACAGTGCGAAGTGCATGAAGTTCATGTCCGCATAGGCGTAGAGCAGGCCGCCCTCGGCGAGCGAAGGCTTGTTGAGTTCGAGCGCGAGCCGGCCCATACCGAGGCAGAACCCGGCGATCAGGGAGACGATGGCGCCGTGCTGATTCAGCCGCCGCCAGAGCAGCCCCAGCAGGAACACGGCCGTGATCGGCGGGGCGATGTACGCCTGCACCGACTGCAGGTACTGGTACAGGTGCCCGGAGATGTACTGCATGAAGGGAATCCACAGCAGGCCGGCCACGACCATCGCGATGGTGGCGACCTGCCCGACCAGCACCAGGCGTCGTTCGGAAGCCTGCGGGCGCAGCTTGCGGTAGATATCCCACGTCACCAGCGTCGAACATGAATTGAAGACCGATGACAGCGAGCTCATCAGTGCCGCCAGCAGACCCGCGATCACCAGGCCGCGCACGCCCGCGGGCAGCAGGTGGCGGATCATCGTCGGCAGCGATTCGTCGGGTCGGCCCAGTTCCATCGCGCCCTGCTTGACCAGGCAGTAGGCGATCACGCCGGGGATGACGAACAGGAACAGCGGCAGGACTTTGAGGTAGGCGGCGAAGACGGTTCCGCGGCGGGCCTGATCGACGTTGGCGGCGCTGAGCACGCGTTGCACGATGAACTGGTCGGTGCACCAGTACCAGACGCCGACGATGGGGGCGCCGAATAGAATCCCCGTCCACGGGAAACTCGGGTCGGTCATCGGTTTCCACATGCTCATCATGTCCGGCCCGGCCAGCACTCGCATTTCCTCCCAGCCGCCGATCCTGTTCAGGCCGATGAACGTCACCGCGAGCGCCCCGCCGATGAGCACGAACGCCTGGAGCATGTCGGTGTAGAGCACCGCCCGCAGCCCGCCGAACACGGTGTAGACGCCCGTGGCCACGACGACGATCAGCGCCCCGGTCCAGAAGTCGATGCCCAGCAGGCCGGTGAACACCACACCGCCGGCGTAGATGGTGACGCTGATCTTCGTCAGCACGTAGCCGACGATCGAGATGACCGCGAGGTACCAGCGGGCAGCCGAGCTGTAACGGCGCTCGAGAAATTCCGGCATCGTGTAGACGTTCGACCGTAGGTAGAACGGCACGAACAGCCAGCCCAGCAGCAGCAGCACCAGCGACGCCTGGATTTCGTATTGCCCCAGCGCGACCCCCGACGACGCGCCGGCGCCCGCGAGGCCGACCAAATGCTCCGAGCCGATGTTGGATGCGAACAGCGACGCCCCGATGATGAACCACCCGACATTGCGACCGGCCAGGAAGTAGCCGGCTGACGTTTCGCGCGTACCCTTGGCCGCCGCCGCCGCTCCAAACGCCACGCCGAAGACCAGCAGGAAATAGAACGCGATCACCACCCAGTCAAGAGTCGCCAGTAGTCCGGCCGCCTGGTCGCTGTCCATGAGTTGCTCCGCCGAAGTGAAATGCCGGGAACTGAAATGTGTCGACCATCGTAAGCAACCGGCCGAAACGAACAACCCCGGCCGGAACCGGGGTTGTCACAGGTTCTTCTGGTCCTGACCGGCACGATCACACCACGCCGGCGGTGCCGGTGGCGATCGGCTCGGTGACGTACTCGCGCGGATCGGTGACGTGGCCGGTCAGGGCGCTGGCGGCGGCGGTGAGCGGGCTGGCGAGATAGACGCCGGCGTCCTTGTGGCCCATGCGGCCGGGGAAGTTGCGGTTCGTCGTGCTGATACAGGTGATCGGCTCGTTGAGTCGGCCGAAGGTGTCCACCGGCCCGCCGAGGCACGCGGCGCAGCCGGAGGCACCGATCAGGCAGCCGGCGTCCTGAAGCACTTCGTAGACGCTCTTTTCGCCGGGGGCTTTGGTCTGGCCGGCGATGTTGAGCCGCAGCATATCCTTGTGCACCTCGGTCGACCCGGGCACGACGTACGTCGGGATCTTCACCTCGCGGCCCCGCAGGATGTTGGCCGCGAAAATCATGTCCGTGATCTTCCCGCCGGTGCAGGAGCCGATGTACGCCCGGTCGAGCTTCACATCCTTGCAGTTGCGGGCCGTGTCCTTGTTGTCCGGGCTATGCGGCTTGGCGACCAGCGGTTCGAGGGTGGTCAGGTTCCATTCGTGTTCGTAGCAGTACTCGGCGCCGGCGTCATCCGCGACGACTTCCCACTGCGGCCGCATCGACCGCGCCCGCACGTAGGCGAGGGTCTTGTCGTCCACGTCGCACACGCCGTTCTTGCCCCCGGCCTCGATGGCCATGTTGGTCAGCGTCATGCGGTCTTCGAGGGTCAGCGAGCTAATGCCGTCGCCGACGAAGTACATGGTCTTATACGTCGCGCCGCTGACGCTGATCTGGCCGATCACGGCAAGGATCAGATCCTTGGCCGTGAGGTATGGCGGGATTTCGCCATGGAAGACGAACTTCATGGTCGGCGGTACTTTGAGCCAGGTCTTGCCCGTGCCGAGCGTGAAAGCCGCGTCGGTGTTGCCCACGCCGCTGGCGAACTGGCCGAACGCGCCAGCCGTGCAGGTGTGGCTGTCGGTTCCGAGCAGGATTTCACCGGGCCGGACATGACCTTCTTCCGGGAGCGCCTTATGGCAGACACCTTTGTAGCTGGTCTTGGTCGGATCGCGATAGGGACTGGGCATGCCCGAGCCCTGCACGAAATCAGGATCGTAGTAATACTTCAGCCCCTGCTCTTTCACGAAGTCGCGCAGGATCTGAATATTGCGATGGCACTTTTCCTCCGCCGTAAAGATGTAGTGGTCGGGGATGATGACCACACGGTCGCGGTCCCAGACCTTTGCATCGGGACCGAACTCTTCCTTGAAGATGCCGATGGTGCCCGGGCCGCAGACGTCGTGGGTCATGAGCACGTCGACATCGACCCAGACGTTTTCACCAGGCGTGACATCCGCGCGGCCGGCGTGCCGGGCGAGAATCTTCTCGGTCATCGTCATCTTGCGGACCATGGGACGACTCCTACGCAATGATCGCGGGCTGTCGAAACCGTGTGTCGCCCCTGGATCCCATCGCGGCGACACGCCCGGGAGCTGGTTCACAGCACCGTCATCAAAACCCGTCTGCGACGGGGTGGGTCGTTGATTGTAGCAGTCCACCCGAGCCGCGGCCACGCCTCGGGCGACGTGTCGTACGGCGTACGATCGTCGTTGACCCCCTTGCCCCGTCTGTCTATATTCGCGGCATGAAACGCCTTCGTCTTCGTTGTTCGGCCAACCCCGTGCTTCGCGCGCTGCTGCTCGTATGTGTCGCCCTGACCGCGATCACCGCCTGTCGCAGCCCGCTGGAACGCAGCCGGGAACAGGCGCTGCGTGATCGGCTCGTCGCGACCCATCGGGCGTACCACGACGCCTTGCTCGACGCGCCGAGTATCCAACTCGAACGGGAGCCGAGCGACGTTGAGCAACGGCTGGCGGCATCTGGACGCGTGGCGCAACTGGACGCCATGTCGGGTCCGACGGCCTACGGTGAGCAACCGCTGCAACTGGGCACCGACCTGTTCGGCCAGACTGACTCGCCGACGCTGACGATCTCCCTGCGCAAGGCCATCGAATTCGCCGTTCGCAACAATCTGGATGTCCAGCAGGCCCAACTCCTGCCCGCTGTCAGCCAGACCATCGTCACACAAGCCGAAGCGATTTTCGATGCCGTCTATTTCGCAACCTTCGATTTTTCCAACCTTGACACCCCTGGAGCGCCGGGTGTCGGGCTGATCGCCGGTGGAGATCGGCGCACCCGCACACATTCGCTGTCCACGGGCATCCGCAAGCCGCTGACCACGGGCGGCGTCTTGACGCTTCAAACTCAGTTCGACATTACCGACAACAAACCACGAACATCCGCCTTTGACCCGGTGTATACCTCGAACGTTTTTCTCGGACTCGACCAGCCGCTGCTACGTGGATTCGGCGAGGACGTCGCCACAGCGCCGATCGAACTGGCGGTGAACACGCGGCGCAGTTCGATGCAGGATCTCAAGTCGCGACTGCTCGAGGTCGCCCTCCGGACGGAGGCGGCTTACTGGAACCTTGCGGCCGCACGGCAGGAGCTGCTCATCCAGTCGCGGCTGCTGGGGCGAACCATTGAGGACCGCGACCGCCTGGTGCAGCGTGAGGAGTTCGACGTCAGCCCGGTGCGCATCACGGAAGCGAACAGCTTCGTCGAGCTACGCCGTGCCGATGTGATCCGCGCCCGCAATCAAGTCCGGATCGCTTCGGACCGGCTGAAGGTTCTGATCCATTCACCCTATCTGCCCGTTTCGGAGGAGGCCCTGCTGCTCCCCAGCGACGAGCCGGCCGATCTGCCGATCGCCTTCAGCCTGCTCGACGCCGTCACCACCGCCCTGCAGCATCGTCCCGACGTGCAACAGGCCCTGATCGCCATTCAGGATGCGGGCATCCGTCAGCGTGTGGCGGACAATCAGCGCTTGCCGCAGCTCGACCTGTCCGTCGTGCTCCGGGTCAATGGCCTTGACCGCGACAACGTCGGTGACAGCTACGACGACCTGAGCGAACTGGATTACATCGACTACCTCGTGAGCGCCGAATTCGAGGTTCCAATCGGCAACCGCGAGCGGGAAGCGGCCTTGCAGCAGCGCCGCCTGGAGCGTCAGGGGGCGGTGATCGACTACCAGCGGACGGCCCAGGCGGCGGTTCTGGCCGTGAAGGAGGCGCTGCGAGACCTGCAGACGGCCTACGAGTTGATCGGCGCGACCCGAGCGGCCCGACGGGCGGCGGCTGACAGCCTGCGGGCGATCGAAGAGCAGGAAAAGGCTGGCGTCGCCCTCACGCCCGAGTTCCTGCTGGACCTCAAACTCTCCACTCAGCAGCGGTTGGCGGACGCCGAGATTCAGGAAATTCAGGCAATGACGTCGTACAACACCGCCATCGCCAATCTCTACCAGGCGATGGGCACGCTGTTAAGTCGCAACAATATTGCGTTCCAGGAGCAGCCGATCAACAACGCCGGTCTCTGAGCGCGACAGGTACCGATACGGGTTGATCCCGTCGACGGCCCATGACGAAGCCCATGCCCATGAGCAGGCATGCCCCCGTGGCAGGCTCCGGAATGCCTTGGGGCGCCGCTGATACGGCCGTTGCCAACTCATGGCTGATGCGCAACTCGTCCAACAGATAGGTGTCGCCGTTCTCAAGAAACGCAAGCCGGGTGATGAAGCGGTCCACCGTGCTCAGGCCGGTCGCATGAGTCTGCACGGCATCTGCCTGGCCCAGGTCGAGACTGGTTGGATCGATCCAGAGCTCAACCTGGTTGTACTGATTGCCCTGGGTCTTGGTGATTCGTGCGATGAGCAGGTGGGTAAGGACATCGCCCGCCGCACCATTGGTGAAAGTCGACTTCTGATGGTTCGTCGAGGTGCGGGCGAAGAAATCGTGGTCACTGACCGCGTTGTTCTCGCGGTGGCCGACACTGGCGCGCGGATGATCGAATCGATTGTCGAGGCCCATCTGCACGAAGTCGTCATCTCGGGTTCCGGCGGCCGTCGTGGTCTGAAAGAGCAGGGTCATGTAGACCGTATCACCGGTTGACTCAAATCCACGCTGCGCGACAGCCGGCGTTCCGCTGACGCCGCCGGTGATCTGAAGGGCGCGGCTGCCGCCATCGATGACAAAATCGGCGCCCTCGTATCGCAAGTTGGCATTAACGATCGTCAGGTTGGCCGCATAGCCGCCACCCACCTGCCAGTCACCAGTCCAGCCGTCTCCGCCGTTTCCGCCGGATAGCGAAGCGCCGACGTTATCGGACTCGAAGCTGTCGTAACCGAGAAGGCCGGCCATCACTTGTCCGGTCCACGACAGCGCCGCCAGGTACGCGGCAAGCCCAATTGTCAACCGTTGGCCGCAGCACGTCGAGGATGCCCTGCGTCGTATTCGATGCGATTCGTGCATAACCGCCCCCATTGATAAAGAAGCGGGGCCGATCGCTGTTGCGGCCCGGTGGCCACGGCACGCGAGAAGCCCGCCTGCCTGAAACAGCGGATATAACGGGATGGGCGTCAAGGGATTCTGCCACGACAGGCCGAGGAATGCGCGTTTTCAGATATCGGTCCCACCCAGAAACGGCCTAAGCCCAGCCAACCGAGCGATTATCAGTCGGGCTGCACGACCGCGGTGGGATATGGAGTTCTTCTGGTCCGCGGATAATTCGGCGGCCGTTTGGCCCAGTCCGTCAACCTCAAAGATCGGGTCGTAGCCAAAACCGTTCACGCCTCGACCCGAGCCGGCGTCCGGATCGGTGCCGTCTTCTTCGGCGAGAATATGACCATGCACGACGCCGCGAGCCATCGCCACCGGCGCCAGGCGATGCGGATCAGCAAGGGCCATGACGCAGACGAACCGCGCCGTGCGCCGCGACCATGGTACACGGGCAAGGCGATGAAGAAGCAGTTTGTTGTTGGCCGGGTCCACCACCTCGCGTGGCCCGCTGATGCCGGCGAACCGAGCGCTGCGGACTCCCGGTTCACCGCCCAGAGCGTCGACCTCGATCCCACTGTCGTCGGCCAGACATAGCATGTCGGTCGCGCACGCGTAGTGGCGTGCCTTGAGCACTGCATTGGCCTCGAAGGTCGACTGATCCTCGACCGGCTCAGGAATCGGCCGCCCCAGATCGGCCAGACTCATCAACTCGACCAGACCGGGAGCGGCGGCTTCGAATACCGCTCTGATTTCGTCGATCTTGTGCGGGTTTGTGGTCGCCAGCAGAATGCGCATGACGCCATCTTACGCGGCGGGATGGTTCCATGGCATACGCGCCAACAGCCAGGACATGGGGCAAAAACTCGTCGTGGCGGTGAACAGCATGCCGATGCCGGGCAGCATGGCCAGAAGCAGAAACCAGGGATTGACCCACACGCCCAGGGCCAGGCCAGCGAGCACGAAAGTGCCGGCAACAAAAAAGGTCTGGCGTCCTATGCGGGCGCTGGGAAAAATCGGACAGGGGTTGGCGGCTGGTGCTGGGTGCGCGGTGGACATGAAAGTCGCTCCGGTTTCGAGGTGAACGACCCTGTGGGACATGTGAGTGTATTCTACCGCCGCGAAGCTGGGAGTGGTAAGCTCCGCGTCGCATGCCACAGCCGGTCCCCGATGCACCCCTGATCGTCTACGAGGCGGATGGCTTCGCCGGCGGGGCGCCCATGTTCCACCAGTCCAGCTCGATCTGCGGAAAGATTATGTCGTGGATCTCGGCGTCCCGGACTTCGAATTGCTCCACTTCGTTGAGCTTACCCAGATAACTCGAGTCACCCGCTATCCGTTCGGCCATGTCCAGCAGCGTCTCGAAACGTGAGACGTGCTGCATGAAGCGCTTGATGGCGTAGTCGATCGATTGGCCTCGCGTGATGTTGAACTGCCAGTCGCTGGCCTGCAGGAGGAGCAATTCCCTCGCCGCCTTCTTGAGCATCTCTTCGATCTTGGTGTTGCTTCGCCAGGGCAGATCGATCGTCGCCTTTCCGAAATTCGCCTCGCAGCGGTATTCAATATCCCACATCCAATTCACCTGCGGGTTGGTCCACACGCGATGATCGCCTTCCTCGCCCCAGGATCCTTCCGGCATGGAGACGACCTTGTCGACGGGGTGATTGGTCAGGAACTGCTCGGTCGTGGATAGATCGACGTTGGGATCGGCGTTCAGATTGAGGATCACGTCGCGCAGGAAGCGAGGGCCCTCATACCACCAGTGGCCGAAGAGTTCGGCATCAAAACAGGCAGTGACCACGCCGTGCCGGCCGGTACGGTTGTGGTAGTCCCACAGCCGGCTGCGGACGAAGTCGCAGAAGTGCGACGCGTGCTGATGGATTCGCGCGGTCGTGTCTTCGGGGTAGTAAAGATGCTTGTCGCCCAGGTCGACCTTGTTGCCCGTCACCTTCCAGTAGCGCAGGCCGCGACGGGCCCCCCATTTCTTATGGAACTCCAGATAGTTTCCGTCGGCCGGGTAGCCAATGTCGCCCGACCATACCTGTTCACACACCTTCGGGTCGCGTGCGAACACGGACACGCGGGCCAGGCCGGTCCCGTCGCTGTTCACGCCCTGCGGCTCGTTCACTGTGCGCCATCCCTTGCCAAGGTACTTGCGTCCTTCGTCCCAGTTCACTTTCCACCACTGCCCGTCATTGAACACCTGTTCACTGTTGCTCTGCTCCACCAGATGATGCTCGACAAAAAAATGGTTGATCGTCTCATCGGCCACCAGGTGCTCGATGCCGATACGGCCGTCTTTCCCCGCCCACCCGATAGGCGGATTCCACCGACCGCCCGGACGATAGGCGCACTCCGGCAGCCACATGCCGGACGGTTTGAAGCCGAGAATCCGGTGACTGCTGGCCAGGCCGGCTCGCAACTGGGCCCGGATGGATGAGTCCTCGTACAGGAGAGGAAGATACGCGTGGGTGGCTGTCGAGGTCAGAATCTGGATCAAGCCGTCGCGAGCCCGCTGCGCGTACGCCTGGGGGATGTCACGCTTGATCGCGGCGAACTGCTCTCCCATGCGACTGAAGGTCTGGACCCAGTAATCGGCGAGATAGATCATGTGGCCGTTGCCGAATCCCTCGAAATCCTTACGGTCCCGCTTGGCGCGTTCGATGCGGTCCTCCAGGTAGTGCTCGAAACCACTTTTGAAATGCTCGTGGGCGAGTTGCTCAAGAAGCACTGGAGTCAACCCCATGACGAGCCGCGGCGGCGCATTGAGGAAGTTGCACTCATCGATCATGGCCAGGATCGGCAGGTACGTCTCGGCGGCGGCTTCGTAAAGCCAATCCTCGCCGTGCGGCCAGATTCCGTGCCGAAGCACGTAGGGAAGATGGCCGTGCAGGACCAGGCAGAAACTTCCGATGCTCATGGCGATGCCCCTGAGGTAACGGTTCCAGGCGACGCGGGTTCCCGCCCCGCCGCCATCCTAGCCGACGTCGGCCCCTTTCGCTGCCGCGTGCGAGTATCATCCCCGCCATGACGAACAACCTGCGACAGGTTCGTGATGATCTTACGGGGCGGCGTCTGCATTTCGTCGGCATAGGCGGCTGCGGCATGTCGGGGCTGGCCCGGATGGCGGCGGCGGCGGGTGCGGTATGCACCGGCAGCGACATCGCTGAATCGAGCACCGTCAAGGCGCTGCGCCGCGATGGATTTGCCGTCAGCCTCGATCAATCGGCGGCGAGCGTCCCCGCGCAGACCCAGCGTCTGGTGATCTCTGCGGCCATCCCGGGCGATCACCCTGAGGTGCGCGAAGCCCATCGACGCGGCATCGAGGTGGTGAAGTACGCCGACATGCTCGGCCGGCTCATGCTCGGTCGCACTGGTGTGGCGGTCGCCGGCACGCATGGCAAGAGCTCGACCACCTCCCTGTTGGCGCATGTCCTGATCGAAACGGGACTCGACCCTTCAGTCATCGTCGGCGCTCAATGTCCGCAGATCGGCGGCGGCCACCGGGTGGGGCAGTCCGATCTGCTGGTCGTCGAAGCCTGCGAATTCGCCCGCTCCTTCCATTTCCTGCGCCCCATGCACGCCATCACCCTTAATATCGAACACGATCATCTCGACGTGTATCCAACTTTCGATGGCGTGGTCGATGCTTTCCGCGTCTTTGCCAGGTTGCTGCCACGGGAAGGTTCGCTGCTGATTCATCACGAAGCGGCGTGTCGGCTCGAGGTCACGGCCGGGTTGAGCTGTGAGGTGCAGACAATTGGATTCGCCCCGCAGGCTGATTGGCAGGTTGTGGTGCTGCCGCACACCCAAGCACGCTGCGCTGGGCCGATGACAGTGGAACTGCGTCATGAGGGCCGTGTCACCGCCGCGTGGCGCTCGCCTCTACCCGGTGAACATATGGCCTACGCCGCCGCCGCCGCCGCGGTGACCGCCCATCGACTCGGCGCTCCCTGGCCGGGAATTGTTTGCGCTATTGAATGTTTCCAAGGCCTGAACCGCCGCATGCAGCGACTGGGCGAGATCCCCGTGGCCGGCGGCCTGATCTCGGTGGTTGACGACTACGGCCATCATCCCACGGAGGTCGACACCACGCTGCGTGCACTGCGTCAGCACTACATGCCCGCGCGGCTGGTCTGCGTCTTTCAGCCGCACCAGCACAGCCGCACACGGTTTCTACTCGATGCATTCGCCGCCAGCTTCCACCAAGCGGATATCGTCATCGTTCCCGACATCTACTTTGTACGCGACAGTGAACAAGAGCGTGCGGCCGTCAGCAGCCGTGATCTGGTCGAGCGTCTGCGCGGGCATAAGGTGCAGGCGACCCATGTGCCCGATCTGGACGATATCGCGCCGCAACTGCGCACCATGCTCCAGCCGGGCGACTTGCTGGTCACGATGGGGGCGGGCGATGTGTGGAAGGTCGCTCAGGCGCTTCTTGCCGCCCCTGTGCCCTGAGGCGAGAGGCTGTCAACGGCCTGCGTTGGATCGTACGCACCGGATCGGCGTGTCGTTAATTGCCCTGCGATCTGCCGCCGTGGTACACGGTGTACCAGCAATCGCAGCTTTGGCCGGCCGGCGTGTTCCAGGCCATGGTCGACGACCTTCGGCTGATTCTGCGGCTGATGCAGGGGCGCCGCTTCCGGGATTTGGCGCGGCACTGCCTAGCGCTCGCGTCCTGCGAATCCCAGCATCTGGTCCAGCCAATCATCGGTCTTGAGCACAGCCGCCCGTTGACGACGAGCGATCGTCTCGGCTCGATGCTGCGCGTACCACAGCGTCATGGAACCAAGCGGTGCCATCAGGCGTGTTGGCCGTGTCAGCGTCCACGCGAGCAGCCGCACCAGCAGACCGGGCAAGTAGCGTCGCACCAGTTCATCGTCAAGGCTGACAAATGCCTCGGCGGAGCCCGGATCACCTTGCCGGCCACTGCGCCCGAACAATTGGCGATCCACTCGACCAGACTCGTGTCGTTCGGTGGCAAGGACGTGAAGGCCACCCTGTTCGGCAACGCCGCGACCCAGAACAATATCCGTTCCACGCCCGGCCATATTGGTGGCGACGGTGATTCGTCCAGACTCACCCGCGCATGCGATGATCTGAGCCTCCTCGGCTTGGCGCACCGCATTGAGCACCTGATGATCGAGCCCCCGCTCTCGAAGCATGGCTGACAGGGCCTCGCTGGCCGCGATGGCGCGCGTTCCAACCAGCACGGGTCGGCCGGCCTTATGCAACGTCACGATACGATCGGTCACCGCCTTCCATTTAGCCGCCGCTGTCGGAAGCACCTGGTCGGGCTGACGCGCGCGGATACACGGCCTATGCGTGGGAATGCGCACCACGGGAAGGCGGTACACCCGCCAGGTCTCGTGACGCACTTCCCAGGCTGTACCCGTCATGCCGCACAGATTGGCGTACAACCTGAAAAACCGCTGGAAACTGATCCGGGCCAGTGTGGCCTTCGGTGGATTCACCTTGATGCGTTCCTTGGCCTCGATCGCCTGATGAAGCCCATCGCGCCACGTTCGGTCCGGCATCATCCGACCGGTGAACTCATCGACGATCACAACCTGGCCTTCCTGCACCACGTACTGCTTGTCACGCAGGAACAGCTCGCGGGCCGAAAGAGCCTGCGCCACCAGTTCTTCGCGACGTCGCACTCCGGCCCAGATGCCGCCGAGCTCCGCTGCCCACTCCGCGACCCTTCGCCGACCGGCTCGGGTCAATTCCACATCACGAAATCGATGCAGCACCTGATAGTCCCGGTCGGGCTCCAACACCGCCGCGATTTCTGCCGCCTGCTCGAAGGTCGCCGCCTGAACCGGGTTGGGTGCATCGCCTGAGATGATCAGAGGCGTCACGGCTTCGTCAATCAGCAGCGAGTCAGCCTCATCGATGATGCCATACGACAGCCCGCGCATCACCACGTGATCCACGCGGCTCACGCCTTCGTCGACGATCTGCGCTGTCAGTGCAGCGGGTAGACCCTGCAGACGGCCGAGGATCAGACGGTCACGCAGGAAATCTGCCGTCACTTCCTTGTTGGTCAAGTAGGTCACGTCCGCGTCGTAGGCGGCGCGTCGCTCGTGCGGCTGCGATTCCTGTTGAATGTAACTGACCCGCAAGCCGCAAAACTGGTATACGTCGCGCATCCATTCAGCGTCGCGCTTCACCAGATAGTCATTCGTGGTGATCACATGACAGCCGCGTCCAGTCCACCCGGCGAGCGTCGCGACCAAGGCCGCCACCAGTGTTTTGCCCTCGCCAGTCGCCAGCTCCGCCAGGCAGTTCTCACGCATCGCCAGGGCGGCCGCCAACTGCTCGCGGTGGGGTAGCAGTCCCAGGTGGCGCACACTGACTTCGCACAAGAGCGCCATTGCGCGATCCACATCCGCGGAGGTATCGCGCTTGAGCCGGAACAGATCGCGCAACTCACCGGTCAGGTCGCGCAAGCGGGATTCGGCGACGTGACTCAACTGCTGGTGGATATCAAGAATCCGCTCGGCGCGACGCAACACGCGGCCGGTGCGCGGAAGCATCGACTGAATCCGGGCTGTGGCATGATCGACTATCGCGTCCAGGCCGGTCGGAAGTTTGACCGGCTGCTTTGCGTTCGCCAGCATGCGCCAGGTTCCGCTGGGCGGCGGTGCCGCCGGCACGGGTTTCGGAAGCGATGAGGACGGAGCAATCATCCTAGACGACCCTGAATCATATCTGGAAGCGCTTCTGGAACAATTGGCGCAGCGTCCGGAGCCACTGGACGACCCAAGGCCGATGTTCGAACGTAAAGCGCAGAACCACCCGTTGGCCGGATTGCAGACCGGTCCAGGAATCGTCATCCGGGCGCAGCACCACCTCGAAGAATGGCTCGGCCGCTGTGGCGCCTCGCGGGTCATCCTGCGCCGTTGCAATCTCACCGCCCCCCAGGTAGCCCAGCGCGACCGATGGCAGAATCTCCTCGCCAGCCGGCAGGACACGTTCGATGCGGCCAATGAACGCGACATCCGGCCGGGCCCGCAGTCGCGCTTCGACCGGATCGCCCGATGCCAGCTCCGCCCCCACGCGCGGACCTGTAGTCTGATCGGCCACGACCCGTACGATCAGGTCATCGGTGCTCGCCACCAGCCCGACGCGCTCGCCTTCGGGAAGGTACGCACCCTCGTACCGGTCAATCTCGGGTGAAATCCATCGGCCAGTGATCGACGATTTGACTGTCAAGGCATCGATTCGGTCCTCCACGAACCGCAGACGCTTAGCCAGCGTCGCAAGCTGTTGGATCAGGATCCGCGCCCGGGACTCATCTTTACCAACAGCATGGCGATGCTCCATGCGCACGCGCTGGATCTCGGCGAGCAATTCTTCATGCTGCATTCTCAACTCGTCATTGTCGGCGGTCAGGAGCACAGTTTGGCCCGCTTCAACGTACGATCCGGACGGTAAGGCCCGTCGCATGAAACCGCCAACCTCCATGTGCACGATCTTCACATGTCGCGGCTCGACGACGCCTGTAGCGCGCACGCGATCGGGCATGGGAACCAGTCCGATCACGATGACCAGGATCATCACCACGGCGCCAGTCACGCCCATCGCTCGGGGACGCACCCGACCCAGCTCGGCGTCCGCCAGCAGATAACGGAAGAACTTGACCGTCGGCACAACAACCCAGCCGAGCGCCGCCCCGCAGGCCAGAAGAATGCCGATGAAGAACAATTGGCCCGCCACGAACAGGAAAATATGGATGCTGATCCACACGCGATAGAGCATGGACGCCACGGCATAGAAGGAGAACCAGGATCGCTCGCCGCGTGTGCGGGCGGATGACTTGGCGTGTTCAACGCCGAACAGGTATCGCTTAACGAGATAGTAGACGTATTCCCGACCGCGCTGCGCTAGGTTGGGCATCTCCAGGAGATCCGAAAGCACGTAATAGCCATCGTAGCGGAGCAACGGATTACCGTTAAAGAGCAAGGTCGAAACAGAAGCGATAAAGATAACGTTGTATGCCAGGGTATGCACCGTGCTGACAAGGGTCGACCCACTCGCGCTGGTCTGGGCCCAGATGATGGCGGCGATCGCCGCCACCGCCAGCTCGACAAACATGCCTCCGGCCCCGACGACTGCTTTCTGCCACTTGCTGCGAAAGGCTGACGCGCTCGATGCGTCGACGTATGGCACCGGCATCAACACCAGCAACATGATGCCCATGGTGTGCACCTCGCCGCCGGTGCCCGTGTCCTTGCCATACGCCTTACAGGCAAAGCCGTGGCCGAATTCGTGCAGTCCCTTGATTACCCAGAATGCGATCGAAAGCAGCAGCAGATTCGACGGCGCCAGCACACTGGATGCGTGGCCGATCAGTTCGTCCCATCGCCCGACCAAGGCATAGGCTCCAGCCGCCATGAGACCCAGCCAGAGTGTGAGCCCGATCCAACTGAACACCCAACGCACGGCGGGAAGCCACGCATTAAGAATGTGATCCGGGTCAAAGAGTGGAATTTTTACGAACAGCAAGTTCATGAAGAACGATCCCACCTCGCGCTGGCGACGTCGGCGGTAGCGCTCGAACATGCTCTGGGCATCAGGCGTCAGATCGACTTGCAGCAGATTGGCGGCATAGAGCTGGCCGAGCAACTGGATCGCCTCACCCTGGGTCGGCGCGCGATCACCAAGTTGCTCATTGCAGATCTCCCACACACGGCCCACGGTGCGATGACCATCGAGCATCGCGACGAAGTGGTGGCCCGCATCGTCCAGACGGAAAAACTGGTTGTTGGAGGCGTCGCGCACAACGTGATATGTGCGGCCGCGAAACGCTTGACGGTACGTCTGAACCGTCGGATGCAGCCGCGGCCGTAGATCCGCCACCCGATACCAGAGCTCACTGAATGTCGGCCGATGTGTGGGCATAAGGACCATCAGCTTGGGCGCGGTCGGCGGACGCATCCCCGTGATACGCCGGCACTGTCCATTGGCTGCAAGCCTGCGCCATTACCACCAGAGGCGCATGCGAATCCAGTGAATCAATTCACGCGTCCAAAGGTAGCCATAGGGCGCGCGGCCGATATCCACCTTGGCCACGCCTTTCATGCCTGGCCGCAGCCATGATGGTCGCCGCTCCAGGCGCACCTGCACCCTGAAAACGTTGCGCTGTTCGACAACCTCAGCCACAGGGTTGATCTTCTCGACAACAAAGTGCAATCGCTCGGCTGGATGTGACGCCGCCGCCAACTGACCACCCTGACCGATTTCGATGGCTTCGATTCGATCTTCAGGCACAAGCAGTTCGGCCCGCAAAACACCGCCGGCGGCCGTTTGCCCGACTTCGAAAAGCGCATCCCCTTTGGATACAGGAGCACCGACCTGGCGTTCCAGATCACCGTGAAGCACGATGCCGTCAATCGGCGACCGGATCTGCGCTTGTTCGATTCTGGCGCGCAGCAGGTCTATACGCGGCAACATCTGCTTCGCTCGCGCCAGCGCTAACGCACGCTCGGCCTGTTTGCCGTCGCGCATAGCGGTATCGGCTTCCACCGTGTACTCGTCGTATTGCCGCTGCGCCTGCAGTAGTTGCTGGCGCAGTTCCGCAGTGTCCAATTCGGCCATGATTGTACGAGCAGCCTCAACGGGATCCCCCGGCTGAACGTGCGCCGCCGCCAGTACTCCGTCGTAAGGCGCCGAAATCACCCGCTGCACAACGGGCTGGACGGCAAAGTCAGCCTTCACGCGGTCCGCGCCTTTGACCAGCGTCAGAAACAGCACGGCCGCCAATCCCAGCACCGCCACAGCTTTCGCCCAGGTGTGGCGTGGGCCGACCATGGCCGCCAATCCCCAGCGCGTATCCTGGACGAGGCGGTGGCCGAACCAATGGTCGTTGGCGTGCAACTCGTAGAGCCGCGCGGTGAGCAGATCGGTCGCCAGTCGCAACAGTTGCACATCCTCAAGCCCGAACGCATCATCCGCCGCTCGTTCCACACTCACAACGCCGACAACTTCGCCAGCATGCCGCATCGGCAGGGCGCACACCGCCGCCGGGCCGTGCCTCGCCGACAATTCGGCCGCCGCCCGACTGATGAAGGTTGCCTGCTCCGGAGCCGGATGGATCACTTCGACGTCCTGATCGAGGCACTCTTCCATCGCCGCCTCGATGTCCTGGACCAGCCGCATCTTCCGTGTGAACTTCTCGGTGTGCGAGAGCGCCTGCACCTTCACGTACCGTCCGGCAAGAAAGCCGATGCTCACGCGATGGGCTTTCCAGCGACTGGCGATCTCGTTGCATGCGGCCATCAAGGCCGCACGCTGGCGGTCCTGCTCGTTGACAGACGCGATCACTTCCACCGCCGTCTGTAACCGGCGCATATCCGTGTTGCGTTTCTGCAACGTAAGACGCAGCTCGTAAACACTCAATAGCCCAACGGTCAGCTCCAGACGCTCCTGAGCCAGGGCCAGCACAGGACTTTCGGCCGAATCGACCACGAAGGCGGCGATCCCGCGCATGCCGCCGGTCCCATGCAACGGCACACAAATGAGACTCTGCGACGCGGGCTGTCCGTAAAGGTCGTCGGCTTTGTGAACGGCGAGAATCTGCGTCTTGCGGCCGGCGACGACGCGCGGCGTCAACTCGGCCGCTTGGGCCAGCCACATCGGCGCGGTGCCGTCGCGTGCCTGCGGCGGGTATGTCGCCAGAACCTGCCCCGGCCCCTCAGCCCCTGAACCATCACCGCCCGCTCCGTCGGGCAGCGGCGTGCGCCGCAATACCGCGCCACCTCGTGCCGGAGCGATGTGGCATTGGAGCGTCAAAAGGGCGGTGACGAATCGCTCGGGCGGACCTTCGAAGCGGCCAAGCTGCTCCACCAGATCCAGCAGCGTCACCCGCTGAGCCGGCGCGTGACGTGGGTCCGGGCCCTGCGATGCCGTGCTGGCCTGGTTCATGCCCATGCGGATCGGCCCCGAGTCAAATCAGCACGCCACAGGACGGCGGCAAGAGGCGGTCACTGGCCGCCCTTGACCGTGCGTTCCGAAGCATTGAGCTTCAACTCGCCAAAGCGATCTTCGTGACGCCGCACGACCTGGCCGAGCAACAGGGCCAATCGCTTGGCGGTGTAGTAGTTCATCACGACCCGCTCGTTGAGCTTGAAGAGAATATCGCCGACGGGTTGATCTTCCCCGGCGACTGCCTGCTGCTGCGTGGGCACGACCATGTTCATGCCGAAATCAATCACCACCTCCTCCGCCGTGGTATTCGTCCGAAAGGCGTTGGCGTAGGTGGTGGTCATCTCGCGATCGTCGATCCGCAGCCGCACCTGCTGCGAGCCCGTCTGCTGTTGAGCCTGCATGTCGACCTGTGGATCATTTTTTCCGTCGGACTTTGCTGCCATATTGCGTCTCCTCGCGGCGTAGTGCTGAAGATCCGGGTTAACTGCATTGAAGCAGCGAACGGCCTGGCTCGGCCGCCTGACTGCAGGCAATCCAGGCGCGCCAGTTTACGTTACCAGCCTTGTCTCCGAAAGCTGGCGAAAGCCCCGGATTTCGCCGGGGCTGAGGGGCGCGCATTGTCCACGGCATCCCTGAGCCCGGCATCAACCGATCATGCCAGCCAGTTGAGTAGAACGTCGACGGTGTCGATCTGGCCGACGGGGAACTCAGTCGACGACAGCCCGAGCGTGCCCAGCTTGGATAGCTCGTTTACGGAAGAAGTCGATGATTCATAAGCCATGAGGCCCGGGCCCGAATTGCCTTCACCGATGGTCAGCACCGCGTCACCCTGAATGATCATGCCCGACCCTGTCCAGCCGGGAGCAAGCGCAATGGGAATGCCGTCCTTGCGGATGCCGAGATCCTCGGCCGTCGTGGTTCCATTGATCGAAACCACGCGGAGGGTATCCGCGCCGAAGCCGAAGTCTCTGAGGATGATGCGACTGCCCGTGACGTCGATCGACGCCGCCACCATGCCGGCACCCGCGACGTTGATCAGATCTACGACATCCTGAACTGTGACGGCACCGTCCAAGTCGACATTGAAACTGGTTCCCGCCGTGGTACTGATTCGAATATCGCCGAGCCCCGCCGCGTTGTCCACACCGGCCCCGCTGTTCATCGCCGCCAGCAGGCCATTGGCGGGATCGTCCGTCTGAAGCATGAAATCGCCGCTTGTCGGTTGATGCCGCAACCCAAGAATGTGGCCGATCTCGTGGGCAATGGTGTTCGCCAGCGCCCGCCCGACCTGGGCGATCTGCGTTGTCAGAGACGGACTGAACGGGAATCCGGCGAAGTGGGAGGCCAGCGCAAAGGCCTCGTCGGCCTTGTCGAGATTCGCGGTGTCCACGTGGTTGGCCCGGCCAAGCAGGCCGCCCGAATAGACGCCCGCAGGCGCGTCGCCGATGTAGACCGTTGAGAAATCAATCGCGGGGTCCAGACCCGAGAGAGCCGGATTCACCGTGGTGAAGTACAAACCCGTGCTCGCCGCCAGGTAGGCTGACAGGTCGGCGCCAAGCTCCATGACGGTCAGTTGACCCTTGGGCTGCGACGCGGGCGTGTCCTGGTAGATCGAAACAATATTGTCCACGATGCCGTCGATCGGCGTGTTGTTCACAGTGCCGCCGTTGATGATCACGCTGCGGAAGGACGCCAGCGCGGCGGAGATCGTCGAGGGGTCGAAAGCACTGATCGTGGTGTTCCCCTCCGGATGCTCGGCATACCGCGTCGTCGTCCCGCCGTCGAAATTGAGGTAGATCAACTGCTTTGCGGGGTTGGCGCCCAACAGGTTGTTGTTGTCGCCGATGCTGTTGCTTACGTACGCGATCTGGACCGCCGCAGGAAGTCCGGTGCTGCCGTCCAGGACGCCGTCGAGCATATCGTCGCTTGACGCCATGGTCAGGACCAACTCGTAGTCGGCCTGCAGGGGCATGGCTGTGATGCCGGCGCTCAAGGTGACGGCCACGAAATACTCGCCCGAGTCGGCAAGCTCGACCACCTGGAACTCCGAGTCGGCCGAGGACTCGAAACGCACCACCAGCTCGAATGTGTCATCCGTCAGGCTTGTCGTGCCCTGATCGTCCTGAAGGAAGAGCGCGTAATCGTAAGCCGTCGAGCCCAGCGCCTGGATACTCAGGAAGGCATAGGCTGTCGCGCTGAACCGATAAATGTCGATGTCGAACAGGTTGTTGAACTTGCTGCGGACCGACACGGAGCCGCCGTCCGCGACCAGGTTCACCGCGACGCCGGCCAGCGTGTCGAGGAACGTGTCCGGGCTGTCCGCGGCGATCACCAACGAAAGCGTCGCATCGCCTCCCTCGACACGGTTGCCGTCGCCATCGAAGATCGAGCCGAGCGGATCTTCTCCGACCGCCGCAGTGCCATCCTGATTGAAGTCCCGCAAGGACGACCGCATTCCGGAACGGTCGACAATCGCGGGATTGGCGAGGCTGCCACTTAGTGTGATGTTGAGGAATGGACCAATCACGTCCGAGGCGTCAAAGCCGCCGGTCCGCGTGATCTGAACCACGCCCTGGGTGCGGCCATGCTCATCGATCTGCGTCGTGTGTGAGAAGCTGATGTTGGTGTCAACAATGTTGCCGGCTGTGTCCGTCAACGTCAGGCTGCCCAGCACATCGCCAGGGCCGGTCAACAGCCCGTCATTGTTCAAGTCGATCGACAGCACCAACGAACTCGCATCGATCGGCTCACTGAAGATCAGATTGATGGTATCTCCGGACACAACGTCGAAGTCGACCAGTGTCACCGGCGTCACGGGGTCGCCGCCGAAGGCACGGGCGGCAAGATTGGGCGCGAAGGTGCCGGCCAGCTTTGTGATCGCATCCGCGGCAGCGACGGCCGAGCCCGTCGAGGGTTTGGGGAAGTTCGCGTATGCGATCTTGCTTGCCCGAATACCGCCAGCGGAGGCTGTATCCCACGTGTATGCCGTGGGATCTGCCGGAATGCCCGGACCCAGGGCAAGAGCAGGTAGGACGCCCGCGACCAGCGCGCTGTTCGTGAACGTATTGGTAAATGAAGCCGAGGTGATCGAGCCGCCATAGATCACGTCATCAGCCGTATTGTACAAGCCGTCTGCGCCAACCCAGGTGCCCGCCGCCAACAGGGCATTGGTCACCGGACCGCTGGCGGTGAGCGTCGTCAGATCCCAGCCCGCAATCACCGAGCCGCCCGTAACGGTCGCCAACGCCGCCCGTCCGATCGTCTTGCGCACGGCGATCTGTCCCGCGTGCGTTTGCGAGACGGTCAGGGAAGTGTTCGCGCCGCCGACGTTCACGACGCTGCCGCTGGCGGTGCCGCCCATGAACTGCAAGGTCGGCACAGCGCCGCCGACGTTGATGGTCGACGTCGCCCCAAGCAGGCCCTGGATAATGATCGAACCGGTCAGCGAGCCGACTGTCATGTCACCGGCGTAGGCTCCCACTGACTGGATGGTCGATGCGCCGTTGACGATGCGCACGTCGGCGTTCGAGCCGGAGCTGCCGCGGAGCATGATGCTGCCTGCTTCGCTGGCCTTCACCAGGCCGTCGAAGATCGCGCCGCGATGGTCGAAGCTGTTAAGCTTGCCGCCCGCTTCGACCACGCCGCCGTTGAGGAAATCGCCGCTCGACCCCATCCCCGGGATAACGATGAAGCTGTTGATGTCCGCACCCGCCGCGACAGACCCCTCATAGACGCCGTAATATTGCTGGAAAGTGGTGATGGAACTGGCCGAGCTGATGTAGCCGCGGAAGTCGCCATAGAGCGTCACCGTACCGATGGTGTTGTTGGTCGCGGTAATACGACCGTTGTACGTCTTGCCCGCGACCTTCGCCCCATTAATCGTGATGGTCGTGTAGGAGTCGGCCGTCAGGCCGCCGACGGCTGTGTCAAATTCGGCTTCAGTGGTCGCCAGGAACCTGGCGTAGGCATCCGTCGATGCTCGTACGGCCAGGAACTCATCCGTCACGGGATCGAAGCCGAAGGCGGCCAGGTCACTGCCCGGGGCTGTGCCTTTGTCGAGGCGCGGCGTTGCCTGCCCCGTGGCCGTGTCAATGGTGACCAGACGCTGGAAGGTCGTGTCGACGCCGACGAGTTCGCCCGCCGCATTGAAGTCAATCTGTGTGACCTGCAGCGTTTCACCCGTACTGGCGTCGGTGATGGTGCCGATCGCGCCGCCACCAACCAGCGCTCCCGTGGCGTCATATTCGAAAAGCTTGCTGTTCTCGGTGACGACGAAGATGTTGCCCGCCCCCACCGTATCCACAGCGACGGATACGACGTTGCTGCTCAGGGGCGTACCCAGCGCATCCTGGGCAAGGGCGAGCAGACGCGTGAACTCTCCGGTGCCCGCTCCACCTGTCGTGTCAATTGAACCGAGGACCGCCACCGTGGCGCCGCTGCTCTTGTAGAACACGCCGCCCACGACGTCGTCGGTGTCATAGGCATAGCTGGACATCGTCGCGCCGTAACCGGCCAACACAAAGGCATCGAGCGTGCTGTTGACGGAGCCGACGGTGCCGATGTATGTCGACGCAGCCGGATCGGCCTGGTCGACCTTGATCATCGCTCCGGAGACATTGTCGAAGGCGATCAGGTTGCCCAGATCGTCGAAGCCGAATCCCGCGACATTGGTGTCCGCGCCGCCAATCTTGATCACGCTGGGGTTTGCGCCGGCAATGCTGACCACCCCGGCAGTGGTGATGTTGACCACGATGTCTTGGACACCACTGCGGATCACCGCCCAGATCAGGCCGTTGGCGTCAACCGCCATGGCGGTGATCGCGTTGGTGACCGCACCGCCATCGTTTAACAGAACGGGCGGCAGGCCCGAGTTGGTCGGCGAGGAGACGTCGAGGAAGCCGTTGCCGTTGGCGTCCGTAACTTCGATCTTCGCCAGGGCCGCCCCATGGCCCGGAGCGAACGCGCCGCCATTGCCGTCGCGATCTTCGATGACCGCCAGCAGATTGTCATTGATATCAAAAGCAATGCCCAGAATATGATTCGTGAAGGAATTCGTGAACGGGTCGCGCAACTGACCAACGTCTTCGACGGCCCCGCTCGTCGGATTCAGCTTGACCAGGCGGTCGAACCCGCTGGAGGAATCGATGGCGTAGATTTGTCCGGATGAGTCAATAGCCATGCCGCGCAGGGCGATGGCATTGGCGGAGATGGTTCCCACACGCACGGTCGGCGAGGGATCGCGCACTTTCGCGATCGCCATCAGCAGGTCGGCGGCGGTGAAGTCCATGCTCAGCACGTCGATAGCCGATCCGTCAAAGAGATCGGTGACAGTGAACGGCCCCTGGACCACTGTCGCATTCGGTACGGCCGTCAGGTCCACGCGAGCGAGCTCACCGGTTGTGCCGTCAAACACCCAGGTCAGCCCACCGGAATCGATGGCGATCTCCGTGACGTTCGTCAGGCCGGCCGCCGCGCCGGTCAAGGTCTCCAAAATCCCGCTCGAGGCGCTTTCCGTGATCTTGAGCGTCGCGACCTTGCCGCCGACGAAGACCGCCCCACTGCCCTGACCGCGAAGAGTCATGGTCGTGACGTCGCCGCCGATCTTGCCGGACACGCCATCGCCCAGATCGCGGATCGTGAGCGTCGGCACCGAACCATCGAACCAGATGTCGGCGTCATCCGTGCCGTCGCCGACGACATCGCCGTCGAAGATAAACGACGAGACGGTCGCGTCGTCAAGCGCCAAGACACGTCCGAGGCCGACCGCTCCAGGGGTGCTGGTCGTAATGCGCACGGTGGTGGCCGCGGTTGTCCCTGTGAGGACGAGGGCGTCAATCACATCGTTGCTGTCACCGCCGCCCGCTTCGTCATAGAGGGTGACGGTGCCGGCCCCCGTGACGGTAATGGTCACTCGATGCCCGCCGACGGTCACGTAGCTCAGCGGTGTGCCGCTGGCGGCGACGCCGACGGCCGCGCCGGCAAGCGGATTATTGACGGTGATGTCCGCCAGGACGTAGCCGACGTTGGGCGTGTTGTTGGCCTTGCCCACGCCGGATGTCCGGTCGGTGATGCCGGCATCGGCGATGATGGCGCTGTTGGCATCCAGAACGCCGCTGGCCGATGCAACCTTGCTCGCGCCGCCGGACTGCGAATTGGCCACCGTGTTATCGCCAGCCGTCATGAAGTCGCCGTCACCCGGATCCACACCGGCCACAACCTGGCTGGCGGTCATCGTCCCGCCACTGAAGGTGCCCACGTCGCCGCGCAGCAGCGTTCCCCCGGACCGAGCCGTGTCGCGATCGGCCGCGACGGTGAGATCAAGCACGCCGCTGATGACGCTGTCCAGCGCCGCTCCCGCCAAGGTCAGGCCTGCGGTCAGGGTGCTGTTGGTCATCGACGTTGAAGTGAACCGTGTGACGTCGCCACCGGCCGTAATGATCGAGTCGGTGACGGCCTTGGTCGTCAACGTTCCGATCTTGCCGCGACGGGACTCGCCGCCGGCGAAGGTCGCACCGCCGCCGCGATCGACGCCGGCATGAATCAGGCTGCCGGTGATGCCGCCCACGGTGGTCGTCAACGTGGCCACGTCGAACCCAAAAGTCAGCACGGCATTGGCGATCGCGCCGAAAGTCAAAGTGGTCGCGGCACGGGCGACGAAAAGGTCGCCCGCGAACGTGCCGGTCACCGCCAGGTAGGTGAGGTTGCGCGCCAGCGAGATCGTTGTCCCCGCGATGACGTTGCCAAGGATGCGGCTGTACAGGTCGCTGGCGATGCTGATCAGCCCCGCGGCCGACCCAAGGTCGCCGTCGACGTATAGATAGAGTTGGCCGGCCTTGTACCCGATGGTCACATTGCCCGCGAGGTCGCCGTCCACATCGATGGTGCTCGCCGAACCAGCCGTGATGCTTGCACCAACCTCGACGTCGCCGCGCACCTGAAGGGTCGTCAGATCCCCCGTTACATTGATCGTCGCGCCAGCTTTGACGTCATTGTCGACGCGAAGGGTGCCGACCGACGCAGCTTCAACGCTGGCAAGCGGCCCCATGTCCGAGCCGAGAATCGACAGCGTCCCGACGCGGCCGAACGGCGACCGCACCGCGCCCAGCAGATCGCCGCCATTGATCTGCACCTGCGTAATGTCGCCCAGCGAGCTGGTGATCTCCACTCCCGCCAGCACGTCGCCGGCTGTCAGGATGAAGTTCGCCAGCGTTCCGCCGCTGATCAGGTCGCCGCCCATGTTTCCGTTGGTCAGCCGGAACGTGCCGCCGGTGCCCAGGGCGTTGAAGTCGCCCGTGACATTGCCGCCGGTAATCGTGATCGCGCCGAAGTTGCCGCTGGCGGTGACGTCGCCGGTGACCGCATCCGTCATACTGCCCACGCGAACAATGGGGTTGCGCGTTGCGGCGGCACTGGCGTAGAACCTGCCGCCGACCACGCCGTTGGTGTCGTAGGCAAACGTATCAAAGAACACGCCGCTGCGGCCGACGGCAAAGGCGTCGACCTTGCCGTCAATCGTGCCCGCCGGCGTCAGAACCGTGGATGCGGACGGCGCATTGATATTGATCTGCAGAAGCGTGGCCGTCGCCCCATTGGCTGATACAGCGACCAGATTCTCGATCAGTTGGCCATCGAAGCTGAACGAACCTGCAACGGATCCAGCCGTGGCGAGCACCCGCCCGATATTCACCGACCCGGGGATCGACGTCGTGATCGTAATCACGGTCGTGCTGTCGGTTCCATCGAGCCGCAGCGCATCAATGAGGTTATCCGTATCGGTGCCGACGCCGCCTTCATCGTAGAGCTCGACATTGCCTGCTCCGAGCACGGTGACGGTGACGGTCTGCCCGCCCGCGGCCGTGAACACCAGAGGCGAGCCGCTGCTGGCCGTGCCGACCAGTGTTTCGAGCGCCGTCGTCGAGCTGAAGCCCATGCCGACGATCTTGGTGTTGGCCGCACCGTTCTTGACGGCGCCGACCACCGTCTGGCTTACCGTAGCGCCGGCGCCCGCACCGGCCACGTTCAGACGCACTAGCGTGTCCACCAGGCCGTCACGGCGAATCGCCCACACGCGCCCGAGGAAATCCACCGCCAGGGCCGTGAAGTCTGCCGTCACCGCGCCGCCGTCGATGAGCACGCCGTTGAAGCCCGTGTGCGTCGGATTCGTCGCCAGGAGCACGCCGTCACCATCGCCATCAGTCGCTTCAATCTGCACCAGAGCGGCGCCGGCAGCGCCGGCACCGTTGCCGTTCACGTCACTGACGATCGCATACAGCTTGCCGGCGTTGTCGAACGCGAGCTGCCGGACATGGCCCGTGTACGTGTTGCCGGACAGATCCTTGACGGTGCCGATGAGGGTGGCCGCCCCGGTCGCCGGGTCGATTGCGACGATGCGATCGACATTCGTGGTCGAATCGATCGCCAGCGTACGACCTGTGGCGTCGACCGCCATGCCTCGGTAGTTCTTCGCTTTGGTGGTGACCGTCATCGACGACAGGTTGCCTTGGATCAAAATGTCGCCCGTGATGGTCCCTGTAACGGTGAGCGTGCCCAGATTGCCGAGCACGATGAGGCTCGTGGCCAGCACGGCCTCGGCGCCGCTGACGCCCACCTGCAACTGGTTGAGATTGCCGTGGATCGTCAGTGTGTCGCCCACCGATCCCAGGCTTCCGTTGGCGCGGATCAGGTTGACATTGCCGTCAATATCCAGCGAGCCGGCGACCAGCGAACCGCCCAGCAGAAGCTGGTTGAGGGCGTAGGTGGTCGCGCCGTTACCGTCGATCGTGATGTTGCCCGTCAGATTGCCGCCGACGCTGATGGTGGCAACGGTGCCATAAACGTCAATATCGCCATCGAGGTTGCCAGTGACGGTCATGGTCCCGACGTTGCCGTTGGGCCCCGTGGCGGTAATCCGGGAGTTGCCGTCGAGATTGCCCTTGATCGTGAGGGTGGCGAGGCGGCCGGAGAAAGTCAGCGTCAGGCTGGAGACATTCGAGCCCGGCTGGAAATAGCCCAGGCTGCCGGTGACGATCTCGACATTGTCGATCTCGCTGGTGGTGCGGAAACCAGCCGCAGAGTTGGCGTAGTGGAAATGGCTGTCGGTGATCTGCCAGGCGAACACCTGCCCCACATCGCGTGTGCCCTCGAAGGTCGAATTGTCGATGACGCCCGAGCGAAGATCGGGCAGCGCCCCCAGGGCTGTATCCAGATCGCTGAGAATGCCGATCGCATGCCCGAACGGCAGGGCGGCGCCGAAGGCGCTGCGCGCCACAGCCGCGTCAAAGTTGCTCGTGTCGAGGACCGCACCGGTCCCATTGACCGTGATGTTTCCGGTGGTCGCTCCGCCGCTGAACGAGGAGCCGCGGATACCGAAGCCCCCGACCGTGATGTTGCCCAGAGAACCGCCGCTGAGGAATCCGTAGGCGCTGTTGATGATGCCGAAGCCGCTGACCACCGACGTCGTCCCGATGGTGGGGGCCTGCACCAGCGTGCCGATCAGCCCGCCGTCGCCATGGACGGTAATGGACGAAATGGACCCGTTCTGAGCGTAGAAGCGGCTGTACATCTCCCGGCTCTGGGCCAGACCGCCCTGGGGCCCATCGCGGTCAAGGCCGGCCATCAGGTCCGCGTTGATGATCGAAGCGCCATTGAGCGTCACCGAGCCGATGCTGCCGCCCACCGCCACGTCGCCCATGATGTTGGCGTTGGCGGGCCCGATGATCTGGCCGATGCTCGCGTCCGCGTAGACGCCGGCGAACACCACTTCGCCGCTTCCGCTGGGCGCGATGCCCTCGCCGATCTGCACCGAGCCGATGCTGCCCTCCTCGATGTCGTCGCCCGGATCGTCAACCGCCCAGATCGGACCGGCGACGCCCTCGAAGACACCGTCATTGATGTCGAAGTTGCGGTCGGCGTCGGCGATGATCTGACCGATATTGCCCGCGACCAGGATGTTGCCCAGGCCCTTGGAGGCCTGGATCAAGCTGACAGTATTGGGGGTATCAAGGGCATCACTTCGCCGCACCACAAAGCCGTTGCGCTGGCTGATGAACGGGAAGATCTGCAGCAGGTCGTTGTCATCGCGCGCGTCGGCCAGGCGTTCGACGCCGGAGCTCAGGTATGAGCGCCCGGCCAGGGGCATACCCGTCCGCCCGTCCGCCAGGCCGATCGTCCCGAGGCTGATGATTCGATCGACCGACTCCACCAGGCCATTGATGAGCTGGCCCTGGGTGTTGTTGATGATCGTCGAGAAGGCTGTGTTTTCGTTGCCCGTGATCTCATAGACGCTGATCGGCTGCGGGCCGTTGATCGCCAGCGGAACATGCCAGTACGGGTCGTCATCCGGCGCGTCATCCCGCGCAATGAGGCTGAACTCCACGCGGCTGATGTCGAAAGCTCCATTGTCGACCGCCGCGATGTTCAGGCCGGCGATACCGATGACCTCCACGTTCACCACGACGACGCCGCCGCTGCGCACGCTCACCGTGGTCACTTCCATGGATCCCAGTCCGAGTTTGGGCGGCGCGGTCGGATTCAGGACCGGATGATAGAACGGATTGTCAATCTCCGCGGTGTTCAAGGACAAACGCGTACCGCCGTCGTCGGTGAGCATGACCGACTGGCCGAAGTTGTAGCTTGTCGTCGACTGGCTTCCGGACCCGGAGATGCCGAAGAACGGGTCGTTCCACACCTCGCCCTCGACGCGGATGAAGCGGATGTCGCCGCCGATGCCCGTGTCCAGGGCAGCCCCCTTGTAGTTACCGCCGACGTCGATCAGCTCGATGATGCCGTCCGCGCCATGGCGATCCACATCGACGAAGAAGACCGCGCCTTCCTCCAGGTCGCCTTCGATCCGGATCACGCCGATACCGCCGTTGGCCTGCACGATGGGGGCCGCGTCGCCGAGGATCTCGATCAACTGGAAATCGCCGCCGATCGGACGGATGAAAACGAAGTTCGAATCATCGAGCAGATTGTTGGGGGTGGGCGGCAGGGTCGTCGTGATCCGGCCCACGCTGCCGCGCGGCACGTCGATCCAGGAGTCGAGTTCGCCGGCCTCGATGGCACGCAGGTTGCCGTCAAGCACGCTGATCGACCCGAGCATCTCGTCAAAGGCGGACACATAACCCAGGTCGCCGCGGCTGACCGTGATGACCGTGGTCATGTCGCCGTCGCCCTGCTCGCCGGGCTCCGCCTTCAGGCCGCCCAGCGCCAGGTTGCCGATCTGCTGGATGCGCAGGTCATAATGCGCATCGACCCAGTCCGCACGGGTGTCGAAATCTTCCTCGCCCGGATCCTGGATGCCGTTGAAGTTCCAGTCGCCCGGATGCGCGACGGCGAAGATATAGACGCCCGGCTCCGTCGCGGTGAAGGCGAAGGGCTGGCCTTCGAAGCTGCCGGGATAGACGTTGGAATAATCACTCGCCAGCACATGCCCGTTGGGGTCGATCACGCCCACGTGCAGGGCTTCGCCCGTCGAACTGCTGGTGGTGATCAACTGCACCAGCACCTGCTGGCCCGCCATCAGGGCGACGGCGTAGTAGTCGATCGGATCGATGACGTCGTCGTCTTCCTGTGGCTCCTCCAGCAGGTCGACGAACAGGCGGCCGCTCACGCGCGTCGAATTCGCGCCGGTCACGCCGCTGCGTACCGCCGCAAGGAACTGCGCGTCATCGAAGCTGTCGTTATAGACGAACGGATCGTTGGCTGTATATCCCAGAAGTATCTGGTCGGCGATCCTGGTCGCCAGAACGTCGGGGCGCAGGCCGTTGACGAGCGTTTCGATTTCGAAATAGCGTTCGGTCAGGTAGCTGGTGTTGACGAAGCTGGGGCTGTTGCTCACCGTCAGCGATCCGGCAAGCTGGCCGGGGTTCAGGAAGTAGCCCAGCCGCCCGTCGATCTGCACACGCGCCCGGGAGACCGTATCGTTGAACGCGTAATACCCGATGGGAGCCCGGGCGATGAAGCTGTGCATATCGCCGCCGACATGGAAATCGCCCCACGGGTTGGCCTGCGCGAACAAGTTGCCCAGCGCCAGCCAGCCGACCTGGAACTGATCGATCGTGCCGGAGATGTCGATGCGGCCGGTCACCGTCCCGCCGATCAGCAGCCGTCCCAGATCCTGCTGCACCGCCGAATCGGACGCGAATCCCGTGAGCCGCATCAGAACCGCCGACTCGGCTCCCGATTCGTCATCCAGCGGCGAGATGCCGGTCGCATTGTCCACCGCGAAGAAGCGGTTATTCGCCCGGTCATAGGTGATCGCGCCCACCGTCGGCCGAAGCGAGCCGTCCTCTGTCGCGGTATTCGCGCCAACGAGGGCGTAGTCGGTCCCGAGAATCGTCGACGTGCTCAGGGCGATGTCGACAAGTCGACCGTTGTATCGGTCATGGGCCAACAGCCTGTAGGGCGGATTGCCGAACGACGCGCTGGTGGCGAAATCCATGGAGCCGATGTTGGCCAGGTTCTCGCCGGTCTCCGCGTCGCGGAGAATGCCGATCACCGCGACCGTCGCGCCGTTGGCCGGGTTAATCTGATAGAGCGTCGACACCCCGGTGCCGCTGTTGTAACCCACGATCCACAGGCGCTGGTCGGGCGAAAACGCCATCGCCTGCACCTCGGTCATGCCGGCTCCGAGCGCGCCGAGGGCGGTGAACGCGCCGGTGTTCGTGTCGATGGTGCCCAGCGTCAGCGTGCCCAGCACGTCGTAGATGGCGTACAGCGCTTCCACGCCGTCAAAATCGGGATCGCCGTAGTCCAGCCCCTGCACCCCGGTGAGCGGCGTGGCGCCGGCCATGATCGACACACCCACCGTCGAGGCCTTGCCCGTCAGCGGATTCACGAACGCCAACTGGTCGGCCGGCGTCGCCAGCGCGTTGCCGTTCTCGTCCCGGGCGTCCCGGTCGATGACGGCGAGGGTCGATCCGTCGCCGCTGATGGCCATCTCGCCGATGTTGTCGAGGTTGTTACCCAGCAGGCGATCGGTCAGGTTCGGCGCGGCCGACACGTATTCAAGCAGGCTGCGCGCCACCAGAACGCCCGGGTGCAGGCCGTCAAAGCCGACCGGAAACGCGCCGATCGCCCCATTGTCATCGTAATGGTCGCTGGAGATCGAGCCCTCCCAGATCACGCGCAGGTCTTCGTTGTTGATGTTGGGGTTGATGTCCGCCGTCAGCACGCCGATCAGCACGCCGCCGGTATCCCCGGGCACGGCGATCGGATCGTTCTCGCCCACGATCCGAAAGTTCTCGACGCTGTCGTCCCACAACTGCAGGGTGAAGCGAACAACCGCGTCCTCTCCATTGTCCAGCACACGCGTGAAGGTGATCGAGCCATTCGGGTCACCCTGCGTCACAAACACAATAAAGGCGTCGGTGTTGGGGAAGCGCTGACGATGGTCGACGAACATCAGGTCGTCGGAGTCCACGTCGGTCGCCATCAGGGCGCCCAGCGAGCCCGTGAAAGGATTCAGCAGCGTGTCGTTCCAGGCCAGATCACCCAGGGCCTGGCCGCGTTGCGTGTCTCCATCCTCCAGATCATCATCTTGCGGGTCTGGCAGCGGGCCCCAGTCCTCGGCGAATCCGGGATTCGGCCCGTCGATGTCGACATGCCGCAGCGATCCGCCGTCGCCCTCGACCGCCCAGAGGTACTGCTCGAACTGCGTCGGATCATCGGTCACCAGCTCGATGCCGGTGATATTGTCAAGCGGCGAGCGCGGCACCGGATCCTCGAACGCCACGACCGTACGCGACCGCCAAGACAGATCCGTGTCCGGCTGGCTGGTGTCGACACGCCGCACCACCGTCGGCACCCCCGCGATGCTGACCGTCCGCATGCTCAAGTTGATCGAGCTGATCCCCCCCTGCCTGAAACCCTGGTCGCCGCCCGTGACGTAGTAATACATCACCACGTCGTCCAGATCACGGCTCGCGTCGCCATTGTCCCGCTCGTCAAAAACGATGGCGGTGACCGTCAGGTCGCCTTCATTGTCCTCGAAATCGGGCTCCGCCCCCCAAAGCGCCGCGCCCGGCGCGATAACCAAATCTGGCAAATTGCCGTTCGGATCGACAATCGTCTGGGGGTTGCTGTTATTGTTCGTGGCCGCACGTTCGACGGTCTGCGCAATCTGAGTGGGATTTCCCGCTCCGACATTTACGCGAAACAGGTAATCCATCTCGTCGTCGCCGGCCTGAACCACGAAATAGAGCCAACTGTCGCCGGCGGTGTCCGAGTCGTCCTCCACCGGGTTGAAATCCGCAGCCGAAACACCCACCAACTCCACCGCCGGATCCCCCCAGGGAGTGACGCGCGTGGCAATGCGGCCACCCAGATCGGCAATGACGTGGGCCGTGCCGGTGGCGTTGTCAAACTGCACCAACTCGACGATCTGCGTTTCGCCGAACAGCGTCACCGTGGAGTAGAAATTGATGCCGTAAGTGTCACCCGCTTTGTTGGCGGCGATGGCGTTGAATGCGATGTCTTCGTGGAAGGCCGTCAACGGGTTGAACGCGGCTCCAGCCCCGTCGAGCAGGTGCGTCAGGGCGCCCGTATCATTGTCGCCGTTGACCGGCATGATGCCGTCCTCGGCGCCGTAGCCGCCAGCCACGCGGAATCCCGCACGACCCAGGGTGCTTTGAATGAACTCGCCCGGCAACTCGTGCAGGAGCACGTCGTTTTCGGGGTTCATCGTGGCCCCGACGATCTCCACGACGACGTTGCCGGTGACCGAGATCGCCACCCGCTGGTTCTCGGCGTCCTGGAAGTGGAACACCTCGCCGCCCACCAGGGCTGTCAGCAGGAGCCGCGGCTCAAGAGCCTCCAGGTCGAAGTGGGGTTGCACGACCGTGTCCTGCGGCGACGAGCTCTCGCGTGCGGCCATCGGCACTGCTCCTTCGGCAGAAGGTTTCGCGGGCTCCGGCAGGCCATCGACACGCAAACGCCGGATCAGCGGGGCCAGCGTATCAGATGATGGCGTCGTCTTTGGTGCGCCTGGCCGCGATCGGTGTGTCCGGGGAGGAACGCCGGTCGCGGAGCTGCGGGGGGCGGGAACCAATGATCTCCCGAAGCCGTGTTCCTGTACGCCCGTGGGGCACGAGCGTGTGAAGCCTAATTCTCCACGCTCTGAACGCTACCAGAGCCGCCTTTTTGCGTCAAGGCAGTGTCTTTTATGGGGCTACCGCACGAAAGGACACCTGGGCGACAGACTCGTGTCGAGACGTGTCGGCAGGGAAGGAATCGCGAGGCAGATGCCGTGAGCGGCGATCCGCGGCCAGCGGTGAAGATCCAAGAATGTGTCAGGCCGCAGTTTACCTGGAACGCGCAGTCCCCCACCGTAACCGCTACCAGCCCACGATCCGGTACCCGCCGTCCACGTAGATCACCTCACCGGTCACCCCGCTGCTCAGATCGCTGGCCAGGTACAGCGCGGTCCGGCCCACTTCCTCCTGTGAGACGTTGCGGCCCAGACAATTCTTCTGCGGATAGTGGTCCAGCATCTTGTCGATGTCGCCCACGCCCTTGGCCGCCATCGTGGGGATCGGCCCGGCGCTGATCGCGTTGACCCGCACGCCCTTGCGGCCCTCGGTCCGCCCGCCGCCCATCTCCGCCGCCAGGTACCGCACGCTGCACTCCAGGGCCGCCTTGGCCACCGCCATCACGTTGTACTTGGGGACATACGCCACCGATCCCAGGTATGTCATCGCGATCACCGACCCGCCGGGATTCATCAGCGGCATGGCCTCGCGGCACAGGGCGATCAGCGAATAGGCGCTGATGTCCAGAGCCGTGGCGAAATCCTCACGCCTGGTCTGAAGAAATGGCTCATGCAGGGCCGCAGCCGGAGCGAAGGCGATCGAATGCACCAGGATGTCCAGGCTCCCGTGCATGTCCTTCCACTTGCCCAGCAGGGCCGCGACGTCCTCGTCCTTTGACACGTCGCAAGGCTCGACGAACACAGGCTTGGGGTCGAGCTGTTCGACCGTCTGGCGGCAGCGACGCTCGATCTTGGGGTTGGGCAGGTAGGTGAAGCCCATCGTCGCCCCCGCGCCCGCCAAGGCCTCGGCAATGCCCCAGGCGATCGAACGATCGTTCAATACCCCCGTAACCAGCGCCTTCTTGCCGTCGAGCAGACCCATGGTGCGCATCCCTGTGCTGTGACTGGTGTTCATGAAGCTCCGCGTCGTCGCGAAGGGGCCCAGTATAAACGCCGCCCCTGCACTGTGCCGCGCGGCCTTTGCACCTCGCCCGATAAGCACCGCTTCCGCCCTGCTGGGCGTCCTGCGTCAAGCGAGGCCCCGCGTTGAACCGAAACAGGAGACAACCACCCTCAATCAAAGGCTCCTGCCATGAATCGCCTCGCCGCCACGCGCCTCGTTTGTCTGTTCTCAGTCAGCTTCGCCATCGCCGCCTGCCATCCGGCTCCGAAGACCTACACCGACATCGACCTCGCCACCCCGCAGGCCGTCGCCGCCGCGGCCGCCGAACACTGGACCGTCGACGCCAGACCGGCCGCGACGCTTCCGCCCGCCCCGGCCACGCTGGCCATCCTTGAATTCAATGTCCAGTACGTGAAGGAAGAGCTTCGCTCGATGGTCGGCAAACAGCAGGCCGTCGCCGGTATTCATGAATTCTCCATGGTGGGCGGCGGGTTGAACATCATCGGCATTGGCCGCCACCAGATCCGCTTCGACGAAGACCTGCGCCGCGACCTGCCCACCGACCTTTACGGCCAGTTCGTCGCCCAGCTCGAAGCCGATGGCTACACCGTCCTGCCGATGTCCGCCGTCACCGCCGCCCCCGCTTACAGCATGGTGGAGCCAGCCGAGCCGGGCAGCGGCGATTTCCTGATGCTGCTCAACCTTGTTGGGGGTGACACTGGTCGCGTCAAACAGTTCGAAGTCTGGCCGGCCGCGGGCCTGCCAGGCATCAAGACGGTCAGGGGCGCAAATATGAACGACCTTGAGCAGGCTCTGCTTCGCCAGGTCAGCGCCGATGCCGTGATCCGCGCCCAGTTCCGCGTCGGCACCTACGACCGTTACGCCGCCATCGAAGGCGATTCCATCCTGGAACTGGCAACGCCGACCGCCACCAGCCAGGCCCGAAGCCGCCGTTCGCTGGTCGACGCGGAGCCCGTGGTCAGCGAGAAGCAGTTCAAGCTTCTGCGCGGCGACGTCCACACCGTCGACGGCGCCGCCTTCCGCGACGCCGCCGCCCGCATATTCCCCGTCTATGCCGACCTGGGCCTCACGGCGCTCAAACCGTAAAGGGCCTGCCCACCGTGAGTGGCCGAAAACCTATCATGTGCGGGCGGATCCACAACGTCACCGGCACATAAGGCGATGTCTTGCTTTCTCGCTCCCCTTTGCGGTTGATGCAGCTGAACCGGGCGACTGCCTACGTTGACCCCGCCCATCCGGCGATCGCGGGTCTGGGCGCCCATGAGCTTCCCTCGTGGCTGCAGCGGTGCAGCGAGGCCGCACTGGACGAGGTGTTCAAGGACGAACAGCGGGACCGCGTCGGCCGTGTGGAGATGGACGGCGTTCAATGGGTGTTCAAAAGTCAACGCCGCCACGGCATGGAAGCATGGCGCAGGCGGCTGGGCGGCGGACCACTGTGGCGTGAATGGCGCCAAAGCCGTCGTCTCGCGGCCGCGGGGATCTGCGTCAGCAGTCCTGTCGCCTTGATTGAAAAAAGCGACTCCGACGGCCGGCAACAGACACTGGTGCTTCTTTTCATTGGAGGTGTGTCGCTCTGCCACCTGTTGATGGGCTTCGAGTTGCCGGCGCAGTGGGCGGGCCTCTCGAATCGCCAGAGACGGCGCGTGGCGTGGATGGTGGGCGACCAGGTCGGGGCGATCGCGGCGGCCGGGCTGGTGAACCGCGATCACAAGCCTGCGAATCTGATTCTGACCCGCGCCTGTCTCGCCGCGGCCCAAGGCAGTGGACGCCCTGCCGCCTCGCCGGTGGTCATTGATCCGGTCGGTCTGCGGCGGCGGACGCGGCGGCGGACCCTGCGCATGCTCGCGGTGCTCTGCCGCACCTCGCTTCGCGCCGGACCGACCACCAGCGCCGAAATGCTCACGTGCCTGTCAGCAGCCGCGCGCCGCGACCCGACCCTGGCCCCCGCCGGAACAAGGCAAGCTCAACGGACGGCGCTGCGCGCCCTGGCGCGGGCCATCGCTCGATCCGCTGGCTTCACCCCATCGTCGCAGACCCGCCCGTATACTCGCCCCACGCCTCTGTGATAACGTCCACACGCGACCTGACCATGTCCCACGATCGACCGCTGAAAGTGCTGTTCGCCTGGTGGGGCAACACGGATGCGCTGCGCGCTCGCTACGAACGAATTGTCGCGGCCGCGCCACCATCGCTGGATATCACCATGGCGCGGATCAGTCTGCCTGATCCGGACGCCAAGGTGCCGTGGCCTGACCTCGATCGACGCTACCACCGCAATGACCGGCAACTGCTCAAACTCTACGAACAGGTGCGGGCAGCGGCGGATGACCGCGATGTGCTGCTGCACTACAACAGCTGGAACCTGCACCCCGAGTTTCTGCGGAGCCTGCCGACGTTCAACGCCTACTGCGCCTGGGACGACCCTGAGAGCAGCGAGAAACTCACCCAGCCCATCGCCCCGGCCTGCGAAGCCGCGTTCTATGGCAACGTGGCGTCGCTGCCGCAGTACCGGTCCTGGGGCTGTCCGCGCGTGGCACATCTGCCGATCTTCGTCGATCCCGGAGCCGTGCCGCCGCGACATGAACAGCATCGCATCCTCAACGCCGACCGGGACAACGACATCATTCTCTGCTGCGGCCGCACACGCTGGCGCCAGCAACGCGTCCATGCCTTGTGCGCCGCATTCCCGCAGGCGCGGCTGTTCGGCCGCGGCTGGGGCACGGGCTACATCCCGCAGCAGGAACTCGAAGCGCTTTATCGCCGCAGCAAGATCGGATGGAATGTCCACAACTCGACCGGGCCCATCAATGAACGGCTCTTCGCACTCGCCGCATGGGGCATCATGCCGCTTTGCGACAACCGAACCGGTCTCGCCCAGCTCTTTGACCTGGACAGCGAGGCGGTCGGCTTCGACACCATCCCCCAGGCCATCGACCGAACCCGCTATTACCTGGAGCACGACGACGAGCGAGCCACGATCGCGGCCGCGGCATATCGACGCTACTGGCGTGATTATGACGCCGCCGCCAACTGGCGCCGCATCGAGAATCACCTGCGTGCCTGGCTTGCTGAGCCAGGCTGGCGGCACGCGCGCCGGCCTCCAGTTCCCACGACCTCGCTGAAGACCGCCTCATTCGCAGGCCGATGGGGCCGTAAAATCATCACGCGCTACGAGCGATTACGTTTCGGACTTGCCAGCCGTGATCTGGACGAACGGTTCTACGTGGGGCCAGACGTACCCTATGACCCCCGCGGGAAAGTAACCAGCGCCGCAGCGGCTCGCGGCCGCGCGCCCGTCGGACGCATCGACGATGCCGACCATCGCCTCACCCTGGTGTGGGCTTTGGTGTCCATGATCGGCGACGCCCGTCGGGTGATCGCACTCGGCCCGGGTTCCGATGACTTGGTCCGACTTGCCGAGCGCCAACCCGGTCGCCGTGTCGCCGTCGTCGACGACGCGGCCCAGATCAGCAGCGCAGACACTGCCGACGTTCTGGTGGTGACGGATGCAACCGCCGCTCTGGCGGATCGGCTCAGCGATGCACGCCCACCGGTCACGCGGATCGTCCTGGTCCATCACCCGCCAGCCGGTCCCTCGACGAAGGCTACACGAGAATTCGCGAAGACCGTCACGCGCATCGGTGATGACCTGCGGCTGTTTTTCCTGGCCGACCCCCTGGTGCCCTGGCTCACCGCCCTTGAGGGTCCGGCGGCGGTCTGCCCCGTCATCGCCAGCGTTCACCTGCCTCCGGCGCCCCCCGCATCGCGTGCCTGAAGCCGTCGAAACAGATCCGCAAAAATGGCGTCACGCCGGGCGCCACGGCAGACACGCACGAAATGCCGATTGTCGTCGTGGCTCCATGTCATGCGGTCCGTGAGGATCGGCGCATGCACGATCGCGCTGGGCAACCACGCGTGATTGATCAACCATGCGATCGTTGTGATGTCCCAGATCACTTTCGACCATGCGAACCGCAGCTTCGAGTCCTTCGGCGCGTAGCCGGCGAAAATCTCGAACAGGTAATCGCCGATCGCGCCGCGGCCCTTCACGTATTCGCCCAGTTCGGCGATTGTGGTGTTCACATGCTCAGCCACGTTCGTGCACGGCACGTGCACCAGCGGCGCGCCGCAGTCGAACATGAGTTTCGAGCCGTGCATGTCCTGCTGAAGGTTGAACTCCCTGGCACTGGGCCACTCATAGGGCGTACCCGCCAACCAGACGATGACGAGTCGCTCGATGATGCGCGGTTCCATGAGCATCGCCGAGGCGACGTTGGTGATCGCACCAATCGCCGCGACATAGAGCGGCGTGCCCTGTGGATCACGCGCCATCGCCCGCTCGACAAGGTCGCGTGCCGCCGGCGAATCGACCGGCTCATACGCGCCGCGGAGAAAATGCCGCGCCCCCTTCAAAACGGGAACGCTCTGGTCGTTCATGCCCATATGCCCCAGCGTGCGCAGGATCTCTTCGTAGCTGCGCTCCATGCCCAGTTCAACGCTTCCACCATTGCGTGGGTTGTCGAAGGGGGCGGCATAAACGGCCTGGAGGTTGATCCTCTCGCAAGCCAGCACGGCATAGACCAAGGCGAACTGGTCGTCGATCTCGTTGTAGGTGTCGGTATCGAGGACGACATCGAGTCTGCCCTCGTGCATTGGCGGCTGGAGGCGCTCGAGCATGCGATCATCAGCGATCTTCGAAAAAGCAGACGTCATGATTCACCCGTATGTCAGATCAGGGCATATGACTTCGTACACATTGCACGAGTTTTCGCGATCAGAGGTAAAAATGATACTTGTACCACGAGTGGTCACCAGCGGATGGGCATGGGCGTCCTGGTCGCGCATGGACCGGTCCGTGTCATGGCGGCACAGATGCTCGAGGCGCCAGCCGCCCGCTTCAGTCGCAGTGAGCAGACTCACACAACGATCGACACCATCGATCACCACGCGCCGGCCGTCGGGCGGCATGGGCGTAGCGTGGCCATAGCGCATCTTCGGTAGCGACGCATCGAACAGGACATGTCCCTCGAAATCCCGAACGGCCACAAAACCAACGCCGCCTCCTTCCGGCAGCCATCGCTCGCCGTGGTAGACAATGCCCCGACCGTCGGGCGTCCAGTTCTCGTGGCAACATGAAACATACTCGGCCGGGCTCTGGTCGAAGAGCGGCCGGGGCCTGCCGCCGGGCTCAATCACCCAAATACGAGGATTCCCGTACCTGCCCTGATCCCGACCATGCCCCTCGCTGTTGAACACGATTCGTCCGGTGCCGGCGGGATCGAACTGAACGTGGGTCACCCAGACTGGCACTTCCGCGAGCACAGAGGCGATCCCGGTGGTTGTGTCGATCGCGTACAGGCGGCTAACGAGTCCGGCTTCGCGCATGGTCCGAGGCACGTCGCGCATCTGATCGTGCTGATGGGTGTGCGTGTCGGCCTCAGCGAAAGCGCGCGGATCGGTCAGCGGGACGCACAACGTGTGGCCATCAGGCGAAACGTGGTTGAAGGCCGACCACCAGGCTGCCCCGTCGGTCTGCGGCAGGGGCCACAGCTCTTGTGGCCGCCCGTCAGGAAGATCCAGACGCCAGACCGCCTGGTTGGCGATGTAGTAGATCACGCCGTGTGCGGCATCGAGGCAGGGCGAGGCCTTGCTCAGGCCGGTTTCGCCGCCGGTGGCGTACACATAGCTGCGCAGCAGGCCGGACGTGTTGTTGGTCAGCATGCGGATGCCGCCGCTGCGCCGGTCGATGACCGCAAGATTGGGATGACCCGTGCGTTCGGTCAGAAACACGATCCAGCGGTCATCGGCCGTAACGGATGGACTGGTGAAGTAGAGGTGTTGATCCTTGGCGTCCGACGCGGTCCACCGGATCACCCGCCGACCGGTCTGCGGATCGGTAAAGACTGCTTTTTCAGATAGATAGGTTCCCGGGTCACCCATGGGTCGTTCCGATTCTTTTGTCGCCGCAACCCGCCGGCGACCGATGATAACCACGCGCGGCGCGATCGGCTCGGATGGCCGGATATGGCCGCGATGGCATGCGGATTGACGCCGATGAATGGACGGATGCAGTGCAGTCATGAACTACCGGTGGAGGATTGGCGTGTCGATGACGCGTCGGATGCCCATTGCACTGGTCAAGGCAACTCCATGCCCTCCCTGACTGTTGTGATTATTGAGGAAACTTACGCACGATGAGTATGAAACGTGCATCGAGGTCGTCGCGGCGGTCGAGCCAGACCACCGGTGAGGTGTTGCGGCCCTATGTGTTGTGGACGCTGGCGGCCGGGTTGTGGATGCTGCTCGCGGCTGCGATGGTGAGTTTTAACCCGGCCGACCCCCCCAGCCACAGCGTGCTTGTGCCCATTGACCCCGTGACGGGCCACGCGCAGGTCCACAACTGGATCGGCCGATTCGGCGCCGTGGTCAGCTATCGCACCCATCGCGTGCTGGGGCCCGGAATCTGGGTACTCATGACCGCATGGGCCGGGGCCCTGGTGGTCAAGGCTATGGGGCGTCCGCTGACTCAGCCGATCCTGCGCGGTATCGGCGCGCTGCTGGCGGCTGTCGCGCTGAGCGCGATCTTCGACCTCTGGCAACCGCAATACAGCACCGCACTCGGCACCGGCGGCGGACTCGTCGGGTTGTTCGTCACCAGCGAATTGATTCCGCGTTTTGCCGTTATGGGCACCCTGGTGATTCTGCTTGTGGCTGCCGGCATCGGCAGTCTGCTGGCTGCCGACCAGGTGATCCTCGCCGCGTTCCACCATCTTGGCCACACGCTGCGTAACGCCAGTGGAGCAACCGCCCTGCCGCGCATGTCCCTTGCCTGGGCAGGCAACGTCGGCGCCGTTCTGCGTGCGCCAGGCCGGTGGATCGGTAGTCGTGTGAAACGCGGCAACGCCCTTGAAGGTAAGGACGCGGAGAGCTGGGACGCGGAAAACGACGACGAAGAGGACTACGAAGAAGACACTTACGACGAAGACGAGGAGAGCCAAGAGCAGGACGACGAGGAGGAGGGCGAAGAAGAGGACGACGAGGTGGACGCCGACGCCCCCGGCGCCTACACCGCGGAGAAACGTTTTGACCCGGACGCCCTTCGGGCCAAGATCAGGCAGCTTCCGATCAATTTCGCCAACCGGCCCGACGGCGCCGACCAGGCTGCCTTCGCCGCCGCCCGTGAAATCGATCTGTCCGGCTACGAGTTCCCCGGCCTTGATCAACTGCTCGAACCCGAGGCCAACTTCAGCGAGGAGATCGAGACCCTCGTGCGCGAGCAGGCGGTCACGCTGGAATCGGCGTTGCGCGAGTACCGCATCGAGGGCGAAGTAGTCGGCATCGACTCGGGGCCCGTCATCACGCTTTACGAACTGCGGCTGGCTCCGGGCACCAAGGTCAGCGCCATCAACCGCGTGTCGTCCGATCTGGCCCGCGCGCTCAAGGCCCAGAACGTGCGCGTGGTGCCCAACATCGTCGGCAAGGACACCATCGGCGTCGAGGTGCCCAACCAGAAGAAAGAGCGCGTTCGCCTGAAGGAACTCATGACCGCCGACCCGGCCAGCGCCACCAAGATGCGCCTGCCCATGTACCTGGGTAAGGACGCCTCGGGTAACCCGTTGATCCAGGATCTGACCACGATGCCGCACATGCTCATCGCCGGCACGACCGGCTCGGGTAAGAGCGTGTGCATGAACTCGATCATCATGTCCTTCCTGTTCACGAAGCGCCCCGATGAACTGAAGCTTGTGCTCGTCGATCCGAAGATGGTCGAAATGAGTCTCTTCAAGGACGTGCCGCATCTGATGTGCCCGGTCGTCACGGAAATGCCCAAAGCCGCCGCCATCCTCGAGTGGGCGACGACAAAAATGGACGAGCGATACGAACTGCTGGCGGAAGCGGGTGTGCGCGACGTGGCCAGCTATAACGAGCTGGGCTGGGAGGAACTCAAGGAGCGATTCCAGCCCGCCTCGGAGCAGGAGGAGGCTCGCATTCCCAAGAAGTTGCCTTACCTCGTTTTCGTGATTGATGAATTGGCCGACCTGATGATGACCAACAAGGAAGTTGAAGGGCACATCGTCCGCCTGGCGCAGAAAGCCCGAGCCGTGGGTATTCACCTGATCCTCGCCACGCAGCGCCCGCAAGCCAACGTCGTCACCGGCCTGATCAAGGGCAACATGCCCTGTCGCATCAGCTTCAAGGTCGCCAGCGGCCTGGACAGCCGCATCGTGCTCGACCAGAAGGGCGCTGAACTGCTGCTGGGCCAGGGCGACATGCTTTTTCTCAGCCCGCGCACCAGCAAGCTCGCCCGCGCCCAGGGCACGCTGGTTGAAGACCTCGAAATCCGCCGGGCCGTCAAGTTCCTCAAGACCATCGCCACCCAGAACTTCGAGCCCCAGCTTGTGCAACTGCGAGCCCCGGGCGCTGCCGCCGGCGAAGGCGACCCGCAAGAACGTGATGAGCTGTTCGATGACGCGGTACGCGTGGTCCTCGAATCCCGCCGGGGCAGCGTCAGTCTCCTGCAGCGCCGCCTGTCCATCGGCTACAGCCGGTCGTCACGCCTGATCGAGCAGATGGCGGAAGCCGGCCTACTCGGCGAATACAAGGGCTCACAGGCTCGCGAGGTGACCATCAGCCTCGAAGAATGGGAGGCGATGAGGGCGCAGGCCGAGGCCGATGCGCATCACACGGCCGGCGCTGAGGAAGGCGAATAGAGAACAGACCCAGCGCGCCCGGTACATGCCACGTCGCGCGGAGCCGAGCCCATGTCCGCCATACAGCCCCCCGACGGCACCGGGGTTCAGACCACGCCTCCACGTCAACCCGGCGAATCGGCCACGCGCCAGCTCCTGCGTCGACTGATCCCCAGGCCGATCCGCGCTACATGGACGGATCTTGTCGCCGCCCGCCATCGCCGCCGTCTTCTCGCCGGCCGGGCCTATGAGCCGGACGTGGCCAAGGCGCTGGGCCGGCTGATTCGACCCGGCGATGTCTGCGCCGACGTCGGCGCCAATTACGGCCTGCTGTCGGCTGTCATGGCCCGTCGCAGCGGGCCGATCGGCCGTGTCTACGCCTTCGAACCGCATCCCAACAACGTCCTCACGCTGCGGCGCACCCTCGCCAACAGTGGATTGATCAACCGCGTCATCATCGAAGCCGTCGCCGTCAACGATGGCGCGACCGACTCGGTGACACTGTGTGCCAGTCGCGACCGCCACAATCCGCAATGGAACATTGTCGATCGTGACGCCAGCACACCCACAGATGCGGAGTTTCGCGTCCCTGCCGTTAGCCTTGACCAGTATTTCGCCAAAGCCCGCCGGTTGGACCTGGTCAAGATCGATGTCGAAGGGGCTGAAGACCTGGTGCTCGACGGCATGCGCGACGTCCTGGGCCGACTTCGCCCGTCGCTGCTCGTTGAACTGCACAGCGATGAGAGCTGGCAAGCCTGGCAGTCGGTCGTCAGGCGCGGCTATGCCATCACCGATCTGCATGAAAGGCCAGTCCTCGGTCGCGACAGCAAACCGCCGCACATCATCGCACGGCCGATGTGAGGGCTCCGAAGAGCCACACCTATACGGCTTATGTTGTCCCCGCCCGCCGCGTCGGTAATATCGTGCCCATGCCTACCACCCCCCGGGCCAAGGCCCCCAAGTCGTTTGACCTCGCCCCCTCCATCGTCCATCAGAAGCTGATGAAAGCCAATCGCCCCGTGCTCGGTTGGCCGGGCGACTCCAAGGCCGATCCCCAGAACGTGAAGGTCTGGCAACGCAAACTGCGCCGCAAAGTCACCGAGCTTACCGGCTTCGCCCGCATGCCCAAGGCCGACGGCCCGCCGCCTGTCTGGTCCATCTGGAAACGCGAGCATGAACTGGGCAGCATCGAAAAGCTGATGATGCGCACTGAGGATGGTTGCGATACGCCGGCCTATCTCTGTCTACCCAAGGGCGTCAAGGCGCCCTATCTGCCCTGGGTCTGCGTACAAGGGCACGCTCCCGGCGCGGGGTGGTCCATCGGGTGCGACGCGGCGGACGACACCAAGCCCGCGAACATCGAAGGTGACCGTGACTACGGCATTGGTTGCATGCGACGCGGCCTGGCGGCCCTGTGTGTCGAGCAGCGGGCTTTCGGACAGAAGCACGAGACGCGCATCAACGATGCCGGCCAGAGCTGGTGTCACGACGCCTCCATGCACGCTCTGATGCTGGGCCGCACACTGCTGGCCGAGCGCGTCTATGACATCTCACGCGGCATCGACTACCTCGCAAGTCGCGGCGACATGCGAATGAGCAAACTCGGCGTGATGGGCAACAGCGGTGGAGGCACGGCGACCATGTTTGCCGCCGCCCTGCTGGGCCCCAAGGTCCGATACGCCATGCCCTCGTGCTACTTCTGCAGCTTCGAGGCGTCGGTTATGTCGCTCTACCACTGCATGTGCAACTATGTGCCCAATCTGCTGCTCGAAGCCGAGCACGCCGACATCATGGGCTTGTTCGCACCCCGTCCGCTGGTCATCGTCGCCGGCAGCGAGGACCCGATCTTCCCGATCAAAGCCACGCGCGGCGAATTCCGCCGACTGAAGCAGATCTATGCGGCCGCGGGCGCGCCTGACAACTGCAGGCTCGTCGTCGGCGATGGCGGCCACCGCTTCTACGCGGACCCGGCATGGAAAACGATGCTCAGACTGCTGCACGGCCGCAATGGGTGAATCCGTGCTGGATCCACCGGTCATCGGCTACACTTGGCGCATGGTTGATGCTTCCTCGCCGACACCGGATTCATCCCCCCCCGACTCGACGTCGGAGCCGTGGGAGGATCGCCAACAGATGCGCCTGCGGCTCGTCGAGTGGCTGACCGCACTACGCGATCACGGACCGATGAGCGACGACCACATCGCCCGCTTCTGCGTGCGCCGTGACGAATTGGCCGCCCTGATGCGTGATATCGACAAACTCGCCTTGTCAATCGAGACGGCCGAGGCACTGACGGAATTCCTCGATGACAAGGCCGGTGGCGTTCACGCTCTGGCGACCGCCATCAGAGACTGGCGGAAGCACACGTCCATCGTGCGATGGTCGTTCAAGTGGGAAAAGCTTCCGCCGGCCGTGCGGGCCAAGGCACAGCGACGACGAGCCATGCTCGTCAGCCACGCGCAGCAGAATCACTGGATTGTTCGCGACCCTGCCGACGACAGGTGGCGAATCACCGACGACGGCCGCCACGCCATCCATTCACTCGAAGATGTGGATACCAGCCCGCCCGGCGATCGTGCGGCGAATGCCCCGCCTGATGAGGACGACGGTTAACCACGTTGAGTCGGGACCAGCGTCCATGTGCACCGCCGCGTTGGTGGACAGGCCAGGCGTTCGCCCAGCGCCACCGATTCGCCGGCTGCCGCGGCGTCGACCTCATGCAGGTCACATCCGACGACCAGACTCGTCCCCTCGAATGGCCAAGGATCGCACGTGGTCATCTGGCCGTTCGCCATCTCGCCATCGGCTTGCGGCATCTGCAGAACCGCCTGGCAATCGTTGAATGCGGCCGGCCCAAGTTCGTCGCACCATTCCACCCCGCCAATCAGCATCAGGGACAGACGATCCAACAACGTCAGCAGTGATCGGGCCGCGGCCAGTGCGGCTGGTTCCACCGCCGACCGTTCCGAATCTCGACGCTCACGCAATGTCTCGATATACCCATCGGCACGCTGAGCCATTTCGGCCATCAGTCGCTGGGCCTCGCGCTGCTCGGCCTCTGCGGTGTGCAAGGTGACGTGGCTGTAGAGCCACCGCGCGTGCAGGGCGGTCAAGAGAGCCATGTACGGATCCACCGCTTCGGCAAGGTCCACGCTGCGCCGCCAGATGGCCGCGTGCGCCTGCGTTGGAAGGCTCTTGAAGTCGTGCGGCTGCCCCTGGTCGTTGATGGCCGGGTGTCGCTCAGCCTCAATCCAACCATCGTCGTGCCGCCTCACCGCCTCGACGAATCGTGGCCAGATGCCCTCTGGTATCTCCGTCGGGCGCCTCCATGCCGCGGCCAAGGAGCCGCACATCGCCGCATGGTCTGGCTGGCGGGCGATGGTCAGCCGAGCCGGCGCGCCGGCCCCGTACGCTGTACCGTTGGACTTGGCCTGCACCACGATCATCGACGTCACCTCCAGGGCGCGTCTATCACCACCGCCTCGCGCCGGTCGGCCGCGTCGCGTGCCGCCAGCATCACCGCCGCCAGTTCCAGCGATGCGGCCGTGCTGTAGTAAGCTGAACCACCCATTCGCACCGCGGCCAGAAGTTCGCGATGCATCGGCTCCACGGCAGCGTCGCCGGTGATATCACACGGCCCGGCTTCGCACGTCATCAGCATACACCGTCCGTCACGAACCTCCACCACCCCTTGCGTTCCGGCCACCCGAAGCCGATCATCGCCATGCGTCGGCGCGGCCGCAGGCCGCAGAAAATCGGCATGGACGATTCCCGTCGCGCCGCCTTCGAGCTCCAACATCGCCGCCACGTGATCCTCGAAATGATCATAGCCGGGTTGCGATAGATTGCCTCCCCGACCATACACCCGGCGCATCGGCATATCCGTCACAAAGCGGATCGCGTCAATGCCGTGACTGGCGATCCACAACATCGTCCCGCCGTAGGCTGCGCGGTCGCCATACCACGCCGGCCGCCGGCCAAAGCGGTAGCTCTTCTGGGCCGTGGCCAGAACCGGGCGGCCGATGCGGCCTTGCGCCACCGCCTGACGGGCCGCCCGGAAACACGCCCGACTGCGAAAATCGAACTCCGTCAGCAGAATGCGTTGGTTCTTACGCAGCAGCGCCGTGAGTCGATCGAGCTGGGCCCACGTCGCCGCTGCAGGCTTGTCGCTGACGACCGGGACATCGCGCGACAGCGCAAGTCCCGCCATTTCCGCGTTGTGGCCGTACACCGCTCCGATGCTCACGACGTCCGGGCCGAATGCGTCGAACATCGCCTCAGGTTTGTCGTACCACATCGCCCCCGCGATCTGATCTGCCAGACGCTTCGCGGCTGCGTCATCCTGTCCGTCACCACTGACCGCCGCCGCCCGAATACCGACGCTCGGATCATCGATCGCTCCCCGGAGATAGTGGTGACCCCAACCGCCGATAAACGCCAACCGCATGGACAAGTCTCCCGCCAAGCACGCCATTGTCGGCCGACGGCCAACCGCCGCGATACTCCACCACATATTCTCGTCCTTGTGCCCCTTCATGCCAATCCGCCTGTCCTGAAACCCTGTCCGCCACGACCACGATTGAACGAAGGGCTTCTCCTGGCGACGTCCCCCGCCTACCATGGGCTAAACTCCGCACCTGCCGTTCTGCGGCGGGTAAGCCTGTATGAGGCTTTCACATGACCGCCCATGACACTGTCTCGCTCCCCTCGGCTCCTGACGATCGCGGCCGTTACCCCGTCAGCATCGACCAGTACATGGCCTACCGCCGCGACGGTTTTGTCATCATGCCCGCGGTACTCCGTGATGACGAGATCGCCGAGCTGCGCGAGCACACCGAACAGCTCATGGACGGCCGGCTGCCCGAGCAGCAGGTGTTACCTGAATTCGATCCGAACACGGTCGACCCCAGGGAGGCGGACTTCGCCGGCCGCGACAACCGCCACCAGACAGTCAAGACCGTCCGCGAGCTCATCCGCCCACCCTCACACCTGTCGCGGGAACAGAAGGCGGAGTTCTTCTTGCGCATCCACATGCTGCATCGCAAGCTCGCCCTGCACGAACGCTACCTGTTGCATCCGCGCGTGCTGGATATTCTCGAAGTGCTGATCGGCCCCGACGTGCTCGCACTTCAGACCATGCTTTTTCTCAAAGGCCCGGGCAAACCGGGCCAAGGCTGGCACCAGGACAGCTATTACATCCCGACGCTGCCGGACACACTGATCGGCTCGTGGATCGCGATTGACGACGCTGACGAATACAACGGCGGCCTGTGGTTCGCCAAAGGCAGCGCGCACGAACCCATCTACCCGCCCTGCCCGGAAGTGAGCTATGGCTTTGGCGACCGCCTGGTCCAGGGTATCACCCACATCATCCATCCCTCGGATCCCGACGATCGTGTCAACACTCTGACACAGATCGCCAACAAGTACGATCACGTCCTCGGGCGGGTGAAGTCTGGCGACGTCGTCTTCTTTAATGGCCATCTGCTGCACCGCTCCAAGCGCAATATCACGCCTGATCGCTTTCGACGCGCCTTCGTCAGTCACTACTGCAACGCCCGCAGTTTCACACCATGGGCGCGCGATGCCAGCAATCCCACAGGGCTCGATGAAGCGACCGGCGCCGCCAACGGCAGCCACATCCTCGCACGCGGTGATACACACCTGCCCTACGCCAACCCCCGCTTCGGCACACCTTGCGCCGCCCTGGTGCCCAGGGAAGAGCGTGCCTCACGCATGCACGAAGTGGTTCGTCAGATCGTCCAGCTTGACAACGGCCTGATGGGTTGCGGCATCACCCGGCTCGATGCGCTCAAACACAATGAGGATGATGAAGAGGGCAACGGATATTGAACCGCCTCAACGCTTTGGGGCGTACCACAGATCCAGGCCGTCGCGACGTTCAAAGGCTTTGCGCCCGCGTGTCAGCCACCGCAGCATCAGACGCAGATGCTCGCCGGCACGTGTCATGGCCATCTTGCGGGCCGAGGTGACCACCGGCTCACGCACGATGACAAACCGCCCTTCTCGCTGGACACGCTCGCTGAAATCCAGTTCTTCGGTTGCGTAATACCGCTCATCAAAACCATTGATTCGCTCGAACACGTCTCGTCGCACGAACACGAAGCAGCCCGCCGCCCAACGCCGCAGACGCGAGGTCCAGTTCCAGGCGCGAAGCGCCACCCAGGCGAATGGATTCAGGCGACGATCCGCCCGCACCACCGCACCGCCGCCGACGGCGCCATCAGCCAGGGCAGCCAGCGCTGCCGCCAGCGTGGCCGCCGGCAACCGCGTGTCCGCATCCAAAAATATCAGCAGCTCCCCACTCGCCCTGGCCGCACCCGCGTTACGCACCGCCGCAATCTTGCGCTTGTCAACCGGCACCACACGTGCGCCATGGGCGACGGCAACCTGCGGCGTGGCGTCCGTGGACGCATCATTAACCACGATCATCTCGTAGCCGCCCGTCACCTTTGCCGCCGACACCGCCGCGTGAATGCTGCACAAAGTCACCGGCAGCGCCGCCTGTTCGTTGTGGGCCGGTATGACGAAGGACAACCTCACCGCTTCCTCTCCGTTCGCGGGTTCGGGAGCTTCAATCCTGCAGGCGGTCAAGCTCAGCGGCGAGCCGCGCCATCAACGGCTCGACGGTCGCTGCCGAGAAGTCAAATGTGCCCCCCCCCGCCTCAAAGAGTTCCGGCAAGGGCCGTGTTCCACCAAGAGCCAGCGCCGCGTGGAAACGCTGCATCATCTCGACGCGGTTCCGACGCGCGTTATGCCACACCGCCATGGCGCCAAGCTGCGCGATACCGTATTCGATGTAGTAGAAGGGATGGTGGTACAGGTGCAGTTGCCGCTGCCAGCGCGACGCCCGTATGTCCTCATGGCCGTCCCAGTTGACCATGGAGCTCGAGAATCGGCCGGATATGTCAAGCCAGGCGTCGGTCCGCTGTGCGACGCTGTGTCCCGGATGGGTATAGACCCAGTGTTGAAACTGGTCAATCGTGGCGATCCACGGCAAGAGCCGCACAACACCCTCAAGATGCTGACGGAAAGCTCGCGCCGCATCCTCCTCGCTGTAGAACACTCCCAGATGCTCACCTGTCAGCAACTCCATGCCCATACTGGCGACTTCACAAAATTCCAGCGGCGCGTGATGAAGAAACACCAGCGGCTCGGCCCGCGCCGCCAGCGTGTGCAGGGCGTGGCCGACCTCGTGTACAAGGGTTTCCACGTCGCGCTGCATGCCCGCGGCGTTCATGAAGATGAAAGGCATACGTTCGATCTCCAGCGTCGCCTGGAACCCGCCCGGCCGCTTGCCCCGTCGACTTTCAAGGTCCAGCGTGCCTCGGTCGCGCAGCAGACGCAGTATGCCGCCGATGCGAGGATCGATGCGGCCCAGCGCCTGCTGCGACTTGTTCAGGAAGCCTTCGATATCCCCGGGATCAAATGGCCGCAACGGTGGGCGCCCCTTTGGATCAACCGATAAATCCCACGGCCGCAGGCGGTCCAGCCCCATCGCCTGCGCCCGCTGCCGGTCAAGCTGCTCGACCAGCGGCATGCACGTTTTTTCCACGGCGTCGGCGAAGGCGTGGCAGTCGTCAGGCGTATAGTCGAACCGCTTGGCGGCGATCCATGCATACTCGCGGTAATGGCGCAGCCCGGCGTTGCCAGCCATCCGCTGGCGAAGGGCAAGCATCTGGTCAAACAGGTTGTCAAGCCGCTCGCGATCTTCGAGGCGGCGTTTCTCCCCCAGTTCCCACGCCTGCTGCCGCGTGTCGCGATCCGTTTCTTCCAGAAAACGCGCCAATTGCTGCAGCGTGCGCGGCTCGCCACGAAAGTCGACCATCATGCGGCCGCACAACTTGCCATATTCGCTGACAAGTTTGCGCACCTGCGTCTGCAGCGGAACGTTCTGCTCGCGAAACAGCTCGACGTCAGCCTGCCACTCACGCACCAACACCGCAAGCCGCGGCTGCGCCATGGCGGCTGCGACGTGTGGACTGTCAACCAGCTTCTTCTGCAGAGCGAAAAAGAGCGGCTTGATCTTCGGCTCAATTTCCTCAAAAAAATGCAGGTACGCTTTCTCCACTTGCTCGTCTTCGGTATTGCAGGCGTGGGCGATGCTCAGGCGTGTGCCGACATCGCTTTCCACTGCGATCAGGTCGGACAAATCGTGAAGCCACTGGACGACGGCCTCGAACGACACGAACGGCCGATCGAACAGCTCCCGAAAGTATGGCTCAAGGTTCGACCATCGCGTGGCGTCCAGATCGGTGGGCACATAACGGATGGTGGGGCTGGCGGGCACGAGAACGTCAGGCATCGTGGTGATCCCCGGAGCAACGTCGGGTAGCTAGTTCCATCGGTGCGGGTCCGTAAACCGAGCAGGAAACCGCCCTCGTTCGCCGATCGACCCGTCTCAGTATTTCGGCTTCTGTTTGAGGCCACGCACCTTCATCGGCAGACCCAAAAGGTCGATGAACCCGCGTGCGGCCGTCACGTCATAGCCGTCCATCGCGAAGCTCGCCAGCTCCAGGTCGTAGAGGCTCGTCTTGCTGGTTGCGCTCACGGCCTGAGCCCGCCCTTTGTAGAGCTTGACCTTCGTCGTGCCACTGACCACGTGGTTGGCATGATCGACAAACGCCTGCATCGCCTCGCGCAGCGGGTGGAACCACTGGCCGTTGTAGACCAGTTCGGCATACTTGATCGCCATCTGCTGCTTGTAGTGGTAAAGCTGCCGCTCCAGGCACATCTGCTCCAGCGCCTTGTGGGCTTCATAGAGAATCGTGCCGCCGGGCGTCTCGTAAACGCCCCGGCTCTTCATGCCCACCAGCCGGTTCTCCACCAGCACCGTCTGGCCCACCGCGTGCTTTCCGCCCAGCGCGTTGAGCTGCGCAATCACCTCGTGGCCCGCCAGCTTCTTGCCATCGACTGCGACCGGTACGCCCTTTTCGAACGTCACTTCGACATATGCCGCACGGTTCGGCGCCTTGCTCACGGGCACACTCATCACCAGGCAGCGGTCCTGTGGCTCGTTGGCTGGATTTTCGATCTCCGCGCCCTCATGCGAGATGTGCCAGAGATTGCGATCACGCGAGTAAATCTTCGCCTTGCTCTGCTCGATGGGAATCCTGTGAGCCTTGGCGAACTCGATGGCCGTCTCCCGACTCGTCAAACCATCGGCGATGAACCGCGAGTCCTTCCATGGGCTGATGATCTTCAGCTTTGGATCCAGGGCCATGTAAGTCATCTCAAAGCGAACCTGGTCGTTGCCCTTACCCGTTGCGCCGTGGGCCACGGCATCGGCCCCCGTCTGGTGGGCGACCACCACCTGGTGCTTGGCGATAATCGGCCGGGCGACCGACGTACCCAGCAGGTAGTCGCTTTCGTAGATCGCGTGCGCCCGCAGCATCGGGAAGCAGAACTGCTCCGCAAACTCCTTGCGCAGATCCTTGACGACCACCTCGTCGGCCCCGCTGGCCCTGGCCTTCTTCTCGATGCCGGCCAGCTCGTCGCCCTGGCCCAGCTCAGCCGCGAAGGCCACCAGCTTCACGCCCGGGTAGCGCTGCTTAAGCCATGGCAGGATCACCGACGTGTCCAACCCGCCGGAGTAGGCCAGCACGATCTTTCTCGGGTCGCCTTTGCCGGCGGCCGCAGTCGTGGCGCCGGGCTTGCTGTTGCGCGGGGTCGTCTTCCTGGTCATGGCGTACTCTCGTCTCGTGCAAGTCTGTCACGTGCTGATCGCTCGTGCCCACTGGGGGAATGGCCGTCGACAAGTCAGTGATTGTATCACAGGCATCAGATGCGAAGGCGAGTCGTCCAGCATCGTCGACCGACGGGCACGAACACCGCGGCGGCGGCGAGCAGGCCCAAACCTGACGGCTCGGGGATCACCGCCTCCGCGCCAGCGCCTGTGAGTGCGGCGACGAAGGGATTGATGTCTTCGGTGTTGATGACCACATCGCCAGTGAGATCGTAGACGCGCGCCGCCACCCCATACGCCGCCTCATACCCGGATGAATCGGTCAACGCGAACACAAAGGGATTGATGTCCTGCGTGTCGACGACGCCCGAGCCATCAAAGTCGCCGGGCAGACCCATCACCTCGGGCACATACGCCCAGAGCACAATGTTGTCGTCCTGGCCGTCGGGGAAGCCCTCGGCTGGCTCGCGATAGGTGACGGTCACATTGTCATCTCCCGGCAGACGTATGACGTGGCCGGATAGCCGCACGCCCGCGGCATAGTTGATCGTGACGCTGTTGATCCGCGGCGGCGCGGAGCCTGCCATGTACTGGATCTCAAGACTCCAACCCACGAACGTCTGGCCGTCGTAAATCTGGTGGAAGTTCGACTCAGTGGACCACGGCGAGACCACCGCCCCGTAGATCAGCGGAATCTCGCTGAAGGCCTTGAGCGGCGAAGGTGAAAACGCAATCTGTTCGTACTCGTAAGGCAGCGCGGTCAGGTCAAAGCCATAGATGACCTGGCGAACTATGGTGTCGATGGTGGTGCTGATGGTTACCCCGGACTGCGCGGGCGTGGTGAAAGATGAACCCAAGGCTGAAGAGATAGGCATCAGCAACACGCTGATCACACCAAACGCGGAATACCGCTTCATCGCGCCGCTCCTGAGTACCCCAAGAAGTTGTGTTGACGTCGACCCGTTATGGTACAGCGGGAGACGAGAGAGCCAAGGCTTGCAGCGGCCGACCAATCAGTGGAGTTGACTCCCGAGAAGTCGGTTTTCCTATCCATCCTGCAGGGCGGCGGCTAGCGGATCGCCGGTTCGACGCAGTTCCTCGCTCAGCAGGCCAAAAAGCCGGGCCCGCGCCGCGGCATGCGCGGCGTCATGCGCAAGGTTGCGTGTCTCGCCCGGATCGACCGCCAGATCGAACAGCCATCGCTGGCCGGTCTCATACCATGCATACTTCCAGCGACCTTCGCGGACCATGCGCCCGCCGCTGCGCTCGCAGACGACTGCATGCGGAGACTGTTCGGTTTTCCCTTCGATAAGTGCCCGCAGGCTTATACCCTGCATGCTCGATGGGAGAGAAACGCCGGCGTAATCGAGCAGCGTCGGGGCCAGATCCATGAGACTCACAGGCGCGGCGATGCGGCGATCGGCCGGTATATGCGAAGGCAGACGCACCAGCAGCGGCACCTTCGCGATCTCTTCGTAAAAACTCAGCGTCGACTTGTACACCATGCCGTGCGCCCCGAGCATATCGCCGTGATCGCCCGTGAAGATCACAAGGGTGTCATCGGCCAAGCCCAGTGCGTCAAGCGCGTCGAGCATGCGGCCGACCTGGTCATCGACGAACTTGACCATGCCTAGGTACACGGCAATGTGTTCAAGCACCACCTCCCGGCCAACGGTCTCGACGAATGCACGCGACGCACTGCCCAACGGACCGGGGTTATCACAGCTCGTGGGATCGACCGCGTGATTGGCCGGCAACAGGTCGTCGGTGCGCGGCACGAAACTGTAGTACGGCTCGGGAATGACTACCGGATCGTGTGGTGGGTTGACCGACCATGTCATCATGAACGGCTGCGGCGATTCCCCCGTGGGTGCTGTTTCATCACGCTGCCGCGCCCAGTTGGTCAGACGTTCGATGATCTGATCGGCGTAGATCGTCTCCGGTTGATGCTCCGGCGGGATGATCGAGCGGCCGATGAGCGAGAAGATCGGGAAGGCCGCGTCCCTCGACTCCTGCCAGCGCCGGTGAGCTTCCCACACCGCTGGGGTCATCTCGACCGTGTCCTGGCAAAGCTGCCGCCGCGGTGGTCGATCGACGCTGCCGTGCGGCCCCGCCAGGGGGATCGCCGGCTGGATGCGACGAAGCTGCTCGATCGCGGCCGGTAACTCGCGCTGGTGATAGTCGCCGCGGGCGCGCGTCTCGGTGCGACCTTTGAAACAGGCGAGCCGCTCACGCGGACCGGTGTGCCAGCGGCCGACGTAGTGCGTCTCCCAGCCGCGCTGGTGCAGCAGGTTCTCGGTGAACGGCATGTCGTTCGTGACCGACGGAAGGTCCGGGTTGTCCACGTTCCGTGTGATGCCGTGCGTGTGGGCGTACTGGCCGGTGAGGATCGACGCCCGCGAGGCCGAGCACACCGGCCAGGCGCAGTAGGCATTCTCGAACCGCGCCCCCTCCCGCGCCAGCCGATCGAGATGCGGCGTCTGGATATGCCGGCCGCCATAGGCGCTCAGCGCCCGTACGTTGATCTGGTCGGCCATGAGAAACAGAACATTCATCGTCACCGACCTTGCAGCTCTCGCCGACAAATTACCCCATTTACCAAACGTATGGGGCCGGCTCGGGACCGCGATGCGCCTCGATGCAGGCCGGTCATCGCCCGTGCCGGGCAAAAAATTCATGCATGGGAGATTTTCAATTTGGGCCAGTTTGGCCACAGGCTTATAGTAGGCTTGTAGTGTTTTTTCACCAATCGCTTTGCCGGCTGAACGCCGCGTCGCCAGCCTGACATACGGGGTATTGACGCATGGGTAATCGACACCACAGTCGCAGATCCCGCGTGGCCTCGCTTTCGCACGGGCCGCTTCTCCTCGAACCGCTCGAACCGCGCATCCTCCTCAGCGCCTCGCCGCTGGACGATCTGATTCTTCGGCCGTGGAGTGGTGGTGCTCCCGCCAACGAAACGGTTCCCCCCACCGCCATCAGCCTTGACGCCGGTACGGCCGGCCAGGTCATGGGCCGTGTCTGGTACGACATGAACGGCAACGGCGTGCGCGACCACGGCGAGCCGGGCGTCCACCTGTCCGTGTTCAGCGATCTGAACGGCGACGGCGAACTGGACGATGCTGGCGAACCGTCGGCCCGGTCCGGCGATGACGGCATGTACACCCTGACGCTCGAGGCCGGCACCCACGATGTGCGCCTCGAACTCATTCAGTCCTGGATGCTGGCGGATCCGGTTACGCAGGTACGGCAGATCACGGTCGCGCCCGGCGAGGCGGTGACGGGAATCGACTTCCCCCTCCGATTGCCTTCCAGCGCCATCGCCGGCACGGTATACGAGGACTACTTCGGCGTCTACGGAGACACGCCGCCCGCCTATGGGGCGAACTTCCTGGCCGACTGGCTGGTCTTCCTAGACTCCAACCGCGACGGCGTACCCGACCCCGGGGAGGTCTCGACAACGACCAACGCCCAGGGCCATTACATATTCACCGATCTGGCGCCGGGCTTCCATCGCGTGGCCTTCGACCTGCCGGAATATCACGAAGCGACGGACGGCGGCGGGCTGGCGTATCGCGACGTGTATGTGAGCAACAGCCGGACGACGGTTCAGAACTTCGGCTTGCGCGTTCGACCGGACGTGCTGGGCGGCGTCGTGTGGGAGGACCGTAACGGGGACGGGATCCGCCAGGAAGACGAGCCGCCGGTGGTCGACACCGTGGTGTACATCGACCGCGACAACGACGGTGTGCATGACAACACGGGCTTTGCCTGGGAGCGTGAGCCGTACGTGGAGACGGACGCCGACGGCCGATTCCTGTTCACGAATCTGGCCGAGGGCGATTATGTGCTGCGCGTGAAAGTTCATTACGCGCAGTCATGGTGGGTGTATCACTCTGAGATCGATGACCGGAGGGCGGGTGAACTGGACCGGAAGATCGGGCTGCGCACACCGTCGTCGTGGATTGTCGGTGAGGTGCTGGTGGACTATGACGGCGACGGCCGAAAGGACACGCAGGACCACGGAGCCGAGGGCATCACCGTCTACGTGGATTTGAACGACAATGACGCGCTCGACGACGATGAACCGGCGGTGCTGACCGACGCCTCGGGCCGGTACAAGATCAATGGCTACGTGCATGGCCACCCGGCGGTGCGGATCCTCATGCCGGAGCACTGGCGACCCAGCGTCGCCGGCGGCGATGAGCATCTGGTCTGGGTAGCGGCGGGACGGACGGAAAGTGCGCCGCGCTTCTATCTGCACCCGATTCCGGCATGGCTCGCGGGCCGCCTGTTCGATGACGTGAATCGGGACGGCGTGTTCGACGCGGAAGAGCCCGGCCTTTCGGGCTGGACGGTGTACCTCGATCTGAACACGAACGGCCAGTGGAATGAGGATGAGCCTCGGGCCATCAGCAACGAGGACGGCACGTATGAACTGTTGACGCACGTTGAGGGTCAGACGACTCTGCGGGTGGCGTTGCCGCCGTACTGGATTGCCTCGACGCCCGACGGCGCAACGACGGCCGACGTGTCCCTCGCCCTGGCGATGCAGATCAATGACCTGGACTTCGCGCTGCATTCGACGGTCGGTCGCGTGACGGGCATGGTGTTCGAGGACGTGAACGCCGACGGCGTGCGCGACGAGAGCGAAGGCGGCTTGGAAGGGTGGCGCGTGTTCGCGGACGCGAACGGCGACGGCGTGTTCCAGTGGGGCGAGCCGGTCGGCTGGGCGGACGCCGACGGACGTTACACCGTCGAGCGCGTCGCGCCCGGCAGCTACGTGCTGATCAGTGATGGCCTTGACGGCTGGATGCGCACCGTCGCGGCGATGCCGTTCACGATCGTCGACGGGGATCACCTGAACGGGCCGACATTCGGTTACGTCGCGCTGCCGTCGGAGATTCGCGGGGTGCACTGGCACGACCGCAACGCCAACGGTGAGCGCGACGCGGGCGAGCCGGGCCTCGCGGGCTGGACGATGTTTCTCGATCTCGACGGCGACCGCGTGCTCGATCCCGGCGAGCGCTCGACGCTTACCGGGCTGGACGGCTCGTACGTCTTCGACAACCTCTCTCGCGGGCTTCACAACGTCGTCGCGGTGGTGCCCGACGGCTGGGAGCAGACGGCGCCGTTTGCTCCGCCAGCGGAGATCGAACAGTTGGGGCTGATCCCGGTCGACCCGTGGGCTTGGGGTGGGAGCACGCTGAGCTTCAGCGGTGATGGACGGTTCCTCGCATTTGTCGCGCACGACCCGGCCGCGCCGCAGGTCCACCAGTGGGAGGCGGATGTCTTCCTGTACGACCGGCAGACCGGCGACCTCAAACGCCTCAGCGCCATCCCGAACGGCGGTTGGGCCAATGCCGCCAGCTACAGCGTGTCGATCTCGGCCGACGGGCGTTACGTGGCGTTTGTTTCGCAGGCCAGCAACCTCTTACCCGGTCCGTTCGAGGATCTGGTGGGCAAGGTCTTTCTGTACGACCGCTTGCAGGACTCGCTGATGATGGTCTCGGGCTATGACAAGGCGGGCCAGATGCCGTTGGAAAGTTGGATAGCGACGATCAGCGCGGACGGCTCGACCGTGGTCTACACAGGTCAGAGTGACGAGGGCTCCTGGGCCGGGCAGATTCACGTCTATGACGTGGCCTCGCAGACGGGGCGTCACGTTGGATTCGCGCCGGATGGGCAGTGGCTCAATGGCGACGTGTGGGTCATGTCGCTCAGCGGTGATGGACGCTACCTGGTCGCCTCCGCCACCGTCACCAACCTGCTGGATCCGCAAGGCAACGACGCGGACGGCGGGTTCTACCGGCTCGATCTGTGGACGGGCGCGAGGCAGCGGCTGGGACCGCTGGGCTATGGCGCGGCGAGTTCGCTGGACGGCGCCTGGGCGGCTGTCGCGCTGCATGAGCCGCTGAACCCGAGTGACGGCGACGGGTGGCACTGGTTCTACCTGCTCGATGGTCAGGGCGGCACGCAACTGCTCACGCCTGATCCGGTGGACTGGGCGAATCTCGGCCAATTGTCCGGCGACGGAAGGTGGACGATCTTCACCCAGGGCGTCTTCCACGGTTCGGACGTGAACGACGCGGTGATGCTGTACGACCGACTGTCGGACACAACGAGTCAGGTCGCGACGCTCAATGGTGTGCCGTCGTGGCTGCAGTACGCGTCTGCGGGCATCAGCGCCGACGGACGTTCACTGGCGTACACCGTCATCGATTCGACCCATTCGGGCGCGCCGGAGCGGGGGTTGTACATCGGCCCCGTGCCCGGCGTACCGCCGCTCGGCGTGCGGCAGGTGATGCTCGCGGCCGGCGAGGTGACGGACGGCGTCGACTTCGGAGCGGCCGAGCCCGCGGCCGAGATTCATGGCCGGGTGTTCGTCGACGCCAATGCCAACGGCATGTGGGACACGGGTGAGGCGCCCGCCTCGGGCTGGATGGTCTTCGCCGATCTGGACGGAGACGGCGTGCGTGACGAGGACGAGCCCTCGGCACAGACGGATGGGGACGGCGCCTATCGCCTGGCGGAGGTTCCCTCGGCCTTCGGGGCGGTGCGTGTGCAGGCTGTGGCGCCTACGCCGCACGCGCCAACGACGGTGCCGGCTGGTGAAGGTTCGCCGCAGCCGTGGCAGGTGGTGCTGGTCGAGCCGGACGTGATCCGCGAAGCGGCCGACCTGGGCTTCCGGGTCGTGCTGCCGACGATCACAGGGCAGCTCTGGTTCGACTACAGCCGCGACGGAATGTGGGACGACCATGAGCCGGCACTGGCGGGGCGCGTGGTGTTCCTGGATACGAACTTCAACGGCCGGCCGGACGCCGACGAGCGCGTGACCGTAAGTGATGCGCAGGGGCGTTACCGTTTCGAGGACATGACTGAGGGCAGCTACCGCGTGGCCACGTGGCTGCACGACGGCTGGCGGTGGACCAACGCGCCGATCAGCGATCTCGGACACGCGACCGCAACTTCCAGCGGCCTGTGGGACGCGTGGGACAGCAGCTACGTGCAGGACATCAGCGCGGATGGACGCTACGTGGTGTTCAGTTCCGATGCCCATAACCTGGTGCAGGAATCGAAACTTGACGACCGGGACGTCTTCGTATTCGACGCGGTCACCGGCGAGTTGCGGCGGATCAGCCAGAAGAGCGATGGTTCGGACGGCTCGGGCGGGAACCACTACGGCTACGCGATCAGCGATCGGCCGCGCATCAGCGCCGACGGACGCTATGTGGTGTTCCAGTCGAACGCGGATTTCGACCTGCCGGAGCCGGCTGAGGGATGGATGGGGTTTGACGGCCTGTTCGTCGCCGACCTGGCGACAGGCGATCTGTGGCAGCCGGCGTATGAGATCGGCGACTGGGGCTACCATGTGCTGAATGTGGCGGCGGAGATCAGCGCAGATGGACAGTACCTCGCGTTCACGGTCGTGGGGCACCGGGTCGATGGCGGGCAAGGGTTTGAGGATGTGCTGGTCTACGACACGTTGAGCGGGGAGGTGGAGGCGCTTACGCCCCCACCGATCGAGCCGGGCGGGCAGGCTCGGGCACGACGGCCGCAGATCTCGCCCGACGGGCGCTACGTGGCGATGCTCGGGACGGTGGGTTCCGGCCGATGGTGGGATCTGTTCGTGTATGACCGGCAGACCGCGCAATGGACGCGCACGGACCTGGGAAACAGCGACCGGCTGGTGCAGGCGGACGTGCTGCACTACGACATGAGCACCGACGGGCAGTTCGTCGTCTTCGCCACGGACGCGGGCGGGCTGGCGCCCGATGACTCGGCCGGGACGATGGACGTGTTCCTCGTCGACCTGCATCGCAACAGGCGCACACGGTTGAACGTGGACGCGTCTGGTCAACCCGTGGGCCCGGCCGGCCTGCCGGAGATCTCGGGCGACGGGCGGCTGGTGTCGTACATCGGTCCGAACCTGCATGACGGTCCCGGTCAGCCCGCCGAGCATATCTACGTCTATGACACGCAGACCGGCGCGCGGCGACCGGTCGACTTCGACGGCGACGGCACCGCCCTTCCGATGACCTGGTGGCAGGTGATGGCGGACGACGGCCTGCACTTCGCCGGCGAGAGCATGCCCTTCGATGGTACGGGCAGCGGAATCATCCACATCTACACCGCCCCGACGCAGATCGGGCCGGGACTCGCCTCGCAGGTCGTTCATGTTCCAGCACATGTGGACGCGGTGGGACCGGACTTCGGTTTCGGTCGGGTGCCGCAGCCGGGCCATCCGCGCGGCGATTTCAACGGCGACGGCGTGGCGGATACGGCCGACATCAATGCGATGATCCTGGCGATGACCGACACGCACGCATTTGCTGAGGCTTTCGGCCACGTGGATATGGCGGCGGCCGACCCCAATCAGGACGGGACGATTGACGCGGCCGACATACCGGTGATGGTGGGTCTGCTCACCGCGTCGACGCAACCGTTCAACGGGGGGACTGCCGCGGCCAGTCGGCAGGCGGTGTGGTCGAGCCCCGATCCGTGGATCCTGCCGCCCTTTGTCGTCCCGTCACCCGCTCCCGGCGGCGGAAGCGGCGGCGTCATCGTCGTGGGAGGTGGCTCGATATCGACCGAGGACATCAATCCTTTGAGCCCGATGCTCGCCGGCGGCTTCACAAGCTCGATAGGCGGGATGAGCGCCCTCGGTCAGATGTCCGGCGTACTGTCGATATCCGCCACCGGTGCCGTGGCGCTGACAACCGGTACATCGTTGACGTCACTGGTGGACGTCAACGCCATGAGCATCAACCTGCTCACGCCGGACCTGTTGACTGCGAACATGCCAGCGGCGGACGTCCTTGATTTACTGGCCTTGGACGTAGCCGGTGCCGCTTGGTCCTGACAAACAACCCCGTCGGGCCTGGGCTCGACGGGGTCCTGGTCTGCCGGTGTCACGGCGTGGGATGCCGCGTCACCCTGTAACTGGCCCGCCAGGTCTCGAACCTGGAACCTCCTGATCCAGAGTCAGGCGTTCTGCCAATTGAACTACGGGCCAAAAACCGCCCGTCAGAGGCGGTAAGGAGCCGCAAATCGTACGAATGGCCCCGGCGGGCGTCAAACCTCGCCGCGACCGTCGCGCCGCTTCTCCAGCATCGGCCAAGGCTGGCGATTCGCTTCAGCAATCGCGGTGAACGCAACACAGCCGCCCTCAGCCGCGCGCCTGGTGAAGGGCGTCGATGACAGCCGTGCGATCGGCGGCCCCGAACAGGGCCGATGCGGAGACAAGCACGTCCACGCCCGCCGCCGCCGCCTGTGGCGCCGTCACAGGATTCAGCCCTCCATCCATCTCCAGCCGCGTCGCCGGTGACAGTCGCTCGGCCAGCCAACTGGCTTTATCCAGAACCTGCGGCATGAACTTCTGCCCACTACGACCGGGAATAACGCTCATCACCAGCAGCAGGTCAAGATCCGCAAGCACGGGCTCGATCATCTTCATGTGATCAAGCGAGGTGGGTGGGTTCACCGCGACCCCGACGGCCATGCCTGCCTGTCTGACCTGCTCAATCAGCCGTCGCATATCCAGCCCGGCCGGACGCAGAGGTCTGCACAGTTCAAGATGAAACGTGAAAAGGTTAGCCCCCGCGGCCGCGAAGGACTCAATGTAATCATCGGGCCGCTCGACCATCAGATGCACGTCGAGATACGCATCGGGCAGGTGACGGCGCAGGGCACGAAGCATGTCCTGCCCCATCGTGAGATTCGGCACGAAGTGGCCGTCCATCACGTCGATGTGCAGCAGGTCAGCCCCGCGCGCCAGCACGTCGCGGCAGTCGTTGACCATGCACCCGAAGTCGGCCGAGAGGATCGACGCGGCCACGAGCGGACGTTTCGGTTTGGCGCTCAAGTCGAGCATGCGGGCATTAGACCTCAGATCGCGTGATGACACAACGCGAAAGGGCCAGTACCGACGTCATCGAAACCCATGCAAAAAGCCCGGTCGAAACGGTACCGGGCGGGAATGCGTTCGGATGTATCGACCGATGGCGGGTTCTTCAGTAGCTGAACTCCACGCCGATGCGGCCGAACCATGCATCGGTCACGCCGCCGACCCACGTTGCATCCAGCAGGTCGTAGCCGATCTGCTGCTTGGTATCGAATGAATAGCCGCCAGCCACATAAAGTTGGGCGTTCTCGCACATCTGCCACCGAACGCCGCCCTCGGCGCGTCGTTCCTCCACAAGCACGGACTGGTGGTCGCTGTCATGCAGGTGCAACGACCAGAACTTGTTTTCGTATCGGCCGAAAATATGCCAGTTCTCGATGATCTCGTAGTCGACATCCACAAACCCTTCGAGCGGCGCCATGTATTGGGCGGTGATGGTCCACAGCACATCGGGCGTCCACACAATCGTCGTACGCGGAAAACCGACGGTGTATCGCCACGTATCGCCCACGGTGCGCTGGTAGGCGATGCCGGGCAGCGGGATGTCATTGAGCAGACCTCGATTGCCGTCGTAGATGAGCATGAGCGTGAGCGAGGCGCTCTCATCGAGGGGCTTGGTCGCCATCACCGTGGCCAGACCATAGATCGCCTGGGTGTTCTCATAGACGCGGTTGCCCGCCCAGCCGGCGCCGGCGAGCAGGTGGAACTGCCACTCGTCGTGCTGCCCGATCGGCAGGCCCACCACAGCCGAGTGATCGACCGAGTCCACCACACTGCCGCCCGTGTCGAAGTAATCGATGCTGTGCCCCAGAACGATCGAGTCAGAATTTTCCGGCTCAAGGCGCAGTCGTGCATCGGACTCCCACAGCCGCGCGCTGTAGTGCGTCGTCCCGCCGCGAAGGTTGACGTCGTCCACATGGAGAAAATCGAGGCTCATCTCAAAGGTTTTGCCTTCACCCCACGGCTCAAGAAGAATCCGCTCGTCAGTCTGAGCCTGAACCGATGGAGCGATCAGCACCAACCACCCACACACAAGCAACCCGGACCCGACCAGCTTGCTGACGCTGATGCGACGCATGAAGGTTCTCCTTTGTGTCTTGGATTGACGTGTCCCGTGTTGTCCCGAACCTGACGCAACGAAGACATTGGACTATATGAGGTGCTGATTATAATGCGTTCATGCCCCCGTCAAGTGCAGGCTCCCGCCCCGCCGCTCAACCCGCCAGTTCGATCGCCGGCTCTGCCTCGCCGGCATGACGCATATGGCGCCGCAGGCGTTCGGCCATTTCAGCCTTCACGTTCGTCAGGGTGGAATCGGCCACGCGGTTATCGAGCTGATGGGGGTCAGCCTGGTTGTCGTACAGATACGTCTCGATCCAGCGCGTGCCGGTTTTCGTCACGGGGTCGACGTCCACACACACCACGCCGTACGTCCATTGCGCCGTACGAACAGCCCGGACATCTTCCGACTCGCTGATCTGGGCGAACACGTCCTCGCCCCACTGCTCGCCCGCCATGGCCCCTGCCGCCAGGGGCTGCAACCCCCGACCACGCATCGCCGCCGGAGCCTCCACGCCCCCGGCCGCGACGACCGTCGGGGGCAGATCAATCAAACTCACCAGCTCGTCAACCACCCGCCCGCCCGCGAAGCCCGGCCCACGGATGATCAGCGGCACACGCAGCGACGCGTCGTGGCATGAACGCTTGTACTCGCCGTTGCGCGTGCGGAAGTGGCAGCCGTGGTCGGCTGTGTAAATGACCAGCGTGTTGTCCCACAGGCCGTCGGCTTCGAGTTGATCGCGCAGGCGGGCGACGTTGTCGTCGAGGCTGGCGCAGCAGCCGAGGTAATCGGGGTAGTGCAGCCGCCAGTCGCCCTGTTGTGTCGCACCCGCTAGGTCGCCCGGCGGCGTGAAGTCGGCGAAGCGCTGCTTGGAGCCGATCGGGCCGATGTACCGGTTCAGATCGTTCTGCTGGTGTGGCTCGATCAGGGACAGGAAGCCGAGGAAAGGGCGATCGGGTCGGCGCCGCCCGTAGTCGCGCAGGTAGTCGAGCATGAAGTCGGTCGTGCGATCCGCGCGGTAGCCCTCCCAGTCGATGCGCTCGCCATCGCCGTCGAAGAAGAAGCCCTCGTAACCGCTGGACGTGAACTCGAGCGTATCGGCCGCGACCCAGTAGTCGTTCCACCCGCCGCGCCGCTCAGGTGGAACCGCCCGCGTGCGATAGTTGTTCTCCGGGTCAGCCGCCAGATGCCACTTACCCACATAGGCCGTCTCATACCCCGCCCCCCCCAGAAGCTTGGCGATGGTGATCGCATCCGTCGGCAAGGCCCGGTTGTTCGTCGGACAGCCGACCTGCGTGGCGTAAAGCCCGGTCTGCAGACACGCCCGCGCCGGGCCGCACACGGGCTGACACGTGAAGCTGTGGCGAAAAAGCACGCCCTCGGCCGCGATCCGGTCGAGGTGCGGCGTGATCGACACCGGTTTGCCTGCTGCGGTAATCGGCGACTGGCCGTAGCAGCCGACGGTGTCCCACCGCTGCTGATCGGCGAGAATGAAGAGGATGTTGGGACGCGCGTTGGTGGTGCCGGGATCGGTGGTAGCCATGGGGGCAAGATAGCAGCCTGCTCAGCGATCGTCAGGCACCTCCACGTCAAGATATGTGGGCCGCATCCGGTCTGTGAGAGCCGAAGCGCCATGTCGACGACGAAGATGTGGCATGAGGCGTGAGATACAATGCGGGCTATAGGACACCTTGGGCGCAGCCAACGGAGTAATGAGATGGCGCGGCAGGCAACTTTCTCACAGCGCACGGGATTATCCCCACTTCCGGATCCAATAGCGCCCGGCGAAGCGCCTCAGCTGCTTCGGACGACCATATGGAACCGGTTGCTGGAGGTTGATAATCGGTCGTCGGGCTTGGATTACTCAAAGGTTTACCTCTACCATGCTGCGCACGTGCTCGCGGCCGACGTGTTGAATGTGCCTACTGACAGCCTTCCCAACTATGACTTCGAACGCCGAGATTGGCTGAAGGAGCGCCTTCTTTCTAGCCTCTCTCCCCACGCGTTTCTCGACGTCATCGAGCGTCTTGTCACATTGCACGATCTAATCTGTCGCCGAGCCCAACGGCGACCCATAGACCGGGAGATGTTGATTAGATGGATGAACGCTGCGTTCGAGGATGCGCTCGCCCCGTACCGTTTCGTGGGCACGATGCTGACACCGATCTCCAACGACGACGAGAGAAAGTCGATCGAGGCGGCATTGCACATTACCGAGTCCAGCGGCTTCAACGGAGCACACGCCCATCTCGATTCGGCGCTGCGAAAGCTGTCGCAGCGCCCCAAGCCTGACGCGCGCAAGGCCACAGAGGAGGCAATTCTCGCACTGGAGTCCGTGGCGAAGCGGTTAGCGCCTGATGGACGCAAGGCCAAGTTCAGCCAGAACGTCAAGTGGCTCGCCGGCAAGCTCCAGATCCACGGCTCGCTCACGGCGTTCATGCTCAACCTATACGGCTATGGCAGTGATGAAGAAGGCGTCCGTCACAGTATTTTCGATGATCCCGACGCTGTGCGGTCCGATGAGGCGCGGTTCGCCATCATCGTGTGCAGTGCGACGGTCAACTACCTCATCAGTCGTGCCAGCGCTTGCGCTCTCCGACCCGACGCCGAAGAAAGTGCAGCCGACATCCGGTAAGCACCGCGGGGGCAGCCGCGTCACTTCTCGTCCAGCAGTTCCACGGCCGCGAACTTCTGGCCTTCCAGCATGGCCAGGCTCGCGCCGCCGCCGGTGCTGACGTGGGTAACCTTGTCGGCAAAGCCCATCTGTTCGACGGCCGCGGCGCTGTCGCCGCCGCCGATGATGCTCACCGCGTCGGCATCGGCCACCGCCTGGGCGACCGCGCGCGTGCCGGCATCGAAGGGCGGCATCTCGAAGACGCCCATCGGGCCGTTCCACACGATCGTCTTCGCCCCGGCGATCACCTTCTTGTACGTTTCGATCGTCTTCGGGCCGATGTCCAGGCCCATGTAGCCGTCCGCCACCGCGTCGTCGCAGAATTTCGCCTTGGTACAGGCCTTGAACTCCGCGCCGCAGTGGTGGTCCACCGGCAGCAGCAGCTTCTTACCCCCCGCCGCCAGCATCTTCTTCGCGTCGTCGATTTTGTCTTCCTCGACGAGGCTCTTGCCGACGCCCTTGCCCTGGGCTTTGAGGAAGGTGTACGCCATCGCCCCGCCGATGAGGATGCGGTCGCAGATGCCCAGCAGGTTGGTGATGACGGTGATCTTGTCGCTGACCTTCGCTCCGCCGAGGATGGCGACAAAAGGCCGGGCGGGCTTGTCGACCGCGTCCTTGAGGAACCTGATCTCCTTCTCGACCAGGAAGCCGACGACGCGCGGCTTGCCGGCCATGGCCTGGGGGACGGCGACCATGCTGGCGTCGGTGCGGTGGCATGTGCCGAAGGCGTCGTTGCAGTAGATGTCGCCCATCGCCGCCAGCTTGGCCGCGAAGGCCGCATCGCCCTTGCTCTCGGCCTTGGCGAAACGCAGATTCTCCAGCACCAGCACGTCGCCGCTCTTCAGCGCGGCCGCCTTGGCCTTGGAGTCGGCGCCGCCCGCATCGCTCGCCAGCGCCACCGGCTTGCCCAGCATCTCGCCCAGACGCGCAGCCGCCGGCTTGAGGCTGAACTCCGGCTCGACGCCTTCGCCCTTGGGCCGGCCCAGGTGGCTCATGAGAATCAGCTTGCCGCCGCGGTCGATAACACTCTTGATCGACGGCAGGGCCATCTCGATGCGCCGGTCGTCGGTGATCTTGCCGTCCTTGAGCGGCACGTTGAAGTCCACGCGCATGAGCACGGTCTTGCCCTTGACGTCGACGTCGGCAATCGTCTTCTTGGCCATGATGTCTGCCCTTTTGCGGTTGCGGAAGGCGGGTGGATCTTGCGGAAGTCTACGCGCGGCATGTCGAGGCAACGCCGCGGCTGGTGGGGCCGGTCATCATATCGATTCAAGCCCGGTAGCGCAGCAGGCGCAGCGAGTTGAGCACGACGACGACGGTCGAACCTTCGTGCAACAAAACCGCCAGGCCCAGATGGGCGAAGCCGAGGGCGGCCAGGGGGGAGACGACGGCGATGACGCCCAGGGCGATGACCAGGTTCTGCTTGATGATGCGGCGGCTGAATCGCGACAGGCCGATCGCCTCGGGCAGCCGGCCCAGGTCGCTGCCCATAAGCACCACGTCGGCGGTCTCCATCGCCACGTCCGCCCCGGCTGCGCCCATGGCGATGCCCAGCGACGCGTGCGCCAGGGCCGGCGCGTCGTTCACGCCATCGCCGACCATCGCCACCTGCCCGAACTGCTCGATCATCGCATCGATCTGCTGGACCTTCTGCTCCGGCAACAGGCCCGCATGAGACGCGTCCACACCCATTTCGCGCGCGATCGCCTCGGCTGCGGCGGGATGATCGCCGGTGAGCATGGCCACGTGTTCGATGCCCAGCTTCCGCAGGTGATCGAGCGTCGGCCGACTGATCTGGCGCGGCTCGTCACGCAGCGCCAGCAAGCCGACCGGCTCGTGATCGCGCGTCACCATCACCACCGTCTTGCCCTGCTGACGCAAGGCCGCCACCCGCTGACGAACCGAGTCAGACAACTCGCGCCCATCGCGCTCAGGCTTGCCCACACCCACGGCCGCGCTGTCGATCCCTCCCACAGCCCCGAAACCGGCGATCTGCCGAACATCTTCCGCTCGGGACAGGGGCAGCGAGCGACTACGCGCCTGACGGATGATCGCCTCAGCCAGCGGGTGCGTGATCTGCTGCTCGATCGCCGCAGCCAAGGCCAGGACTTCATTTTCCTCGCGGCCGTCGAGACTCACGATGTCGCTGAGCACCGGCCGGCCGACCGTCAGCGTGCCGGTCTTGTCGAAGGCGATGGCGCGCAGACGGCCCATGAGCTCCAGGTAACCACCGCCCTTGACCAGCACGCCCACGCGCGCCGCCCGGGCGATGCCGCACAGCACCGCTGCGGGCGTGCCGATCGCCAGGGCGCAGGGGCTTGCGGCCGTGAGAAACGCCATCGCCTGGTAGAACCAGCCGCCCCACATTGTGCCGTTGCCCATCCGTGGACTGAGCCCCAGCAGCGGGGGCAGCACGATGAGCACAGCTGTGGCGCTGAAGACCACCGGCACGTAACGCTTTTCAATCCGTTCGGTGAACAGTTGCGTGGGGCTCTTGGTGGTCTGCGCCTCTTCGACCATGCGGATGACGCGGGCCAGCGTCGTCTCGTCGGCGCGTTTTGCGACTTCGACGATCAGACGACCTTCGCCGTTCATGGTGCCGGCGAACACCTCGTCGCCCGCCGTTTTGTCGACGGGAATCGACTCTCCGGTGATCGAAGCCTGATCGACGGCCGAGGCGCCTTCGAGGACGCGTCCGTCCACCGGCAGACGGTCGAAAGGGCGCACAAGCACATGCTGGCCGACCCGCACCTGTTCAACAGGAATGTCTTCGACCGTGCCGTCCTCAGACAGGATCGCGGCGGTATCCGGCGTCAGCCTGCCCAGGGACTCGATGGCCGACCGGGCCCGGTCCAGAGCCATATCCTCCCCGGCATGCCCAAGGCCAAAGAGGAACAGCAGAAACGCGCCTTCCTCGTAATGCCCCAGCAGGGTCGCTCCGATCGCGGCGGCGAACATCAGCACATCCACGTCCAGTTGCAGACGGCGCACCGCATGCCATGCATGCTGAATGGTCTGCGTGCTGCACAGGCCGGCCGCCAACAACAGCAACCCCGCCCGCAGCGCCAACGGACCGTCGGTCAGGTGTATCCACCAGCCGCCGAGAAGAAACACGCCGCCGACGAGCACCAGCGTCAGGTCAACGTACCGTCTCGCCAGCCGGACCATGCGCCGCGTACGCGCCACACCGGCGGCCACGAGGCCGCTCAAACCCGGCGCCTGCAGTGCCGACAGCGGCGGCACCGCCCTCTCACTCAGCAATTCGTAGCCCAGGGACTTGACCGCCCGGTCAATGGCGGACCAGGACGTCACCTGCGGGTCAAAGTCCACGCGCACACGTTCGGCCGCGTAACATGCCGCCGCCGCCACGCCCTTCAAGGCGCCAAGGGCCCGCTCGATGGCCACCTCGCAGGCCGTCGACCGCATGCCTGCCACGGGCACAACGACGCTGGCCGCTCCCGTCGACCCATGCCCGCCCAGGCGGTCAGCGCCTTGCACGCAACGAAGTTCGTCGCGCAACCGGCTGGCGGTGGTGACCGAGGGCTCATAGTCGACGGTCACCTGCAGACCATCGGTTTCCCGTTCAACATGCAGATCACACACACCCTCGACGCTGCGCAGGCGCTCGCGGACACACAACTCGCAAGCCGCGCTCTCCGCCTGCTCCGGGAGGGCTGGATTCACCTTCAGCGACAAGTGCCCCCTGCCTTGTGCCATCAACGACCGCCTCCAGAGGCCCCAAACCCCGCCCGCTGCGCCGCCGATTGCCGGCAAGTGAACGTCCTCATGTGACGTATCGTAGCGTGCAGACGATCCGAAGACACGCCTAAGAAGACGCGGCCGTCTGGCAATCTTCGCCCAAGAAGTGCAGGCGCACCTCGTTGGTCCGGCCAGCCACCGACAAAGGCACGCCCAGCACCACCACCGCCGCCTCCCCCACTTCGGCGAGATCGCGATCGCGAATCCATGCGTCGATGGCGGCGACGAACGCCGCGGCCGAGTCCGGCCGGGTCATACCCACCGGAATCACGCCGAACATGAGCGTCATGCGCCGCAGAACTCGGGGATCGTCGCTGGCGGCGACGATCGGCACGCACAACCGCACCTGCGACAGGTACCGTGCTCCTCCGCCTCGTTGCGTCCAGTTAATCACCAGCCGCGCCCGCAGATCCCCCACGATGACCGACACCCCGTGTGCCAACGCGGCCGTGCGATAGCGGGTTTCCTGCAGCTTCTGCGGCGCCCGGCCCCAGCGACGTGGCTCATAGGCCCGCAGATGCTGCTCGGTGAGCTCGGCGATGCGAGCCATCATGCGCACCGCCTGCACGGCGAAGCGGCCCACCGCGGTTTCGCCGCTGAGCATCACCGCATCGGCCCCGTCGTAGATCGCATTGCCCACGTCGCTCACTTCCGCCCGTGTCGGCATGGGTGTATCGATCATGCTCTGAAGCATCTGGGTGGCCACGATCACCGGTTTGCCGTAGTCGTGGGCGATGCGGATGATCCGTTTCTGAATGACCGGCACCTGGGCCACTTCCATCTCAACGCCCAGGTCGCCGCGGGCAACCATCACCGCGTCGGCCACGTCGATGATTGCCTCCAGGTCCGCAAGCGCCTCGGGCTTTTCGATCTTCGCGATCACCGGCATGGCGGCGATGGCGCGTGCTTCCAGCCGCCGCGCCAACCCCTCGCGCAGCCGTCGCACGTCTTCGGCCCGGCGCACGAAGCTCAAGGCCAGAAAATCCACGTCATGCTCGATCGCCCAATCCACCCACTCCCAGTCGCGCGGCGTGATCGACTCTACGGAAAGGTTCGTGTCCGGCAGGTTCACGCCCTTGCCTTCGGACACCGGCCCGCCGAGCGTGACGTTGCACACCAACCGGCCGTCGTGCTTCTCGGTCACCAGCATCCGCACCGCCCCGTCGTCGATCAGCACGCGCTGACCGACCTCCACCTCGCCGGTGAACCGCTCATAGTTGCAGCGCAGGACGTAACGCTCGTCGCCGGCCGGGACGTGACCGTCGGAGGTGAAGACCACACGGTCGCCCGCCGCGAGCGTGAGCCCGCCCTCCGGCACGTTCTTTAGACGAATCTTGGGCCCCGGCAGATCGCCCAGGACGCCCACCGGCCGGCCGGCCTGTCGCGAGGCTTCGCGGATCAACCGCAGGAAGTCAGCCTGGGTTTCGGCAGTGCCGTGTGAAAAATTGAGTCGAAAAACACTGACGCCCTCCTCGATCAGACGCAGCAGCGCATCGACATGGGCACTGGCGGGACCGACGGTGGCGATGATCTTGGTCAATACGGGCTGAGGGCGGTGCGGCATGCCGGGATTGTAGATTCAGACCGCGAATCGCGCAGTGGGTCAGTCTGAATGCTGTACTCGGTGGGGCGGCCGTCTCGGCCGCCGACGGGCGGGACGCCCGTCCCACCATTTCAAACAGCCCCACTACCGCGAATCGCGCAACCCCGATTCAACGCCCCGGCTCCGCCGGCCGATCAATACGATACGCATGACCGATACAGACCGTCAGTCCGAGAACGTGATCGGGTGCGCGTCCGCCAGCCCCGTGCGGTGCCTTTCGATCGACGTGGAGGAGTATTTCCACATCGAGGTGGCTCACGGGCGCATCGGCCGCGATCAGTGGGGCCGGCTGCCGTCGCGCGTCGAGGCGAGCGTCGAGCAGTTGCTCGGCCTCTTCGCCCGCCACCATCGCCGGGCGACGTTCTTTGTGCTGGCCGACGTGGCTCGACGGTGCCCCAGGCTCGCCCCCCGCATCGCCGCCGCCGGCCACGAGATCGCCAGCCACGGGTCCATGCACGATCGCCTGCATCGGCTGGACCCCCGCCGCTTTCGTGAAGACCTGCTCGCCAGCCGCGAACTGCTCGAAGACCAGATCGGCCGGCCGGTGATCGGCTACCGCGCCCCGACGTGGAGCATCACCCGCCAGACGGCCTGGGCCATCGACGTGCTCGCGCAGGCCGGCTTCACCTACGACGCCTCAATCTTCCCCGTCCGCCACCCGTGGTACGGCATCCCCGACGCCCCGCGGTCGCCCTACCGCGTCCGCCATCGCCCGGACGGCCCGCCGGTGTGGGAAATGCCGCCGCTGACCTGGCGTGTGGCCGGCCGCAATTTGCCTGTCGCCGGAGGTGGGTACTTCCGACTGCTGCCGCTGTGGTTCATGAGCCGCGGGTTGACGCAGGCGGCACGCGAACGCCGACCCGCCATCCTCTACTTCCATCCGTGGGAGTTCGATCCCGATCTGCCGGACATGCCCCTGTCGCTGACCGGCCGACTGCGGACCTACACCGGCCTGCGCAACGCCCTTCGCCGGCTCGAACGCATCATCGCTCAGGAGGCCGACTGGCGCACCATCGCCCAGGCCGTTCCCCGCGACGACTGCGACAACGCGGGCGACAGCGACAGCCGGGGCGGCCGGGGGCGCGGGGTTCCGGAGGCCGAATTCATCCTCGACCAGGCGGCGTGAGGGCCAGCTCCAGCCGGTCTTCGAACGTAAGTCCATCGAAGCCTCGCAGCGAGCTTTACCCCTTGCCTCCAGGAGGCCTTCCAGATATCCTAACATAAACCGTACATCAGCAAGGAGGCGCCTCCCGCCGCCGGAAAGGAGCGTCTCCGTGCCGATCGCCCTCGAAAAACCCGCCGCCGTCTACCGCCCGCGCCAACCCCTGGAATCCGACTTCCACCGCCTCATCCGCGAACATTTCAACAGCTTCCGCGCCGTCTATGCCCAACGCTACGCCCGCAAGTTCGGCTACTGGCGGCCGATCTACGACAAGACCGTCCGACACTTCCTCAAGTGCGGCGACCTCCAGCACGGCTTCGCGCGCGTGCGATGCCCCGACTGTCGCCACGAGTTCTTCGTCGCTTTCTCCTGCAAGCAGCGTTGCATCTGTCCCAGTTGCGCCCAGAAACGCACGCTCCTGTTCGGCATCCATCTCGCCGAGGACATCTGCCTCAACGTCCCCCACCGCCAGTTCGTCTGGACCGTCCCCAAACGCCTGCGCATCTTCTTCCGCTACCACCGCGACCTTTTGGCCCAACTGCCCGCCCTCGCCTGGCAATCCATCCGCCAGACCTACCGCGCCCTTCTCGGTCCCGAAGCCACCCCCGGCGGCATCCTCGCCATCCAGACCTTCGGCTCGCTCATGCACTTCCATCCCCACATCCACGGCCTGGTCACCGACGGCGCGTTCACCCGCGACGGCCGCTTCCACCCCATCCCCGTCAACCTCACCCACGAACCGTTCCGCCGCATCTGGGAGGACAGCGTCTTCCACCTGCTGCTCGACGCCGGTCGCATCGATGCCGCCCTCGTCTGCCAAATCCGCTCCTGGCGCCACTCCGGCTTCAGTGTCGATCGCTGCGTCCGCATCCCCGCCGGCGACCGCGACGGCCTCGAACGCCTCGCCCAGTACATGGCCCGATCCCCGTTCAGTCTCACCCGTCTGCTCCGCATCACTCGAACCGGGCAGGTGGTGTACCACGCGGAGAAGCACCGCCCCCATCGTTTTCCCGAACCGGTAGCCGACGACCTGTTCGGCGCCACTTCCGGGGGCGTCGCACGCAACTTTCAGGTCTTCGAACCTCTCGACTTTCTCGCCGAACTCACCCAGCACATCCCCAATCAGGGCGAACACCTCATCCGCTACTACGGCCGCTACTCCAACAAGACCCGGGGGCGCCGCGCCAAACAGGCCGACCAGAACGAGAACAATCAGCCGCAACCCGGCGCTAATACCAGGCCGGCCAATCCCGAAGCCCGGAAGCGGTGGGCCATGCTCATCCAGCGCGTTTATCACGCCGACCCTCTGCGATGCCCCAGGTGCGGCGGGGCGATGAAGATCATCGCCTTCATCGAAGCCCGCCACGGCCAACTCGTCCGCCAGATCCTCGAACACTGCGGCCTGTGGCAAGACCCGCCCACGCCAGTCGCCAACGCGCCGCCCCGATCACCGCCGCGTCCCCGGCGGCGATCCCGGGCTGCCGCACCACGCTGTCCGCTGCCCCAGGCCGACGCCGGCGTCCGTTACGAGGTGGACCCCGAATACCTCGAACACGCCCAACTCCAGGCGCTCGACGAACAGGACCAGCCCAAGCTGCCCCGGGATCCATGAATCGGTGAACTGGTGACGGATTTTTCGTTCCCTCCTCGGACGAAAACAGGTATCCTGCTTCCTTGAACGGGGCCTGCGGATGGTCTTCTGGCTTCTATAGTCCTTCCGAACAGGATGAACCCATGGCCGCAAGGGTGAATCGGAGCAGCCGGAGTCCGGCACGCGAGCAGGCAAATCTCGCATCTTCCCCCTCTCCCCTAACCCCTCACCCCCAAGCCCCTGACGCCGGCCCCCCCTGGAATCAAATTTCCTATCAGTTGGGTAGCGAAGATGATGAGCCGGTCTGGATCGACCCTCTGAAATGGTTCTTGAAGAAAGTGGCTCCGATCGTCCGGACAGTAACCACCAAGGCGAACTCAGCGACGGGTTCTGGATCGCTGATGGTGAGCAAGATATCCCTGGATATCGTAGTCACGGTTAGGTACGACACTGGTCGGTGTAATACCCGGTCTTGTGGCGACAATCCCGCGAACAATTTCGAATGGAATAAAAAGCGCCTGCAGGACACAGTCGTCCTGCCGACTAAACAGAGGCAAATACAGCCAAACGAAATGGATGCTTTCGATCTGGCGGACATGACACACTTCCGGCTACAGATGTACAAGCTTCATGAGATCACCAGCGACTTCGTGGGGACGCATATGCGGAAGGATCAGATCACTGGCCGGCTGAAGAACCACATTTCACAGAGAGGTCTGCGCAAGGTGGGCCGTGGACGGCCTTGTCGCGTGTTCGGAATATGAGAATCGCTATGAGTCGTCGTAACCAGTCCCTGACGTGTGCAATGTGTCTCGCCGTGATGCTAGGTGCGGCAGGCTGCGAGGAAGACTCGGCGGAGACTCCGTCGGGCGATCAGCTCTTCGTGTACGAGCACGCTGGAGCCTATGGTTACATGGACATTGATGGGAATGTGCGTATCCCGGCTCGATTTGCACGGGCGTGGTTGTTCGAGCGCGGCCGGGCCTTGGTTCGGACTGCGGATCGACTGGCGATCATTGACGTGACGGGCCGGATCGTCAAGCAGCTCTCCTTTCAGTTGACAGAGGGATTCGAGGATGGGCGCGCGGTTGTATACACCGATATGGCCATCACGCGGTATCGCGCGGGCGTAATCGACACCGATGGGGAGCTTCTGCTTGAGGCTCGGTTCAGACGGATTGTTCTGGGTGATCGGGATGCGCCGATCTTCACGTATGACGGGCAGTTGTGGTCATTGCGAACACTACAAGGCGAGCTGGTTCACCAGCAGACGTTCCTTGATGTCAGGCCCTTCCGCGAGGGCTTGGCACCGGTCTGTGTGGAGGGCGAGGATGGCTTGGCTTGCTGGGGTTACATTGACGTGAACGGCAGTTGGGCGATCCGGCCGCAGTTCATTTACGCGGAGCCATTTGCGGATGGCGTCGCCCTCGTTGGGCGCAGGGAGGGCACGACCAAGCTTGTTGCCTCGCATCTCTTCATCGATCGGACGGGCCAACGGATCTGCGACCAGGAATTCAGTCGCGCGCGTAGCTTTCGCGAAGAGTTGGCAGCCGTCTGTCGGCTCTGGGAAGACTCGCCGGATGACGGGATCGGGAAATGGGGCTACGTCGATCGTAACTGCAATGTGGTGATCGCATATCAGTTCGCACGGGGCGAAGACTTCTCCGAGGGCTTGGCCGGAGCGGCAGTCGAAACCGGGGAGGAAGGTGACAAAACGTGGGGTTTTGTCGACCGAAATGGACGATGGGTGATCGAACCGGCGTTCCAGTCCGTGGGTGAATTTTGCGGAGGCGCGGCATGGGTGGAGGACGCGCGCGGATCTGGTTACATCGATCGGTCTGGCAAGTGGCTTTGGCGCGACGACGAGGCAGAATGAGGCGGCCGGGAACGAGACCATTACACACAACAGCATCGGAGGTACGACCATGGCAGTGAAGAAGCACGGACAGCGGGAACAGCAGGGACACCAGCGACAGCAGGCACAGCAGGGACATTCGCGGGTTCGCGGCGATACGCCGCCCGCGTCGCATCGCAGCATGCTCGGGCGGTTAAGCGCGTCGCAAGGAGCTCGGTAAGGGGCATTAACCCCTCACCCCCAAGCCCCTGACGCCGGCCCCCCCTGGAATCAAATTTCCTATCAGTTGCATTCTCTATGGCGCTGGAGCCATGGGTGCCTGCCAGTTCATCCCTGGCTGCCGTTTTCAAACAATGCTGTCGCACAAAGGAAGTGACATGAAAGTCTCGGCTTTTCCCCGACAAGAATGGGAACACGCCAATCCAGCCGAACATGGGGTGAACCCAGAAGCCTTGAAGCAAATCGAGCCGTTCATCGCTTTGGAACGCCCGGCAACCACAAGCCTGGTGGTGATTCGCCACGGTTTTCTTGTGTCTGAGCTGTATTTTCGCGGCAAGACCAGGGACTCACTATTGCCTATCAGATCTGTGACGAAGACGGTCATCGGTTCACTGATTGGCGTGGCTATTCAACAGGGCTACATCGGTGGCATCGACACCAATCTCGTCGAGGTGTTTCCAGAACTCGCGTCGTTTTGTGAGAATAATCTGAGAAAACGACTGACGCTCAAGACCCTTCTGTCGCTCACGGACGGCTGGCGGTTCAATGAAGAGGACCCCAATGATCCGGCATGGCAGACTCAAACGCAAGCAAAATACATGCTGGAGCAGTGCCCGCTTGTGCACGAACCCGGAACTCATTTCAACTACAGTTCGCTGACCACACAGGTGCTTTCGCACATCATCACCCGGGTTACGGGTCGTCACGCCCTTGATTACGCAAAGCAAACACTTTTTGATCGGATGGCCATAGACACCGTCGAATGGCCAATCAATCAAGAAGGGGACGCATGGGGTGGCGGCGGGCTTAAGATGCGCCCGGTGGACGCGGCAAAAATTGGTCTGCTCTATCTCCGAGGGGGTCTTTGGCGCGATGAACGGTTGTTGCCTGACAACTTCATCCGAGCCGCCACGCAGGCCCACAGCCAGGGTGGGCCACCGTGTGATTTGCCTTACGGTTATTGCATGTGGCTGAGCAACATCAATGGTCATGACGCATGGCTTGGGCTTGGCTTTGGCGGGCAGCGACTGGTGATGGTGCCGGCTCTTGACACCGTGTGTGTTTCGACAAATGCCACCGACGAACGAGGACTCGAGCTGAGCGATTTGGCATCATTCATCGAGCAATGGTCCGTGTCATAACAATAATGCACCCGGATGACCTCACCTCCAGAACCGCGTGCCACTCCATGACCTACCTCAAAACCTATGTCAATTGCCCTATTAATCGATCAGTGGTGAGCCGAATTCTCGGCAGCGCTACGACAGCAGAATTCATCCACGCATGGCGACAGTCCCAGGGCAGAGTTCATGCCGGACGGTAATCGCAGACACCATTTCAGGACATCCAGGAGACCCACATGACCAAGACCACTCCCTCCGTTAACCCCTCACCCCCAAGCCCCTGACGCCGGCCCCCCCTGGAATCAAATTTCCTATCAGTTTATCGGCGCGCATCTTCCAACCGACGTCGGTACGCCGACAGCACATCGCTTCGGGTGATAATGCCGACGACCTTGCCTGGATCCTCTCGCATCACCACCGGGACGCGGCCCACGTCGTGATTGACCATGTGATCCACCGCGTCGCGAAGTGTGGTGTCGTCGTAGCAGATGATCGGTGGCCTGCGGATGATGTCGCCCACCCGTCGATCGGCCGGTTGATCCCCGTCGGCAATATCCCGCCACGTCACCACGCCCACCAGCACGTCGCGCTCATTGACCACCGGAAAGCCCTGCGGAAGGCGTCGGTCCTGTGCATGCTTGCCGAACTGGGCGATAACTTCGTCGAGGCGCTGGTCAGCCTTGAGCGTGATGACATTCGCCGTCGCCACGTCGCGCACCTGAATCATCTCCAGCAGGTCGGCGGTGTAGTCCGCCGGTACGCGCACGCCGCGTCGGGCGATCTTTTCAGTCATGATCGTTTCCCGCATCAGCAGACAGGCGACCAGATACGAGGCGGTGCACCCGCCCAGCAATGGCAACAGCCCCATCGGCTGGAGCGTGGTTTCGAACGCGAAGACCACCGACGCCAGCAGCGTCCGCGACGCGCCGCCGAAGATTGCAGCCATCCCTACCAGTGCCGCCACGCTCGGGCTCACTTCCAGCCCCGGCACCAGCCAGTCCACCCCCACGCCCAGCACCGCGCCCAGCGAGCTGCCGATGATGAACAGCGGTGCCAGCGTGCCGCCTGAGGTTCCGCTGCCGAGGTAGATCGACCAGGAGATGAACTTCATCACCCCCAGCAGCAGAATTGCCTGCACAGTGAGGTGGCCACTGAGCACATCGCTGATCACGTCATACCCGACGCCCAGGGTGCGCGGGGCGAAGTACCCCACTACGCCGACCACGATCGCCCCCAGCGCTGGCCACCACATCCAATGAATCGGCAGGCGATCAAAGCCGTCCTCGATTGCATAGATTGTTCGCGTCACGCCGACCGCCACCGCGCCGATCAACGCCCCGATCAACACGTACACCGCCAGCGCTCCGCCGGAAGGCACTGCCACGGTGGGCAGCTCGAAGACGGGTTCCATTCCTTCGAATGCGATGCGCACCGCCGTCGCCGTCACGCTCGCGAACGCGACCGGAATGAATGACCGGGGGCGGAACTCGAACAGCAGCAGCTCGATCGCCAGCAGCACGGCCGCGACGGGGCTCCCGAACGTGGCGGCCATCCCCCCGGCCGCCCCGGCCGCCAACAGGACCTTGCGCTCGTTGGCCGTGACGCGCTGCAACTGCCCCACCAGCGAACCCAAAGCGCCGCCAGTGGCGATAATCGGCCCCTCGGCCCCGAACGGCCCACCGGTCCCGATGGCGATCGCGGCCGACAGGGGCTTGAGCAGCGTGATCCTTGCGGGAATGCGGCTCTGGTTGGAAAGCACCTGCTCCATGGCCTCGGGAATGCCGTGACCACGGATCGCTTTCGAGCCGTAGCGCGCCATGACTCCGATGATTAGCGCACCGATGACCGGGATCGGAATCACCCATAAGCCCAGGTGGCTCACCGCCTCGCCCGGCGGCACCAGGTCCCACCCGAGTCGGCCGTAGAACGCCAGGTTCGTGATCAGTCCGATCAGCGCCATCAGCGCCTGGGCCACCAGCCCGGCTGCTAACCCCAGTAAAGCTGACAAAATGCATATGAAAACCACGCGCCGATCAACCAGCGTGCTGTGCGGGGGGACCTCGGCCTGTTCCAATGAAGGGCCCAGCGAGGGGGAAATCGGCAGTCCTTCGGTTGTGGAAGTGCGGGATGTCTCATGCTCACTCATCGCAGAACGCCGATACTATTGGAGTAACTGAACATTAGCAAAAGCAACGGGATGCCCCTACCTCTCCCGCTGCTCATCCCACCACTCCGGCACCTCCCGTTGCAGCTTCTCCAAGCTGATGCCCTTCATCAAGGGCCTGACGCTGTTCTTCTGGGCGGTGGCGAATTGGCGGATTCCGATGCTGCTGATCCTCAGCACTTGGCGACATATGTACCGGCGTTTCCCCCTGCGTTACGACCCGTTGTACTGGGGCGCGGTGTTCCCGCTGGGCATGTATAGCGCCTGCACGTGGAAACTTGGGCACGTGCTGGGCATGCCGGGGCTGGCAGTCGTTGCCTCCCTGTTCATGATCATTGCACTGGCCGCTTGGACGACGACTTTCGTTGGCATGAGCCGAAGGATGCTGACGTTGCGAACCTTAACCCCTCACCCCCAAGCCCCTGACGCCGGCCCCCCCTGGAATCAAATTTCCTATCAGTCACCGGGGACCGTGCCCTTTGCGGGGTTGCGGTCCCCGGTTCTTTGTTGCGCCGACTTTTACGAATCGCCGCTGCCGCAGGCAATAAGTCAGTAGAGGGGCGTGGTGCCCCGGGTGGACCTGCAAGGCAAGGAGATCATGATGGATCGGATCGGGCTGACGTTAACCCCTCACCCCCAAGCCCCTGACGCCGGCCCCCCTGGAATCAAATTTCCTATCAGTTCAGTTGAGCACCCCCGCGTCTTTTGCGTCGGCAACCGCTGTTTGTGCTGGTTTGTGAGCAGCGGCGCGGCATAATTGAGGCGGAGGTAGGCGGCACGTCCGCGCGGGACCAGGCCCTTACACGTCCACGCCCATGACAGGCCGCTGCGGCGGCCGCGGGCACGAGACTCGGTCCAGAGAAGGACGCCCGGCTTGGGGGCCGGGCCGACCACCGAGCATGACCATGCCTTCACGTCCCGCGCGGGGCCGCCCATTTCGAGGTGATCCCGCCGCCGCTCGGGGGAAATGGATCGCTGACGTGCGAATACGGGGGTGGCTGTGTGTCCGCTGCAAACCCATCTCGACGCGGGTGCCGTGCGCGAAATGGCCGGTCAGCTCGATCGCCGCATGCTGGCGAGCCAGCCGACAGTGATCGTCGACCTTTCGCGGGTGGAGGAACTCACCACGGCCGCACTCGCGGAACTCGTCGCCTTTCGTAAGCGCCTGCTGAGAGAAGGCTTCGACCTGGCGCTGGTGGGGCTGCACGGCCGGGCGCGAACGCTTTACGACGTCCTGCGCCTGGCCGGTGTGCTGCCCGCGGTCGGCGCGTGAGGCCCAGCCTTTCATGGCCCCGTGGCGGCCTGGACCAGGCGCGACGATGAGCATCTTGCGCTGCTGCGAAAGACTGTCGGCATGCTCGATCTGGGACGCCACCACCTCGTAATGACGCTGCAAGATGCTGGATGTAGATCGCGATGCCGCTGGCGAAAGTCGTTGAGCACCCGATCAAGCAGACGCACGACCGAAGCTTCGTCACGGTCCATGGCGTCTGGAAACTGCCTTTCCGAGCGTCGACGTCGTCCCGTCGCTCCAGGGATTTCTTGCAGCGGCTCCCAGGCCCAGCGGCCTTATGGATCCGCCCTTGCACGTTAGCGCCAACTCACCGGGACGGCCCGAATAACGCGCCGCCCACACGCACCACGGTCGCCCCCTCTTCGATGGCCACTTCGAAGTCGTCGCTCATCCCCATCGACAGTGTGTCAAAAGCGCCGCCTGCATGAGCAGCCAAGCCCGTGCGCAGTCGCTCAAACAAAGCCCGACAGTGGGCGAACGTCGGCCGGGCATCCTCGGACTTCTGGCCGCGCGGCGCCATCGTCATCAGCCCGCGGAGACTCAGACCCGGCTGAACCGCGATATGGCGTGCCAATGTCTCAGCCTGGTCTGGCGCGACGCCATGCTTGCTCGATTCCCCGCTGACATTCACCTGCATGAGCACCGGGATGGTCGCGCCCGGCACCGCCTCGGCGCCATCCGATGGCCCCATCGCCAAGTCGTTGAGCCGGTCGGCCAACCGCGCACTGTCGACGCTGTGGATCAACCACGCCGTCTCCGCCGCCTCCGCCGCCTTGTTGCGCTGCAGGTGACCGATCAGGTGCCATCGCACCCCCGCGGTCAGCCCCCCCGCCGCATACCCGCCAGGCCGCTCAACGCCATAGCCCGCCGCGGCCAGTTCCGCCGCCCGGCTCGTGAGCTGCTGGACGCGGCTCTCGCCCAGATCGCGATGGCCCAGTTCCACAAGATGCCGCACTTGCGTCAGATCGGCGTACTTGGTGACCGCGACAAGTTCCACATCGATACCACGACGCCCACTGCGCGCCGCCGCGTCGGCCATGCGTGAGGTCACGGACTCGAAGGCCTCTTCGAGCTGCTTGAGCCGATTGACCATCCGCGCAGGATATCCCATCGCCCGGCCCGGTGTCGATGGCGGCCGTGACCCGGCTCATGGGATGACACCACCGCAAGGCGCGGGGCGAAGTCCGCGGCGCGAGGGGAAGCCAGTCAGCCAGCCCGTCGTTGAGTGATCGGCTCGCCAGCGGCCAGGTCGGCGGCAACCGCCGCGGGTTGCGCCGCCAGGCGTCGCCGATGTCCGAACCATCGACCCGCGAAGAAAGCCGACGCCACCGCCACGATCACCAACGCTGTACCGAGTTGTCCGTTGCGGGCCCAGGCCACAGCCCGGTCGAAGTGATCGGCCAGGAAGTAGCCCGCCAGCACCAGCAGAGGTACGCTGACCACCGCGGCCAAGCCGTCGTAGACGAGCATCTTCCAGAACGGGACATGGAACGCCCCGGCCGCGAAGTACGTCGGCGTGCGCACCCCCGGCAGAAACCGAGCGCACAACAGGGTCTTACCGCTGTGGGCGCAGAATGCCGACCTGGCCCGCAGCAGACGTTTGGCCCCCACCATGCGCTGAAGCCAAGGCATCCGCTGGATCGCGGGCCCATAACGTCGCCCCAGCAGGTAAACCATGCAGTCGGCCCCGAGCACCGCCGCGAGAACCAGCGGCAACATGATCTCCAGCTTCGCGGTCCCTGCGGCGCACAGATACCCGCCGATCAGCAGCGGCAAATCCTCGGGCAGGGGCAGGCCGAATCCGCTGGCCAGCAGTGCGGCCACCACCCCCAGATATGAAAAATGCACGATCAGCGACGGCATGCGTATCTCCGGGCGCGGGTCCGAAAACGTCTGCGGGCACGCGTGTCGACAATGTCCTGCTATTTCGGCAAGCAGGCTGGTAGGCCGTGACAACTCCGTCGCCATTGCGGTGACAGGTCACCTCTGCGGGCCGGCTGTAACGCCAAGGCAAGTATTGTAGCGGTCTTGCAGCCCTCTGCCCGGCAACCCACCGCGGCCCGCGAAGGGCGCCCAGCCGCGGCCTGGTCATCCCGCGTCGGCGGTACGGATCCGACCGGCGAGCCACGCCAGGGCCTGGGCGCGATCACACACCAGGCCTTCAAGCTGGGCGTCATATGCTTCGACCAGCCATTGCCGGAAGGACGGACCAGGTCGCGCCCCCAGGTCGATCAGATCCTGGCCATCGACCAGCGGAGGCGGCGCGACCCCTTGGGCGATCAGGCTCGGCGCCTCGTCGCGAATGCCGTTCGCGATTGCCCCGGCCGAGTCCGCGAGGATTCTCAGACCAGGCATGCACGCCCGTGACCATCCGTCCGCCATCGCCAGGATCAGACGCCACGCGGACGGCCAACCTGCGGCCGCCAGCAGGCGTTTACGTGCGGCGATTGACATGGTCGGCCAGGACATGGCCAATGCGGTCAGCGCCAAGCTTGCCTTCAGACGGCGAGCCTGAGCGTTGTTCAGGCAAAGGGCCTCACGCCAACGCCCTGTATGAGTTCTCGCGGCGACGCTGATTTGCCTTTCAAGACGTTGAGGTGCCTGGTCATCCTGACCAAAGTCACCTGCTTTATCGTGAGAACCGGAACCGCGTTCACGGTCCAGCAGCCACGCCGCGAGCAGGGTTGGCGCGAAAGGCTCAGAGCCCGCCATGTGGCCGTGAACATCGATCGCAACCGCCACCTGTTCGTCAGGATGCAGCCGCGTCATCGAGGAAACCAGGTGCAGGTCAGCGGGATTGTGATCCGCGTTCAAGCATGGACCATCGAGCCTCAGTTGCTGAATGAGGTCAAGGCCCACAGATGGCGCCGGACCCTCAAGAATCCAGACGACCTCCTGGCCGATTCGCTCCCTGGCGATGCAGGACAAGCGAGCGGCGTTCGCTCGGATCGCCGCCGCCGTATCCGGCTCGACGCGAAACCCCAGCCGCGCCGCGAAGCGTACAGCCCTGAGCATCCGCAGGTAGTCCTCCGCGAATCGCCTGGCGGGATCGCCAATCGCGCGGATCAAGCCAGCCTCCAGATCCCGCCGCCCACCCACGAAATCGATGATACGGCCCACTCGATCATCCCCGCCGTCGACCAGCGGATCCTCGAAAAGCCCATTGACCGTGAAATCCCGCCGCCGCGCATCGTGTTCGGCATCGGTGAAGGTGACCGCATCGGGTCGCCGCCCATCGGAGTAACCCCGATCTTCGCGGAACGTGGCCACCTCGATGTTCACGCGCCGGCCGCGAACACGACGCGATACGAGCATGACGCCGAAGGCCTCCCCCACCGGCCGGGCGCCTGGGAAAAGGGCCTGGACCTGCGGCGGCCGTGCATCGGTCGCCACGTCGTGATCTTTGGGATCCAGACCCAGCAGCTGGTCACGCACGCATCCGCCAGCCAGGTACGCGACGTAGCCGGCTTCCCGCAACCGGACGATCACGGCCACGGCAGCCTCGCGGGATGCGGCGGATGCTAGGCTCATGGTCAGAGTGTAATCAGCCCGGCGACCGGCGGCACGGGGGCCGCGGCGTGCCTATGCACAGAGGTGATCCATGAGTGTGGCTCTGCCCTTTGTCGTGATCTGTGCCGCGATTGTCAGCGGGTGTGTGGGCCGCGCCGAGTTGGCTGAACGCGAACCGCTCGCCCCCGACCCGCCAATCTCGCCGCGTCACTATTACGGCGCGCCGCTTGAGCCGATCCGCGGCGTCCTCCACGGAGCCGGACAGGTGCATGTCACCGATGTGCAGGCCTACTGTGAGGCGATCGCCCCCTATCGGCCGGTCATCTTCATGGACTACTTCAACCTCAAGGGCGACGCCGCCCGACGACTGGCCCACACACGCAAGGCGCTGGCGGCGCTCCCGACGTACACCGTCGTGCAGTTGGGCTTGTCGATGACCTCCGACGGCCGGCCGCATCTGCACTACGAACATGAGGTGGCCCAGGGGCTGCATGACGAGAAGATCGATGCGTTGTGCCGCGAACTGGCGGCGCTGGGTGTGCCGGTCTACCTCCGCATCGGTTACGAGTGCAACGGATCATGGAATGGATATCAGCCGGACAGCTACAAAGCGGCGTTTCGGCGGATCACACAGCGACTGCGCGCGCATGGGGGATTGGAGTTGGCGACGGTCTGGTGTCCGCATCCGCACGAGGTCGAGTCCGCGATGCCCTATTACCCCGGCGATGAATGGGTCGACTGGTGGGCCATCGACCTCTTCGGCGCTCATGAGATTCCGACAGCCCATCCCCTGCTGGCGCTGGCGCACGAGCACGGCAAGCCCGTGATGATCGGCGAAGCCACCCCGTGCGGTATCGGCGTGCATGGGGGAAAGGAAAGCTGGTCGGCCTGGTTCGAGCCTTTCTTTGAATTGACCCGCACGAGCCCGGGCATCAAGGCGTTCTGCTACATCAACTGGAACTGGACCGAAACCCAACAGTGGGCCCAATGGGGCGATGCACGCCTTCAGGCGAACGCCGTGGTGGCCGGGCGATACCGCAAGGAGATGGCCCGGCCGCTGTATGTGCATGGCTCCACCGAAGCGGCTTTTCAATCGCTCCTGGTCAAGCTAGGCGCTCCCGAGACTCCCGACCATCATGGCCAATGATCGGGGCTGCCCTGCCGTGATTGTGGACGCCAACGAACCATCCGCCGAGGACGGATGGTTCGGCAGGTCCAGCCCTGACGGTGGGATGGTGAGTGCGGCGAAAGCTGTTCAGGCGGCCCGTTTGCCCGGGGGGGTGTCGCGGTCGTAGTCTTCGTGTTGGCTCTCAACGGCCAACGGCAGGACGAAATGGAAAGCCGCCCCCTGCCCGGGCTCGCTGTCAACCCAGATGCGCCCGCCCGCCTCCTCGATCAGTTTGCGACAGATCGAAAGGCCCAAACCGGTGCCCTTCTCGGCCGATTCGTGCAGGTTCATCTCCGCTCCCGTACTCGCACTCGGCAGCGTCACGAAAGGCTCAAAGAGACGATCACGTATCGACGGCGCGATGCCTGGCCCGGTGTCCGCCACCGTGACGTGAACTTCGTTCGCCTTTGTCGTAGCGCTCACGGTGAGCCGACCTGGACCACGCCCCATCGCTTTGCGGGCGTTGAGAATTAGGTTCAGCAGCACCTGCTGCAGGCTCAGCGGCGTCATCTGGACGCGCAGATCGGGGACGTCGACGACCAGATCGATCCCATCCTTGCGAGGCTCGCGGGCGAGGCAGGCGAATGTCTCGTCGAGCACCGCAGGGAGGTCAGCAGCCGTCGGCTGATCGGCGTCATCCTGCGATCCGAATCCCAGAATGGCGGCGGAGATCCGGGCCGCCCGCTCGGCACCAGACAGTGACTTCTCAACCGCCTTGACCAGCAGATCGCGATCTTCGGGCTGCGCCAAGGCGATCTGCCCATAGCTGATGATTGGCGTGAGGATGTTGTTGAACTCGTGGGCGATGATCGTCGCCAAGGTGCCAAGCATCGCCAGACGGTGCGTGTGCGTCAGCCCTGACTGCACAGCCGCCAATTGTGCTTCAACCTGCTCAAGATGCTCAAGCAGGTCGACGGCGTCACAAGCGTGCTCGGGCTGGGGCGAGGCGGCCATCGGATGCTCCTTCCCACCTCTATCGGCCGCCCACATGGAATCACTTGACATGCAAGACCGATAACGCTGCAAACGAGATAATGTTTAAGTTATTTATCAGCAATAACTTAGAATTTTACGCAGCTGGCATTGGAATTCCTGCGCGTCCCCTGCCAGGGGCAGATGCATGCCCATGCTGCCCATGTTCACATCGCATGGCTGGTGGGCTGACTCGGCTACGGCGGCCTTATGATCATGTGTTCCACGTGGAACTACGCTGCAATGCGGATTGCACGCCATGCCTGCGCACGATCAGCCCCTCCATCCAACTCATCTCGCGTCAGAACACGTTCCACGTGGAACCCGCCGCCGCAATACGATTCTTCGCCATATTGGGTGAAGCGATCCGCGCATCCGGTTTGGACTTGCTTGTCTGCCCGGTTACACTCACGCTACGCATGCTCTGATTCCTGCCCATTTGACACGGAGGTCGCCATGGTCGATCCCACCACCCCCGCCAAGAAACGACCGGCCCGCCTGGGTCGTGGCCTGTCAAGCCTCATGGCTCACCCCGTGAGTATTCAACCCCCTGCCGCCGCACTTACCGCGGCAAAGCCCACGACACATGCCGTCCCAAGCGAGATCCAAGCCGACCGTACCGCGGCGCCCAACGGCACAGGCGGGTCGCACGACCCCGAGGGGTTGCGCTATGTGCCCGTCGACCTGATCTCGCCCAATCCATTCCAGCCGCGTGAGCATTTCGATGGCGACTCACTCGACGCCCTAGCTGCCTCGATTCGATCCGAAGGCATGATGCAGCCACTGGTGGTCCGTCGCAGGCCACAGGACGACGGCCAGCCCACACGCTATGAATTGGTCGCTGGTGAGCGACGCTGGCGGGCTGCGCAGCAGGCTGGCCTGAGCACGGTGCCCGCGCTGGTACGCAACATCAACGACGCCAAGGCGGCGCAGTGGGCCCTGATTGAGAATCTGCAGCGCGAAGACCTGAATCCGATGGAGAGAGCGGTAGCGTTTCAGCGCCTGATTGACCGCTTCGGCCTCAACCATGAGCAGGTCGCCGAGCAGGTGGGCGTCCAGAGGCCGACTATATCCAACTACCTGAGATTGCTAAGCTTACATTCCAATGTCCAGGACATGATTCGCCACAGCCTCCTTTCGGCGGGCCACGCCAAGCCGCTGGCAGCGTTATCAGACGTTGAGCTACAGCAGACTCTCGCCCGCAAAGTGGTGGCGGGGGGCTGGTCCGTGCGGCGAGTCGAACAGGAGGTGGCCCGTCTCACTTCGGCGGCCAGCGGACCGGTGGACACGAAAGCCGGCGGCCGCGAGCGACGCTCGGCCTTGCTGGCGGACCTTGAACAGCAGCTTGCCGATCAACTTGCCACCAAGGTGCACATCCGTCCCGGCCGCAAGAAGGGCAGCGGCACGTTGTGCATCGACTTCTACAGCCTCGATCAGTTCGACCAGCTCATGACCCGCTTCGGCCTGAGCACCGAATAGGGCGGATGATCGGCGAAGCGCAACCGGGTGCGCTGAAGAGCGGCAAACCCGCGCTGCCGCACGCGGACGCCGGCGGAACGAATCGCCTGAAAAAGCTGGGGCCTGGAAGGGCGGCAAGCCCGGCATATCATCCGGACATATTTGCCCCTTCCCTTCGCCCCCCTTTACCCCTGACACCTGTGTCGACCTCTCGACGACATGCAAGTCGTCCGCTCCTGCGCTGGCGCGGCTCGTGACGGCTTGCCTAGCGGGATCCATCACGTTACATTTATTTCAGTCATGACAGAAATAAGTGAAGAGAGCGTTGACCTCAGCCCGGTGATGGAGCGGTTCATTCTGCACTGGGGCGAGATGGGCGCGCGGTGGGGGGTGAACCGGACGGTGGCGCAGATCCACGCGCTGTTGTATCTCAGTCCCCGCCCGCTGCATGCCGAGGCGATCGCGTCCACGCTGTCCGTGGCGAGGTCGAACGTGTCCACCAGCCTGCGCCAGCTGCAGGAGTGGGGCATCGTGCGGACCGTGCCGGTACTCGGTGATCGGCGGGACCACTTCGTGACGATGGCCGACGTGTGGGAAATGTTCCAGATCATTCTTGACGAGCGTAAGAAGCGCGAGGTGGACCCGACGCTGGCGATGCTGCGGCAGTGTGTGGCCCAGGCCAAGCGTGACAGCGGCACCGACGCCCACGCCCGCGAACGCATGGCCGAACTGCTGGGGTTCTTCGAGTCGGTGACGGACTGGTACCGGCAGATCCGCAACCTGCCGACGGGCGCGGTGATCCGCTTTGTGAAGATGGGGCGCAAGGTGCGCAAGCTGCTGGGGGTGGCGTCATGACGGCCTCGCGGAGTCTTTCAGAACGTGTGACGCGTCGGCCGCGGGACGCAGCGCCGACGACGCACGCGCCGGACCTTATGAAGTCGGCCTCGCGCCCGATCGCGCACATCGATGTCCGCCAGGCGCTGGCCCTGCATGTCGGGTTGCCGCACACTGACGGGCAACGCTGGATCGACGCCGCTGGCGCTGGTGCCCGTCTCGAAATGGATCTATTCGACGGCTTACCCGTGGTCAGCTTGATCCGTCTGGTGGCGCGTGGGTGGTGGGTGACGACAGCCGGCCGTGACCTGCCCTGGGCGGCGGGCGACGCGGGCGGCGAGCTGGCGGATGACGGCGGCCAGATCTGGATCGGCGTGCGATTGATGGCGAAGCTCGACGGGCGACCGGTATGGTTAGCACTGGGAGAGTACGATTCACTCCCGCAGTCGTTTCTGGCCACGCCGGCCCTGGGCATGCGTGTGCAGCCAACGCGCGTGGAAACATGGGCTGCTCCCGATCGGTTCGCAGCAGCCTCAGTGTCACTGCCTGCGGAACGACTGGCGCGGTTCGCACTACGCCGTTCCAGCTTGCTGACGGCTGAATCCGGCGTGTTGCGGACGATCCACTTGACGTCCCCGGCGTTGGACTGGCGGCCGCTGGCGCCCGACCGCTGGCCGAACGCTTTGCTGGAACAGGCGGCCATGTCTTCCGCGGATCGATGGCTGGGGGCTCACGTCTGGGATGAGGCCGACGGCGCAGCGACGAATAATGGTCGCTGGACGCTGCACGCGCCCGTCTGTGCCGCCGGGGCGGGCTGCACCCGGGTGTGGGAGATGGACCCGCTCGGCGACTGACAGGCGGCCTGAACCCTCGGCGAGGGATCGAGTCGTCGCTACGATCAGAATCGGATGCCGCTCATCATCGACTGCTACAACCTGCTGCATGCCGACATGCCGCCGCTGCTCGCGGGGCTGGAGGAGGACCGGCTCTGTCGACTGCTTGATGTCAGTCGCTACCGCGCCGGGGCCATCACCGTGGTGTGCGATGGTTTGCCCAAGCCGGACCTGCCCAGTCGCTCCCCGGTGACCTCGGTCGCCCTGATCTACTCCGGCCGCGATCGGTCGGCCGACGACGTGATCATCGCGATGATCGACGCCGATTCGGCGCCGCGCCGGCTGGTGGTGGTCAGCGACGACCGGGAGATTCAGAAGGCTGCCCGGCGTCGCCGGGCGAAGGCGGTGGGATGTGGAGCCTTTGTGGGCGAGTTGCGCGCGCTGGCCGAACGCCTGGAGTCCGATGGAGGCGATGCACCCGATCTGTCCTGTTCGTTCGAGGGTGATGCGGCTCATTGGGCAGCGCTGTTCGGACTTGATCCGAATCAGCCGATCGACGCCCGCCCTTCGCGCCGGCGGCGGGTCGATAAGCATGGAGCGCCGCCGCCGTCCCATGACGACAAGACTTGACGGACGGGCGGTTTAAGCGTCCAATCGTCAATCCCGCCCCGATGGTCGCGGCGTGTATTGAATCGCTGAGCATGTCAACAGCAACAGGAAGACCCGTTGGACAAACCCATCTACAAGCGCGTCCTCCTCAAGATCAGTGGCGAGTCGCTGTGCAAGCCCGGCGGGTTCGGCATTGACGGCGACGAGTTGCAGGTGATCGCCCGGGAGATCGCGGCCGCGGCGCGGCTGGGGGTGCAACTGGCGGTGGTGATTGGCGGGGGCAACATCGTTCGCGGGGCGAAGCTGGCGGCCGACGGCCACATCGCCCAGGCGACGGCCGACTACATGGGCATGCTGGGCACGGCCATCAACGGGCTGGCGCTGAAGGAAATGCTCGAAACCATCGGGCAACCGGCCCGGGCGCTGAGCGCGATCAATCTCTCGGCCGTGGCCGAGACGTTCATCCGCGGCCGGGCCTTGAGCCACCTGGAAAAAGGTCGCGTGGTGATCTTCGTGGCCGGCACGGGCAACCCCTTTTTCACCACCGATTCGGCGGCGGCGCTGCGTGCGGCCGAGATCGGCGCGGATGTGCTGCTCAAGGCCACCAAGGTCGACGGCATCTACGACGATGATCCGAACGTCAACCCCCGGGCCAAACGGTTCGACACCATCACGTTCAGCGAGGCGATCAGCCGCAAACTGCGGGTGATGGATCTGACGGCCTTCAGCATGTGCATGGAACGCAACATCCCGGTGGTGGTGTTCAACATGAAGGAGCCCGGCCACATCGCCGAGGTGGTGCAGGGCCGGCCGCGCGGCACGCGGGTGCTTGTGGACTAGAACGGCGACGGCCCGAAGCGCCGCACGGTCAATCGGGACGGCGGGCTGGAAAGAAGGAGCTACGCGATGGACCTGGATGAAATTCAACTCGAAGCCGAAGACCACATGGACAAGGCGGTCGCCTACCTGAAAAACGAGTTGAAAGGTATCCGCACCGGGCGGGCGTCGACAGCGCTGGTCGATTTCATCAAGGTGGACTACTACGGCTCGCCGACGGACCTGCGTCAGCTTGCGCTCATCAGCGTGCCGGAAGTCAGCCAGATCGTCATCAAGCCCTTCGACCAGGGCAGCATGCAGACGATCGTGAAAGCAATTCAGACGTCGGGCCTCGGATTGAATCCGATGACCGAGGGCAAACAGATCCGCCTGTCGATCCCGCCGTTGTCGGGCGACCGCCGCAATCAGCTCATCGGTTCGGTGAAACAGATGGCCGAACAGGCGAAGGTGGCGGTACGCAACGCCCGCCGCGACGCCAACAAGCACATCGACCTGGCGGGCAAGGACAAGGCCAACCCCGTGAGCGAAGACGCCATCGAGTCGGCCAAGCACGAGGTGCAGGAACTGCTCAAGAAACACGAGAAGCAGATCGACGACGTGATCGAGGGGAAGATCAAGGAAATCGAGACGATCTGAGATCGATCGGCGGCAACGGGGGAGCGCGGCGCCGTTTCCCCGCACCCCCTTGCCGGGGAAAGACGGCGCGCCAGGGAGAGATCCAACATGCTTCGCCGTCAGCCCTCGCGACGCCTGCCGCCGGCGACTGCGTACCATGCCACACCGCTGGGCGTGGCCCTGTCGGTTTCTCTGGTCGCGGGGTTGGCCGTGATAGGCGTCTGGAAGCCTTGGGCTCTGCTGCTGATTCTGGCCCTTGGCTTGGCAGCCTGGATTGGTATTCGGCTAGAGACGCAGCGCCTGCTCCGTTTGGTGCTCGCCCGTCCGCGCGACTCGATCTGCACCTTTGCCCGTGCTTTCGACTGTCGGCAGGTCGATACCTGGATTATTCGTGCTGTCTATGAAGAATTGCAGACCGTGTTGCCTCACGGCGTGCGGCCATTCCCAATACGTGCGGAAGACCATCTGGAGTACGATCTGGGTATAGACCACGACACGCTTGAGGAGGTCGCGGAGGATGTCGCATCCCGCGCCGGTCGCAGCATCAAGAATGGTGAGCGCAACCCGTACTACGACCGGATCCGTCGCGTCATGGATCTGGTCTATTTCTTACACCACCAGCCCCGCCTGGATGGCGTTGAACTCGCGGCGGATCATCATGGGGAGCGGATGTGAGCAGTCTGGGTCGTGACTTGCGGATTGACGAGGTGATCGCCGGCGAGGCGCGGCTGTCGGGCGAGGGAGCGGTGCGGCTGTACCGCGAGGCACCGCTGCACGACCTGGGGCGGTGGGCGTCGGACATGTGCCAGCGCATCCACGGCAGCCGCATGCGGACGTACGTGATCGACCGCAACATCAACTACACCAACGTCTGCTCGGCCGCGTGCACGTTCTGCGCCTTCAAACGCGACCTGGACGAGCCCGACGCCTACACGCTCAGCGCCGACGAACTGTACCGCAAGGTGAGCGAGCTGGCGGCCATCGGCGGCACGCAGATTCTCATGCAGGGCGGCATGCACCCGGAACTGTCCATCGACTTCTACGAGGACATGCTGCGGCGATTGAAGGCGAAGTTCCCGGCCATCCACATCCACGGCTTCAGCCCGCCGGAGTTCGTGGAGTTCGTCGCGGTGTTCGAGATCGACGGCTACCCGACGCCGGGCGTCAAGCGCAGCCACGAGCTGCCCATCGACGTGTGGCGGGGCAAGCTGGAAGCGATCATGCGACGGTTGCAGGCCGCGGGGCTGGACTCGATCCCCGGCGGGGGCGGGGAGATTTTCGCCGAACACGTGCGGCGGCGGATCGGCATCGGCAAGGCCTCGGCGGCGCAGTGGCTGGAGGTGATGGCGATGGCCCATCGCCTGGGCATGTTCACCAGCGCGACGATGATGTTCGGCCACATCGAGGGCCTGCGCGACCGCATCGACCACATGCTGCGCGTGCGGGCCTGGCAGGACCGGGCGATCGAGCAGGACTGGCCGGGGCGGTACGTGAGCTTCATCGCCTGGCCGTTCCAGCGCGAGAACACGCCGCTGGGCCGTCTGCCCGAGTGGGACCGCGAGAGCGGACAAGTATTCCCCGGCGACGAGCTGGCGGAGCTGATCGCGGCGGGGAAGGTCAGCGCTCTGGACAAGGGCGCATGCGATGCGGCGGCGCCGCGGGCCGGCAAGGTCGCACGGATGGCCGGCGCGACCGAGTACCTGCGGATGCAGGCGATCAGTCGGCTGCTGCTGGACAACATTCACTCGATCGGCAGCTCGTGGGTGACGATGGGGCCGAAGGTCGGGCAGTTGGCGCTGTTCTTCGGGGCCAACGACATGGGCAGCGTAATGATGGAGGAGAACGTGGTCAGCGCTGCCGGCACAACCTACTGCCTGACCGAGGAGCTTTTGTGCAAGCTGATCCGCGACAGCGGCTTCGTTCCCGCCCAGCGTGACAACCGCTACAACCTGCTGCGCGTGCATGACGTCGACGGCCCGGATATGCAGGTCAGCGACTGGTCCACGCAACGGGCGCGCAAGCTGCACATCGAGCAGCGGCATGCCGCTGCGGAGGGTGAGACATCGAATGCCGTAACGCTGACAATTCAGAGCGACACGGCCCGATAGATGTTCGCGAGGTGGCACCGGGTATGGCGAGGACCTGCATGCATGCGGCGTGCATGAGATCGACCCGGTAGTGACTGTCGACAGGCGTGAGTAGAACGAAGCCTTGTCACAGCGAATGCGGGTTGAGATGAATATCCGTGTCACGCCCGGACGAGCGTGCGGAGCGTTGGCGCCAGGTATTGCCCGCTGCTGCCCAGCCGCACAGCCGTGCCCCAGTCCTCACCGCGGCTGCGGCGCCATGACTTCTCGCAGGCCTGCTGCAGAGCGCGCCCGTCGGGCAGGGCGGTATGTCTGCGATTCGCGGCAGCGAATTGACCGACGCGCTGGAGAATGCGGGCCGAGAGAACCAGATCGCGCAGGCGGTCGGCGTGGCGCGGGGCGCATCGCGCGGCGCGGCCAAGGTCGGCGATGACCGGCTTGATCTGTTGCGCAAGGACGGTGCCGCGTCGGGCGTGTTCGCGGTTGAATGCATCGCGGGCGCTGCGGCCCAGAACCATTGCGTCGTAGGCCCACGCATCGGGGGCCAGGTCGTGCAGACGGACGATGGCGGCCGCGCAGACGTCCGCGTCGCGCGCGGACAGGCCGAAGAACTCGTGGACGAAACGCGTGGCGAAATCGCGATCTTCGGCGGCGGCGGTGAAGAGGTGGCCGGCCAGAGCGATGGGGTAGTCCATGGCGCCCGGCAGATGGCGGAAGGGGCACCAGACCGTGTTGTCGGCGCCGATGACGCGGCCGGGTTGATCGGCGCGGCGGGCATGCAGCAGGGCGGCGGCGGTGAAGTGACGCAGGTTGATGAAATTGCCCGCGTTACTCACCACACGGGAAAGCCAGCACATCGTGGAAGGCGCGGCGATGACCTCGAAACCCTGGCGGCAGAAGAAAGCGATGCTGTGCCCCGTGTCTTCGGGGTGGTAGTGCCAGTCGAAGACAATCACATCGCGCTCGATGACATCGGGCACAGCCGAATGACGCAGCAGGTGGTCGCCCCACATCGCCGGCCGCTTGCCGAGACAGCGCGCCTGCTCGTGAACCCACGCGGCGTGTTCGATGAACAGCGCGTCCGCATCGGCGGTACTGAGCCTGCGATAACGGGGCAGGGCGGCGAGGTTCACCTCATCCAGACCCACATGCAACCAGGGATCGTCGAACACTTCAGCGACATCGGTGAGCAGATCGATCAGCAGGCGGCGGACCGCTTTCTTGCGCGGATCGACGGCGCTGAAGCCGGTGCTGGGAGCCGCCCCGAGGCGAGCGTGGCGCGGACAACGTGTGATGAAACGCGTATGCCCGAGGCATTCAATTTCAGGGACGACGCGCAGGCCGACGTCCGCTGCGGCCGTGATGAACGTGCGCATTTCCGCGACGGTCCAGGCGTTGTCGCTGGCGATTTCCGGATGCGAGGGCAGGACGATGCGGCAGCCTTCGTCGTCGGCGAAATGCAGATGGACAGCGTTGTAGCCCCACCGTGCGAGCCAAGGCAGCATATCCAGGTAAAACCGCCTGCTCTCCATCAGTCGAGCGGGGTCGAGCATGACCATGCGGTGGGTGAAGGCCGAGCGTGGGTGGACTCTTGCCATAAGCGCGAATTGTAGCGGCAGGCCGCAGCCGCGCCATCGCGGAGCCGCACCGGATCTGTGGTTTGAAGCCGCGGCCATTGACGTCAAGGCCGACCCGTCGTGCCGTCGCCGGAATCGCCGACGGTGCGCTTGAGTCTTGCCAGCAACTCGGCTCCCCCGGCCGCATGGCCCTCGACAGCCGCCGCCAGCAGCGCCTGCTGTTCCCGACGCGGCTGGCCAATCTTCAATGCCTGATCCACCAGCACCACCGCCGCGTCCTGACCGAAATTTTCGACGATGACGTCCGCCAGCGCGACCGCCTCGGCGTCTCTGCCCGCGCTGAGCAGACCGGCATAGACCTGTGCGGCCATGAACATGAAGAACTGCCGTACCCCCGCCTGCTGCTGCGGGCTCGCCAGAAGCGGATCGGCCGCTGTGGCCGTCGCCTGCGCCGCGATCTCACGACCCCGCACAACAGGGTCCGCATACAAGCGGCCGATCGCCGTGTAACGCCCCTGGCTCGCGAGCAGGGGTTCGAGCAGGGGGCCCGCGGACAAGAGCATGGCCTGCCCCGATCCCTCGGCGCCGCCAGCCGTCGTATCGTGCCAGGCGACCACCGACGCAATATCGTTCAGGACAGCCGATAACAGAATCCACTGCTGAATCTCGCGTGCGTCGGCGGTGCCCGCACTTATCTTCTGCATCAGTGCCGTCCGCCGCTCCGCGATGCGGTCGCGGGTCAGTGAATGGCCGCTGGCCAACTGCGAGAGTATTTCAAGAATCTGGGCGTGCGGCTGCCGCACCAACGCGTCACGGTAGTTGTCCAGGCCATCCCACATGGCCAACGCCCGATCCGACGCTTCCTGCACGCGATCACGCTGGAACAGCATCTGAATCAGCCGAAACTGGTCTTCCGCCTCACCACTCGCATCCGCCCGCTCGCGCAGCGCGTCCAGTGGCTGCACACCGCGCGATACCGGCTCCAGCCAGGTCAGCAGTCGATCCGGGCCGGCGAACCCTTCGATGCGATCGAACTCCCGGCCGTCGCGGAATGCGACCAGCGTCGGGTAGGCCATCACGTTCAGCCGCCGCGTGACTTGTGGATGGCGATCGGCATCCACCTGGATCGTGATCGCATGCTCGCTGAGCCACGCCACCACATCCACGTCGACCCACGTCGTGACTTCCATCTCCTGGCAGGGAGCACACCATGCGGCGGTGAAATCGACCACCAGCAGCTTGCCCTGTTGCCGGGATAGCTCCAGCGCCTGGTCAAATGTGAGATTCGCGAATACCTCGGACCTGGCTGCGGCCGAAGAAGCCAGCGCCATGACCAGACATGCGAATGCCGCAAGGCGATAGCGCGCCGAAAACAGCAGAGACAGACATGCGGGGATGTTCAGCATGGTCAATCCTTCCAGTCCATATCCCGACGCCCGAGTCATCTTTGACAGACTCAGAAGTCGCGACGGTGCAATGACTCTGCCCGGCTACGCGGATCGAGTGGACGCACGACCAGTATAGGTGAGGCCCGATGGCCATTTCACCCTCTCCACGGCAAGTACGATCGCCAGCGGCGCAGCCTGTGGAAGTGTAACCCGTGGCCAGGCCGATCTATTCGATCCGATCCATCGCCAGTTCGTGGGCCTCGTGGTAACGGCGGGCCAGGTTGTGCCAATCGAAATGCTCGCTGAAGCTCTCGACGTTGTTGCGCAGGGCCACGCGTTCACGGCGGCTGAGCTGGACGAAGCGGAACATGCGGTCGGCCAGGTCGTTGGCCGCATCATGGAAGCCGCTGTTGCGACGGCGGACGACGTGCAGCCCCTTGTCCTCGTGGTCGGGCAGAAGCTGCATGAGATAGGAGCCGAAGCCCGACAGATCGCTGGTGATCGCCGGCACGCCCAGGGCGATCGACTCCAGCGGGGTGTAACCCCAGGGCTCATAGTAGCTGGGGAACACCCCCAGGTGGCAGCCACGCACAAACTGGTCATAGTCCAGGCCGAAGAGCGGACTGGTAGTCGTGATGAAATCCGGGTGGTAGACGACTTTCACGCGATCATCGGCATGGTTCCACAGCCGGCAGGCACGAAGCTGGTTGAGAACTTCGTCGTGCTCATCATCCTGCAGATCGTGGGTCACAATCGGCGGCAGATAGTCGCGGCGCCAGGCCTGGATGGTCCGGCGCAGCCGCAGGCGCCAGTAATCATCCACAAGCTGATTGAGATCGGGAATACTGCCCTTGGACGCGGCGATCAGCAGGCGTTCGCCGATCTGATCCTTGTAAGCGTCGACGATCGCCCGAAACTCATCGAGCATCGCGCTTGAATGCAGGGCGCCGACGCTCAGGGACTTGAACGGACGGCGGGTGATGACGAAGAACACCACGGTGCGGTCCGTGCCCAGCGAGCGCATGCGATGATTCAGACGCGCCAGCGCCTCGACCGTCAGGTCCATGCCCTTGTTTCGGTACTCGTATCGTCCGGAGGTGAAGAAGTAGACCGTCTTTTCCAGATCGAAGCTGTAGGATGGGAAAAAGTGCCCGACGGTGAACTGATGGATCCGCTCCTTGTAGAGTCGGTGCAGATTCTGGAACTCGTGGATGGCGGCGAACCGCTGGATGTTCAACCCGTTGGGCAGCAACACCTCGGGCGCGCGGCCGACCAGGTGGCGGCATTCCTCGGCCGTCACATCCGAGACGGTGGTGAAAACGTGCGCTCCGTGCGCCGCAGCCCGCTCGATGCGGTACTGCGGCTCGATGTTGTAGCGCCGGGCCTCGGCGTCGGCGTCGTAGAACGGCAGATGGTCGTAGAACCCGTGATCGTTCATGGCCAGATAGCGCCCTAACTGCGTCGCGTGGGTCGTGAACACCATCGCCCCCGGCCAGTTGTCACGCCGCAACATCGGAATCGCCACCCCGCCCATCCACTCGTGGAAATGAGCCACGATGCGTCGTCGCGAAGCTTCATTGTCCGCCAGTACGCGCAAGTAATGCCGCACCGCTTCGCCGAAAGCCACACAGTCGTTCAACAGCCGATCCTCGGCCGGCGTGGGGATGTGGTGATCAGCCCAGAGAAAATATTTCAACTCGTGGAGCCTGCCGAACAGATCGCCGTAGTGCATCAGCACGACATGAGGCCGCCCACTCACCAGCCACCGGCCGAACTCCGCCCGAATGCCCATGTCTCGCAACTGCTGCACCGCCCGCCCGAACGGCCCGACCAGCGGGGCCGGGTCGAACTCAATCGAGGCGGTCTGGTGGTTGTAGGGCCCCACGAGGCAATAGCGACTGCCCCAGCGATCGCCCATGCTCGCAACTTTTGACCGCAGCACCTGATAGATGCCGCCCACCTGGTTGCAGGTCTCCCACGACACCTCGACCAGCAACGGCTCGCTGCGGCGGGAGACGACAGCCGTCGCGGCCTCCTCGGCGGGAGCCATGTCCGCGCCGACCGCGTCAAGATTCACCATGTCGCCGGACAAGTCCTGCTCATGGCCGGACGTCGCGCGCCGCCGATCGGCGCGCATGGCGTCCCGCGGCCGACCGGAGGGACGCGATGGGTCAGAAGCTGATCGGGTGGAGCGAGCCATGAATGCTTCCGCCAGGTGGTGACGTCAGAGGTTTGAAGAACCGCGGCGCGTTCGCATGCCGAATTGTAATTGGAGCCGCCGACACGTCCATCGGCCCGTCCTTGACCACCGACTTGCACACTTGCCTCCACTTGGCATTCTCGTCTGGATGAAGAACCACCGCCAGCGAGTGACCGACCGCGCCCATCGGTATGCATGGCTTTGCCTGCACGCCGTGTTGATGGTGGGTCTTGTTTCCTGCGCAACCGTCCCTGGCGAACGTGGCGTCGAGCCGCCGGCACGTCACGCCTCCGAGGTGTGGAACCTGCCCCTGCCCGACGATGTGCCATTCGACCAGCTTTCCCCCATGGCCGCACTCGAAGACCCGCTGCGCTGGCCCGATGGGCGACCGGTCGCGGCCGACGACTGGCCACGACGGCGCGAACAACTGGCCGCACGGGTCGAGACCTGGCTTGTGGGCACCGCTCCGCCCGCGCCCACCAATCTGAAGGTGACGCGCGTGAAAACCGGTCAGCGTGATGGACAGAGGTTCGAACGCTATCGCTTGGCGTTCGGCCCCGGACGTGCGGCCAGGTTTCACGCCACACTCATCTATCCAAGGCATGTCCCGGATCAGCCGTTGCCGGTGATCGTCGTCGCGGGAGACTGGTACGCCCACCTCGCCCAGGCCGACGCAGACGGATTCCTGCTTTGCATGCTCAGCATTCAGGATTGGGATGACGAGTCGGCGGCCTACGCCGATCTGTTCGGCCCCCACACCTGGGGCGCCCTGCGCCGCCGGGCCTGGAGCACCAGCCGCGCGGTCGACTGGCTTGTAACCCTGCCGCAGGTGAACGACCGGCACATCTACGTCGCCGGCGCGTCGCGGCACGGCAAGCACTCCCTGATCGCCGCCGCGTTCGATCCACGCATCGCCGGCGTGGTCAGCATCAGCAGCGGCAGCGGGGGAACGATTCCCTACCGGCTCTGCGACGGCAGCGTCTTCGGCGAATCGATCGAGATCCTCACCCGCGGCTTTCCCGACTGGCTGCCGGCCCACCTGGCGGCGTTCAGCGGCCGCGAGCAGCACCTGCCGGCCGACAACCATCTGCTGCTGGCGCTGATCGCCCCGCGGCCGGTCTTCGTCAGCACCGGACTCTACGACTGGGTCGAGAGCACCTTCGCCATCGAACAGGTCGATCGCCTTGTGCGGCCGGTGTACGCCCTGCACGGGCAGGCGGGCAACCTGGTGATCCGCTACCGGGCAACGCAGCACGATCCCGAACTGGCGGACGTGAATGAGTACCGGCGTTTTCTTCGTCTGCTGGCCGAAGAGGGTGCGACGCCGCAGACGCTGGCTGGGCAGTTTCCGTTTGAGCCGATCTTTGATGCGCCGCCTGCGACCGCTGCTGAAGATGCGCCGGCCGCCGATGCGCCGCTGCCGCAACGCCTGGATTGGCTGCTGGGCGAGAGACCGGCCTATGAACCCATGCCCGTGCGCTGGGGTGAAGGCGAAACTGATGCCGAGGAAGCGATGCTCGTTCGCCACTTCCCCAGCCCCCCGCAGAAGCAGCGGGTCACCTTCGGCCCGGACATCCGCGGCAACCTTTATTTCCCAACCCTTGAAGACGCTGGCCGCGAGGATCACAGCCTGCCGGCAATTGTGTTCCTCAGCCCGCTGCATACGGCCAGCGGCTATACCGGCACGTACCGGGCCGGCGACATCGCACACCTGGCGCTGACCCGCAGCGGGGCCGCGGTGTTCGCCTTTGACCCCATCGGGACAGGCGCCCGCCAGATCGAGCGCCGCGGATTCTACCAGCGCCATCCACGGTGGAGCCTCATGGGCCGCATGGTCGCCGACGCACGGCATGCGCTCGACGCCGTGTCAACCCATCCGGCGATCGACCCCCAGCGTGTCTACCTCGTGGGCTATGCGATGGGCGGCATGACGGGATTGCTCACCGCCGCCTCGGATGCTCGACCCGCCGGGGTCGTGTCCATCGCGGGCTTTGCCCCATGGCGCACAGACACGGATGCGGCTGCGACCGGCGGCATCGCCCGCTGGTCGGATGTCTACGGCTGGTTGCCGCGGCTGCACGGGTATACCGGCAGCGAAGTACAGGTGCCGGTGGACTTTGACCAGGTCATCGCCGCCATCGCGCCGCGGCCCGTGCTGGTGATCGCCCCACGGTACGATCGGCATGCGCCGGTTGAGCAGGTGCATGCGGCGACAGCCCGCGCCCGCGATCTGACCGGCGGCGAAGGAGGCTGGTTGACGCTGCTCGAACCCGACGACTGGAACCGCCTCAGCGACGCGCGACTGGCGGAAACGATTGCGTGGGTGCGTCGCACGGCCGGCGTCGGCGCCGCTCAACCGTAAGACCGTCCGTCTGAATCCCGTGGCTCGTTCCACAAGAGGATGTCGCCGAGGGCATCGGGGCTCTGAAGGCGGTGCTGCCTTGCACTACGCTTTCTTCGCCAGCGGCGCAAGATTGTCGTAGCTGATCGTCGCCGACCTGATCGGATCGCCGTCTATCCACTCACGGTCCTGTTCGACGATCAGATGCTTGACCCCCGCAGCCGGTGCGGCCTTGAGCACCGCCGGCAGATCGACGACGCCCGTACCGACCTCGACGAACTGCTGCTTGCCCTGGCCCTTCGTGTCCTTGATATGCAGCAGCGGCACGCGGCCGGCCAGCGACTTCATGATCTTCACCGGATCCCGACCGCCCCAGACGGCCCACATCACGTCCAGTTCGAAGCCGACGGATGGATCCGTCTTGCCTGTGAGAATGTCGTAACCCATCGAGCCATCGTCAAGCCTGGCAAATTCAAAGGCGTGGTTGTGATAGCAGATGCCCACACCCGTGCCCGCAAACTTCGCCGCGGCCTGCGAAAGCACCGCGGCCGCATGCGCGAAACCCCTGGGGTTCTGCAACTCCTGCGCCAGGTAGGAAACAGTCAGATAGTGGTAGCCGAACAGTTTCGCCTGCTCGAGCATCGGCTTCGGATCGCCGTCAAGACTTTTCAGATCGACGTGCGCGCCGATGGCTTTGAGGCCCAGGCTGTCCAGCAGCGCCTTGTAAGCCTCGGGCGAGCGATCCCCGAAGCCAGCCAGCTCCACCTCGCGGTAGCCGATATCCGCCACAGCCCTGAGGGTGCCGGGCACGTCCTTGGCCAACGGGTCGCGAACGGTATACAGTTGCAGGGCGACAGGCAGTGACATCACGAACTCCTTCAGTGGACCGGCGCCGGCCGGCGGGGTGCTGCGGCGGCGAGTCTACGTCCGTGCCCAGCGGAAGCAAGGTGCCTCATGGACCAGCACACGCGGTTTTCCACTTTCCCCTTGGCCATTGCGCTGGCCGTCATGGCAACGGGCCTCGCATGCGGGCAAGACGACCGCGATGGCGCCGCCCCGCCACCCACCGCCGCGACGCAACCGAGCACCGAGCCCGCGACGCGACCGGCCTATGGCCCGCAGCAGACGCCCGAGCCGCAGCTGACGCGGGCCAGTCCCTGGCTGACGCCCGACGAACGTGATGAGTTCTACGACCTGGACTGGGACGTGCTCGACCACACGGGCCGGGCCCTGAACATGCGCGAGCTGGCCGGCCAGCCGATGGCGGTTTCGCTCATCTACACGCGGTGCCCCAACCCCAATATGTGTCCGCTCATGACGGTGCTGATGGCCGACCTGGAGCAGCGGCTTGCGGCCGCGGGGCTTGCCGGTCAGGCGCGACTGGTGCTCATCAGCTTCGATCCGACCACCGACACGCCGCAGGTTCTGCGCCAGTACATGACCGCCCGCGGCATCGACTTCTCCAGCGCGATCGGCATCATCCCGCCCGAGGAGCAGGTAAAGCAACTGGTCTGGGAGTTCGGCACGGTCGTGTCGCCCGTGGCTGGCGGCCTGCTGGGGCACAGCATCGACATGTTCCTGATCGACGCCCAGGGACGCTTCGTACGTTATTACACCGGCAATGTCTGGGACAACGAGCTTGTGCTGGCCGACCTGCGCCGGCTGATCGAAGAGGGCGGTCCAGACGCGACGACCACCCAGCCGACCACCGTGCCCGCGACGACACAGTCCACGGGGGCCAAATGACCCCTCCTTGATGCGTCGTTCCGCGCGGCCGGCGACGTCCCCCCATCAACCGGCCCCTGCGATCGGGCGGTCAAGCCGGTGAATTGAGCACCTGCTGGTAGTGGCGGATCATCGCCGTCCGCGTCACCAGACCCAGCACGCGCATATCCGCATCGACCGCCGCGAGACTCGAAACATCGTGACGGGCGAAGCGGTCGAGCACGGCTTCGAGCGTGTCGTCCCGGGTAACGGTGGGCAGGTCGGTGCGCATCACGTCGTCCACGATCATGAGCGGCACCGCTTCCTGCTGCAGCAGCGTCGTGCGCAGATCCTCGCCGACCACCAGCCCCAGATACACCCCGGCGCCATCGGTAACCACAAAGTCAGCCGTGCTCTGCAGGTGGGCCAGGTCCAGCAGCCGCTGGGCCGGCTCCTCGGGATGCACCGCGACCACCGCCTCCAGCGGAACCTGCGACACATACAGACGCCGCAGCACCGTCAGATCCGACATCAATCCCATGCGGATGCCCCGCTCGCGCAGGGCTGCAGAATAGATGCTGTCGCCCTGGAGCACCTGCGAGATGGTGGTCGCCAGCATGGCCACGAGCATGACCGGCAGAATGAGCTTGTAGTCCTGGGTGATCTCGAACACCATCAGAAAAGCGGTCAGCGGACAGTGCACGCAGCCAGCCAGCACGCCCGCCATCCCCGCCAGGGCGTAGGTCGCCGGGGCCGCATGCGCGAAGCCCGGCACATGCGCTACCACCAGGCCGAACGCCCCGCCCAGCGTCGCGCCCATGAACAGGCTGGGGGCGAAGATCCCGCCCACGCCGCCCGATCCCAGCGTCAGGCTTGTCCCGATCAGCTTGCAGCCGCACGTGACCAGCAGAAACAGCACCGTCAGGCTTGTCGTCGCGACCACCGGGCCGTGGGCCGCATATGACATCGGATCGAAACACGTCTCGATCACCGGGTAACCGTTGCCAAAGAAGGGCGGCGCATCGTAGCCCTGGACCACCTCGCCGAAGGCCAGCATCATCAGCAGGCCCGTCACGCCCAGCAGCAGGCCGCCCATCGCCGGTCGCAGCGCGGCCGGTAGACGGCTGCGCTGCCACAGGTATTCGCTGGTGTGCAGACTGCGCGTGAAGGCGAACCCCAGCACTCCGCACAGCGCGCCCAGCATCGCGTAAGGAGCAATCTCCCGGAAGGCGAATTCGTATTGCTGGATCGTCGCCGGCACGCTGAACATCGCCTGGTTGTGGCCGAGCACCGCCTGCGACGTCGCCACTCCGAAGACCGCCGCAATCACGATCGGCATGAAAGTCTTGAGCGAAAAATCACGCAGCATCACCTCGAGCACGAACAACACGCCCGCGATCGGCGCGTTGAAGATGCTCGCCAGACCCGCGGCCGCCCCGCAGCCCACCAGCATGTTCATGTGTTTGTGGCCCACCCGCAGGACCTGGCCGACGACCGAGCCGAGCACCGAGCCGATCTGCACGATCGGCCCTTCGACGCCGGCCGACCCGCCCGAGCCGATCGTCAGCGAGCTGTTCACCGCCGTATAGATCCCCTCCCGCAGCTTCATCTTGCCGCCGCGGCGGGCCAGCGACTCGATCACATCGGGAATGCCGTGCCCGGCCGGCTTGCGGGCCAGGTAACGCTGAATCAGCCCGACCGCCAGCGCCCCGAGCATGGGCAGAAGGGCAATGCGCAGCCACGATGGAGCCAGACGATCATCCGCCAGCCGCTCGAACAGCCGCTGGTCCGACCATTCGACCATCATGTCAAAACCGATGGCCGTCAGCCCCGCCAGCACGCCGGTCACCGCCGCCAGCGGAATCAGAAACCAGTCGCCGGAAAATCCCAGCCGCGCCAACCCTCGCCGCAAGGCGCCCTGAACACGCAGGGCCGCAGTCCCGGCGCCGCTCGCGCCGTCGGGCGAAAGCTCGTCAGATGGACCATCAGGAGGCGGGCTGGAGTTGCCGCTGTTCACGTCGCATCACCGCCGAACCAGGCCATGGGTGGGTTGGTCACGTCGATGAGCACGATCTTAGGCCAGACCCGCCTTCGATGCGCGACGAAGGCGTGCATCCGGGCCCTTCCTTCAGCGGCCGCGGCACAACGCATCAGCGACCTGACGGTATCGCCGGTAGGGGCCCTCGTAGAGCCGCTGACGCGCCCGGCTGGGACGCACGATGATCGGCTCACGTCCTGCCAGGCCCACACGCGCCTTGGCCATGGCATTGATCGCCATCGAAGCGCTGGCGAAGCCGCTCGCCTTCCTGCCTGCCGCCAACACGCCCAGGATCGCCGCCCCCAGCGCCGGTCCCTGTCTCGACGGATGCACGACGACCTTCTGACCGAGAATGTCGGCGTAGATCTGCACCAGCAGCGGATTGTGGTGGGGCAGCCCGCCCGTGGCGACAAACCGGCGCAGCGGCACCCCGCCCTCACGCAGCAGCTCCACAATCCAGCGCAGCCCGAAACCCGACGCCTCCAGCAGGGCGCGGTACAGGTGTTCCGGCCCGTGCGCCAAGGACAAGCCCACCAGCGCGCCGCGCAGCGAACCATCCATCAGCGGCGTGCGACAGCCATTCATCCAGTCGAGGCACGTGACGCCCGCGGCCCCCGGCTCCAGCGCCGCCGCCTTTTCGTTGAGGGCCGCAAAGTCCCGCCCCGTCAGGCTGCGCAGCCAGTCGAACGCGTCGCCCACCGCCGCCTGCCCCGTCTCGTAACCGAAATAGCCCGGCAGAATGCCGCCCTCCACCACGCCCGCCACGCCCGCCACGAGCTTCTCGACGCGGCTGTTGAGCATGTGGCAACTGGACGTGCCCATCACCATGACCAGCGTGCCCGGCTCGCCCACGCCCGCGCCCGGCACGCCCGCATGTGCGTCGATGACGGCCGCACTCACCGGCGTGCCCTCCGCGAGGCCGAACTCGCGGGCCATCGCCGCGCACAGCTCGCCCGCCGCCTGTCCCGGCGCGAGCATCCGGCCGGGCATCTTCCGCGCCACCACATCCCCCATCCGCGCGTCCAGGGCTTCGAAGAACGCCCGATCCGGATAACCCTCGGCCGCGTTCCACATCGCCTTGTAGCCCGCCTGGCAGGTCGAACGCGGCAGTTGGCCGGCCGGCGTCTGGCGACCCGCGCCCACCAGTTGCCACACCAGCCAGTCGCCCGCCTCCAGCCACACCTCCGCCGCCTCATACACCGCCGGCGCACGCTCCAGCGTCTCGTAGATCTTCGGAAACAGCCACTCCAGGCCGACGGTCCCCCCGTAACGCTCCAGCCACGGCTCCTGACGCTGCCGCGCCAGCGTGTTGAGCTTCCGCGTCTGCTCCACCGCGCCGTGGTGCTTCCACAGCTTCGGCCATGCGTACTTCTCACCGGCCCACCGATCGACCTGACACAACGGCGTGCCGTCGCGCAGGGCCGGCAGCATCGTGCAACTGGTGAAATCCACGCCAATGCTGATGACGTCGGCCGCCTCGACCCCGGCCTGCGTCATCGCCGCCCTCGTGGCGCTGGCCGCCGCGTCCAGCCAGTCCTGCGGATGCTGAAGCGCGAACAACTCAGGAAGCTTTTCACCGCTGGTCGGCAGGGCGTCGGTGATCTGGCCGTGCCGGTACCGCGCCGCCGCCGAGCCACGCTCGCGACCGGTCAGGTCCACGAGCAGCGCCCGCACCGATTCGGTGCCGAAGTCCAGTCCCAGGGCTGTCCGCAATGCTGATCCGCCCATGCCGCCACACCATCCCTGCCCATACCCCGCGGGTCAGGCTGTCTCACCAGCTTCCGCCGCCGCACGCCTGGTCTGCGCCTCGTGCCCACCCGCCGCCTCCGGGCCGGCCAGCGATCGCGCCCAGGCGATGCCCAGCACCGCTCCCAGCGTGCCCGCCCCGATGTAGTGCAGCGGCAGCGCCATCACCCAGGGCGCCAGCGCCCGCCGGTAAAGATCCGCCTGCGCCGCCGACATGTCGACATACGTCAGATAGCCCCCGAGGTACCCCGCCAGACCCACCAGCATTGGCGCCGCCACGATTCCCAGATCCCCCCCCTCGGCAAAGGCCGTCCGCCCCGCCAGGCCCGCGACCGCGAACGCCACGATCAACCCGCCCACCGCCTGCTGTGGATCCGGATCCCGCAGCAGCAGAAAGCCCACGCCGCCGCCCACCGCCGCCGCGATCAGCGCGCCCCCGACCGTCGGCCAATCCAGCCGCCGCAACAACCGCGCGCCATCCCGATCCGCCAACCGCGCCACAGCGACTACCACCCCGATCCAGACTGCCGCCAGCACCGCCAGTTCGCCCGCCATCGCCAGGAACACCGCCCGACTCTCCGCGCCACGCAGCAGCGCGTCGGCGCCCTCGCCCTGCAATCCGCTGGTCGCCAGCAGCGCCGCCGCCGCCGCCCACGCCCATAGCCGACCCGCCAGAGCCACGACCCCGCCCAGCAGCAGCGCGCCCGCGACCAGCCCCGCCATGCGGCCCGCACCCGGCGCCGGCCCGGCCCAAGCCCCCAGCACCACCGCCGCGACCAGGCCCGCCGTCCCCAACGCTCGCCGCATCACGGTCCCCATAGGCCATGCTCCTGATTCGCCCCCGCACCGGGCCACGAACCGGCACTATAAACCCACGTCGCCGCCCGCACACCTGCCGATCCCCGCCGCGACGCCGCTGTCTTATTGCCGGCAGTGTCCTTTCGCCTGCGCCCGGCCCGGGTCGGCCGTTTGTCTTGACAGCACCCGGGGTACCGGTATCCTCACTAGTGGACAGTTGCTTCACGGTGCCGCGCTTGAGATGGGTGTATGCCCCAGGTCGGACGCTGGCCGCCAGCCCCGATCACCGTGAGGATGCTTGGGTCGCGACGCGTTTTGTCGAGCACCACATACCTGCCATTATTCGTCCAAACCGATTCGACCCGCCTCGACGACGCTGACAAGACGCCCCGCCAACCGCATCCCACCGCCCACCCTCAGCCCGCCGCAAGCCCCTTGGCTCGAAGTGCATGCCCCGCGCATGACGGCTTCGTCGCCAGGAGGCTTCCCGGCAGCGGACGCCGCCCTCATAGGCGTCACAAGCATTCGCCTTTTCTTCGTGAACCGTATGTGCCGGCACGCGGCCGAGCCTCGCCCCAGCGCTCCGGACGTGCGGTGCGCCCACCGGGCCGGCGGGACCGATGCCGGCCAGGCCTTCCGACGTGCGGCCTGACGCCCACGCGGAAAGCCCTGCGGCCAGAACACCATCGAACTTGTTTCATCCATCTGTTTCAGGAGCTTCAGCCATGCGACGCAAAGCCTTCACCCTTATTGAAATGCTCGTGGTGATCTCGATCATCGCGCTGCTCATCGGCATCCTTCTACCCTCCCTCGGCGCGGCCAAGAAAAACGCCTCCCGCATGGAGAACTCGACCCGTATCCGCGGCATCCACCAGGGCATGGCCACCTTCGCCAACGGCAACCGTGACAAGATGCCCGGCATGACCAGCAACGGCGGCATCGTCCAGAACGGCACCAACCCGGATACCTCCGAGACCAACGACAGCGGCGACGGCGACACCGTCCAGGGCCGCTACGCCATCATGCTCCGGGCCAAGCTCTTCAGCCCCGAGTACATCATCAGCCCGCTCGATTCCAACCGTGAGAAGTGGGCCCCTGGCACCGACTTCAAAACCACCGTCTACGAAAAGAACTACTCCTTCGCCCTGGTCAACATCCATAAGCCTGATAGCCATAAGGGGCCGCACTGGTTCCGTCGCGAAGAGTGGGGCGGCGGCAACGTGAATGCCCGGGCCATCATGGTCGCCGACCGCAACACCGGCCAGGGCGCCGAAGAAGCTCTGGACGACCCCGATATCGCCACCAGCTACCACAACGGCAGCAAGTGGGAAGGCTCCCTGGTGTGGAACGACAACCACATCAGCTATGAGAGCAAGCACTATGAGTTCGAGACCCGCTACGGCTCGGGCCCGGAGAAGGCGACCTACGACGAGACGACCGGTCTGGGTCTCGACAATATTTTCCTTCAGGAAACCGACAGCTGGGCGCAAGGCTCCAACGGTGTGCGTGCCGTGGACGCTCTGATGGTCCACTGCGACTGGGCCGTCGCGGATGAAGCGACGAAGACCGGCGAGTCATCCTACACCAACGCCAAGGACTGCAAGTACTGATGACTCCCGCGTGTCGCGGCCTTTGCGACCCGACACGCCATCCGGACCAACCCAAGGCCGTCCCCCTCGCGGGACGGCCTTGTTCTTTGCACCACTAGAGCCATTTGCGCGATCTGTGGCCTCATGGGAGGATGTGGTTTTGGAACCGGCACGGAGGCCCCGGCATGGCGTATTCCACGGACTTTCGACTGAAGGTGCTCTGTTTCATCGACCGCGGCGAATCCGAAGCCGCTGTCGCCCGCCGGTTCGACATCGGCGAACGTACGGTGCGACGCGTCAAGCGGCAACGCCGGCTCACCGGTGATCTGGCGCCACGTAAGAGCGGACCTCGAGGGCCGATCAAGCTGACGGCGGCCGACGATGCATTGTTGCGGCAGCAGGTGCGATGCAAGCCGGGCGTGACGGCCCGCGAGTTGATCCCGATGCTCAGCGTCGAGGTGGCGATCTCGACGGTGTGTCGTCGACTGAACAAGCTGGGGTTGTCTTTGAAAAAAAGTCGTTGATCGCCGCCGAGCAGCAGCGTCCGGACGTGGCCGAGCGTCGCCGCAACTTCCAGATCGCCCGTCAATTCGTCGAACCGGCACGCTTTGTGTTCCGCGACGAATCGGGCGCGCAGACGAACATGACGTGGCTCTACGGGCGCGCCCCGGTGGGCGAACATTGCTTCGACCACACGCCGCACGGGTATTGGAAAACGTCGACGATGCTCAGCGCGATCCGGCTCGACGGCGTGATCCGCGACGCGACGGCGGTGTTCGAGGGTCCGATGAACCGCGACACGTTCCTCGCCTACACCGAATACCACCTGGTTCCGGTCTTGCCGCCGGGCGACGTGGTGGTGATGGACAACCTCTCGAGCCACAAGGACGCGCGGGTGCGCACGCTGATCGAGGCGGCCGGCTGCGATCTGTGGTATCCGCCGCCGTACTCGCCCGATCTGAACCCCATCGAGAAGCTGTGGTCGAAGGTCAAGGCCTGGCTGCGTCGCGTGATGGCCGCGACCTTCGAGGGACTGCTGACCTCGATCGCTGACGCCTTACGCGCCGTCGACGCCGCCAATGCCGCAACTACTTCACCACATGCGGATACGGCCAGAAATGATGGGAATTGCTCTAATTCACGGACGCCATTCGCTAACTTGACATGAATTTTATTTACGATATCATTATTTTTGTATTTTTATCTTTCTTCAACTCTTTTACAAAGGGTACCTCATGTCATTCTGGAATCCGCGCACCGGTAGTCGCAGACTTTCTGCGACTTTCATGCTCTCCACTATTTGCGTCTGTGCATGGTGGGCGCCGCCCGCCTATGCCGTGACGCGATTTCTTGAGCACGATGCTAGTCCTATAGAGGTGGCGCGCTGGCTCCCCGGTTATTCTGGCTATGAGGAGTTCGAGGGAACGAGTTTCTTCCACATGATTAATTGGATTCCAAGCGCCGAGATCACCCACCAATGGAGAACTGACGATCTACTCGTGGGCGAGTTTGATCTTTACAATAATCGGGCCATCCTTAAGGACACCTCCGGCGGGGCTGCCGCATCAGCCGTTGACGCCTACAGTCTGACCATCTATGGCGATCAGGAGCTGTGGCTAGCTTCAACAATTGCGCAGGAGGGGGGTACGGAAGGTGTTGTAGTCGATTTTGATGACGGCGTGCTGGACGTCTTTACTGATCTCCGTGTTGGTGCCATTGACGTGTTCACGCCGTCAAGCGGCGGGAGCACCCGTTCTTCTGAAGGGCACCTCATCATCGAGAACGCAGCCGGCCAGTATCTCAGCGTTCTTGTGCATGACGACCTACTAGTTGGAGTGGGTGCCGGCGTCCACGGCGACGTGAGTTTCTACCATACGGCTCTAAGCCTTGACATGCCTTGGTACTACCGGCATGCCGATCTGGATTCTGAGATTCTTATCGGGTCAGGAAGTTCAGCCGTCGGTTCATTCCTGATCGAGGGTGGTTCACTGTCTGACGGTACTGATCCGGGTGTAGGCCACGTTACAGTCGGCCACGACAGCGGACACGGCAGCCTCACGCTCTTGGGTACCGGTACTGGCCACCAGAGCCGGCTCATTGTCGCCCACGACGTGGTGTTCGGCGTCGCAAGCGGTGAGGCGAGCGGTCTTATCACTGGAGTCTCCAATTCGTCGAGTCCGACCGCGAGCCATCGTTCGACTCTCGTCGCGGACCGTTTCGGCATCGGCGGCGACTTTGGTGCAACACCCTCCCCAGGCACAGCGACGGTAGAGGTTTCCAATGGGGGACTTCTTCATGCCGAATATACAGGTGAAGGACCGGCACTACTCGTCCATCCGAATGGAACGTTGACCGGTGGCGGAGCAAATTTGCTTAATGCATCGTGGGCAGACATTATTGGTTCAGTCGAGAATCAAGGGCGCGTAGAACCCTCCGGCACTCTGACTATCGATGGCACCTACACAGAGACTACGGCAGGCGAGTTGGTCGTCAGTATTTCTGCTTTCGGTATGCGCGGCATTGGCAGCGGTACCGGCGATCGGCTTGCGGTTACGGATGGCGCAACGCTCGCTGGTTCATTAACGATTTCTTACAGTGGTGGCGCGCCTGACGAGGATACGGAAGCTGAAATCCTCATCACGGATGATCTGACCGGCCGTCATCCGGTCTCCTATATTACCCTCCCAACCGGCCTGGATGACTTCTCCGGCCAGCACCTGGTCGTGACGTATGACACAGCCAATGATCGCGTGTTCGCCACCATCGTCGGCAAAGCTGGTGACCTCACCGGTGACGGCTACGTCAATACAGAGGATCTTAATCCCTTCCTTCAGGCCTTGACGTCCGGGCGGGCTACCTACGACGCAGGCTATGGGGACACCTACGGCACGAGTTATTACCGTGCTGACATCAATGGCGATGGTCAGGTCAACACAGAGGATACGAACCCGTTTATTGCCCTGCTAACGGGCGGTGGGCAAGCGGCTGTTATTCCTGAGCCGGCCGCCATCTGGACCCTCGGCCTTGGACTGCTGGCGGCGCATCGCCGGCGGCGATAGCTCACTTCAGACACGTCAACACCACAGTCCAGCAGGTCCGCCTTGCACAAGGCGGACCTGTTTTCTTTTGCGCGACCAGGCGCATCGCTCGATCTTGACGCCTCGGCGGCCTTCGGATATCCCTTATCCATGAAAGCCGCACCCGGATCCCCCGTCAGCGAAATCGCCGCTTCATCCGCCGTCGAAACCAAAATCGTGGCTGAGGGCATCACCTTCGACGATGTCCTGCTCCTGCCGCGCTACAGCGACTTCGCGCCCGCCGACGCCGACACCTCCACCCGCCTGACGCGGCGCATCGACCTGAACATCCCGCTGCTCTCGGCCCCGATGGACACCGTCACCGAGGCCGCCCTCGCCATCGCCCTGGCCGCGGCCGGCGGACTGGGCATCATCCACAAGAACATGTCCATCGCCGACCAGGTGCGCGAAGTCCGCAAGGTCAAACGCTCAGCCAACGGCATCATCACGGACCCCGTCACGCTCCCGCCCGACGCGCCGGTTCGCGAGGCCCTGCGCCTCATGAACGAGCAGAACATCTCCGGCGTGCCCATCACCGAAAGCGGTAAGAGCAACGGCAAGGTCGTGGGCATCCTCACCCGCCGGGACATGAAGTTCCTGCCCGACGCCGACCAGCCCATCCGTGAGGTCATGACCCGCGAGCGCCTGGTCACCGCGCCGCCTGACACCACCCTCGAAACCGCCCAGGCCATCCTCTACGAGGCCAAGGTCGAAAAGCTTATGCTCGTCGATCCGGACATGCGTCTGGTGGGCCTCATCACCATGCGCGACATCGACAAATACGAGCAGTTCCCCCACGCCTGCCGCGACGCCCGCGGCCGATTGCGCGTCGGGGCGGCCGTCGGCGTCCACCAGGATGACCGCATCGAAAAACTCATCGCCGCCGAGGCCGACGTCCTGGTCGTCGATACCGCCCACGGCCACAGCCGCAACGTCGTCGACACCGTCCGCCGCATCAAACGCCAGTACGACATCGACGTCATCGCCGGCAACATCGCCAGCGCCCAGGGCGCCGCCGACCTGATCGCCGCTGGCGCCGACGCGGTGAAGGTCGGCATCGGGCCCGGGTCCATCTGCACCACCCGCGTCGTGGCTGGCGTGGGCGTGCCGCAGGTCTCGGCCATCATGAACGCCTGCCAGGCCGCCGATCCCGCCGGCGTGCCCGTGATCGCCGACGGCGGCATCCGCCACAGCGGCGACATCACCAAGGCCGTCGCCGCCGGCGCCGCGGCCGTCATGATGGGTTCGCTGTTCGCCGGCCTCGATGAGTCGCCGGGCGAGATGGTCATCCACATGGGCCGGCGCTACAAGAGCTACCGCGGCATGGGCAGCGAGGGGGCGATGGTGCAGGGTTCGGCCGACCGCTACGCCCAGGCTGGCACACCCGCCCGCAAGCTCGTGCCCGAAGGCGTCGAAGGTCGCGTACCTTACCGCGGATCGCTGGCCGACTTCGTCTACCAGCTCGTCGGCGGCCTGCGGGCCGGCATGGGCTACTGCGGCACGCCCTCCATCGCCGACCTGCGCCGCGACGCCCGCTTCTGCCGCATCTCCGCCGCCAGCCTCGCCGAGAGCCACCCGCACGACATCACCATCACCAAGGAAAGCCCCAACTACAGCGTCGAATACCGCGCCGAAGACTGACCCTTGCCGCCACTTTCACCTCACGCGACTGCCCAGGTTCAGCCGGCGATCGCAGATCGCGGCGCGTCGTCCCTCCGAGGCGCAGCACCCATCGCCGCGATACCCATCCGTTGCCCGCCCACGCCGCTTGCCGATACACTATCCAACCGCCACGCGGGCGTAGCTCAATTGGTAGAGCGTCAGCCTTCCAAGCTGAATGTTGCCGGTTCGACCCCGGTCGCCCGCTTTGGACATGACCACTGCATCTCGCTCGGGTTGAGATCCGACGAATACGGCGGCAGGAGCCACGCACGCGCGTCGACCACGGTCGATGACTTGTGGCTGGAGGGGTTGTCCATCACCACCATGTCGCCGGGCCGCCACGCCGAGGCCAGACCCTGGTGTTGACGCCGCCGCGGACCGCGGCGCGTGGGCTGATCTCGAACCCACCCCGCGCCCGAGACCCTCGACGCGTCGCGACCAAAGGCCGCCAACACCTTGCGACGAGCCTCCAACGATGTGGCCACCCCCGGCTCCTTGAAAAGAAAAACCACCTCGTCGACCATGCGCATCAATGGCGCCAATTGCCCCGAGGCGACCATAAATGGCGAACGTGAGGATGCAGAGGCTGGTTCCCGGCGGGCATCAGACCGCCTCTCGGCTGCGACCGGACGAGCCGACCAATCAACACTCCGTCATGATCTGACTACGTCGGGCGCCGCTTCGTGGAGGTTCGACGGACGCGGCGGTCATAGCGCGCGAGATCGGCCTGCGTGTTGACCTGCCAGCACTCGGGCCAGTCGGACGGAAGGGACAGAGAGGCCACGCGAAGATCGCTTAACAACCGCTGCATGCTCCACTGGCCGCCAACGAGTTGCCGGGTCACCCAGGTAAGACTCGTTCTCGCATAGAGTGCCGGCATGGGCTGCCAGTGTTCGGAGCGAAAGGCGATCGCATCACGATCAGTCCCACGGGCGTCGAGCAGCCGTCTGAGCCATTCGGGCCGTATCACCACCGCATCGCAAGGGCAGAGCAGTAACCAGATCGAGCCGTTCGGTAGATCAGTCAGGGCCGTCTGCAACCCGGCGAGCGGGCCCCGGTGCGGGCTCAGATCCGCAATGGTACGAAAGCCGAGGTCTTCGTATTTGTGAGCGCGATCGGCCACGACGGTCACGCTCGATGAACACGTCTCGATCATCGACGCCACGTGGCTGAGCATGGGACGCTGGCCGATCATGGCTCGGGCCTTGTCCCGGCCAAACCGGGAACTGCGTCCACCGGCGAGGATGTAGGCCGGTACGGCGTTCATGGGGAAATGGCTCGCCATTGATCGAGCCTGTGAAGCGCCGCGGTAAGCAGACAGCCGAGAAGGAACCCGGCGAGCGTGCTGCAGGTTACGATTCCCACCACCATGGCGACGACAATGATCCGCGACCGCCCACTCATGCAGTCTTTCGCTGCGCGAGCGAGTGTGAATCCCGCGCTGATCACCATGATGGCAAGGATTGACACCGGATAGTGTCTGAGCGTGGCCAGCAGTGTCCCGCCAAGCAACAGGCCCACAACGATCTTCATCGTCCCGAGCATGACGACGCTGCCGCCGGTTCGCGCCCCGAAGCGATACTGGGCCGCCAGGCCACCGGCCCCGTGACACATCGGCATGCCCCCAAGCGGTACACAGCACAGATTCATGAGGCCAACGCTCGCAGCCATGCGCCGCGGCGGGATTCCTCGGCCCGGAAAGTAGTCATGACTGAGGGCACAGACGGCGATCACCGAGTTGAGCAGCGTCAACGGCAATTGGGCCAGGGCGCCGCGCGTCAGCCCCGTCCACCATTCGTCTGGCGTCGGCATGACGAAGTGAAACCGCGGCCACGTGAAAGACTGGACGGGGGATACGTCCTTTTGCTGGAAACCGACGAGAACAAAGCCGGCGATGAAGACATACAACAGAACAGGCTGCTGCCGACTAACCCACAGAGCCGCCGCCAGCCCGACGACTGCCGCGATCAGCCAACTGTCCCACGCGAAAACAGGCAGCGCGCCCAGCCACTGGAATCCTTTCCATGCCAGCTTGACGCCTACACCCGCCTGGATGCCGCGGACGACGGGCTTGGGGATGGTTCGGGCGACCCAATCCACGCCGCCACCGAAGGTCAGCACCATGACAGCCAGCCCCGTGATCATACCGGCTGAAGCGATCGCCCCGGCACCAAGACTTTCCGCAATGGCGACGGCGGCAATCGCCTTCATCGGCTGCACGGGTACCGGCTGACGGAACCAGATGCCGGTGGTGATGTTCATGAGGCCGGCAAAAATGAAGATCAACCCGATGTCCATGCCGCAGATCAGTGCCATGGCCGTGGATAGTGGCAGAAACGTGCCAAGATCGCCCAATGAACCGGACAGCTCGCGCAGGTTGAAGCGCAGCGGCTGTTCACGCCGCATGGCGGTGGTCGGCCAGATGCCGGCGAACGAGAGCGACAGGCGGGTCATGTGGCGGCCTTGTCATGCGGGGTGTTTCCCGCGCGCCGCACGATCGGGTTGCGTCCATCATCTTTCACCTCACCGCGCAGCGTTTCAATGGCGTGCGGCAGCACATCGAGCAGCGCGCCAAGCGATTCGGTGGCTCCCCGCTGCGATCCGGGGAGGTTGATGATGAGTGTTTGACCGATGGTCCCCGCTTCGCCGCGCGACAAATAAGTCCTGGGCGTGTTTGCATAGCAGCGCAGACGAATCAGTTCCATCAGGCCATTGTGGCGGCGCTCGATGACATCCAGCATGGCTTCCGGCGTCACATCGCGGGGCGCCAAGCCGGTGCCGCCGGTGGTCAGGATCAGGTCCGGGCGGGGGCTGTCCATTGCCCATGTCCGCAGTTGTCGCGCCAGTTGATCGCGTTCGTCGGGAAGGCACGCCGTTGCCACCACTACGGCCTTTAGCTCTCGCCGCGCTAACTCGACGAGCGCAAGGCCGGATGTGTCGCACGTTTCACCCCGCGAGCAGCGATCACTGACGGTCAGCACGGCCAAGCGGATCGGCGTCATGGGGATTGCTCCATGGGGGCGCGGTAATCGCCGTTGCGACCGCCGGACTTCTCAACGAGATGCACGGACTCGATGATCATGCCCCGGTCAATGGCCTTGCCCATGTCGATGACGGTGAGAGCGGCGACGGTGACAGCGGTGAGGGCCTCCATTTCCACGCCGGTTTTCCATAAGGCGCGTGCCTCAGCCCACAGTCGGACGCAGCCGTCGCCGAGAGAAGCGTGCACATCGACGGCGTCCAACGGCACCGTGTGACACAACGGGATCAGCGCATCGGTTCGCTTGGCCGCCTGAATCCCGGCCAGTCGGGCCACCTCGAGGAGATTTCCTTTGGCCAGTTGATCGGATGCGATCGCGCGGGCCAGTTCGTCGCTGATCCGTACCCGTGCCTCGGCAACGGCACGACGGGAGGTCAACGCCTTGGGCCCGACGTCCACCATGCGGGCGTGACCCCGTTGATCCAGATGGGAGAGCTGCTCAGCCAAGGGTCAGGCTCCACCGATAGAAAGGCCATGGTCCGATGCCGCACCGGCCGGCGGGGATCTCAACGAAGCCATCACTGCGGGCGGTGCTGATCATGTCACCCGAACCCCGTGTCGGCACGAGTTCGGCCCGTCCCGCACCCACCAATCGAACGGGACGCGACCAGTGCAGCGCGAGCGTTCGATCATCAGGATTCACGATGGTTACCGCGGCAGTCGCGATATCGGGTACGCCGCAGCCCGCCAGACGGCGGAGGACGGGCGCGGCGATACGCCGTGCGGTGGTCACCACCGAGCCTGGATTGCCGGGCAGGCCGAGCACCGCCTGCCCAGCCGGTCCCACAGCGCCGAGCACCGGCTTGCCCGGTCGGATCGGCAGTCGGTGGAATACGACGGCGCAATCGAGCTCCCTCAGTACCGCGGGAACAAAATCGTAGTCGCCCATGGATACACCGCCGGTCAACAGCAGGGCGTCGCTATCCCTCACCGCCGTCACGATCACCTCGCGCAGACGCGTGTGGTCGTCCGCGACATGGGTAACTCGCTTCCAGTGAATCCAGGGCTGTGCCGCAAGAAGCGCTTCCAGCGCAGGTCCATTGCTGTCGCGCAGCTGCCAGGGTTCGACGGCCGCATCGACGGCATGAACTTCATCGCCGGTGACGATCACCGCCAGGCGAATCCGCTGGTGAACCGTTGGGCGGCTGACACCAAAGGCGGCCAGCGCGGCCGCGACGGTGGGGTCGATGATCGTGCCCGCCTCGACGATGGTGGCGCCTCGTTGGCCATTCTCGCCGCGCCTGCGAATGTGCTGGCCCCGCTTCACCTCCAAACCCAACGGCAGACCGATGGCATGATTTCGTTCGTCGACCTGCTCGCGGGCGATCACCGCATCGCACCCCACAGGAACAGGCCCGCCGGTGAATATCCGCAGAGCCGCGCCGACGGGCATTGTCAGCGGCGGCCTGCCTATTAACGCTTCGCCGGTGACAGGAAGCAGCGGGGGGCCCAGGTCGCAAATGCGCACGGCATAGCCGTCCATGGCGCTGACGTCGCAGGCGGGACTGTCGCGATCGGCGCGGACCGCGGTGGCAAGAACCCGGCCGGTCGCTGAGGCAAGTGGGATTGATTCCACGGCCAGAGGTGCCAATCGGCCAACCATCGCGGCGATCGCGGCTGCCGGAGTGTCGAAGACCATGGGCGGCCCTTGCACCTGCATGCTCATCACTTGGCCTCCTGCATCTGTTGGGCCGCCACGGAGCACTTCCAGATCGGGACAACCTGCTTCATCTGGTCGATGTACCAGTCCGCGGCAATCAATCCCTGCTTACGATGCGCCGACGCGATGCGCAACCGGAACGAACAGGCGAAGTTCGGGACGAAGCCACGACTGTGCTCGACGCGCACGGCCAACAGATCGAACCGACTGACGGCCTCCCGGGCCAGGCGTTCGAGTTCGCGCTCAGCCATAGGATCGTATGTGTCGTACCGTAACCCACGGATCGGAACTTCCTGCTCCACCGGTCTCACCACGCCTTCAAACACGAGCATCGCGCCGGCTCCATGGACTGACCATGACGTCGCCGTCGGCAGCGGTCCGTCTCGTACTGCCACCTGAATCATCATCCGCCACCCACCAGTCCCACCACCGCCAGTTCGTCCGCCTGGCGAATCGCGAAATCGGATCGGACGTATTCCCAGTTCACCGCCAGTCTCGCGGCCCGGAGCATCTGGCGCAGCACCGGCCGCTCCGCAGCCAGACGCGAAAGCACCTCGCCCGCCGTGGGCTGGGCACCGTCGGGAAAATCGAGTTCGACCGAGGGCGCCTCAACGGCATCGGCGTAAGGCCCGAATAGCAGCACTTTCATCCTCATGACGGGTCTTCCGTTTCAGACCGGTCGCGTGCAAATTGTTCGTGAGCCCAAGCCCAGGCCGCAACGGTGCGGGGGAATCCCACGGTATTCATACCCTCAACGATCGCCTGCTCAATCTCGCCGATGGTCGCACCGGCCTGTGCAGCTTTGCGCACATGAGCTCGCAACGCTGACTCCAACCCCGCGCCGAGGCAGATGCCGATTTTGACCAACTCGGTCGTCTTGGCATCCAGATTCCCCTCGGCATTGACGGACTCGGCGATTCGTTCGTGCGCCGCCGCCAGCTCCGGGAAGCGCCGGGCGAATTGACGAAACGTGCCTGGGAGCTTCCGTGTCGCAATGGGACGATCCTGTGTTTCCATAGAAGGCTTACCCTCCGAGAACCGTCATCGTCGTGAAGCCGCTGGCCGGGTGTTCGCGGGCCTTGAATTGCAGGCAGTCCACCAGCAGGCGGTCAAGGTGCTCACCATCAAAGCGAGGCGTCAGCGCCGCCGCGAGGTTGCCCCGGGGCTTATCCATCAGACAGGGGTACACATCCGCCGCCGCAGTGATCCGCAACCGGTTGCACGTTGCGCAGAAGTTGCAGCTCATCGGTGTGATGAAGCCAATGGCCACTTGCCGCCCATCATGCAGGCGGGCGCAGAACCGGCGGGCGGAATCGTGGTTATGCGCAATTGGCTGCCATTGTCGTACGATCGGCGCCAGGCGATCCCGCATGACGCGTTCGGAGATATATCGCTCGGCCCAGCGGTCGGCCAGTGGGCCCATGGGCATCAGTTCGATGAAACGGATCTCCAGCGCCCGCTCAGCGGCAAAATAAACCAGGTCGGGCAACTGCCTGTCGTTCTCACCAGCCACGACCACCGTGTTGAGCCGGATCGGACACAGGTCGACCGCCCGTGCCGCGTCGATGCCGGCCATCACAGAGTCCGGGCCGCGAACGCCAGTCATGCGATGAAACGTCTGGCCGTCAAGGGAGTCCAGCGACACATTGATGCGATGCAATCCCGCTTGGCGGTAGGCCGCGGCATGCCGTGCCAGCGTCAGACCGTTGGTGGTCATGGCCAGATCGCCAAGGCCATCCAGCCGTGACAGTCGTTCGATGATCTCGATCAGATCCGGCCGAGTGGTCGGCTCGCCCCCGGTCAAACGCACTTTTCGAAGCCCCCACCGTTGCACGAGATGACGGATTAACCTTTCAATAATCGGCGGCGACATCAAGGTTTCCGACAGTGAATCATGCAGTACGTTTGGCCGACAGTATGTGCATCGCATGGGGCAGGCCCGCGTGAGCGACAGCCGAAGATACCCCACGCGTCGACCGTCAGGGTCGATCAAGCTGCGAGGCGAGGTGGCCACACAGCGTCGTAACCTCATGGGGGCGGCAGGGTTCACGCGCAGCTCCCCTCGTCGGCCGACCGGACCCGTGGATAAGGAACCGTCTGTTTTTGCTTCTCTTGAAGCTTCGCACGCTCGTCGGGCGGTACGGCGAATTTCAGAGTCTTTGGCAGCACACACCCAGAACGACCCGGAACGCAGCTCGTTCTGAGACGTCGACACAGATCTTTCTGCTCGTCAAAATGCGGACACGACCAGGATGACATTCCAATCTCTCCCGCGGCGGGCGGATGCGGCACCTTCAACAACTTGGACACGCGGCGCATTCGTCGCCAATCGGTTGCGAATCGACCTGTGGGGCAATAATCCGCCGACACGGCTCGACGCCGCTGATCGATCGGGCCACAGCGACCCAGGCCCGCATCACTTGCGTCACCCCGGCCAGCGCGTCCAATGCCTGGCGATCGCTCTCCTGGTCGGCCACCAGTTGTTCGATCCGGCGCTCCATGCAGCGTCCGAAGGTCGGCATCCACCATGCGACGTGGTCACGGACGAACGCCCCGAGCGCTTCGCGGCAGGTGGATGCGTGCGAAGGATCCTGCGCGGCGGCGTACTCCAGCTTCAGTAGCAGAAAGGCGACGAATTCCAACTCCAGGCTCACGTGGTCGTGCCGCTCGGGATGTCCGCTGTCCGGCTCAAGCCCAAAGGCGCGATAGAAGCCGGCGATGTCGGCCAGTTGATGAGCGCGGTACGTCGGGTCTTTCCAGTGGCAGTACTCGGTCTCATAAGGCGGACATTGTTGTGAGACCAGCAGGCCGAAGGCGCGCTGGTGGGCCGTCTCGCGTTCCACGGACTCGAAGGCAAGCCAACGGCACAGAGGCTCGACGTCGACATCGGATGGCGGCAGTTCCCCAAGTCCCAGATCCGCCGATCGCGAGTGCGCATGAGACTCGGCGAGGGCGTACCAGCTTTCGCGCAAGATCTGTCGCTGGTCACGGCTCACCGCGGCTGCGCGCCTTGGGTCCGTCAAGGCGGCGGCCAGGGCGCTGGTGAACAGCCGAAGAGCGGGGATGTCGGTGGCGGGCAGGGCTTGTGACACGTCAATCCTTCCGCTTAGATGCTGTTGACATGCAGCGCCGCGGGGCGTTCGTATGTCGGTTCTTCGACGGTCGTGCGTACGCACTCGATGTTGAACTTGTTGAAGCCGATGACGGTGTCGTTGAAAATCTCCTGCGTCTTGCGTGTGCCGTCGGGCATGGTGACTTCGATCTCCGCAACTTTCTCGCCCTCTATCACCTCATAGCGGAAGATGATCTGCTGCGTGGTGCGGAACAGTTGCAGGACGTTGAGCAACTCGCGATCGGGACAGGCGTATTGATTGATCGCATCCTGGACGCCGGGGCCGAACATCTGCGTCAGATACGGCCGGGGAACCCAGCGTGGCGGGATGTAGTAGCCGTTGGGCTCGGTGCCGAACTGAGGGTAGAGCGGCAGAGCGATCTTGCGTTCACGAACCAGGTAATAAAGCGGGTTCCAACGGTCAGCTTGCCACTTGCCGTCGTCGGTGATGGGCACCAGCCCCTGTAAGCGAATGCGTCCCGGGCAGCTTGTCATACAGCGTGTTTCAATGGGTTCGCCATTGGGGCTGAGCCGAGGGTCCTTGCCCTCCAGCCTCGGATAGCAGGCGACGCACTTCTCGCTGGTGCCGGTGGTTGGACGGTACATGGCTTTCTTGTAAGGACAGGCCTCGACGCATTTGCGATATCCCTGGCACCGTTTCTGATCAATGAGCACAACCCCGTCTTCAGGCCGTTTGTAAATCGCGCCCCGCGGACAGGCGGCGAGACAACCGGGATAGGTGCAGTGGTTACACAGCCGTTGAAGATAGAAAAACCATACCTTGTGTTCGGGCAGTTGCGTGGAGCCGCCCCATGTACGGTCCCGCCACATGTCGCCAATCGCGGTCTCCTCGTGGATGTTCGGCGAAGTCCATTCCTCATCGGTCGGCAGGTAACCCAGGGCGCGCTTGGGGCCCGTCTCGTCGTAATGTTTGTCCACCGCCTCAAAGATAGTCTTGCCATTGAACGTGCCCAGCGGCGCTTCGGATGACTTATCCCCCGCGCCGCTCCATCGTTGACCGCCAGGATTCGCCGCTTCAAGCATGTTCAGCAGCTTTGCGTCCCAGTTGTGCGGATAGCCGCCGAACGGTTTGCTCTCGACGTTGTTCCAGTACATGTATTCCTGGCCTCGTGAGAACGTCCACGTGCTCTTGCACGCCATCGTGCAGGTCTGGCAGGCAATACATCGGTTGATATTGAATACAAAGGCGAACTGCCACCGCGGGTGTGTTTCCTCATAGGGGTATTCCATGGTGCGCCCGAGTTGCCAGTTGTAAACCGAAGGCATGGTGTCATTCCTCGTGTGCGTTGGTTCAGGAAAGCCCCACGGACAGATGGACGGACTGCACGTCGCCGGTATGCTCACGTGTGCGATGGTGAATTGATCCCACGCGGGAGATCACCTCATCGAGTAAGGCGTCCATGGCCACATCACCCAGTGTGCAGCGGGCGGCGTGAAGCGCCTGATACATCGGCGTCCTAGTCATTTGGACCAACGTGTCCGCCGACGTGCCCAGAAGCAGCAACTCTTCAAGCATGCAGGTGGCCATCAGCGCGGCGTCACCAGGCACCACGCCGCCTTCGAGCGACATGGGATGGTCCGGCTCCGCAGGCCGGTCAGATGCGCACGCGGGTCGGAGGCTCCCGTCGGGGAAAGGGTGGTCAGTAGCCATAATCGTCACCTCCTTGTTCCGCGGCTGGGGCGCCGACGATGGTCAGCATGCCGGCGAGATAAGCCAGGTTCTGCGAGCTCGTGCCCGTGGGCCCATAGCCGGTGGTAGCTGGAGCCCAGACGCCCTTGCCTCCCAAGCCACCATCTTCCGCCTTGGTGATGCGGATCAGCGTTTCCTTCGGGACCGTATTCACCGCATGGTTGTCCACATCGAATCCAAATGTGAAGCCCATGTCGCCGGTCTTCTTATGGAACAGCGTGTCGAGCTGGTGCATCGGAGGCAGCCACCCGCGCGTGATCGACTGATGCGAGCCGTAACGGTAGCTGGCCTGATAACCGGTATCGGCGGCCAAGGCCCGACCATCCGCGCGCGTCTCGTGTGCCTTGACGCTGCGCTCCGACGCGATCCAGCCGGTATGTTTCATAATGGTGAAGTGCGGCGGCAGCGCAGGATTGATTTTCACGCGCACCATGCATCGAAATGCGCGGTCACGAAATGCCTTACCATTCTTCTGCCAGCCTCGAAAAGGCCTATCCAACGGATTCGCATCGATCCAGACGTAGTCGCCGGCTTTCAATCCCATCGCATCGGCCGCTTGTGGACTTATCTGGATCTGCCGGTCCGCCACACCGGGAGCCCGCTTGTCGCGCCGATATGGATCACCGTGATTGCAGGACCATATCCAGTTCCAATCTACAGTGGACCAGGAAGAGTGCGTGGAATGTCGGCTCTTGGGGGTGGAGCAGAAATACTGAAAGCCCTGGGTCCAGAGGGGATTGGTCGTCTGCTTTGCCTCGGCCCATGGCATCTTGACGTTGCGCACGCTGCGGAGGTCCGGATCGGATTCGTCATGCGCGATGCCGTAGCCGTTGGGGCGAATGAAGGGACTCGACGACACGATCACATTGGGCATGTAGGGCGTCGCCTCGACGCCCTCGCGATGAACAATCAGATTCTCGCCGTACTCGATCGCCTCATCCAGGTCACAGTAGGACGCGAGACGCCCACAATCAGTATAAAACGGCAGGCTGTCGTGAATCTGTTCATAAAACGCGACCCGCGGGTAGGTCCGGAACAGAAACATGGCCACACCCGGCGCGCCGCCGTACTCACCGCGCTTGATTCGATCGATCTGGTAGGGGCCCTTCTCCCCACGCGTCGTGATGCACGAATCGAGCACGCGCTGGATGTAAACCTCCGCTCTTTTCTCAAGGATGAATTTCCAGTAGTCCGCGAATCGTGGATCGCCGTGCTGGCGTGCCAGCGCCTGGCCAACCAATGCGAACACCATCGCGTCATCCACGCTGTCATACACCGGCTTGATGCCGTCGCCGCCCCAGACCTGAATGAACGGATTCGAGCACGAACCTCCCAGCTCGGTGTCTTGAAACTCCGCCCAGGAGTTCACAGGCAATACGACGTCCGCGTACTCGGCGCTCCCGGTCCATTCGATCTGCTGATCGACAATCATGTCGATCTTCGGCATGACGTTGACGATCAGTTCGTAGACCCACTTGGCCTGGTTGATGAAGTTGGCGTTGTTGTACCAGATCATCTTCGTCGGAGTGGGGATATGCGTTTTGCCCGTGAAGCACTTCTCTCCTTGCGGCGTGGTGACCTTCAGAATCCTCTCGCCGTAGCCCCAGTAGCTGGGCTCCTCATGGCCGGAACAGTGTCGCATGCAATGGTGATCGACCTTGCTTCTCTCATCAACCACGGGGGCGAAAGGATCTTCGGCGATGAACGCACCGATGCCGGGTCCGGCCCACGGCCCGGCCTGGAGCAGCGCGCCCTTGTAGTTACCCGCCCACGCAAACACGCCTGAACCGTGATGGCCGATGTTGCCCGTCAGAGCCATGAGCATGAAGCAGGCGCGGTTGTGCAGCGTCGCATGGAAGTAGTGGTTGACACCTTCTCCAAAATGGATCGCTGCCGGCTTGATGGTCGCCAGATCCCGGGCCAGGCGATGGATGATCCCGACGTCGGCTCCACAGATCTCACTGACCGTCTGTTCGTCGTAATCCCTGAGGTGGCGACGATACATCTCGAAGATCGTCATGACCTCGATCTTCCGGCCGTCGACGCAGTCGACTTCGAAGACCCCCTCGATCGCGGGGTCGAATCCGAGCTTGTCGCCGACTTCATCACGTGAGACGGCGATCGGCGCGCTATCCCGCGCGGACCACATGCAGAAGTCGCCGATCTTCTCACGCTGTTCATCGGTCAGGCCGTGAATCGTGTACGACGGGCCGGTGGAGATGTCCTTTGACTTGTAGCCCGGGATCACTTCCTCGGGGCGCAGGCGTTTGAGCGTGTCGGTGCGCACCAGAAGCGGGAAATCGGTGAACCGCTTGAGGAAGCTTTCGTCATACCAATTGTTGTCGATGATGATCCTCGCCACCCCCAGCAGCAAGGCCAAATCGCTGATGCCCGGACGCACGCCAATCCAATAGTCCGCCTTGGCGGATGGGGCGGCATATTCGGGGGCGATGTTGACGATCCGTGCGCCGCGTTCCATGGCCTCGATGAACCAGTGGCTCTCGGCCATCTTGTTCTCCACCAGGTTCTTGCCGATCATCAGAATGAACTTGCTGAAGCGCAGGTCGTTGAAGTCCATGTCCGAAGTCTGCAAGCCCGTGGCGAACGGCGTCCCGGGAGCCTGATCGCCGCGCCACGTGTACTCGTTCCAGGCGCGGCCGCCCACCGCTTTATCGGCGGGCACACCACGCACATGGTGATCGAGCAGACCGAACTGGTTGGCCAGACGGTAGATTCCAAACTTGCCCACCATGCCGTGAATCGGCAGGTTGGAGCCCAGCTTCATGGTGGATGTGCCGGCGCCGTTCCAGTGGGTGAGTAGATCGCGATCGTAGCCATCGGCCAGCAGACGACGCTGGCCGTCGTCGCCGCTGTACGTCGCTGCGATCGCGGTCAGGCCTTGGGCGACATAATCGCTGGCCTGTTCCCAGGACACGCGCACAAAGATGTCGTCGCCGCGATCATCGAACTTGTACTGCGTGCGCAGTTGCGGGTTGTCCGAGAGACTGGGGCATCCGTCGTCGACCCACTGTTTCCAGCCCTTGCGGAGCACCGGCCCCTTGAGCCGGTATGGCCCATAGACGCGGCGCTGGAAGGTGTAGCCCTTCGGGCAGCCGCGAGGATGCCAGCTCTTGGTGGCCCGGTTGCCATACATGTCGCCATAGTGGTCCACATCGTAATTCTGTTCGCTGCGGATCAGCACGCCATTGCGCACGAAACCACGCATGCGACACATGTGGGTGTCATTGGGGGCGCAAACCCAGGTGAAGGAACGGTCATACTGATATTGATCACGGTAGACCTTCTCCCAATCGCGCTGCGGGTAGTGGGCCAGTGGGTTGTCGATGCCGACCATCGGCTGCAGCGCCCCCAGCGCCGCCGGCCAGGTCCACAGGGCAGCGCCGGTCGCTCCCATAGCTCCAAGGAAGGTTCGCCGACTCACGCCCGGAGCAATGGAGGGTATGTCAGAATGTGCGGTCATCGTGAAGCTTCCTTTGCGGTCGTTGGGTCGTCAGCATCGACGGCCAGCCAGTGCCAACCGGAGACGAGTTTGGTGCCGTTGCGGTCGCCGGCCGCACCATCCCAGATCGCGAGGGCGAAGGGGATGGGTCGACGCGCGTTCAAATCGACGTCGCGATCCTCGGCGGGGTCGATCGTTCGGCTGAAGACCACCCGCCACGTTCCGTCGACCCAGACACCCTTGCCCATGACATGTTGGCCGTCGGCTGGCTGCAGCGTCAGGGTGCCGAAGCCGGCGGCGTTCGACTCGAGCACGGGTGAAAGCAGGAGCGCGGGATCTGACTTCGGATTGCCCTCGCGCCATGCGGGCACGTAGACGGGATCGTGTTCCGTGAGAGGCCCGCGCACGGCATGGCCATGCTTGCCGACGTAATAGTCCGCAGGTTCGCCCGCATCGGACAGGGAAACGTCGCGCAGCATTTGTCCGTCGGCATTCATCTGCCGGTCGGCGCGCCAATGCCAGAGGTTGACCGTGGGCTCAGAGCCAACCTGGCTTCGCGGCGCCCCCATCGTCAACGTGACGGGGTCGGAGCCGAGGCTGAACATGAGACCCGCGGCGTCCGTGAAGTCGTCCACGATCGATCCCGGAGCGTCGAAGGTGGAATCGGTCCATTGCACTAGAAGAGCGATCTGATCACCGTATCGCGCCGCACGGATGGAGGCTGAACGGGGCGCGTACTGACGTTGCCAAAGTGGCTGAACCGAGACGGTCGTGGGGTCTGCGGCAGACCATGCATCGTGTCGGGGATCGCACAGCGCTGAGGGGTCGCTCAGGCGGTAGGCCGTCAGTCTCGCGCCAGCCGCCTGGCCGGCGGGCTCGCGCGCGACCTCAAGACTGCGCACATAGGCGGTCATGGCCCAGATAATGTCCGTATCCGCGTCAACGCCTTTGATCGCCAAGGGCTGCTGCAACACCGCTGCAAAGCTGGGCATCGGCGTCCCAGGCACGCCCACCACAATCGTGCGATACAGGTCTTCATTCTTCCGGCCGGCCTTGAAGACGCCGGTCGTGAAATCAGCGGGCGGCAACGGATATCCCTGCGAATCCTTGAGCGTATGGGACGACGCGCCGTCCCCCTGTCCCGTAGGCCCGTGGCAGGCGCCACAGCCCAAAGCGTCATACACCAGCTTGCCTTGCCTGACCATCGCATCGGTCATCAGGGGCGGTGATGGAATGACCACCGGCTGACGTTGCGTCGGCAGCGATGCATTTTCATTTAAAGAAAGAGCATACTGCGCGAGGCCGGCGATCTGAGCCTCATCGAGCACGCGATCAAACGCGGGCATCGCGGTGCGCCCCACGCCTTCGCGGACAACACGCTGCACATCCTCAACGGTGGGCAACTGGTCACCCGGTGTGGACTTGAAACGATAAAGGCCCGAAGTGAAGTCGCGTGGCTTCGGATACAGCAGATAGGCCGCGGGCCCATCGCCGCGCCCGCGATCGCCGTGGCAGGTGGCGCAATGCAGCGCGTACAGGTCCGCGTACGATCCGACAGGTTGCTCCCCAGGGGACTGACTCGTTGCCGCGTCCTTCGCGACGGATGCAGCCACCCTGGTGGATGGTGGATCTGTTGCGACAAGGACCGAAGTTATGGACAGCCAAACGAGTGCACCGATGCCGAGCACGCTTGTCATGACACCGCGGTTCAGACGCGAAGGGCGGCGGGCCTCATTCATGACAGGTCTCCTTGCGAGCCAATGGTCACACGCGGCTGAACCGCAGCGCGGACTGCAAACCATGCCTGATTTCGATATTCACGGAAATGGAGGGATGGCCGCGGCTGCCGCCCTCGGCCGAGGCCGGGCCGGCCGGGCAATCTGCGGATGTCGGGCGATTGACCGTTTTCTGTCGCGAAATGCGGCGGCTGTGCTTTGAGCGAACAGAGGCAATCTGTTGGGCTGTGTGGGTATCGGCCGTCACCCCGACTCCCCCCGGGCCCCGCCCTCCTGGCCTGCGAAGAGATGGCATCCGCTTTAGACGTGGGGCCGTTGATGGGGCAGTACGAGACTTCACAAACAGGAGCCTACCGTCTCGCAATAATCAAGTCAAGAAACTATTGAAGCAAAGAACCATTATTTTACTTTTCGATAGATTCTCGCACAAGCGCAGCATAAACAATTGGTTACGTCTTATACAAGGATTGAATGCCGGTGCGAGGTCCGGTCAGATCGTGCTTCGCACACATCCCGGACGCTGGCTCGGTCGCCATCGGGTGTGGCCGGCACGGGCATGAGCATCAACGGCGTTCGAATCGGCCGCGAATCCGTGCCTTGCGGGCATCAATACACCGGTGCGTGAGGTAGTCCTTGAGCACAACCGCATGGCTGTTGGAAGGGTCGGTGGCGGCCGTCAGCAAGGTCAGCCTGCGGCGCAGGTCCAAACCGGCGAGCAGGGCCGCAACAGCCTGCCCGTTGGCGCTTAACTCGTCGTGATAGCGCCGGGTGAAAACCTTGAACTTGGACCGGTCGTGAGCGAACCACCTCCGCAGCGCCGCGCTCGGCGCCAGATGCTTCGCCCAGGCATCGATCTTCGCGCGATCCTTACTCAGCCCGCGCGGCCAGAGTCGGTCGACCAGGATCCGCACCCCGTCGGCCGAGACCGGCTCGTCATAAACACGTTTGACCACAACATGCATGGCGTGATCCGGTTCGCCCTCAGGTGGTACGCCGAGGCACGGTGCGACAACCGCCAACCGTCAGCGGCGTCGGCTGGGTGGCGTCCTCGGTACAACGTCTCTGGCAAGCGGCGCGTTCGCGATTCAGGCTTTCCAGCAACGCCTCAACATCAACGCCTTTCATGACGCATGCTTGACGTAGTGACACCTGGCTGGCCAGGGTGTGTCGCAGAATCGCATGTCGAATCAGATGGAAGCCGTGCTCAAGAAACACCGTCTCCAACTGCGGGTACCAGCTCAGCACCGCCGCCACGCGGTGCTCGGGAAGGATCCTCGGTGGAGGCGAACCCCAGTTCGCCGCAACCGGCTGTCTGTATCGCCCCAGACCGAGCATCATGGCGGCCATGTGGCAGGCCCACAACGCCAAGGCGGTCCATTCCAGCACTCCGCTGACGCCGACCATTCTGAAGAACACCCGATGCCAGTCGGTGCCAATCTGAAAGCTCACACGCAGCAGGCAGCCCACGTTCAGCAGCGCAAACGGCAACCAGAGCGCAGGCAGCTTCGACGGTTCGATGCCGCGCAGGGTCGGCACGACCTTGGCCGCCACGCCCACGATCATCATGGAGATGAAACCGACGGTTATGGCGTGACGGATCGCCCCGTAGTAGGCGTGGCTGAACTCAACGGCAATAAGCCACTGGTAGAACGGCAGCAGGAGCAGCATGGCCAGCGAGACCAACAGCCAAGCAAAAGCGGCACGGACAAATTTGCCACTACGCTCATGGTGCGTGACGACAGGCAGCGGGCGCCACAGCCGCCAGGGACCGATGAGCGTGAGGCAACCGATGGCCAGCATGGACCAAGGCAGTATCAGAGCGGCCGCGGTCAGGTGATGACCCGAAAAGCGATGAAGCAGAAACAGCACGATCTCGAGCCAGACACCACCCAGCAACAAGCTCAGCGCCGTCCAGCCACGTCGATCCGGAACTTCGGGGAGACTGAAGATCGCCGGAAACATGCGCATCGCCACACCGAAAATCATCAGCATCGCCATGCCGTGGATCTGCATGTCGCGCAGCGGCGCCTGGAAGGTGGTCACCTGATTGAGCATTGCTTGGCGGTCGGACGCATCCATCATCCGGGCCATGTGCCAACCGCCGAAAACCGTCTGGACCAGAAAAAACACCAACGCGGAGGCGACAAAGCCCACATAAGGACGCACAGGTTCATCGCTACGCGCATAGGCTGTCGCCATCTGCACGAGAAACACGACCACGGCACCCACCTCAAGAACCACGCCGCCAAGGTGCACCAGCCCCGCCCAGACGGTCGTGTCCAACATCATGGCGCTGCTGCGCGCGGTCATACCCGCGAGCATGGCCACCCACGCCGCGATCGCCAGCTTCGGGGCCGGCAACTCGACGCGCCACATCCGTGGAAACGCCTGATATGCAAAGCCCATGATGAACAGGCCGACCCAGCCCATGATCTGTGCGTGGCCGTGGGCGTTGACTTCATGCACGGTCGCGCCGGTGAACGAGCCGGCGAATCCGATTCGCCACAGCAGCAGGGCTCCCCATGCGGCCCCAGCGGTGAGCATGATCGCCATCGCGGACAGAAAGAAAGGACGGTAAATCGCATCGGCAAGATGCGGATGTCCGTGGGCATCGAGTTGATCACGGGCCTGTTGACGCGCCTGTGGATCAGCAATCACGCGCTGGATCTGCTCGATCAACGTGTCGAGCGCTACGCCGTGGGCGGAAGCGAAAAAGGACAGCGACTCAGCCGGGCCGTGCGCACCGCCGCAGCCACGCAGACCGTAACGGTCAAAGATCGCCCGCGTCTCGGGGTATGAACGAAAAAGTTCGGGCAGCGGCGTGTCGGGGTGGACCTGGACGTTGACGGCGGCACGGATGGCGCTCATCGGGAAGCGTCCTTATCGTGAATGTCCGCAGGGGTGCGGCGACCGCGGGCGCTACGCGCGCGAACCTCTTCAATCCGGCAGGCCTCCTTCTCCAGACGTCGAAGCGTATCGGCGTCAAGTTGCTGCTGCAGACGCTGGAACAGCTCGCGCTCCTCCCAACGGATGTGTTGTTCAAGCGTCTGGCCGATCGTGTGCAGCGTGGCTGGATCGGGATCGACCTCGCGCCGCAAGGCGCGGGCTTGACGCGCCAGATCGGTGAGCTCTTCATGCTCCCGCAGCAGACGCTGACGATCATCGTCAGCCAGCAGGGCCAGCAGCAGACGCTGCTCGTCGGCGAAGTGTTCGGCGATCTCGCGATCCCAGGCATCCACAAACTCGGCGACGGCCTTGCGACGGGTCACCGCATCCTGGTCGGCGGCTGACCGCAGATGGCGGGCCTGCACCAGGCCGACGTAGTGATCGCGGCTGAAAGGCGCCAGGGCCGCATGACGCTGCATCGGCGCGTGAGGAGAGTCCGTCATGGCTTACGCTCCGGCAATCTCAGAGCCCCGTGACGACGCGGCATCCCGCGGCGCCAGGGCCTCACAGAGCGGGCGCGAGCGCGCCGGCTCGTTGAGCAGGTCCGCGATGGTCGAGGCGCCGAAACCGGCTTCGATCGCCGCGACCGCGTCGTCGATGCGCTGGTGCATCGGACAGAGGAACCGACCATGTGATTCCAGACCAAGCGGACACGTATGGATCCGCTGCAACGGATCGATGGCGTTGAGTATGTCCAGAACGGGCAGGTCGGCAGGGTCGCGCACGAGCGTGAAACCCCCATGGCTGCCGCGCTGGGCCGCCAGGATGCCGGCCCGGGTCAGATCCTGGAGCACCTTGACCAGATAGCCCTGGGCCGCGTGCGTGCCGTCGGCGATTTCACGCGTCTTGCGGGCCCCGCCCGGGTTCTGCGCCAGCCAGACCACCGCCCGCAGGCCATATTCACAGGCGTCGGATAATAATTTCATGGCCTTCCTTCCACATGCCTTGTTGACGTCAGCTTACCGTACCGCTATAAACAGGTCAAGTTTGTATTCAAGCATTGAAGCGTGACTCTGTTGCGATCCAACCTCAACCCCGCAGCCCGCTGGTCAGGAGACCCCCCCATGCCCCGTCGGTCCTACTGGAAGCACTGGGTGGCCTTTGCCGTGGTCATTGTCGCTTCCTTCGCCACGCTCGGTTACTACGGCACCGAAATCTATCGCAAGGCCCCTCCCTATCCCCAGACGGTTCGTTCCGAGGCTGGCCAGATCATCCTCACCGATGAACGGATTCTCACCGGCCAGGCTGTCTGGCAGTCGATCGGCGGCCAGCAGCTCGGCAGCGTCTGGGGTCACGGATCTTACGTCGCTCCGGACTGGTCGGCCGACTGGCTGCATCGCGAGATCCTCTACGTCGCCCAGCAGTGGTCGCGGCAGTCCTACGGCAAGGCTTTCGCCGACCTTTCGCCAGGCGAACATGCCGACATCAAGACGCGACTGACAGCCGAGTATCGCACCAACACCTACGATCCGCAGACACGCACCCTCACCGTCTCCAACGCCCGCGCCGCGGCGATCGATGCGGTGGGGCGGTACTACGCCGCCATCTTCGGCGACGCCCGGAGTTTTGATGACGATCTGCTTTTCCTGGCCGACGGCGGTATGACGCCCGTCCAGTTGCGCGACGCCTACGCCATCCCAGCCAACACGATCAAAGATGCGGATCGACAACACGCGATGAACGCCTTTTTCTTCTGGGCCGCGTGGGCCTGTGGCACGCAGCGGCCCCAGGAGGCCGGCGACGCGGCGCTCCAGATGGTCTCGGCCGCACCCCTCACGCCCGCGATCACCTACACCAACAACTGGCCGCCCGAACCACTGATCGATAACCGCCCGGCCGGCGCCGTGGTCGTCTGGTCAGTGCTCAGCTTCGTACTGCTGCTGGCGGGCATCGGCGCCCTGGCCTGGTTTTACGCGGTGCTGCGCCGCAATGAAACCGAACACACCGACCTGCCCGACCACGACCCTCTGCTGGCCCTCGCGCCCACGCCAAGCATGAAGGCCACGCTCAAGTACTTCTGGGTGGTCGCCGCCCTCATCGTCGTGCAGGTGGGCCTCGGAGCCGTCACCGCCCACTACGGTGTCGAGGGCGAAGGATTCTACGGCCTGCCGCTGGCCAAATGGCTGCCCTATGCCGTCACGCGAACCTGGCACACGCAACTGGGCATCTTCTGGATCGCCACTGCCTGGCTGGCGACCGGACTTTTCATGGCCCCGGCGGTGTCCGGCCACGAGCCGAAGCTCCAGCGCGCCGGCGTGAACCTCCTGTTCGTCTGCCTGCTGCTGATCGTCGTCGGCAGCCTGTTCGGCACCTGGTACTCCACGCGCCAGACGATGGACCTTGGCACCAGCTACTGGTTCGGCCACCAGGGCCTGGAATACGTGGACCTGGGCCGGTTCTGGCAGTGGTTCCTGTTCGTGGGACTGTTCGTGTGGCTGGGCCTCATGACACGAGCCATGTGGCCGGCCTTCAGACAACCCGGCGAACACAAGAACCTGCTGGCCCTGTTCCTCATCAGCTCCCTGGCGATCGCCGGCTTCTACGGCGCCGGACTCATGTACGGCCAGGGTTCGCACTTCGCGATGATCGAATACTGGCGCTGGTGGGTCGTGCATCTGTGGGTCGAAGGTTTCTTCGAAGTGTTCGCCACCGTCGTGATCGCCTTCCTGTTCACCCGCATGGGGTTGCTGGCGACGGGTTTGGCCACGGCCGCGGTGCTCTTCAGTTGCACCATCTTCCTCTTCGGCGGGATCATCGGCACGTTCCATCACCTCTACTTCACCGGCACCCCCACGGCCATCCTCGCCCTCGGGGCTGTGTTCAGCGCCCTGGAAGTCGTGCCCCTGGTGCTCATCGGCTTCGAGGCATACGAAAACCTGTCCCTGTCGCGGGCCCGACGCTGGGTGGGGGCCTACAAGTGGCCCATCTACTTCTTCGTCGCCGTCGCCTTCTGGAACCTGGTCGGCGCGGGCCTCTTCGGCTTCCTCATCAATCCGCCTATCGCCCTCTACTACATGCAGGGCCTCAACACCACGCCGGTGCACGGGCATACCGCCCTGTTCGGCGTCTACGGCATGCTGGGCATCGGGCTCACGCTTTTCTGCCTCAAAGGCCTGACCGTGCATCGCCGCTGGAAGACCGGCGTCCTGTCCTTCGCGTTCTGGTCGATCAACCTGGGCCTGGCCCTCATGGTGCTCATCAGCGTCCTGCCCGTGGGCCTGCTGCAGACCGTCGCCAGCGTCGAACACGGCATGTGGTACGCCCGCTCCGCCGAGTTCCTCCAGCGCCCGGGCATGGACACGCTGCGCTGGCTGCGCGTGATCGGCGACACCGTCTTTGCCGTGGGCATTCTCGCGCTGGGGTGGTTCATCGCCGGCCTGCACTTCGGCTGGTCCGTCGGCAGCGAACGCGACGAGCGGGCCGGCCTCGAACAGATCGACTCCCTCGACGCCCTGCGTTGAGCTTCGCCTCGTGGAACACCTGAACTGCGTCTGCATGACACAAAGGAAAACTCCGATGACAACGTTACTCGACGCCCACCGAACGGTCGGCGACATGGTCAGAGAGCGTCCAGCCCGTTCCCGCGTCTTCGAAAACCTGAAGATCGACTACTGCTGCGGCGGCCGACTGCCCCTGGCCGAAGCCTGCGCCAAACATCAAGTGGACGTCGATGACGTCCTGCGGCAGATCGCCGTCCTCGACGCCCAGACCGACGCCCAGCACGACGCCGCGGTCCACGCGGACCAGATGAGTCTGGGGGAACTGGCGGACCACATTGAACAGACGCACCACGCCTACCTGCGCCAGGAGCTGCCGCGCCTGGACTTCATGACGCGCAAGGTCGCGGCGGTGCATGGCGACCGCGAGCCGCGACTGCGCGAAATCCGCAGCGTCTTCATCGCGTTCCAGGACGAACTGCTGAGCCACATGATGAAGGAAGAGCGGATTCTCTTCCCTCTGATCCGCCAGATCGAGATGAAACAGGGGGCGGCAGAGTTCCACTGTAGTTCCATCGCCCATCCCATCGCGCAGATGGAGGCTGAACACGACATGGCCGGCCAGGCGCTGGAGCAGTTCCGCACCCTGACCGACGACTTCACCCCGCCGCACTGGGCCTGCAACACCTTCCGCGCCATGTTCGATGCCCTGGGGGAACTGGAACGGGATATGCATCAGCATGTCCATAAGGAAAACAATGTTCTTTTCCCCAAAGCAATACGAATGGAACAACACAACGCCGCAGATTTCCGCGCCTCCTAAAGGGCGCGGCCCTGCGCCTCGTACATGACAGGAATCTGGGCATGGTCAGCCCGCGAGCACCACTGCCGCAGAGGATGACCATGTTGATGATCGCGGTGTTGCTGGCCGCAGCATTGACGGCTTTGCTCGCAAGCGATCCGCACACAGGAGCATGAGCATGGCTGTGCCATTGGGATCCCAGGGCCAGGCTGATTTCACCCAACCTATCGCCTTGATGATGGACTGCCATCGGCGCATCGAACACTTTCTCGACGTGCTGAGCCTCCTGGTGGAGCGGTACGGCACGTCGATCCTGGATGCGCAAGGCCGTCGGGCCTTGGACACGACGCTCAATTACTTCCGTCAGGCCGCCCCGCGCCACACGGAGGATGAAGAACAGTCGCTCTTCCCACGCATGCGGAAAAGCGGCGATCCTGAAGTGATCGCGGCGCTGGCTGAACTGGACCGTCTCGAGGCCGATCATCGCCAGGCCGAGAACGTGCATCAACGTATCGATGAAATCGGCGGGGCCTGGCTCAAAACGGGGCGGCTTCGAGCCCAGGATCTGGCGGAATTGCGAGCGTTGGTTGATGAGTTACACGTGGCCTACGCCGCGCACATTCACCTTGAGGACGAAAGTATTTTTCGTCTCGCGACGCAAGTGCTTGATGAGCAATCACTCGTTGCCATCGGCGACGAGATGAAGCGGCGGCGCATCCTGAACCCAGGCCGAGTCGGCAGCCGATGTGCTGAGCGCCGCCGCCAAGCGGCCGAGGCTTCCGGCGACTGACGTCGGGCTTGCACGCCTGAAGCCATGGCAACTTCACCGCTAAGATGCAGGCGGCGCACTTCATTGCCGGCAGCGCTCAGGCGCGATCCCGCATGTTGACCGACGACTTCACCCCGCCGCACTGGGCCTGCAACACCTTCCGCGCCATGTTCGATGCCCTGGGGGAACTGGAACGGGATATGCATCAGCATGTCCATAAGGAAAACAATGTTCTTTTCCCTAAGGTGATGCAGCGGCAGCGGCGAAGCGCGTGAGGCACCCACCTCTCGCGTTCGCCCATGACGTCGACGGCCTGCGACCCTCATTCACTGCATGCCGGGCCGGCGCTTGTCGTCTCCTGGGCGCGTCCCTCAGGCCACGCAGCGTCGCTTCCACCCTCGGCGACCGCCGCCGTCGCGGTGACTTGCGCCGACAGGAGCCCGCGTGGTAAGTTACTGTCCCCGGCGCCCGCGCACGGTGAACCCGCAGGTTCATAAACGGAGCCCACCCTTGAGCCACCCGCTTCACGAAAACTTCGCCGTCATCCGCCAGCACGTCTGCCGCGATTACGAACAGATGTACCGCGAGCCCGGCCAGGCCATCAAGCACCGGTTCCTCACCCCCGGCAGCGCGCAGTATCCCGACATCCTCTGGGACTGGGACTCCTGGCTGAGCAACGTCGCCCTGCGCCAGGTGCTGGCGGAAGTCAACGATCCGCAGGCGTCCGCAAAAGCCCTGCCTTATGAACGCGGCTGCGTGCTCAACTATCTCGAACACCACGGCCTTGCCGGCTGGGTGCCGATCACGCTCAACCGTCACGGCCCCTGGCCGCCCGAGCCCACCTTCGCCCAGAACATGCACAAACCCTGCCTCGCGCAGCACGCCGCCTTTCTCGTTCAGCAGGACGACGGCGACGCCTCCTGGCTGCGCGTGCCCTTCTACAATCTCCAGACGTTCCTCAACACCTACCGCAACCACCACCGCCACCCCTGCGGCCTGTACTTCTGGCAGACCGATTGCGCCATCGGCGTCGACAACGACCCCTGCACCTACTTCCGCCCGCCGCGAAGCTCCGGGTCCATCTACCTCAACTGTCTCATGTACCGCGAACTGCTCGCGGCCGCGTACCTGGCTGAGCAGCTCAACCTTGACGAAGTAGCCGCTCACTTCCGCAAGGACGCCGACGACCTCAAGGCCGCGGTGCAGGAGCACTGCTGGGATCCGTGGCTGGGCTTCTTCTACAGCGTCGATCTCAACCTGCTGCCCGTGCCTGTGTATACCGGCGAGCAACTTCACCACGGCCAGCCGCGCGATTGGCCCTGCCTGATCCAGCGCATCGGTGTGTGGTCCGGCTTCCTCGCCCTCTGGGCCGGCATCGCCACGCCGCAGCAGGCCAAGCGCATCGTCGACGAGCACTACCGCGACGAAAAAACCTTCAACTGCCCCGCCGGCGTCCGCACGCTCTCACGCATGGAGAAGATGTACAACGTGCGCGCCTCGGGCAATCCCTCGTCCTGGCTCGGGCCGGTCTGGGGCGTGGCCAACTACCTCACCTTCCGGGGATTCGTGCGCTACGGCCTGGACGACGCCGCCCGCGACCTGGCGGAGAAGACCGTCCGCCTCTTCGCCTCCGACCTGCAGCGCCACGGCGCCTTGCACGAGTACTACCAGCCCGACAACGGCGAGCCGATCCTCAACCCCGGCTTCCAGAACTGGAACTACCTCGTGCTGAACATGATCCGCTGGCTCGAAGGTCAGCCGGCGGTCGAAGAGTTCTGATCGCTCGAGGCTGACTGGTCTGCGTGACGCGCTGCCGCCCGCAATCTCCCGCATGCCGCGCACTGCCACGGGCGCATGTCTCGCCGGTCCGCACGCGCGAACTGGCCTCCTCGATGCGCACACAGGCAAAATAGCGCCTCATCTGTTGGATGCATATTCCCATGCTGCGGGCCGCGGGCAGTTGGCGATCGCGCCCACGCTCACTAGTCTGAAGGCGCACCCGCCATCACGCTGCGCGTCGTGTCCACTTGCTCACACGTTTTCCCCGCGCGTCGCGTTGTTGTGGCCGAATCAGGAGCGCACCCCATGACTCGATCCTCTGATGATTCACGCCGGCCCATGGCCGACCAACTCCACGCCGCCGGCGATCAGCAGGCGTTCATTCCCTATCCGCCAGTCGGCGACCATCTCGAACACGTGCCCATTCACGTGCGCCCGGAACTGCACTATTACATCCATCGCATGGGGTTTCTCCCGCACACGCTGCGCCTCTACCTGCACGTGCCCTGGATCGCCGACCCGCTGTTCCGCATCAACAATGCCGTGATGCGCGACGAACGCAACAGCCTCTCCGAACACTTCAAATACAAGCTCGCCCTCGTCGCCAGCCAGGCGAACCAGTGCACCTACTGCACCAGCCACCATTGCGCGACGCTGCAGCGGCGATGGGATCTCACCGAGGAAGATCTCGCCGCAACACTCTCGATGCAGACCCCGGCCGACGAACGCGAGGATGCTGCCATGCAGTTCGTCTACCAAGCCTCCATCGATCCGCATGGCGTCACCGACGAGCAGCGTGCCGCGCTGGCCCGGCACTTCTCGCCCCAGGAAGTCATGGAGATCGTGCTCGTCGCCGGCTTCTGGAAGATGTACAACACCATGCACACCGCCATGGCCGCGCCCATCGAAGACCCCGTGACACAGTACACGCACTGGGTGAACTTCAAGCCCGGCGATGCACGCCCGAACGCAGCGGCCAAACCTTGAACGCCCGCGGAGAAGATCATGAGCATCCAGTCGTTTCTCCAGCGCTTCGCGGCTGAGCATCTGCACATCCGCAGGCCCGTGCGGCTTGACGATGTCGGGGCGCTGACGGCACAGACGCAGCAGACCATCGTCTTCGACAACATCGTCGGCTATGAGTCATACCGGCTGGTTGACCAGCTTTTCCGGACCCGCGCCTGCCAGGCGCGCGTGCTGGGTTGCGATCCCAAGGACGTGGTGCCGAGCCTGCTCGAAGTGCTTCGCCGCGGGCCGCGCAAGCTGAAGCAGGTCAACGACGCGGCTTGTCAGACGCATGTGTACCGAAGCGACGACGTCGACCTGGGCATGTTGCCGATCGTCACGCACACGGACCTGGACCCGTATCCCTACACCACGTCGTTTGTGGTGCACAAGGATCCTGACACCGGCCAGTTCAACCAGATGTACCCGCGCTGCGGCGTGCTGGGCCGCAACGAGATGGTCGCGTCGTTCGTGACGCCGACGGCCAATCGCTTTCTCGCGCGGCACCGGGCGGCAGGCACGAAAATGCCGCAGGCGATCGTGATCGGCGTCGACCCGGCATGGGAGCTGGCGGGCTGCTACTCGCATCCGCACAAGGACTGGTGGGAGCTGGAGCTTTTCGAGTCGATCAGCGGGCGCGTGGGCGAAGTGGTCAGGTGCAAAACGGTGGACCTCGTGGTGCCGGCCGACGCGAGCATCGTGATCGAGGGCTACTGCCACCCGACGCGCACGGCGCAGGACGGCCCGTCGCCTGGGCCGACGATGCTCTTCACGCCCTATGCCGCCCAGCAGCCGGTCTTCGAGGTCACTGCCATCACGATGAGCGACGACCGCGTCTACCGCAACCACCAGATGACGCCCTTCACCGACCACCAGGAGATGCCCCGGCTGTTCCACGAGGCGATCATTTACGAGCGGCTGGCGGCCATGGGCCTGAAGGTGCATGACGTACACTTTCCGTCGGGCGGCGGATCGCTGATGTGCCTGCTCCAGGTGGAGGCGGCCTTCGACGGTCAGATCACCGACGCGCTGCTCTCCACGATGGGCGCGACCTGGCTGAACATGAAGATGGTCGTGGCGGTGGACCCGGACATCGACATTCACGACCCGCGCGAAGTCGAATACGCCCTGGCGACGCGCGTCGATCCGAGCAAGGATCTGATCGTCGTCCCCAACGGGCGGGCCTTCCCCTTCGACCCGACCGGCATGCCGCTGGTCGATGCGCTGCCCGACACGAAAGATACGCGTTTCCCAAGCGTGGTGGGCAAGTGGGGCATCGACGCGACCAAGCCCATGCCTTACAGGACGCAGCGCCAGGCGTTCGACCGCGCCTGGCCGAAGAACTGGGGCAAGGTGAAGTTGAGCGATTACCTTGGTGCCTGAGGTGCGGTGACAGCGAGTTACCGCCAAGACGCCAGGGAAAGATAGCGCGCAATATTGTGCAGGGGCGGGCAGAGCTGCGAAGGGGCGACAGCCGCAATACACCGGGTAAAAAGCGGATATCGCTTCGCTTCACGGACCCTACGACTGCGTTTTTGGCATCCTTGGCGCCTTGGCGGTTCACAATCAATCATGGAGTGTATGACGTGGCGTGGGCGTATCTGGTGATTTATGAAGGCCGGCCGGACGATCCGCAGGCGTTCGTACGCTACTACCGTGAGCATCATCTGCCTCTGGTACGTAAGTTTCCGAAGCTGCGCGGGCTGGAGCTGATGGTGAGCCAGGACGTGGGCGAGGCGGGCGAAAGCGATGCGGACCGCGTGTTCATGATCGCGCGGATGCTGTTCGATTCACTCGACGACCTCAAAGCGGCCATCACCTCGCCGCAGCGGGCGGCCGCGCGTGCGGACATGTCGAAGTTCCCGCCGTTCCATGGCCGCGTGCATCGCCGGGCGGTGCGCATCGAGGACGTCTTCAAGTGAGCGGCGGCACAGAGAAGCCATCCCGGCGGCGTGTGCATCTGTTCGAGACGCTGCGGCTGCGCGGCCTCACCGCGCGCAATCGCATCATGGTCTCGCCGATGTGCCAGTACTCGGCCGCGCCGCCGGGGCAGCCGCGCGAAGGTGAGCCGACAGACTGGCACCATGTGCATCTGCTTACGCGGGCGGTCGGCGGGTTCGGCATCGTGATGACCGAGGCCACGGCCGTGGCGCCCGAGGGCCGCATCAGCCCGCATGATCTGGGTCTGTGGAATGACGCGCAACAAGCGGCCTTCGCCCGCATCGCCGCGGGCATCGCGGAGCACGGCGCGCTGCCGGGCATCCAGCTCGCCCACGCCGGTCCGAAGGCCTCGCACGCCCGGCCGTGGGAGGAGCGCCGCGCGCTGAAACCTGACAGCGGCGGCTGGCCGGTGATCGGCCCGACGGATCAACCCTGGGAACCCGGTAATCTCGTGCCCCGCGTGATGTCGGCTGCGGAATGCGACCGCGTCGTCGGACAGTTCGCGACCGCGGCACGGCGAGCCCTCGCGGCCGGGTTCCGCATCGCCGAGATCCATGCCGCCCACGGCTACCTGCTGCACAGCTTCTATTCGCCATTGACCAATACGCGCAACGACGCCTATGGCCGCGACTTTGCCGGCCGCATACGCCTGACACTCGATGTCGCGCGGGCGGTGCGGGCCGTCTGGCCTGACGACCTGCCGCTTTTTGTGCGCCTGTCTTGCAGCGATCACGTCGAGGGCGGCTGGACGGTGGACGACAGCGTCGAGTTGGCGCGTCAGCTCAAAGCGATCGGCGTCGATCTGATCGACTGTTCCAGCGGCGGAGCCTCGCCGCGGCAGAGCATCAAGCTGTATCCCGGCTACCAGGTGACGCTGGCTGAGACGGTGCGCCGCGGCGCAAAGATCGCCGCCGCAGCGGTGGGGCTGATCGGCGACGCGAGGCTGGCCGAACAGATCATCGCCGCCCGCCGGGCGGACGTGGTCGTGCTCGGCCGCATGGCCCTGTGGGATCCGTATTGGCCGCACCATGCTGCGAAACAACTGGACGTGCCTCTCGCGCTGCCGCTCCAGTACGCGCGGGCCGACGTGTTCTAACCGCGGTCCGACGAGTCTGATGTGCCCGGCCTATCGAGCGCCTGGGCGTGCAGCGCGGCGACGAGTTCGCTCTGCTGCGTCGGCGGCGGCGAAGACAGCCATGAGCCCACGATCACGCACAGCGCCGACAGCGGCAGGGCGATCAGCACGTGCGAGAAGGGCGGCAGATCGCTGACCAGCAGCAGAAGCAGGTACGCGAAGAATCCGACCATCACGCCGAGGCATCCGCCGACCGCGTTCGCGCGCCGCCACCAGATGCCCAGCACCAGCGGCGCGGCGAAGGACGAACCCGTCCCGCCCACCACGATGCCGACGATCACGCCGATGTCGTGGTCACGCAGCAGCAGCGCCAACCCCGTAGCCGCCACGCCCATGGCGACCATCACGTTGCGGGCCACGCGAATCTGGGTCGCATCGTCCGCCTGGCGGTTCAGGTACCGCCGATAGATATTGGCCGAGAACTCGGCTCCCGCGGCCAGAAGCATTGCATCGGTCGTCGACATGATCGCCGCCAGAATGCCCGCTGTCGCCAGGCCCCGCGCCAGCGGCGAAAACAGCTCGTTCATCACAACGATGTACGTGTTGTCGATGCGCTCGAGCTCGGGGAACAGCACCAGGGCCGCCGCCGCGACGCCCAGGTAGCCCAGCAAATGGAAAACGAGCGTGATGGCGCTGGTCAGCGCCAGGGCCGCACGCCCTTCGCGAACACTGCGGGCGGTGAAGATCCGCATGATGATGTGCGGCGAACAGACCACCAGCAGAATCACGCTCAAGGTCAGGCCCATCAGCGAGGCCGTCGGCATGGGCGGCAGGTCGAGGTAGTGGGGGTTCACCTCCCTGGCCTTGTCCACCAGCGCGACCGGGCCGCCCAGAACAACCATCGCCGTGATGGAAAGCCCCACCATGCATGCGAACATGAGCAGACCCTGCATGAAATCGGTCCAGGTGACCGAGAGCATGCCGCCGATGACGACGTAGGCGACGAACACCGCGGCCGCGAGCACCACCGCCAGTTCGAAACGGATGCCCAGCAGGTTCGCCGCCGCCAGCCCGCCGCCCATCAACTGCGGAATGATGTAGGCTGGAAACAGCACCAGCACGAAAATCGTCGTCGCCAGCGAAGTGTGGGGGCCGAAGCGGTCCTCGAAGAAACCTGCCAGTGTGAACTTGCCTCGGCTGGCGCTGTAGCGCCGCAGCGGCCCGCCCACCAGCAGCAGCGACAGGGCGAAACCCAGGGTGGACCCCACGCCGAAAGCGATGGTCGTCATCGACCAGCCGAGCCTGTACGCCAGGCCGAGGAATCCCAGAAAGCTGGCCGCGCTGAGCAGAGCGGAAAACTGCGCCACACCGTTGACCACGTAGCCGATCGCTCCGTCGGCCGCCCAGTAGGCCGCGCCGCCGCCCCGGGCGCGCTTCTGAAAAAACACCGCGATGCCGATGCACAACGCAAAGTAGCCCAGCGTGACGATCACTTCGAGTGTGTTGATGACGCTCCCTCCCATCGCCCCAGCGCTCCGACCGCCCAGATCGTGGACGCCACCGCCGCCGCGCCCAGGACGATGTGCGACCAGGTCAGCCAAGGCAACCCCAACGGCCCCGTGACCTCGGCCGGACACCACGCCAGCATCCACGACGCCAGCCATAACGTCGACAGCACCGCCGCCAGACGCACGCCGGGATCCCGCCAGGCCGAGGGCCGTGATGATCGCTTAACATCCATACACGCCCTTTCACGTCAGATCGTCAAGACGCTCGACGACATACGCGCATTGGATCGATCGGCCGCGGACCGGATCACGCAGCTCACAGCGAAACGTGCGGCCGAAAATCGTCCGGCCGCCCAGGATCGGCACGGTGCCCCCGTAGATCACCGTGCCCGCCTCCGCGGGCGCCCCCCAGCGGCTGCGCACCAGGGCGAGCAGATCCTCAGCCGACAGCAGCTTCGACAGGGCGGCGCTCTGGTAGGGCGCTTCGCGTCCATCGTCGCCCGCGGTCCAGCTTTCGATCAACAGGTCGTCCCAATGGTCGACGACCGCTTCGTACGGCCAGACCCGCGATCCCAGCACATTCGCGCAAACCTGCTTGGACGCGAGCATGTCGACCGCTTCCAAAGCGCGGTCCGTGTGATCGCTGCCGATGCCGACATACAGCCCATCGCGGTCGACGAGCAGAACGAACTCGGCCTCCCCGGAAGTTCTGTCGCCGACGACTTCGATCGCATCGTCGACAGCCAGTGCGCTGCGCAGCACGGGAAAGAGCATGGGTACGCGCGGCGGGGGGGCGATGCCCTCGGCCGCGAGCTCGTCAATGTGCGCTTTGACCGCCACCTGATCCCGCCCGACGAAACCGGCATTGATCATCCGCCGCATCTCGAACGACAGCGGCCGCGGGCCGTCGTCGGTCTCGACGGTCAGGCACAGCGTCGTCGCGCGTCGTCCTGGGGTAGGCATGCATCAGGCCCCTTCGAGCGGCGAAAAGAAGTGCGTTTCAAGGAGGATGCATCCATGCACACTGCGAAACGGGCCGTGCGGCGTGTGCGGCGGGCGGCACGCATAGGTCATGGGCCCGAAGGTTCGTGGGGCATCGCGGCCGACGATCAGGTCGCCGGTGAGCTGGAACACTTCTTCCCAGTATTCGTGCTCGAACGGCTCGGTGGTGAACGCCCCGGGTTCAAACTTCAGCAGCCGCGTGCGCGTGCCGGCCCGGCGCCGCTCGTCGAGGCGGCCGGAGAGAATCTTCTGCGTGATGCCCGGCGGATAACCCGGCACCGGCTCGAAACCGCTGCGCGTGTCAACCGCGTAGAACTCTTTGTGTTCCTTGAGTGTCAAGGCCTCGCTCCTTGCTCCCATGAACGGCCCGGCACACGGTCGTCAAGGGCCGGAAAGCTCCGTCGCGCCTCGCTGACCGCTGCGGGATCGCAATCGAAGGTCATGCAGACCGGTTGGTCGTCGGCTTCGCAGACGATGTCGCCCATCGGACTCACCGCCATGCTGTGTCCGGCCATGGGCGTACGGTCGCTTTCGCCGGCCACGTTGCACGCGATCAGCCACGCCAGATTTTCGTGTGCTCGGGCCTGGTTGAAAAGCCGCCAGGCCGCGCAGCGCGCCGCCGGCCAGGCCGACGCCACCAGAAACATCGTCGCGCCCCGCTCCATCATGTGTCGATACAGCTCTGGAAACCGCAGGTCGTAACAGGTGGACAGCCCGACGCGCCCCAAAGCAGTGTCGACAACCACCGGCTCACGACCCGCGCTCAGTAGTTGTCTTTCCCGCGACTGGTAGCCGAACAGGTGAATCTTGCGGTAAGCGCCGAGCACGCGGCCGTCGGGCCCGAGCAGGACGCTGGTGTTGAACAGCTCCTCCCCGTCGCGCTCCACGAAGCTGCCCATGAACAGGTGCGTCTGACACGACCGCGCCAGCGCGGCCATGCGCGTCACAACCTGACCGTCGATCGGCTCGGCGTCGGCGGCATAGCCGTCGAAGCGGAAAAACCCGGTCGGCCACAGCTCCGGCAGAAGAATCAGGTCCGCCGGCTCCTGTCGCCGCACCAGCGCATCAACCTGGTCCAGACGCTGGGCTTTGGTCGCGACCGCTGCATCAAGCTGGTGGATTTGAACGCGCATCAGATTCCGCTTGAAAGTGCGGCGATTATAGCGTTGCCGCCCATGGCTCTCGGCCTGCCGCGCTTGTGGGCATGGATTCTGCGCGTATGGCTAAGCAGTCCGCCATGTCCGTGGACAAAAGCCCACAAGCCAGCGATACGATGGTGCCCATGCGAGAACTCATCCTGTTCGTCATGATCGGTCTGATCGCGATCGGTCTCACGCCATCAACCCAAGGCGCCCCCGACGACGACGCGCCGCGACAGCCGTCCAACGGCCGCACCTTCGCGCCGCCGACCCACGCCCGCGTCGCCTACGGCCCGCATGCGCGCCACATCCTCAACATCTGGCTCGCCGACTCGGACAAGCCCACGCCGCTGCTGATTCGCATCCATGGCGGGGGCTTCCGCAACGGCGGACCCCATCCACCAGCCATGCTCGACGCATATCTTCAGGCCGGTATCTCCGTCGCCTCCATTACCTATCGATTCTCCAGCGACGCGCCGTATCCCGCCCAGATGCTCGATGGCGCCCGGGCCGTGCAGTTCCTGCGCAGCCAGGCGCAGGCGTGGAACCTTGATCCAACGCGTTTTGCGGCGGGTGGTGGATCGGCCGGCGGCGGCATCAGCCTCTGGCTGGGCTTTCACGACGATCTGGCCGACCCCGACAGCGACGATCCCGTGGCGCGACAGTCCACACGCCTGACCTGCATGGCCGTCGCCAACACGCAGTCGTCCTACGACCCTCGCTTCATCCGCGAGCACATCCCCGGACCCGGCTGGAAGGCCTTGCCGCTGTGGCAGCTCTTCGGCCAGGAGGGGCCGACCGACGACCTTTCGCCGCAACTGGTCCACCTGTTCGAAGACGCCTCACCGATCAACCACCTCTCGGCCGACGACCCGCCCGTGCGGCTGACCTACACCTGGGACGATTCCGAGCACGACCTGGGCGAAACGCACAGCATCCACCATCCTCGGTTCGGTCAACTGCTCAAGGCCCGACTCGACGGCCTGGGGATCGCCAACGAACTGGCCTTCAGTGAGCCCGCGAAGGAGACGGAAACCGACTTGCAGTTTCTCCTGCGCTATCTGAAGCCGGATGCCCCCGTCCGCCAACCGGAGTGATCTGCTCTCTTTGTCCCGGGCCGGTCGCGCATCACGGCCCAACCGCATGCCGTGATTGCTGAGCCGGCAGCCGTGGGGCTCCTGACGGCGTCCGCCATGCTCAGCCTTCGCCGTCACCGCGGGCACCCGACGGCGAGCCCGGCGGAAGCGCGCCCGCGTCCAGGCTCAGATGCCGGGCGATCATCGCCAGCAAGACCGGCCGATTCACCGGCTTGGTCGCATAGTCGTCGCAGCCCGCCCGCAGACACTTTTCCCGATCGCCCGACATCGCGTGGGCGGTCAGAGCGATGATCGGTCCTTCGAAGCCCATCGTCCGCAGCCGCTGTGTGGCCGCGTAGCCGTCCATTTCCGGCATCTGCATATCCATGAGCACCAGGTCGTAGGGCGACTGTCCCGCCAGGGCATCGGCGACCTTCGCGCATGCGACCACGCCGTTCTCCGCCAGCTCCACATCGAGGCCTGCCTTGCGCAGGATGAAGCTCACCAGACGCTGATTGTCCGGGCCGTCCTCCGCCAGCAGCACCCGCCCGGAAAGTGGCCCCGCCGAAGTCGGCTGGCGCGGTTCATGAGTGTCCGCCGTGATCCGCTCCGCGGCCGCAGGCCGGCCAATGATCGCTTCCTCCTCCGCCGCGTCCTCCAACGGGCCGGGGTCGATCGTGAGCGTGAACGTGCTGCCTTCCTGGGGCTTGCTGTCGACGCTGATCGTGCCGCCGAGCATCTCCGCCAGCCGGCTTGAAATGGTCAGGCCCAGACCCGTGCCGCCGAAGCGTCTAGCCGTCGAGCCATCGGCCTGGGTGAACCGCTGGAAAAGCCGGCCCATCTGCTCCGGGGTCAGACCGATGCCCGTGTCGATCACCTGGAAGGTCATGCGCGGCGTCGGCTCCCGCTCGGCGCGCACCACGATGCGCACGCCGCCGCTTTCGGTGAACTTCACCGCGTTGCCCACCAGATTCATGAGAATCTGCCGCAGACGTACCGCATCCGTACGAATCCGGCGCGGGACCGACCCGCCGAACTCCGTCGCCAGCGACAGCCCCTTCTCCCGCGCCCTGACGCGCAGCAACGATGCCACTTCCTCCACGATCGCCTGCGGATCCGCCACCGCCTTGTCGATGTCAAGACGGCCGGCTTCAATCTTGGACAGATCCAGAATGTCATTGAGGATCGCCAGCAGGTGCCGGCCGTTGCGGGCGATGGTCTGCAGGTGTTCGCGGTTACATGCCCGCGTCGAGCAGTTCTGGTGCTCGGGACATACCCCGCAGCACGCGATCGACTCGCCCAGCAGGTCCGCGTAGCCGAGGATGGCCGTCATCGGCGTGCGAATCTCGTGGCTCATGTTCGCCAGAAACTCGCTCTTGGCGGTGGCGGCCGCCTCCGCGGCCCGCTTGGCCTCACGAAGATCCTGCTCCACCTGCTTCTGCTCGGTGATGTCCGTCACCACGCCCACCAGGCCCGACACCCGGCCGTCGGCGTCGACCAGCGTCGCCTTGTGGAAGATCACCTGCCGCTCACGCCCATCGTCCCGACGTGCCGCCGCCTCATACCGCTGCCTGCCGGGATGCGTGAAAAGCTGGCGGTCCATCTCCATGTACCGCTCGGCCAGTTCGCCGGGCGCCAGGTCACGGGCCGTCCTGCCGATGATCTCCAGCCGCGGCCGGCCGATCAACTGTTCAAACGCCTGGTTGCAGGCCTGATAGCGGCCTTCCCGATCCTTGTAGAAGATCGGACTGGGAATCGCCTCCATCAGTTGCGACAGGAACAACAGGTGCGCCGCCCGCGTTCGATTCTCCTCCAGCAGCCGACGATGCGCGCCCGTCAGGTCACGCTGCACGCGCCCGAGCACGCGCCACAGAAACAGCCCCAGCACCAGCGCCGCGGCGAGACCGCATACGGTCATCGCTCGCACCGCGTGCCAGTACGCCGTGAACTCATGCGTCGCGTCGCGCAGCATCAGCAGTGAACCGACGGGCCTCCCTTCAATGTCCGACAGCGCGGCCGTCGCTACCGCCAGACGTCGATCGCCGACCCTCAGATGCGTCGTGGCGTCCCGTTGTCCCCTCAGCCATGCATCCAGCGCCGTCGTCGCCTGCTCCGGCAGGTCGAGCGGCGACGGGCTGACGACCACCCAGTCCTTCAATCGATCCCAGTCCGGACGGCGCCCCAGGGCACGCTGCCTCGCCTCCCAGCGGGCTCGTTCCAGATACGCCTTGTGAACCAGCACGTGAAGCCGCTCATCCAGCACACGGGCCACCATGTCCAGTACATGGCTCAGTTCCGTGCCCAGCTCTACGTAGCCGATCCGTCGCCCGTCGGCGACCCATGGCTCGACCACGCGCAAGGTCAAGGTGCCCAGCGGCCCCAGCTCGATCCCCGCTGACCTCTCGCCCGTGCGCTGGGCCTCAACGGCGGTGACCCGATCGATCCGATCCCCGAACTTCTGGGGCGCATGCACCCGCAGGAAAACCTCACGCTGCGCATCCGTGAAATAGAAGCGGGTGATCCCCAGGCTCCGCTGAAGCATCTCGTACAGCGGCCTCGTCTGGTTCAGCAGCGTCGTCCGGTCGCCTTCGACAAACGCCCGCGCCAGCCGCTGGTCGTTGAGCACCGGCAGCATGGCCGCACCAAGCATGCTGATGTCGCGCTCGATCGTGCCTTCAAGCGCCTCGCCCGTCAGCGTCTGCTCCAGAGCGCTGTGATCGCGAAGGTGCAACTGCAGCATACCCCAGATGACCACCAGCGTGACGATCAGCCCCAGCAGCGTGACGATCAATGTCGGGATCAGCACCAGGCGGCGCAGCCGCGGACGCTCGGCTTCGCGGCCGGCGTCCACCGGCCCGGTCGTCGTCGGGCTTGATTGCGGAGCCTTCGGAGGACTCATCGCCGATCCTCAGCCCGCGTCGCGGCGAGCCGTCGCCTGTGGAAGCCGACCCGCCAGGTCGTCGGGCCTGCCGTTCGAGCCTCCCCGACCTAGGATCGGCCGGCCCCGAGGTGACGTTGAACCCCCGGACCCGCGCCGACACAAGACCCGCCGCCCGCGCTGCGTGGAAGCGCGCAGTCGATCGCCCCGCGCCAGCGCGATAACCCGACGCGGACCCTGCCCTGGACCGCATGCCTGCAGGGGTCAACGTCCGCTCGCGTCGATCGACTTCCCGCCTTCACTCAACCCGGCTGCTCGGCCGCGCCCGCCTCTCCAGGCTTCCCGCTGGACGTGTGGACGTAACGCTCCACCGTCACGTCGAAACTCATGACCAGCCCCTCGCTGACCATCTCATCCAGCAGAGGCAGAAATGACGCGATCCGCTGCGGCGAGTCGATGATCTGCACCACCACCGGCAGGTCTTCCGACAGCCGCAGGATCGAGGCCGTGTGAATGCGGCTGTTGGCGCCGAAGCCCATCAGCCCGTGCGTGGCCGTCGCCCCGGCCAGGCCCTGGGCCCGGGCCTTCTCGATGATCGCGGCATACAGTGGTCGGCCGTGCCACTGGTCCGACTCGCCCACGAAGATGCTCAGTGCCCGTGCTGGTCCGTCGATTCTCATTGGATGGACCCCATCGCGGCCTGCGCCGCATCGCCTCGCCCCCTCACCCGCCCGCCAGCGCCCGAGCCGCCACCAGTCCCAGGTAGCAGCCGACCAGCCCCAGCACCACACTGCCCAGCACATTCCCCATCGCCAGGCCCAGCGATCGCTCGCGGATCAGGTTCAGAGTTTCCCACGAAAACGTCGAGAAGGTCGTGTAGCCCCCGAGCACACCCACCGCCACAAACAGCCGCGCCGACAGCGACCAGTTCTCCTGCATCGCCAACCCGAGAAACAGCCCGATGACCACCGAGCCGCTGATGTTCACCAGCAGCGTCGCCCAGGGAAACACCGACCCCAGCCGGTCGGCCACCAAGGCCCCGATCCAGTAACGGGCATTGGCCCCCAGACCCGCGCCCACGAAGATCAACAGGCTCTTGGTCAACGTCTGGAGCACGCCGTTCAGCCCATGGAAACGCGCAACCCAACTGTCGCGCGCCCTCAGCCTATCGCGATCGCGTCGCGGATGCACCCCTCGCCTGCCCGCCGCCGTCACCCTCGACCCGTGCCCCGAGTCCCGGATCGACGCCACAAAGTCCACCATCAGATCGCGCAGCGCCGCCGCATAAATCGCCTGCTTCTCTCGACCCTCGCGCCAGCGCAGCTCGACGTAACAGATGACCGTGCCCGAGCGCTGTGCTCACGGCCGGGGGGATGGCTGAGTCGTTGACACCGCGGCAGGCTCGTAGTGGTAGACGCGGATCGACGTCAGCGGCCGCATGTTCCACACGTCGTAATACACACGCAGATCCGCCACGCGGTCCAGCCAGTGGCCCGTCAGGCCTGTCATCGGAAGCCCCGCCGACTCCACCAGCCAGCACGGCTCGGTCGCCCGCTCAGCCAGATCTTCGGCATTGCGCGGAATCAACTTCACGCCCGCGTCCCGCAGGTAATACTGACCCACCTCCAGCACTGAGGTGCGCACCTCTTCGCCCGGCTGTCGGTGCCTGGCCACGAAGGCGAACGCCTCCTGCCACCGCGGATGGAAGGCATGACCCTGGGTGTAGTAGGCCGACAGCGTCAGTGCCATCGGGGCCATCACCACCAGCAGCGGTGTCGCCGCCGCCCACAGCCCCAGCTTCGGACGCAGCATCTGCCACAACTGGTCCAGCCCCACCGCGCCCAAGGCGACCCAGGCATACAGGCAGCAGAAGCTGTAACGCGTGCCCGCGTATTGACGCATCGACAACGAGGCGAACACCAGAATCGGCAGGATCCCGCCAAGCAGCAGATAGACCACCCGCCGCCGATCCTCACGCCACTGGTTGCACGCCATGAGCAGCCCAGCCGCCACCAGACTCGGCCCGACGAAAAAGATCACGCCGAGAATGAACATCGGCGCGCTGGTGCTCGAGCCCTGGAAGCTGTCGATCCACAGGTCCGTGCGCTTGTAGACGTCGTAGGCCACCACGGCCGCACAGAACACGCCAATGGCGCTGATCCACAGCAAGCCGTGGCGGCCGATGCGGAACGGCTGGGGATTGAAGCGGTCCAGCAGCAGGTCCAGCACCCACACCACAGCAATGGCCGCGGCTGTGAGCTGCGAGAAAAACGCCATCCCCGCCAGCACCAGCGCCAGCAGCAACCTGATCGGCTTGTGCTCGCGCGTGGCCATGAAATACAGGATGAACGCCATGTTGTAGAAGAGGAACTGCTGCGAGTAGAACCGCGCGCCCTGGCTCCAGTAGATGTGCCACGGCGAAACCGCCAGCAGCAATGCCGCGATCAGCGCCGGCCGATCGCCGAGAAACCGCCGGCTCATCAGGCCCAGCACCGGCACGGTCAGGATACCCACCAGGCATGAGCCGATGCGCATGGCGAAATGGTCGATTCCCGCCGCCTGCCAGCCGAAGGCTTCATCGCGCGCCGCGCTCTTCAGGTCCGCTCCCGCCAGACGCAGACCCAGGTGGGTCGACACATACCCGAAGACCTTCGGCGGAGCCTTGAAAAACGTCGCGTCCAGATCGATCGCGTCGCGCACCGTGTACAGCTCGTCATTCCACACGCCGGGCCCGGCCAGCCTGTACATCCGCAGGCCCGCCCCCAGCACGCTGATGACCAGCAGCAACAGAAGAAATCGTGACGTGGATATGGACGAGGAAATGTTATTCATACCGTGCCGTTCCCCTGGCCGCCTCAAAGGCGTGACTCGAACACCGGTGTCTTGCGGTCAGGATATCCCGCCCCATCCGTGAATGAAAACGGCGGCCGACCGCCTACGTGGACTCCTCGACCCGCAGATGCGGCGGGAAAGGATAGGCTTTGCCCGTGTCCCATGAGAAGACCTGCGAGGCTTCATCGTAGTCCCATCCGCACTGACCCAACGCCGTCAGGCATGGTCCGTTCTTGGCCGTCGGCTGGTAGCGGGCCTCGACCCGGCCCAGGTTCATGCGGCCGGCCTCGCGCGCCGCCAGCGCCAGCATCAGGTGCTCGATCTTGCGGCCCATGACGCGGCAGCTCAGCAGCAGATCGGGCAGATGGGCGGCCGACCCGTCCCGCTCCAGACTCATCAGTCCGGTCAGTCCCATGTCGCCCAGTTTGTCCGCCACCCGGATCGCCCACACCCGCCGGCCGGGCTCTTGCGACCAGGCCAGCAACTCCGCCTCACCCATCCGCCGCGTGCGCAGGTTCATCTGGTTGGTCTTGTTCAAGAGCTGGGCCGCACGCGGCAGGTTCTGGGTCGACAACGGCTCGATCCGCACCACCATCTCCAGCGTCTTGAGCCATTCATCCAGTGATCCGACACTCTGCAGCGTATCCTTGCGCCGCCGCTGCGCGACGTACATCGCCGCCCGCTGCCGGTCCTCCTCGGTCACTGCGGCTGTGTCGAAGCACGTCAGCTCCGCCAGCGCTTGGCGGTAGAGCATCCTGTCGGCCGGCCACTCCGGCACCAGTACTTCGGGCAGCGCATCGCGCACCCGCGCCCGCTCAGCCGGGTTGTCGTCGATGAACAGCACCGACTGCAACCCGAGATTCAACTCGGCCGCCAGATCGGCGACGTTCTGCGCCTTGTCGTTCCAGTTGATCCGCCAGCCCGCCAGGTCGTCCGGCCGCAACACCATCTCCGGATGCCGACGCATCGCCTCCAGCGCCACCGCCTCGTCATTCTTGCTCACCACCCCCAGCAGCACGCCGCGACGCGACAGGGCCTTCAAGGCATGCTGGAAATCGACCAGCGCCTCGCCCTCGCCATCGTGGCCGCCCAGGATCAGTTGCTCCCAGCCCACCTCGCCGACCACCCCGCCCCAGAGCGTGTCGTCCAGGTCAAGAATCACCAGTTTTCGCGCCTCGCCGGCGACAGCCCGCAGCGCGGCCTTCACATCCGCCGCCGCGGCCGCGAAAACATCGTTGCCGAATGCGATTTTGCCCATGTACCAGAGCTTGGGATTGACCGCCCGCTGGCCGGCCCGCTGCATCCAGCGCTGGGCATCGAGCACGAAGCAGTTGGGCCTCTCCGCCAGACGCTCCGCCAGACGCAGATTCATCCGCAGCAGCAGGTCGCGCAGCCCCAGACCCTGCCGATGATCGAGCAGTCCGAATCCGCGTTCATACGGCGGCAGCACCCATGTCGGCGCCAGCACGGTGCGCGTTCGGCCGGCGGCCTGGAGCACCAGCGACGCGAAGGCATCCACCTCCTCAAGCACGTGCTCGACGGCGAACGGCTCGGCGTTCAGAGCCAGGTCAAACCCGTGAATCACCTGCGGCCGCGTCCACACCACCACGATATCCGGGCGCCGCCGCCACGCCTCCGCGTCGCCGTTGAGCAGAAGCTGGTGCGGCTGCCCGAACGGCGCGGCAATCGCCTCCACGAGCGGCGCTTCGTCGCTGTTGCTCATCAGCGCGGCGAAGTTGTCCGTGTTGAAATCGCTGACCGTCAGCAGGCGGGCGCGCGTGTCAGGCATCACGCTGCTCGCGGATCAGAGTCTGCACGTAGTCCGCCAGACTCGCGATGTTCTCAAGCGGATTTGTCCGCTCGGTCGCGGCCCGCTGGTTGGCCAGGTCGACGCTGACGCCGAACTCGATCTGCACGTTCTCCTCCACCGCCACGATCAGGTTCACCAGGCCCAACGAATCCAGCGAACCCTGCGGTCCGGCCAGACGGGTGTCGAGCGCCTTGACCACAGCCTTGTCGACCGGGCGTGTCTGGTTCACCTCGTCCACGGCGCGAAAGACCACATCGATGACTGCTTGATCCGCCATATTCGTCCATTTCCTCGTCGCCTGGGCTGGTCCCAGGCCTCTGCCGACGCGCGCTCGCGGCGGTCATGATAAGTGGGGGGCTCATAGTCCTCCAGCAGAAACGGAAAGCTTCAGTTGCCCGGCGAACCCTCGCCGCCGCGTTTGATCATCACCAGGCGCTGGTGCGGCGTGGCGCTGGTGTAGTCGGGAATGTCTTCGCGCACGATCGCGCCAGCCCCGACGAGGCAGCCGTCGCCGATGGTCACCCCGTCGACGATCATCACGCCCGTGCCGATCCACCCGCCGCTGCCGATCCGCACGCCGGGACGGATCTCCTTGCCCTGGTCCTGAATCGGAATGTCCAGCCGCGTCGTGTGATACTGCGAGCCGCCGACCTGGGAGCGCGGGCCGATCATGGCGCTGTCGCCGACGACCAAGTCATTGTCCACGGCATCGAGGCTGGCCAGCGGCCCGATGCCGACGCTGCGGCCCAGCGTGATGCTGCCGCGCTTGGTGCGCAGCATCACGCCGTCACCGAGAATCGAATCATCGCCGATGCGGATGCCGCTGTTGCCCTGACCCCGCGCGTCCAGCCAGCAGCGATCAGAGATCACCACGTTGGCGCCGATCTCGATCTTGTTCGGATGACGAATGACCAGGCCCGCGCCGAACACCGTCCCCCGGCCGACGCGTTTGAAGATGCGCGGGTAAAGCAGCTTGCGCGCCAGCAGGCCCAAAGCACCCGGCAGCGCACCGCCCAGCCAGAGAATCAACTCGAATTTGATCGTATACCACAGGCTGGTCGAACCGACGATCACATCCTGGTACTTGCGCAGGGCCGACTGACGCGGGTCCACGATCTGGGCCCGCAGCGCGGTCGCACCCGGCTTGCCGGGCTCAGGCCCCTGCGCGGTGGAGCTTGTCGTGGTGTTCTGCGTGTTCATCTCGGATCATATCCCTTCCGAAGTCCGCTCCGACGGCAGGCCGATGGCGTCCGACACCGGAACCCTGACGTGCCCGAGGTCAGATGATGGGCCGTGCCCCAGCATCGCCATGGTGAACAGCACCGCGCCGATCAGCGACTGCACGTAGCGCAGCATGATGAGCATCAGCGATACGGCCAGCGCCTGCTCGGCCGTCCCGCCCACGAGCTTGAAGAAGAAGACGAACGCCCCCTCGCGCACGCCCAGGCCGTTGATCGACGGCAGCACCTCGCTCAGCAGCGCCAGCGGCACCACCGCCACCAGCTCCATGAAGCTCACGTCGATCGGGTCGACGCGCAGCGACCGGGCATAGCAGGTCACGATCAGCACGACGTTGAACTGAAAGCAGAACGACAGCGCCAGCGACGCGGCCAGCACCTTCGGCCGCCGGCGATACGCGTTGAAGCTCCGCATGATGCGGAACGGAAAGCCCAGATACTTCGACGTCGGATTCGGCAGCCGGCCGACCACCGCGTCGCCGGTGACGATCATGAACCCCGCCACCGCCGCCGCATACCCCAGCAGCACCAGCAGGGCCGCCTCGCGCTCCAGCAGCAGCATGCAGCCGCCTATGCCGATCGTCAGCAGGGCGAACAGCCCGCTGAAGCGGTCGAACAGCACTGAGGCGGCGCTCTTGCTCATCTTCGCTCCCGCGCGGTTGAGCGCCACCGTGCGATACACGTCGCCGCCGAACGCGGTGGGCAGAAACAGGCTCAGAAACCCGGCGATCAGGTAGGTCTTGAGGAGAAACAGATAGCGCATGCGCACGTCGTCAGCCGTCAGAATCACCTTCCACCTCAGCGAGCTGATCGCCGCCTGAAACTGGTGCAACGCGATGCCGACGATCAACCAGCCCCAGCGCAGATCCACGAACTTGCCGGCCATCTCCGACACGTCGATCCACGACAGCAGGATGCCCAGCAGCCCCAGCGACACCGCCAGCTTGATCACCAGCAGCACGATCGCCTTCGCCCGTCGTCTGGGCGCGGTCGCGGAACCTGCCTGGGCCATCTCGCCGTTCAACGCTTGATCCTCACGCGCCGCCCGGCGCACCGTCACGAGCCTTGCGCAGCAATCCCTGCTCGAAATACCAGTCGGCCGTCCGCTTCAGACCTTCGGGCAGGTCGATCTTCGGTTCGTAGCCCAGCTCCCGCATCGCTTTTTCACTGCTGAAGGCCCGGTCCTTGATGAAAAAGTCCAGCCGGCGGTGATGGATGGGCGGTTCGATGCCCAGCGGCTTGCAAGCTGTCTCGCACAGGGTCGCCGCCAGCTTGAGCGGCCACATCGGCAGTCGCCCGCGCGGCCGGGGCACGCCCACCGCATCGGCCACGCGATCCGCCAGCTCTCCAATCGTCGTGTAGCGCGGCCCGGCCAGGATGTACGTCTGGCCCTGGGCGGCCGGGACTTCACCACACCGGATGATGCCGTCGACCAGATCGTCGATGAACGTCAGGTGGTACCGCACGTCGCCGCGGCCGAACATCCGGAACCGCCCGGTGTGGATCGTCTTGAACAACTTCAGAAACCGCGTGTCGCCCGGCCCGTAAATACCCACCGGCCGAAACACGCAGCCGCCCAGGCCGCCCTTGAACGCCTCGGCCGCGAGCATCTCGCCTTCGAGCTTGGTTTGCTGGTAAATGTCACCGGGTGAAAACGGGGCTGATTCGTCGGCGGGCACGTGCTGAATGTCGCCATGCACCCCGACGGTGCTGCAATGCACCACCCGCCCCACGCCGCGACGATCGGCCGCGTCCAGCACATGCCGCGTGCCCCCGACATTCACGTCGCGGTACACCTGGTCGCCATACCTGGCCGAACGGTACAGGGCGGCGATGTGATAGATGGCCGCGCACCCCTCGGCCGCCCTCAGAACGTCGTCCGCGCTGGTCAGGTCGCCGGGCGCGATCTCGATGCCTTGCGCTTCCAGATCGCTCGCACGCTGGGCGTCACGCACCAGGGCGCGAACCCGATAACCTCGCTGCCGCAGCGTCCGCGCCAGATGACCGCCGGTGAAACCCGTCGCGCCGGTCACCAGCACCCGCGGCCGCTCAGTCTGATGGTCCAGATGGCTCATAACCCCCAACACCCGCGACAAATAGGCCAAAGCCCTGCGTCTACCCATCGGCAGGCGGCCTGCGGAACGTGAATCGCCCGATGCTGGGCATGTTATCAGCGCCCCGCCGGCTTACCGCGCGTCACCGGGCCGGGGCCGACGGCCCCAGACCCCCAGCCGCTTCACCAAGCCCCACCCAGCGCAGGCGATCCGCCACCTGCCGCGCCACCCCCACGTCGCCAATCGCCAGGTACAGCGGCTGATAGTCCGCGGTGTTGAAATAGTGCGTCGAGTCGAGATCCCACACACGCACAACCCCCGGGATGAGGCTCATCAGGGCGTCGCGGTGCTGGCGAATGTCGTCGAACTCGCGGCCAAAACGCACGAACAGCACCGGGGCATGATCCGGGCCAAGCTGGCGGGCGTAGGTGTCGATCATGTAATACCGCTCACGGATCGCCTGTACGGTCGCCGCGTCCAGGGCGTCGGCCGCCAGCCGGCGATCGCTCAGAAACCGCCGCTGCCAGTACGCCTCCCGCGACGACTGCGCATCACGCGGCGACACCGCGCCGCCGAACAGCACCACCGCGCTCACCGACCCCGCCAGTTGCTCCGAATCGAGCGCCGCCGCCAGCCGCAGAGCGTCCACGCAGCCCATCGAGTGCCCGACGATCATGATGCGGCTTGCGCCCAGTTGCCCGGTCAGCACCCGCAGGCCCGCCAGAGCCGTCGGCAGCGGATCCCAGGCCTCGATCGGCGCATCCAGAGCTGGCGTCGGACTCTGGCCATAGCCGGGGTGGTCCACCAGCAGCACCATATAACCAGCCGACAACAACGCGCGCCGAAGCACACGGGCCGCCTTCTGGTGGCTGCCATCCGAATCCGCCCCGTGAAACACCAGCGCCCCGCGCCTCGGGCCCGACGATCCCCATTGCGGTCGATGCGGCTCGGCCAGCCACGCCGCGGCGCCGGTATCGAGATCCACGCGCTCCGCCGGGTCGAACGGCAGCATCACGCCCACGGACGGCGTGAACAGGCCGTGAATCGGCCGCGGGTTCATGTCCTGCTGCGCCCAGGCGCACGCGGCCGCGTAACCAGCCAGCAGCACCGCGACCGTGGCGCCCACCTCGATGGCCGACCGGCGAATCTTCCGCCTCGGCCGCAGACGATGCAGCGCCTCCCCGCCAACCAGGACCAGCAGCGCCAGCCCGAACGTCGCCAGCAGCGGCAGGGCGGGCACCGCCAGCGCCGCGAACACGAACGCCGCCAGGACATCGCTGGTCAGCTCGACAAGCCGCCGCGGCGCCGCCGCCACGCTCGCCCAACCCAGCAGCGCCAGCGGAAGGACGGGCCAGGCCGGCGCCCACGCGCCCAACAGCGCCGCCGCCAGCCACACCGATCCCATCGCCCACACCCAGCCTCCCAGTTGCGCCGCCCGCGGCGCCTCCACACCGCGCGCAACCTCGCCCAGCCAGCGTGTGATCACCGCGCCCAACGCCACCAGAATCATGCTCAACATGCTGTCGCCCCAGGGTCATGGACGCCATCCGCGGCCAACCGCCCCCGCCCAACCCGATTCAGCGGATGCGCCATCATTCTAAGCGATGCGGCGTCAGTTCTCCGGCCGCAGGCGCGCCAGCTCGTCCGCCAGTCGCTGAGTCGACCAGCCCATCGCCGCCGCCACGCGCCGGGCCAGGGCGTCGATCCGCCCCGGATCGGCCCCCCAGTCCGTTCGCCTCAGCAGCAGGTCATCCAGGTGCAGGGCGGCCTCATGGGCCTGCATGTCCGCCACGACGGTCCGAAGCACGCCCGCCTCGGCCGTGAGCACGCCCGCGGGGTCCGTCAGATCCAGCGCGGCGGTCGCCATCTCGCGGCCCGGGCGCTGCGTGCCCACGGCATAGGGCGGCAGAACCCCCAGCAGCGCCGTCAGCGCCTTCTGGGCGACAAGCCGCGCCGTCGTGAACTTGACCCCGCTCACGCTGACCAATCCTCGCGGCCCGCCGGCCTTCGCGTGGTCCCACACCACCTCGCGCACCGCCAGCTCGTCGCCGCCCGCCTCACGGGCCGGCAGCAGCCCCGCGTACACACGCAGCACGTCGCTGCGCCGCAGTTCCAGACCGGGTACGGCCAGATTCAGATCCGCGAGAAACGCCTTGAGCTGGCCCTGGTCCGGTCCCGGTCGATTCAGTTCACCCGCCCACGGCGCGTGATACGTGCCCGCGAATATCCGCCCGCGCCACGGCACAAGGAAATACACGCGGCTGTTCGGCCGCCGAGGCTGCACCGCCACCGCGCAAGACGACACCGGTTTACGGTCCAGCAGCAGATTGCACGCCAGCGACGGACGGAACATGCCCTCGAACCGCCGGCCCGCGACCAGCGACTCGGCCAGCGTCTGCGACCACGGGCCGGCGCAATTCACCACGCCCTCGCGGCAGGCGAAGCTCACCCGCCGGCCGGTCTGCCGGTCGATCCCCGCCACGCCTCGCGTCACCCCGCGCTCGACGATCAGTTCCTCCGCGCTCACATAGTTCAGCGCGACCGCGCCCAGGCCGCCCGCCCAGCGCAGCATCTCGATCAGCACGCGCTGACTGTTGGTCATCATCGCGTCGTGCCACAATCCCGCCCCGCGCAGACCTTCACGGTCCACCAGTCCGAAGCGGTCGATCGCCTGTTCGACCGACAGCACGCGCCCGCCAGCCAGGTGCGTCTGCGCCGGCACACCGCGGTTGCGATGACGCGACAGCAGGTCGTTCATCGCCAGCGCGATACGGAAGACCCAGGGCCGCTTGAGTCCCTGCCCGTAGAGCGGAAGCAGGCACGACAGCGGCTGCACCAGATCGGGAAAATTGGCGCAGAACCACCGCCGCTCGCCAACCGACTCGCGGAAACGGTGAAGATCAAGCTTCTGCAGATAACGCAGCCCGCCATGCACGATGCGCAGCGAGTTCCAACTCGTGGCCGCGCCGAAATCGTCGCGCTCCAGCAGCAGGGCTCTCTGGCCCCGCCGCGCCGCTTCCAGCAGCGCCGCCGCACCGTACACGCCGCCGCCGATCACGATCACGTCGAATACCCGATCGAGCGCCGCGTCGATGTTCCGCAGGATTCGGTCGCTCACGCGCCCCACCTCCGCCGCCAGTCCTGGAACACGATCATCGACCACAGCACGTGGCTGTGGTTGGCCCGACCCACCATGTGCTCGGACTTGAGCCGCCGCACCGTCGTGACGTCGAACAGTCCCTCGGCCGCGAGCGTGCGCTCGTCCAGAAGATCCTCCAGCAGCGGCCGAAAGTCCGTCCTCAACCACTGTTTGATGGGAATGCTGAAACCTTCCTTCGGCCGATATACGCACTGCCGCGGCACGTATCGGCAGGCGATGCGCTTGAGCAGCACTTTGGTCTGCTTGGCGGTCGCCTTCAGCCGCGACGGCACGCGGAACGCCAGCTCGACCAGCTCCCTGTCCAGCAGCGGCACGCGAAGCTCCAGCGAGCAGGCCATCGACATCCGATCGCTCTTGACCAGGCAGTTGTCCACGAGGTAGCTGCATGTGTCCACGAAGCACGCGCGGTCAATGTCGTCCAGTCCATGCGCCCGTGCAGCGAGGGCGGCGATATGACCCTCGACGGGCGTGGTCATGCGAGCCAGGGCGTCGTCGGTGAACAGCGCCGGCCGCATGACCGTGCCGGTGAATACGCGCCAGCGCGCGTGACCCATCGCGGCAGGCTCATCGAGTCCCTCGACAAAGCGTCTGGCCTTGTTGATCAGGCCCTTCTTGGCCGCGGTCGGCCGCAGCCGGCGGATCAACGCCTCCGCCGGCCTGCGCAGCACGCCGGGCAGACCCGCCCACTGCGACGCCTTGAGCTGCGCCTGGAAGGTCTCGTACCCGCCCAGCAGTTCATCGCCACCGTCACCCGACAGCGCCACCGTCACGTCCTGCCGCGCGTGCCGCGACACGAGGTACGTCGGGAAGATCGAAAAGTCGCCGATCGGATCGTCCATGAAGTTCATCAGGTGGTCGAACAGGTCGGCCACATGCGGCTGGATGATCTGATAGCGATGATCGACGCCCAGATGGTCAGCCGCTTTCTGCGCCCAGGCGAGTTCGTTGTAGCTCGGGTCGTCGAAACCGATGCTGAAGGTCCGCGTCCTGTCGCTGTCATGATCGCTCATGTGCGCGACCACCAGCGAGCTGTCCACACCCCCGGACAGAAACGCCCCCAGCGGCACGTCGGCCACAAGCTGCCGCCGCACTGCCTGGCGGATCGCCGCGTCCACCACCTCGGCCCAGTCGGCCGGCGACTTCGTCTCCGAGGCGCCGCGATCCAGCGGGATCTCCCAGAATCGCTGGAGGCTGACCCACCCGCTGTCGAGACTGACCGTCATCAGGTGGGCCGGCTCCAGCTTGCGCACGTCGCGCAGCAGCGTGCCCGCGCCCGGGATGTACTCCCAAGCCATGAACTGCCCCAGCACGTCAACGTCGAGCCGCCGGTCCACCAGCCCGCTTTCCAGCAGCACCTTGATCTCCGAGCCGAAGACCAGACGGTGGGCGTCGAGACTGTAGAACAACGGCTTGATGCCGATGTGGTCGCGGGCCAGCACCAGCCGGCGCTGGGCCATGTCGAGAATGGCCACGGCGAACATGCCGTTGAGCCGCTGGGCGAAGTCCAGCCCGACCTGCTCGTAGAGGTGGACGATGACTTCGGTGTCGCTGTTGGTGGTGAAGCGGTGGCCCTGCGCCACAAGCCCTTCGCGCAGCTCACGGTAGTTGTAGATCTCGCCATTGAAGACGATGGCGACGCTGCGGTCTTCGTTGAAGATCGGCTGATGCCCGCCCGCCAGGTCGATGATCGACAGCCGCCGCATGGCAATGCCCGCGTGCCCATGCACGAAGCAGCCGAAGTCGTCGGGTCCGCGATGACTCATGCGGTCGGCCATGCGCGCCAGCAGCGCTTCGTCGGCGGCGACCTTGCCATCAAACCCGACCACGCCGGCGATGCCGCACATCAGCGTGCCTCCGCCGGCACGACGCCGGCCGTCGACGCGGCCACGCCCAGCAGCGCCAGCAGGTCGCGCATCTTCTGCTCATACGCCGGCCGCGAATAGGCCGTCTCGTACAACCGCCGCGCCCCCGCCACGCGCCGGGCCGCGCCCCCCGCGTCGTCCAGCGCCCGGGCCAGACCGCCGGCGAACCCCTCGGGCGTCGGATCGACCAGGAAGCACACGTCCTCGGTCAACACCTGCGTGTGCGAGTAGATGTTCGTGGCCACCAGCGGCTTGCCGCTGGCCAGTTGTTCGTAGACCTTCAGCGGCGTGTTGGTGCCTTCGCGACGTGGCGAGACGAGTACGTCGGCCGTCGCCAGAAGCTGCCGCGCCGCGGCCTTCGACACCTGTCCGGTGAACACGCACTGGTCGCCCAGCGCCAGCCCCTGGGCCCGGCGCTTCATCACGTCGACCTGCGGCGGCGAACCGCCCACCAGCAGCAGCTGCACATCCGGCCGCGTGACCGCCACCTGCGCGAAGCCATCGATCAGCAGATCGATGCCCTGGTAGTGCTCGAACGTGCCGGCATACACGATGCGCGGACCGGTGGGCTCAATCACCGGCGCGGCCGCGTCGGGCGGGACGTCCGGGTCGGCCTTCACGCACACGTCGTCGAAGATCGAGTTCTCAATCAGAAAGTGCCTCGCCGGATCAATGCCGCGCGACAGGGCGTAATCCCGCAGGTCGGGGCAGATGGTGATGACGGCGTCGGCCGCCCGCAGCGCCCCGTCCTCCAGCCAGTGAAACATGCCGATCAACAGCTTAGACCTGGTGAACTTGAAGTTGGTCAACTGCTGCGGCAGGCTCGAATGCATGTCATAGACGAGCTTGAAGCGCAGCAGCGGCTTGAGAAACCGGCACCAGAAGACCGCTTCTTCATGGGCATGAACAAAGTCGTACCGCCGCAGCAGCAGCAGGGCCACCGTCCACAGCAGCATGAAGACATCGTGCACCGCCTTCTGCCAGGATGGGCCGATCTTCACTGGCCCAAGGAAGCGCAGCGCCGGCGTGCGGATGATGCGCACGCCGGGGATGTCGACATCCTGTCCCTGGCCGTAGGTCAGCAGGTCGACCTGCGGGCCCAACTGCGACGTGACCATCGTGCGGTAATAGACGCTGAATGGCGTGCCGCGCGGCGAGAAGAAGGGCTGGGGCGCGATCGCCAGCACGCGGCGCGACGCGCCGTCACCGCCGCATCCGCCGTCCTCCCGCCTCCGCCCCGCGGGCAGAGGGCTGGGCCGGATGTTCTGTCTTTGCGCCTCGCCTCTCACGCTCGACTCGCCTTCCGCAACCGGATGCGCCATTGCATGGCCGATTGATACCACAGAAACGCGAGCGGCGTATCCAGTCGGCCGAACGTCGCCGGCCAGCCCCGCAGCGCGCGCAGCTCTCGCCGCAGCGCCTGCGCCGATCCGCACGCGCCCGCCAGCACAAACCCGTAGCGGCCGGCCTTGGTCTGCTGGCCGCAGAAGGGCAGCGGATCGGAACCGGGCAGGATGCCCAGCCCGCGTGCCGCACCCAGCCGCAGCAGCTTCGGCGTCGGGCCCAGGTTCAATCGGCCCGCATTGTCCCCCAGCAGCAGCGATCCGGGCTGGGCACGCTCGATCAGCCGCTGCACGACCTGCCCGCGCCGGCCGGTCCATTTGCCGAAGCCCCAGGGGATCACCGCCACGGCGTCGCGCTGACGGCACCAGTCAAGCACCGCGTCGATGGGCCGGCCATCTTCCAGCCCCTCGCCGCACGCCAGGGCCAGCACCTCCAGCCGCTCGGCCGTCACGATCTGCCGACCCGCGATCAGCCGCAGCGTCGCGCCGTCATCGCGCCGCAGACGCAGCGATGCCGATTCATCATTCCCCGCCGGATTCCCCGCCAGAGTCCACCGCGACGGCAGGACGCGCCGGCCGGCCTTGAGTTCGCCGAACACGTTCACGCCCGCCGACTCGGTGAGCATGAGCACACGCTCGCCGCCGCCGGTCAACTCGAACCGACCTGCCGCACGATCGAATCGCCGCACCGCCGCATCGAAGGTACGGGCAAGGTCGAACGCGTCATGCAGATGCACATGGGCGTCGACAAGCGCGCCGGCTCGCGGCTGGCAGCCCAACTTGTTCCCGTCGTCCTTCAGCCGCGTCGGGGCCGGTAGAGGAGCGACCGCGCGGAAGAGCGCGAAGACGACCAGACCGAAGAGCAGGTCGGTCGCGATCGTGATCGGCAGCGTGTGCAACAGTTCCTCAGGCTGCGAATGCCGCACGCCATAGAGGATCGGCCAGCCGTAGCGGGCGTCGGTCCACGGCCACAGCAGCATGACGCCACGGCCGTAGGTGATCGCGTCCGTCAGCACGTGGGATCCATAGCACAGCAGTCCCGCCAGCAGCAGCCCGCGCCACGGCAGGGGGGCGATGAGCCGACCGACCACGGCGAACACCGGCGCGAAGAGCGCCGCGAACGCCAGCGAGTGCACGAAGCCGTTGTGGCTGGCTCCGAGCGTCGAGACGCCCAGGGCGGCCGGCACGGCATCCAGGTCCGGCGCCATCAGGCCAAAGCCCATCCACCCCAGCAGCAGCCCCTTACGCCACCAGGGCAGCGCGTCGACGGCGCGCGCGCTGGCGGCGCGCAGCGACGGCCAGGCGACGACCGCGAGACTCAGATGGGAAAGAGGCGAAGACAAGCGGTCGCGATCCTCACTGTGGGGCGGCGCTCGGGAGCGCGTGGTGGAGCGTCTGGCGTCGAAGTCCGGCCCCGACGAATCAGGTCGCGCGGACCGGCTCGACGCGGGGACGATCGGATGGGTCGGCCGTCGAGTTGCTTTCCGCGTCCAAGGCCCGCGTCGCGGCCTGGTCCCGCTGTGCCTGGCCCTGAACCACCCGTGAAATCCTGTATGTTGGCCGACCCTGGCTTTCGTGGTAGATGCGCACCAGCAGCTCGCTGATCACCCCCATCATCAGGAAGTTGATCACCGCCAGCCCCAGGATCAGCCCGAACAGGAAGAACACGTTGTTATTCAGCCGTATCTCCCCGCGCGGGCTGATGCCGAACTTCTCCAGCAGGGCGACGACCATCATGACCATCGCCGCGACCGTGGTCAGCATCGCCAGCTTGCCGAAGAAATACAGCGGCTTGGTCAGATAATCGCCCAGGAACTTGATGGTCATCAGGTCCAGCAGCACCTTGATCGTCCGCCGCAGGCCGTACTTGCTCCTGCCCGCTTTGCGGGGACGGTGGTTGACGACCATCTCCGTGATGCGGGCCCCGTGCCAGCGCGCCACGGCCGGCAGGAAGCGGTGCATTTCGCCGTAAAGCTGCACCCCTTCAAGCACGCGGCGGCGATAGGCTTTGAGCGTGCAGCCGAAGTCGTGGATGCGGGTCCAGGTCAGGCGGCTGATGAGCCGGTTGGCCATCTGCGAAGGCAGGCGGCGGGTGAAGAACTTGTCCTTGCGGTCCTTGCGCCAGCCGCTGACCACGTCGTAGCTGGGCGGACCTTCCAGCTTGCGGACCAGCGCGGCGATGTCGCGCGGGTCGTTCTGCATGTCCCCGTCCATCGCCACCAGCACCTGCCCGCGGGCCCGTTTGAAACCCGCGTCGAGGGCGGCCGTCTGCCCGTAGTTGCGCGTGAACTGAATGATCGTCGTCCGCGGGTCGTCAAGCGTGACATCGCTGAGGAACGCGGCCGTGTTGTCGTGACTGCCGTCGTCAACAAAAATCAGCTCGTAGTCCAGGCCGCTCTGGTCCAGAACCTCCCGCAGCTCCTGGTACATGGGCCGGACGTTCTCCTGCTCGTTGAACACCGGCACCACGATGGACACATAGGGCCCGCCCTGCTCGTTGCGTGTACTCTCCACCATCGACAGCCACCGCCCTTCACGGGCCATGAAGCGTTGCGAATCCCAGTCGACGCACCCCGCGCACGGGCGCAGTGGCCGCGTGTCCGCCAGGCGCGGCCGCGATCAACAAACCCATCCAACCGCAATCTCTATCGGCCAGTCCGTGGCCCGGCTTGGAATCCGCCCGCCGCCTGCGACTGGATCATAGCCCGGCCGCGCTGCCGAACCAAGGTAAAAACACTACAGCCATTCGATGAGTCGCGGGGCGAAGTAGCTGAGAATCAGGTCGGCCCCGGCCCGCTTGATGGCCGTCGTGGTCTCCACCGCCGCCGCCCGCAGGTCCAGCCAACCCCGCTCCGCCGCCGCGTGCAGCATCGCATACTCGCCGCTGACGTGATAGGCCGCCACCGGCACGCTGCACGCCTCACGCACCTTCGCGATCACGTCCAGATAACTGGCCGCGGGCTTGACCATCACCATGTCCGCCCCTTCAGCCAGATCGATCTCAAGCTCGATTTGCCACTCGCGGCCGCGGCGGTAATCCATCTGATAGCCCCGACGGCTGCCGAAGCTCATGCCGCCTTCGCCCGCCTCGCGGAACGGACCATAGAAGTCCGACGCGAACTTGACGCTGTAGGAGAGGATGCCCGTTTCGATGCGGCCGTCCGCATCCAGGGCCGCGCGGATCGCCCCGACCATACCGTCCATCATGCCCGACGGCGCCACGATGTCCGCCCCCGCCCGCGCCTGCGCCACGGCCGCGCGGCCCAGGTATTCGAGCGTCGCGTCGTTGTCCACCACCCACTGGTCATGGTCCCCTTCGATCAGCACGCCGCAGTGGCCGTGATCGGTGTATTCGCAGAAGCACAGGTCGGCGTACATCACCACGTCCAGCCCCGCGTCCCGCACCGCCGCCAGCGTCCGGTTCACCGGGGCGTCGGGATCGGCCGCGTAGCTGCCCGCCGCATCCTTCTTCTCCCACGGCGTCACACCAAAGAGGATGAACTGCCGCAGGCCCGCGCTCGACAGATCGCGGATGGTCCGCACGGCATCGGTGACCGGCCACTGGCTGACGCCAGGCATGCTCGACACCGACCTGGCCTGGTCCATCTGACCGACGAACAGCGGCAGGATCAGATCGTCGGGCGTGAGTCGCACGTCCGCCACCATGTCCCGCAAGGTCTGCCCACGCCGCAGCCGACGCGGACGGATCGGACGCGAAGAACCGGAGCCTTGAGATCGATGACTGCTGGGCATGGTCGCGTCCCTCGCGCTGTCGTGGAATGTTCGCGCTGGTCCTCAAGGATACCGTCGCCGCCGCGGACGGGGCGGCCCACGGGGGCATGCGCGCCTCTTGACCGGCCCCTTTCCCCCGATAGCCTGTGGCGATGGCTCAGACCCCCGACTCCTCCGCCCGTTCCCAGCCCGGCAAAGTCTTCCTCATCGGGGCCGGCCCGGGCGATCCGGGCTACATCACCGTCCGGGGTCTTGAAGTTCTGCGACGGGCGGACGTGGTGGTCTTCGACGCCCTGGCCAACCCCAGGCTGCTGAGCGAGGCGCCCGCTGGGGCCGAGCTGATCGACGCCGGCAAACGCGCCAAAGACCACAAACTTACCCAGGATCAGACCAACCAGCTCCTGGCCGACAAGGCGAAGGAAACGCGCCGCGACGGGTGCGGCAAGCTCGTCGCCCGCCTCAAAGGCGGTGACCCGTACCTCTTCGGACGCGGGGCCGAGGAGGCCGCCTTCCTCGCCCGTCAGGGCGTCGAGGTCGAGATCGTGCCCGGCGTCACGTCGGGCATCGCCGCGCCGGGAGCGGCCGGCATCCCCGTCACCCATCGCAGCATCGCCAGCACCGTCACCTTCGTCACCGGTCACGAGAAACCCGGCAAGGACGAAAGCTCGATCAACTACGCGGCCCTGGCGGCCTTGATCGACGCCGGCGGAACCGCGTGCTTCTACATGGGCGTCGGTCGGCTGGCGGATATCCGCGACGAACTGCTGGCCGGCGGACTCGAGGCCGGCACACCCGCCGCCCTGGTGCAGTGGGGCACGACGCCGCGGCAGAAGTCGGTGCGCTCGACGCTGCGCCGCGTGGTCGAAGACGTCCAGAGGGCTGGCATCAGCTCGCCGGCCATCATCGTCGTCGGGCAGGTCGCCGCCATCGACGAGCCGGGCCTGGACGCCTTCACCCGCCGGCCACTGTTCGGCCAGCGCATCCTCATCACCCGCACACGCCAGCAGGCCTCGCAGCTCGGCGACCAGCTTGCCGAACTGGGCGCGGATGTGCTCGAAGCGCCCACCATCGACGTCGTTCCCGCCTCGGCCGCGGACCTGCAGCGCGTCGACGCGGCCCTCCAAGACATTCAGCGCTATGACTGGCTGGTCTTGACCAGCGCTAACGGCGTGATCGGTCTAGCCCAGCGGCTTGAAGCCCTGGGGCTCGACAGCCGGGCCTTCGCGGGTCTCAAGATCGCCGTCATCGGTGAAGGCACGCAGGTCGCGCTGCGGGAACGCCTGGGCATCGCTGCCGACTTCGTCCCCACGCGCTACGTCGCCGAGTCATTGGCCGGCGAACTCATCGCCAGCCAGGACGTGAAGGGCAAGTCCTTCCTGCTGCTGCGGGCCGACATCGCCCGACCCGCGCTGCCGAAACTGCTCGCCGAAGCCGGCGCGAACATCGAGGATCTGGCGATTTATGAAACCGCCTTGGCCCAGAGCCTGCCGGACGCGGTTCTCGCCGCCCTGCGCGCTGGCGAGGTGGACTGGATCACCTTCACCAGCGCCTCGACGGCCCGCAACATGGCCCAACTGCTCGGTGACGAAAAACCGCTGCTCGCGAACGTGAAGATCGCGTCCATCGGCCCGATCACGTCCGACGCGGTGCGCGAACTGGGCCTGAACGTCGCCCTCGAAGCGCCCACCAGCACCATGCCCGGCCTGGTCGACGCCATCCGCAGGAGCGTGGCCGGCCTCCGAGAAGAATCCAATGACCGCCGCCGATTATGAGATCATCGAGCAGATTCCGTCACCCGAAGTCTATCTCGCCCTTAATAGGGCCGTCGGTTGGGGCAAGGTGCCGCATGAACCTTCCATCGCGCGGGCCCTGCAGAACTGTCTCGTCTGCTTCTGTGCCCTGCGTCATGACAAGGTCGTCGGTTTCGTCCGCATCGTGGGCGACCAGAGCATCTGCTTCTACATTCAGGATCTGATCGTTCTGCCCGAGTATCAGCACCAAGGCATCGGCACGCGCCTGATGGAGGCGGTGATGCATTACATCAAAGACCACGCCGCCGCAGCCGCCTTCGTCGGTCTGATGGCGGCCGTGAACGCGGAGCCCTTTTACAACAGATGGGGCTTCGCCAAGCGGCCCGACGAACGGCCCGGCATGGAGCTTCTGCTGCGGCGAAACATCATTGAAGAACCGCCCATGGACGTTCACCCTCGTCCGGCTGTGTCATGAAGCGGTGCGGCCAGGCGGGCCCACGGCTGCGTGTCACGGCCGCGTGCTTGCCCATCTTGCCTGATCGTTACAGACGTAACCGTTCACCGGCCGCATCGGGGCGCGGTCCGCTTTTCACTGGCCCCGCGCCTCGGCGGAGGTAACTTTCCTGCACGGGTCGCGGTAGCCGTACAACGACATCGCGTCCAACAATCAGCGCCCGGTACGACCAAAAACGCTCTCTCCCAAAGCGAGGTCTCACATGACGATGGTTCGTCCGTTTATCGCCACCCTTTTTGTGGCTGCGTTCGTGCTCATCGCCCAGCCTGCCGCCGCCTTCCCGAACGTGGATGGCATAGTCAACCCAGGCGAGTACACCCTGGCCATCACCGACGATGCCGGCGAAACCGCCTACCAGGGCAACCTGGACATCGATGCGGTCTACTTCTTCGCTGACAACGTGGCTTACTACCTGGGCATGACCGTGACCGACGGCCCGGTGTCGACCACAGGCTCGATCTTCAGCATGATGGGCCAGACGGTCCTCTTTTCGCTCTTCTACGCTGACGAAGCCCTGACCCAGCCGCTCTACCGCATCCTGACCAGCATGCAGGGCTCGTCCGCGGCCCTGATGCTTCAGCAGTACACCGGCTCGTTCTGGCAGCAGGTGCCTCTGGGCAACCAGTACCTGCTGGGCATCGACGACGGCATCGAGCTGGCAGTGCCCACCTGGGCCATGCCCGCCCTGGCTGGCGGCTTCTACTACCGCGCCCAGCTTGACGACTCGGGCCCCGACGCCGACGACAACATCACCGGCTTCGTGCCTGAGCCGGCCACGCTCTCGCTGCTGGCCCTGGGCAGCCTGGCCCTGACGCGCCGCCGCGCCTGAGCGCCGCGCCGGGCCCGCGAAAACCACCGCCCAACACAGACCGCGCACGACCCCCGCCCAACGGGGGTTTTTTCATGGCCGCAACCAGCCGGCGCCGATGGCCTTCCATTGTTTGACATGCCCCAGTCGGCCCGGGAAGATGACCCGCTCAGCTTGCATCCCCTGGAGAGGTGGCCGAGCGGCTGAAGGCAACGGTTTGCTAAACCGTCGTAGGGAGTATTCTCTCTACCGCGGGTTCGAATCCCGCCCTCTCCGCTTACACCCGACAACCCCGTCTGCCCGGCGGGGTTGTTGATCTTCAGGATCGCCCGCATCACCGCATGCGGCGGCCTCCAGATGTGAGCCGATCTCCCATAGCACAGGTAAAGCTTTTTTTCATAATCGGTTACGATACGCCAGCCACCCCTCGAACCCGGCTTCGCGGTCGGACAGCCATGAGCCGGCTGTGGATCAAAGCACCCGCCCGGGCCGATAAAAGCAGCACATGAGCGATGCCCCCGACATGACGCCATCCCAGGCGGGATCGGCTTCGCAGACCAGCCCCGCCGGCTGTCTGCTGGACCAGCGGATGCAGCGGCCGATGCGCCTGGCGGTGGCGGGCGGACATGCGGCCGTGCTCTCCGACCGCTCGCCCGACAAGCAGACCGCCAACGAGGACGCTCTGGCCGTCGTCGATCTCGGCCCGCGGTCGGGCGTCCTCATCCTGGCTGACGGCATGGGCGGCACACGCGCTGGCGAAGCCGCGTCGAAGGCTGCCGTCGAAGTCGTGGCCGCGGCGCTTGGACCCCTCGAAGAACTCGCCCGGGCCGGCCAGATGGAAGAGTCAAACCTGCGCGCCGGCGTGCTCACCGGCATTGAACAGGCCAACGCGGCGGTCCGATCCCTGGCCAACGGCAGCGGCACGACGCTGGTCGTCGCGGCCGTGCATGAAGGCGTGGTGCGCACCTATCACGTGGGCGACTCGCTGGCCCTGCTCGTCGGCGGGCGCGGCAAAGTGAAGCTGCAGACCGTCTCGCATTCACCCGTGGGTCTGGCTGTCGAGGCCGGCATCCTCAATGCCGACGACGCCATGCACCATGCCGAACGGCACCTGGTGCTGAACATGCTCGGCAGCGACGAGATGCGCATCGAGATGAGTTCGCCGATGACGCTGGCCGCGCGGGATCGACTACTGCTGGCCAGTGACGGCTTGAGCGACAACCTGTTTGAAGGCGAAATCATCGAGGCCGTGCGCCACGGCCGAGCCGAGCAGGCCGCCCAACGACTGGCCGACGCGGCCCGACAGCGCATGATTCAACCGGCCACCGGCCAGCCGAGCAAACCCGACGACCTGAGCCTGATCCTATTCCGCCCGGGCCGCACCACCTACGCAAGTTGACCAGGAGGCCGGAGCGACTGCCGATGGTTCGCCCCCGGCTGCGCGAGGCGGCGGGATCGGCGATCGCCGTTTTGCGATTTGTGATGACGCTGCGTCGTCGGCGCGTCGGTGATGCACCATCGCGGTATCGCTGCGACACATCCATGCTGTCGCCGCGCGTGTCTCGTCATGTTTCACTGCCTCATGCGTGCCTCGCATTTTTCA